>NZ_JAMDLG010000001.1:1527783-2768112 GCF_023721715.1 Parasegetibacter sp. NRK P23
TTTGGGTTCCCTGACTTTTCACATTGATTAAGCTAAATTATTACAACAACACAAACATACGAGACGCAAAGGAGCAAGGACGCAACGGGCTGTGGAGTAATAGCATCCCTGTGTAATTGGTTTATAACCTTTGAGTTTAATAATATTGAGGGCGTACCTTTTAGGTACGTCCTCTTTTTTTGAACTTAATGAACGCCAAGCCTGCTGTAATAAATGAACGATTGGATCACTCAAAGCCCATCTTCCAATGCTTAAAACGATTTACATCTCAACTAATTCAGCTGCTCCCTTGCTTCCTGAAAATCATTTACATTTCACCAATGCAGCCACCCTTTGCGTCCTTGCCCCTGCGAGGTACGAAGCAGTCTGCTGTTGCGTCTTGGCGTGATCTACTGCAGCGTCTTTGCGTGAACCAACGTCTTTCCGTATTTTTGCCCCTACCTTAAAAATCACCATGCGCACTTTTCGTACAAACCAGCAGCAACGTCCCAAAAAAAGTACTCTTATCGTGGGTCCTGAAGCCATTTCCAAAGCCTTACAGGAAGGAAAGGCCCTCGACCGGATTTATATGCAGAATAATCTTACCGGACAGGCTGCCGATGTGGTGCGGAAACTGGCCCAGGAACACCAGGTGCCCGTGAACCGGGTACCCGTGGAGAAACTGAACGCTTTCCACGTAACGGACCACAACGGGTTTGTGGCCGTGATCTCCAAAATAAGGTATTACGACCTGCAACAGGTGATCTCTTACGTCGTAGACAAAGGTGAAGTGCCTTTGCTCCTGATCCTTGACGGCGTTACCGATATCCGCAACATTGGCGCCATCGCGCGCACCGCGTATTGTTGCGGTGTTCATGCCATCGTGATCCCAGATAAAGGAGTAGGTGCCCTCAATGATGATGCTATACTCACTTCTGCCGGAGCTTTGGAAAAAATACCCGTATGCCGTGTGAACAGCCTGATGAAAGCCGTGGATGATATGCACCTTAATGGTCTCCAGGTTTTCGCCAGCGAGATGACCGCCGAAACGGGCATCCGCGACATCGATCTTTCCATCCCCTGCGCCCTGGTGATAGGAAGCGAGGAAAAAGGAATACAGCCCTCCCTCATGAAGATATGCGATCAGCAATTCAGGATTCCCATGAAAGGAGATTTCGAATCGCTCAATGTATCCGTTGCCACTGGTATGATGCTGTACGAAACGATGCGCCAGCGGGGATAAAGCCCGATTTTAACTGCTGAATTTTGAATGATGAATTAGCGCCTGTCATCCAAAATTCAACATTCAAAATTCAAAATTTGAAGCCACTTCAACTCATCGAATGTCCGCGGGACGCCATGCAGGGGTGGGAACATTTCATCCCCACGGCTTCCAAAATCGCGTACGAAACAGCTTTGCTGAAAGCCGGTTTCCATACGCTCGACTTCGGCAGTTTCGTGAATCCCAAAGCCATTCCCCAAATGGCCGACACACAGGAGGTGTTGAGCGCATTACCTTCTTCCAATACCCAGTTGCTGGCTATCGTGGGCAATCTTCGCGGAGCGGAAATGGCCGCGGCTTCTTCTAAGATCAAATACATTGGGTTTCCCTTCTCCCTTTCTGAAACTTTTCAGCAGCGGAACACCAATGCCGGAAGAGAAGAAGCTTACGAAAGAGTAAAGCAGATACAGGACTTGTGCGTGCGGACCGGGAAGGAACTGGTGGTGTATCTTTCGATGGGTTTTGGCAATCCTTACGAAGATCCGTTCAACAATGCACTGGTGGCGGAGTGGTCGGAAAAAATGGTGGCGGCCGGCATCAATATTATTTCGCTGGCCGATACGGTTGGAGTGGCGACGCCGGAAGAAATATTCGATATAACAAGCAACATCATACGTAGTTTTCCAGGTACAACAATAGGCGTTCACCTGCACGCGACGCCTGATTCCTGGAAAGATAAGATAGACGCCGCATTGGAAGCAGGTTGTGTCCGCTTCGATGGCGCGATCATGGGGTTTGGTGGCTGCCCATTGTCTGGTAATGCGCTCGTAGGCAATATACCCATGGAGCAGTTGATTTTTTTCCTGGAAGAAAAAGGCTTTGATTCGGGCATTGATCAAGCTGAACTGGCGCAATGCGTACAGTTGGCGCAGCGTATTTTCCTGTAAATTTGCCAGATGGAATTCAGAAGAGCGCTAGCCGTAAAGAAAATGAAGGAGCCGATCCGGCACCGGCAGCCCATCCTACTGATCGGGTCCTGCTTTTCAGAACACATCGGTGAGAAATTAAGGGCAGGAAAATTCCGGGTGCTGGAGAACCCGCATGGTATCCTTTTTAATCCTGTCAGCATCGCTACCGCCATCCGGGCCTACATTGAGAAACGGGTGTACACCGCGGATGAATTGTTCGAACTGAATGAAACCTGGCACAGTTGGGACCACCACAGCCGTTTCTCCGCGCCTGACCCGCAGGCTGCCCTCCAAAAGATCAATGATGCGGTAAACGAAGCACACAGCTTCCTTCAACAAACAGAATGGGTAATCATTACGCTGGGTTCAGCATTTTCTTATGAACTGGCGGAGAACAATCAACCCGTGGCGAACTGCCATAAGGCACCCGCGAATATATTCCGCCGAAAGCTGCTTTCTGTTGAAGATGTATTGGCCGCGATGGATAACACGATCCACCGGCTCCGTTTTTTCAACCCTGCTATTAAGGTGATTTTCACCATCAGTCCAGTGCGGCACCTCCGCGAGGGAATGGTGGAAAACAACCGGAGTAAGGCGGTGTTGATCCAGGCCGTGCACCACCTGGTGGATAAGTTTGAGGGACTGTATTATTTCCCCGCCTACGAACTGGTGATAGATGACCTTCGCGATTACCGTTTTTACGCTGAAGACATGGTTCACCCCAATTACCAGGCTACCGGTTATGTATGGGAGAGACTGGCGGAAAGTTGTTTTGACGAGGACACCATTTCCCTGCTGGAAGAGTTGCGGAAAACCGACCTGGCTTACAGGCACCGTCCTTTTAACCCGGAGACCACTCAACATAAAAAATTCCTGCAGGACCAGCTTACGCGCACGGCCGCCCTGCAGAAAAAATATGATTACCTCGACCTTAGCCGGGAACTACTGTATTTTGCGCAGGGATCCTGACGGGGAAATTGTACTCTTCTTTCAGGAATTGTTCCAGGCTCTCCAGTAAACAAAACTGGTTACGTGCCCTGTCCAGGTTATGATCTGGGTACCTTGTCCGGTAATACACATCTCCTTTCAGAAAATCGGTCATAAAGCGCAGCGCCTGCTGGTAGATCATAATCAGCCCTGAATAATGAATATGCCGCATTTCCTCCACCGTGAAGCTGTGCGCCATTTCATGGAGGTAACCGTTCAGGATGGCTTTATAGTATTCTTTCCGGATGTGGATCGCGTTAAAATCGGTACTGTTCTCGTCTACGCTGCAGGTCATGGTCCGGATCATGTCGCCAATATCGGAGTAGAACCTTCCGGGCATTACGGTGTCCATGTCTACGGGGCAAACCACTTCATTTGAATCCTTATTAAAGAGGATATTGCTCACTTTGGTATCGTGGTGCATCACGCGTATCCTGTAGTCCGGGTTTTGAAGGATGCTGTTAAAGAAACTCAGGATATAAGCTTTCTTTAATAGTCCGTCCACTAGTTCTTCAGCCCGGATTTTTCTATCGGGCACGGCGTTCAGGATGGCTTCTTCAAATTGTTCGAAGCGGTAGCCAAGGTCGTGGAACCGCGGAAGTATTTCCCGGAGCAGGTGGATGTTAGAGCCGTTCAGCTCGTGGGTGAATTGTCCGAAGCAACGTGCGGCGGTGTAGGCGAGTTGCGTATTGTGGGCCAGGTCGGGGGAATAAGTGTTTTCGATGAATTCAAATCCGCGCCAGAAGCGGTTTTCATCATCGGTGTATCCCATTTCCCCTTTTGTGGTTAGCAACGGCCTTGGAAGTGCGATGGTGCTCCCTGTTTGTGCCAGGTAATTCCGTACGATAAGGTAGTTGTGCTGGATGTCTTCCGGTTGGTGAAACACGGCGGTGTTGACCACCTGCAGCACAATGTTGATGTGCCGCAGATGATCCGTTATTTTATAGGTATGGTTGATCAACCCATTCCCGAGGGGATTGATTTCCGCGTGGGCGGGGTCGATACCAAATTGGGGCAGTATATGTTGAATCGTAGCCAGGTTCATGTGAATTGTTGGATCAGTACTCGTCGTTTAAAGCGAAAACAGGCTTCCGGTGCATCCATTCTCCTCCGGTGAAGTCGGGGAATTCAACAGTTTGGTTACCCAATTCTATAGATTGTTCGCTAAGGGGTGTGATGGCGCTCCAAGCGGCGGCGTCGTACACATCCATTGGCGTGGGGGTTTTGCGTTTGATGGATTCCACGAAAGCGTGCAGTACGAAGAAGTCCATACCACCATGTCCCGCGCCTTCGGTCGATTTGCTCCAGCGTGCCCACAGCGGGTGGTCGTATTTCTCGAACCAGGTTTTTGCTTCGTCCCACTGGTGTGCCTTACTCACGCCTTCGATGTGCACGGATTTATTTACGTCCATCCACAGGCCTTTCGTTCCCTGAACGCGGAAGCCGAGTGAGTAGGGGCGTGGCAGGTTGGTATCGTGTTGAAGGAGGATGGTTTCGCCGTTTGCGCAATCAATGGAAGTGGTCACCACATCGCCGAGTTTGAAGTTTACTTTGGCGTTGGGGTGGTTCTCCCCGCCTTTTTCCACCACATAGTTGTGCAGGCCGCGGGCTTTGCTGCTGAAGGAGTTCAGGCTAAGGAACTTGTTACCCCTGTTGATGTTGATGTAGTTGGCAACTGGTCCGATACCGTGTGTGGGATACAGGTCCCCGTTACGGTGAACGGAGTGCAGTGTTCTCCAACTGGCTTCGGAGAAGCCTTTCTCCCCGAATTCCGCGCCATCGAATTTAACGGCACGAAGGTCGTGCTGGTAACCGCCCTGGAGGTGTATGATCTCCCCGAAAACGCCTTGGCGCACCATATTGAGGGCGGCCATCACATCACGGCGGTAGCATACGTTTTCTAACATCATCACATGCGCCTGTGCTTTCTCGGCGGCATGTACCACGTCCCAATGGTCCTGAAGGGTAATACCGATCATTACCTCGGAACCGATGTATTTTATACCTGATTCGATGCTGCTGATGATCATCGGCTTGTGCCATTCCCAGGGGGTGGAAATGATGACCCCGTCGATGTCTTTCATTTCCAGCATTTTCTTCCAGGCATAGGGATCGCCGGTGAATATTTTGGGAACGGTTTTGTTGTTTCTGGCGAAGACTTTTTTCGACATTTCGAGCATTCTGTCGTTGATGTCGCAGATGGCTACCACGTCCACATCACTGCGACGGAGGGCATTGTCGAGGTGGTTCTGACCCCTGTATCCAACACCTATAAAAGCGAGGCGGACTTTCTTATTCTGTGCGAAAAGACTTCCCGAGGGAAGGATCGCGAGTCCGGCGGCAGCAATCGCAGACTGCTTTACAAAGTTTCTTCTATCCATTTTTTCCTTATTGATGCCTGAAATTAGGGATTGGCTTTCAATGGAAAAAACGACAAACGTTTGCGCATTTTCAGATATTTTAACGAAAACGTTTGTGTAAGCCTTAATGGATGCGGTCGCCCCTCAATTCCTGGGAAGAAAGGAGCGTTGCTTCGTATTCCAGCCAAGCTTTCCAACGGGTCCGGACCTGCTCTTTCGGGAGGTAATGTTCCGCCAGTTCAATGAATAAACGGTAGTGCCCGGCTTCACTTTCCATGAAGCGGCGGTAAAATTTGCGCATGTATTGGTCATTCAGCCCCTCACTTAATCGTTTAAAGCGTTCGCAACTTCTGGCTTCAATCAGCGCCATGATAAGCAATTTATCCAGGAAGTACGCTTCGGTGCTGCCGCCCTTTACCGTGAAATTCAGCAGGCCGTTTACGTATAGGTCTTTCCGCTGTTTTCCTAATGCGAGTCCGCGTTTTTTCAGTTCCGATAATACCAGCCTGAAATGCCCCCATTCTTCCGTTACGATGGGCGATAATTCCTCCACCAGCAGATTTTTGTCTGAATACTTCTGAATGAGACTGATGCAGGTATTGGCGGCTTTCTGCTCGCACCAGGCATGGTCGGTAAGGATAGCCTGGAGGGAAATACCGGCGAGGTCAACCCAACGGGGATCGGTGGGTAACTGAAGGCCCAGGATGTTGCGTGTATCTTCAGAAAGTTGTTCCATGCTTCAAAGATAGGAACCGTGCGCTTCCGGCGGGAATGAACTGTCGGGAAAGCGAAAGGTTTTCGTTGAAACACTAATTGTTTTTTCAGGGCAACTCCGTGTAAAACAGGTGTTAACACTAAGGGAAAATACGGTTGTTTCACCTCATGTTTTTTGTTGACCTTTGTGATTCAAAGTTTTTTCCGATGCCCCTATACCTCCGCGCAAAACTACACGAGCGCAAAGAAACCAATGCGTTCAGGTCGCTGGTATTACCCGACCAAAGCACCGACTTGTCTTCCAACGATTACCTCGGCGTGGTACAGGCCGGAAAAATCGAGGACTGGCTGAAAGAGCACTATCCCTATGCCTGCTGGAAACACGGCAGCACCGGCTCCAGGTTACTGGCCGGGAACTGCGCCCTGGCGGAGGCGCTGGAAGCAAAACTGGCCGCTTTCCACGATTCAGAGGACGCACTGATCTTTAATTCCGGTTACGATGCCAACCTCGGGCTCCTCAGTTCCGTTCCCCAGAAAAATGATCATGTGATTTACGATGCGCTGGCACATGCCAGTATCCGCGACGGCATCCGGCTCAGCTTCGCGAAAAGCTACAATTTCAGGCACAACAATATGGATGACCTCCGCCGGAAACTGGATATCCCCTGCCAGGGCGAAAGATTCATCGTCACTGAATCAGTGTTTTCCATGGACGGAGATATGCCGCCCATGGAAGAACTGGCTTCCATAGCCGAAGCGTATCGTGCCCACCTGATTATTGACGAAGCGCATGGCGTGGGTGTTTTGGGAGAAAAAGGAGAGGGCCTGGCGCAATCCATGGAACTGCACAAAAAATGTTTCGCGCGCATCTATACTTTCGGAAAAGCCATGGGCTGCCATGGCGCGGTGATCGCTGGTTCGTCTATGCTGATGGACTTTCTCGTGAATTACTGCCGCTCCTTTATATATACCACGGCGCTGCCCGAAGCTGCACTGGCGGCTATTGAAGCAGCCTACAGTGTGGTTCCCGAAATGCAGGAGGAAAGGGCAGGTCTCAGCCGGTTGATCGCGGCCTGGAAGAAACTGGAGGTTCCTTTTGAAAAACTGGAGTCGCCCACGGCTATCCAGGGCATCGTGGTACCGGGTACCGATGCCGTTAAAAAAGTAGAACTGAAGCTGCTGGAAGCTGGTATACAGGCCAGGGCTATTCTAAGTCCCACTGTACCGGCCGGCAGAGAACGCATAAGGCTGGTGTTTCATGCCTTCAATACCGAAGATGATCTGCGTCATCTGCAACAGGTTTTACTGGCCTGATGCTGTTTACTGGGGGAAAAGCGCTTTTTTTGTACATTACAAGAAGAAACAAGCGATATGAGAACAATCCCTTTCCTGGTAAGCGCGGCGGCAACGATAGGTCTGGTAACGGTTTTGAACACACGCTGGAATGTGGGCGGTTCCGAAACGCCCCGGTTGGGTGGATTTTTAAGTCCGCAGCACGGGTTCTGGCAGAACGCGGCTCCCGCAGAGGAAGACTTTGGCGGAAAGCTTGCGCTGAATGGCTTAAAAGGGAAAGCTTCCGTTTACTTCGATGAACGCCTGGTACCCCATGTTTTCGCCGACCAGGAAGAGGACGCATTTTATGTGCAGGGCTACCTTCATGCAAAGTTCCGGCTCTGGCAAATGGAGTTCCAGACCCACGCGGCCGCAGGCAGGCTCACCGAAATACTAGGGGTAGGTAAAGACAGCGCCATCCTGAATTACGACCGCCAGATGCGCCGCCTCGGTATGGTGTACGGCGCGGAAAAGACGCTGGAAACCATGCATCGTGACCCCGATACCAAAAGGGTTTGTGAAGCATACACCGCAGGTGTGAACGCATATATTGCCTCCCTCCGCGAAAGCGATATTCCCCTCGAATACAAATTGCTCGACTACAAGCCCGAACCCTGGACCATGAAAAAGATTGCGCTCTTCGTGATGTACATGAGTTACGATCTTTCCGGTGCCGAACATGATTTTGAATACACCAATGCCAAAGCGGTATTCTCCCAGGCCGATTTCAATAAATTATATCCCGTAACACAGGATTCGCTTGACCCAATCGTTCCCAAAGGAACAACGTTCACCCCCACAAGACCGCTCCCGGTTACACCATTAACCGCAGATTCACTCTATTTCCAATGGAAAGACAGTGTGCAGGTGAGTTTCTCCCGTCCTGATAAAGACAATGGCAGCAACAACTGGGCCGTGGCCGGAACACGCACCGCCAGCGGGAAACCTATTCTTTGTAGCGATCCGCACCTTAGTTTGTCGATGCCCTCCCTGTGGTACGAAATACAGTTGCATACCCCCGGCTTCTCTGCCAACGGCGTGAGCTTCGCCGGTGTACCGAGTGTGATTATCGGCTATAACGACAGCTGCGCCTGGGGCTTCACCAACGCCATGCGTGATGTGCGCGATTATTACGAAGTGAAGTTCAAAGATGCTTCGCGCAGCCAATACTGGTTCGACTCCTCCTGGCACATGACGCAGTTCCGCGTGGAAGAACACGGTATTGCGGGCGGTGGTGTTTTCAGAGACACAGTGGCATACACGAATATAGGCCCGGTTATGTACGACGCAAGTTTCAGCGGTGAAGGAAGAGCGCCGCAGCAAAGGAACTTCGCCGTGAAATGGAAAGCGCACGATGGCTCCAACGAATGGCGCATGTTCTACATGCTCAACAAGGCCCGCAATTACAACGATTATCTGCAGGCCATCCAGAACCTGGGTAGCACCGGCCAGAGTTGCATATTCGCGTCAAAATCGGGCGACATCGCGTTGTGGCAACAGGCAGACTTCCCGGCTAAATGGCGCAGACAAGGCGATTTCGTGATGCCGGGTGACGATAGCACTTTTTTCTGGCAGGGCTTTATCCCGAGAATCGAGAATGCGCACCTCGTGAACCCAGAACGCGGATTCGTGAGCAGCGCCAACCAACTCCCCGTTGATTCCAGTTATCCGTATTATATTGGCGGGGTACATGACCTGTACCGCGGAAAGATCATTAACCGGAAGCTATCGGGCATGTACGGCATTACACCAGCCGATATGCAACGTTTGCAGAACGATAACTACAACCTGTTCGCGGAAACCGCCATGCCCATCTTCCGGAAATACCTCGACCGTTCAAAACTTTCGCCCAAAGAACAAAAGTTCGCCCAGATACTCGACGCCTGGAACCTGGAGAACACCCCGGAATCCATTGGGGCCACCGTGTTTTCGCATTGGTTCGATTCCCTGGAACAGGAAATATGGTACGATGAATTTAAACAGGTAAACGGCGTATATACATGGCCGGAAGAATATACCCTCGCGGAGCAATTGCTGAAGGACAGCGCATTCCCTTTCATCAACAATATAGAAACGCCTGCTGCGGAAACCCTGTTCGATGTGGTTACCGCCGCTTTCAAAAAAGCCTCCGCGCAACTCGAAGTATTGGAGCAGAATAATACCCTCGCCTGGAGTAAATTCAAGGATACGGGCATCCGCCACCTTCTGCGCATGGAAGCACTGAGCAGGTTCCACCTGACTACCGGAGGCGGAAGGCATATCATCAACGCGACCAAACAATTCCATGGACCCAGCTGGAAAATGGTGGTGCACCTTACGGATGAAACGGAAGCGTATGGTATTTATCCGGGTGGTCAGAACGGGAATCCTTCCAGCAAGTACTATGATAATTTCGTGGACGACTGGGCCGCGGGGAAATACTACAAACTCTGGATGATGAAGCAAACTGAAGCCGCTGATCCCCGTGTGAAGTGGACGCTGCATTTTGAACCCGCATCCTGATCCATCACCCCAAATTTATTCAGATGAAACTTATAGTATCCATACTGCTTTCGGCCCTTTTATCTTTTGTGGCGGGATTGTATTTTCCCTGGTGGGCATTTGCCGTAGCCGTATTCGCCGTAGGCGCACTCATTCCGCAGCAGCCCTTCAAATCCTTCCTAGCGGGGTTTATGGGTGTATTGCTGTTATGGCTGGTATTGCTGCTGTTCCTGAATAGCAACAACAATGGTGTAATGGCGGAAAGGGTAGGGAATGTACTTTCCGTTAAAGGTGGCGCTGCTGTGCTGATCCCGGTAACCTGTTTGCTGGGCGCCCTGATTGGTGGATTGGCGGCGCTTTCAGGCGCATACCTCCGCAAGCGATAAATCTTTACCATTTCTGTAACAGGAGGAAAGGTATTTTCGTTGTACAGCTTTATACCAATGAAAATACTGCTACCCCTTCTTTGCCTGCTGGTCTCTTTATCCTGCTTCGCCACGCGCATCAGCGGAAACGTAACGGATGATAAAGGACAGCCGCTTCCATTCGCCTCCATATTTGTAAAAGGTTCCACAACAGGCACCACCTCCGGAGAAAAAGGTACTTACTACCTTGATCTTCCTGCGGGAACCTACACCTTAGTGTGTCAGTATATCGGCCATACAAGGGCCGAGAAAAAAGTCGTGGTGGGCAATGCCGCGCTGACGGTTGATTTCAGTTTAAGCAAACAGGCGCTGGACCTGGATGAAGTGGTGATAAGGCCCGGAGCGGAAGATCCCGCCTATGAAATCATGCGCCAGGCCATCAGGAAACGGAAGGATTACGTTGATCCTGTGGATGCTTTCACCTGCGAAGCTTATATCAAAACCATTGTAAGGACCGAAAAACTCCCTTCCCGTATTTTCGGGCAGAAGATAGAAGAAAAGGACAAAGAGGAGATGGGCGTTGATTCGGCAGGGAAAGGTGTGATGTTTCTTTCTGAATCCATCACGGACATTGCGTTTAAAAAACCAGGGCAGCTTAAACTGGAAGTGCGGTCGGGCAGGCAAAGCGGTTCATCGGGTTACGGATTCAATTTCCCTACGTTCATCAATTTCTATGAAAACCAGGTCAACGTGATGGTGAGCCAGTTGAATCCCCGCGGATTCGTTTCCCCCGTGGCGGAAAACGCGATGAACTTTTACCGGTACAAATACCTCGGTTCTTTCGTGGAAGATGGGAAGGAAATACACGATATACAGGTCATCGCCCGCCGAAAATACGAACCGCTTTTTTCAGGTACCATCCGCATCACGGAAGGCGACTGGCGGATACACAGCCTCGATCTTGTGCTCACTAAAACATCCCAGTTGCAACTGCTGGACAGTCTTTCCATCCGCCAGACACAGGTGCCGGTGGCCGGAAATGTATGGCGCACAAAGGACCAGGTGGTGTATTTTAACTTCGCCCAGTTCGGCATCAAAGCGAACGGGAACTTCCTGAACGTGTACAATAACTATAACCTTGATCCGGTTTTCGCCGAAAAATATTTCAACAAAACACTGGTGAAGTATGATACCGCGGTGAATAAAAAGTCGAAGACTTACTGGGACAGCATCCGGCCGGTGCCATTGGAAACGGAAGAGATAAAGGATTATAAAGTAAAGGATAGCTTGTTCATCGCGGGACGCGACTCCCTTCCCAGGAACCTGGACTCGTTGCGGAAACGGCAGGGGCCGGTTAAACCGATGCAGATCATCTGGTCCGGGGTGAACCGGAGCACCTTCCGGGAGAAAAATAATTTCAGTTACGGCATGGATGCGTTGGCGAAGGGCGTTAAATACAATACGGTGGAAGGGATTGCTTTACAGGCGCAGGGGTATATGAACAAACGCTGGAAGAACGGAACCGCTGTCTCGCTCAGGCCTTTTGCCCGGTATGGTTTCAGCAACGAACACTTTAACGCCTGGGGAACGGTATCGTACACACGAAATAAACCCCGGGTGGCGGGCGAGCCTTTGTCGGCAAAAAGAGCGGGAACCTGGGAAGCGGGTGGCGGTAAAACGATCCTGCAGTTCAACCGCGAGAAGCCGATCTCCGATATTATGAATGCCGCGTACACTTTGTTGCGGCGTAAGAACTATATGAAATTGTACGAAACCTGGTTCGGTTCATTGGGCTGGAAAAAGAACTGGGAGAACGAATTCTCCATAAGCCTCGGCCTTCGTTACGAAGAAAGGCTTCCATTGGAGAATACCGCTGATTATTCTGTTTATTCAGATAAGACCAGAAACTTTACCCCAAATTATCCGGTAGAACAATTGAGTGCGCAATTTGCAAGGCACCAGTCCGTGAACTTCCTCCTGAACTTCAGTTGGCAGCCCGGCCAGTATTATATTGAGTACCCTTACCGGAAAGTTGCCATCGGATCCGATAAACCTGTATTTAGTCTGAAGTATGAAAAAGGCATTCCCGACCTGCTCGGCAGTGAAAGCAATTTCGACAAATGGCAACTCGGGATCAGCGATGAAATGAATTTTAAACTGAAAGGTCAGTTGAAATACCGTTGGAACATCGGTGGTTTCCTCAACAGGAAATCCGTTTTTATACAGGATTACCAACACTTCAATGGGAACCAGACATTGTTTGCAGGCGAGTACCTGAACAGTTTCCAACTTGCGCCTTATTACGCCAACAGCACCACGGCCGCCTTCTATACCACCGCGCACCTGGAACACCATTTTAACGGGATGCTCACGAATAAGATACCCTTGTTCCGGAGACTGAACTGGAACCTGGTGGCGGGCGGAAACGCCTTCTACGTGCGGGAAAATAACAATTACATTGAGGGCTTCGCTGGGATCGAGAACATCTTCAAAGTACTCCGCGTAGATGTGGTGGGCTCCTGGCTCAACGGCAGAACCGGTATGGTGGGGCTAAGACTGGGTTTGGGTGGATTGATCGGTGGAAATATCCGCGCCGGAAACGAGTAGGTGTTTTTCTACCTGTCCAGTATCAGCGGACCTACATAACTTGCACACTGTAAAACAAGTGTGTATGGACCAGGTGAAAGAGCAGATTAAGTTTTATACGGAACTCTTGCGCGCTGCATTGTTGCTTAAAGTGGCATGTGCCTCGGGTATGGCATCCATTATTTTGAAAAACAATTATTCGGGTTATGAAAGAGGATTGCTGATATCAGGCATCTTACTTACCTTTGTTCTTCTCATTGCCACCACACTTTTGTACAACAAGATCAAGAACTTAATCAAAAAGTTATGATAGAAGTGGTAATGGCAAACCTGAATTGGGTGATCGCAATTGTTGCATTTTGTATTCCTGCTCCAATTTATTGGGTTTTACTTGATGATTTTATTTCAGAAAAAAAAGAAAAGAGGCGCAAGAAACTGCTGGGTATACATGATATGCCCAGGGCGCCCCGGAATGATTCTATTTATTGAAAAGTAGAAGCTTCATCGTACCTTTGCACCGTTCGGAAATTTTGTTCACCAGGCAAGTGTCCTTAAAATTTCATTTTAAATGGCAGTTCTACACAACCGGGTTTCCAACGAGGAACTCAAAATGCGGCTCTATGCGGAAACGGAGCCCCGCACCACCATCTCTTTCTACCAGTATTTTCCCATTGAGGACCCAAAGGCTTTTCGGGACGAATGGTACCTGAAACTGAATGCGTTAAAAGTATTCGGTCGTATTTATGTGGCTTCAGAAGGCGTGAACGCGCAAATATCCGTTCCAACGCCAAACTTTGAAGCGCTGAAAAACTACCTGTATAGTTTTCCTCCCCTGGAAGGATTAAGACTGAACATCGCTGTGGACGATGACGGGAAATCGTTCTGGGTATTGCGCATCAAAGTACGCGATAAAATAGTCGCAGATGGCATCACCGATCCGGCTTTCGATATGCGGAACAAAGGAAAGTATGTGGATGCGGAAGCGTTTAATAAACTCACGGATGATCCTGATACGGTGGTGATAGATATGCGCAACCACTACGAATATGAAGTGGGGCATTTCGACAAAGCCATAGAAGTACCCAGTGATACTTTCAGGGAACAATTGCCCATGGCCGTAGACATGCTGAAGCACGATAAGGAAAAGAACATCATCATGTACTGCACAGGCGGAATCCGTTGCGAAAAGGCCAGCGCCTATATGCTGCACAACGGTTTCAAAAATGTGTTCCACCTCGAAGGCGGCATTATACACTACGCCAACAAAGTAAAAGAGCAGGGATTGGCCAATAAGTTCCGGGGCAAAAACTTTGTTTTCGATGAAAGACTGGGCGAACGCATTTCAGATGAAGTGATCGCGCAGTGTCACCAGTGCGGCGCGCCTTGCGATACGCATACCAACTGTAAGAACGATGGGTGTCACCTGCTTTTTATTCAGTGTGAACAATGCGCCGCCACCTTTAATGGATGCTGCAGCAAAGATTGTTACGAAACGGCGCAACTTCCGGAAGAAGAACAGAAGTTAAAAAGAAAGGGAACCGATAACGGACAAATGATCTTCAGCAAATCAAGGCAGGGGTTGAAAAAGAAAATCGGTAAATCTCCCGATCAGTCGCCGGAATAATTGAATATATGCATAAAAAATGGGGGCTCTCGCCCCCATCCCCGTACCCTTTGTGCTACATCAGTAGAAACTGACCGTCTGTAGGATGATTTTTCATAAGTATTGAAATCGCGAATCTGAGGTTTTTCATTTTGTACAAAGCTATATGGCGGCCCGTTGCTGTCATATAGACAAAACTCCGTTCTGCCATAGAAAAATAACTATGCTTTAGATAAGTAGGCCAATACAATGGCCAGGTGCATAGCAGCAAGTAACATTACGGATATGGATAAACGAAGCGTTGAAACAGGTTCATAATACCTGATCTTTTGTTTTTTCATAAGTATTCGTTTATACATGATATAACAAAGGAATGCAGGTTTTGTGCCAGAAATCGTAAAAAATATTCGATTTATCTTAGATTTCTTTCTTACTTAAAATGTTGATTATAAATTAAGTATAAGAATATTCGTGTTTTTACTATTCCCGAATGGGTCTTTTTCTATACTTACACAGGGGGATTCCATTTATTTTTCGCTGTGATAACCCCGTGCGCAAGCACCCCCTAAAATCTCATCCATGAAAAGAACATCCGCAGGTTTGTTCCTGCTGTGCTGTTGTGTTATTTCAGCTTGTAATGGCAATGGAAAAATCTTATCTGTTGAGGCAGACTTCTGGCTGATCATTGCGCTGTTGCTGTTCTTGAAGTCCTTATTGTTATTGATTGTATTAGTGAGGGTAAGGAAAAAACTTCGTAGAAGGATCAGGCGTCAGTCAGAAGAATTGCGCGATGCAAGACAACTTATGAACGAGTTGCAGCGGCAATGCACTTCCTTACAGGATGAAAAAGAAGAAAGAGACTTCTTCTTCTCTATGGTGGTACATGATCTTAAAAGTCCGCTCCGTTTCTTAATGATGCGTGCCAGGCAACTGGCAGATGAAGCGGCCAATGAACAACTGAACATCTCCCAGGAATCCATATCAGATCTTTGGGTGGAAGCGACCGCGGTTTACCACCTGGCGCTGGATATGCTGCTGTTGCAGGAGATAAAAACATTAGAGGAGTTGCCGCAGGCGCAGCGTATGGATATGGGCGCGCTCATGAAAGATGTGGTAGAGTTGTACAGCAAGATCGTTTCTTCCAAAGGAAACCAGTTGGAGATGAAGGTGGCGCAAGGCCTGGAATTACTTGTGCCTTACGAACTAATTAAAGTGGTGGTGAGGAACCTGATCGATAACGCGAACAAGTTCACCTCGAACGGAAACATTCTTGTGATTGCCCTGCTCCACGAAAAGCACCTGTCCATCGTGGTGGAGGACACCGGTATCGGCATGGACGAAAGGCAGTTGCACATGCTGATGAACGCGTCGCCCGGTAACCGCGTTTCCATCGCCAGAACTTTTGGGATAGGCTATACTGTTATACATACCCTTCTGGAAAAAATGAAAGGCAAATTGAGTATTGTAAGTACGCCTGGAAAGGGCACACGGGTTACCGTGCGTATTCCCGTTCAGGTAAGTTCCATATGGTAGGCCTCCGCGAGTTTGTTCAACTCTATGATATTGGTGACGTGCAGTTTCTCGAAAATGCGCGCTTTGTGTGTACCAATGGTGGAAGTATGCAGTTTTAAACTCGCGGATATCTCAGAAACGGACTTTCCTTGCACCAGGTGCCGCATTACCTCCGTTTCGCGATCGGAAAGGAATTCGAATGGGCTGTGCCTGGATGGTTTCTTATCATCGAAAAAGAATGTTTCGATCAGTTTTTCACTTACATACGGCTTATTGTACAGCAGTATCTGGGTTACCGAACGGAGAATTTCAGAATCAGACGCGTCTTTACTGAGGTAACCGTAAACACCGAGTTTCTGGTAACGCTTCGCGAAGATGTGTTCAGGGCTCATCGAGAAAATGAGTATCCTGAGATGGGGTTGTTTGGCGAGCAGGTACTGCACCAGGCTGAGCGAGTCGGTATTGGGCATGTTAATGTCCATTACTACCAGGTCGAATTGTGTTGCTTTGATGTGTTCGCTCACTTCTTCGCCACAACGGGCTTCAGTGATGGAAACGGCGATGCCGATTTTCTGCAGCAGGTGCGCCAGCCCCGACCGCACAATGGCGTGGTCGTCGGCGATAAGTATATGTTTCATGAGGCCAGGTTTTAAAGATATTTATTGTGACGATACCATTGGCATCAGTCCAAACCATATCATTGTAAAGTTAGCGAAACCATGGATTGCGGGCATAGAATATTTTCTATTTGCATACGCTTGAAAATTAAATGCTTATAAACAAGAAGTTGGCTTTCAGTCACTTAAAGTTCTTTACCCATTGTTTCCCACTTTAACCATTTACGTTTCCCAATTCCAACTACCAGCCGCACAATTATTCGACTACCTAGTATTCATCCCAACCCTGAACAATCGCCCCTCTCCCCGGGGAGAGGGGATGGGGGTGAGGCCTAAGCAAACAACTCACTCGTAAACCTCACCTTAATCCCCGTCTGAAAATTCTCAATCGTTCTGAATATCTCTCTCAATGAAAGTTGCTCTATCCGTGTAAGCGCATTCAACGGATAATAATTATCCGGCTCCGTTTTATCGAGGATCAGTTGACGGGCCTGTTTCTTTAAACGCATCCCCATCAGCAGATAATAGGATTGCATCAGTTCCTGGTATTCCGTTTCGGTAAAAACACCTTTTTCTTTTAAGGCCTTTAACCGTTCACCGGTATTTACTTCGAAAATATGGTGTTTCAGGGCGTAAACCCGCACGAGGTCCACAATGGGTGTCATTGCTTTTTTGATATCGAAAACTTCCTGTGAGCCTTTGGTGAAGGTGCGGATATTTTTAAAGAAAGTAAGTGGTGGCTTGTATTGAAGCGCGTTCTTGGCCAGGAAGAAAAACAGCTTTTCCTGTGGCTTCTGCAATTCCTGGTGGAGAAAGGCTTTCAGTTCCTCCATGATCGTTTCGTCGCCATAAAGGTACCTGCAGTCGAAGAAGGTGGAGAACTTGATCACCGTCTCCGGCACGGATTCCTGCATCCAGCTTTCGTAGTTCCGTTTCCAGTGCGACAGCGAATGCGTCCATTTAGGGTTCTTCGCCATGAACCCGCCGGTGCAGAAAACGAACCCGATATAATTGAGTTTTTCCGACACCTGCGTAGCGAAATCAAGGAAATAAGCACGCACTTCTTCGCGGTGTTCGTTGGCTTTGTCTTCGTAAATGATGGCGTTGTCCTGGTCGGTTTTGAGGGTCTGTTCTTTCCGTCCTTCGCTGCCCAGCACCATGAATACGAAGCGCGCGGGTGGTGGTCCCATCGTTTCAATCACACTTTCAATTACTTTCAGTGCGATGGTATCAGAGATGGTCGTGATCACCTGGTTGGCGATGGCTGCGTTCACGCCCCGGGTCAGCAGTTGCTGTACCATTTGCGGCACCTGTTCCCATTTTCTTTTCAACTCGTCTTCCGAGCGGGCGAGTTTCACGCTTTGGATAAACACCAGTGGTGATTGCGCCTGCTCGCTCAGGAGTTTGTTCCTGCTGAGAAAGCCCACCGGCACACCATTCCGTTCCACCACCAGGTAACGGGTTTTGGTGCGGAACATCATCAGGATGGCCTCGTATACATAGGCTTCAGATGAAATAGTCACGATGGGGTTGTCCATTACGTTTGCAATGGGCTGTGCGGTATCTCCCTGTTCCGCGATCACCCGGTCACGGAGGGTGATGTCTGTCGCGAAACCAATAATACCGCCTGCTTCGTTGGTGATGAAGATGCAACTCACCTTGTGCAGCGCCATTGTTCTTGCAGCTTCAAAAACGGGTGTGGCCGCGGGACAGGAAACGATGTCGCGTGTTTCAATACTTTCTATTCTGCGTGAATATATTTCCGCGGATGCGGTGAAATTTTCGTCGAACACCGGTGTCCGTTTAAAGAAATGGGCGAATTCTTCATTCATCATTCTTTTACCGAATTCTGCGGTAAAGTAGTTGTTGAAGGATTCATATTCCTGGCAGAGTTGTTTGAACTCTTTGCGTGGCAGAAAATACACTTTGGTGCCCTTCAGCGCGATTACCGTTCGCAAGGATTGTCTGCGGTTCAACAGCACGGAAACACCACCATAGCAATAACCCTTATCGTGCAGCTCCACGAGCCGTTTGTTCTGCTGGGAATCGTAAAAAAAGGATTCGTACGCCCCTTCGGCGATGATGTCCACGCCTTTCATCGCGGTTACTTCCTGCTTATAGATCAGGGTATCTTTGTTGTATTCAATTTCCTGAACGGCATTGGAAATCGCTTCCAGTTTCTCTGCCGGTAACAGGTTGAAAGGAGGAACAGTTTGAAGGAAGCTGGTGTATTGGTTCATAAGCAAAAGGCGATTAAAGCGGAAAGCAGGGTAATCATAAGGGCAAAAATGCCCCATCCCGCTTTTCTGGAAATTTTTCTTGCCTGAATGATTTCTTCTTTTTGTTGCCCAATGGTATGAATGGATATTTCTTTTCTGCGCAGCAGTTCAAAAAAACACTGGGCCGTGGCGTTCACATCGGTATAGGCATTGTGCTGGTTACCGAGTTCGCGCTGGAACAGTCTTTCATAGAGATCGCCGAGGCGGAAGAACTTTTTCTGCGGATGCCGCACCAGGTGCCGGGTGGCCTGCATGGTGCAGTAACTGGGGTATTGCTGAATGATGTTCTCCATACCAGATCTATAGTATTCCGCGCCTGCCAGGTGAAGGTCCAGCTCAATGAAATGGCCGATCACTACAGGGGCGAAGGCGATCAGGTCCGCGGTAAGCAATTCCATAACTTTGCGTCGGGGTTCACCGTTCCTGTCCAGAAATTCGCGTGTGATGCCATGCACCTGGATCGATTCGGGAGTAACGGTAAAATCCGGGTCGCCGATATAATGATTTTCCTGCTTGATCAAACGGCCCTCCACAGTGTAAACGGTCCAGGAGAATTGCACCGCGTGCGGCCAGTTGCCTTCCACCGAATAGGGGAGGTCCCATTTTTTTGGCAAGCCGGAAGTTTCCGTATCAATAAAAAGAAGGAATGGTCTCACGAAGGCTGATGATGGTAACAGTTAAGTCGTCAAATATACAATTTTATATACTGTATCTTGCAGCCGATGAAGTGGCATTCCTATCTAAATACAGCTGCGCAGGTGCTCGGTGCTTACCGGGGCGACCTTCCCTTCCACCATTTTATCCGGCAATTCTTTAAGCAGGATAAAAAATACGGTTCCCGCGACAGGCGCATGATCTCACAGTTGTGTTATGGTTATCTCCGGTTGGGCGGCGCTTTGAAAGAGGAGCCGGTGGAGGACAGGATACTTGCCGGGTATTTCCTGACCGTTACGCACCGCGATGAATTGCTGCAAACCTTCAGGCCGCAATGGTTCGCCTGGTGGGAAAGCCATCCCGCCGCTACATTAACTGAACGAATAGCGCTGCTCCAACAAACATACCCCGCTTTCCAGGTAGAGGGTATTTTTCCGCTCCTGGAGAAACTCGGGGCCATTTCAGATAGCCATCAATTCTTCAAAGCGCACCTGGTACAGCCCGATGTGTACCTCCGGATCAGGCCCGGACATAAAAAGACCGTTCTGCTGAAACTTGAAAATGCCGGTATTGCTTTCCGGCTGATCGCCCCGGCCACCATCGCGGTTGGCGCCACAGCTCCGCTCGACCAGGTGCTGGAACTGAACCGGGAAGCCGTGATACAGGATGCCAGTTCACAAATGGTGGGGGAACTGATGGAAGAAATGAAAACATTGCTGCCTGAAAAAGGGCTGAAAGTATGGGATTGCTGCGCAGCGAGTGGTGGGAAATCCATTCTCGTGAAAGATGTGGTGGGGAAGATGGAACTTACCGTGTCTGATGTCAGGGAATCTGTTTTGCACAACCTGCGGTCGCGGATGAAAGAAGCGGGTATCGGAGGATACAAGGCCCTGGTGGCCGATCTGGCCAATCCTTCAACCTTTATTCCCCTTGAGAAACAAAGTTTCGACCTGATTATTGCCGATGTACCGTGCAGCGGATCAGGAACCTGGGCCAGAACGCCGGAACAGCTCGCCGCTTTTAAGGAAGCTGATCTAGGTAAATACACCACACTCCAGGAAAAGATCGTTTCCAGGGTATTGCCCTATTTGAAGAATGGTGGAACATTGTTGTACATTACCTGTTCAGTTTTCAGGGAGGAAAATGAGGACAGGGTTACGTTTCTGCAACAGGAAAAAGGATTGAAACTGGTGAAGGCCGCTTACCTGGAAGGGTATGCGCAAAAGGCTGATACGCTCTATGCCGCATTCTTTACCGCCTGATAACGGGGATCATGTTTTTTTGTGTGCCGTCGCTGGTTTGAAGGTAGTATACACCGGCAGGGAGTTTGAGCAGTCCGCGGAATTCCACCGTGTAGTATTGTTCCTTATGCACCACCATTTGTTTGTGATCAATTGGCTTACCACTCAGGTCCACCAATCTTAATTGCAAGGCCCCATCGGCCTCCGCCTTGAAAGCAACCCTCAGTTCATCATCAAAAGGAACGGGGTAGGCCTTTATGTTATTCTTTCCGAGGATTTGCTGGTAATTTTTTTGTTCTTTCTGCCTGGCAAGTATATCATGTGCTTTTTTGAAATTCGGAAGCCCGTAACCATATCTTTCATGTGGCGCATTGTATCGATCACTGCTTTGCTCCACTGCGCGGATGATTTCCATGTTACTGCAATCCGGAAAGGCCTGCCACAGACAAGCCACCATGCCCGCCAGATTCGGATTCGCAAAAGAAGTACCGTTGCCTGAAGCCGCGTTGCCGGCGTTGTTGGCCACCACCGTACCCTGCCCAACAGATACGGCATTGGGTTTGGTTTTTCCACCATAAGCCGGACCCCAACTGGAGAAACCGGCAATCTGTCCAGAAACATTTACTGCGCCAACCGTGAAAACACTGTCGGCATCACCTGGACAGGAAACGAACTTGTTCTCGTTGGTAAGGTTACCGTTATTGCCGGCACTGTTCATGACCAGTATGCCTTTAGCCGCGGCCATATCCGCTGCGCGGGTAATCAGGCTGGTATTGCCATCGCGTTGCTGGTAACTATAGTTGAATGCGGGGTCGTCAAAATCCAGGTAGCCCAGTGAGGAAGAGATCATATCGGCTCCGGCGCTGTCCGCTTTTTCCGCGGCTACCAGCCAGGCCTGTTCTTCATAAGGGTATTCCCTGGCTGCGTTTTCCGTGCGGAACAACAGGTATTGCGCGTAAGGAGCGGAACCCACCATAACGCCGGGCCGGTTGGCGGCCAGTGTGGAAAGGCACTGCATGCCATGGGGATGGTCCTCGTTTACAGAAGCTTCATTATTGATAAAATCCCACTCCATCAATACCCTGTTCTGCAGGCGCAGGCTATCGAACATAGGATTGGTTTTATAGCCCTGGAAACCCGCATCCAGCACGGCGATCAGCATGTTTTCGCCACGAAGCCCCTTGCCATGCAGGAAATCACCTTCATGTAGATGTATCTGCGGGTAGCTGTTGCCGTAGTTTAATGGTGTATTGGTGGTTCTGGGCTGAATGGACAGCGCCTCTTCATTTTCCGCAACAAACTTATCCACGCGTTTCTCCGGAACGGGAGCGTCCATTCTTGGCGACATCCGGCCATCTCCGGCAACAAAAGGAAGTGCTCGTATCCGTTGCAATACAGCCGGGTCCGAGGTTTGAATGAGCGCCTGGTTCATCCACCTCGAACTGTTCAGTACAACGGCGCCTGCTTTCCGGATACTATCAAGGAACGCCGGGTTTACAGGGAGATCGGTGCTGTCCAGTGTGATCTTATGAAACTTTTTACGGGAAATGGCCCGAGGGGAAAGGAATGCCTCCGGCTTGCTCAGTTGAAACGGGGTTCCTTTTTTAGTCGTGAAGCGAACATAATGATAGCCCGTTTGCGCCTTGCATATAAAGGCGCAGCCCAGCAGAAATGCTGTAAATGCTATGATGATCGCTTTATTCAGTGATGACTTTTTTTGATCAGTTATGGTCTATCATCCTGAGCCGGATACCATAAGTTCCGTCCATATATTTACCTGAAGCGGGAGGTGTATTTCCGGCCTGGTACTCTTTATGGAGGAATTCCTTATAGATCAGTCCGATGCCTTTACCATATACTTCAACGGAATAATTCTTTTCAAAATAATTCAGCTTATCCGATTCGGAGCCGATCTCTTCATCACGCTGGTGAATGGTGATCGTGCTGTCCACTGTTTTCATCGGTGTTTCAAAAGGCATGCCTACCATCTCATAAATATAATCCCAGCCATCGAGGTATTTGAATGGAGAGGAAGGAGAGTAGGTATCTATATAGCTGTTGCCTTTCCAACTGAAGTTCTCCCGGATAGGAAGTTGCAGCTTAATGAAACGAAGGTTGTCTTCGTTGCTCTCGCCTGTTTTGCCATTGTGCGTGATGGAATAGGTGGCAATGGGCTTCCAGGCCCCGGTGCCATCAAGGTTCCTGATAGAACGGACCACCCGGTAAGAAGGCCGGTTCATGCCGTCTGTGATTTCAGCATCAACCAGGTCGCGTGCCTGATAGGATACGGTCTTGAAAGCGGTTCCGAAGTTCTGGGTGATGGTGGAATCCAGTTGGTAAATGATATATTTACCCGGCACCATGGGCCAGTAATCAGCCAGGGATGCGGTTTCCAACGTTTCTGTTTCTTTACTGCATCCAATAGCCAGCAGCGAGATGGCCAGTCCGGAGAAAAAAATCCTGAAAAAATGCTTCATGGTTCTTTGAGGTTCACCAGGTGATGAAACGGTATTCAGCGGCGCTTATTGCCTTTACGAAATAATTGCGCGCTGGATGATGCCCCCGCCAATCACATGATCACCTTCATAGAAGACGGCGCTTTGTCCCGGGGCTATTCCTTTAACGGGCGCGTTGAACCTTACATTCACGCCGCCGTCTTTGTTCGACAGTTCGGCTACGGCGCCACGGTCTTTGTACCGGATCTTTGTGATGGCTTCCATACCATCTGTAATGGTGTCGTATTTGATCATGTTCACTTTGCCCACGAACATGTCGTTCCGGTCCAGATCAGGTTCGTCGCCAAGCACCACCGTATTGGTTTCGGGGAAGATATCCGTCACATAAACGGGCCTTCCCAGGGTAATGTCCAATCCTTTCCGTTGACCAATGGTATAGAACGGGTATCCTTTATGTTGTCCCAGTACCTTACCGGTTTTGTCCACAAAATTGCCGCCGGCGACCCTTTCTTCGAGCCCGTCCACTTTTCTTTTCAGGAAGCCGCGGTAGTCGTTGTCGGGCACAAAGCAGATTTCATAGCTTTCCGCTTTTTTGGCGAGTTCAGGGTAGCCCATGTCCATGGCCATCTGCCTGATCTCTGATTTGTGGTAGCCACCCAGCGGGAGCAGTGTTCTGCTCAGCAGGTCCTGTTGCAGCCCCCACAACACATAACTTTGGTCTTTTGTATCGTCCTTTCCTTTGCTGATGAAATACCTTCCGTTGTCGTGCTGGTGGATGCTGGCGTAATGCCCGGTGGCGATGAATTCGCAATCCAGCGCATCGGCTCTTTTCAGGAGCGCGCGCCATTTGATATGGGTATTACACATCACGCAGGGGTTGGGTGTTCTACCGGCTAGGTATTCTTCCACGAAATTTTCCACGACAAAATCGCCGAATTCATCCCTGATGTCCAGGATAAAATGGGAGAAACCGTGTTCTACGGCGGCCATACGTGCGTCGTTGAAAGAATCGAGGTTGCAGCAGCCGGTCTCTTTTTTGCCGGTGCTTCCTCCGCTGGTGGCGTAATCCCATGTTTTCATGGTGATGCCCACTACTTCATAACCTTGTTGGTGCAGCATTAAAGCGGTGACGGTGCTATCAATTCCGCCGCTCATTGCCACCAGTACTTTTCCTTTTCTGCTCATATTTTATTGATTCAAAGTCAATTTTTACAGCTACCTCAATTGGTGTGCGCTGCAAAGGTACAAAGCCGCGGGCTAAAAGCTGTCAGGTGTTTTGACCGGCAGTTTTTCGGTGTTTTTCTCCGGATATGCTGCATAAAACACGGTTTTCCGGCAGCTGAAGGCCAAATATTTTTGCTGAAACAAAATGAAAAGAAAGTGAATGTGCAGCATGTGTTTATTCATTGTGCCTTTTTTGCGGGAAACGAACGGCACAGGATCGATCCTTCCTGGCGGGGCAGGATCAATCGTCAGATCGTTGTGTTGCTGAAACAGTTGAAGCACCAGGTGCACCTGGTGTATTGCATGTCAGACCAACTCCATGTGATCCTTAAGCTGAGCCCGGACACCCCGCTCCAGGAACTGGCGGGCAGGATCAGGGAAAATACGCTCCAGATGATCAATGGCGTATTGCAGCCCCGCGGGCGTTTTTACTGGATGCCAGGATATGCGGCGAACAGCATTGGCCGGGCGGAATTGGTGGAGGTGGTAAAGAAGATACGCTCGTGGGACAGGGAAGGTTGTGACGATTTCAACGAGGCGTTCCAGGATTTGCCGGAGAATGGTCCGCCGGTGCCGGGAACGGAAAACGGAATTAAATAATTTGGCTAAATTGCCGGCTCATATTTTTCAACTCAGAACTATGATTAAAATGCAGGTTATTGGCAATCTGGGAAAAGATTGCCTGGTGAACAATGTAAATGGAAGAACGGTGATCAATTTCAGCGTGGCGCACACCGAAAAGATCAAAGATGCACAGGGTAATCTGAAAGATAAAACGATCTGGGTGGAATGTGCATATTGGACGGATCGTACAGGAATCTCTCCTTACCTGAAAAAAGGCACGCAGGTATATGTGGACGGCGCGCCGGATATCAGGACGTACACCACCAATGACGGCAGAAACGGCGCGAGCCTTTCGCTCAGGGTATTGTCCGTACAGTTGCTGGGAGGCCGCAGTGAAGGTGGTGCGCCAGATGGCGGTGGATACAGTGGTGGTTATGCGGGCGGACAAACCGGCGGCAACAGCGGTAACACTTACAGCGCTCCTTCAGCTCCGGCTGGTAACGATGGCGGAGCCGATGATCTTCCGTTCTAACCACATAAGGAATAATTCAATGAATCTCCAGGTCACCAATATGGTAATTCCTTAATTACCATATCGGGGCAGGGTAATGAAGGAAGGTTGTATCAGTTCAGGTGCAGCCTTCCCAGGTATTAGGATGTTCTGAAAAAAGGAGATAAACCAACACCAATGGAAACAAGCACATTTTCTTACGGTCAACTGAGTGCATTCACGAAAGATATTTTTCTGGCGATCGGCTGCTCCGAACCAGATGCAACCCTGGCAGCGGAAGTGTTGCTGAGCGCTGACCTGCGGGGTGTTGATTCACATGGAGTGGCCAGGTTAAGCGGTTATGTGCGCCTTTGGGAAGCGGGCCGCATCAACGCTACACCCGATATCAGGGTGGTACATGAAACGCCTTCCACCGCTGTTGTGGACGGAGACAGTGGACTGGGCCTTGTGGTGGCGCCATTCGCCATGAAGGTAGCCATTGATAAGGCCGCAAATGCGGGAACGGGTTGGGTGAGCGTACGCAACTCCAATCATTATGGTATTGCGGGTTATCACGCCATGATGGCGCTGGAAAAAGATATGATCGGCATGAGCATGACCAATGCCAGTCCTTTGGTGGCGCCAACTTTTTCTACCGAAAGACTGCTTGGCACAAATCCTATATGTGTAGCGATTCCTGGTGGAAAGGAGCCTGCTTTTGTGGCGGACATGGCCACTACAACCGCCGCAAACGGCAAGCTGGAAATCCTGCAGCGCAAACAGCAGCCCGCGCCGGCCGGCTGGATACAGGACAAAGAGGGCAATTCCACCTCGGATGCGCATGCGCTTAAAACAGGCGGTGCATTGCTGCCATTAGGAGGCACCAGGGAACAGGGAAGCCACAAGGGGTATGCACTTGGCTCGATAGTGGACATATTCTCCGCGGTACTCAGCGGAGCAAACTATGGTCCGTGGGTTCCGCCATTCCCTGCCTATGTTCCTATGCCTGAAAATATGCCGGGTAAAGGCATTGGGCATTTCTTTGGCGCTATGCGGGTGGATGCTTTCAGGCCCAAAGAAGAATTCTTCAAAGATATGGAGCAGTGGATCAACAGGTTCAGGAACGCGAAAACAGTTCCCGGTGAAGAGAAAGTACTGATACCCGGTGATCCGGAAAGGGCTTATGAGGCCATCCGAAGAGCAGAAGGAATACCGCTGCTCCAGCCTGTGGTAGAAGATTTGAGTGCGCTGGCGCAAAAATTCGGCTGCAAGCTTTAACTTCGTGCGCCGAAACAAAACATCACAAAACCAACCGTTGATTGTCTGTTGAACAGGAGCAATCAAATTGTGCTCCGCGATTGCTCCAGGCACCCATCTGGTCTAAATCAATTGTATGAAAGTTATGAAATTTGGGGGTACCTCTGTAGGTAAACCCGAAAGAATGCACGAGGTGGGAAGGCTCATCACACGTGATGAAGAACCAACCATCGTGATCCTGAGCGCGCTGAGCGGAACCACGAACACCCTGGTGGCCATCGGGGATGCGATGAGCAAAAACGATAAAGAAACCGCCAAACAGAAGATCGACGAATTATACGCCCACTACCAGCAGTTCCTGAAGGACCTTCTGAAACAGGAAGCAACATACAACAAAGCAAAAGCCATCATTGATGAGCATTTCGAGTTCCTGAACATCATCCTGAAAATATCATTCAACGAGGCACTCAATAAAGACATCCTCGCCCAGGGCGAACTGATGAGCACCAAAATGTTCAGTGCTTACCTCGAAGAAGCAGGTATTGACCATGCCCTGCTACCCGCATTGGAATTCATGCGCATCGATGCGTACGATGAACCTCAGGTCCCCGTGATCAGCGAAAAACTCAAAGCGCTGATCGAAGAACACAAAGGCAAAAAACTGTTCATCACCCAGGGATATATCTGCCGCAACGCAAGGGGAGAAGTGGACAACCTGAAACGCGGCGGAAGCGACTACAGCGCTTCGCTGATCGCGGCGGCCATCAAAGCAAGTGTATGCGAAATATGGACCGATATCGACGGCATGCACAACAATGACCCGCGCGTGGTAAAAAAGACTGTGCCCATCGAACAACTCAGTTTTGATGAAGCTGCGGAGCTGGCTTATTTCGGCGCTAAAATCCTGCATCCGGCCTCCATCTGGCCCGCACAGATGTACAATGTGCCCGTGAAGCTCCTCAATACCATGCAGCCCGAAGCCAAAGGTACCACCATCATGGCGGAAGCCGGATCGGTTGGCGTGAAAGCCGTGGCCGCGAAGGATGGCATCATCGCCATCAAAATCAAGAGCAGCCGAATGTTGCTCGCCTATGGGTTCCTCCGCAAAATATTCGAGGTATTCGAAAAATACCGTACCCCGATCGATATGATCACCACTTCCGAAGTGGCGGTCTCCCTTACGATCGACAGCAATACTTATCTCAAGGAGATCGTGAAAGAACTCGAACCATTCGGCACCATCGAAGTGGACGCGAACCACACCATCGTTTCGGTAGTGGGCAACGAAATCGTGAAAACCACAGATATGCTCCAAAGGCTTTTCGAAGCCCTCTCTCCGATACCCGTGCGAATGGTAAGCTATGGCGGAAGCAAGCACAATGTTTCTATCCTCGTACCTTCCGATTATAAAACCGAAACACTTCAACTGCTCAACAAAGGTGTTTTCGGATTGGAGTAACTGAGAAGAATACAATAAAAAGAGGCTATATCGTTCATACGATATAGCCTCTTCCATTTTATGCAACGCGAATAGCGTTTTTATGATTTCTCTTTTTCTTGCTATTAAGTTCAAAGCTTTAATACAAAATAGCGCTAAAAAAACGCAAATAAAAATTGCAAACCCTTAACCTCTGCTCATTCAACAGCTCTTTGCGTCGTGGCGCCGTTGCGAGAAATTAAATTCCCCACTGAAAAACTGCAAACACAAACAACGCCTTGCTTCTGCGAGGAACGAAGCAGTAGCGTGAAAAAAACTAAAGCACCACCATCGCATCCCCGTAACTAAAGAACCTGTACTTATCCTTAATCGCCTTCTTATACGCCTCCATCGCCAGATCATACCCCGCAAAAGCACAGGTCATAATCAGCAGACTGGTCTTAGGCAGATGAAAATTCGTAATCAGCGAATCCGCAATAGAAAACTCATAAGGCGGATGAATGAATGTGTTCGTCCATCCTTCAGAAGGCTTCAGCAGTTTCTGCGCGGTAAAAGAAGATTCGATGGCACGCATGGTGGTAGTACCTACGGAGCAGATGCGGTGGCCGGTTTCCCGTGCTTTGTTCACGAGCTTGCAGGCTTCTTCATCAATTTTGTAATACTCCGCGTCCATTTTATGTTTGCTGAGGTCCTCCACTTCAATGGGCCTGAAAGTACCCAGTCCGGTATGAAGGGTGATTTCTGCAAAACGAACCCCTTTGATTTCAAGGCGCTTGATCAGTTCTTTGGAGAAGTGCAGGCCAGCGGTAGGAGCGGCAACGGCACCTTCATGTTTGGCGTAAACCGTTTGGTAACGTTCTTTATCGTCCTCGTCCGGCTTGCGTTTAATGTATTTGGGAAGCGGGGTTTCGCCGAGGAACTCCAGCATCTGGCGGAATTCATCATCGGTACCGTCCCACAGGAAACGGATGGTACGGCCGCGGGAAGTGGTATTGTCAATCACTTCTGCCACCAGTTCATCGTTGTCACCGAAATACAGTTTGTTGCCTACGCGGATTTTACGGGCGGGATCCACGATCACATCCCATAAGCGGTTGGGCTTATTGAGTTCGCGCAGCAGGAAAACCTCGATCTTTGCGCCGGTCTTCTCTTTACGGCCATACATACGCGCCGGGAAAACTTTGGTATTGTTAACGACCATGCAATCTTTGTCGTCGAAATAATCCAGGATGTCTTTGAAATTCTTGTTCTCGATCTGGCCGGTTTTGCGGTGCACCACCATCAAACGGCTGTCTTCACGTCTTTTGGCAGGATTTTGTGCGATAAGGTTTAAGGGAAGATCAAATTTGAACTGAGATAACTTCATATATGAAACACGGTTTATTGTAAATTATTCAGCCGCATGCAACAAACCGGGCGCAGAGGAAGTGTAGGATATCTGCAATACTACCTGATCTTACGGAACCAGGATTGTTCATGTTACGGCATGAATCAAAGCCCGCAAAAATAATATATTTTTCTAATCCGGCAAAATTCTGCCTTACCCTATGGATTTTGCCCGCAATGATTATCTTAGCGTTGAGGCGCTTTTCTTGTAAGGAACTCATTTTCACCTTTTAATGTTTATCCTGTGCAACGGCCCTTCCCTAAAAAATGAAATGAGGATGAAAAAATTACTGGCCCTGGTATTGTGGGTCCTTACAGCAATTACTGCAAACGCGCAATCACAAAAGAAATACCCCAGTTTGCTTTGGGAAATATCCGGGAACGGACTGAAATCACCTTCTTACCTGTTCGGAACTATGCATGTGAGCAGTAAAATGGCCTTCCACCTCAGCGATTCCTTCTACAACAGTATCCGCTCCGTGGATATGGTGGCCCTGGAACTTGATCCTTTAAAATGGCAGGATGAACTTTTTGTGTCACAGGACAAGCAAAAGAAGTTGCGCAGCTTTTCCGCCCAGGCATCCGGTTTTTACATCATGGAAAAGTCGTTCCAGCTGAAACGCTTTGAGGAAGACCTTAAAAAAGCGCTGGGCGAGGAGCCGCTGGTGTTGAACAGCCTCCTGTACCGCACGTACAAACAGCGTTCGGATTTCGAGGAAGATACTTACCTGGACCTTTATATCTTTCAAACGGCCCGGAAGATGGGCAAGCGCTCCACGGGCGTGGAAGATTTCTTTGAAACGGAAAGATTGATCACGGAAGCCTACCTGGATATGGCGAAGGAGAAAAAGAAAAAAACCGTAAATGAGGATGAACCTACCTATGATCTTGAAAAGAAAGCGCAGGAAGCCTACCGTAAGGGAGACCTGGACGAACTGGATTCGCTCGAAAAGAAAATGCAGCGCTCCGATGCTTTCATGGAGAAGTTCATGTTCCTCCGAAATGAAATTCAGGCCAATTCCATTGATACTATTCTTAAAAAACAAAGTCTGTTCGTTGGCGTTGGCGCCGCGCACCTTCCGGGAGAAAGGGGAGTGATTGAGCTGCTCCGGAAAAAAGGCTATCAGTTGAGACCTGTATTGATGCAGGACCGTGACGCCCGTCAGAAGGACGAAATAGATCAGTTGCATGTTCCGGTTAAATTCGAGGTGTTTCGGGAGGAACAGGGTTTGTTTTCCGCTGAAACTCCCTGGGGGAAAATGTATAAGAAAGAGGACGAGAACAGCACGTACATGGGCTGGCAATATGCCGATATGCAGAACGGCGCTTATTACTCCGCCACGCGCCTGGGAACACACGCTTGTTTAACCGGGTTTTCCGAAGAAGTGGTGATGAAGAAGTTGGATAGCATGTTGTATGAAAGCATTCCCGGAAAGATCATCTCTTCCGAACCGTTCACTGAAAACGGCTATCGTGGTAAAATGATTGTGAACAGAACGCGCCGGGGTGATGTGCAGCAATACAAGCTATTCATCACGCCTTTTGATGTCTGGATATTCAAGGTGAGCGGTTCAGGCGATTACGCTTCCGGTGACGAAGCAAAGCGCTTCCTGGCTTCCGCGCAACTTCCCGGAAAAATCACTGGGGGATGGAAGACCATTGCTCCGCCTCGTGGAGGGTATACTGTTTCCATGCCCGCATTTTCCACCACCGTGAACAATACCGCGGCGGATGGCCGAATAGAAATTACCGCCACCGATCCGGCTACCGGAAATGCTTATGCGCTGTGGAAACAAACCATTCAGCAATTGAGTTTTATTGAAGAAGACAGTTTTTACATAGGCCTGGTGGAAGAAAGTTTTAAAAGGGGAGAGCTGATTGAGAAGACCTTATCCAGGAAACAAGGCAGCCACCATGGTGTTCCCTGTATCAACGCACTCTATAAGATGAAAGATGACGGGTACCTTCGTGCGCGTTTTGTTACCACCGGCAACGATCTCTATGTTTTGCTGGCGAGAAGCAGGCAAAAGGAAGCTGCCCACGAGCCGTTCTTTTCGTCATTTTCCGTTACGCCTTACCGCTATAACACCTTCCACGATTACCGTGATACCCTGTTTGGCTTCCAGGCGAAAATACCGCAAAGGCCTGACCTTGATCCTGACTTACGCTCCCTGTTGCATAAAGCGACGTCCGATGAATACCTCAACAGTATCCCGGATTATTTTCAATACCAGGAGAAAAGCAAGTACGCGCATTTTGACGACAAAGAAACAGGGGAAGCGGTGTACGTTTCGCTCACGGAATTTCCCCGTTACTACTTTGTAAAGGATACCGCTACTTTCTGGAAGAAAGAACTGCGCGAAGAAGAAATCAGGGAGGACCTGATAGTACATTCCAAGAAGATGGTCTCCCGCCCCGATGGCGCTTCCGGCTACGAACTGATCTTACGCGATACGAATACCCGCAAGCAGATCTGGCTGATGGCCATGCTGCAGCAGAACCGCCTGTACAGAGTGTTGTATGCTTCCGACAGCGCGGCGGTATCTCCATTCGCCACCACATTTTATACTTCGTTCGTCCCGTTAAAAGTACCGGGAGAAAAGTTGGTGACGGAGCGGAAGTCTTCGGTGTTTTTCGCCGATTACCACAGCGCTGATTCCGCTACCAGGAAGCGTGCCACGGAAGCGATTCCCTACGTGTATTTCGGGCCGGAAGATGTGGATAGCCTCACGGGGAATATCAGGCGTTTACGCGTAGGTGATAAAGATTATCTCTCCAGGAAAACCAATTTTATCAAAGAACTTGGATATATAAGAGACAGTACGGTTACGAATAAATTGGTAGACGCGCTTTCAAACATATTTATCGCATCCGGTGATACCACCGCGATGCAGAATGCCGTGCTGGAAGCCCTCGCCGCCAACCGTACCAAGACTTCTTACGAATTACTGGGCAAACTGCTCAAGGAAAGTCCGCCGGTGTACGAAAATATTTACGAGTACGACCAGTTCTTCGGCAAACTGTACGATTCACTTCAGCTTTCAGCCACCCTGTTCCCCGATATGATGGACCTTTCCGCGGTGGAAGATTATAAACCATACATACAGGGGCTGCTCATCGAATTGTGTGACAGTAGCCTGCTGGATGCCGCCATTTATAAGCGGTACTTCCCCCAGATTTATGTAGATGCGCGGATGGAACTGAAAAAGATGCAGGTGGGTGATGAGAAAAAAATGGACCGCGAAGAAGAGGACGGAGATATGGTAGAAGAGGGAGATGAGGACCGCAAAGACTTGCCCGTGTACACCTACGCACGCTTGCTGGCGCCGTTTTACGCCCAGCACAACAATGTGCAACTCTATTTTAAAAGGCTGCTTGAAGTGCGCGATGAACGGACCAAACTGACCATCGCGACACTGATGCTGGAACAGAAGATTCCACTACCTGATACCATGTACCATTACCTCGCTTCCCGTGTGGTCACTTCTGCTGCCTGGTTGCGTGCGCTGGAGAAACAGGGCATGGCCTCAAAGTTTCCCACGGCATTTAAAAAGCAGGTGGATATTTCAAGGAGTTTATTGCTGGAATCGGAAGGGTACGAACAATTCCACGCCGTAGAAATGAAGGGCCGTTCCTGGGTGGCGATAAAAGGCAGAGCGGGATGGGTGTATTTCTTCCGCTACAAGATATTGCCGGACGATGAATGGCAACTGGGGCTTTCAGGCATTCAGCCCGCCAATGAAAAACTGGTGGATGTGAAAGGTGATCTTGTACGGCTCACTAAAAAGGCGATAAACTCCGGTACGCCGCTGGACGAGCAGTTCCAGGACCAACTGATCCGGCTCATTTATGAGAACAGGCAGAGTTCGGCAGGTTTCTTTAATGAATATGACCGTTATTGAATCAATTGACCTTTTTCCATCCGTAGGATCCGGTCGCAGAAATAGCGTACCACTTCACGGTCATGGGAAATAAACAATAAGGTGAGGTTGAACCGGGCTTTTAGCTCATTCAGGAGATTGAGCACCTGGGCCTGAACGCTTACATCCAAAGCGGAGACGGATTCATCGCATACGATGAATGCCGGTTCCATGGAAAGCGCCCGGGCAATGGAAATGCGTTGCCGCTGTCCTCCGGAGAACTCGTGCGGATACTTCGTGATGGAAGAACCCGGTAATTGCACGTGGTCGAGCAGTTCAAGCACCCGTTTTTTCCTTGCGTTACGGTCCGGGAAAATACCGTGTATCAGCATAGGTTCTTCCAGCAAGGCCCCCACTGTTTTGGACGGGTTAAGGGAAGAATATGGATCCTGGAAGATCAACTGCATTTTACGCCTCAGTTTTTTCCATTGGGCCGAATTCAGTTGGGTGATGTCTTCTCCTTCAAATTGTATTTCCGTTTCTTTTTCAGGCGCCACCAGGTGTAAAAGCGCTCTTCCCGTGGTGGTTTTCCCACATCCTGAAGGGCCCGTTAATCCCAATGTTTCTCCTTTAAAAATATCAAAGGAGATATTGTCAACCGCTCTGAAAGCGGTTTTCTTCCCGTTTATGGCAGTCCGGTAGTGCAGCACGGACATGTTTTTAACGGATATCAATACGTTTTTTTCTCGTGGTGCAATGGGTGTAATAGGAGGAGATTCATGGTGATGTGCTCCGATCGTCATCAGTTGCTGTACGTTGGGAAGCGGGGTGCCTTTGGCGTACAAGGCCGGGCGGCAGGCAAGCAGCGCACGGGTATAGGGATGTTCAGCTTGCGTGAAAATGTTACTGGTAGTATTGTTTTCCACCAGTTCGCCCTTATACATGACAAGGATGCGGTCGGCGGTGTTCTCTACCAAACCAAGATCGTGTGTAATAAAAAGGATCGCGAGTTGTTGTTCCTGCTGCAATTGCCGGAGCAGGGCCACGATGGAGCGTTGCACATCGTAATCGAGCGCGGTGGTGGGTTCATCGCAGATCAGTAATGATGGGCCGCAACTCACGGCCAGGGCGATCATCACCCTTTGCTTCTGCCCACCGCTTATTTCGTGCGGGTATTTGTGGATGATCTTTTCGGGGTCAGGCAATTCCACTTTCCGGCAAAGCGCAATGGCTTTGTCCCGGGCTTGCGTATGCGAAATCCCCTGGTGACGCACCATTGCTTCCATGATCTGTTCGCCGCAAGTGAGTAGCGGATTGAGCGAGGTCATCGGTTCCTGGAAGATCATGGCCGCTTCTTTGCCCCGTAATGCGGCCATATCCTGTTCTCCGGCATTCGTGATGGAAATAGCCGTATTGTTTTTGGTGTGCAATACAATCTCGCCTTCATAGGCCGTTGTATTCCTGTCCAGCAATTGCAGGATGGAGAGTGCGGTCACCGATTTGCCGGAGCCGGATTCGCCTACCAGTGCCACCCATTCTCCTTTGCGGATGGAGCAACTCAGGTGTTGAACGGCCCGGAAAGTATTTTCTGCTCCGCGAAAGCTGATGGAAAGGTCTTTGATGGAAAGAATGGTACTCAAAAGCTGTATTTGTTTCAGTTTTAAAACCGGAGGTGCCTTACCGTTAGTCCGTCGTTGATGAGTTGTTTCAGGGAATCGATCCCAATTTTAAGGTGATTTTCCACGAATTTACCGGTGATTTGCTTGTCGCTTTCCTCCGTTTTTACGCCTTCCGGTATCATGGGCTGATCGCTCACCAACAGGAGCGCGCCGGTAGGTATTTTATTGTAAAAGCCTACGGTAAAGATGGTGGCGGTCTCCATATCGATCGCGTAAGCGCGGATGCGTTGCAGGTATTCTTTAAATTCTTCATCGTGTTCCCATACGCGGCGGTTCGTGGTATAGCAGGTTCCCGTCCAGTAGTCTACGCCATAATCGCGGATCGTGGTGGAAATAGCTTTCTGCAAAGCGAAGGCCGGCATGGCCGGTACTTCCGGGGGGAAATAGTCGTTTGAAGTACCTTCTCCGCGTATCGCCGCGATCGGCAGGATCAGGTCACCAAGTTTATTCCTTTTCTTCAACCCGCCGCATTTGCCCAGGAACAGCACGGCTTTAGGGGCGATAGCGCTGAGCAGGTCCATGATGGTGGCCGCGCCGGGACTGCCCATCCCGAAATTGATGATGGTGATGCCTTCGGCCGTGGCGCATTGCATCGGCCTTTCAAGCCCCACCACTTCCACCTTGTTCCAGGCGGCGAACAACTTCACGTAGTTGCTGAAATTCGTGAGCAGGATGTACTGGCCGAAGTTTTCCAGTTTCTCGCCCGTATAGCGCGGCAGCCAGTTGTTGATGATCTCTTCTTTCGTTTTCATCCGCGTGTGTTTAAGATCACCCAATTTACTTTAAATGTTTCAATTACCTTCGTTGCATGCTCCGTGTTACATTTCCCGACCATTCCTTCAGGTTAAAAAAAGAAGGGGAAAAAGAATGGATCTTCGATGAATTCAGGAAGATATGGGTCCGGTTAACACCCGAAGAGTGGGTGCGCCAGCATTTCCTGCATTTCTTTTCAGCAACCTTGTTGTATCCTGCTTCATTGATCGCAGTGGAAAAGGAAATGAAGCTCTTCGACACGAAGAAACGTTTCGATATCCTCGTGTACGACCGCAAGCACCAGCCCTGGATGATGGTGGAATGTAAATCAACAGATGTGGAACTGAATGCCCTGGTGTTGGAACAGGTGATCCGTTATAATATGGCGGTCCCCGTTACTTATATGATTGTAACGAACGGGTACTATACCCGTGGTTTTGAAAGAAAAAACGGTAAACTGACGGAATTGGAGGTATTCCCGGTTTTCCCCGGCACTAGCCTTCTAGGTGAATAGAGAACATGATCATGCGGGAGCTCATCCTGTCGATCACATTCGAGAACTTCAGGCTTTCATCCCGTGCATGAATATTTCCCAGCCCGTTGGATATCTTGATTTCCGGGGAGAAGATAAAACTCTGGAAATAGAAATTGAAACCGATGCCCGCTTCAATACCATAGTCCATTTTTTTGATCTTCACCAGGTCTTCGGCCTGGCGGGCACGGGCATTCGAGGCTAGATCATAGTCCATTTTTAACCCACCCAACATGTACACGCGGAAGTTACCAATACGGTCGGAGTTGAACTTCAGTTGCGCGGGGAAAGAAACGATCACCGATTCCACGGGTTTGGTGGTAATGGGTTCTTCCTCTTTGATTTCGTCCGGATATTTGAGGTGATAGGAAACGGATTTGGTCGCAAAAATGAGTTGTGGGTTAAAGCGGGCTTCAAACCTTTTCGTGAGGCGCGCGGTGGCCGAAAGGCCAAGCCCGAAGCCGCCGTTGTTCAGCGGTTCCGCCACCATAACCGAATCGTACTGGAGGAACCGGGGATGTTGGTTCAGGTGAAAGCGGCTGCTGTTGTAACCGAGGGTGATACCGAAATAATATTTTTTAAGATCGTGATCCGGAAGGTAAAGTTCTTTTTGCTGGCTATGACCCGCAAAAGAAGCGATCAGGAAGAAACAGGCGTAGAAGGCTTTTTTCCACTGTAAATTGTACATATTCCTAAGCTCAGCGGTTTCATTGCGGTGTCGCAATAACCGGTTTTGTTTAAAATAGTTATAAAATCCGGGCCTTCGGGGAATGCTTTCACGGAATCGTTCAGGTATTGATAGGCTTCCCTGCTTTTAGAAAAAAGCTTGCCAAACTGTGGCGCCACCAGTCCCATGTAAAAATTATACAGGTTCCGGAAGCCACCTGTTTTGGGTTTGGAAAATTCCAGGACGATCAGCTGGCCACCGGGGCGCAGCACCCTGTTCATTTCGCGGAGTCCTTTTTCGAGGTCTTCGAAGTTCCTTACACCAAACGCTACCGTTACCGCATCAAACGAGTTGTCGGGGTGGTTTATTGTTTCGCTGTCGCCGCTTTCCAGCCGGATGTATTTTTCCAATCCTTTGGTTTTCAGCTTCTTTCTGCCGAAATCCAGCATGCCTTCAGAGATATCAATCCCGATAATTTCGGTTGGTTTTAACATTTTCCAGGTCAGGATGGCTACATCGCCTGTACCTGTTGCCACATCCAGTACCCTTTTGGGCTGAAGGGGTTTGAGCAGCCGGATGGCTTTTCTGCGCCAGCCTTTATCGATGCCCATGGAAAGGAAGCGGTTAAGGAAATCGTAGCGGAACGCGATCTGGTTGAACATTTCGGCTACCTGCTTCTTTTTGGTGCTTTCCGAGTCTTTAAACGGCACTATCTCATCGTGGGGAAGCTTGTTTTGCATAGGGCGCAAAGGTAGGATATTATGGGAACGGGGAAGAGTGATGTTTAATTTTGGAGGTTGAATTTCTACAAAAACCAATCAATCGGTTCCAATCCGTTCGCGGCGAGGTAGGCGTTGGCTTTGGAAAAATGTTTGCAGCCGAAGAAGCCTTTGTCGGCGGAAAAAGGAGAGGGGTGGGCCGCTTTCAGGAGCAGGTGTTTGGTTTCATCGATCAGTACCTGTTTTTCATGCGCGAAACGTCCCCACAACATAAATACGACGTGTTTTTTCTTTTCTGAAATAGTTTTGATCACGGCATCCGTAAATTCCATCCAGCCCGATTTGGAGTGGCTGGCCGGTTCGTTTGCCCGTACCGTTAGTACCGCGTTGAGGAGCAGCACGCCTTGCTCTGCCCATTTTTCGAGTGTGCCATGGGAAGGGATGGGCATTCCGATATCAGCATGTAGTTCCTTAAAGATGTTCACCAGCGACGGTGGTGGTTTGATGCCGGGGGGAACGGAAAAACTGAGTCCGTGCGCTTGTCCGGGACCGTGATAGGGGTCTTGTCCGAGGATCACGACCTTTACGTTGTCGAAGCTGGTTTTATCGAATGCGTGGAAGATGAATTTGCCCGGAGGGTAGATGGTTTTGCCGGCCATTACTTCCATTTTGATGAAAGTGGTGACTTGCTGGAAGTAGGTTTTGGAGAATTCGTTTTTGAGTTGTTCTTTCCAGGAGGGGCCGATGTGTACTTCCATGCTGGCGGTGGTTTTAGGTGCAATCTAAGGATTATTTTTCACGCACTGCTTACTGCTTTGCAGTTCGCAGCGCACTGCTTCGTACCTCGCAGGAGCAAGGACGCAAGACGTTGTTTGTGTTTAGGGCGGTTGCTGGAGTAAGTTTTTTTATTTCTCGCCACGGCGCAAAGGCGCAACGTTGGAGCATTATTTTGTTGGTATCGCCTCACCCCCAACCCCTCTCCCCAGGGAGAGGGGCTTGTTTATCACCTTCCTTAAGTGACGTGTATATTAGAAGTTTTTATTTATTCATGTACAAAAACGGCTGTGAAATCCGTGCTATCAAAAGGTATTCTATCCACTTTCAAATACACGGCTACCGTAATAACCATTACAAATTCTTATTATGATGAAAACTAATCGCTGATTTCTTGCCCCTCTCCCACGGGAGAGGGGTTGGGGGTGAGGCACCTTGAACACGTGGCGCGTCCGTTTTCTAGGCTAAAAGTCACCAGCCTGAAGCAGCGCGACAAATACATCTTCCATTCCAACCAGCAAAAAACCAACCACTCCCCATAAAGCAGCCACGTAGCGTCGTTGCGCCGTGGCGAGAAAACATTCAACAGCAACAAGCACCTCAACCGCTCCTTGCGTCCTTGCTACTTCGCGTTGCGAGGTACGAAGCAATTGCGTGAAACCTTACTTTCCCAGATACCCCACCACGCGCCTGAAAGTCTCTTCCTCACTCAACTCCTCCGGCACAAATTTTTCGCCGATCACCTGCTCGTACAACTCAATGTAGCGTTGCGAAATCGTTTGGATCCATTCGTCACTCATTTCAGGAACGGATTGTCCTTCCTTGCCCATGAAGTTGTTGGCGATGAGCCATTCCCTTACGAACTCTTTGCTCAGTTGTTTTTGCTTTTCACCTTTTTGTTGCCTCTCTTCATAACCATCGGCATAGAAGTAGCGGGAAGAATCGGGTGTGTGGATTTCATCCATTAAATAAATGGTATCGCCGATTTTACCGAATTCATATTTGGTATCCACGAGGATCAGTCCGCGTTTGGCGGCGATTTCCTTGCCACGTTGAAAAAGGGCCAGTGTATACTTTTCAAGTTGAACATAATCTGCTTCGGAAACGATGCCGCGCTCGATGATCGCTTCTCTGGAAATATCTTCATCGTGTCCCACTTCCGCTTTGGTGGAAGGTGTAATGATGGGCGTGGGGAAGTAATCGTTCTCCTTCATGCCTTCCGGCATCGGAACACCACACAATTCACGTAAACCGGAATTGTAGGTGCGCCAGGCGTGCCCTGTGAGGTTTCCTCTCACCACCATCTCTACCCGAAACGGCATACACTTCTTCCCAATGGAAACATTGGGTGCGGGAGATGCTTCCAGCCAGTTGGGACAAATATCTTCCGTTGCTTTCAGCATGTATGCAGCAATCTGGTTTAAAACCTGTCCTTTATAAGGAATGGGCCTGGGAAGGATCACATCAAAAGCCGAAATCCGGTTCGAAGCGATCATCACCAGCAGATCATCACCAATCGTATATACATCACGTACTTTACCCTTGTAGAAGGCTGTTTGGCGGGGGAAGGAAAAATTACTCATGGCGCGAAGTTATATCTCCTACCCAAATACCCCAAAAAATACCTCTAACCTTCATGTAATCAATTAGTTTGGGGAAAAATATTTTTTTCATGCAACGGCAAACTAATTGTAAATTCAAGTATGTTTATTACCTAAACAAAAACTACAGTTATGAGAAAGAGCCTCCGTTACGCCTTCGCTCTGATGATGACTGCCTTTTTCTCGATTGCCGCCATTGCGCAGACTGCCACCATCTCCGGAACCGTGAAGCATGCTTCCAACGATGAAACCATATCCGCAGTTTCCGTGACCATCAAAGGCTCGACGATTGGCACCTTCACAGACGACAAAGGTTTCTTCCGGTTATCCACCAACCAGAAACCTCCTTTTATACTTGTTTTCTCCTCCATCGGATTTGAAACAAAAGAAGTGAATGTAACCTCGGTTACAGAGGAACTCTCGGTCACCATTACCCCAGGCGCCACTATCGGTGAAGAAATTGTGGTGGCCGCGTCAAGGTTACCCGAACGTATACTCGAATCGCCGGTGACGGTGGAAAGGGTGAATGCCGCTACCATCCGGAATATGCCAGCGCCCAACTTCTATGAGGGTATGGCCAACCTGAAAGGGGTGGATATGACCACTTCGAGCCTGACCTTTCGCACCGTGAGTACCCGCGGTTTCAACGGCAGTGGTAATCTCCGTTTTAACCAGTTCATCGACGGGATGGACAACCAGGCTCCTGGACTGAACTTCTCCGTAGGTAACGTGATCGGTATGACCGAACTGGATGTGGAAAGCGTGGAGCTGCTGCCAGGCGCATCTTCCGCCCTCTATGGCTCCGGTGGTATGAATGGTACTTTGCTGATGAACAGTAAGAATCCGTTCCGCTACCAGGGGCTGAGTTTCCAGATCAAGCAGGGGGCCATGCACACGGATGGAAGTCAGCGCGATATCTCACCTTACTACGATTGGGCCGTGCGCTATGGAAAAGCCTTCAACAACAAATTCGCCTTCAAACTCTCCGCCCAGTACATTCAGGCCCGCGACTGGCAGGCTGAAGACTTCCGCAACCTGGATCGCAACAATGTGTTCAGCGCCATCAAAAATGGTGACCGCAGTTCGGACCCTAACTACGATGGGGTGAATGTGTATGGAGATGAAGTGTCCTTCAATATGAGAACGCTTTCTTCGATTATTGTGGGAACGGCGCAGCAACAATATGTCGCGCAATACATGCAGGCTACAGGAAATATGCCTACGGCCACTCAAATTGACGCGTTTCTCAGAAGCGCGGGAAGTGGTGTTTCTCCATTCTACCTTGGCCTTCAGAACAACCTTATCCCCGATCAGAACGTTTCCAGAACGGGTTACAACGAACCTGATATGGTGGACTACGGCACTTATAATGTGAAGCTCTCCGGCGGACTGTATTATAATATAACGCCCAACATTGAAGCTTCCTTACTGGCTTACTGGGGAACGGGCACAACAGTATACACGGGTGCCGACAGGTATTCGCTCCGTAACCTGAAAATCGGTCAGTACAAGGCTGAAGTAAAAGGAAAGAACTGGTTCGTGCGTGCATACACGACCCAGGAAAATGCGGGTGAATCTTACAATACTACAGCGCTTGCAGCGTATATCAACGAAGCCTGGAAGCCTAGTTTAAGTACCAGTTCAGCCGCCGCGCTCGCGGGTTCCTGGTATCCGCAATACATTGGCGCTTACTTGCAGGCCGTGGGCAGCGCCGCGCCCAATCCACATGCTGTGGCACGTGCGTTTGCCGACCAGGGACGCTATATGCCCGGATCTGAAGCATTTGAAAGTGCCTATGACCGGCTGAGAAGAGTACCCATTTCACAACAAGGTGCACTGTTCGTGGATAAAACCGATATGTGGCAATACGATGCGCAACTGAACCTGAGCGAATACGTGAAGTTTGCCGACGTACTTGTCGGTGGCAACTACCGCCAGTTTATCCTCAACTCGCAGGGTACATTGTTTAACGATGATGAAGGCGCTATCAAAATAGGTGAATATGGCGGCTTCCTTCAAATCCAGAAAAAACTGCTGAACGATGTGCTGAAACTTACCGGATCGGTGCGCTACGATAAGAGTAAGAATTTTGAAGGGCGCTTCACACCCCGCTTCTCGGCCGTGGTAAAAGTGGCGGAAGAAAGTCATGTGCGCGCCAGCTTCCAGACCGCCTACCGTTTCCCTTCGACGCAGGACCAGTACATCGACCTGTTTACCGGCACCTCCACCCTGATCGGTGGACTGGCTGAAAGCATTGAAAAATACAATTTCGCATCCAATGCGCCTTACGATGCGGCCAGTGTGCGTCGCTTCAGGGAAACGCTGAATCCTGCCGTTCTTGTGCCGTACACCTTCTCTCCGCTGAAAGCGGAAACATCCAACTCCTATGAAATTGGATACAAAGGATTGTATGGTAAGAAGTTCCTGATTGATATGTACGCCTACTACGGCATCTACAAAAACTTCATCGGAAGAGTGGCCGTGATCCAGCCCCAGAACAATACACCTGCTTCCATCGCCAACCTCGCCATTCCCGCCAGACCATTCTCCAACAATTTCTCCTATCCGCAAAACAGTTCGGATGACGTGAAATCAATCGGCTACGGCATCAGCATGGAATACCGCATGGGCAAAGGTTACGCCTTCAACGGCAACTTCGCCAGCGATGAACTCAACGATGTACCCGATGGACTCGTTACTTTCTTCAATACCCCCAAGTACAGGTTCAACCTGGGTTTCGGGAACCCTGATTTCTCCAATGGGTTCGGATTCAATGTAAATTACCGCTGGCAGGATAAAGTGTATTGGGAAGGTACCTTCGGAACAGGAAATATTCCTTCCTACGGTACTATGGATGCGCAGTTGAGTTATCGTATCCCGAAAACGAAGAATCTCTTTAAGGTTGGTGCCTCTAATATGTTGAATAAGTATTACAGAAGCGCTTTTGGTAATCCTGAAGTGGGTGGGCTATATTATGTGAGTTTCGGGTATAACGTGTTTTAGGAAGCATTTCATTTATGGCCGTTGCGCCGTAGCGTCGTTGCGAGAAAAATACAATCTCTCGCAACGACGCTACGGCGTAACGTTTTGCAGAAAAATTGCACAGCGGGTAAATCACCCTTTCTTCAGCAACTCCGCTACCACCTTATCTATCGGCAACGTCACAGATGCACTGGAAAACATTTCCCAGTCGATAAAACGAAAAGTTTCAATTTCATTTTTGGACTCATACACTTTCAATTGCGTTTCATCAAAATCGAAAGGCGTATCGCGAAGCGCTACCGTAATGGGTTCCAGCGCTTTCACTTTGTAATAAATGGACAGTATCTGGTGTTGCGGATTGAAGGCGCTCATCTGGAAAAAATCGGTGGTATATAAATGTTCCAGCACTTCCACGCGCAGGTTCATCTCTTCCATAAATTCCCTGGCGAGGCAGTCGCGGGTTCCTTCCCCGAATTCCAGGCCACCACCGGGAAACTTGGTGTAATACCCGCCGCGGATGTATTCATCGGCCACGAGCACCTGCTTGTTTTCGTTGATGAGAATACCGTACACACGTACATTAAAAAGCGGCATGGGTCAGAATATTTTTTTACGGAGGAAAAACCAGCCCACCACCAGTGAAATGATGAGGGACAACAATACGGGAATATAAAAAGCGAAGGGAGAATCGGCGTAGGGGATGGGTACGTTCATGCCGTAAATGCTGGCCACCAGTACCGGGAATGAAAGTACGATCGTGATCACGGAAAGCCTTTTCAACACTTCGTTCTGGTTGTTGGCGATGATGCTGGCGAAGGCGTCCAGTGTACTGGTAAGGATGTTGGAGTAGATATTCGCCATTTCAAGGGCCTGTGAATTGTCTACGATAAGATCGTTCAGGAATTCTTTCTCTTCTTCATTAAGACCGAGGAAATTCGTGCGTTCCAGTTTTACGAGCAGCAGTTCGTTGGAGCGGAGCGCTGTCACAAAGTACACCAGGCTTTTTTGTATCCGCATCAGTTGCAGGAGTTCTTCGTTCCGGTTGGCATCGTAGAGTTTCTGCTCCAGGAGGTTGCGGCGGTGGTTGATTTCTTTCAGGTATTCGAGGAAGTTCTGCACCACTTTTTCGAAGATCTTCAGCACCATCATATTCCTTTTATCGGGGTGACGGTTCTGGAAAGTATTGAGGAACTTTTTGATGGCCGCGTTCTCAAAGGAGTTCACGGTCACGATCTGGTTATGGGTTAAGATAATACAGATCGGGATGGTGATGTAGTACGCGTCGCTGTCGTTGAAAGAGTTGTTTTCGGTAGGTGTTTTGATTACAATGAGTTTCACATTGTCTTCTTCTTCGAAACGTGTTCTTTCATCGATATCCAGTGAGTCGGTGAGGAAGTCGAGCGGTATTTCCAGGTTCTCCGACAGCTCGGTAAACTCTTCCTGCTTAAGCGGGGGCAATACGTTCACCCAGGCGCCTTTTTCGGCGCGGTCGATGGCGAAGGTCTGGCTGTCAACTATCTTGAAATACTGGATCAATGGTGGTTAATTTTGGATTTTGTAGGATGAATTTTATCCTACAAAATTTATATTCAAATACTAATGCTTCCTTCAAATACCCTTTCCGCCGGGCCGCACAGCCAGATGTTGGAGAAGTCTTCTTCCCCATGTTTATCATATTCAACACTGAGGGTGCCTCCTTTGGTAGAGACTTCCACGCGGTTGAAGCCGTTGTCGTTGTGGGCGGCCACCAAGGCTGCCGCTGTTACCCCTGTTCCGCAGGAATAGGTTTCATCTTCCACGCCGCGTTCGTAAGTTCTGACCCGTATGCTGTCGTCGCCCGTGATCTCGAGGAAGTTCACGTTGATGCCGTCAGCAGCGAAGTCTTTGCTGTAACGGATGCCGCGGCCTTCTTCGAATACGTTGATCTCATCCGCGCTGGGCACGATCTTCACGTAATGCGGAGAGCCGGTTTGGAGGATCTGGTCACCGAAATATTCCTTCACGCCATGCACGTCGATCATTTTGAGGTTTACCCAGCCTTTTTCAGTAACCACGGCATCGTGCGGGCCATCAACGGCGAGGAAATGTATCTTGCTTTTCCGGAGCCCCAGGTCCCAGGCGAATTTTACCAGGCAACGCCCGCCATTGCCGCACATGGTGCTTTCCCGGCCATCGGCGTTGTAATATTTCATGTAAAAATCGTAACCTTCTTTAGTGTTCAGCAACATCAGTCCATCCGCCCCGATGCCGAAGCGGCGGTCGCAAAGAAACTGCACCTGTTCGTTAGAGAGTGTATCGTATTTACCGTCCCTGTTGTCGAGGATCACAAAGTCGTTCCCGGTACCCTGGTATTTATAGAAGCTGAGGTGCATATTAATTTTGAATTTTGGATGTTGAATGATGAACGGAATTCGTTTTTAGGCGGATTCATTATTCGGCATCGCTGTATCACGGTTTTATTCAACAATATATTTACGAAACAAATTTCTTTCTCATTTCAAATTTAAAGCAACATACTGCAATCGGGCCTCCATCATCCAACATCCATCATTCAAAATTATGGATTACAGATTCGCTCTAACGCCTCCTTAATCAGCTTTTCCATCAATCCCTGCCCGTCTTTGGTGAAGGTTTTGGCTACCCTGTTGGCCACGATGGCGCTGAGGGAAAGGCAGCGGTGACCGAGCATTTTCCCTAACCCGTAAATGGCCGATGTTTCCATTTCGAAATTGGTGATGCGGTGTGGCCCCATACTGAAACTGGTAAGCCTGTTGATCAGTTCCGGCTGTGCCAGCCCCAGGCGGAGGATCCTGCCTTGCGGACCGTAGAATCCCGGACAGGTAACCGTAATGCCATGGTGAAAATCTTCCCCCACAAACTTCTTCAGCAGACCCGGTGCCCCACCTGAAATATAAGGATGCGCCACGCGGTGGTGCAGTTGCGTTTGTGTAACAAAAGCCTGTAACAATTGTTTTTCCTCTTCGTGCTCTTCGTGGCGGTAGAAGTGCAGGAGGTTATCAAGGCCCAGCCCATGGGTGGAGGCCACGAAACTATCTGCGGGAATATGTTCCTGGAGCGAACCGGAAGTACCGATGCGGATGATGTCCAGCGTGGTGATTTCCGATCTGATGGTTCGTGTTTCCAGGTCGATGTTCACCAACGCATCGAGTTCGTTGAGTACGATATCAATATTGTCGGGGCCGATCCCGGTTGAAACAACCGAGATGCTTTTGTCGCCGATAAACCCTGTATGGGTCACGAATTCCCGGTGCTGGCGGGTATATTCCACTTTGTCGAAATGCTTGCTCACTTCGCGTACCCGGTCGGGGTCGCCCACGGTAATAACAGTTGGGGCCAGTTCTTCCGGCCTCAGGTCGAGGTGGTACACGGCGCCGCGTGCGTTGATGATGAGTTCGGAATCGCCAATCCTTTGCATAACGTGCGTTAAAGTAGCACAAAATTATGTTTTTTGGGAGATGGCTCATATTATTGTTTATCAAATAATTGGAAGGAGTTTTTTTGTTTTCCGGAAATTCTCCTACTTTTGCCGTCCTGCAAAGGATAATGGTTCCATTGTCCGCCACCTGGCGGATAGGCAGAATCTAAAAAATGGTTCCGTGGCCGAGTGGCTAGGCAGAGCTCTGCAAAAGCTCGTACAGCGGTTCGAATCCGCTCGGGACCTCAGAAAATGATCACTGAAAGGTGGTCATTTTTGTTTTTAGGCATCAAGCACCATAAACCCACCGTTTTTTACGCATTCGTTTGCGTTGCTTTACTCTTTTTTAAAGCCGTAATTTGTTTTAAGCTGTACTTTTTCCACTAGGATAGTACAGGAAGGCCATTTCTTAAAAGCCCCTAACTTTAAAGGGAATTGCGTTGCTTATATGAACATCAGGACCAGCCGGACCATAAAACTTATTATCGCCTTAGCAGGCATTGCAGTTATTGCAGGGATTTTCTTCCGCGATTCCCGGAAGGTGGATTATAATGCAGAAGTGAAACCATTACTCAATAAGAAATGCATCTCTTGCCACGGCGGTGTAAAACAAAGCGGTGGCTTCGGACTGCTTACCCGTGAACAGGCGCTGCAAAAAACTGAAAGTGGTCACCCGGCCATCGTCCCCGGCGATGCTTCGGCCAGTGAATTCATCAAAAGGCTATCGCATCCCGATCCGGAATCCAGGATGCCCATGAATGCCGATCCGCTTTCCAAAGAAGAAATAGCCCTGCTGGAAAAATGGATCGACCAGGGCGCGCATTGGGACGATCACTGGTCGTACCTCCCTGTGAAGAAGCCTGAAGTGCCCGAACCGGGATTCTTTTCCTTCTTCTCCCCTAAAAAAGAATGGGCCCGCAATGAGATCGACTTTTTTACTTTCGATAAAATGAAGGAGCATGGCTTGGAACCTTCTCCCGAAGCGGATCAACGCACTTTGTTGCGGCGGGTGAGCCTCGATCTTACCGGGTTGCCGCTGCCTGAAAAAGCACAGGCTCCTTTTCTCGCAGACAATAGCGCCAACGCTTACGAGAAACTGGTGGATACATTGCTGAACTCACCCCGCTTCGGTGAACGATGGGCCGCGGTATGGATGGACCTCGCCCGTTATGCAGATTCCAAAGGGTATGAAAGGGATGGTGCCAGGCCCATCTGGCGCTACCGCGACTGGCTGATCAATGCTTTCAACAGTGATATGCCTTACAACCAGTTCCTGGTAGAACAACTGGCAGGCGACCTGCTGCCGGATCCCACCGATGCGCAGTATATCGCCACCGCCTTTCACCGCAATACACAAACCAACGATGAAGGCGGTACCGATAACGAAGAATTCAGGAACGCCGCACTCATGGATCGTGTGAACACCACCTGGGAAGCCGTTCTGGGTACCACTTTCTCCTGCGTGCAATGCCATAGCCACCCCTACGACCCCTTCTTTCATGAAGATTATTATACTTTCCTCGCTTTCTTCAACCAATCCGGAGACGAGGATTCGTATGAAGATTATCCGGTACTGCGTTCCTTTCACGGCGCAGACAGCGCTCGTGCCGATTCGCTGATTGCCTGGATGAAACAGGCGTACCCCAAAGCTCAATCCGGATACTGGACCAAACTCCTGCGTACCTACCAGCCCGCCTATAATTCAGTCACCTGCGACGATTTCAACGGTGCCGCCTTGCTGGATACAAAATGGCTGGGCATGAGCAATAACAGTACGGCCAGGTTGCGCAAGGTAAACCTGGACGGTGCCCGCCAATTGATCGTTCGGTATGCTACTGGTTTCAAACAGGCGCAATGGCAGATCAGGCTCGATAGTGCGAACGGGCCTATCCTCACTACCATACAACTTCCCGCCACCAAACGTTGGGAGATACACCGCTTTGATGTCCCGCCGGTGCAGGGCACGCATGACCTGTATTTTGTATATGCTACGCCTGAACTGAAAGGCAATACGGAAAGCTTCGGGGTAAATTTCAGCTGGTTCAGTTTTGCACCCGCTTTTCCGGCAGACTTCCCGGAAGAACAATACCTTGCTTTGCTGAATGCCCCTTCAGAAGTGGTTCCTGTTATGGTGGATTTTCCCCAAAACATGCAACGGAAAAGTTTCCTCTTTGAAAGAGGGAACTGGTTGGTGAAAGGAAAAGAAGTGCAGGCCAATGTACCGGTGTACCTGGGCGCCCTGAAAGGGAATACGCCCAAAACCAGGCTGGACATGGCCCGGTGGCTCACCAGTACACAAAACCCTTTAACGGCGCGTGTGATGGTGAACAGGTTATGGGAACAACTCTTCGGAAGAGGAATCGTGGAAACCGTGGAGGATTTCGGCTCACAAGGTTTCGCTCCCACACATCCGGAACTACTCGATTTCCTGGCCTGGGAGTTCATGCACAACCACCAATGGAGCATAAAGAAAACGCTGAAAAAAATGGTGATGTCGGCCACCTACAGGCAACGGGCGGAACTGCGTACCGCCGACGTGGAAAAAGACCCCGATAACCGTTTCCTGGCACGGGGCGCAAGGGTGCGGCTGAGTGCGGAACAGATACGGGACCAGTCGCTGGCCGTGAGTGGTTTATTGTCTTATAAAATGTACGGACAAAGTGTAATGCCTTACCAACCTGATGGCATCTGGCTGGCACCCTGGGACGGCGCGAAATGGACCAAAAGCGAAGGGGAGGACCAGTACAGGCGGGCCATCTATACATTCTGGAAGCGGGGCAGCCCATATCCTTCCATGATCGCTTTCGACGGGGCCGCGAGAAACGTATGCTCCGCACGTAGAATACGCACCAACACACCTTTACAGGCATTGGTATTGCTGAATGATCCCGTGTATGTGGAAGCGGCGGAAAAACTTGCGGAAAAGATGAGCCAAAGCGGCAGGCAATTGAAGGAACGCATCGCAGCCGGTTACCGTATGGCCATGGGTAAAGAAATTTCCATCGAAAAAAGAGCCGTGTTTGAAGCGCTTTACCATAAGGCAATCAATGCTGTGGAGGGGAAAGGAGATGAGAAAGAAAAGGAGGCGCTGAAACTGGTGGCGAACGCTTTGTTGAATATGGATGAATTCATTACAAAATCCTGATGTGGCATGCAAAAGAAACCAACGGATAATATTCATGAAGAAGCGCTGAAACTGGGAATGCAGTTTCAGACGAGAAAGCATTTCCTGAAGCAATGCGCCACGGGAATGGGGCTTTTCGCCTTCGGATCGCTCCTCAATGGTTGCGATCTTTTCTCCGGGAATACGTCGTCGGGTATCATGGACCTTTCCAACCCCCTCGCACCGAAACCGCCATTGTTTCCGGGCAGGGCCAAATCGGTGATCTACCTGCATATGGCCGGCGCTCCTTCCCAACTGGAACTCTTCGATTACAAGCCCGACCTTATGAAACTCGACGGATTGGATTGTCCCGCTTCTTTGCTGGAAGGAAAACGTTTTGCATTCATAAGAGGCGTGCCCAAAATGCTGGGTCCGCAGGCCAGTTTTCAGCAACGTGGACAAAGCGGCGCCTGGGTTTCAGAACACCTGCCTCATTTTGCCGGCGTGGCCGATGAAGTTTCCTTTCTGAAAGCAGTACATACCGATCAGTTCAACCACGCACCCGCCCAACTGCTGATGCATACGGGAAGTCCGAGGCTCGGCAGACCCAGCATCGGCGCCTGGGCCACCTATGGGTTAGGTTCTGTGAACAGCGACCTTCCGGGATTTGTGGTACTTACTTCCGGCGGTAACAATCCCGATGCCGGTAAAAGTGTTTGGGGCAGCGGTTTCCTGCCCTCCGTTTACCAGGGCGTGCAGTGTCGTTCGGAAGGAGAACCGGTGCTGTACCTGAAAGATCCGCATGGGGTGGACCGTGAAATGCGTAAGGCGTCAATCGATGCGATCAATAAAGTCAATCAACTGGAATACGAACAGTTCAAAGACCCCGAAATCCTTTCCCGGATCGCGCAGTATGAGATGGCCTATAAAATGCAGATATCCGTTCCTGAAGTGATGAACATCAATGATGAACCTGCATATATTCACGAAATGTATGGCACTGAGCCGGGAAAACTGTCTTTCGCCAACAATGTGCTCCTCGCCAGGAAGCTGGTGGAAAAAGGTGTGCGCTTCGTCCAGTTGTTTGATTGGGGATGGGATGCGCACGGCACCGATGCCAACCTCGCCATTGATGTGGGTATGATCAACAAGTGCCGCCAGATCGATAAACCCATCACCGCCCTGCTCCTCGACCTCAAACAAAGAGGACTGCTGGACGAAACACTGGTGGTATGGGGTGGAGAATTCGGCAGAACGCCCATGCAGGAAAACCGCAACGGCAAAACATTGCCCTTCAAAGGAAGGGACCACCACACCGAGGCCTTCACCATGTGGATGGCCGGAGGCGGCATCAAAAAAGGACATACCCATGGAGAAACGGACGAGATCGGTTATGCGCCGGTAAGCGGAAGGGTATCCGTGTTTGACGTGCAAGCCACCATCCTCAACCAGCTTGGCTTCGACCATGAAAAACTGACCTACCCCTTCCAGGGAAGAAACTTCCGGCTCACCGATGTGGAAGGAGAAGTGATCAAACAAATTATTGCCTGACCCCATAACCCTCTACGAATGTCCGTTTCCAGAAGAGATTTTATCGCGAAATCAACAGTGCTCGGCAGCGGTGCTTTGTTGCCTTCCACGCTTTTCTCAAAAGATGTCCCTAAAATTCCATCCGCCGTTCCATTGTATGTATTGGCTACCAACTGGGGCTTTAAAGGCAATTGGGACCAGTTTTGCAACGCGGCGAAGCACTCGGGCTACGATGGGGTGGAAGTGTGGGCGCCACCGGAAAATGAAAAAGATGCTTTTCTTTCAGCCGTCCGGAAATACGAATTGAAATTCGCTTTTCTCGCGGGCGCCTCTGAAAGCAATTTCAGTAAGCACCTGGCACAGTTTGAGCAGAACCTCGCTTATGCCGCTTCCATGAAACCATTGTTCATCAACTGCCACAGCGGAAGAGATTATTTCCCGATGGAAGAGGGCAAAAAGATTTATGCGCATACAAAGGAAGTCGCGCAAAAAACCGGTATCCCGATTTACCATGAAACGCACCGTTCCAGGTTGCTTTTCGCTGCGCACATTGCCCGGAACTACCTTGAAGCCGTTCCTTCCCTTGAATTGACATTAGATATCTCGCATTGGTGCAACGTGCACGAGTCGTTGCTCGACGACCAGCCGGAAGCGGTGGCGCTTGCAATAGAAAGAACGGCGCATATACATGCCCGTATCGGCCACCAGGAGGGGCCGCAGGTAAACGATCCACGCGCACCGGAATGGAGCAGGGTGGTGGAGAAACATTTTGCCTGGTGGGATGCCGTTGTAGCGGCACGGACCAGGAAAAAAGCACCCTTCATCACGTTCACCACGGAGTTTGGCCCGGCCAATTATATGCCCACGCTTCCTTATACCAAACAGGAAATCGGCAACCAATGGGAGATCAACGCTTACATGAAGGACCTCTTGCAAAAAAGGTATAAATAGTACACATTGAACAACAGCCTCGTTTTTATAGGAAGGTTCCATCCTTTGCTGGTCCATTTACCCATTGGCATATTACTGCTGGCGGTGTTCTTCCAGTTCCTGGCCCTGCGTCCGCGTTTCAAACCGCTGCGTGCAGCGCTTCCGCTGACCTGGCTCGTTGGAGCGGCAGGCGCTGTTCTTTCCTGTATTTCCGGCTATCTGCTATCCCAAAGTGGCGGTTATGATGAAACCACACTTTCTTTGCACCAGTGGCTCGGAATTGCCACGGCTGCATTGGCGGTAGGGGGATATTGGCTGAGCAAAACCGGTCGGGCACAGAAATGGCAGTTGGTAACAGGCGGGCTTATACTCCTGCTGCTGACAGGCGCGGGGCATTATGGCGGAACGCTCACACATGGCGCGGATTTTCTAATGGCAGCGGTTTCTGAAACCGGTGAAGATGCTCCTAAACCTATAGCAGACATCAACGAAGCCATTGCATATGCTGATGTGATTGAACCCATATTTCAACGAAAATGTACCAGTTGCCACAATGCGGGTAAAAAGAAAGGCGGCCTTCAGTTACATACACCGGAACTACTGATGAAAGGTGGAAAAACAGGTGCCGCATTGGTTGCCGGGGATGTGGAAAAAAGCGAACTCATCCGGCGCGTATTGCTTCCGGTGAGTGATGAAAAACACATGGCGCCCAAAGGAAAACCACAAATCACGGAGCAGGAACTGAAGTTGCTGTTGTGGTGGATCAGGGAAGGTGCTTCTTTCACCGCGAAAGTGAAAGCATTGAAGGCGGATGAAAAAGAACAGGCTTTGCTAACGGCATTGCAGGGAGAAACCGGGGACGTGCAGGAATCGAAAAATGTTCCGGACAAAGATATTCCAACCTCAACCGTGCCGCAGGCTCCGGAAGAAGATATAGAGGCAATAAAAAAGACGGGCGCTTTATTGATGCCGGTTTCCACATCAGGTAATTATCTTTCGCTGCGTTGCCTGAACGCGCCGGAATTTGGTGATGTGGAAGTGAAGTTGCTTGCGCCATTATCGCAACAACTCGTATTTGTTTATTTCAACGGGTCACGGATTACCGATGCCGGATTGAAAACGATGCCTGTGCTGCCCAACCTGGTAAGGTTAGGCCTGGAACATACTGCGATTACAGATGCGGGGTTGAAAGCACTCACCAGGTTTCCATCGTTGAAATACATCAATTTGCACGGTACAAAAGTTTCTGCAAAAGGCCTGCTGGCTTTAAAGGGACTGCCATCGCTCCGTGAAATAACGGTATTCCAGACAAATGTTTCGCAGGAAGAGGTGCAGGCGCTTCATAAAGAATTTCCTGGCGTTAAGATAGAGGTAGGTGGTTATATACTTCCCAAACTCGCATCAGACACGGAACGGCTATCTGCACCTTATAAAAAAGAATAGCAATATGCATATAATGGAACCGATCCGTTAAAATACGGATAGTGGTTTTTGAAGGCATCGCATAACTTTACAAAATCATTTACAACATATAGGAATAGCGTCAATACAAAATCGTACATCAAAATTTTTGAACTTAAAAGATCATGCGTATACTTAGTTTTCTACTCTCCGTTTTATTAGCTTTTGCTGGCTTTTCGCAAACGAATCCGCGGGAGCGCAGGCTTTTGGATGATGGGTGGAAATTCCATTTTGGGCATGCGGGTGATCCTTCGAAAGACTTTAATTATGGCATAGCCAACCTTTTTGCCAAAACAGGCAGGGCGGATAAAACGCCGATAGAGGCTAAGTTCAATGACAGGGAATGGAAAAATGTAAATCTTCCCCATGATTGGGCCGTAGCGCTTCCTTTCGTTAACGTAAAAAACAATGATGTACTGGCGCATGGTTACAAACCTGTTGGCGGGTTGTTTCCCGAAACCAGTATTGGTTGGTACAGGAAGAAGTTTACTGTTGCAAGAGCGGATTCCAGCAACAGGTTTTCCATTCAGTTTGATGGTATTTTCCGGGATGCGAAAATATGGCTGAACGGATTTTACGTAGGAAACAATGAAAGCGGATATGTGGGTGAAACTTTTGACGTAACGGATTACCTGCACTACGACCGCGAAAACCTGCTCGTGTTGCGCGTGGATGCCACACAATATGAAGGATGGTTTTATGAAGGCGCGGGTATTTACCGGCATGTATGGCTGAACAAATACCACAATACGCATATCCGTGAAAATGGCGTTTTCGTTCATGCAAAGCACGAAGGAAGCAATGCGCTTGTAACAGTGGAAACTGAACTGGTGAATAAAGCATTGACACCTGCAGATGTTTCAGTGCAGGTATACATCACGGACCGGAACGGCAGGGAAATGGCACGTTCCGCAGCTTTTCCGGTTGCCCTCGGAATACTTGGGACAGAAAAAGTTGAACAGAACATTCCGGTGAATACCCCCCGGTTATGGTCAATCGAAGATCCATATTTGTACCGTGCAATAGCCGTTGTGAAGCAGGAAGGAAAAGTGATCGATTCCATCAAACAAAGATTCGGTATCCGGACGGTCACCATTGACGCGAACAAAGGATTATTCCTGAACGGAAAGCAGGTGAAACTGAAGGGGACCAATAACCACCATGACCATGCCGGCATTGGGACAGCGCTTCCTGATGCCATGCACTACTACAGGATAAGGCGGTTAAAGGAAATGGGCTCCAATGCCTACCGTACTAGTCACAACGCGCCGAATCCTGAACTGCTGGATGCCTGCGACAGCCTGGGGATGCTGGTGATGGATGAACACCGTTTACTGAACAGCAGTCCGGAGTACACCAGCCAGTTGGAACGTTTGATCCGCCGCGACAGGAACCATCCCTCTGTTTTTATGTGGTCCATCGGAAATGAAGAAGGATATGTTCAAACCAATAGCTTCGGCAGAAGGATCGGACAATCGTTGCTGATGCTCCAACAAAAACTTGATCCCACACGCACCAGTACTTACGCGGCTGACCTTGCGAACTTCCGGCGGGGAATCAATGAGATAATTCCTGTTCGCGGGTTTAATTACAGGGATTCTGCTGTAGCGGCTTACCACAGAGATAATCCCGGCCAGCCAATTGTAGGAACGGAAATGGGGAGCACCGTTACCACACGTGGTATTTACAAGGTGGATACGGTGAATGCTTATGTGCCGGACCAGGACATCACTTCTCCCTGGTGGGCAAGTACAGCTGAAGAATGGTGGACGCTCGCCGCCGTGAATGATTACTGGATGGGGGGATTCATCTGGACAGGATTCGATTACCGGGGAGAACCCACGCCTTACGAATGGCCCAATATCAATTCCCATTTCGGCGTGATGGATGTGTGCGGCTTTCCTAAAAACATCTACTATTACTACAAATCCTGGTGGAGTGATGAAGATGTGGTACACATTTCCCCACACTGGAACTGGAAGGGAAGAGAAGGGGAGCCAATAGAAGTCTGGGTAAACTCAAATGCGGAACAGGTGGAACTTTTCCTGAACGGGAAAAGCTTTGGAAAAAAAGATATGCCCCGGAACCGGCATTTGAAATGGATGGTTCCCTACAAAGCTGGAAAGCTGGAAGCGATAGGATGGAGGAAGGGAAAAAAAAATAAGGCAGTGGTGGAAACAACCAGTGCGCCCGATAAACTCGTCCTTCAGTCGGAATTCACTATGTTAGATCAGGGCGAAAATAACACTGCTGTCGTTAATATTCATGTGATAGATGCAAAAGGAAGAACCGTGCCGGATGTGAATGAACTCGTCACTTTCACATTATCCGGCCCTGGTAAAATCATTGGAGTGGGCAATGGAGATCCAAGTAGTCATGAGCCGGACCAATATAGTGAAGGAGAAGTTTGGAAACGGAAGTTGTTCAATGGGAAATGTCAGGTGATTGTGCAGGTGGAAAAAGGAGTTGGAAAAATAACACTTGAGGCGAAATCGGCTGGTATAAAAGCAGGGATGATAAGTTTTGAGGTGAAGTGATCATGGAATGCTTACCTGGTTTGGGCAGGAGCAATAGCAGTAATTTTGTGTGCTGCCATGCTGCGGCAAAGGAGTAAGTCAATAAAAGAAAAAATAATTCAAGGAAAGGAACAATCAGATGAAAATGAATATTCGTAGCATACTTACCGGCATTGTATTTTTCATGTGTTCCGGTTACACTATTGCGCAGAAAGTATTTAACGTAGAGCAACCTGACTTTGCCAAAAGTCCTTTCACTGGCATGATGCGCCAGCACTGGCTTAATGCGGCGCATTACCTGCTGGATGGCGCGTTCACGCATGTAAGCGCCATCAACGATCCCATGGTGTTTCCCAAACAACCAGGGGTGAGTTATCCGCGCAATGGTGTGCATACGCCTACTGAAATGCTGGAGGGCCTTTGCCGCACCTTATTCGTGGCTGTGCCATTGCTGAAGGAAGATTCTAACCTTACCATTAAAAATATCCGCGTAGCAGATTACTACAGGTTACACATCGGGAAACTGCTGGATTCCAACAGCATTACTTTTATCAAACCCCGCGCAAAAAACGGCGGCCCTTCGCAAACACTGGTGGAGTTCGGCGCGTTAGCGGTGTCTTTGTTCGCTATTCCTGAATTACTTTGGCAACCACTTACCAAAGCACAACAGGATGCCCTCGCGAAAGTGATGATCAGTTATGGCGATGGTCCAACCGTTCCTTCCAACTGGAAGTTCTTCAACATCTTCGTCTTGAGTTTTTTCAAGGATAAAGGTTATTCCGTAAACGAAAAATTACTCACGGAGTACCTCGATAAAACATTGGAGCATTACCGTGGCAATGGTTGGTACAATGATAATCCCGCTTATGATTATTACAGCATGTGGGCCTTTCAGATGTACGCGCCTTTGTGGTCGGAATTCTTTGGTAAAAAATATTACCCGGCATACGCCGAGCGATTCGCTGCTAATTTCAGTGAAGTGAAAAACAACTACCCCTACCTGTTCAGCAGGAACGGGGAAATGATCATGTGGGGCAGAAGTATGGCGTATCGGTTTGGGGCCATTGTGCCCTTCCCACTGATGGGCATGAAGGATGATCCGGGTGTGAATTATGGCTGGATGCGCAGAATTGCTTCCGGGACGTTGCTGCAGTTCCTTCAAAACCCATCTTTCCTGGAAGATCAGGTGCCCACACTTGGCTTCTACGGTGCCTTTGAGCCAACGGTACAATCTTACAGTTGCAGGGGAAGTGTTTACTGGATGGGAAAGGCTTTCCTGGGATTACTCATCCCGAAGAACAGCAGGTTCTGGACCGAAACGGAAAACGAAGGTGCCTGGGCTGGGGAAATGAAGAAAGGGCAGGTGTACAATAAGTTCCAGGACAGTTCTAAAATACTGATTACCGATTATCTCAACATTGGGGCCTCGGAAATCAGGGCCTGGTGTCATGTGGAATATGAGAAGTCCTGGGAGAAGTTCCGCGCCAGCGAGAATTACAACCGGCTTTCTTACAACAGCGCGTTCCCCTGGCAGGCCGATAGCGTAAGCGGTGTGGTGGCCATGAACTATATTTTCAGGAACGCCAAAGCGGAATGGGAACCTTTACGGCTGTTCACTTTTAAAAAATTTGAAGACGGCGTTTATTACCGAGATGTAGTATTGGAAACGAACCGCGAGGTTCAACTGAACCTGGCTGAAATGCCGTTGCCCAATGGTATATTACGCGTGGACAGGTATGCGAGTTCGGTCCCTGCTGAAATGAGGCTGGGGCACTATGCGCTGCCCAAACTTAAAGGAGAGATCAAAGAAAAAAAGAAAAACGTAAATGGTTATACCGTGCACATTATCGACAATGGCGTGTACCAGCTGGCTATGATAACGCTTTCAGGCTGGCAGCAAATGCAAACCATCGCCACCACTGGCGTACACCCGGTAAGCAAGGAAAGTAAGGTGATCAACGCACATACAACTACGGACAATGCTTCCCTCAACCAGTTGTACGTGACATTAATGCTCTGGAAAAAATCAGGAGAAAAATGGCGGAAGAACGAACTGCTCCCGGTAGAAGTAACGGCAAGAGAGCATGGCGCAGCCGCTGAATTACGTTTCTTTGATGGTGTGGTGCGGAAGATCCGGTTCTAAACGGATACCCGCTTTTGGAGATAGGTTGGGCACAGTTGCCTTATCTCCTTTTTCAGAAAATAACGCCAAAGGAACCTGATACCTGCATGTGCCATGTTACCAATTAAAGCAATCCAACTGTTCTGGAACAATGGTGGTTCCAATGACGGTGGTTTACCCGCTGGCAAAGGATGTAATCTTTGCGCACCTTTAGTTATAGACCAGAAATATAGCCTTTTCACTGGAGAAAAGTTCCTGGTTCACCCGGTTGAACCTCTAATAAATGGGAAAATGCAACCACTTCTGCCCCACATCCCGGTATCGGGCTACTGAGTATTAGGAGAGGGCGGCTGGTATAAATGGAGAATCGGCTATCAAAACTACATCAGATAAAGGACGGTAAGTCTTTGTTTTGCAGTCACCTGATTTGGTGATTGTAGCTTATCGTATATTTTACAAACTTTGCAATTTGCCAATCATGGTCACCATTTGCGGCCACAACAGCGAAGCAGCACCATCTTGCTTTCCGCCATGCCTGAACTTAAAGTGGAGGATTCGCCCTATCGCTTCTAAGAGGTGTGAGACATGAATCCTGATGAGCAGCTAAATCGGCATTTCCTCATCCATATCCTGATGCAAACCAAACTCCGTATCCGGGCAATAGATATACACCGTTTGGTGATTGTGTGCCCTTCCGTTATGGTTGAAATTTGTGGCCTCTAATCAAATTATTTAGCCATGCAAAACAACTTTATGCTGCTCCTGTTCGGGGGCAGTTCAAACAAATGGATACTGGAGGTATTCCGAAGCCAATTTCCTGTGCCCGATTTTAATGGGCTTTACGACGAAACGATTTTATAAAACAAACAACCAGCAGTCATGAAAACATTTATTGTCTTATTAACGGCCGTCGCGGCTTTCATCTTTGCCAGGGTGAAAGAACACGATGGTATTCCCGAAGCGGAATACAACCGAAACCGCACGTACATTTATTGTGCACCATCTTTTGATCCGGCGGCATTACTCAAAGGAAAAGCGCCCTTGCTGAAGGGATTGGGGGACCTCAAATACAGGATTTCCACTAAAAACAAAATGGCGCAGAAGTACTTCAACCAGGGATTGGCGCTCACTTACGGGTTCAACCACGGTGAAGCGGCCCGTTCGTTTCAAACCGCACTTTCATATGATTCCACCTGTGCTATGGCTTATTGGGGGCTGGCGCTGGTGTTGGGCCCGAATTACAATGCGCCTTTAAACCCAAGCAGTCTGGACGAGATCAATGCCGCCATTGCCAATGCGTTGAAATATGTGGAAAACACAAGCGGGCAGGAGCAGGCACTCATCAATGCCATGCGCGCCAGGTTTCCTTTGAAAGAAGAGAAAGATATGGCGCCATACTATGAAGCATATGCGCAAAAAATGCGGGAGGCGCATCAGCGTTTTCCCAACGATATCACCATCGGCACCTTACTGGCCGACGCGCTCATGAACCTGCATCCCTGGAACCTGTGGCTGAAAGATGGTACCCCCCAGCCCTGGACGCCTGAAATAGTAACCCTGCTGGAGAAAATGCTCCGGAACAACCCGGAACATCCGGGTGCCATTCATTATTATATCCACGCCACCGAAGCCTCCAAAGAAGCTGGAAAGGCCACCCCTTACGCCGATAAACTGGAAAATACCATGCCCTCGGCGGCGCACCTCGTCCACATGCCCTCCCACACCTATATCAGAATGGGCGAATACCACAAAGGGGTAATGGTGAATGAACGCGCTGTATTGGCCGACAGTTCCTATATCGCGCAGTGTAAAGTGCAGGGCATGGTACCGCTGGTGTATTACCCGCACAATATTCATTTCCTGGCCGCCTGCGCTTTTTTTGAAGGCAGCAGCAAAAAGGCCCTTGACGCGGCATGGATGATCTCCCGCAAAGCAGACAAAAAATTCCTCGCGGAGTTTACAGGCGTGCAACATTTTTACATCATTCCTTATTATGTGCTCGTGCACCTGGGCAAATGGGAGGATATCCTGATACTAGATCAGCCGGGTAAAAGTCTGCTTTACCCCCGCGCTATCTGGCATTATGCACGGGGTATGGCCTATGCCGCTAAAGGAGAAACAGGTAAAGCCGGGACTGAGTTGAACGCGCTGAAAGCACTTGTAAAAGATCCCGCCATGGAAAAACTTTCCATCTGGGACATGAACAGCGCACAACACCTGGCGCAGATCGCGGAATATACACTGGAAGCTGAATTGCTCGCGCGAGAAAATCAGTTTGATCCCGCGTTTGAGTTGCTGAAAAAAGCCGTTGTAATAGAAGATAACCTGAATTATACCGAGCCGCCCGATTGGTTCTTCTCCGTGCGCCATTCATTGGGACACTGGCTGGTGAAGGCAGGACGCTTTGAGGTGGCAGAGAAAGTATATCTTGAAGATCTGGCTACGTTTCCGGAGAATGGCTGGGCGTTGAAAGGGTTGTACAATAGCCTGAAGGGGCAGGGGAAGAATGAGGCGGCAGAGGCTGTGGATAAGCGTTTCAGGAAGGCATGGCAGTGGGCGGATATGGAGATTGTTTCTTCGAGGAAGTAGGGTTTTAACGCGATTGTTTTCACGCAACTGCTTTGTGCTTTGCACTGCGCAGCGCACTGCTTCCTGCTTCATGCCTCGCAGTCTCGCAGGAGCAAGGATGCATTGCTTCGTGCCTCGCAACGTTGTTTGTGTTTGGAGTGGTTTATTTCGGAGAGATTTTATTTCTCGCAACGGCGCAACGGCGCGGAGCCTTGATTAGTTGGAAGCATGATTTTTTTAAAGAGGATAGTATTACGTTCTTGTATATACGCGGAAAGCTGCATTTATGCACTAAATAAAATAATAAGGCGTGCCGGAATTTGGGCACGCCTTATTATTTTATTTAACAAGATTGTTCTTCCTCCTATTTAAAACAACGGCTCAAAGATACCTTTCAGTATTTACCAATACAATCATTCAACACAAATCCCCCTACGCCCCAATAACTATTCGAATACGACAAACATTGCCCCTCTCTGCAGGAGAGGGGGCGGGGTGAGGCTTTACCACTCCTTCTCCGGATTAAAATTCTCCAACTCCTTCGTCACCGCGTTCAGGAACGTTGAACCCAATCCTCCATCTATAATGCGGTGGTCATAAGAAAGGGAGAGGTACATCATGTGGCGGATGGCGATGGAGTCGCCCTGTTCCGTTTCAATTACTACGGGACGTTTTTTGATGGCGCCCACGGCCAGGATGGCGACCTGCGGCTGGTTGATGATGGGGGTACCCATAATACTGCCGAAAGTGCCTACGTTGGTGAGGGTGAAAGTGCCACCTGCGGTATCGTCGGGTTTCAGTTTGTTGTTGCGGGCGGCATTGGCGAGTTGGTTCACCTGTTTGGTGAGACCCACCAGGTTGAGCTGGTCCGCGCCTTTAATCACTGGCACGATGAGGTTGCCGTTGGGCAGGGCGGCGGCCATGCCTATGTTGATGTCTTTTTTTACGATGATTTTATCGCCTTCTACGGAGCTGTTGAGCCAGGGGAACTTTTTGATGCAGCGCACCACGGCTTCCACGAACAATGGGGTGAACGTGATCTTTTCGCCTTCTCTCTTTTCAAAATCTTTCTTCACTCTTTCGCGCCAGAGCACCATATTCGTTACATCCGCTTCGGAGAAGCTGGTAACATGGGCGCTGGTTTGCGTGCTTTCGATCATGTGTTTGGAGATCATCTTGCGCATCCGGTCCATTTCAATGATCTCTACATTGCCGGAGTAAGATACGGGGGCGGATGTTTCAGGCGTGCGACGGGGTTCTTCCTGTTTCACCATGATCTCCATGGACTTCGGTGCGGATACATTACCGGCTTTTTTATCGGCCACATATTGCAGAATGTCTTTTTTGGTGACGCGGCCATCGTTGCCGGACCCGGGAATATTTTCCAGTTCGGAGAGGGAAACACCTTCGCTGCCGGCGATGTTCAGCACCAGTGGGGAGTAAAAACGCGCACCGCCATTGGTAACAGGCCTTTCTTCCTGAACTACGGCAGTGTTTTCTGTGGCAGGAACCTCATTGGATTCGGGCGTTGGGGTGGGAGCAGGAGCGGCAGAAGCGGATGTTGCTTCCTGACCGGTACGGATCCTTGCGATCACGGTACCAACGGATACCACATCATTCACCTGGAAAAGTACTTCTTCCAGCGTACCTTCAGCGGTGGAGGGCACCTCGCTGTCCACTTTATCCGTGGCGATTTCCAGCAGGGTTTCGTCCATCTTTACATAATCTCCGGGGTTTTTGTGCCATTTCAGAATAGTCGCTTCCATGATACTTTCACCCATCTTCGGCATTACAAGATCAACCATAGCCATGTTACTGTCAGATTTTGTGTTTGTTTTAGTTTAGCGTACGATCTGATGCAATAAAAGCACATGCAGCCGGGAAGCCGGTCGCACTTTTATGGCAAGCAATCGGGGCAAAGGTAACCAATTCGGGGAAACCGCCTATACCAGTCCTAAAATGAAGCGTCTCAACTGGTTGAGTGCCAGTACGGCCGTCTGTTCTATGTTTCTTTCCCTGGCGTAACGGAGGTGGTAGGTCTGGGTATAAATCCGTTCCGCGCTGCCGGTCGCGATGCTTACGGTGCCCACCGGTTTTTCAGGAGAACCGCCGTCGGGCCCCATAATACCGGATACCGCAACGGTGTAAGTCGTTTGGAGAAGGTGCAGCGCGCCTTTGGCCATTTCCTGCACCGTGGGTTCGCTCACCGCACCAAAGGCTTTTAGCGTTTCCTGTTTTACGCCCAGTACATTCATTTTGGCCTCATTCGCGTAAGTAACCACGGAACCTTTGTATACCTGCGATGATCCGGGAAGGGAAGTGATGATGTGTGCGATGTAACCGCCGGTGCAACTTTCAGCGGTACTCATGGTGGCACCTTTTTCGTTGAGCAGGCGGGTGATGTATTGCTGAATAGTAAGGTCTTCGGCTACTACCATCACGTCGTTTACCGCTTCCTGCAGCTGGCCGTGCAGCGCTTCCAGTTCCTGCTCCGCATTAGTGTCCGCACTCCCGGTGGTGGATAAACGCAGTTTCACCATGCCGAAATTGGGGAGGTACGCCAGTTTGATGTGTGGCGGAAGCTCGGCTTCGAAACCGGCTATCTTCTCCGCCAGGAACGATTCTCCGATACCAGCGGTTACTATGGAACGGTGCAATACCGGGGGAAGCGCGAATTTTTCGCGGAGCCGGGGCAGCACATCTTCATTCATGATGCCCATCATCTCAAACGGAACCCCGGGCATGGAAACGAATATCTTTCCATCCTGCTCGAACCACATGCCGGGCGCGGTACCCCGCTCGTTGAGCAGCACGGTGCATACATCCGGCACTTCCGCCTGTTTCAGGTTCCTCTCTATAATGGGGCGTTTCAGTACTTCACTGAAAAGATGGATGATGTGCGCGCGTTTTGCTTCATTCACCACCATTTTTCCGCCGAAATATTCACACAGCAAGGGTTTGGTAATGTCATCCGCGGTTGGACCCAAGCCGCCTGTGAGCAGGATCACGTCAGCGTTCCGCCGCTCTTCGTCAAGCGCCTGGATGATGGCGGCTTTCTGATCGCCAACCGCCACGCGTCTTTTAACGGAAATGCCGGTCTGGTTCAGTGCCTGCGCGATCCATGCGCTGTTGGTATCTATCGTCTGGCCTATCAATAGTTCATCTCCGATGGTGATGATGGCGGCGTTTATCTGGTTCATCAAAGCCCTGTTATTTTTGAGCGTACAATTTCGGTAAATATTTCGATTACGGGAGCTCGGTATCGGTATCGGCCAGGGGAATTTCCACATGGAAAACGGTACCCTCTCCCTGACTGGTTTCAAACCATATCTTTCCTTTGGCCTGCTCGGCGATGCTTTTACACATGGCCAGTCCAAGCCCGGTACCCGAGGTTTTGGTGGTGAAGTTGGGCGTGAATATTTTAGACTGCATTTCGATGGGGATACCTTCTCCGTTGTCGGCGATGCTTACGCGGAGGTATTCATTGCCGCGGTTTTTTTCTTCCCTTATCACCACCAGGCAACTGGCATCGTGCTGGCAGGCTTCCCAGGCGTTCTGCAGGAGGTTGGTGAACAGCCGGTTCATCTGGGTTTTGTCCTGGAAAACCCAAATCCTTTCTGGTAAAGGCTCCCAACGTACGTCGAGGTTTTCATTGGTTTGGTACAGACTGATGAGTTTGTCCATCATTTCATGGAAGTCGAACCTTTCCTTGCGCGGGTTCCCGATATTGGCGAACTGTGAGAAATCGGAGGCGATCTTCGCGAGGTGTTCGATCTGTTCAATGAGGGTGGAGGCCACGTTACGGGTCATTTCCTTTACGTTGCCGGAGTTGTTGTCGATGGCTTTTTGCAGGTACTGGATACTCAGCTTCATGGGCGTGAGCGGATTCTTGATCTCGTGCGCCACCTGCCGCGCCATTTCCCGCCAGGCGCCTTCCCGTTCACTTTTGGCGAGGGCCACGGCGCTTTCTTCCAGTTTGTGCACCATTTTATTGTATTCTTTCACCAGGTCGCCGATCTCATCATCGCGGTTCCAGGAGATTTCTTCGTTCATTTTTCCCAGGTTCACGTCCCGCATTTTATCTGCGATCAGCGAAAACGACTGGGTAATGCGATTGGCGATGAACAGCGCGATGACCCCGGCCACCAGGAAGATGAATGCGTTCAGGTTGATGATGGTAACGAGGAAGTTGGAGATTTCCTGGTTCAGCTCTTTTTCAGAAGCGAAATAAGGAATATTGAGGTATGCGTATGGTTCACCCTGTTCATCCCGCACCGGGGCGTAAATACTGAGGAATTCCAGTTTGCCGATGTTCTCCTGCTGCACCACCTGCACCTGGTTCTGCACGTGCAGTTTGTAATACGCCTCGGGTTGGATGTTTTCGCTCAGGATGCCTTTGTCATAAACGATCTGCCGGGAGGAGGCGCGCAGTCTTCCATCCAGGTCGTAGAGGTTCACGTCGGCGTTGTGTATCTCGGATATCTCTTCAATCAGCGCCACCAGTTGCCCATCGGCGCCGGTTTCATAGAGTTTCAGCACATCATCGAAGATCGCGTGGTCCTTCATTTTGTTCTTTACTTCATTCACCATGATCTGCATGGCGCGGCTCAGCCTGTCGCGGTTGTTGTTGTTGTACCGGTTGATGAAGAAGGAGATCGTGGCCACCCCAATCACCACGAAGGAGAAAAGGGAGATGAAGATGATGGTGCTGTGAACCTGCGTGCGGATGTTGAACTGCCACATTTCCCGGAGGTAGCGCCACCTGAACCTGGAGCGCATGACGAGCGATACCACCCTGAAAAGCGCCACCAATGCAAGGAATGAACAGAATATATACGCGAATAAAGTGATGGCTTCCATGAGGGAGTTCACTTTCCGCGCGATCACCACATATTTGTCGGAAGCAACTTTGTACCAGAGTTCATCGTAATCTCCCCGGTTGATGATCTTGATATCTTCCACCGGCAGGTTCTTTTTATCAAGTCGGGTGGGGAAGGGGTATTCCTTGTAATTGTTGACCAGTTCGTATTTGTTGTAAACGGCGTAGGAATAGAAGGGGGAATATTCGGGATCGTAATCGCCGGGTTGTTTGAACAGTTCGGGGGAAAGCGCTTCGCCTTTGTACTTTTTCGGTTTGGAAATAAAATAGAGGTAGCCCAATGTCTGGTTGGCGGTATCGGTTACTTCTCTTTTACTGATGTAGCTGAACTTGTCGAATGCTGTTTCAACGTAGAAGAGTCCCGGGATATTGGTTCGTTTACCCTGTACGGTTAAAATGGTGTTCAGTGTGTTGTAAGAAGTGGAATCTTCGTTGTAGAGTGGCAGTTCGGCTGCGTCGTAGGTATAAAGTTTGGTGTCGTATTTATTGAGGTAACCACTGAAATTCATGTTGATCAGCCTTTCCTTGAGCGCACGGTTGCTTTCGGGATCGTGGAACTGGTGGAAATTGGCGCTCAGGAAATAGTTGTCGATATAAGTAAGCGCTATGCTCAATAGTCTTTCGCTGGAGCGATCGGCCTGGAGCGAGAGTTTCTCCGCCAGGTTCTTTCTTTGTTCCAGTTCTTTGGTCCGGTTCTCTTCGATGAGTACGGCAGTGATGGATGCGGAGAAAATAAAGAGCCAGAACAGGGTGCCGGCAAAATTAAGCCTGATCTTGCCCGCGAAGAATACCTGCCTGGAATTGAGCCAGATGATGAGGATAAGCCAGAACAGGGTGAATACCTGCAGCCCCGTGATTTTACCGAAACTGAGGATGGTAAGATAGACGAGTCCCATGATAGCCGGGACCAGGTATTTGATGTAGAGTTCGTTCGGGAAAAGGGCGTCTACTACTTTCAGCAGGAGCTGGAGCAGGTAAAAATAACCCAGACTGATACAGGAGAGGATCACGAATCCGACCACGGAGTATTCGTTCAGACTGAAAAAGTCCGTCACATTCAGCGAAACGACCGTCGAGTCTTTTACCAGGCTTTTGATCACGTCACACACATAATAAGTGGCGGTGAGCAGGAATACGTTCAGCACGATCATCATGACCCATCTTTTCCATTTAGCCCAGGTGGAAAAGGATACTTTGGCAAACGCGAGTTTGTTGCGCGTGAACAGGATGATCCAGAAAAAGAGCAGCGCGTTGATGAGCAGATCGCCAAGGGAAGGGTGTACGAAATCTGAAGCGAAGATGGTGGGATCGAACAATTCAAAATCCCTGAACCTGAAGGGGATGGGGATGTGATATGAAAGCAGTCTGATAAATGCCACAGTGCCCGCCAGAACACCTACACCTGCCCATGCGCCCTTTCTGGCCGCGATTTGTTCGGCCAGCGTCTGAATGAAGAACAGTACCATTAGTACACCGGCCAAACGTAGTACAATGGACACCCAGTCGGGTTTTTCCACTACACGCACATTGCTTTTGTAATCCAGGTAAAAAAGACTGTTCCCGTTCAGGTCGGTGATGCGGTATTCGTTGGGTGCATCGGTTATTTTATAAAGATCTTCGGCACCTGAAAGACCGATGAACCGCTTTTGGAGATAAGTATTCCGGATAAAATATTCTTCCCGCACCTGGAGCAATCCTACAGCTAGGATTCTTTTCCCGTTCAGGGGAATGGCTTTCTGCCACATCACATATTGCCCGTTCGCCAGGTTACGGAACCTGGTGGTATCGCCCCAGAACAGCCGGTTGTGTTCCGGTTCGGTGCGTTGGTTGTTCCAGAACACCAGCTTGTATTCCTGCCAGGTGTTCACATCGTACAGGTAAAATCCGTAGGCTTTGTCCACGGCCTTTTCCAGCCCGCGTTCCGTGTATTTGTCTTCGGCCAGGCGACGCATGAGCGCGGTATCCGTCACAAATTCGCGGAAATCCTTTTCATAAGTATATACCCGTTCCTGGAGCGAGTTTTTAACACCTTTGATAGAGGAGGTATAAGAAAGGTAATTGCTGAAAATGAAAGACAGCGTGAACAGCCAAGCCGCTGCGATGAGCAGGTAGCCGTTGAGGTAGAAAATCCTTTTAAGTTGTGCAATCACCGGGGTTCATCTTTTTTCACGCTGTTCCAGATGTCGTCCATCTCGGGGAGCGTCATCTCCTGAAGGCCTTTTCCCTGTTCGGCGGCTATTTTTTCCATTTGCTGAAAGCGGGAAATGAACTTGCGGTTGGTGCGTTCCAAAGCGTTTTCCGGGTCGAGTTGCAAAAACCGTGCGTAATTGATGAGGGAGAAGAAAAGGTCGCCCAGTTCTTCCTCCGTATGTAGTGCATCGCCGTGGTCAACGGCTTCTTTCAGTTCCTGCATTTCTTCTTCTACTTTCTCCCAAACCTGTTGTGCGTTCTCCCATTCAAAGCCTACCTGTTTGGCTTTTTCCTGGAGCCGCATCGCTTTCACCAGCGCGGGAAGCGATTTAGGGACACCTTGCAGCACGGAGGTTTTCCCTTCTTTCAGTTTCAGTTGTTCCCAGTTGCGTTTTACGTCCTCCTCATTGTTCACCTGCACATCACCGTAAATATGGGGGTGCCGGGAAACCAGTTTATCAGAAATACCTTCCAGGACATCTGTTAAGGTAAACTTTCCCTGTTCGGTGCCGATTTTAGCATAGAATACCATGTGCAGCAGCAAATCTCCAAGTTCTTCTTTGATGCCCTTCCAGTCTTCACCCGTAATGGCATCGGTGAGTTCGTAGGTTTCTTCAATGGTTTGCTGCCGAAGGGTATGGATAGTTTGTTTTTTATCCCAGGGACATTTCTCCCGGAGTTCATCCATGATGCGCACTAATCGGAGGAAAGCGTCTGAAAGCGGTTGCTGCATATCGGTTCAGTTTAGGCGAAGAAAGTGATGAAAAGGAAAAAGAACACGGTAAGGAAGGTGAAAGTGAACAGGGAAATAAAGTTATGCAACACCAGTTTCGCCAGTGTTTTTCCCCTGCCGTCGCCATAAAAATACCGCATCGCCTTATACATGTAATAATAGAAATATAGGAACAATACAAATTGCAGGAAGCCCCAGAAGCCGCTCATGCCGAAGTTTTTCATCCAGCGGAAAAGGAAGAACGCGAGCAGCAGCAGGAAGGAATAAATGTACAGGTGAATGCTGAATATGCCGTGTCCGGTGTACCAGATGTTCCGCTTTCGCCTGTACAACAATTGAAACGTAAGCGCGAAGATGGGTAGGGAAAGGAAAAGTATCTTGGGGAACTGGTGCAGGAATCCATCCGCCAGTTTTTCAAGAAAAGCTTTGGGGTTAGCGCTGTAATCTTCGTTCATATTCAGCGTCCGGAGTTTAAACTTTTTGCTGAACCAGCCATCTCTTTGGGATGCCGGTAATTTTTCCTGCGCAGTCAGGTACTCGTCTTTTGTTCTGTACTTCTGGTCGGCAACGCCCACGCTGAAGCCGCCCGGGGTTTTCGCGGAATCGGATTGCAGCACGAAAATACTGTCCAGCGTTTTCACCAGTTGCACCGAATCTTTCGTTGCCATGAGATTACCGGCTTGTGCGCGCAATCTTTCTAAATTGCGGGTTCTGGTGGAACTTTCCGGGTTTCCCAGGTTGATTTTGGTGATGGAAAAGAAAATCAGGAAGAAAAGCGCGGAGGTGAAGATGTACATCCTGATGGGATTCAGGTATTGTTGTCTGCGCCCCTCAAGATATTCTTTGGAAAGAAATCCTGGCTTCTGGAACAGCAGCCGCACGGTACGGAAGAATTTTCCGTCGAAATGCGTAATGTCGTTAAAGAAGTGGGTAACAAGCCCCCAGAAGGTTTCCTGCGGTTCTATATTTTCCTGGCCGCATTCCTGGCAGAATCTCCCTGCAACCAGGGTTCCGCAGTTCAGACAATGTTTATCGTGGCGTTCTTTCCCGTGTGACACAGTGTAATGGATGGTTCGGTTTTAAAAGTAGGATAAATTTCAGGCCGTGCAAAAGATATCAGTAAATTTGAACGTTTCTATAGCCTAAATACCTGTTGCAGATGCACCTGATCAAGAGAAGTGTCCTTGCCTTATTATTACTGAGCGCCGTTTCCGCAAATGCCCAGCATTATTATAAAGATATTGTGGCCGTGGAACAAACCGTGTCCACGCAAAAGCTGTACGCCGCCGAAAAGGTAAAAAAGGTGACCCTGAAGAGCCTGGACGCCGACCGTACCGTTACCCGGAATTTTATGTGCTACCAACTGGTGAGTCCGGATTTTACCCAGCTCACCACCATTACCCGCACCGATTTCAGCGGAAATTCGAACATGAAGACCTTCTTCGACCCCAATGGCCGCCTCCTCCAGGTAAAAGACAGTACCGATGGCAATGTCACCACCACGAGCTATACTTATTCCCCGCAGGGAAAACTGCAGTCGCTCACCACCACCATCCGTTCCCTGAAAGATGCTTTCGAACAAAAAGAAGAGCACCAGTGGCAGTACACTCCCAAAGGGGCGCCGGAACAGATGGTGCGCATCCTCAATGGAAAGGATACCACGCTGGTGACGTTCATCACCGATGAAGCCGGTAAAGTGCTGGAAGAAAAAACGATTTTCTCTCCTCGCCGCTCCGAAACCATTTATTACTATTACAACCAGGAGGGCCGTCTTTCCGATATCGTACGGTACAATACCAAAGCGCGCCGTCTCTTACCGGATTATATGTTTGAATATGATAGCGCCGGAAGGGTGGTGAAAACGGTGCATATTCCGAACAACAGTAGCAACTACCTCACGTGGGTGTACCAATATGATGCCGCGGGCCTGAAACTGAGCGAAACGGCTTTGGATAAGCAGAAGGAGATGATGGGAAGAATTACGTATGCGTATGAGCGGTAGGCTATGCGTTTTTTTTTCACGCAAAGACGCAAGGGAGCCAGGACGCAAGGGGCTGTTCGGTTTTGGAGAACCTTGGGTTATTCTTGCATATTTTCATCAGCATTTATCCCTGAAAAAGTTTCTGTTTAGTGCCATTTATTTGACCTGTTCATATCCTAAACAAGAACTGACGTATCATTAGGATTTAACCAACAATAATATTTCAAAATACAAGCTATTTCACCACAAACAACGCCTTGCGTCTTGGCTCCCTTGCGTCTGCGCTGTGCGAAGCACAAAGCAGTTGCGTGAAAGAGATACACAAAAAACAGGCACACCTACCCCAAGCACCGTTTATATAACTGCACCGTATTCTCCAACCCCAGGTACAACGCATCCGCAATCAATGCGTGCCCTATAGATACTTCCAGCAACCCAGGCACTTCCTGCGCGAAAAACGCCAGGTTCTTCAGGTCCAGGTCGTGGCCCGCATTAATGCCCAGGCCCAGTTCCACCGCCTTTGCCGCCGCTGATCGGTAAGGCGCCACAGCCGTTTCTTTATTGGCGGGAAACAGCCGCGCGTAAGCTTCAGTATACAATTCAATGCGATCGGTACCCGTGGCCAGCGCGCCTTCCACCATTTCCACCACAGGATCCACGAATATGGAGGTGCGGATACCCGCGTTCCGGAAAATATTGATCGTTTCTACGAGGTAGTTCTTGTGTTCAATGGTGTTCCATCCGTGGTCGCTGGTGAGTTGCCCGTCGGCATCAGGAACTAGTGTGACCTGGTGTGGGCGCACTTCCAATACCAGTTGAATGAACTTTTCTTCCCTGGGATTGCCTTCTATATTAAACTCCGTGGTAATAATAGGTTTGATGTCGCGCACATCCTGGTAGCGGATATGGCGCTCGTCGGGACGTGGGTGCACAGTAACGCCATCCGCGCCAAAAAGCTGCACGTCAATGGCTGCTTTTACAACATCGGGTGTATTTCCTCCGCGGCTGTTGCGGAGCGTGGCGATCTTGTTGATATTGACCGAAAGTTTGGCATGTTCCTTCATGCCGCGAAGTTAGTTATTTATTCTCCTCGGCAATTCCGGCGAGCGCCTGTTCTTTTTCCAGTATCCAGGCGGGAAGCGGCATTTCCGTATGCATTTTCCAGTGCCCGTTCTCCCGGATGAGTTTAAACATAAGCCTGTTGCCACGGTCGTCGCAAACATCAACGGTGAACAATCCTTCGGGGAATGAATGTACTTTTCTGAAGTTGAACTCTCTCAACCTTCCTTCGCATTTCAGTAGTTCAGTAAACTGAATATTCTTTATAAACTCCAACTGCATGATTAAATGATTCGGATGAACTACCACAATAACTGTGCAAGAAATTCGAATCGGGGAATTTTAAATTTTGAATGATGAATTTTGAATGGGGTGGCTTCAATTCATCATTCAGATTATTTGCCGTGTGGTGGCTGCCTTATAAATAACCCCAATATATTCGAGGTTAAAGTGTAACGGCTTCAAGGCTAAAAAATAAATGTCGGATTTGGAATAGGATAAGTAACGTCTTTTTTGAAAAAATGGCATACCCTGATTGGCGTTTCACTTACCAATAAGCTATTCATCATAACAGGAATGGCTTCTCGCTACCCAATAACTCATCAACTACCATAAACTATGCCTCTCTCCCCCGGGAGAGGGGGCGGGGTGAGGCCAAAAAAGCTGCCAAATAAGGAATTATCCCCATCTGACAGCCTTTCTATAATATTCCGGATTTCAAATCAGAAATTACTCCTCAAACCTAACCCCACAATCCATCATTCAAAATCCAACATTAAAACTAGTACCTGTACAACTCCGGTTTAAACGGACCTTCTTTAGAAATACCCAGGTATTCAGCCTGCGCATCCGTCAGTTCATCCAATTCCACGCTGATCTTTTTCAGGTGCAGGCGTGCCACTTTTTCGTCAAGGTGCTTCGGCAGTACGTATACTTTGTTCTCGTATTTCTCGTGGTTCAGCCACAGTTCTATCTGGGCGAGCGTTTGGTTGGAGAAGGAGTTACTCATCACGAAGCTGGGGTGACCGGTGGCGCAACCCAGGTTCACGAGGCGACCTTCGGCCAGCAGGATGATGTCTTTCCCATCTACATTGTATATATCTACCTGGGGCTTCACGGTATCTTTTGTATGACCATAGTTGGTATTCAGCCAGGCAACGTCGATTTCGATATCGAAGTGTCCGATGTTACAAACGATGGTTTTGTCTTTCATCTTCCTGAAATGCTCGCCGGTGATGATGTCGCGGCAACCGGTGGTGGTCACAACGATATCGGCTTCAGCCACGGCGTTGGTCATTTTCTTCACTTCAAATCCGTCCATAGCGGCCTGGAGGGCGCAGATGGGGTCGATTTCAGTTACGATCACGCGTGCGCCTGCACCACGGAGTGATTCAGCGGAACCTTTACCTACGTCGCCATAACCTGCCACAACGGCAACTTTACCGGCCATCATCACGTCTGTGGCACGACGGATCGCGTCCACCAGTGATTCTTTACAACCGTATTTGTTGTCGAATTTGGATTTGGTAACAGAATCGTTCACGTTGATGGCGGGGATGGGCAGGGTGCCTTTCGCCATTCTTTCGTAAAGGCGGTGAACACCGGTAGTGGTTTCTTCACTCAGCCCTTTAATATTGGCGATCATTTCAGGGTATTTGTCGAATACCATGTTGGTAAGATCACCACCGTCGTCGAGGATCATGTTCAGGGGGCGGTCGTGGCTGCCGAAGAACAGGGTTTGTTCAATGCACCAGTCGGCTTCTTCCTGCGTTTGTCCTTTCCAGGCGAAAACTCCGATACCGGTAGCGGCGATGGCTGCGGCGGCATGGTCCTGTGTGGAGAAGATGTTGCAGGAGCTCCAGCGTACTTCGGCACCCAGGGCGGCCAGGGTTTCGATGAGTACGGCGGTTTGGATGGTCATGTGCAAACATCCTGCGATGCGTGCACCTTTCAAGGGCTGTGAAGGACCATATTCTTCACGGATAGACATCAGACCGGGCATTTCGGCTTCTGCAAGTTTAATTTCCTTGCGGCCCCATTCTGCCAGGCTCATGTCCTTCACTTTATAAGGAAGGCTGAGATCAATTTGTTGTGCTGCTGACGACATTTTGAAAACTTTTTGCGGTTAATTAATAATGGGCGTAAAGATAGTTCTTTGGAATAAAAATAAAATAACTGCCATGTTTTTTAGAACAAATGACTTTGATTTGGCTATCTTTTCGGAACAAAAGCATAAAATTCAATCCTTATGACCCTTCAAAAAGAAAATTCAGATACTGGTTCATCCATCTCTCTGGACGAGAAAGATATCGCCATCCTGAAAATACTACAGGACGACGCCCTGGCAACGGTAAGAGAGATAGCCGCCGCCGTGCACCTGAGCACAACGCCCGTGCATGAACGCATCAAAAGAATGGAGGAGGCCGGAGTAATCAGTTGTTACGCGGCCCTGGTGGATCCTGCCAAAGTAAAGAAGGGACTGATGGTAATATGTTATGTTTCCCTGAAAGAGCATGGTAAGCGCACGGGAAGCAAGTTTGTTAAACTGATCCAGGAGATGAACGAAGTGGTGGAATGTTACAGCATCAGCGGCGAATTTGATTTTATGCTGAAGGTAGTGGCGGAAAATATGAACGATTATTATGATTTCCACGTCAACAAACTCAGTCAGGTAGAGAACATCGGTCAGCTCCAGAGCGTATTTGTGATGGGAAAGATTAAGGAAACGCACCGCCTCATTTTTTAAAATTCTTTCGTTACGCAAACGGTTGCGCGACTTTTCCAATGAAAATTAAAGCCGGATTAATTCCTAATTTTACAACCGGTTACAGGTTTTGATCAATCAGCCCCACCGATGAATGACTAGTATCAACAGCAATAACATGGAGGAACGCCGGATATGGGAAGCATTTGCCCATGGAGATGATGGGGCGCTGAAAACCTTGTACGACGCGTACTTTGAAACGCTTTTCAGTTTCGGCAGAAAATTTACCGGCAATACATCGCTTGCGGAAGACGGGATCCAGGATTTGTTCCTGAAACTCATGAACAACCGTGCCGCCCTCGCTGTGCCCGACCATGTTTCCGCTTACCTGATCAGGGCGTACCGCAACATACTGATCGACAAACAACGGAAAATTCAATCCACACGTACCGATCAGCTCGATGGCAGTGAATTTCCCGGCGCCTTCTCATTGGAAACCGCCCTGGAAGAAAAAGAAGAACTGATGCTGCTGCGGGAAAAACTGAAAAAAGCCCTGGAAGACCTTACGCCACGGCAGCGCGAAATCATTTACCTGCGCTACCATTACAACTTTTCTTATGAAGAAACGGCCGAAATTCTTGGTCTGACCGAGAAAGCGACCTACAAACTGATGGCCCGCGCCATCCAGGGACTGAAAGACGCGTTCCCGTTGCTGCTGTTATTTTTAAAATAATTTTTCAGCGGCGTGGGGTAAAATAAAAAACAGCTGCGTCATATACCAGTTCCCCTTGTTAAACCTTATTGAAATAAGATGAAAAAAGAGTTTGCCAAATATAAATTGGATGATTTTCTGCTGGATGAAGATTTCCAGGCCTGGTTCAGGAACAGGGATCATCAAACCAGCGAAGATTGGAACCGGTTTTTGCGGGAAGAAACCCTGCATCCCGAAAGTTTCCGCGAAGCGTTGCAGGTGGCGGAAATGATTGCAAAGGATGGTTTCCAGGAAAATCCGGAGACCAAAGCGCGGGTCTGGAACAATATCGTGGACATGCGGGACATGAACGCAACACCGGTCTTATCCATGTGGCGCAGGTTACGTGTTCCTGCCATTGCGGCCGCCGTAGTGTTGGTTTTGGCCGGTGCGGCATGGATAGGAGGATTCTTTGAAAAGAGGGAAGCTGTTCAGGTAGCTCAAAAAACAGTGAACGATGCGCAACCAGGATCGGATAAAGCCACACTCACCCTTGAAGATGGAAAAGTGATTGAACTGGATGTGGCCTCCGCTGGAAACCTGGCCACCAATGGCAATATCAAAGTGGTGAAAAAGGGTGGTGAACTCACGTATGAAGTGAATGATGCCGGCGCAGGTGCGGGCAACGAAATGGCTTACCATAAACTGGCCACACCCCGCGGCGGACAATTCCGCATCATGCTGCCCGATGGCAGCCGGGTTTGGCTCAACGCATCCTCCTCCCTTCGTTTTCCCGCTTCTTTCGCGGCAAACGAAAGAAGGGTAGAGGTAACGGGCGAAGCTTATTTTGAAGTGGCAAAAGACAAACAACGTCCGTTCCGCGTAATGGTGAGCGGCTCGGAAGTGGAAGTGCTGGGTACTTCCTTCAACATCATGGCTTATGCCAATGAGTCTGTGCTGAAAACGACCTTACTGGAAGGTGCCGTTAAAATGAGCCATGGTTCCGAAGCGGTGCTGCTGGCTCCGGGCCAGCAACTGGTGGAGCAGGAGGGTAAAATGACGCTGAAGAAAAATGTGGATGTGGAAGCGGAAGTGGCCTGGAAGAACGGCATGTTCCTTTTCAACGGAGCCGCGTTACCGCAGGTAATGCGCCAGTTGGAAAGATGGTACGATGTGGAAGTGCAGTACGAGAACGGTGTGCCGAAGGGTACGTTAACGGGGGAGTTTCCACGGAGTATGATGTTATCGGAAGTGTTACAGATACTGGAGTTGAGTGGAGTCGTGTATAAAATTGAAAACAAAAAACTAATTATATCGAGTAAATAATTCAGTAAGGGCCATAAAAAAACCGGAAGTGCGGGAACACTGCCGGTTGGATGGGCAATTACTGCAACAATTTTCGCCAACTGTTATTTTATCACCCAAAACGTTACCAAAACTATGCAATTAATTGCGTTTCGCAAAGTTGCGCCCGTACGTGATTGTACACCTGCTTTGCGACCATCATCCAAAATCTGGTTGATAATGAGAATGACTGCGCTTCTGCTACTGGGAATCTGTTTGCATGTGAGTGCCAACACGATGTCTCAGCAAGTAACATTGTCCGAGAAAAATGCTCCGCTGCAACAGGTCTTCAAAAAGATCAAAGCACAAACGGGGTATACTTTTGTGTTCAGGAACGACTGGATACAACAAGCCAGACCCGTTGATGTGGACGTGAAGAACGTTTCACTCAAAACCGCACTGGATGTTTGTTTCCGGGAACAACCTTTTTCCTACGAGATCATCCGGAACACCATCGTGCTGCGCAAAAAAGAGCCGGCCCCGGAGGTGATCACAAGTCCTGTAGTGGCCGATCTGCCGCCTGTAATCAAAGGCAAGGTGGTAGATGCCGACGGCAACCCTATTGTTGGCGCCAGCGTTGTGGTGAAAGGAACCCGGGTTGGGGTGATGACGGGCGCCGATGGTAGCTTCTCGATTGACGCAGGTCAGGAAAACGCTACGCTTACCATAAGTTTCGTTGGCTTTATTGCTAAGGATGTAAAAGTGAAAGGGGGGCAGTTCCTGAATGTTTCCCTGCGCCCTTCTGAAGAATCCATGAAAGATATGGTGGTAACCGGGATATTGAAAAGAAGAAAGGAAAGCTTCACCGGCGCCGCTGTTTCTTTCGACAGCGAACAACTGAAAGCGATCGGGAACCAGAACGTGATTCAAAGTCTTAAATCTCTTGATCCTTCCTTTATTATTACGGAAAACAACACCCTTGGTTCTAACCCGAATGTGTTGCCTGACATTGAGATCAGGGGAAAAACTTCCGTTGCCTCTACAACTTTGCGCGACGAGTTCGCTTCCGATCCTAACCTGCCCTTGTTTATCCTGGATGGTTTTGAAACCAATCTGCGTACCATCGTTGACCTGGATATGAACAGGGTGGAATCTGTTACCTTATTGAAAGATGCCGCATCCACAGCCATTTACGGCGCACGTGCCGCCAATGGCGTGGTGGTGATAGAAACGAAAAAGCCAAAACCAGGCGCGTTGCAACTGTTTTATACCGGAGACTACAGGATGGAAATCCCCGACCTGTCTGGTTATAACATGATGAACGGGGAGGAAAAACTCGAATTTGAAAGGCTTTCCGGGAGATATACTATTTATCATCCTGCCTACATTGAAGAGCAACTGGCTTTGGATGAACTGTACCATTCAAGGCTCACTAGGGTGCGCAGGGGCGTGAATACCTACTGGATGAATGAACCCGTTCAACTGGGTTTCTCACACGGACACTCCGTCCGGATGGAAGGTGGTGATCAGATTGTGCGTTACGCCGCCGGTCTCCAGTACCGTAAAACAGATGGCGTGATGAAAGGTTCCGCAAGGGATACCTGGCAGGGCAACCTGGATCTTATCTACAGGAAAAATAAGATCAATATTTCCAACCGCATGATGGTGAACGGCAGCACTGCAAATGAGTCTCCCTATGGATCGTTCTCCTCTTTTGTAAACGCGAACCCGTACTACGAAAAGTACAATGCCGATGGTGGAGTGGATAAATACCTTGAGGTGTCAAGAGGAAGGGCATTATCCACCGAAAGGATCGTGAATCCGTTGTACAATGCCTTGTTGAACAACATCAATACCACCAAAAGTTTCGAGTTCCAGAACAACCTTCAACTCGTTTACTATTTCAACAACGACCTTCAGTTCCAAACCTCCGCGCAACTGAACAAGGCGTCCAGTGATCAGGTGTTGTATTTCCCGCCCGAACACAGCAGGTTCGACAATGCCGGCCTGTTTGAAAAAGGAAGCCACAACAACAAAAGAACAGGCAAGTTTTCGTACCAGGCCAACGCCATGCTTACTTACGGACGGCTTTTTGGCGGCAAACACCAGGTTACCGGTAACGCCAGGTTTGAAATACAGGAGAACAACAACGATGCCTATTCTTCCCTCGCGGTAGGATTTCCTCCGGGAACCAATGGCAACCCCGCCTTCGCGTATGGTTATGATCCGGAAGGAAGACCCGCAACCGCCATCAGCCAGTTCAGAAGAAACAACTTCCTCGTTTCCGGAAGTTACACTTTTGATAAAAGATTCGTTACGGACTTCTCTTACCGTTTGGATGGATCCACCGCTTTCGGCTCCAATAAAAAGTATTCCTCTTTCTGGTCGGTGGGAGCAGCCTGGAACCTGCACCAGCAGGCAGTGCTTCGCGATAAGGATTGGATCAATACGTTCCGCCTGAAAGCGAACATCGGTTCTACAGGTAACCAGAACTTCTCCCAGATCACTTCTGTTTCCGTTTATACATTCGAATCCAACCTGAACAGCTACGGACAAGGATTAACGCTTACAACACTCGGGAACCCCAACCTGGAGTGGCAAAATACCCTTCAGACCAATATCGGGATCGACTTCACCATGTTCAACAGCAAGTTCAGCGGTTTTGTAAACATCTATGAGAAATATACCAAGCCGCTTATAGTAGCGGTAGACCTCCCTTCCTCCACAGGATTGTACCAGTATCCGAAAAATGTGGGCCACCTGAACAACAGGGGCATAGAGGCGAACCTGAAATATTCTCCGATCTATCGTCCTAAAGACAGGGTAGTACTCACTTTCGGCCTTACAGGTATTGTACAGAAAGCGGTATATGGCGGTCTGAACAATGAACTCGAAAGCCTGAACAAGGACCAGCAGGAAAGCCGTTCGCTGATCAGGTACAAAGACGGGTACAGTCCTGAGGACCTTTGGGCCGTTTACTCCCTGGGCATTGATCCGGCAACGGGAAGAGAAATGTTCCTGACCAGTGAAGACCTGATGACTTTCGACTACAATGCACAGGATATCCGTGTTGTGGGTAATTCAAGACCAACCCTGGAAGGCGTATTCAATACGAATTTCTCCTTCAAAGGATTTAACCTGGGTGTATTCATGCGGTACAGATATGGCGGAGATGTATTTAATTCAGCGCTGTACAACAAAGTGGAAAACATCAGCGATGCCAATGTGATGAACAACCAGGATAAGCGTGCGCTTTACGACAGGTGGAAGCAACCCGGCGATATCTCCAGGTTCAAAGCCATCTCGATTACGACTACCACGCCTATGTCGTCACGTTTTGTACAGGAGGAAAATACGCTGATCGGAGAATCCATCAGTTTCGGGTACGATTTCTACAACAAACCTTTCCTGAAAAAGATTGGTATGAAGAGCCTGCGCCTTACAGGCTATATGAATGATATTTTCCGGGTATCTACTGTGAGAAGAGAGCGCGGCACGGATTATCCTTTCGCCCGTTCCGTATCCTTCAGCATCAGTACATCTTTTTAACCACCGATTCAAAAGATTATGAAACATATTTTCAACATATTCATGATAGGGATCGCAGCCATCATCCTGCTGCCTTCCTGCAAAAAATGGCTCGATGTGCAGCCTCAGGATAAATTCACTGAATTGCAGGTGTATGAAGACCTGGGCGGAGCCGGCAATGCATTGAACGGAATTTACCTTCTTATGGCAGGCAATCCGTTGTACGGAAACAACCTTACCATGGGAACATTGGAAGTGTTTGCCCAACGGTATAATATCGGCACCCAGCACAACAGGGTAAGGTTCCAGAGTTACTCGTATGGTGAGCAGGATGTTATGGCGAACCTGGCATCCATCTGGGAAAATGCTTATGTGGCGATCGTGAACGCGAACCAGTTTGTAAAAAGCATGGAGCTGTATAAAAGTCCGAAAATTACCGCGGCGGATGATTCCATCATGAGGGGGGAAGCCATCGGCCTCCGGGCGATGCTTCATTTCGACCTGCTCCGCATGTTCGGGCCCATGTACAATACGGCTGATTCCGTGGCCAAATCTATTCCCTATTACAGAACGGCTGCCACTACAGCTGCTGAATTATTACCCGCCAGCCAGGTGATGGACAGTATTCTCTATGATCTTTCTGTCGCGGAAACCCTGCTTCAAAACGATCCCATCATCCGGGAAGGTGTGGTGAAAACCGTGGTGGGAGACGGAAGAGACTTTTTCAGAAACAGGAACCAACGCATGAACTACTACGCCATCAAAGCGTTACAGGCCAGGGTGCATCTCTACAGGGAAAACAAGCCTGAAGCGTTGAAAGCCGCGAAATTCGTGATCGAACAGAGCGCAAACCGGTTCCCATGGATAAACCCTTCCAGGATCATCAACGATAAAACGAATCCTGACCGTGTATTTTCTTCTGAATTGATCCTCTGCCTTTTTAACATCAATCTCTATAATACCAACAGAAACCTGCTTGCTCCGGAAGTAATGGATGCAAGTATCCTTGCGCCAAACGATACCAGGCTGAAAGCGGTTTTCGAAAACAATGAAAATGATTACCGTTATAACCCCATGTGGGCGCTGCCTTCTACCGGCGCAAAAAGTTATAAGACCTTTTACAAATACACAGATGTACAGGCAACGGATAGCAGCTTCAGGTTCAAGATGCCACTGATCAGAAAAAGTGAGCTGTATTACATCGCCGCGGAATGTGAAACGGATCCGGTAGCCGCGAAACAGTACCTGAATACCGTTCGGTATAACCGTGGATTGGTGGATGTTTCAGCAAGCGCGAACATCATCACCGAATTGCAGAAAGAATACCAGAAAGAGTTCTGGGGCGAGGGGCAGTTGTTCTACTTCTACAAGAGGAGGAAGGTGACCAGTGTGCCCAACAGCGCTTCCACATCAGGGAACGTTACCATGAACGCTGCAAAGTATGTGTTCCCGCTGCCGCTTTCTGAAACCCAGTACAGATAACTTCAACCTATTTTACATGAAACGTATTTCATTCTCCATACTATTACTTACGCTCCTTTTTGCCGGGTGCACAAAGGAACTGAAAACATTTGAAGGTGCTCCGGTGGTCTATTTTAACTACCCTGTTAACGGCGGCGGTCCCGCGGGATCGGGCCTTTCTCAGTCTGCACTCATCAGTTTTGCTTTTGGCAGCATTACGCTTACGGATAGCGTGGTGCCCATCCTGGTAAGGGTATCAGGCGCGCCGGCTAACGTGGACAGGAAATATTCCCTGGTTCTTGTGGACTCTCTTACAACAGCTGAACTGTCTACACATTACCAGTTTGTTCAAACGGATTTCACCATCCAGGCAGGGAAACTGTGGGATACCGCCTACCTGAAACTCAACCGTACCGCAGATATGGCCGACAGTACTTTTTCCATTTACATGGCGCTCGAGCCGAATGAAAACTTTGGTACCAATCTTCAGTTTAAAGTGAATGGCACCGCTAAATTTAACGCTGTCCAATACCAGGTGCAGGTAAATGATATTCTTAAAAAACCGCGGTACTGGCTGGATCATTACCTGGGTACTTTCTCGAAGGAGAAACTGTACCTCATGTCTGAGATGCTGGTGATACCGCTGGATAAAATGGAAAACACCATTACGATCGCAGAACTGGTTTACTACGGCAAGTTCATGCAAAGGTACCTGAATGAGAAAAAGGCGGCAGGGGAAACGATTTACGAAGCGGATGGAACCACGGCAATGACCATGGGGCCTGGTTCCCAGTAGTGCAGTTCTTTTTTTCTAACAAAGCCAAAATTGAAAGCAATGAAAATCACATTTGTAAAATATATGTTTCTTGCGCTGATCACATTCTCGTTCAGCGCTTGTTACAAGGACCTCGGTAATTATGATTACACCGAGCCGAATAAAGTTTCCATCGGCGGGATCAACGAAAAATATACCGTAATGCAGGGAAGTTACTTTGAAGTAATTCCCGAACTCACCTTTACTGAAGCGAACGCATCCGATTCGGCCCGCTACACCTATGAATGGATCGCCATGAAAAATGGCGCGTTGGTAGCCGATAAAAGAAAAGACCTCGGTACAGGAAAAAGCCTGCGCATCAATGTGGCTATTCCTTCCGGTTCCTATAATGTGTATTACCGTGTGAAAGATACCCTAACCGGTTTGCAGTTCCAGAAAGTGTTCGATATCGATGTGGTGAGTTCTATTTACGAAGGCTGGCTGGCCATGACAGAAGTGAACGGGAAAGCAAGGCTGGATATGGTATCGAAAGTAAACAACGAATTCATTGTTATCAATGATGTACTGAATTATGTTGGTTCATCTTTGACCCTGAAAGGTAAGCCGGTTGCCGTGAACAGTTTCAGGATGAATCCCCTTGCGGATGGATATGGCATATTCCTTTCCACCAATGAAACAACAGACAGAGTTGAACCGGAAACTTTCCAGTACAAGAATACCTATAACATCAAATATGAAATGATCGCCAACGTGCCCGATGATTTTGCCGCTACGGAAGTGGCCGATGCGGGAGGTTACAGGTCTTATATGATCGCCGGCACCAATGCGTACTTCTATTATTATGTAATGAACATCAGGTTTGGCCTGCCCATCAATATCATAAAGGATGAGCCTGCTACTTTTGAAATAGCACCTTATGTTGCAGTTAATTCCAATGCCGTTTTCTATGACAACACCAATAAAAGGTTTGTCAGACACATCGGTACGGAATCCACCTGCTCTGTAATGCCAGATGGAACATTGTTTGATTTTAACACCGGAATGGACCTGGTTTACATGACCTATTCCTCTTTCAGTAATGGGAATGTATTCGCGATTCTGCACAGTGAGGCTACGGGTAAATACATGCTTGCCCGTTTCACGTTTGGTGCATCGATTCAGCAGGTATATTATGAAGAAATGACCGCAACCGACATGGCGATGGCGAAGAACTTCGCGGTAAGTCCAAACCTCGGCTACATCTTCTATACCGTTGGCGGAAAACTTTATTCTTATGACATGTCGCTGAAAGCGAGCAAACTTATGCTGGATAAGGGCGCAAACACATTCACCGCACTTAAATTCAGGGGGAATACCCTTGTGGCTGCCAGTCTGGATGCACAGAAGCCTGAAGGGGAGAACGGCGTATTGGAAGAATATACTGTTATGCCGGTGCAGGGCGATCTTCAATTGCTGAATCGTTTTTCCGGGCTTGGCAAGATCATCAGCTTTTCCTACAGAACCCGCTAAATTGTTTTACACCTTACATTAAATAGCTAAAATGAAAAAAGTATTTATGGCATTCCTGGCAACAGGAATGCTTTTGCCAACCTTTGCCCAGCAAAAACCAGCCACTGTTAACGGTGCCATTTCCAGGAAATCAAAAGAGCCCGTAAAACTCTTCACCATCACCCACGGGCGTATCGAGGAAATCGCTTCTTCCAAAGTGGACGATCAGGGGAAGTTCGGCTTCCTTTTTTACCCGGAAAACGAGGCGTTCTATGTAATCGGATTGGGCAATCAACAGGCGCCATCCGATAAGTTCAGCTTCTATTTTAAGCCGGGCGATCAGCTCAATTTTGAGATCAACGATACCAGCTATACACTGGTTGGGAAAAATACCGCTGAAAACAAAGCCATCGCCAGTTGGCACGACAAAGCTTACGTGGTGGAAGGCCCATCGCTTTACCTGAACAGAAAGCGCGATACCTACAAACAATTCTTTCCAAAATTTGAAGCGTTTCAAAAGGAATTCGCGCAATCAAAAGCGGTGAAGACGGGCAATAAGCAGTTTGATGCGGCTTTTGCCATCCGGCAGGAACTTGATGTGCTTTTTTATGCATCGAGCTTTGTATTCATGCCCAATACGGTGCATCCCACGAAGGATGATTACATCACATATTACAAGAACCTTGATGTGACAAAGTACACGGCTGATGGCCGGTTGCTGCGCTATCCGTTCGGGATGAGATTGCTTGCTTCCATCCAGCGTATTCCCGTTATGGCAAACGGACTGCCCATGGAAGGGAACGATCCCGATAAGCGCATCGCCATGATGCGGAACGATACACTGAAAGGAGAAGTGTTCATAGAAAGCGCACGTTACCTGAAAACTTACCTGGGTTACATGGATCTGGCGAAGAAGTATGAAAAATACATTCTTACAGAAGACCAGAAAACCCGCCTATCCGAGATTTCAACCAAACTCGCGCAGGCCGACAGCAAACCCGGTCAGCCCGCCATTAACTTCTCGTACCCCGACATTAACGGAAAGATGACTTCCCTCACCGATTTTAAAGGGAAAGTGGTGCTGGTGGATGTGTGGGCAACCTGGTGCGGCCCCTGCAAAATGGAAATCCCACACCTGAAAAAGATGGAAGAAGAAATGCGCCACCAGGATGTGGTATTCATGAGTGTTTCCGTGGATGAACAGAAAGATTTCGAGAAATGGAAAGATTTTGTGGCCAAAGAAGAACTGAAAGGAGTGCAAATGTTCGCCGCCGGATGGAGCGATATCGCGAAGAATTACAACATCAAAGGTATTCCGAGGTTTATGGTGTTCGATAAAAAAGGGAATATCGTCACCATCGATGCTCCCCGTCCATCAAGCAAAGAACTAAAACTGCTGTTGGAGAATGAGTTGAAAAAGTAATACAAAAGGCTTTGTTTGTGTATATATGAGGTCGCATCCGGAAGGGTGCGACTTTGTTTTTTATACCGTTATTTTCCCCGCGTTCTTCCGTGTTTTCACCGTTGTTTCCTTGAAAGGGATGGTTCAATTTTACAACGTCATAGCTGTTCTTTTGTACTTGTTGTTCCAGGGAGGGCGTATGAAAAATGCGCCCTCTTCTTAACGGTGATTAAATGCCCGCGCATGTAAAACCGTTTCCGCTAAAACAAAAGGTTGCAATTCATCAACGCTTTGCGTCTTTGCTCCTTAGCGCCCTTTGCGTGAAACCAAGCAGTGCGTGAAACCACAACACTGTATGAAAAGAACGTTTTGGCTCAATTCTTGTTTCAAAAACGCAAAATCAATGCTATGCGGAACTGGTTACTGATGGCAATAATAATTTTATCCCCTGCATTGGCAAGCGCGCAGCGCTGGTCCGTGAACCTCTCCGGCGGATTCGCCAATTACACTGGCGACCTCCAGGGAAACCGGTTCACCACCGATCAGGCCGGTATCGCCCTCGGAGCGGGCGCCCTGTACGATCTCACCCCACACCTCGCCGTAAGGGGAGGCATCGCTTACCTGAAAGTGGGGGCCGCCGACCGCTACAACCGCAAGCCCGACCTACGGGCCAGGAACCTGGATTTCTCCTCCAATATCACGGAAGGGCACCTCGGTATGGAATTATTTATACTTGATAGAACAGCACACCGCCTGGCCCCTTATGTTTTTGGTGGAATAGGCGTGTTTCATTTTAATCCATACACCTACGATTCCCTTGGCGCGAAGCATGAACTACAGCCGCTGCGTACCGAAGGACAGGGGCTTACCGGCAATGAAGGCAACCAGCCTTACAACCGCACACAATTTAATATCCCGTTTGGCGCGGGTATCCGCTGGGCATTGAGCGACCGCATTTCACTGGGCTGGGAACTCGGGCTCCGCAAAACGTTCACGGATTACCTTGATGATGTAAGTACAGATTATTTTGACGTCACCACATTGCTCAACGAAGCCGGACCCAAATCCGTTGAACTGGCTTTCAGAGGCGGCGAACTGAAAGATGCCGCCAATGCTGTGTATCCTGCCGGAGGAACTATGAGGGGAAGCAGCCGTTACAAAGACTGGTATTACAATTCCTCCATCACACTGCACATCAGGTTGTTCTCTGATAATGGAAGCATGTCGTCCTTCGGTAGAAAGAGGGGGATATTGGGATGCCCGAAATCGGTGTTGTGATCTTCATGATTTCTTCCCTACCTTTGCCGCGCAATGCAATCTTCCATCAAACATATCGCGTCGGCTTACCTCTTGCTGCTGCTCCTGCTGAAGCTGATGGCCCTGCCCGTTGTTTGCCTGGAATTTCGTATCAACCAGGAATACATTGCCGCTAATCTTTGCGAAAACAAAGACAAGCCCGCCATGCATTGCCACGGGAAATGCCATCTTACAAAACAAATGCAAAAAACGGCTGACCTGCCCGGACAGGAACAGCACAAGTCCAATACAATATCCATCGGTCCGGATTTCTTTCAGGAACAACCTTTGGTATCACTGCAATATATGGCTGAACCGGTAGTTGTAATACGAACGCTGTTTCAGGACAAGCGTTTTCTTCAAGGCTTCACCGGCGCTGTTTTTCATCCCCCATCCATACTTTCCTGATATTACCTTTTAATGTGTCTGGTGCTCCGATGTTATTTACGGCGGCACAGGGTAAATTCACATTGGTAAACCACTGAATGCTTCCCGCAATCAGGGAAGTTGATCAACATTATTTTACGGAACCACGGCAATACCTTCAAAGGAAGGGAACCCACATGTCTGGAAGTAGCGCGTCATGCGCAGGTATGCACCTGTAAAGCATATCGCTTCCGGGATCTGCGCGTGTACCCTATTCCTTCCGGTAGTGTGCCGTTGTAATACGTTTTCATTTAAAGCCATACAGGCAATACATTATCATGAACAAGAACTTTTCGCCACTCCTTTTAAGTTTCAGTTTGCTTTTACTGCTCGCCAGTTGTAAAAAAGATGACCAGGAATTCGATAAAAATACGCTTGCTCCCCTAAGCATAGAGTTTGACAACATCGCCGGTTCCATGAATCTTCAACTCAATTCCGGGGAGTACACCACAGCTTCAGGAGAAAAATTCTCTGTAAGCACACTTCAGTACTTTATCAGCAATATCCGGTTGGAAAATACGGATGGCAGTTTCTACACTGTTCCCCAGGATAGCAGCTATTTCCTCATTAACGAGGCCGATGCCACCACGCGTTCCGCGAACATCCGTGTACCCGAAGGCAATTACCGGTCCCTGCAATTTGTGCTGGGTGTAGACAGTTTGCGCAGTACCATGGATATTTCGAAAAGAACCGGCGTACTGGATCCCGGGGCCGGGAGTGGCATGTACTGGGGCTGGAACAGTGGTTACATCTTCTTTAAAATGGAAGGAACTTCTCCGGCCATCACCTCCGATCCACAGCAAAAATTCCGGTACCATATCGGCGGATTTGGCGGGTATTCTTCCACCACCATCAACAACATCAAAACCATCAGCATCAACCTGGAAGCAGGCGGTGTGCCCATGGTTAGAACGGGAAGGAACGCAAACATCCATCTTATGGTAGATGTGACAAAGCTATTCTCGGGGGTAAGCAACATCAGTCTGGCGGCTAACCCCACGGTTATGTTCAATGCCTTCAGTACCGGCGTAGCCGCGAATTTCAGCGGGATGTTCCGCCATGACCATACCGAAAACTGAGGGATATGAAGAGAAAGACCTGGACAACAATACTGGCGCTGCTGATGCTGTGCGCCTGTACCAAAACGGGTCTGGAACAATTTGCCGGTTTTACGAAGCCGGCAAATTTTCCTGATCCTGTGTACCACTTCAATACAAATCCAGTTTCAAAAGCCGGTTTTTTATTGGGTAGAAAGTTATTTTATGAGCCGATGCTCTCCCGCGACAATACCATCAGTTGCGGAAGCTGTCACATTCAATCTGCGGCGTTCACCCACCACGGGCACGATGTGAGTCATGGCATCGACGATAAACTCGGCACAAGGAATTCCCCCGCCATCACGAACCTGGCCTGGGGAAAAAGTTTTTTCTGGGATGGCGGTGTCTTCGATCTTGACCTGCAGCCCATCGTTCCCATCACGAACCCGGTTGAAATGGATGAAACAATGCCGGGCGTATTGTCAAAATTGAGGGCGCACCCGCAATATCCATCGCTGTTTCAGGCCGCTTTCGGCTCCCCGGAAATCAACACTGAAAGGACCATGAAAGCGCTCTCGCAGTTCATGACCATGCTGGTGAGCGCCAATTCAAAATACGATAAAGTGATGCGGAAAGAAGGCGCTGTTTTTACGGAAGCGGAAACGCAGGGATATGCGCTGTTTGCGCAACATTGCGGCACCTGCCACCAGGAGCCGCTTTTTACCGATGAGTCTTTCCGCAACAACGGTATTGGGGCCAGTCCGTTGAATGATGAAGGACGCTATGCGGTTACGCTCAACGAAACCGATCGCTACAAATTCAAAGTGCCCGGTTTGCGCAACCTGAAATACACGGCTCCTTATATGCACGACGGACGTTTCCTTACGGTAGAAGCCGTGGTAGAGCATTATGCTGAGCATGTGAAGGAAACGCCCAACCTGGATCCGTTGCTTATAAAAAACGGCGTGCCCGGGTTAAAGCTCACGAAAGCCGAGCAGCAGAAAATAGTGGCTTTTCTTTCCACCCTCAACGATGAACAATTTATAACCGATAAAAGATTCGCGGAACAATGAAAAAGCAATGGGCCATAATGCTGGCACTTACCTTTATAATCACCGCGCACGCTGCAGCCTGCGATATCTGCGGCTGTGGCGCTGGCAGTTATTATATCGGCATGCTGCCCGAGTTCAATAAAAAAATAATGGGCCTTCGTTTCAGGTACAACGCGTTACGAACCCACCTGGGCGCGGGCGGACAAACTTCGTACCTCACCACCCGCGAGCATTACCGGACCGCGGAACTCTGGGGTGGCTGGAACCTTGGGGCCAAGATCAGGCTGATGGGATATCTTCCGGTGAGTTTCAATGAAAAACGCAACCAGAGCGGGGGGGCTTCCAAAACTGGTTTGGGCGACGCGGGCGCACAGGTTTTATATAAACTGCTGGATCAGAAAAAAGCCATGGGCACAAAACTGCTCGTACATACCTTGTGGATGGGCGCGGGTGTGAAACTGCCCACGGGCAAATATGAAAAGCCCGTAAAAACCACTGGTCAGCAGGATGCAAATATTTTTCAACTGGGCACCGGAAGTACAGACTTTACCGCAAATGCCATGTACGATATCAGGATTCAGGATATGGGGCTGAACGCACAACTGAGTTATAAACTGAATACCGTGAACAGCGATCAATACCGCTACGGCAACAGGCTAACCGCCAATATCCAGGCTTACCATAAATTCAGGATTGCCCGTAAATGGACTTTGTCTCCGAATATGGGCGCTCTGTATGAAACTTCCCGTCAGGATAATGATAACGGATTTAAAGTGCCGGTTTCCGGTGGAAATCTACTTGCGGGAACCATAGGGTTTGAAGCGGTATTCAATGGGTTCACCATCGGCGGCAACTTCCAGGAGCCCTTGCACCAGGAAATGGCGGGCGGTTTTGTAAAAGCGGGCAGCCGCGCCATGCTGCATTGCGCTATCTTATTTTAAATTAAGCTCATGACTTCAATTTCAAAAATCATCATCATTTCTTTTATCACATTGAGCGTGGCGGGCGCGGTCTTCCTCGGCGCATCATTGTGGAAGGACAGCAGGAAACTCCCGGTATTGGGAGAACCCGGCCATGTTGCGGGTCCGTTTTCATTCGTGAACCAGGATGGAAAGACATTCACGGAAAAAGATGTGGGAGGAAAAATCACTATAGTGGAATACTTCTTTACTACCTGCCCCGGCATCTGTAAAGCGATGAACGCGAACCTGTCGCGGGTATACCGGCAGATCGGAGGGGAGAAGGACGTCGTGATCCTGTCGCACACCGTTGATCCTGAAGATGACTCCGTTCAGGTACTGAAGGCTTACGCCGCTAAAATGGGCGTGCACAACGGAAACTGGCAATTTCTAACGGGCAACAAAGTCGATTTATACCGGGCGGCAAGGAATGATTACTTGTTGTCGGTAGAGGATGTGCCTGCTGCGCCTGGCTCCGCGGAAGATTTTATCCATACGCAATACGTGGCTTTGCTGGATCCACACAGAAGGATCCGTGGTTTTTATGATGCCACGGACAGCGCCAGCACCCGTAAAATGATGGCAGACCTGGAGCTGCTGCGCGAATAATTTCAAAAAAATAAGAGGTGACCACAAATTTTATGTCTCCTCATGGTTGTATCCTAAATTCGGGCCGTTGCGCATGTTGTCGGCGGCCAATACTTCTAAATATGTAAATATGAAAAAAGTATTTTCTATTTTGGTCCTGGCTGTAGCTGTTGCGCTGGCCTCCTGTAACGACAACGGTAATGCCAATGCCACCGGTACCGACAGTATGCCGCACGTGCATGATGGCGCTGAAGCAACAGCAACATTGCCGCATACCCTTGCCTCTGAAAAAAAGGATCCTGTATGTGGAATGCCAGTCACCGCGGGCATCACTGATACGGCTCATTATAAAGGAAAAGTTTATGGCTTCTGCGCAAGCGAGTGCAAAAAAATGTTCACTGACAATCCGGAAGGATATACAGCGACCAATTAACCTGGTAAGGAAATTGCCCGGGGCGCTGTTTTTTATATGCGCCCTGGTTTTCCACGCGCACGGACAGTTACAAACCTGCCCGGTGAACATCAATTTCTCCGCGCGGGATCTTTCCAACTGGTCGGCCATAACCGGGTTGGTGGACGGGGCCACCGTTTCTTACACCGGAACAAATGCCGGACTTACTTCCATACCCGAATACAATATTTCTATTCCAGGTATTGAAGTGATCACGACCGCTTCAACGGACAGGTTCGGTAGTTTTCCCACCATCCCTACTATAAACGGATACGCGTATGGATATGCCATCAAACTGGGTTCTACGGCCACTTCACACGACCTGAATTCCGCCTCAAGAAATCCAGGTGGATTCACGCGCTCTATTACCTATACCATCAATGTGCCTGCCGGTCCGGTTTCCATTCCTTATACCATGACATACGCTTACGCCCTGGTGCTGGAGAATGGCACGCATAACTCCAACGAACAACCGCTTTTTCGCGCCATGCTGGAAACGGCTTCCGGTTTGGTGTCCTGCGCCTCGCCTGAATATTACCTGCCCACTTTCAACAATGCCGGTGGCGGCGGGCAGGGCGGAGGTGCTTCCACAGGCGCTACATTGGACAGCGCCGCGGCATTGCTGGATGGGTTCACCAACAGCCCGGAATTATTCCTTTCGTACGCCGGGCAAAACAACGGCAACGGAACCTGGTTACAGGATGTGTGGACAAAAAGCTGGACAGAGGTCACCTTCGATCTTTCGCCTTACCGCGGCCAACAGGTGAAAATTACTTTTGAAACCAGGAACTGCGATCCCGGCGCGCATTTCGCCTATGCGTACGTGGCCATTCGCAATACCTGCGCGGGATTGGAAATCAGCGGCAACAGCGAAGCGTGTACCAATAGCCACAATACTTATTCTATCCCGGCATTGGCCGGCGCAACCTACACCTGGACCGTACCATCCGGGTGGACGATCAATTCAGGGGCCAATTCAAATATTATCCAGGTTACGCCAGGCACCAACGGCGGCGAAATTATTGTGCGGCAGGTAAACAGTTGTACCGATCTGAAAGATACACTGGCGGTAACCACTACTTTGCCTACCATCGCAGGAGCGGTGAACGATGACAACCGGGTTTGCACAGGATCGAACAGTACCGAACTATTACTTTCCGGAGAAAGAGGTGATGTGCTCGACTGGCTGGTGTCTACCGATGGATTGAACTGGTCGTCGACCGGAATAACTACATTGAACTACCAGGCGAACAACCTTACTTCCACCACCCATTTTAAAGCGCTGGTGCAAAACGGCACAGCGTGCAGCATAGATTCCAGTATTAAAGCTGTAATTACCGTAGATGCATTGAGTGAAGGCGGAACGCTTTCTCCAGGCTCCACCAATATCTGCGAAGGGGAAAGCCCACACATAGAACTTGTGCTAAGTGGCAATTCAGGTGCAGTGCTGAACTGGCAAACCTCTTCCGATGGATTGAACTGGAACGGGATGACCCCGGTTTACCAGCAACCCAACTTTTTACCCGGAACCATCCATCAAACTATCTATTACAGGGCCGTGGTGCAGAATGGTGTTTGTCCGGAGGATATCAGCTCCGTCGCTGAACTAAAGTATTTCGCGCCTACTTATCCCGCGGCATCTATTACCCCTGAATTTTCTTCCATCTGTTATGGTACATCGGTGCAACTTTCGGCCACCATCACAAACGGCACCAGTTATACCTGGAACAATCCTTCTGTTTTGGCTTCCCCCGGCAACGGTAGTATAACTTCATTGCCCTATAGCTTAACTACTCGCGCCACACCACTGGTTTCCTCAGCAATCGTGTTGTCTGTTTACAATGAAGGGTGCCCCAATGCTTATTCAGATACCTTTCACATCGCGGTGATACCGCCCGTTAAAGTATTCGCGGGCAACGATACGGCTGTCGTTGTAGGGCAGCCGCTTCAACTGAATGCCGTATCGGATGTGGCTGAAGCCACTAATTTCAGGTGGACTCCCATCACGGGATTAACTGATCCTGGTATTGCAGATCCTATAGCTGTATTAACCGCAAGCAATGCACCCGGTATATATTATGTGGTGTCCGCTTCCACTCCCGAAGGTTGTGTGGGCACTGATTCCATTTATGTACGCGTATTTAAAACACCCGCCGATATCTTCATGCCCAACGCGTTCACCCCGAATGGCGATGGCCATAACGATGTGATCATGCCCATTCCGGCGGGAATAAAACAATTGAATTATTTCAGGATTTATAACCGTTGGGGCCAACTTGTATTCCAGACCAACCAGGTGGGAACAGGGTGGGATGGAAGACTGAACGGCACACCACAATCAGCGGCAGTATTTGTTTATATGTTGCAGGCGGTAGATTACAACGGGAACGTGGTGACGAAGAAAGGAACTTTTGTATTATCCCGATAATCAGGTTAATGCAATAAGGCCCTCCGGATGGAAAGCCTTATTGTTTTAATGTTTGCACTAAAAAAAAGAGTTATTTCTTCTGATAAGTATCTACGATTTTTAAACTTACACCATTGAAAGTATATTCATGGGTAATCACCATTCTTGAAGAACTGATGGATTCTATCCTGCCGGATTCCACATCGCCGTTGTAGTCGATCGTGATCGTATTGTCGGAACTTATTTCCCAATTGAACGTGCCATAAACCTGGTCGTCACCCGGATCACATTTGCTGGCGCCTTCATCCAGTTCTCCTGTTCCTCCGGCTTTGAACACAAAGAGGTCGTCGGCATCGCAGGGGTCCATGTTACTGATGGCTTCCGTATCCAGGTCGCCATCATCATCGAAATCATAAATGGCGGGGGTGTACACCTGGGAGGTCAGTATCCATCTGCCAACGATCTGTTCGCTGGCGGGTTTATCATCGTCTCCGTCTTTTTTACAGGAAGAAAGGGATAGCAGTGCGAATACTGCTGCGGTAAGGTAGGCTTTGGTCATCTTCGTTTTTTTAGGATATGAATTAAATGATCCATGAAGATTGCACTTAAAAAGTTAAGATGCAAGCCTGCGCCTACTTAGAATTTATTGTGTGGTGACTGAAGTTTTTTTGAAGAAAACGGACAATTGTATCATTCAAGAACCGATTTTTCAGAAAAGAACGCCTGTTATTGCAACAAAACATGCCTGATGGCCGACGCATAAGCGTACAAATTTTTCCTGCACCACGACTTTTCTTCCCCTGTATGATAATCTTCCGGCCTTTTGCTGCCCGGAAACTCGATCGTAAACAGCATGGCCGCTTTTCTCGATTTTTCTTCCTTTTCACCACAAACATCCGTAGTGGCCCAGGTGCCTAGGGAAACACCATAACCGATATTGCCGGGCAATTTACTCCCATGGAACTTTCGGGGCTGAAAGCAACCGGGTGCGGCGATGGGCGGATCGTTTACATACAATGTGGTGGGACGTTGCAGCGGATGATTGCCCCAGGCATCGCCATCCATCCGGAGAATATGCCGGGCAGTTTCAATGGCAAGTGTGCTGTCGGGGACATAACCGTAAGCCATGCCTGTACAGGTGGTGCGCGGGTCGGCGAATATACCTGCGTGCTTCGTATCCCGGATGGCATGAAGGGAAATGATCCTTTCCGGGGCTAGTTCCTGGATCACTTTTAAAAGAAGTTGGTTTTCGGGTTCAATCAGGCGACCAGCATGATCGTGCGGCGTTTCCGTTTCAAATGCTTTTCCCGGCGGCGGCATCTGCCGGTTTGGATCGGCGCATGTTTTACCGCTATAGCGGCCAATGTTCTCGTGGTTGCCGATCTTGCAGCCCGAAGCGATCGCCTTCACTGCATTGTCGGGGAACAGGCAGGGGATGATCCAGATATTATATTCGGAAGAAAATTCTGTAGAGATTTGTTCGCGCAGCAGTTCTGCCAATGCTATGGAAGATAATTCTGATCCATGCACACCACCCACGAGCAATATGTTTTTATCCGATTTCCCCGGGAAATAGTGGAGTTGCAATGGACGTCCTTCCTTCGTATGTCCCATCACGGCGCTGCCGCGAACATGTGCTGCCCGCATGGCGTAAAGCTGGGGTAACAGCACTGTATGGTTGCTCCATTGCTTCATCCATAATAAAGCGAATGCGAAAAGTATTGTTTTCATTGTTTTTTCTGGCTGGTACAAAAGTAGCGGAGAGCAATAGGGCTGGCAACCGCATAAACATGTTAAAAGAATGTGAGTTGATTCTTTTACGCTTTGCCGATACATTCCCGATTTTCATCGTTTCCCACACTTCATTGTAGTGGTATCGCGCTATTTTCAATACCATATTGTAAGATGGTAAAATGCTGCTAAGGGTAAGGTTTAGTATGAGTGCCCGTTCTTTTTTCATGAATCGGCTACGCCCCGCTGTTTTCAGTGGGGCTTTTTTATTCCCCCGGATTTGCACGACCTTTGCAACAATTTCTACCAGGATCATGAAGGTGTGCATCGCGGAAAAGCCAAGCGTGGCCAGGGATATAGCGGAAGTTATAGGCGCCGGTCAGCGTAAAGACGGATACTACGAAGGAAATGGTTTCCAGGTTACCTGGACCTTCGGGCATTTCTGTACCCTCAAGGAACCGCATGATTATTTCGAACAATGGAAATTCTGGCGCCTCGACGACCTGCCCATGATCCCGCAGCAATTCGGGATCAAACTGATCGATAATCCCGGTGTGCAAAAACAATTCGGGATCATAGAATCGCTCGTTCAGAACTGTGAGGAAGTGATTAACTGCGGGGATGCGGGCCAGGAAGGAGAACTCATTCAACGTTGGGTATTGCTGAAAGCGAAGTGCACCGCTCCCGTAAAACGGCTCTGGATATCGTCGCTTACCGAAGATGCCATCCGGGAAGGTTTTCAGAAACTGAAAGAGAGTGATCAGTACAACAACCTGTACGCGGCAGGCAGCGCGCGTGCTATCGGAGACTGGTTGTTGGGCATGAATGCCACCCGCCTGTTTACCAAAAAATTTGCGCAGCCCAAAGTGGTGTTGTCTATCGGTAGGGTACAAACGCCAACCCTCGCCATGATCGTGCAGCGACAGAAAGAGATCAACGCTTTCATTTCAGAAGAATACTGGGAACTGAAAACCATCTACCGTGAAACTGAATTTACCGCCACCATCGACCGGCTCCGGGATAAGGAAAAGGCGAACAAAGGACTCGCTTACCTGAAAGAGCATCCTTTCGAGATCACTTCATTCGAACGGAAAGAAGGAAAGGAAGGTAATCCGCGTTTGTTCGACCTTACCTCCCTTCAGGTGGAGGCGAATAAGAAATATGCCTATACAGCCGATGATACGCTGAAACACGTGCAGAACCTGTACGAAAAGAAGATCGTCACCTATCCGCGTGTGGATACCACATATCTTTCAGAAGACCTTCATCCTAAAATACCAGGCATCTTGCAGGATATGACGCCTTATGCTGCGCTCACGGCACCTTTGCTGGCAAACCCGATTCCGAAGCTGAAAACGGTGTTCGACGATAAAAAAGTGACCGATCACCACGCCATTATCCCCACCGGGAAATATCCTGAAAACCTTTCCCAGGAAGAAAAAAGGGTGTACGATCTAATTGCCCGCAGGTTCATCGCCGCTTTCTATCCGGAATGTAAGATCTCTAATACCACGGTGATGGGAAAAGTGGGACAGGTCGCGTTCAAAGCCACGGGCAAACAAATACTGGAGCCGGGATGGAAGGAACTCTACGCAAACGATAAGCAGGAAAAAAAAGAAGGGGAAGCCGAAGAAAAGATATTGCCCGTATTCGTAGCAGGAGAAAAGGGACCGCACGAGCCGCGGATCCACCAGGGTAAAACCACGCCGCCGAAACCATACACGGAAGCCACTTTACTGCGGGCCATGGAAACAGCCGGTAAACAGGTGGATGACGAAGAGATGCGGGAACTCCTGAAAGATAATGGAATCGGAAGGCCTTCCACACGTGCCAATATCATTGAAACCCTGTTCAAACGCCGGTATATTGAGAAGAAAAAGAAAAACATTTTCGCCACACAAACAGGTATGGACCTGATCGATACCATTCAGTCGGAACTGCTGAAAAGCGCGGAACTAACGGGTACCTGGGAACGTAAACTCCGGTTGATCGAGAAAGGGGAATACGCCATGGATACCTTTAAGCAGGAACTCATACAAATGGTGGTGGACCTCACCCGGGAAGTAAAAATGAGCGCGGGCAAAGTGATTGCTATTGCAGAAGGCAATGCAGAACCTGCGCCCAAAACCACCAAAGAAAAGAAGCCCCGCGAACCGAAAAAGGAAGTAGCGCCCGAGCCATTAACCTGCCCCAAATGCAAAGCTCACCCATTGAAAAAGGGCAACACCGCCTTTGGCTGTTCCAATTTTAGTGTATGCGGGTTTAAAATACCGTTCTCCATTATGGGGAAAACACTGACCGATAAGCAGGTTTCTGACCTGGTAACAAAGGGGAAAACCACCCGGATTAAGGGGTTGAAAACAGCTGAAAATGCCCAGGATACTGATGGAAAGCTGATCCTGAACGCCGCCTTTGAAATTGTACTCGAAAGCTAGTCTTTCCCGGAATGATTTTTTAACTGGAAAATTGCGCAACTTTAAGGACTAAAATCCGGCGTTGCATGAAGCAGTTCATTTTTTTACTAATAACGATCATTATGGCAGGCACAGCAAACAGTGTTCAGGCACAAGCAAAGAATGGGGAGCAATGGAACCTGTTTATCGGCACTTACACGAAAGGTAAGAGCGAAGGCATCTATACATATGCATTTAATTCAACGACAGGTGATTTTTCTGAAAAGGCCGTAACTGGCGGCATAAAGAATCCTTCTTTCCTCGCCTTGTCCCCTGATAAAAAATATTTGTACGCGATTCATGAAACGGAAGGTGGCGCCGCGTCCGGTTATGAGATTGAGCCAGGTACCGGCCAATTGCGCTTCTTGAATACCGTTGCCACGAAAGGGGCGAACTCCTGCTATGTGAGCGTGTCGCCCGATGGAAAATTCATGGTGTCCGGAAATTACAGCGGAGGAAATCTATCAGTTCATGCCATTGAAGCAAATGGCTCGCTTTCAGATTCGCAGCAGGTGATTCAGCATACAGGGAAAGGTCCTGACGCAAGCAGGCAGGAAGCGCCCCATGTTCACGCCACCGATTTTGCGCCTGACGCAAAAATGTTATTGGTTTGTGATCTGGGCATCGACCAGGTGGTGGCTTATCCATACCACGCTTCCGGCAAAAAGCCATTGGATGAAACGAATAAGGTAATCACAAAAATAACGCCCGGCGCGGGCCCGCGGCACCTGGTGTTTCATCCCAACCAACAATGGATGTATGTATTGAATGAATTGAACGGAAAGATCAACGCCTTCAGCTATGAGAATAAGAAGTTGACGCCGCTGTTTGAAGTGTCGATTCTGCCGGATGGGTTTTCAGGGAAATTCGGTGCGGCTGAAGTGAAAATTTCACCGGATGGACGTTTCCTTTACGCGTCTAACCGGATTGAGCTGAATGAGATCGTGGTATTCCGGATCAGCGAAAAGAATGGTGCACTCGATTTCGTGGAAAGGGTGAACTCGGGTGGGAAAACGCCCCGCTTCTTTGAAATTGATCCAACCGGGAAGTTCCTGTTAAGCGCCAACCAGGATAGCGATCAGGTTACTGTTTTCAAAAGAGACATTAAAACAGGTAAGCTTACGGATACAGGTAAAAAAATTGAGGTGGGCGCGCCAACTTGTCTTGTATTCGCACCGGTGAAAGCAGAATAGTTTTAGTGTTTATTTACTTCACATAAACCTCGTCAATGCACAAGGCCGGCTTACGTGTGGATGCAGCCATGCGCCAGGCTGGGATGGCTGCAGGAGCAGTGGCTTTCACCCTGACATATCGTGCATTGGTATTACTTTGAAAAAAGAAGGGCGTGATGGCGATTTCGTAATTTTCTTCGGGAGCAGGAATAGTTTCCTTTCCGATCTGGGTAAAGTCTTTGCCATTGGAAGATGTTTCCACCACAATAGCATTGGGAAGGAAGATGTAATGCCTCGCATCTGAAAGAAAATTCATTTGTATCGAAGATATGACCGTCTCTTTTTCCAGGTCTATCGTGGCGATCATATCATTGCCATAAGTAAAGAGCCAGTTGTAACTGAAGTCTTCCATACCGGGAAGCGCATCGGTTAACGTGCGTTCTTTTTTGAGGGTATATTCTGGTGTAAAAGGATGGGTGAGCACAACAGGCTTACCGAAGGCTTTGTTGTGGGAGAGCAAACGGGTGGTTCTGTCGAAAAGCTGCTCCCAGGCTTTGAGGTACTCTTCCGGGTTTTTGCCGCCTTCGGCCATTTCGGTAACACCTGCCTGTTTAGCTTGCTGAACGAAGGTGTTCACCTTTGAGGGCCAGTCTTTACGGATAGTGGTTTGGCCATTCGCTGTTTCCAGGAAACCGAAGGGCTCCACACCGTAGAATTTAGCTTGTTCCAGTATGGTGTATGCCAGTGGCAACCGGAGTTTGATTAACCTGCGTTGAACCGCGGTATCGCCCCCGGCTTGCTTTTCGGCCTGGGAAAGTAAGTCGGATAGCCGCTGCACGCTTTCAGGAGAGAGATAATCTTTGGAAGAAGCGATGGGGCTGCCATAGATGTCTAGCCGTGCTTTGGTTTCCGCGACCTGCCGGGCGAGTGCCGCAATATACGCCTGCACTTGTTCAGCGGCTTTGCCGTAATAACCTGCGGTGAAATCTTTGAAAAGGGAATCTTTGTTAAGGCGGGGATTCCAGAGCAATGAAGCATACAGGTAGCTGTTCCATTCGCTCATGTCGCCAAACCCATCGCCGGAGCCCTGGATAAAGGCGCCCCTGACTTTGTTGTCATGGTAATACACGGCATTCTCCTGCCCGTGTGTATATGCAGGGAAGGGGGCGGGGTAGTTTGTAAACTGGGTGGTGTAATCCCAGATGAACAGGTTGGCGGAAAGTTTTTTCCAGCTGTCGAGGTCCTTTCTGAAGGCTGCTGCGGAAGGCGCTTTTTCGAGCGGCTCTTCCCGGTAAGCATCGATATTGCTCAGAATGGTCAATACATTACTGGCCGGAGCGGTCTTTAAAGGCGCTTTGGAAGTGGGGCCATAAGCCAGTGTGGTGAAAGATTGTTCCGGGAAACGGGCCGCGATTTTATTCATGAACCGCACCAGGCTTCCTGCATGGCTGCCTTCGGCCTCAAATGTTTTCCGGCAGGAGGAGCAGGTGCAGAAAACGCCGCCATCTTCCTGTCCGATGGACCAGTACATCGCATCCGGATTGGCGGCGATGGCTTTACGCATGTACGATGTGGTGAGCTCCAGCACGTCGGTGTTGCTGAGGCAGAGTTGGCTGGGCTGTCTTTTGCCGTTGACTTCCGCAAAGTATTCAGGATGTGTTTTAAAGTAGGTGCCCGGCGGAATGATCTTGAAAAACGAATGACCCCAGAGCCCCCATAGGTCCTCAAATTGATGGAGTTTATGCCAGCTAAGGTATTCCGGATCGTTCGACTCGGGATAAAATACCTGACGGAAAACGAAAGACGGTGATTCCCTGATCGAAATAGAAGGGAAGGAAATGCTTGACTTTTGCGGCGTGTATGCTTGCCCCGCGGCGTATTTGCGGCAACCGAGGTAGCGGTCGAGGAAAGTGTAAACACCGTACACTACGCCTTGCCCTGTTCCACCGGTAATGTACAGGTGGTTCCCGGCGGTCCGGATATCAAAACCTTCTCCCTTAACAGGCTGACGGTTCCATTGCAAGGTATGTGCGGTTTTGCCGATAAAAACGGCAGCGCCGTTTTCCCGGAAAGATGATTCCGCTATAATGGGGAGAATGGCGCCGGATATCCTGCGCACATAATCCTGGAAAATGCCCGCTGCTTTTTGCTCCGCCCTCGAAGGTTCATCGGGGAGAATGATGTTGAAAACAGATATCCTGTTTTCAACCAGTGTAATATTGCCTTTGGTGGCCTGGCAATGCACATTTCCTGCAAGGAGCAGGAATGTGAACAGGTTAAAAAGCGCAACAAACTTTACCGGCATCTTGTCTTAGAATTTACGCTGGAAGGTGATGTAAATATCATACTGGTTCTGGAAGTCCGTATCGGTGATTTTCTGGTTGATCCAGGTGCCGTATATGCCCAGGGTGTTGCGGTATTGGAAAGTACGCTGGTAACCTGCGCCTACGCTTCGGGTAAGCAGCCCCGATAGTTTGGGGAAATTGATGAGACGGCTGCGGTCGTCGGGAGAGGTGCCTAGTCCGGCGATCAGGGCCAGGTAGTCCTGCCTGTTGTTCATATAATATCGGGTAGTCAGGTTCAGAGACGTGTAGAAATCTGATTCCTCGCTGATGAAGTAGGCTCTGCCGTTTACCCAGAAATCGCCGAATTGTTTGGCAAGCGAGGTTACGCCTGAAATGCTGGTGGAGCTGTCGGCATTAAGGTAGCGTATGCCCAGTTCGGCTTCGGTTTCTTTGGGCAGCGTGGCGAAAAGAGAGTAGCCGGCCCGCAATTTGGGGAAGGCGATCTTGTTGGCCACGGCGGCAAACGCGTAGGAGTAAAAACGCTTTGAGTGGGTATAATACATTTCAGCTTCTCCCTGTACGCCCGTTCCCTGCTGCCTTCCGGCGTAGTTGATGCGTCCCGCGAAGGAGCCCCGGTTGAAGAAACGGCGGTATTCCACGGTGGCGATATTGTATTTACTGTCGGTATAATCGTAGGTAGAGTTCAGGTAGAACAGGCCGAACTGGTTCCTGAGTGTTTTGCTCTTCAGGAAATGGGCGTAATCACGGTTGGCGGAGCCGGGATATTTACGGAGCAGTGTATCCGCGTAAAGCGCGGCTTCGGCGTACATCGATTTGCTTTCCAGCATCTCTACTTTTTTCCGCAGCATTTGTTCGTTGTCGGGATAGTATTTCAGAGACTGGTCGATGTACACTAATGCGCTGTCGTAGGCTTTTTTACCCGCCATGATGTTGGTGGCGTAATGCAGCGCCAGGGAATCTTTGGGATCGAGTTTTAGTATGGCGTCGAATCGTTGAATGGCGCTGTCGGGTTGATTTTTCCTGGAGAAATCCACACCGGCGGCCATCAGGCTTTCAATATGTGCGTCCTTGAATTTTTTCGTGTAGGGATAGCCGTTCATCAGGAGCCGGGTGATGCGGGCGGCTTCGGCGTAATCGCCTTTTTGCTGAAGGATGGAAGCCTGTTTCATCATCATATCCCTGCTGGCGCCTCCTTTTTTATCGTTCCGGAATGCCTGTGCCACATATTTGAGTGCGTTGTCGTATTGACCGGCTGCGGCTTCCAGGTTAATCAGGTAGTTGAGGGCTTCCAGGTTGGCGGAGTCGGCGGCAAGCGCTTCCATGAACTGGATCCGTGCCAGGTCGTATTCTTCATTCTGTTGTAACGCCCTGCCCGCGGCCAGCCGGAACTCCGCGAGGTTGGCGGTATAAACGGCATTGCCGGGATGTTTTTCATGCAGGTACATCGTGATGATGGCCGCTTCTTCATACCTGCCCGCTTCGGCGAGAATGCCTGCTTTTTTCAGAATGAAATCTTCGTTATCCGGGTAGCGCGCCATCGCTTTGTCGATTGTGGCGATAGCTGCGGGGTACTTTCGTTGAAGGGTGTAGCGGTTGATGATGTTGTTCAGCGCCTGAATGTTTCCCGGATCTACTTTCAGTACGGCTTCAAATTCGTTCATGGCCAGGTCATATTGTTCCTGCACGAGGAATTCCCTGCCGCTGGCGATTTTCAGGTCGGTCATGCGGTCCCTGTTGGAAGTGGTGGGTTGCTGCCTGTATATTTTTTCGGCCAGCAGTGCCGCTTCGGTGAATTTCCGGTCGAATTCGAGCACGTCCAGTTTTTGGGAGAGCAGTTTCCTGTCGTTAGGGCTTGAGCGCAATCCTCTGTTGATCCAGTTCAGCGCCTCACGATAGGCACCGCGGCTCATACTTAGTCCGATGAGTTTGTTCAGCGCCTCACGGTTACCCGGGTTCTTTTCTATTACCGATTCATACAGCATATAAGGATCGGTGTTGGCATAATAGCCACCCGCTTCCATACGCAGTTCCGTGTTCAGTTTGCGTGCCTTCGCATCGTTCGGATAGTATTTGAGGATGGTGTTTACGGTATGAATGGCTTCGGCGTAGTTATGCATTTCCTGGAGGATACCCAGCTTCTTCATCAGCAGATCATAAGAACGTTGGTTCTTTTGCAGCTCAGCATTGAGTTGATCAAGGGCATAATAATAACCGCCGGTACTGATGTTGAGCGCCAGCAAAGCTTCGCGCGCTTCTTCGTTCCCGGGGTAAGTGGTCAGTACTTTCCGGTAACTTTCAGCCGCGAGAGAAGGGATGTCTTTTTTCTTGTAATAATTACCGGCGTAGAGGTAGTGGTCGATGTAGTACCGTTTTAACGCGGTATCGTACGGGAGTTTTTCCACCATTTCCCCGATGTAGTTTCCCGCGGCGCTCATGCGGTCCATCAATTGGAGGATGGTCAGTTTTTTAACGATCAGTTCGCGGTCGGTGGGGAACTGGTTGAGCCCGTCTTCCGCGAAGCAAAGCGCCTCATAATATTGTTTGGCCTGCATTTCCAGGTTGATGGCGGTAAAATAGGCTTCACGGTATTTAGGAGCCGCTTCCAGTGTTGCTTTGATGTATTTCCTGCCCTCAAGGCCATTGCCGGAAAGCAGGTACATGCGGGCCGTAAGAAAAGCGATATCCGCATCGTTGGAACGGTGGGAGAAGGCCTGTTTGCCCAGTTCAGCCGCACGGGCATAGTTCTTTTTCTGTTGTTCGCGCAAAGCCTCGTTGTACAGGTCTTCAGCCTTGTCTTTGGGTTTGAAGATCTGCGCATAGGTATTACCGCCGCCGAGCAGCAGGAGCAAAAGACATATATTTCTGAGACCGCGTAGCATGAATATTTTTTAGAATTGAATTGTGGATCAGGTGGTGGCGACTGTTTTCTTCTTTTGTCCGAAACCCTGCCGCTGCATGTTTCCCCAGGAATGTTTCTTTCCGATCATGAAATAATAATATCCCCTGAGTGCATAGAACACGATGAGCGGGTGGTAGATGATGGGTTCGAGGAAGGCCATCAAAGCCAGTCCGATCACTTCTTTCCAGGTTTTATAGTAGCGGTAGGTGATGTGGTCCCACAATATGGCGAACGTGGTGATCATCACGGAATAGAAATAAACGAAACTCAGCAATACCAAAGCGTTCGCCCAATGGATCTGGTTGGTGATGATGAGGTAGAGGTAAAACAGTATCCCGGTGAATTCAATGATGGGGGCGAGGAACTCGAACAGCAGGCTGTACGGCAATACCACCATGCCCAATTGTTTGTAACGGGGATTGAAGATGATCTTTTTGTGCATGGTCACGATCTCTGCGAGTCCGCGGCCCCAGCGGGTCCGCTGCCGGCTGAATATCTTGAGGTTGGGCGGTCCTTCGGTCCAGCACTGGGTGGTGGGGATGTACCGCACGGCGTATTTCATGTTATTGTCCAGCATGTAGGCGCACATGCGGGTGACGATGTCCATGTCTTCGGCGAAGGATTTACCGTCGTAACCACCTGCTTTAATGGCGATCTCTTTGTCGAAAAGCCCAAGTCCGCCGGAAACGTTGGGGACACAGTTGATTTCACTCCAACCCATTTTTCCAAGCACGTAGGCGCGGATGTATTCCATTTCCTGGAAGCGGGGGATCAGGCTTTTCGGCGGGCGCACACGCAGCATCACCCCTTCATCAATCTCGCAGGAGTTGGTAAGGCGGAGGGTTGCTCCGGTGGCGATCACGCGGGTACTGTCTTCTTCCACATGCACGTAACCGCATTCGGGACAGGGTTCTCCCACTTCCTTGATCTTCTTGGCTTCCTCGTCCATGAACGGCTTGATCATTCGCGTCAGCGTATCTTTTTCAATGATACAGTCCACGTCGGTACAAAGGAAATAATCATACGAAGCGGCGTTAATGCCCGCATTGGAGGCATCGGCCTTACTTTTTCCGTTCACCTTATCAATCACCATCAGTTTATCGTAGGCAGTATTGGTCGATTTGAAGATGCGTTTAACGGGTTTGGAAACGATGCGCTCGTTGTAAGCGAAATCCACTTCCACCAGTTCGTATTCATCAATCAGTTTCTGCAAGGTATCATCGGTACTGCCGTCGTTGATGATGATTACTTCAAATTTGGGATAGTTGAGGGTGAGGAGGGAACGCACGTTGTAAATTATGGTCACCGCCTCGTTAAAGGCGGGTGCGATAATGGAGATACCCGGCGTTAACGGCGACTGTATGATCTGATCGTAATCCACGTTCCGGTTCCGGCGCTGGAACTTACGGATGCCACGGAAGGAAATGTACGCCAGCAACCCGTACAGCAGCAACATCGTGATGCCGTACGTGAATACAAATCCTTCATAAAAATTTCTGATCAGTTCTATCACCTTGCTTTTTTTTATGCGGCCGACTGCGCGGTTACTGTTTTTGCTTTCTGTTTAAAGCCCTGCCGCTGCATGTTGCCCCAGGTACTTTTCTTCCCGGTCAGGAAGTAGTAGTAGCCACGGAGGGAAAAGAATACAACGAGCGGATGGTATAACAAGAATTCGAGGAAAGGCGTAAGACAAAGCAATCCTACTTCTTTCCATGTTTTGTAATAACGGAAAGTGAGCTGGTCCCAAACGATGGCCACGGTGGTGATCATGACCGAATAAGTATACACGAAAGCCAGCAGCAACAACGCGAACGGCCAATTGATATAACCCAGTACGGCCATCACGATATAATAAATAATACCCGTTACTTCAATGATGGGCGCGATGAGTTCAAAGAAGAAGTTGTAAGGCACCACGATGAGTCCCATTCTTTTGTAACGCGGATTCAGGAACATCTTGAAGTGCGCGAACATCAGTTGCGCAAGTCCCCTGGCCCAGCGGGTCCGCTGGCGCATGAATATCTTCACGGAAGCGGGCCCTTCGGTCCAGCACAAGGTTTTGGGAATGTATTTAATGGCGTAGTCGATCTGGTTATCGAGGGCGTACCGGCACATCCTGGTGATCAGTTCCATATCTTCTCCGAAAGAAGCATGGTCGTAACCCCCGCATTTGATGGCCACTTCTTTGTCGAACATACCCAAACCGCCCGACACGTTCGGCACGGCGTTCAGTACGCTCCAGCCCATTTTTCCCAGTACGAAAGAGCGGATGTACTCCACTTCCTGGAAACGCGCGAGCAGGTTCTTTGGCGGACGCATCCTGACCATTACGCCTTCATCAAATTCGCAGGAGTTGGCGAGGCGGAGCGTGGCGCCCACGGCGATCACCCGTTTCTTTTTCTCCTGGATCACGGGTTTGATGAGTTCCTGCATGGTATCCTTGTGGAGGATGCAATCCACATCGGAGCAGAGGAAATAATCGAAAGCCGCCGCGTTGATACCGGCGTTCACGGCATCGGCCTTACTTTTCCCGTTCACTTTGTCGATTACCATCAACTTAGCGTAAGCGGGGTTGGAAGACTTGTAAAACTTGCGGACCGGTTTGGTTTGAATACGCGCGTTATAAGCGAATTCTATAGGTTCCAGTTCGAATTCGGAGATCAGTTGTGCGAGGGTATCATCGGTGCTCCCATCGTTGATGATGATGATCTCGTACCTCGAATAGTTGAGGGTGAGCAGGGAGCGAACGTTATAAATAATGGTGAGTCCCTCGTTGAAAGCGGGCGCCAGCACGGTAATGCCCGGCGCAAGGGGAGAGCCCATCAGGATATCTTCCTGGTAATAACGGTTGCGGCGCGCGTAGGCGCGCACGGCCAGCATGGAGAGGATGGCCAGCACGGCATAAGTGAACAGCAAGGTCATGCCGTAAACGAATACGCTTTGCTCATAGGCCTGCATCAGTATTTCCCAGATTCCGTACATCTAGTATTTGATTAGCGGGTTCAGGCTGTGTTTCAATATCAGTTTATTTTCCGGGGTTGAGGTGTTGATCAGTTCCTCAATCAGCGCTTTCGACCTTTGCTGGTTTTTCACCAGGGATCTGGCCGCGTGTTTGCGGATGTCGAAATCGGTGGAGTGGAGGAATTCGTTCTTCAGGAAATCCGTATAGTTCCCCGTATTGATCCTTCCCAGGGCCTTCAGTATTTCGATCTGACAATCCAGCGGCTGACTGCTGTATATCTTCACCAATTTTTCTTCTACTTCTTCCACCCGGAGTTTACCCAGGCAATTGATGGCGTTGGCGCGGAGGTAATGGTCCTTCGTTTCTAAAAGTTTGACTACGGCCGGAACGGCTGCCAGCTGGTTGAAATGCACCACCAGTTTTAGACAGAAGGATACAATGCTTTTATTGGGTGAATAGGTGATCCATTTCGCGAAGTTGGGGATGGAAATATTTTCCGTAGTGGTAATGATGCGGAAAAGTTCGATCTGGTCCCACTGCAACAGGGGTTCCGTGACCACATCAAAGAATTTGAAAGGTTCGTTTTTACTCAGTTTGATATAAGCGTGACGCGCGGCGGCCCTTAGTTCGCGGTTGCGCGAGTTGGTAAGGGGCAGGATGCTTACGTCGGCAATGGGAATATCGAGGTTGGCGAATTCGGAAAGGGCCTGCACTTTGCGGTACCATTTCCGGGATTTCATTTTGCGGAACGATTCTTTTTCAAGCTCAAGCTGGAGGTACAATTGCCGGAGCAGGTCACCGGTTTTGCCCCGGAGGTTTTTCCTGAAATTGATGATCCTGTCGATGGTGGCCTGTCGGCCCCAGCGGCTGTTGAGTATGGGCGCAAACCCTTCTGTATTGATATTTATCTGCTCCACGGGCATGTCGGAAGCCAGTTCCTCGTTCATGAGTACGTTTTCGAGGATGAGCTGGTCGATAACGGGGATGGCACGCGACAATTTTTTATCTCGCACGAAACCCTTGTACCGTCCGTACAGAATGGAGAGATAGGCGGTGATCGTAAAGAGCACGGCCAGTATAATGCTTACGAGCGCTATCTTGATGATAGGGGGCGCATAGCTGAATTCGTCTAAAAATCGGTCAATAATATACATAGGATCAATGGAAAAGGCCGTGGCCTTTGTCTATTTCATCAACAATCTTTTCACGCGGATCAGGAGTTCCGCGGGAATGATGGGTTTCTTCAGGAAATCGTCGGCACCCAGTTTAAAACTTTCCATAATCATGTCTTCGTTGCTCGCGTTGGAAACGATGATCACGGAAACCGGCTTTTGGCTGGGGTTGTTCTTGAGTTTACTGATAATTTCAAAGCCGTTGGCATAAGGCATCATCAGGTCGGTGATCACGAGATCATACCCGTAATTGCTTTCTTCGAGCTTCTCAAAGGCCTCTTTGCCGTTGGTGACAATATCAACTTCGTAGTTTTCGCGGGTGAGTACTTTCTGGACGATTTTCTGCATCAGTTCATCGTCTTCCGCTAATAGAATTTTCGCCATGTTATTCATTTATGCAGCACCTTCTGATTAACGTTCCGGTGCAGGATTTGGATTCAGGGATCAACTTTCAAATCAAAGTTAATTATTAGTGATTCAGTAAATTACGCGTTAACGAATTATTTTTTTCAACACCAGTAAGGTTTCAGGGAAGGTTATAGAAAAGTGTACGCTAAATAAACGGAGCCTGCGTTCTTAAATTATATATTTGTTGGTGTGTAAGGGAAATTAGGGGGAAACACTTATTTTCTCTTTTGCGCCCATTCCGATTTTTATGAAAAAATTCAAGACGATTAAATCCAGGTTGTACGGCGGTTTTGCTTTAGCGCTGCTATTGGTGATTGCCGGAGGTATCCTTTCCTACTTTACCATCAACAGCCAGGTGAGCCAGGCTGGCTGGGTGGAACACACTTATAAAGTAATGAACCAGACCGAACAGATTCAACGGCTGGTTTTTGAAATGGAAGCTTCAAGGCGTGGATTCCGCGCCACCGGCGATAAAAAATTTCTTGGCCCCTATTACCTTTCGCTCCCCCAGGTGCCCGCTGCGCTGGCGCAGTTGAAAATACTCACGGAAGATAATCCCCTTCAGTTCAACACTACTGTACGGCTGGAACGTCATGTTAATGATTTGCTGGTGTTCTGGCGCGGCATTGGCGAGGAACCACTTCCCAGGGATCGTATTACTAAGATTACTGAAGAAGAAGTGGGAAAGATGTCGTTGATCAGGGATGATATCGCGAAAATCATGAATGACGAAAGAACCCTGCTGGCCGACCGCAACAAAGAAAATAAATTCTCCAGCAACAGGTCGCTGAACATTATTCTGCTGAATACGGCCATTATTATCGCCATCGCCCTGACGCTGATGGCCGTCACTTTTAAGGAACTTTCCAGCAGGCTCGGCGCCCAGGAAGAGCTCCGGGGCAAACTGAATGAAGTGGTGGCCCTGAATAAAATGGCCACGGAAAAGAACTGGCTGCTATCCGGTATGTCGGAAATGAACGGGAGTTTACAGGGCATCACCAATATGAAAGACGTGGCCGATAAGGCGCTGTTCGCTCTGGTGAAATACCTGGAAGTACCTGGCGGCGCACTATATTATTATGATGGGGAGAAGGAAGAATTGTCCTGTTACGCGGGCGTGGCCCTGCCTGCCAATGCCCCGCAAACCGTGAGATTAGGCGAAGGTGTGATTGGTACAGCCGTTACCAAACGAACACCCACTGTTCTGAAAGGTATTCCCGAAGGGTATTGGAAATTGTCTTCTTCACTCGGTGCTGCCCGTCCCGACTCACTCGTATGCGTCCCCTTGTGGATGGACAATGAACTGAAAGGTGTGATAGAACTGGCTACTTTCAGTGAAATGCTCCCCCAGCAGATGCAATTGATCGAGGTGGTGTCTTCTACGATAGCGATCGCCATGAACGTGGCATCGGCCCGCTCCAGGGTGATGACGCTCCTCAACGAAGTGCAGTTGCAGAAAGAAGTGCTGGAAACCCAGCAGGAAGAACTGCGCCAGTCGAACGAAGAACTTACCCGCCAGTCCGAAATATTGCAGGCTTCCGAAGAAGAACTCCGCGTGCAGGAAGAGGAACTGCGCCAGGTGAACGCGGAGATGATGGAAAACAATAAGGCCCTGGAATTCGCCAGGGAAGAACTTTCTAAGAAAGCCAGGGAACTGGAACTGAACAGCCGCTACAAATCGGAGTTCCTCGCCAACATGAGCCACGAATTGAGGACACCGCTGAACAGTGTGCTGATCCTCGCGAAAATATTGCAGGAGAACAAACAGGAGAACCTGACGCCGAAACAAATGGAGTACGCGGGCATCATCCACAAATCCGGTACCGACCTGCTCACGCTGATCAACGACATCCTGGACCTCTCCAAGATCGAAGCGGGAAAAGTGGATTTCAATTTCGAAAAAACTTCACTCGCCGATATGTTCGCCAGCCAGGAACAACTGTTCCAGGTGGTGGCGGATGAAAAGAAGATCAGTTTCGAGCAGGAACTGAAACCAGGAACGCCCGCGCATATTGTTACCGACAGGCAACGGGTGGAACAGGTGATCCGCAACCTGCTCTCCAACGCGTTCAAGTTCACCCCCGCTGGCGGTACCATTAAACTGGTGGCCGAACAAAAAAGAGAAGGGTTCGTGCATTTCTCGGTGATCGACAACGGGGTAGGGATTCCTGCCGATAAGCAACAGCTGATCTTCGAAGCATTCCGCCAGGTGGATGGCTCCACCAGCAGAAAATATGGCGGAACCGGGCTCGGACTTTCCATCAGCCGCGAACTGGTTTCCAGGTTGTCCGGTGAAATCAGCCTGCGCAGCGAAGAAGGAAAGGGGAGTATCTTCAGTTTTTCCATTCCTGTTACGCCCGATATCAGCGCGGAAGAAATAAAAGCCGAAAAAGAAGCATTGGAAGAGGATGCATTTCTTCCTCCGCTGTCCATGCCTGTGTTCGGCGATGAAAATGATCTTCCGCAGCAATCCATCGTGGAAGACGACCGGGATAAACTTGAAAAAAACGAGCGTCCCGTGCTGATCGTGGAAGATGATGCCGCCTTCGCCGGAATCGTGCGCGATTTCGCAAGGGGTAAGGGATACAAAACCATCGTGGCGCTTACGGGGGATGAAGGTTTGTATTGCGCGAGGAAATACCGTCCTTCCGCCATCATTTTAGATATGGGGCTTCCCGTTATCGACGGGAACAGCCTCCTTAAGATTCTCAAAAACAACGAAGAACTGAAAGATATTCTCGTCCACGTGATCTCCGCGAACGAAGTGTCGGGCATGGTGATGAACAATGTACAGGGTTACTCGCAGAAACCACTTGAAATGCATGACCTTGAATCGGTATTCTCCGGCATTACCTCCATGTTGGAAGAAGGGTTTAAAAAAGTGCTGGTGATTTCGTCCGATGAAAGGAATAAGCACGGCGTACTGGAAAATTTAAGCAAAGAGCGGAAATTATCGACCAGCTTCACCAGGGTTAAGGATACCAACGAAGCTTTGGCCCAATTGGAGCATGAAAAATTCGATTGTGTGCTGGTGCACTGCGAAGGGGATATGGCAATGGCCGCGAATGAACTGAAAAGGATACGCGAAAAAATGGGCACAACGGCCGCCCCGATCATTGTACTGCTTGCCACTGACATTACCCAGGCAATTGAAGTGCAGCTCCGCAAATACGCGGATGCCATCATCAGGCAATCCGCGCAATCGCGCGACCGCCTCATGGATGAACTGGAACTGTTCCTGTTCAAGGTGAAAGAAATACAAACAAGTACACGCCCGGTTGGACATGCAGCCATCAACAACTCCGTGTTGAAGGGTAAAAAAATATTGCTCGCCGATGACGATATGCGTAACGTATTCTCCCTTAGCGCATTGCTGGATGAGCAGGGCATAGAAGTGGTTTCCGCGGGAGATGGGAACGAGGCCCTGGAAATGCTGCAGCAGAACCCCGACGTACACCTGGTGCTGATGGACATTATGATGCCTGGAATGGACGGCTATGAAGCCATGCGCCGCATCCGGCTCAATCCGCGCCATACCAACCTTCCCGTAATCGCACTCACGGCCAAGGCAATGGCAGGCGATAGGGAAAAATGTATTGAAGCAGGTGCTTCCGATTATATCTCAAAACCCGTTGAAAACAACAAACTACTGTCTTTATTGCGGGTTTGGTTATCGTAAGACTTATGAATGAAGAGATCAGCGCACAGGATTATATAGAAATCACCGATATCATCGAACAGCGGCATGGGTACGATTTTTCCCGGTATGCCCCTGCTTCCCTGAAAAGAAGAATTCTTCGATTCATGGAGAGCAGGCACATCAATTCTTTTTATGATCTCAAGTATAAACTAATCAACGAAGCGGATTTTTTTCACCAGATGTTACAATACATCACGGTGAACGTGACCGAAATGTTCAGGGACCCGCAATTCTATAAGTTCATGCGGGAGCAGATCATCCCCGTGCTGGCTTCTTATCCCATCATCAAGATATGGCACGCGGGTTGCTCCACCGGAGAAGAGGTGTTTTCCATGTGTATCCTGTTGCACGAAGCGGGCTTGCTGGAAAGATCGGTGATTTATGCCACCGACCTCAATCCATCCAACCTGGAAAAGGCTGAGTCCGGTATCGTGCCGCTCAAATACATGAAGGAATACACCCAGAACTATATTCAATCCGGGGGAACCGCTGAGTTTTCCAATTATTACACTGCCCATTACGAGAATATCCTGATCAATAAAGAGCTCCGGAAGAATATTTCTTTTTTTCAGCATAGTCTGGTATCCGACCAGGCTTTTCATGAGTTCCACCTGGTGGTATGCCGGAACGTGCTCATTTATTTTAACCGGGACCTGCAAAAAAGGGTGCTGGAACTTTTCAATGAAAGCCTGGCGCCCCTTGGGTTCCTGGCCCTGGGCATCAAAGAATCACTGATGGTTTCAGGTGCGCAGCCGCATTTTGAGACCGTTAATCCTTACCTGAAAATTTATAGGAAAAAGAACTGATGGCGGCAGATAAATACGATATCATCATGATAGGGGGATCAGCGGGAAGTTTACATGTAATTTCGGAACTGATCGACGCGTTGCCCGAATCTTTCCAGACGCCCGTAGTCGTGGTGATGCACCGTCTCCGCAACGTACAGAGCGAAATGACGAGATTGGTTTCAGACAAAAGAAGGCTGAAAGAACCGGAAGACAAAGAGTTCATCGCTGCCGGAACCATGTACCTTGCGCCACAGAACTATCACCTGATGGTAGAGGCGGACAAAAGTTTCGCCCTCGACTATTCAGAATTGGTGAATTACAGCCGGCCATCCATAGACGTTAGCTTTCAATCCACCGCCCCCGTATATGAATCCAGGGCACTCGTGATTCTGCTCAGCGGCGCGAATAAGGATGGTGCCGCAGGCGTGGCTTCCGTGCTGGAACATGGCGGAACGGCGTTGGTACAAAGGCCCGACCTGGCCGAATACAAGAGCATGCCCGAAGCGGCCCTCCGCATGAACAGCAACGCGCAAGGGCTGTCGATAACCGAGATGATCAGTTTTATCAAAGACAATTGCAAATAAAGGCGATGAAGAATATTCCCGTAAAACCTGCTGAGTTCCATATTTTGTTGGTGGATGACCGCGAAGAGAACCTCATTTCCCTGGAAGATATGCTGGAAGCGCCCAACAGGCGTTTTACCAAAGTTACTTCGGGCAACGATGCGCTCCGTACGGTACTACGCAACAAACAGATAGGTCTCATCCTGCTCGATGTGCAAATGCCGGGCATGGACGGGTTCGAAGTGGCCCGCCTGCTGCAGGCAAACCCGCAGACGCGCGATATTTCCATTATTTTCGTTACCGCCATCAATAAAGGAGAGCAGAACGTCTTGAAGGGGTTTGAAGAAGGCGCGGTCGATTTCCTGGAAAAGCCACTCGATATCAACATCACAAGGGCGAAAGTGAATGTGTTTGAGAAATTGTATTTCTACCAGCATGGCCTCAAAGAGGCTATCGCGGAAAGGGAAAGGGTGAACCAGCAACTGGAAAGGTTTATGCACGTGGTGGCCCATGACCTGAAATCGCCACTCAACGGCGCCATCAGTTTCCTGCACCTCATCCGGGACGAAGATGCTACGCAATCTATACCTGATCTCGCAGATAATATGGACATCGCCATCGACTCGATTTCCCGGCTTTCAGGAATGATCACCGCCATCCTGGATTATTCCCGCCAAACCATCGCCAACCAGCAAATAGAGGAAGTGGATACGCACGGGATGGTGGAAGAACTGATCAGGTCACTGTTCCCGCCACCCCATATCACAGTTATGATAGACGGCAGGCTACCGGTATTGCATACTTGTAAACCAAAGTTGTTGCAGGTATTCCAGAACCTGCTCAGCAATGCCATTAAATATATGAACAAGGCCGAAGGACGCATTACCGTCGGGTATTCCATTCAGCCGGAATTTTACGAATTCTGGGTGCGCGACAACGGACCCGGTATCGCAAGAAAAGATACAGAACGCATTTTCAGGTTATTCGAAATACTCGATGCAGAAAATACAGATGCCGAAAGTACCGGTGTGGGCCTGAACATCCTGAAGTTGCTGGTGGAAGAACAGGGAGGCCAGATACGCGTGGAATCTGAAGAGGCCGTCGGTAGTTGTTTTTATTTCCAGTGGAAAAAATAAAAGTTCACCCAAACAGCGATCATGTCTGCTCAACCTGCTACAGTACCTTCTTTGCTGGATTTTCTCGATTATATACACCCACTTTCAGAGGGGGCTAAAGCTTTCGTGGCACAACGTGCCGTGAAGAAGAAAGTCAAAAGGGGAAAGTTCCTGGTGAAGTCGGGCGAATATTGCAGGCATATCTATTACATTCATAGCGGAGTGATCCGTTCCTTCCTGAAAGAAGGAGGGAAGGAAATCACCACCTGGGTTGACCTGGAAGGGGAGATTTCCACCTCCATACGCGGACTGTGTTACCGGGCCCCGTCGCTGGAGAACCTGCAGACGCTGGAAGATTGTGAACTTACGCTTTTCGAATATGAGGACCTGGATTACCTGTACGAAAATTTCAATGAAGCGAATATATTAGGCCGGAAGTTCCTGGAAGCCAGTTATGTGGCTGCCGAAGAACGGGCGTACCTCTGCCGAATTCCCAATGCGAAGAAAAAGTACCTGCACCTGCTGGAAACCCGGCCGGAGATCATCAACCGCATCCCGTTAAAATACACGGCTTCCTTCCTTGGTATGACCCTGGAAACGCTGAGCCGTATCCGCAATGCCATGAAGCCCGCTAAGAAATAGTTTGATATAAATCAAAAATTCTCTGTCACATATTGATGTTCAAATATTTACCGATCGGGCCAATTGCAGACTTGTTCTATATTCCATGGGTTTGCGGTTTTTTGCAGGTTTTTGATTGCCTTTAGTGGACACTTTTGAATATCGGTTTACTGTATTTTATTTGCAGGATGAACGATTTCGAGTTCCAGTTTTTCCCCAATCCCGTGCGCAATACCATAAAGGTAGTGGTAGCGTCGTCGGGTAAACGACTGAACCTGGAGATCACGGATTTATTCGGCAACACGGTCATGCGCACTATACTTTCTTCTAATGTTTCCAATATTGATGTAACGCGCCTTCAAACCGGCTGCTATGAACTCAGTCTTTCCGATGGTGGCGAAAAAAGCGCTCAACCCTTTGTGATAGAACGCTGATCTTTTTTACCGCCGAGCCTGAATACGCGGGCGATGTTAAAACCAAAATGGATGTCTCCCTTTCCCCAGGAGCCTGTGGTACCTGTAATAAAACTGCGTTCCGTCATACCCGTTGAATTGGTGAAATGCAGTTGGAACACGTGCCCGCCGGTCTCAATATCAAAGCCCAGCGCAAGCGAGTTGTAAGTACCTGCCAGTTTGTTGAACTGGTAATAATATTCGCCATTCACACTGATTCTTTTCGATAGTTTCTGCCGCCCGCCAATGCCCAGGGAATAAAATGCAGTGGGATCGGATACCAGCGGTACGCGGTTATACAATACTACCGTGGGCATGATTTGAAGGGAAGTATTTTCACTGAATTTCCTCGCCACCAGCAATTGATGGGAATAATAGAGCCGGTCGCTAAAACGGAGTTTGTTGGTGGTGCGAAGGTCCTTCAGCGTTTGAATGGCCATCGTGCCAACATAAGTGGCCGTTACCGGCATATTTTTCGCTCCTTCCGACTGGCGTAGAAGCCGCAGCTTCACAAGGCCGTCATATTGTTTTTCATAGGTGCTTCTTCCTACCCCGATGGTGAGGTTATTCGTGATCCCGAAATCGCCACCCATTCTGAAAGAGGCCCCGTCCAGTCCGAAAAGTGTGTACAGCCCTTCGTTTACCATGCCGAAACGGTGACTTATTTTGAAATCAAATATGCCCGAAGCCGTATTCTCCACGGAATGTCCGTTGATAATCCTGGAAGTCTTGAACGTCGCGGATGCATACCTGGTGGAGGTTTTGGTAAGACTATCACTTTCCGCTTCCATTAATTCAGACAGGTCCTGGCTATTCACTGTTGTGCCAATAAACAGGGAAAGAACACCTGCGATAAAAACCTTTTTCTGCATAAATACGGATGTTTTACTGGTACCTGCAAAGCAGGGAAACCTTTACTTTTTTCGCCACCTGGTTACCGATGGCCATGCCTTTGATGTTAAAGTCTTTCAGTGTAAGATCGAACGTACTGCTGGCGGTTATCAGACCTTCCTTTACTTCAATACTGCCTTCCGCGGTGAGCGGCTGACTAACGCCATGAATGGTGATGGTGCCGGACACAGCAACTTTGTGCGTGCCGTTTTTGGAAAGGTCAAGCTGGTTGAAATTGAAAATATTGCCTTTAAAATCAGCTTTCGGGAATTGATCGCTCTCCAGATAGTTCTCGTTAAAATGTTCCTGCATCAGTGCGTTTCTAAAACGAAATCCTTTTATGAGTAAGGAGAATACGATTTGTCCATTGCTTGTTGATAATTTACTGTTCACTTCGTTGTTCACCGCCTCAATGTCTTCAGCAGGAGTGGAGGAGAAGAATTTCACCTGCCCGGTGCGTGTGCTTACAACATTCGGGAGTTGCGCGAAACACGTAAGCGAGCAGAGGAAAAACACCCATAACAGGCACGTCTTTTTCATTTTGCTATTTTGAGGTGGTATCTGTTGTAGTTTTGATGAGAAGGGCATCTACCACGATCACATCGGAAAGTAATCCTGTGCAGATACCTTTCACAGTAACTTCGGAAAGACGCGGTGGCGCAGGTGTTTCTGAAATAAGTGTGCAGAAGACATGGGTTATGGAGGACGTATCACCTTGCAGGAGAAGGGTGGTTTTGCCTTCATTGTTTACACCTGCTTCCAGCAAGATGCCTTCCACGGTGAGTGCCTTATCGAGGTAACGGGCATTGGCCGGGGCTTCATCGGCGCTGAACTGGCTGGCCAGCATTTCGGCGCCAATGGTAATCGCCTGCTCGTTTTGCACCTGTCGGTGGTTGTTCCGGCTGAAGATGAATACATAATAGTAAGCACTGGCTGCCAGGAGCCCAACCAGGAGCAGCATACTGAGGATTATTTTACTTCGTTTGCGCATTTCCGTTGCTTAATCGGTGTATTTTCCTCCGGCGTTGATCCAGGCGGTGATTTTATCTTTGTCTGCCTGAGAAAGTTGTCCACCCTGTGGCATAAACGACGGGTTACCATCCACGGCCCGGGCTTTGATCCTGTCCTTCCGGCTTACGATCCCGCAATCGTCGGCAAAGGATACACCGCCGTTTTGGTTTGAGTTGTTGTGGCAACTGATACAGTTGGTCTGGATCAGGTTCTTCACCGCGGTAAAGTTGGTTCCGGCGGTGGCGGTGGTGACCGTAACGGTAGCGCTTTTCACGCAGCCATCGGCATCTTTCGCGAGGATGGTATGCGATCCGGCGGCTACATTGCTGAATTGTGCGCCGGATTGGTAAGTGCCGTTGTTTAGACTATACGTGAACCCACTGCTTCCCGTTGCGGTGATGGTAACGGTGCCGGTATTGCTGCACTTGTCCGAAGCTGTTGTAACCCCGGATACCACTATGGTCTTTCCTGCACAGGCATCGCCTGTGGTAATGGTGAAGTTGCCTGTGCCAGTGCAACCGGCGCTGCTTTTAGCGGTAACCGTGTAACTGCCTGCCGCAAGGTTGGAGAAGGTGGTGGCGTTGCCGAAGGCACCCCCGTTGAGGCTGAAGGTAAAGCCCGCTCCTCCGGTGGCTGACACCGCCAGGCTGCCGTTTGAAAGCCCTGCCCCCGTTGTATTGGTTACAGTAGCCGAAACATTGATGGTAACGCCTGTACAGGAATCCGTTGGCGACTCATCGCTGCTTTTGGAACAGGAAACTACAAGCAATAAGAGGCCCAGCAGCCCCGTGGCCGCTTTTAAAATTGGATGTTTCATAAAATGTTTGCTGTTTTGTCAGAACCGCCAGTGCACCATACCGTATCCGCCCAAACTCATGAGCCGGAGGTTGCCGGAGCCTAGGCCCTGCAATGGTATTTTGGCAAAGGGCTCAATGCTGACGCTTAATTTATTGTTGATCCGGGTATGCAGACCCGCTGAAAGGTGCACCACTCCCAGCGGATAAGTTTTAGTTTCGTTGTAATTCCTGTTCCGGAGTAAGGTATCATAAGCATTGGTAAAACTGTATGTATACCTTTCCTTCGTCATCAGGTAGGTAGAGAGCCCTCCTGAAAGGAAGGGACTTATTTTACTTTCAGGACGGGCCATCCACCGCACGTTCAGCGGGATTTCCCACATTGCGCAATCACCGCTTACCGTGGTAAGTTTGTGGTTGGGATAAGCGGAAGCGTATTTAAAATCGTACTGGTCGCCATTCACGGTATAGTTCTTTTTTGTACGGATCAGCCCGGTGCGTATGGTCCAATGCGTGCTGATGTTGTATCCCGCCATGATGCCTAGGTTCCAGCCTGCATTGTCTTTGCGCGTAAGGCCATCTGAACTGAGATCAGCTCCCGTTACGAGCGTTACTTCCCATCGGTTAGGCATTGCCGTTTGCTTCCTGATAAGAGATACGGTGTTGCTGTCTGAAGGGTTGCCTGCTATCTCATATTTTTTTTGTTCGAAAACTTTTTGTGTGAAGCGTGGCGGGATGCTTACTTGCGTGAATTGCTGATTTGTTGCAGCCAGTGTTGTATTTGGGTTGTTCGCAATTGCTTCATACTTCGCAACGCTACGGCGCAACGTTTGGGCTTCTTCAGTGTTGGCGGAGAAGTTGTTGTTTTGTGGCGTGTTTTGATATTGAATAGTGTGCTGCACTGGTGTTACTGAAGGTTGGAAACCTGATTCAGCATTTTTCTTATCTGCTGCAGGTATGCGGTCCTGTTGTTGCTGAGTTGAAACAGGGGGATCAAGCTCTTGCACGCTATTGTAATTCTTTTTCTCCCGTTGCGTCTGCGAAACTGCGAGGGACGAAGCAGGAAGCAGCCTTTCGTTGCGTGCAATAAATTCCTCCTTCTCTTTCACGAAACCTTCTACCTTCTCTTGCGTGAAACCCCTGCTTTCCTTATTCGCAACCCCATCTTGCCCCCGAAAAACCTTCCCCTCCTTCAATACCACCGGCAGCAACAATACCGGCAACACCCACCAGAAAACCCAAAGTTTTCGTTTCCGCACCGGCATTTCTTCCTCCAGCCGACCCAGCACTTTCTCCCATGCGGGCGCTTCCATGCCCGGTTCATAACCGTCGGCGGCCATTTTGCCCAGGTAAGCCATATCGTCGTACTGATCAGGCATATTGAATCTTTTTCCTTTGTTGAAGAATCATTTTCCGAAGGTTTTCTTTTGCCTTGAACAGGTTCGATTTGGATGTGCCCGGCGCGATGCCCAGCATTTGCCCGATTTCTTCATGGTTGTATCCCTCAATTACATATAAATTAAATACGCTGCGGTAAACCGGTGAGAGACTTCTGATGCAGGCTATGATCTCCTGGTGACTGAGCATATCTTCCGCGGAAGCTTCCTTGCTGGCCATCTCTACTGTTTCCGGGTCGTGGGCCTGTTGCAACAGGTCGTGGTGCGTTTTCCTTAGCCAGTCTATACAATTGTGTACCATGACCTTCCTGAACCAGGCGTGGAAATGACCGGCGATATTGCCGTTTTTGTCGATACGGAACTGGGAAATATTCTTGAACAGTTTCACGAACCCTTCCGTCACCATTTCTTCCGCCTCATAGTTGTTCCGCGCATACCGGTAACAGGTGCGCATGGCATCATGCTTCAGCCATTCGTACAGGCTTTGCTGACTCTGCCGGTGGTTGCGTAAGCAGCCTTCGAGTATGGATACGATCGTTTCTTCCGCTATTGCCAAGCCCCTTCGGTTTTAATGTGGTGAAGGTTATACGTGCCGAAGGTGAGAAGGGTTGCCTGAAGGGCAAAGTTCCGTTTTTTTAATTGTTAATACATACTAAATCTGCTTGGGAGCCCGGTTCCAACCCTTGATATTTGCGGTTCAACCAACTATAAACATCCCGGAATGAAACCTGTTACGAGAAAATCCCTGCTTTTCCTGGCCGCGGTACTGCCCGTTTTTTCCCGCCAGGTATTGGCGCAAAACCCCGTTCAGTATGTGAATCCCATCATCGGAACGATGAAGATGGGACATACTTTTCCCGGCGCCACCGTTCCCTTCGGCATGGTGCAGTTGAGCCCAGATACCGATACGATTCCGTATGCCGTAAACGGGCGGTACCATCCCGATGTATATAAATATTGCGCGGGCTATCAATACAATGATCCCACGATTGTCGGGTTCAGCCATACCCATTTTTCAGGAACCGGGCATTCCGACCTGGGAGATTTCCTGGTAATGCCCACGCAGGGAAAACTTCAGTTGAACCCGGGCGTGGCCACCAATCCCGCAAGCGGGTACCGGTCCGCCTATTCCCATGCGAATGAAAAGGCGGAACCTGCTTATTACAGCGTAAAACTTGACGATCACAACATTCAGGCGGAACTCACGGCCACCAACCGGGTCGGTTTCCACAAGTATACTTTCAATAACGGGGGAGATGCGCACATTATCCTCGACCTGATGGCGGGCATCTACAATTATGACGAAAAGAACGTGTGGACCTTTGTCCGGGTTGAAAATGATACCCTCATCACAGGGTACCGCCAAACCAATGGGTGGGCACGTACCAGGTACATGTATTTCGCGATCAGTTTCTCCAAACCGATCAAATCTTACGGGTATTCCAGCGATCACCGCAATGTTTATGGCGGCTTCTGGCGCAAATTCGACCTGAACCATAATTTCCCCGAGATCGCGGGGAAGAACATCCGTACGTACTTCGATTTCGATGTGAAAGCCGGAGAGGCCATTCAAATGAAACTGGCCATTTCACCAGTAAGTACACAAGGTGCACTGGCGAATATGAAAGCCGAGGTGCCGCATTGGAATTTCAACCAGGTAAAGGCTGAAGGACAGGCTTTGTGGAATAAGGAGCTTTCAAAGATCAGCATTAATACCATCCGCGAAAGCGATAAGGTGAATTTCTATACTTCTTTGTACCATACTTTCCTGGGGCCAACCACCTATATGGATGTGGATGGATCTTACCGTGGCCTTGATATGAATATTCACCAGGCGAAGGGTTTCACCAATTACACCACTTTCTCGCTTTGGGATACTTACAGGGCTTTGCATCCGTTCTTCAACCTCATCCAGCCTTCTAAGAATGCGGACATGGTAAAGTCGATGCTCGCGCATTACGACCAGAGTGTACACAAAGCACTGCCTGTATGGTCGCACCATGCCAATGAAAACTGGTGCATGATCGGTTACCATAGTGTTTCAGTGATCGCAGATGCTATTCTGAAGGGTGCAACCGGCATCGACGCGGAAAAAGCGCTGGAAGCCTGTGTCAATTCCGCCCGCTGGAAAAATTATGATGGCCTGGGCTGGTACATGCAACTGGGTTATGTACCGGAAGATAAGAATGGCTCCTCCGTTTCCAAAACGCTGGAATACGCTTACGACGACTGGTGCATTGCACAACTGGCCAAAAAACTCGGCAAGACCGATATTTATAATGAATTCATACAACGCGCCGGTTCCTGGAAAAATGTGTACGATAAACAAACCGGCTTCATGCGCCCGCGCCTCAGCGATGGCTCCTTCCGCGATAAATTCGATCCGCTGGATACGCACGGGCAGGGCTTTATTGAAGGTAACGCCTGGAACTACAGCCTGTACGTGCCCCATGCGCCCGATACCATGATTGCCTGGATGGGTGGGAAGAAAAATTTCGCCCGTCACCTGGATTCACTGTTTACCATGGAGCTGCCCGACAAATATTTTGAAAATACCGAAGACATTTCCCGAGACGGCATTATCGGGAACTATGTACATGGCAACGAGCCCTCGCACCATGTGGTGTACCTCTACAACCATACCGGGCAACCGAAGAAGACACAAAAGACCGTTCGCATGATCCTCGATTCCATGTACCGTCCGCTGCCCGAAGGGCTGGGAGGGAACGATGATTGTGGTCAGATGAGCGCCTGGTACCTGTTCTCCGCGCTTGGTTTTTACCCCGTGGCGCCAGGCGCCGATGAATACCAGCTGGGCAGCCCGTTGGTGAAGGATGCGACCATCACCCTGGAGAATGGCAATACCTTCACGGTGGAAACGGTGAACCAGGGGGTAAAGAATGTATATGTTTCTAAAGTGGAATGGAACGGCGTACCGTTGAAAACGACCGCCATCCGGCACAGCGATATACTGAAGGGAGGAAAACTGAAGTTTTACATGAGCGCAAAGTAATTTTCCGAACGGATTGTTTGCTTTCGGCTCCAACTGATTTCCTGCTGATCCTGAGGCACAATATGGGTAAGTTCCTGCTTACCCATATTTTTTTGTCGTGGTATGTACTTTGCTTTGTGTGGAAAAACTGGCTGGGGATGAAGTCTACAGTGTTTTTCTGCGCTTAAAACCGTGAAAAAACGGATTTCCAAAATTAAAATCACAACAGATTTATTCTATCTTTCCGCCTCAAAACAATTCAGAAAACTTTATATACTATGGCACTTGATACCAGCATCCAGGAGAAAGTAAATGAATGGCTCACGCAGCCTGGCATAGATGAAGATACCAAACAGCAGCTCCGCCTGCTCCAGGAAAGCAATGAAGGGGAACTGACCGATGCTTTTTACCGCAGCCTTGAATTTGGTACCGGTGGTTTAAGGGGCATTATGGGCGTAGGAACCAACCGCATCAATAAATATACTGTGGGCATGGCCACGCAGGGCTTCGCCAATTACCTGAAGCAGGAAGTGAAAGGCGAAATAAAAGTAGCGATCGCCCATGATAGCCGCAACAACAGCCGCTTCTTCGCGGAGACCACCGCCGCTGTTTTTGCCGCGAATGGCATAAAGGTTTTCCTGTTTGAAGCGCTGCGTCCCACGCCTGAGCTTTCGTTCGCCATCAGGCACCTCGGTTGCAATGGCGGGGTGGTGTGTACCGCCTCCCATAATCCCCGCGAATACAATGGATACAAGGCATATTGGAAAGATGGGGGGCAACTGGTGCCACCGCATGATAAGAATGTGATCCGGGAAGTCGAAAAGATCGCCGGCCTGGATGAAGTGAAATGGACAGGCAATGAAGAACTGATCACGATCATCGGTCCGGAAATTGATGCGGAATACATTAAGATGGTGAAAGGACTGAGTGTTTATCCCGATGTGATTGAAAAACAAAGCGACCTTAAAATCGTATATACGCCCATTCATGGCACGGGCATCAAACTGGTGCCACAGGTCTTGGAAGCATTCGGGTTTAAGAATGTGCATATCGTGGATGAACAGGCTACACCCGATGGAAATTTCCCTACGGTAGTATATCCCAACCCGGAAGAAAGCGAGGCCATGAGCATCGGCCTGAAGAAGGCCCAGGAACTGGATGCCGATATTTTACTGGGTACTGATCCGGATGCGGACCGCGTGGGCATCGCGATTAAAGACAGTGCAGGGGAATGGATGCTGGTGAACGGTAACCAAACGGCCGTACTCGCATTCAATTACATGATCGAGGCCAGGAAAAAGAAAGGGCTTGCGAAGCCGAACGATATGGTGATCAAAACCATCGTTACAACGGATATGATCGATAAAATCGCGGCCGCCAGCCAGATATCCTGCTATAATGTACTCACGGGCTTTAAATGGATTGCCGAACTGATCCGTGAAAAGGAAGGAAAAGAAAATTATGTGGTGGGTGGCGAAGAGAGTTACGGTCTCATGATCGGCGACCAGATCCGCGATAAAGATGCCATCAGTGCGGTGGCCCTGCTCTGTGAAATGGCCGCTTACGAAAAAAACAACAACCGCTCCCTGTTTGATAAACTGGTGGAATTGTACGTGCAGCACGGCTTCTTCCTGGAATCCCTGATCTCCATCACCAAAAAAGGCATGAACGGCCAAAAGGAGATCGCGGAAATGATGGAACGTTTCAGAAGCAATCCCCCGGCAACACTCAATGGCGCGAAAGTGGCGCAGTTGCTGGACTACGAATTGCAGAAGGGCAAAAACCTGCTTACAGGGGAAGAATGGCAGATTGAACTGCCTAAATCAAATGTATTGCAGTTTATACTGGAAGACGGCAGCAAGATTTCAGCACGCCCCTCGGGTACCGAGCCGAAGATCAAGTTCTATTTCAGTGTTCAGGCGCCACTTGAAAACAAAGCCGCCTATGAAAATGTGAAGGTTGAGTTGAAAGGAAGGATCGAAAGCATTATTCAGGACCTGAATCCATAAGTAGAAAGGAAATACTACCTTCAGCGAAACTGACGGTGTTCAATGATAAACGAACACATCTTAGGTCGCTAAAAGATTTCCTCTAAAACATAAAATAAAAATGGGTGTATCGGATTTGATACACCCATTTTTTTATGTGCAAATTACGGGCTTACTTCACCCATTGTTCTCCATTCTTATACGCTTTGCTGTAATCACTCTGCCAAAGATCGTAGCGTTTGTACATGGCAGGTAGTTTCTGGTTGAATTTTTCCCAGCTTTTCGCTGCCTTCGGCGACCAAAGGGCTTCGGCCAAAGCGCTCATTCTTGGGAATATCATGTACTCCACTTTGGATGGATAACGCATGTATTCGGTCCATACATTGCCCTGGGCACCCAGTACATACTGCGCTTCTTCCGCTGTAAGTGCAGCTGGTAAAGGGTCGTAGCCGTATACTTTTTCAAGCGGAAGGTAACCGCCGATGGTAACGGAGTCTTCTTTTTTCGACTGGCTGTGGTCGATATAGCAATGACTGTTCGGCGTCATGATCACCTTGTGTTTTTGCTTCGCCGCTTCTATTCCGCCTTTTTCTCCTCTCCAGCTCATTACGGTGGCATTGGGCGCGAGTCCGCCTTCCAGTATCTCATCCCAGCCTATGATCTGACGACCCTTTGAGTTGAGGTGTTTTTCGATGCGGCGGATGAAATAACTCTGCAATTCATGCTCATCCTTCAGGTTTTCATCTTTGATGCGTTTCTGGCAATCAGGGCAGGTTTCCCATCTTTTTTTCGGACACTCATCTCCGCCGATATGGATATAGGTGGAAGGAAAAAGTGTGATTACTTCATCCAAAACGTTTTGGAGGAAAGTGAAAGTGCTTTCTTTGCCCGCGCAGAAAACATCGTCGAATACGCCCCAGGTCTGCGCAACGGCGTACGGTCCTCCGGTACAACCCAGTTCAGGGTAGGAAGTGAGTGCGGCCAGCGCATGACCAGGCAGTTCAATCTCCGGGATAATGGTGATGTGACGCGCAGCGGCGTAACGTACCACCTCACGGATTTCATCCTGGGTATAATAGCCGCCGTAACGCTGGTTGTCGTTTCCTGTTCCGGGATAACGACCGATGATAGTACCATTGCGGAAACCACCCACTTCGGTAAGTTTCGGATATTTTTTGATTTCGATGCGCCAGCCCTGATCTTCGGTGAGGTGCCAGTGGAAATAGTTCATTTTGTGGAGCGCGATGTAGTCGATGTACTTTTTCACAAAATCCACGGAGAAAAAGTGGCGGCCCACATCGAGGTGCATGCCCCTGTAAGCGAAACGCGGGTAGTCTTCCACCTGCGCAGCGGGTATGACCAGCGCCGCGCCTTTTTCAACCGGCAGCAGTTGGATAAAAGTCTGGATACCGTAGAATACCCCTGCCGGATCTTTCCCTTTAATCGTAACTGATTTGGCATCCGATACAAACCTGTATTCACCATCCTGCTGCAAGGTGGGATCAAGGGAAAGCAGGATTTTTTTTCCCGCGCCTCCTTTTTGGGCATCCGCGCTCACCCCGTAATTCTTTTCGAGGTAATCGGTCAGGAATGCGGCACTGTTCTTCAGTTTTTCATCCGCGTAAGCGATAACGGGCTTTTTACCCAAAATAAATTGTCCTTTCCCGGATGTAACTTTTACCGGTTCCGGAATAATGTGGATGCCCCCATCCTGGGCAACTGTGGTGAGCGAAGCTGCGAACAGCGCAAACGACATTAACGTCTTTTTCATCTCTTGTTTTTTTGTTTCTTTTTTGAAAATTAACAGGGGGTATCGTAAGCGTGTGTTTGTTTATTTAATGATCGGAAGCACGATGTTGGAAGCCGAATTGGCGTTGTGTTCGATGGTGATCAGCGAAGGCACGAAATCTTTATCCGAGGCCTGGTAGATGTTCACGAATTGCTGCGGGTTCCTGTCGGCAAGCGGGAACCACGAACTTTGGACCTGGATCATAAGTCGGTGTCCTTTTTTAAAAGTGTGCGCCACGTCCGGTAGGTGGAACTTTACGGTCTCCGTTTTTCCCGGCGTGAATGCCATGGGTTTTTCAAAACTGTTGCGGTAACGCCCCCGCATGATTTCACCCCGTACCAGCATCTGGTAGCCGTTCATGATGTAATCCGTTTTGGCGCCGGCTTCTGTGGGCCAGTCCGCGGGGTATTCAAAATTATCAGGGAACACGTCGATCAGTTTCACTACAAAATCGGCATCGGTGGTAGATATCTTCACTTTCAGGTCGGCGGTTACCGGGCCGCCCAGTGTTAGGTCTTCAGTAAGTGGTTCGGTCTGGAACACGAGTACATCCGGGCGACGTGCGGCGAAACGCTGGTCGTCGGTCATGTATTCCCTGGTACGGCGAAAATGCACGTCCTCCGTGTAGGGAACGGGTTTGTTAGGATCACTGGTGTAAGCCGATTCGCCTGATGTGGCAGATGGTTTGGTGAAAGAAAGTTTTCCTCCCGCCGTAAGGTATATGGGGGTTTCCTGCATCGCGGCAGGGGGCCATGCTTTTTCTTGCTTCCATTCATTGGAGCCGGTGTAAAAAATGGTGGCTTCCGCAAGATTAGGATTGTTGCCTTTTCCTTTCAGGTGGTAATTGAAGAAAGGTATTTCGATGTTTTCAGCATACCATTCGGAAGTTTTGCTGTGGAAGCGAACATTGCCAAGGGAACTGCCATTGCCACGGGCCCATTGACCGTGGTACCAGGGGCCCATCACGAGTTTGTTGCTGGCCGACGGGTTTTGCTTTTCAATGGCTTTGTACAGTTCCCATGCGCCAAAGCAGTCTTCGGCGTCAAACAGTCCGCCTACCACCAGCATGGCGGGTTGAATGTTTTTCATCGCCCTTCTCGCGTCGCGGGCCTGCCACCAGGCATCATAGTTTGGGTGGGCGTACATGTCTTTCCAGAATTTGATGCTGTCGCCCATCAGTTTGGCGAGGTTGGGCAAAGCGCCTGTATTCAGGTAGAAATTATAATTGTCTTTAGTAGGGAACTCAAATCCCGGAGCGCCCACTGTTGTAGGCTTTGGACGTGGTTTGCCGAAGCTGGAATAAAAGCTGAACCCATCCATGGGGAAGAAAGCACCGTTGTGGTGAAAATCGTCGCCCATGAACCAGTCGGTAACCGGTGCCTGCGGGCTCACCGCTTTTACCGCCGGGTGACCTGAAGCCGCGGCCATACTGGAATAGAAACCGGGGTAGGAGATGCCGAAAATACCTACGTTGCCATTGGAGGAAGAAAGATTTTTTACCAGCCAATCCACGGTATCGTAGGTATCACTGGACTCATCAATATCGGCCTTGCTTTTTTTGTTGTGGTTGAATGGACGTACATCCACGAATTCTCCTTCACTCATCCACCTGCCGCGCACATCCTGGGTAACCATAATGTAACCTTCCCGCAGGTATTCACGGTAGTGGTTATTGTAAAAAGCTTTGAACTGATCCGCTCCGTAAGGCGCACAGGAATAGGGGGTGCGCGTCATCAGAATCGGATGCTTCTCTGTATCGTTTTTAGGGATATAGATGGAAGTGAACAATTTCACGCCATCACGCATGGGAATGTACTGTTCTACTTTAGTGTAATTGTTCCGGAACCAGGCGGAGTCAATCGTTTGCGCCAATAGCAGGGATTGCTGCCACCAGGAAAGGAGCAGCAACAGCAAGAGTTTTTTCATTGTATGTGTTTGGTTAAAGTGGACGAACGGACTTTTCCGGTAAAGCACTTGGTGCACTCCGAAATGTAAATGTATGAAAAACTGATTTGGGGAACATACGGGAAGTTCAGAAATTGCACCAATGCAAAACAGGAGATTTTTTCTGAAACTATTTTCGGCAGGAAGTCTGGGCACGATTCCCTTTTTGAATGCCAGTGCGGGATCGCGGGAAAGAAAACCCGCTAAAGGAAAGGCTGTTGTAATTTCCACCTGGGATTTCGGGAAGGAAGCGAATGCCGCTGCCTGGAAAACATTGGGTGCCGGAGGCGCTGCGCTGGATGCGGTAGAGCAGGGTGTACACGTTCCGGAGGCCGATCCAACGAACCAAACCGTTGGCCTGGGCGGATTCCCCGACCGTGATGGCAAAGTAACGCTGGATGCCTGCATTATGGACCACCAGTTGAACTGTGGTTCAGTGGCCTGCCTGGAAAATATACTTCACCCCATTTCTGTGGCAAGAAGGGTGATGGAAAAAACACCCCATGTAATGCTGGTGGGAGAGGGTGCCTTGCAATTCGCGCTGGCGCAGGGTTTCGAGAAAACAAACCTGCTTACGCCCGCTTCCGAAAAAGCCTGGAAAGAATGGCTGAAAACATCGCAGTACGAACCGGTCATCAATATCGAGAACAGGAAAAAGGAAGAAGATCCGAAACACTTACCTGGCGGGCCCTACAACCACGATACGATTGGGATGCTCGCGCTGGATGCCGACGGCAGGATGGCTGGAGCCTGCACCACTTCAGGGGCGGCCTGGAAAATGCACGGCAGGGTGGGTGATTCTCCGATAATCGGTGCAGGCTTATATGTAGACAATGAGATCGGTGCAGCTACTTCCAGTGGGTTAGGGGAAGAAGTGATCCGTACCTGCGGCTCGCACCTGGTGGTAGAACTGATGCGGCAGGGCAACTCCCCGGAAGAATCCTGTAAAAAAGCGGTGGAACGCATCGTGAAGCGTGATCCCGTAAAAGCGAAGAAACTGCAGGTCGGCTTCCTGGCACTCAGCAATCAGGGGACTTACGGCGCTTTCGCCATTCATCCCGGGTTCACTTTCTCCGTGAAGAGTCAACAAACGGAAACCATCATAGCGGCAAAAAGCTGGTTCAAATAAAAAGTATGCGCAAGCTGGAGGTCTGTTGTTATTCCATTGAATCGTGCCTGGTGGCGCAACACAACGGCGCGCACCGCATAGAACTTTGCGCCGGACCGGCAGAAGGAGGGGTGACCCCATCGGTTGGCGTGATCCGTCGTGCCCTTCAATTGTGCAGCATCCCGGTGTATCCTATCATTCGTCCGCGGGGAGGTGATTTTCTGTATTCGGAAGAAGAGTTCAACGTACTGCTCCAGGATGTGGATGAGGTAAGAAGACTGGGATGCAAAGGAATGGTAACGGGTATGCTTACGCCGGATGGAAAGGTGGACATCGCCCGGATGAAAGCCGTGAAAGCCATTTCCGGTGAGATGGAACTCACTTTCCACCGTGCCATAGATGTTTGCGCCGATCCTTTTGAAGCCATCAAAGCGTTGATAGAACTGGGGGTGGAACGGGTGCTGAGTTCGGGCCAGGCTTCCACAGCCCCGGAAGGTGCCGGACTTTTGAAAGAATTGCAATTGTATTTTGGCAAACATATTATCATTATGCCCGGAGCGGGTATCCGCTCCGCCAACCTGGAAGAATTGGCCCTGTTCACGGAGGCCAGGGAGTTTCACAGTTCCGCCGCTTTCCAGCAACAGAGCGCCATGCGCTACAGGGCCAGCCGGGTAAGCATGAGCCATGCGGGAAATAATGAGTTTCAGTGGCCGGAGGCCAGCCCGGTAAGCATGAGCCATGCGGGAAATAATGAGTTTCAGTGGCCGGAGGCCAGCCCGGAAGAAGTACATAAAATGAGTACCCTGCTCCGCGCGCTGCGTTGAAATTTTGCTTAAATTCAGGGCATGGATTCATATCAACCCATCAATTGCAACTATTACGATATCCTTGAGGGGATGTCTACCCGTAAAGTGCCCGCTCACATTCAGTATAAGGATGAAGCCGGTGCGCTGCATACCGCCAAAGGACTTATTACCAACCTGTACACCAAGGAAGGCGTGGAATACCTGGAGCTGGACGGGCAGTTACTTACGCGTCTGGATCTGCTCGTATCGGTAAATAATGCTGAAGTGCCCGGGTAAATGTGTACAAACTCCTTTAATTTCGCTTTCTGATAGCTTCCAAATCAAAGAAATACACAGTTGTGTATAAGTATTCCCGCCTGGCGCTTAAAAAGATTAAATTAATTTTGGTGTTTCGGGGGATTTTCCGACCTTTGCCGTCCTAAATTTCGATAAGTCATGGCAAGAGTATGTCAGGTAACAGGTAAAAAGCCGATCAGTGGTCACCACGTATCGCATTCAAATATTAAAACCAAGCGTCGTTTTTTACCGAATCTGCAGACAAAAAGATTCTTTTTGGCTGAGGAAGACAAATGGATCACGCTGAAAGTTTCTTCTGAAGCTATCCGTACCATCAACAAAAACGGTTTGTACACCGTAGTGAAAGAACTGAGAGCCAAAGGCGTTTCTATTTAATTAACCTCCTTCAAAAGATAAGAAATGGCAAAAAAAGGGAACAGGGTGCAGGTGATCCTGGAATGTACCGAGCATAAAAACTCTGGTCTTGCTGGAACAAGTCGCTACATCACCACCAAGAACAAGAAGAACACCCCTGAGCGCATGGAGTTGAAAAAATTCAACCCCATCATGAAAAAAGTAACTGTTCACAAAGAGATCAAGTAAGGTCTTTTTACTGTTAACTAATTAATATCTGAGTCATGGCAAAAGCAGCTTCAAAGAACGCGAAAATCAAAGATGCCAAAGCATCCGCAGAGGCGAAGAACTGGACCAAAGTGATCAGGGCCGTGCGTAGCCCCAAAACCGGCGCTTACACTTTCAAAGAAGCGATCGTTCACAAGGAGAAAGTTAAAGACTACATGTCCGAAAAATAATTCGGGTCTGTAATTACATACACAAAAAGCTGTTCTTTCATACGGGAACGGCTTTTTCTGTTATACCTTTGCCCTCATCAAAATTGTACTATGGGATTTTTCGGTAAACTGTTCGGTAAGAAAGAAAAGGAAAGCCTGGACCAGGGATTGCAGAAAACCAAAGAAAGTTTCTTTTCCAAAATCACCAAGGCCATCGCCGGGAAAAGTACCGTGGATGACGAAGTGCTCGATAGCGTGGAAGAAGCCCTGGTTGGCGCCGATGTGGGGATTGATACCACCGTACAGATCATCAAAAGGATTGAAGAAAGGGTCGCCAAAGATAAATACCTTAACACCGGGGAACTCAACCGCATCCTCCGCGAAGAGATCCAGGGTATACTGGTGGATGCGCCCGAAAACAGTTACGCAGGCTACAAACTTCCCGAAGGGAAACGCCCGTACGTGATATTGGTAGTGGGCGTTAATGGTGTTGGAAAGACAACTACCATCGGGAAACTTGCGCATAACTTTAAGTCTGCCGGTTACTCCGTATTGCTTGGAGCAGCCGATACTTTCCGGGCTGCGGCGGTAGATCAACTCACCATCTGGAGCGAAAGGGCGGGGGTACCTATCGTGAAAAAGGAAATGGGCAGCGATCCCGCTTCCGTGGCCTTCGATACCGTGAACAGCGGTGTGGCCAAAGGAGCCGACGTTATCCTGATCGATACGGCTGGTCGCCTGCACAACAAAGCCCACCTGATGGAGGAACTCTCCAAAATAAAACGCGTGGTGCAGAAAGTGATTCCGGATGCCCCCCACGAAGTGATGCTGGTACTGGATGGCTCCACAGGGCAGAACGCGCTGGAACAGGCCAAACATTTTACAGCCGCAACCGAGGTTACCGCACTTTCCATCACCAAACTGGATGGCACTGCCAAGGGCGGTGTTGTATTGGCCATCGCCAACCAGTTCAAAATTCCGGTGAAGTTCATCGGTGTGGGTGAAAAGATTGAAGATTTGCTGGTGTTCGATAAAGGAGAATTCGTGGACAGCCTGTTCAAACTGGAAGAATAATCGCGTGAAATAAAACAAAAAAGGACACTGAAACAAATTCAGCATCCTTTCCCAATATTCTCACATCGAAAGCTTATTCCTTTTTCTTACAGCAGGAAGGCAACTTCTTATACGCCTCAGGCTCCGCTGTTACATCACCGGCATCATAACCCACATTCGCGATATGTGTTTTAATCGCCTCAATATTGGTGCGGTCGGTAATGTATTTTACGGTGGTCTCTTTCTTTTTGTAATCTACTTTCACAGTTTGCACGCCATCCACCCTTTTCAGGTAGTTCTCAATCTTGTTCTTGCACATTTCACATTGAACGGTAGGCGTCGGGATTTTTTCAGTCTTCACTTTAGGCGTTTGCGCGAAGGCTCCGGAAACGGCCAGGAATAAAGTGGCCAGCAACAATTGAACGGATTTTTTCATACGTATTATTTTAATGTTTACCTGCCCCAGGTGGAAGGATTTTCCCGCCATTGCAGGAGCAGATTTTCCTGGTCGGAAGTTACAATTCCTTTCTCTATCGCCAAACTGATCAGACTGGAATAATTCGTTAAAGAAATCCAGGGCACACCCGCTTTTTCGAAAGCTTCGGCCGCCACGGGGAATCCGTAATTGAAAATGGATACCATGCCCACCACTTCCAGTCCTGCCGCACGGAGTACATCCACTACCTGTAAACTGCTTTTTCCCGTGGAAATCAGGTCTTCAATCACCACCACTTTCTGCCCGGCTTCGTAAGCGCCTTCAATTTGGTTGCCTAACCCGTGCTCTTTGGGCTTGGGACGAACATACATATAAGGCAGTTTCAACTGATCGGCAGCCAGGGCACCCCAGGCGATTCCGGCGGTGGCCACGCCCGCAAGCACATCGGCTTCAGGGAATTTTTCAAAGAGGACATTGCTCATCTCCGACTTCACAAAATCACGGATGAAAGGGAAAGAAAGCACTTTTCTGTTGTCGCAATAAATGGGACTTTTCCATCCTGACGCCCAGGTAAAAGGTTCCTGAACATTCAACCGGATAGCGTTACTTTGTAAAAGTTTTTCGGCTACTGCTTTTTCGTTTACCATGGCGCGAAGGTAGCCGATAATTCGCTTTCTAAATACTGCACCGCATGCTTCTTAAAATTTTTTTCAACGATAAGCCCCTGTTCCTGACCGATAAGATTACGCCTGAACTTGAACCTTTCCTCCACCACGATGATGCTGTTTTTATCGATGAATTTTCGCTCCCCGCGGTAAAATCCATGCTGCACGAAATGGAACAACCCAAAGTGCATGCGGGGATATTTCTCCACGAAGACCCGCTTGCCCTGCAAAAGGCTTTCTGGAAAAAATTCATGATCGTGGAAGCTGCCGGCGGTGCCGTACTGAACGAAAGGAATGAACTGCTGCTGATCTTCAGAAGAGGAAAATGGGACCTTCCCAAAGGAAAAATGGAAACCGGAGAAACACCTTCAGAATGCGCCGTAAGGGAAGTGATGGAGGAAACAGGTCTGGAAGAAGTAGCACTTATCAAACCGCTTTTAACCACTTATCATACTTATAATGAGAGCGGGCATCATATCCTCAAACCTTCTCACTGGTTCCTGATGCGCACCAAAAACCAGGATAAACTCACGCCCCAGACCGAGGAGGATATCTTGCAAACGGAGTGGGTAGCCCTGACCGACCTGGACAAATACATGGAAAACACTTTCCCGAGTATCCGTGATGTGGTCGAAAAACTGCTCCCCGAACTGCGGGGTTTTTATTAAAATTCGATCCGTTGAATGCCTTCGTATTGAAGGGGAACATTCATAAAAATACCGGAGCGCCCCACTTTTACATTTCCGTTCACGCGAACTTTAACCTCTTTTTTCAACAGGGCCAGTCCGGCACCGAGCAATTTACCTGTCTCCGTTTGCAGACTAACGGGGATCATAAACGTGTCTTTTGCGGGCATCCGTAGCAGTGTGTCCAGTACGAAATGTCCCAGGAATTTATCCTCCACAAATACATCACAGTCCGCTTTTTTGAGTTGAAGCGCAAAGCTGTTCGGGTTAAAATAACGCACCTCCGCGTTAATGGTGGTTTGCTTTGATCCCATCTGTTCTATTCCCCAATTGGTGGTGGAAACATACTGAAGGTCCTTTGGCTTCCCGCAGGCAGCAAATATCGAAGCTGCCATTATTACACCTGTAATTTTAATTGAAGTACCCATTTTATATTTCGATCTTATTGATATCTGATGGATTTTGTAGCAGAAATAAATGTAGTAGAAAAACTGTTCCATGTAGAACGAGCACAGAAAAAATTAAGAAAACCTTTACTAAAAGTATTAGCTTTACAGGGTGGCAGAATGACAGCATTATCTGTTTATAAACATCTAATTTTATTAGTATTGCTATTATCAATTAAATAATTAATAATCAATTAATTATGATCTTTAATTTATTTTTTACTAAATCAAAAAATCGGAAAAATCAGGTTTGTAAATACTTTTTTCAACATAAGTTAACCTCGAATTAAATTCTATATAATATAATGACTTTAATAACTGAATTTCAATATTTTGGGTGTATTAACTATTATAAAACTTTGTTTCGGGTAACAAATATTGAATTTGACGTATATCATCCTTATAAAAAAATGAGTTTTCGGAACAGGACCCTCCTATCAGGGGGTAATGGCATCATCGAATTGTCCGTTCCACTCGTTCACGGGAGGAACCAGCGTATTCCAATGCGTGAAGTAAAAATCGACAATCAGCAAAAATGGCAGGTACAACATTGGCGTTCTATTGTTTCCGCATACAACAGATCACCCTGGTTCGAGTATTATAAGCACACACTTGAAATTTTATTTGAACTGCGTTTTGAATACCTCTGGGAGTGGGATGAAGCCTGTTGGAAATGGAGCCTTGAAAGCCTGAAATGGAAACCGGATTGGAGGGTGATACAAGATGCCACGGACGTTATTCAGGAAGAAAACCGGGAAGATGTAACAGACCAATGGCTGCCCAAAAACTATCTTTCGGGAGATGCACCCGTGTACCCCCAGGTGTTCGGAGAGCGGCACGGGTTTCAACCCAACTTATCGGTGCTTGACCTCATTTTCTGTACAGGTCCTTCAGCCAGGGATTTTCTCGCCGGATCGTAAAGCATGCGGGATATTCGATATATTACAGGTTCAACCATTGCTATATGAAGCTGCGGCGTTACGTTTTCAGTGCCTGTTTCCTGGCAGGCCTTTTCTGTTTATCTTTTGTATTTCAGGAGGTAGCCGCTCAGCAACGCCCACATTATACGCAATACATCTTTAATAATTATGTGCTGAATCCGGCACTCAGTGGCATTGAAAACTACACCGATGTCAAACTCAGCCACCGTCACCAATGGGCCGGTATAGATGGGACGCCCGTTACCACTTACCTGACCATACAGGGCCCTTTGGGGAAAAAAGACTACAGAACAAACGCAACCTCATTTGCTGTTCCGGGAGAAAATCCAAGGGGAAAAGCTTACTGGGAATCCTATACTGTTCCGGAACCCCATCATGGCATCGGTCTGCAGGTGGTGAACGACAGAACAGGCCCGCTCAACCGGTTCTCGGCCCAGGCTACTTACGCTTATCACCTGGGGCTCACCCCTGCGCTGGCGCTCTCCGCTGGCTTTGGCGCTGGCGTTTCAAACACTTCTTTAAACAGGAGCAAACTTGATTTCGTGAATACGGTGGTGGATCCTGCCGTGTATGGGAACGGGGCGCTGAACAACGTTCGGCCGGATCTTTCAGCGGGCGTCTGGCTTTACGGGGCTAATTTTTTCGCTGGTTTGTCGGCCCAGCAGGTGATCCCGCAAGCCCTCCGCTTTTCGGAGGCTGATAATACGGTTACAACAGAAGAAGGGAAACTGGTTCCGCACCTGTTCTTTACCACTGGCTACCGGTTCTTTTTAAGTGATGATGTTTCGGCGCTTCCCTCCATTATGGCCAAATATGTTCAGCCTGCATCGGTTCAGGCGGACCTTAATATTAAACTTCAATACCGCGACTTGCTCTGGGCGGGCGGTGGATTCCGCACCGGAAATGGATGGCAGGCCATGGTTGGCGTGAATATTTCTAATACGTTCAATATCGGGTACGCGTACGACCATACCAATACGCTTTTAAGCACCGTAAGCAGGGGGACCCACGAATTCATGCTGGGATTCCTGATCGGTAACAGGTACGGTGACTGGTGCCCGAGAAACGTTTGGTAAACCCCATCATGCCTATGCTTTCGCGTAAATGGATCTGGATAGGACTTTTTATCGGTCTGGCCGTTATCACCGGGTGGTTCGTTTTCCGATGGGTAGCCTCCTCGAATGTGGCCGCCAGGAAGATGCAAAAAGAATTGGAGCGACTGGTGGAGCAGGGTAGCGGCGGGTTGTACAACCTGGAGATCGGTTCCATTAAAGTGGTACCTGAAAAATTACAGGTTCATTTATACGAACTGAAACTTGTTCCTGATCAGGCGGTGTACCAGGACCAGGTGAACAACGGATCAGCGGCCCCGGACCTTTTTTCCTTCAGCGCCGACAAACTGACCATCAACAACATCACTCCGGCCGATTTCATTGCCGATAAATCCATCATGCTGCAATCCATTCAACTGCACGAGGTACTGGTGGAAGTGATTCATACCGATTCTTTGGTAAACAGGAGCAAAAGGCAAAAAAAGGATACCACAGCTTTCGATGCAGAAGGACTTTATGACCGCATCAAAAAAGATGTGCGCAAAATAGCCGTGGATACGGTGCTCTTCTCTTCCCTGAATCTCCGGTACATCAATTCTGAAAAACAACGGGATACCACATTTTTAAAGAACCTGAACATTTTTGCGGAGGACTTTCTGCTGAATGATTCCTCGGCACTTGACAGCAGCAGGTTCCTCTTTACAAAATCCCTGGTGGTGCAATCCTGGCAATTTGAGGCGCCGCTCAAAAATGAAAACTATAAACTGAAATTCGACACACTGCGCATGGTGATTGCCGGGAACACCCATACCACCATCCGCAATTTTAAGTTGCAGCCCCTGTATACCGAGCAAGAATACAGTAAGCGGATTTCCACTCAACTGGAACGTTTTAATGTATCAGTCCCCACGATAAAACTGGTAAATTTCCAGTACGATCAGTTGCTCCGGAAAGGTGTGATCGTAGCCGATTCACTGTATTTACGGAACGCGTTCATTGGCGTTTATAAGGACCGCACCAAAAAATTCGACGGCAAAACCAGGTTGGGGAAATATCCGCACCAGTTGCTACAACATTCCGGGCTACCGATAGATGTGGATGTATGTGTGCTCACCGGTTCCGATATTGTTTACCGGGAAAGATCGGATAAGACGGAAGAAACGGGGGAAGTAAAATTCACCGGTACCTATGCGGTGGTGAAACCCATCAGGAGTGTAGGTTCAGGCGCAGAACCGGTAATGGTGGATGCGGATACCCGTTTTATGGGAACCACGGCAGTTAAAACCACTTTCATGTTGTACCCCGCTTCCCCAGACGGTGATTTTACCGTAAAAGCTGATTTTGCTCCCCTCGACATGAAGGTGCTGAACAAGGCAACCATTCACCTGGGCGAAGTGCGCATCGATTCCGGAAACGTTGAAACCCTGAAGTTTGCCATCAGGGGAAACGATCATTTCTCCACCACGGACCTGCATTTTAAATATTCAGGTCTGAAGGCCAGTATGCTGAAGCAGGAGCAGGACGGAGGGTACAAAAAAAGAGGATTGCTCAGCCTTGTCGCCAATGCTTTTGTACTTAAATCAGACAACAGGAAACGTGAAAAACATGTGGTGGTAAGGTATCGGCGCGACACCGACAAATCAATGTTCAACCTGATATGGAAAGGCGTATTCTCAGGCATGAAGGAAATCGCGGGCGCTGGCGCTTTAGGTAAGGATAAAGACAGGGTTGAAGTGCTGCGCAAAGATTAGAGCCTGATAATGGGCTTTGCCTTCTTCTTTGCGATGATACGCAAAGAATCTAAGGTCTTGGCGCTCAGTTGAGCGGCTTCCACTTCAAGGGCTATCTGGGCGGCGCTGGCTTTCAATTGCTCCCACTGCACATCTTTCATCGCTTTAGCAATCTCCTCCTGCATCAGGTGGATCGATTCCATTCCTTTGGCCTGCTCGTGGGCGATCTTTTCCCAGTCCAGTTTGTCGAGGAAGCTCGATAATTTACCCAGGTCAAGCGCTTTCATGTACTCACCCTGAACAAGGTTGTACAGCAGCAACGCCGTGGAATCTTTGGTAAGTGTAATGGTAAATGGTTTCGCCTCTGCTGTTACGGCCGCTGTGGCGTTAGCGGTAACTTTGCCTGTATATTTTTCACCGTCTACAACAATGGTGTATTCTTTATCGGCCACCGCAATGAACTGATCCTTCGGTTCGTCTTCGTGCCAGGTAAATGTTTCAGGGGAGAAAATAGCTGCATCCGCGCCATCTGATTCGCTCGTAATAGTGGTTTCAGCCAGTTCTGTTCTTTCTTCTGTTACCGCATCCGATACAATTACCGAAGGTGTTCTTTCCTGGAAAAGTGAGGCTACCGCCATGGGATAATCGCCAAAGTTGCGGTCACCTGTTGTTGTATCGTTTTCTTTTGGTGTAACCGGAACCCTTAATGGGAGTACACCCAGGAGCAGCAGTAATAAAGCCGCCACGAAGGGTTGGAACGATATTTTTTTTCTGTGCACCGGCATTCCGGTAATGCGTTGCACCCTTTCCATCAGTGCGTCCTTCTCACCAATGGCTGCGAGCTGCAAACGGTTCTGCTTCAGGACCAGTCTGTTTTTTTCTGCCTGTAAAAGAGCCGCTGCATACATTGCGGGCTTATAGCGGAATTGAAGTACCAGGTCGTCGCAAAGAAACTCACGGTCTTTACGAATTTCTTTTCCCAGCAGGTGAACGAAGGGGTGGAAGAAAAGAACACCTTCCATCACCGCCAGCAGTATATTCAATAAGTAATCGTTCCTTTTGATGTGCGCGAGTTCATGAAGAATCACGGCTTCCATTTGTTCGGCGGAAAGCTGGTTCACCATGGAAACCGGAATCAGGATCATGGGTTTAAAGAACCCAACCGTAACGGGACTGTCGGCCAACTCAGACAGCCAGATGTGTATGTGTTTTTTTATGCCCAGGATTGCGGCGCTCTCACGGGTGAAAAGCCGCCATTCAAAGGGCATTTTAGCGTGTTTTTCCTGTTGAAGTGTGCGCACATAGCCGAAAGCACGCATGAATTTCACGGAACCAGCCACCAGCAACAGCAGATAGATGGAAGAAAGATAAGGGAGTATCGAATCCATCCATTGGGCCAGCGTTCCCGTGAACAAATGACCGCTAAACCCGGTAGCTTCGGGTTCATTGTAATGAACAACAGCGGTTACTATAAACGCGCACAGCCCCGCCAGCAGGGAGAACATGGCCAGCATGATGCGCGCGCCATGGTGACTGCGCAAAAAAAGTTGCGCGATCAATTTATAAACCAGCCACAGGATAGTAATTTGCCAGGTGCTTTGAACGATGGCCCATCCCAGGGATTGTAAGAAAGCAGACTGTACCAGTGTTTGCATACAAACGGTTTATTGACGTTTCAACTGATCAATCAAACGCTCCAGTTCCTCCAGCTCCTCTTTGGTGGTTTGGTGGTTGCCCAGCGCTTGTATAACAAGTTGCGTGGGAGAACCGCCGAAAAGATTATCGATCATTTTGCCCAACAGGTGCTTTTGTGTTCTTTCCCTGGTAACCGCCGGCTGGTAAATATGAGTTTTAATGGAATCATCGCGCAGCACGAGTCCTTTTTCGTGCATAATCTGCATCAGTTTCAGGGTAGTGGTATAACCTGCTTCCTTGGTTTTCAGCAGTTCCTCGTGTACCTCCCTTACGGTGGCGGTCTTCTTTTCCCACAGCACCTGCAGTATCTCCAGTTCGCTCTCCGTGGGCTTAATGGTCTTTGTCTGCGACATACTTTTACTTTTCTGCGTCCAATTTACGATTAGTTTCGTAATAACAAAAAATACGAACGCCCGTTCATAAAATTTAACATTTACGAACGGGCGTAAGCGTGGTGTTATTGAACGGTAGTGGTGTACTTGGTCACCGTGTAGTATTTGCTTGTTTTTACGGATAGCTTATCGTCCGTGGCGGTAATGGTTTTGTATTCGCGGAATGCTCCCTTTTTATCCTTGAAGCCCAGCAGAATAACGTTTTTTCCTTCTCCTTTCTGGAGAACGGGTTCGGGCATAATGCCAAAATCGGGCAATCTTACGGTATCCTCTGCGGTAAATTCCTGGTATTTCAATTTCAGGACATAGGAGAATGTTTTTGGGGTTTCATACAATTCAGCCTTGTATTGAAAGCCGCCGGGAAGGTCTTCTACGTATTGCGCGGCAGGTTCCTTACGCACATCGGTGCGGTCGGGGGAAATAGCCGGGGCGGGCTGTTCCTCTGAGGGCCGGAAAGTTTCTTCTTTTTTTTCAGAAGCGTTGTTCTTACAATGGAAGCCGGAGATAGCCAGCAAAGCAAACAAAGGTAGAAAGCGCATAAGGTTCTTTTAAAGGTTTATAAAAATAAAAAGCCCCAGTATAGACATACCGGGACTTCATGTTTAAGGTTTTGATTAGTACCTCTTTTATTCCCCGAAGGGGATGGTATTTTTAACGTGTCCCTCATGGTGAACGGTAGCCGTTTTTACCACCGGGGTCACCTTTTGTTCGTTTGTTTTCGCTGTTTCCCTGGTGCCGTGCAGGCTTGCCAGTGTGGGAGCGAGCACCAAAGATACGATCGACATCAATTTGATCAAAATATTCATCGATGGCCCTGAAGTATCTTTGAAGGGATCACCCACCGTATCGCCTGTAACGGAGGCTTTATGCGGTTCAGACTTTTTGTAGAAAAGTTCCCCATTGATGTTCACGCCTTTCTCGAAGCTCTTCTTGGCATTGTCCCATGCTCCGCCTGCATTGTTCTGGAACATCCCCATCAGTACGCCGCTCACGGTGGCGCCTGCGAGGAAACCACCCAGCGCTTCGGGGCCCATGAGGAAACCGATAATGATGGGAGAAAGAATAGCGATGGCACCCGGCATCATCATCTTCTGGATGGAAGCCTGGGTAGAGATGGCCACGCATTTATCGTATTCGGGTTTGGCGGTTCCTTCCATGATACCGGGAATGTTTTTGAATTGCCTTCTCACTTCTTCCACCATACTCATGGCCGCTTCGCCTACCGCACGGATGGCGAGGGAAGAAAAGATGAAAGGAATCATGCCGCCAACAAACAGGCAGGCCAGCACATCCGCCTTATAAATATCTATACCGCTGATGCCCGCCACACCAACAAAAGCGGCGAACAATGCCAGTGCGGTAAGCGCGGCGGAAGCAATCGCAAACCCTTTACCGGTAGCGGCGGTGGTATTGCCCACGGCGTCCAGTACGTCGGTTTTTTCCCGTACTTCTTTGGGCAGTTCACTCATTTCCGCGATTCCCCCGGCATTGTCGGCGATAGGACCAAATGCGTCAATGGCGAGCTGCATGGCGGTGGTGGCCATCATACCCGCGGCGGCAATGGCAACACCGTAAAGCCCGGCGAATGCGTAAGAACCATAAATACCACCTGCAAGCACTAAGATGGGGAGGAACGTGGATTCCATTCCAACCGCCAATCCACCGATTACATTGGTGGCGTGCCCCGTGGCTGATTGCCTGATAATGGACATCACCGGACGTTTGCCCATGGCGGTGTAATACTCGGTGATGATGCTCATAAGCGTACCTACTACAAGGCCAACCAAAATAGCTCCGATCACCCCGTTTTGCGTGATGGCAGAAGCCCCGGCAACAACTTCATCCGTTCTGGTTCCATTTACCCAAACATAATCGCGGCTCAGGTAGAAAGCCGTTTCCGGAAGTATTAGGTAAACGAGCACAACGGAGGCAATTGCTGTAAGTACGATAGAGCCCCAGTTCCCCATATTCAATGCTCGTTGAACTGCATCGGTACTGATGCCCGATTTATCTGAAATCCTGACAAAGAATGTTCCTACGATAGAGAAGAGAATTCCGACACCGGCGATCACCATTGGAAGAAGTATTGGCGAATATCCGTTAAAAGCATCGGTTGCAATAGCTTCCTGTCCCAGCACCATGGTCGCCAGTACCGTTGCCACATAAGAGCCGAACAGGTCGGCGCCCATTCCGGCCACGTCCCCCACGTTATCGCCTACGTTATCGGCGATGGTAGCGGGGTTGCGGGGATCGTCTTCTGGAATGCCGGCTTCCACTTTCCCCACGAGGTCGGCGCCAACATCGGCGGCCTTCGTGTAGATGCCACCACCCACGCGGGCGAAGAGCGCGATGGATTCGGCACCCAGCGAAAAGCCCGTGAGCACTTCGATGGCCTTTGCGACCAGTTGATCATTGGCGGCCAGGCCTGGCGCGAACATTTGTACCAGGATGATGAATAAGCCTCCTAATCCCAATACGGCGAGCCCGGCTACGCCCAATCCCATTACGGAGCCGCCCGTGAAAGACACAGCCAGCGCTTTGCTGAGACTGGTTCTTGCGGCCTGCGCCGTGCGCACATTACTCTTTGTGGCAATGCGCATGCCGATGAAACCGGCCAGGGCACTGAATATCGCGCCGATGACAAAGGCCACAGCGATGGTCCAGTGCGAATGTTCGTTCCTGCTGGCCATAAAACCAAGCAGGAGCGCCACCACAATTACGAAATAAGAGAGAATTTTGTACTCCGCTTTCAGGAAGGCCATCGCTCCTTCGGCGATGTACGTGCTGATTTCCTTCATGCGGTCGTTTCCGGCATCCTGTTTAGATACCCAATTAAATTTGGCAAGCGTGTAGAGCAGTCCAATGGCGCCCATAACCGGCACCAGGTAGATGAGTTTGTCCATAAGCGTAGGTCCGATTTTTTTTAGTCATTCAAAATATTCTTTTTTCGTTTGATAAAAAAAAGAAATACCTGCGAATGTTAATAACCGATAGAAACTGTTGAAAAGGCAGCCGGAAGTGACTTGATAATATCTCCGGCCTTCATACTGATGGGGTGGTTGTTCGTGGCCGCGACATCGCCCGCCTTTCCGTGCAGCCAAACGCCTGCCAGGCAGGCGTGAAGCGGCGAAAGTTTCTGTGCCAGCAAACCGGTGAGCAATCCTGCTAATACATCACCACTGCCGCCGGTGGCCATTCCGGGATTCCCTGTCGTATTGAAGTATCCTCTTCCTTCAGGCGTCGCGATAAAGGTGAACCTTCCTTTCAATACCACATATATATTGTGCAATGCCGCCAGGTGAAGCGCCTGTTCAAGGGAGGAGAACCCGTCGGAGGGTTTTCCGGTGAGGCGTGCAAACTCGCCCGGATGTGGCGTAAGCAATGATCCTGCCGGAATATGGTACCAAAGGTATTTGTTTTGCGAAAGAATATTCAATGCATCTGCATCAATTACAATAGGTTGTGAAAAGTGCTTAAATATTTTTTCAAGATATGCCACCTGATCCGAAGCGGTACCCCAGCCCGGTCCGATACCAATGGACTGGATATTTTTATCTGATATCCAGCCGGAGATATTTTCCTGGGAAAGTTCAATGACCATTGCTTCCGGCACCGCGGTTTGTAAGATGTGGCGCTCCTCCCAGGTGGTCATTACGGTAAGTTTACCCGCTCCACTCCGGGTGCAGGAAGCTGCTGCCAATACCGCCGCGCCCATCATGCCGGGTTTTCCGGCCACCAACAAAGCATGGCCATAAGTACCCTTGTGTGCAAATGAGGTGCGGTGCGGAAGGATAGAAGTGATCAGCGAGGATTCAATCGTTTCAAACCGGGCTTCTTCCAATCCCGGAAAATCGGGGCTGAGACCAATATCCAAAACATGTACTTCCCCGGAAAGCGCACCATACTCCGGGAGCAGGAACGGCAATTTGGTGAGCTGGAAACTCAGGGTGAAATCAGCTTTAACGCAAGGAGCATCTTCATCGTACCGGTCCATGAACATGCCCGAGGGTATATCGATGGATACCACTACTGCTTTAGAAATGTTGATATGGCGCACCGTCGCGGCATATATGCCTTCCAGCGCGCGGTTCAGGCCGCTGCCGAAAAGCGCATCAATAACAATTGCGTCACCCGGAATGGCAGGAATAGTTTTTTCATCTTGAATGGTGATTACAGGAACGCCCGCGTGTTCAAGTCGTTCCAGGTTCACCGTAAAATCCGCGCTTTTTTGGGCTTTATCTGTTGCGATCACGTAAACTGAAACGGTGTAGTTTTTCTCCGATAATAACCTTGCGATCGCAAGTCCGTCACCCCCATTATTACCGGTTCCCGCCAATATAACGAATGGGGAAGACGTATTGAATTTTTCCGTGATCCAATGGGTACACGCTTTTGCGGCCCGTTCCATCAGGTCGGTGGAGGATATGGGTTCCTGTTGAATGGTCCATTCGTCCCATGCTCTTGTCGCTTCAACTGTAAGCAGTTTCATGCCCTGAAGTTCGTTCAATTAAGGCAAACGGGTGGTTATTCTTCCAGTTCTTCCTGGCTTCCCCCATAATGCGGGAAGTACCTGAACAGTGGCTTGACCCTGTAAATCGCGCCATTGCGCTTGTTGCCCAACACAATTATCGTAGCGGTATCGGCGATCAGCCTGGTGAACACGGTATTGTTGCCGTGCCACCATCCATTGTGGTAGATTACTTTTGGCCCTGAAGCCGGCACCTGCATGCGCCAACCCAGTCCGTAGTTACGCACGCCGGGTTTTTCAAGGCTGTAAGGCGTAAAGGCGGAATCCATGGTTGCCGCTGAAAACAATTTTCCTGCATACAGCGCCTGGTCCCATTTGAGAAGATCACGGGGTGTACTGTAAATGTTTTTGTCGCCATAAACCAGGTCCAGGAAATCGAAAGGGTAGAGGCGGGTATTGTATTCGTAGGAAGGGGTTACACGTGCGGAATCGGACCATTGGAAAACGAAACTGTTGTCCATTTTCAAAGGGCGGAAAAATGTTTCCGCAAGGTATTCACCGTACCATTTTCCGCTCACCTGTTCTATAATCAGCGCCAGCAGCGCATAGTTCGTATTGCAGTAGCTGAAGTGTCTGCCGGTGGCGAACTGCAGCGGGGGCCTGTAGGTATAAAGCGATTGAAGCACATCCTTATTGGTGGCCCTGATTTTCTTGTCCCATTTGTAATGGTCGAGATAATGCGTATAGTTGGCCAGGCCGCTGCGGTGGTTCAGTAGCATCCGGATATCAATACCGGGATAGGGGAAGGCCGGGAAATATTTGCCCAGGGAATCGCTCAGGGAGAGTTTCTTTTCCTCCCACAGTTTCAGGATCGCCATGGCGGTAAAAGTCTTTGAAACGGAAGCCAGATGGAATGAGGTATTCGCATCAATGGTATCTGTTCCTTTGAGGTGACGGGTACCCGAATACTGTTCGAACACGATCTCGCCATTTTTAGCGACCAGCATCGCACCATTGAAACCGATGGGCGCAAGCGCCGAATCGTAAAAATGCCTGGCGGCGTTGGCGTACCTCGCATGTTCTGCCGGGGAAAGACGGCTCGTTGTGCTGTCTGCCGTTACTTCGGCCACCCGCCCGGGTTCTGTCTGGAAACAACCTGTTGCTAATAAGATGCTCAAGCTGAAAATAACGAAAGTGAATTTCAACGGATATTCTTTTCGGAGTGATACAAACTGGGACAAAGGTAAGGACAGTTTTTTCTTTTTTATCCTGTAACTTAGCCCACCTCAAAACAAACATAGCACTCAACATGGCAGAAAAGAAAACAACGAGCTACCCCAAGGAGAAGATCAATATTCTTTTCCTCGAGAACATCAGCGATAAAGCCGTTAATCATTTCAAGGAATCCGGCTACAGCAATGTGAAGAAACTCGGGGGAGCGCTTTCGGAAGAAGAACTCATTAAAGCGGTGAAAGATGTTCATTTGCTGGGTATCCGTTCCAAAACACAGATCACCGAAAACGTATTAAAAGCCGCCACCAAATTACAGGCCATCGGCTGTTTCTGCATCGGTGTGAACCAGGTCGACCTGAAAAGCGCCCGCAAACACGGGGTGGCCGTATTCAATGCCCCTTACTCCAACACCCGTTCCGTGGCCGAACTGGTAATGGGCGCCTCCGTAATGCTGATCCGTAAAATTGTTGATAAGAATAAAGCCGCGCATGAAGGCACCTGGATGAAGGATGCCAAAGGAAGTTATGAGCTGAGGGGCAAAACACTGGGCATCATCGGCTACGGAAATATCGGTTCGCAGGTGAGCGTGCTGGCGGAAGCTTTCGGCATGAAAGTGATCTTTTACGATGTGGTAACAAAGTTACCTCTTGGTAACGCAGTTGCTAAAAAGACGCTGAAAGATGTGGTGTCTCAGGCCGATGTAATTACGTTGCATGTTCCTGAAACCGCACAAACAAAGAATCTTATTAATAAATCAGTATTAAAACATTTTAAGAAAGGAGCCATTTTGCTGAACTATGCCCGTGGGGAAGTGGTAGACCTGGATGCGCTCGCGAAAGCCCTGGAAGACGGTACCGTAGGCGGTGCCGGTATTGATGTGTATCCCTGGGAACCGGAAAAGAATGGCGATACATTCACCACACCGCTGCAGAACCTTTCCAACGTGATCCTCACCCCGCACATAGGAGGTTCAACAGAAGAAGCCCAGCAAAACATTGGCGAAGATGTGAGCAATAAGTTGTTCCAGTACCTGGAAATGGGCGGCACCACAGGCTCGCATACCGTACCATCACTCAGTTTACCACCACAGGAAGGTACGCACCGGATTCTGCACATTCACAACAACGTACCCGGAGTACTTTCTGAAATCAACACCCAGCTTTCCAACCATAAGATCAACATTCTGAGTCAATACCTCAAAACGAATGATGAGATTGGTTACGTGGTGCTGGATGTGGATAAGAAACTTTCCGCCCAGGCATTTCAACTGCTGAAAGAAGTGAAAGAAACCATCAAAGTGAGAATGTTGTATTAATCTCCTTCCGCATAAAATGATGAAGCCCGGCTGATTTAGTTAGCCGGGCTTCTTTCATAAAAGATCAATTGATGGATTTTGTGAATTGATTTTCAATTTTTTATAGAGATTTTCAGAAGGTGTTTTTTGAATTGAATATCAAGGTCGCCATACAAAATACCTTCATACCTCAACAATCCCTTATATTTACACGTCAGTATATTGAATGCAGTAAGAAGAAAGGCATTTTGCTTTTTCGAAAAATAAAACAGAACAGAAAGGTGACTTTTGCAGATTTTAATTTAGATGAACAGTTGATGGAAGGTTTGGAAGCGATGAATTTTAATACGCCCACCCCCATCCAACAACAAGCGATCCCCATAATTTTACAAGATAAGGACCTCGTGGCCTGCGCACAAACAGGAACAGGGAAAACCGCTGCCTATCTGCTGCCGGTGATCCACAAACTGATGCAGAAAGAAGACCGTAAACTGAACACCCTGATCCTCGCCCCCACAAGGGAACTTGCGCAGCAGATCGACCAGCAGGTGGAGGGCATCGGTTATTTTACCGGCGTAAGTTCCATGGCCATTTATGGCGGTGGCGATGGCGCATTGTGGACCCAACAGAAGAAAGCCATCCTGGAAGGCGCGGATATTATTATCGCCACACCAGGCAGGTTGATCGGCCATCTTGCTTCCGGCGCCATCAATTTTCACCACCTGGAACACCTTATCCTGGATGAGGCCGACAGGATGCTGGACATGGGTTTCTATGACGATATCGTCCGCATCATTCAGTTCCTGCCGCAGAAAAGGCAGACGCTGTTGTTCTCGGCCACCATGCCACCAAAGATCAGGACGCTGGCCAATAAGATTCTGCACGAACCCGAACAGATCAACATCTCGGTTTCCAAACCCGCAGAAGGTATTCTGCAACAGGCTTACATGGTTTTCGATGAACAGAAAACACCGCTCATTAGTTCCCTCCTGAAAGATACACCGCACCAAAGCATCATCATCTTCGCCTCCACAAAGGAAACGGTGAAAAAGCTGCATACCACTTTAAAGCGCAAAGGCTTTGGTATTGAAGCTTTCCACTCCGACCTGGAGCAGGCGGAAAGGGAGGCGATCCTACAACAATTTAAAAGCCGCAGGCTACCGATACTGATCGGTACCGATGTGCTTTCCCGTGGTATCGATGTGGAGGGAATAGGGTTGGTGGTGAACTACGACGTGCCGCCTGATCCCGAAGATTATATTCACCGTATTGGTCGTACCGCCCGTGCAGCTACCACGGGAACCGCCATCACTTTCATTACCCCACGCGATCAGCGCAGGTTCCACCAGGTGGAACAATTGATGGAAAGGGAAGTAAGTAAGTTACCTGTTCCGGAAGAACTGGGTCCGGTTCCTGAATACAATCCAGGTGCAGGTCGCGGCAGCGGTGGCGGACGAAATTTTGGCGGCAACAGAAAGGGCGGGGGCAACAATTTTAACCGCAGGCAGCCGCCCAGGCACCAGCACAACAAAGAACAGCATAAGGGACAACGATCCGGTGGCGGACAAAGAGGTGGCGGGAACGCTTCACCCAAGCAGGGAGAGTAATCTCCTGGCCCTTACTTTAAATGAAGGAAGGGCATCCTCCATTAATGTTGTCAGTATTATCCTGAGTTCATCCCCGATCTCAGGATATTCATACCAGAGGTTTTCCAGGATTGAAATAGAAAAAGCTTTTACGGCAGCGGCTTCTTTCGGATCTTCCAGGAAACGGAAGCAGGTATCCATTACCGCACCGAGGAAGTCTTCCGGCAGGTGAACATATTGTAATGCACGTGTGATATTTCTCCGGATGGCGGGATGTCGGTTAGGTTCCACCATCCACTCCAGCAATTTACCGAGGTGTGGAACAAGGTGATAGTGGCTCCTTTCACCCACATAGCCCAATACCCAGGAAGCCCGCTGTGATAGTTTTTTATCGCTGCTCCCCACTATATTAACCAGTGCATCCACTTTCTTTTTATCATCGCCTATGTAAGTAAGTACTTCCTCACAAATTTCTTTGTTGTGCCCTTCCTGCAATTTGTTCTTCAAAATCAAATCCAGGGTATCCTTTTTTTCGTTCATAGCGGAAATTAATGATATGAAACCAAGCTTAACACTTTCAAAAGCAGGCATGCTGGCTTTAACCGGTTTGCTGCTCAGCCTTTCATCCTGCAAAAAAGATAAAAAAGATGACATGGGACAGTCAATAGAAGCGGTTGATTTTTACTTGCTCACCACTTCTAATGCGCTGATCAAATATAACGGAGAAAATCCATCAATGCCACTGGCCACAACGCCCATTTCCGGTATAGCTTCGGGGGAGAATATTGTAAGCATCGACTTCAGGCCGGCTACAGGTCAGCTTTACGGGATCAGCAATATGAGCAAACTCTTCGTGATCAATCCTGATAATGGAATGGCGAAGCAGGTGGGGGCGGAACCGTTTACACCCGCTTTAAACAGTACAAAAGTTTCCATCGATTTTAACCCCACAGTTGATCGCCTGCGGGTGATTACAGATAAGGGCCAGAACCTCCGTATGAATCCTGAAACAGGAACTGTGGTGGCTACCGATGGCAATATCAATGGCGTTATGAACGCGGCCATTACAGGTGCAGCCTACACGAATAGTAAGGCAGGTGCTACTTCCACGGTATTGTTCGATATTGATGCAACGACACAAAAATTATACAAGCAGAATCCGCCCAACGATGGTAAGCTCGAAGAAGTTGGTGCGTTGAAAGTCAATTTTTCCGGGGTGGCGGCATTCGATATCAGCCCGGATAATAAAGTAAGTATCGCAGCGCTCACCACCAACAGTGGCACCGGCCTTTATTTCATTGATGTGAACACGGGAAAGGCGACTATGGTTACAAAAATCGCACAAGCCGTAATAGGACTGGCCATTCAGAGCGCACCTGTAGCTTATGCCACTGATGCATCGAACGGACTGATCATCTTTAACCCGATGATGCCTTCGTATATGGTGTCCAAACCAGCGACCGGCATTGCAACCGGAGACAAAATTGTTGGACTGGATTTTCGTCCGGCCAACAGTCAGCTGTATGCGCTTGGTTCCACCGGCAGAATATATACCGTAAATACTTCCAACGCTGCTTTCACGCAGGTGGGTAATGTATTTGCGACTGCCTTGATGGGAACCGAATTTGGCTTCGACTTCAACCCTACGGTTGACCGCATAAGGTTAGTGAGCAATATGGGACAGAACTTACGCCTTAACCCTAATGATGGCACCGTAGCAATGGTGGATGGCATGCTCAACCCGGGAACGCCGGCCGTTACAGCGGCCGCGTATACGAATAATTTTGCGGGGGCAACTACCACAACGCTCTTCGTGGTGGATGCGGCAGCTGGCAAATTGTTTAAACAGGATCCTCCCAATAATGGTACATTGGTTGAAATTGGTACACTTGGCGGGATGTTCAACGGGAGCAACGGATTTGATATCGGGGGAAGAACCGGGATGGCTTATGCGGTATTGACCAGTGGTACTGCTACGGGCATCTATTCCATAAACCTCACTACGGGTAGAGCTACTATGATGAGCAGTTTCGGAACCCAGGTATCTGCTATGGCAGTTTCTCCGGGACTATAAGCACATGCAGCATTAAGCTGTATATATTTTTCCAGGGTGTCAGGAAAAAGAGCGGCCGTATCCATCTGATACGGCCGCTTCTTATTGATTTCTTTTGTATTAAACAGATACGCTTACAAGTGGATCGCTTCACCGTACGCCACTTCGATCGCGTCTTTCACGCTTTCAGAAATAGTGGGGTGGGGGTGAATACTGTTCAGCACTTCCTGGTAAGTAGTTTCCAGTTTGCGCGCGGTCACGGTTTGAGCGATGATCTCAGTTACGTTGTAACCGATCATATGTGTACCGAGCCATTCTCCATATTTCGCGTCGAAGATCACTTTTACGAAACCTTCTGTATGTCCGGCAGCGGAAGCTTTTCCGGAAGCGCTCAGGGGGAACTTGCCCACTTTGATTTCGTAGCCGGCTTCTTTCGCCGCTTTTTCGGTGAAGCCCACGGAAGCGATCTCTGGTGTGCAATAGGTACAACCGGGCACATTGCCGTAATCGAGGGCTTCTGGTTTGTGGTGGTATTTTTTCTCGTTGTAACCGAGTGCCTCTACACAAATGATGGCTTCTTTGGAAGCCACGTGCGCGAGCGCCTGACCGGGAACACAGTCGCCGATGGCGTAGATGCCGGGCACATTGGTCTGGTAGAATTTATCCACCACGATCTTGCCTTTATCGGTTTTCACACCAACAGTTTCCAGGCCGATGTTCTCAATATTGGCCACCACACCTGCTGCGCTCAGCAGAATATCGGCTTCCAGCGTCACTTCTCCGGTTGGTGTTTTTACTTTGGCTTTCACGCCGGCACCTGAAGTATCTACACTGAGTACTTCGCTGCTGGTCATGATGTCGATGCCAATTTTCTTATAGCTCTTTTCGAGTTCTTTTGAGATATCGTCGTCTTCTACCGGAACTACTTTCGGCATAAATTCCACGATGGTCACTTTGGTGCCCATGCTGTTGTAGAAGTAGGCGAATTCCACGCCGATCGCGCCACTGCCCACCACGATCATGGATTTGGGCATTTCAGGCAGCACCATCGCCTCACGGTATCCGATCACTTTTTTGCCATCCTGTTTCATGGAAGGCAGTTCACGGCTTCTTCCGCCGGTGGCCACAATAATATGTTTGGCTTCCAGCACCTGTACCTTACCATCGGTCCCGGTAACTTCGAGCTGGCCTTTGGCCTTGATTTTACCATAGCCCATGTGTACATCAATCTTATTCTTACGCATCAGGAACTGAACGCCCTTGCTCATTTTATCGGCCACACCGCGGCTTCTCTTCACCACGGCACCAAAATCTGCGCTACCGTTCGCTTCCAGACCAAAATCTTTCGCATGCTTAATGTATTCAAATACCTGCGCGCTTTTTAACAAAGCTTTGGTAGGAATACAGCCCCAGTTCAAACAAACCCCACCCAGACTTTCCTTTTCCACGATGGCGGTTTTAAAACCAAGCTGAGATGCCCTGATAGCCGCTACATAGCCGCCGGGGCCACTCCCAAGAACAATTACGTCGTATGCCATAGTTATTGATTTCGTTTAAAATGACAGGCGAAAGTAAGCCAATTGGGGCAAAAAGCAAAAAGAGGAAATGCCTACCTTTGTGCCGCAAAAAAGCATAAACCGTTCATAATGAAACTTGATATACTGGCTATAGCCGTGCACCCCGATGATGTGGAACTGTGTTGCGCGGGTACGTTGATGATGGAAAAACTGAAAGGGAAAAAAACAGGTATCGTGGACCTGACACGCGGAGAACTGGGCACACGGGGAACGCCCGAACTGCGCCTCGAAGAAGCCCAAAAAGCGGCGGCCATCATGGAAGTGGACGTACGAGAGAACCTGGGCATGGCCGATGGTTTTTTCCGGGACGATGAAGCGCACCAGCGGAAGATCATCGAGGTGATCCGTAAATACAGGCCCGAAATTGTACTCACCAACCCACTTTCCGACCGGCATCCCGATCATGGACGTGCCGGAAAACTGATTGCCACCGCCGCTTTCCTAAGTGGATTGCGGAAAATTGAAACAACGGGCGCAGATGGAAAGCCACAGGAACACTGGCGGCCAAAGTATGTTTTCCATACTATCCAGGATACTTACCACGAACCGGATTTTGTGTACGATATCACCCCGGTGGCGGCAAGGAAACTGGAGGCGATCAAAGCCTATTCATCCCAATTCTTCTCCGAAACCTACAAAGCGGATGAACCACAAACCTATATTTCAAACCCGGGTTTCCTGGAGTTTGTGGCGGGAAGAGATAAAATGCTCGGCAAAATGGTGGGAGTGGCCCACGCCGAGGGATTTACTACAGAAAAAATGATTGGTGTTCAATCATTTGATGCGTTCGTTCAACAAACCACCTGATTACCCCCTTTTTAATTTACCTTTCCGCTTCATCAATTTATCAGTAACCTGCATTATATTTGCCGGTTTATAGTATTTATCTCATGGCAACACCGAAATTCGCATCAGTTCCAATGTCCTTTCACTCCGAACTTAAAAAGAGGGTTCAGGAGTATTTCGATCAGAAAAAAATCTCTCCCACAGGTGACTTCAGGCTTTTTTCCAAGGCAATCATTCTTTTACTTTCTTTGGTGGCAGTGTATGTTCACCTGGTCTTTTTTGAATCTCCGGTTTGGGTAGCGCTGCTGGAATGCGTTGTGTTGGGCGGCGTGGTATCCGCGATCGGCTTCAATGTAATGCACGACGGCGCACATGGCAGTTTCAGTCAGCACAAATGGATGAACAATATCGCCGCTTTCTCCCTTAATGTGTTGGGCGGAAGCAGCTTCATGTGGAACGTAAAACACAATATCATTCACCATGCCTACACCAATATCGATGGTATGGATGATGATATCGATATCAAGCCTTTCATGCGCATGAGCGTTTCGCAAAAGAAGTATAAACTGCATAAATTCCAGCACATCTATTTCTGGTTCCTTTATTGCCTGCTCTATATTTTCTGGATTTTTGTTTCCGATTATAAAAAGTATTTCACCAAAAAGATCGGCGATATGCCCCTTAAAAAGATGGCGTTGAAAGATCATCTTTTCTTCTGGGGATTCAAAGCGCTGAACCTTTTCCTGTTCATCGGTTTACCAATATATGTTGTCGGTTTTCAACACTGGCTCATCGGCTTCCTCGTGTTTACGGTAGTGGCTGGTCTGGTACTGAGTGTAGTGTTCCAACTGGCGCATACTGTTGAACATACCGCGTTCCCCATGCCTGATGAAGTAACCGGTAAACTGGAAGACGAGTGGGCGGTTCACCAATTGCGCACCACCGCGAATTTCGCTACCCAGAACAAGGTTGTTTGCTGGCTGGTAGGCGGCTTGAATTTCCAGGTAGAGCACCATCTTTTCCCGAAGATTTCCCACGTACATTATCCTGCGATCAATAAAATTATTAAGCAGGCTTGTGCCGAATATGGTGTGGTGTATATTGAATATGCCAGGGTAAGACAGGCGCTGGCTTCGCATATTTCCTACCTGAAGATGGTGGGACAGGCAGCATAATTATTGGAGTTTAAAAATTTTATTAAAGCTGCTTCTGAATTTAGGAGCAGCTTTTGTTTTTATCCTTAGTTAACTTGGTCAGTTGTTATTCATTCCTGATAACAAATGTGGTGTTTGGTGCCTGAAGTTTAAAAGAGTAAATTTGAAACAAATAGTTTGAAAATGGGACTTGCAAATCCAGTTCAGCAACAGATAACGCAATATTTACCCAGGCTGAGTGCGGAACAGCAGAAAGCGGTATTAACCGTAGTAAAAACTTTTGTGAAACAACAGGAAACGCATCATTCGAGCCCTTTAGAGGATTCGGCGTTTGTTGCTGAAATGGATCGGCGCATGGCTGAATTGGAAAACAATGAGGTTAAAGGTGTTAGCTGGGAAGAAGTGAAACGTAAAGCCCGTAAGTCGGTAAAATCATCCAAGTAATGAAGTATGCACTTGTATTTCATCCCGCTTCACAGATGGAATATACAGAAGCATTCATATGGTATGAAAAACAGCAAGCAGGACTTGGACATGAATTTGAGGAAGCATTGGAAGAAAGATTACTTCAAATTGCACAACATCCGGAACATTACAGTGCTGTAAAGAAGCCTTACAGGGAAGCGAGCGTTAATAAATTTCCTTTTGTAATTGTATATAAGATCAGTAAACAGACACGAAGTGTGTTTATTTTCTCTATTTTTCATACAAGTAGAAATCCGAGACTGAAGTACCGAAAGAAAAATTGATCTCTCTCCGATCAATTTGATGTTATTCCTATATACACTTTCATTTTTATATTAACGACCGTTAGTTTTTTCTCCTATATTTGTTGCATAAACAACTATGTATGCAATTTCATTTGTCTGAAGAACATTTGATGATACGCCAGGCAGCCAGGGATTTTGCACAGAACGATTGCCTGCCCGGAGTGATTGAAAGGGACGAAAAACAACAGTTTCCCAAAGAACAGATCAAAAAACTGGGTGAACTCGGTTTTATGGGTATGATGGTGGATCCGAAATACGGCGGGGCCGGAATGGATACCATCAGCTATGTACTCGCTATGGAGGAAATCAGTAAAGTGGACGCGAGTGTGAGCGTATGTATGAGCGTAAACAACAGCCTGGTGTGCTGGGGACTTGAAAAGTTTGGGAGTGAAGAACAGAAGCAGCAATACCTTGTGCCGTTGGCGAAAGGGGAGAAGATCGGCGCTTTCCTGTTGAGCGAACCGGAAGCCGGCAGTGATGCCACCTCACAGCGTACCATCGCAGAAGACAAAGGCGATCATTACCTGCTGAACGGCACAAAGAACTGGATCACCAACGGATCTTCCGCGGAAATATATCTTGTGATGGCACAAACCGATGTAGCAAAAGGTTCAAAGGGCATCAACGCGTTCATCGTGGAAAAATCATGGCCCGGAGTAACCGTGGGGCCTAAAGAAAACAAAATGGGCATCCGTGGAAGTGATACGCACAGTATCATGTTCCAGGATGTGCGGGTTCCCAAAGAGAACAGGATCGGTGAAGATGGTTTCGGTTTCAAATTCGCCATGAAAACACTGGCGGGAGGAAGGATCGGGATCGCGGCACAGGCGCTCGGCATTGCAAGCGGTTCCTATGAACTGGCCCTTAAATATTCAAAAGAAAGAAAAGCCTTCGGGAAAGAGATCATGCAGCACCAGGCCATCCAGTTCAAACTGGCGGATATGGCTACAAGGGTAGAAGCGGCCCGGTTGCTGTGCCTGAAAGCCGCCTGGGAAAAAGATAACGGTCTGGACTACACGCTCAGCAGTTCCATGGCCAAGGTTTACGCATCTGAAACCGCCATGTGGGCAAGCACGGAAGCCGTTCAGGTGCACGGTGGCTATGGTTATGTGAAAGAATACCATGTGGAACGCCTGATGCGCGATGCCAAGATCACACAGATTTATGAAGGTACTTCTGAAGTACAACGCATCGTGATCTCCAGGGGAATTCTCCAGTAATGTTGAGGAAGGTTTTAAGTGGTACGGTAAATGTTGGGATGAACGGATAGGGTTGAAAACCCGGATGATTTATCTTTACAATGTTGTTGTGTAAGATTAAATTGCAACGCCAACCTGTACTGCACCACTTAAAACCTAAAATCAACATTGTTAATGGGCATCAATCTCGTTCAATACAGGCATCTTCTTCAAACGCTTCCTCAGGATGTTACGCTGGTGGCGGTTTCCAAGCTGAAACCCGCTTCCGATATTCTTGCGCTTTACAATGAAGGCCACCGCGATTTCGGGGAAAATTATGTACAGGAACTGACGGATAAACAGGGCCAGTTACCTAAAGATATCAACTGGCATTTTATAGGACATCTGCAATCCAATAAAGTAAAATACATAGCGCCATTTGTAAGTCTGATCCACGGTGTGGACAGCTTGAAATTGCTGGCTGAAGTGAACAAACAGGCGATTAAAAATAAAAAGACCATCCCGGTATTGTTACAGGTGCATATCGCGAAGGAAGAAACCAAGTTCGGACTGGACGCAGCGGAACTGGATCAACTGATACAGGAAATACAGGGGCAACCTGAAATATGGACGGGCATTCGGCTCTCCGGCTTGATGGGCATGGCCTCTTTTACGGAAGATGCCAGCCAGGTGAAAGCGGAGTTTGATATATTGGCAGAACTTTTCGAAAAATACAAGCCTGTGCAAACCGCAAACATCTCGTTCCGTCACCTTTCTATGGGGATGAGCAACGATTATGAGCTGGCCATTTCCTGCGGAAGCAATATGATACGCATCGGCAGTATGTTGTTTGGCGCACGAAACTGATTTAGCGGTATTCCCCGAAAACTTCTCTTAACACGCCCGCTATTTCGCCCAGGGTGCAATGCGCCTCTACGGCATCGATAACGAGCGGCATCAGGTTGTTGCCGTTGGTGGCGGCGGAACGTATCGCATCAAGGCAGTCAGAAGCTGTTTGGTTGTCTCTTTTCTCCTTTAACAGGGTTATTCTTTCCGATTGAACGGTTCTGATCGTTTCATCGATCTTCATCACGGGGATGGCGGCTTCATCTTCTACACGGAACTTGTTCATGCCCACAATCACCTGCTCGCCGCTTTCAATTCTTTTCTGGTATTCGTAAGCGCTGGCAGCTATTTCCTGTTGCATGAACCCATCTTCGATGGCTTTCACACTTCCGCCCATTTCATCAATGGTGGCCATCAGTTCCAGCGCCTTTTGTTCAATCGCGGCAGTCATGGCTTCCACATAATAACTACCCGCCAGCGGATCGGCGGTATCGGCGGCCCCGCTTTCGTACGCAACGATCTGCTGGGTGCGGAGCGCGATGCGCGCCGCTTCTTCGGTGGGCAGACTCAACGCTTCATCATATCCGTTCGTATGTAAACTTTGAGTTCCGCCCAATACGGCCGCAAGCGTTTGAATGGTGACCCTGCTGATGTTGTTCAGGGGCTGCTGCGCCGTGAGCGTACTTCCGCCGGTTTGTGTATGGAAACGCAGCATCATGGCCTTTTCGTCGGTAGCGCCCAACGATTTCATCATATTGGCCCAGATCTTCCTGGCGGCCCTGAATTTGGCCACTTCTTCCAGCATATTGTTGTGCGCGTTGAAAAAGAACGAAAGTCTTTTCCCGAAAACATTGATGTCAAGTCCTTTTTCAAGCGCCGATTGCACGTAGGCCTTACCGTTACTTAAGGTGAAAGCGATCTCCTGTACTGCCGTACTGCCTGCTTCCCGGATATGATATCCTGAAATGGAAATAGTGTTCCATTTCGGCAGTTCCTTACTGCACCATTCAAAAATATCGGTGATGATGCGCATGGACGGGCGTGGAGGGTAGATGTAAGTTCCTCTCGCAGCGTATTCTTTCAGGATATCGTTCTGTATCGTGCCGGTGAGTTTGGAAAGATCTGCGCCCTGCTTCTTGGCCAGCGCCACATACATGGCCAGCAGGATAAAGCCCGTGGCGTTGATGGTCATGGAAGTGGAAACGTCTTCCAATTTAATGTTGTGAAACAACCGCTCCATATCTTCCAGCGAATCGATGGCCACACCTACTTTCCCCACTTCTCCTTCCGAAAGCGGGTGATCGCTGTCGTAACCGATTTGTGTTGGCAGGTCGAACGCCACGCTCAGGCCCATTACACCTTGTGAAAGCAGGTAGTGGTACCGTTTGTTGCTTTCTTCCGCGGTTGAAAAGCCGGCGTATTGCCGCATGGTCCAGAGGCGCCCACGGTACATATCGGGTTGGATGCCCCTGGTGTATGGGAACTCGCCGGGAGAAGGGGCAGCCGTGGCAGGCAGATCATTGGGGGTATAAATGGTTCTTACCTCGATCCCTGAAGAGGTTTCAAGTGGCTTATTTTTCATTTGGCAGGCAGTTTAGGTAAATAGATTACATCAGTTTCTTGGCTTCGAAACTGAGTGCTTCGGCAACAACATTGTGCAGGGACGCGCCAGGCGTATTCGCCAGCAGTTCCAGCAAATGGCGGTTGAGTTCCTGTGCGGAAGCCTCTGGCGGCATAAAGCCCGCCACTTTGTTGATGATCATGATGTTCTGCTCTTTAAAACTGGAGAGCGCATGCCATGCTTCAGGACTCACATAAATCTGCTGGGTAATGTTATGGTCGTACTCCTGGCGAATGGTATGTACAAGTATCTGCTGCATTTCAGCCGCCGAAATATCGGCTCTGCCCACACGTTGAATCAGGTTCGGAAGCGCAATACGTTCCGCCAGTAAAATCAATCTTTCATAAGCCTGAAGGCGGAGCGGGAGTACCTGGTAAGGTTCCTGTTGCGGAGCCGGGGGCTGTGCCGCTTTTCTGCGTTCTTTCCAGAAAAGATAAGCGAGTATTCCACTGAGAAGGGCCGCCACAGCAACCGCCCAAAGCATGGCCTGATCTGAGATATACAGCAATGTAACTGTCATGTTAATGTCCGTTCTTTTTTCAAAAATAAGGGAAAGTAAGCACGCTTTATTTTTGTTGTATATTTGTACAAACAAATATCAGAATGGAAACGATGGTATCAATACCCATAAGCCTTACGGCCAATGCGGTGGAAGAAATAAAAAGACTGATGAACGAACCTGGATTTGACGCTTCACAGCAATTGAGGATCGGTGTAAAAGGAGGTGGTTGTTCGGGCATGACCTATGTACTCGGCTTCGACCAATCCATGGATGGTGATGAAAGTTTCGAAATAGAAGGCATCCCGTGCATCATGAACAAATCGCACCAGATGTACCTTTTCGGTATGCAGGTGGATTGGCAGGATGGCCTGAACGCCAGAGGGTTCACGTTTACCAACCCCAATGCGAGCAAAACCTGTGGTTGCGGAACATCATTCTCCGTTTAGCCACTCACGTTGAAGCGGTAACCTATCCCGTGAATGGTCTCCAGTTGAAGGGTGTTATCGGGTTTGATGTGTTTCCGGAGTTTGGTCACGAAAACATCCATACTTCTGCCCAGGAAATAATCATCTTTTCCCCAAACGTTCAGCAATACTTCTTCCCGTTTAAGGATCACATTTTTATTTTCACAAAAGAAGCGGAGCAATTCTGCTTCTTTTTGTGTTAAAGAACTGGACTGTTCGCCGTTGTATATTTTGAGTTCGTTAAACTTGAAAAGGAGGGAACCAATCTGGTATTCCACCACGTTGGAACTCTGTATTTTCTTACTGCGGCGCAGAAACACTTCCATACGCAGCAACAGTTCCTTCATGCTGAAAGGCTTGGTAATATAATCATCCGCGCCGGTCTCGAAACCTTTGATGCGGTCTTCTTCCATGGATCGGGAAGTGAGAAAGAGGATGGGGATCACGTCCGACTGCTGCCTGATCCTCGATGCCACACTGAACCCATCTCGCGCGGGCATCATGATATCCAGCAACACGATATCATGCAGGTTCTTGTCAAAACTTTCAATAGCTGTTTGTCCATCGGTGCACAGGGCCACTTCATACCCTCTTTCTTCCAGGTTATCTTTGATCACAAAACCGAGGGCTGTATCATCTTCGGCAAGCAGGACTTTGATCTTTTTTTCGCCGCTCAAAGGCATAGGTTTGAATTTATTGTGGAAGATACACAATAAATTCACTGCCTTTACCATCTTCGGAACGAAGTTCAATTTTTCCTTTGTGCCGGTCCACTATTTTCTTTACGAAATAGAGGCCCAGGCCGAAGCCTTTTACATTGTGGATATTGCCCGTGGGCACCCTGTAGAACTTCTGGAACACCCGTTCCTGGTGGGCTTTGTCCAGTCCCGGGCCATTGTCCCGGCAACTGATGGCGCTCATGTTTTTTTTCCTGAAAGTGGACAATATTATTTGGGGATGGGCGGAATATTTCAGGGCGTTTTCCAATAAATCTATCACCACCATCTGTAGTTGTTGTTCATCCGCCTCCACTATACTACAGGCCGGATCAATACTGAAACGGATGTCCGCATTCTTCTTATGAATAAGTGGTTCGAGCAGCGATACGGCGTGTTCAAATATGGACCGAACCACTACTTGTTTTTTTTCCGGCGCCATCAACCGTTGATCGGTAAGCGAAATTTTTAATAATTTATCTACCTGTCCCTGCAAGTGATCCGTTTGCTGCTGTATGATGGAACCGTATTTTTTAAGCTTTTCCGGTTGTTTCAGGATCTGCTCGTCGGTAAGCACATCACTTGCGATTTTCATTACCGCCAAAGGGGTTTTGAATTCGTGCGTAATGTTGTTGACGAAATCTTTCTGCAAAACATCCATCGATCTTCTACGGGAGAAACAATAAAAACAGGCCGCTATGGCCACCAGCGCAAGTAAGACTAACGCGGCGCTCCATATTGAGAAACTGACCTGTTCTCCGGGATAGCCTTCCGGAACTTTTTCAGCATTACTAATGAAAAGGTACAATTTTCCCAGCCAGAACACCTGGCACACCAGCGCCACCAGAACCAGTGAGCCGGTTACCAGTAAAATATACCTGAGGGAGGATGCCCGCATGGAACGCAAATTGATAATCCGGTAAATTTCCGAACCTCAATTGGATTATGGTACTTGATCCTGGTTAATCAGATGTTAACCGGTACTTCTCCCTGAAAATGATTTGGTTAACGCCCCGTTAACCACTAATATTTTTTTCTAAATATTTAATATGTTTTCTATCTTTACTGAGCAATATCACAAAACATTAACAAATCAAAGTCATTATAAACTAGCTAGTAAGGTTTAGCAAGGGTTAACTTGGCGCTGCTTGTCTAAGCAGCGCATTTTTTTTGCCGCAACCTTAGCATTACAGCTTTTCCTGATCAGAAATATTTTCCCGTAAATAATTGGTCTTCTTTAAAAGCATAAAAAAAGTCCCGCGTTTTGCGGGACTTTTCATTATCTGTATTAAATCGGATTAAGCTTTGGCCGCTTCATTTTCCGCGGGGGCGTTGGCAGCTGCGTCCAGCTTCTTACTCTTACCGAGATCAAGCAGGACAGGGGCGGCAACGAATACGGAAGAGTACACACCGGTGAACACACCGATCAGCATCGCGAACGCGAAACCTTTGGTTACTTCACCACCTACCAGGAACAGGATCAGAATGGTGAGGAACACGGTGAGTGAAGTGATGATGGTACGGCTCAGTGTTTCGTTGATGGAACGGTTGATGATGGCACTGTAAGAAGCACCTTTCATCAGGCCGCTGTTTTCGCGGATCCTGTCGAACACCACCACGGTATCGTTCATTGAGAAACCGATCACCGTAAGGATGGCCGCGATGAAGTGTTGGTCAACTTCCAGCGGGAAGGGCACTACATCTTTCAGGAAAGAGAAGATGATCACCACAACCAGTACGTCGTGCAGCAAGGCTACAATGGTACCGGCGGCGAATCTCCAGTCACGGAAACGAAGCACGATATAGATGCTGATCAGTACGAGCGACCAGAAGGTGGCCCATTTAGCACCGGCTTTCAAGTCATCGGATATCGTGGGCAACACTGTTTTGCTGCCTTGTTTGTAGGTTGTGGAGAATTGCTCATAAGTTGTTCCTTCAGGCAGGAAGGATTTTACGCCTTCATACACTTTGGTTTGAACCACGGAATCAACGGATGCACCGGTTTCGGAGATCATGTAAGCTGTTGTGATCTCCAGTTGGTTAGCGCCGCCCACTGTTTTCAGAATAGGCGCTTCGGTGAGTGTTTTCTCGAGTGCGTCACGAACCTGCTCCACTTTCACGGCCTGCGGGAAGCGCACAGTGTAACTGCGTCCTCCGGCGAACTCAACACCGTAGTCGAATCCGTGGAAGAAGGAAGCGATTCCCAATGCGATTACAACAAAGAACACCACGTAAGCGGCTTTACGCATACCGGTGAAGTTGTAGTTCGCATTCTTCAGTAGGTTGCTGGCCAGTTTGGTGAAATATTTAAAGTGACGGTCCTTCTTGGTCCAAACATCTGTGATCAGCCTTGAAACAAGGATACCGCAGAACAGGGAGAGCAGGATACCGAGTATTTGTGTGGTCGCGAATCCGAGTACGGGACCCAAACCAAAGTAGAAGAGGATGATTGCGGTAAGGAGTGTGGTGATGTGACCATCCAGCACCGGAGCCATAGACCTTCTGTAACCATCGGCAACGGCCAGTTGATAGGTCTTCCCTCTGCCCAGTTCTTCCTTTATACGTTCAAAGATCAGTACGTTAGTGTCCACCGCCATACCAATGGTAAGTACCAGACCGGCGATACCAGGCGCGGTTAATGTTGCGCCGAGTGCGCTCAGGATACCAACGGTAAAGAGCAGGTTCAGGATCAAGGCGATATTCGCTACCCATCCGGCGGTGTTGAAGTACACCAGCATCAGGATGAAGATTACAGCGAAAGAGAGGATGAATGCGAGGGAACCACCTTCAATCGCTTCCTGACCAAGTGTTGGTCCTACTTGCTGCTCCTGCACGATCTTGGCAGGTGTAGGCAATTTACCCGCTTTGAGGATATTCGCGAGATCCTGCGCATCTTCAATGGTATAACTTCCGGAGATACGGGAACTTCCGTTGGGAATTGGTTCGTTCACATTAGGAGCGGAATAAACGAGGTCGTCCAGTACGATGGCGATCGCACGGCCAACGTTCTTTTCGGTCATCTGCGCCCATATTTTGGCACCTGCCTTATCCATTACCATGTTTACGTTCACCTGGTTGGTGATGGGGTCGAAATCCTGTCCCGCATCAATGATGCGCTCACCTTCCAGGCGGGCACTAGCCGTACCGGGAAGGGTCTTTATAGCGTAAAGGGGCACAAAATTCTGTGCTTTACCATTCTTGTCTTTTTCGGCTATGCCAAAGAGGAAACGTACATTCTGAGGGAACTTACTCAGGAAAACGGGGTTGTCCAAGTAAGCGCGCAATGCGAAAGTGTCGGCAACGGCAACATAACCCAGGGCTGGGGAGAATTCAGGTCTTCCGTCCTGGTTCTGGTCAGAAGGAGGAATGAATTGCACCATGGAGAGCAGGGGGTGCTCGGCACGTTGTTGTTCCATGGAAAGCGCTGCGCTGTCTTTCGCGGCGGCTGCGCCCGTATCTTTTCCTTTATTTCCGGCCAGCATTTCGGAGAGGTTCTCACTCGCCGCTTTCGTGGTGTCGGTTGAAGTAGTTGCTGCTGCCGTAGTATCGTCGGAGGTAGCAGTAGCTGCTGCGCCTCCTTTCAGGTAAGCGACCAGTGCTTTTTCGCCTTCTGAAAGTGAGTTGTCGAGTTCCTGGATGTTGTAAAGCTCCCAGAACTGGAGGTTGGCGGAAGACTGCAGGTATTTACGAACACGTTCAGCATCGTTCACTCCGGCGAGTTCAACGGTGATGATACCTTTGGCTTCATCCAGGTTCACGTTGGGCTGGGCCACACCGAATTTATCGATACGTGTCTGCAATACGCGGTAAGTACGTTTTACGGCTTCAGTAGCTTCTTTCCTTACTTCGCGCAGCACTTCCTCATCGGAAGAACCGATCTTGATGTTTTTGTTGTTGGCGTTGGCGAACAGGGAAGCGAGCCTTGCACCGGGGGCCGCTTTTTTATATTCATCAGCGAAAAGCGTGATGTAATCAGCATCGCTGGTAGACTTACGTTTGGTCGCGTTCTCCAGTGCTTTCAGGAAGTTGGGGTCCTTGGAGTTGTTGGCCATGGAGCGGATCAATCCTTCCAGTTCCACTTCCATTGTAACGTTCATACCACCCTGGAGGTCAAGTCCCAGGTTCAGTTCACTTTCCTTGGCTTTCTGGTAGCTGATGGCGCCGCCAATACCATAGGTGAGGGTCTGGTCCTTGGTGCTGTCGAGCAATCTTGCGAGCCGTGCTTCATAGAGCTGATCCAATGTATCCTTGTAAAGCGCTTGGAGGTCTTTGTTTCCGGGATATTTTTGTTCAGGGGTCGGGAGCGAGGAAATGGCTTTTCGTGCCTTCTCTTCCATCTTACTTTCATGGCTGTTCACAAACCAGGTAAAAGAAAGCTGGTATAAAGAAATCACGATCAGTGCAATCGTAAAAAACCTTACCAATCCTTTCAGTTGCATACGTATTAGTGTTTACTTTTATTTTTCAAAGATGGCAAAGATAGTATTTACGGTAAAAAAAAGTACATAGCGCCATATATTGTTAAAAATCATGTCTATATAGTATTTTAACGATGATTTATACGTTGGCAGGCAGTAACTTGCGTGTATGAAACAAATGTTGCTGCTGTTGGCTTTGTTCAGCCTGGCGCTGGTTTCCTGTGAAAAGGAGGAACTCCTTCCCGGGAAAAGCGCCGGTTTTGTATTTGTTCACGCTTCGGACACCACGGGAAGCGCGCTGGTTACCTTGAGCGGGGAAGAAGTGGTGCGGTCGGGGCTGAACTATGGAGAAAGCACGGCAACAACGGATCAACCCTATATTTTTACAGCTTCAGGCATCAGGAATGTTTTGATTAGTTCTGAAGAAAAGAATGTAGTGGCGCCCTACAATACTTTGCTCTCCGAAAATCGGCTTTTCAGTTGCTGGTTATACGATACGCTGCAGGCAAACGGAAAAAGATCCCCCAACGTGTTGCAGTTAACGGACCAGTTATTCGCTTTAAACGACAGCACGCATTTCCGATTCCTTCACCTTGCTACAGGCAAAAACGAAGTGGCGCTGCGTCTGGTTCGTGCAACCACTACCGATACGCTGGTGGTTGGCGGACTGAAATCACTGCCACTGAACAATGCGAATACTACGTCGTTGGCGACTTTCAGCCATTTTCTGAAAGAGGGTGATTTCAAAGTGGAACTTATCGATAATACCGGTGCTATTCTGCAAACCCAACCCGGGTTCACTGTGGCAAAAGGTACTTATACCACCTTCTATACTTCCGGCGCTTACAATTCTTCCGCGCCTGTACCATTTTCTTTGAATTTTATCCAACATAGGTAACGCATCATTAAAAAATCGGTTACCTTTGCTCACTTTTGTCAAGAATCAACTAATTATGGAACTATCTTCATTACTCGACCGGTTCGCAGAACCGGAAACCCTTAAAATGGCCAAACTGGGCCGCGAATTAAGGGCGCAGGGCATCGACGTGATCGACCTCAGTCTTGGTGAACCCGATTTCGATACGCCCCAGCACATTAAGGATGCCGCTATTAAAGCCATCAACGACAACTGGAGCCACTACACACCCGTTGCCGGTTTTCTCGACCTGAAAGAAGCGGTTTGCACCAAACTGAAACGCGACAACAACCTCGATTATAAACCTGAACAAATCGTTACTTCCACAGGTGCCAAACAAAGTCTGGCCAATGCCATTCTTGCACTGGTAGATGAAGGTGATGAGGTGATCATTCCCACCCCATACTGGGTAACTTATTCCGAACTGGTGAAGATCGCCCGCGGAAAAGTAGTGGAAGTGCGCACCAGCCCCGCCGCGGAATTCAAAATATCTCCCGCGCAACTGGAAGCCGCCATTACACCGAAGACTAAACTCTTCATGTTCTCTTCTCCCTGCAATCCTTCCGGTGCGGTATATACGAAGAGTGAACTGACCGCCCTCGCGGAAGTGTTCAAAAAACATCCTAATGTATTCATCATCTCCGATGAAATTTACGAATACATCAACTTCGAAGGTCAACACGAGAGCATCGCCCAGTTCGATGAACTGAAAGACCGCATCGTGATCATCAACGGACTGAGTAAAGGTTTCGCCATGACCGGCTGGCGCCTCGGTTACACCGCTTCCAACGTAACGGTGGCGAAAGCGATGGAAAAACTGCAGGGCCAAATCACCAGCGGTACCTGTTCCATCACCCAGAAAGCAGCGGTAACGGCGCTTACAGGCGATATTGCGCCTTCCATGGAAATGACCAAAGAATTCACCCGCCGCCGTCAGCGCGTGCTGGAACTGATCAAAGAAGTGCCGGGCGTGACCTGCTTCGAGCCACAGGGCGCCTTCTACATCTTCCCCGATGTATCTTCTTATTATGGAAAGTCCGATGGCACCACCACCATACAGAATTCCGCTGATTTCTGTATGTATGTGCTGAATACGGCACACGTGTCTTCCGTAATGGGTGATGCCTTCGGTGAACCTAACTGCGTTCGTTTCTCCTTCGCCAACAGCATGGAGAATATCGAAAGAGCATGGGCCCGCGTGAAAGACGCGCTTTCGAAACTGAAGTGATTCCATTTACATACCATACCCTTACTTGTTGGCATACCGGCAGGTAAGGGTATTCTTTTTGCAGCATACTTACAATCACATTTCCCCACCCGGTTTATGATTAAGCCGTAACTTGTAGTATGTTCAGAAGGGCGCGCAATTTTCTACGATTCAAAAGATTCCTCCACCAGCTTACCATTGCAGGCATTGCCGTAAGGAACCTGTTGCTGCGCATGCTTACCTGGTTTATCCCGCTGCTCAGTTTTTTATGCGGCGCGATAGTGGTGTACGATCTTGGATTCAATACTTTCTACAACAACCAGGTTCAGCTTTCACTGGTACTGCGCTTTCTGCTGCTGCTGCTGGTAATCGCCATGGCGCTCCGTTTTACCGGGGAATGTTTTGTGCCGAAAAAACGGTCGGCGCGTGTGTTCCATCTTGTGTTGCTGGTACTCTTCTTTTACCTGTACAACGGACCTTCCTGGGACAATATCATCCTGGCCGGAGAACGGACCAATACTTATTTCATCAATAAACTGGTGCTGTACGGCGGGATTCTGTTCTTATTGATTACCGAAGCCTCGCATTTGCTGGGTTTTATTTATAAGAAAAGTTTCAACCCCGCATTGCTTTTCGTGCTGAGCTTTCTCCTGATCATCCTGGTAGGAACAGGATTGTTATCCCTGCCAAGGGCCACTGTGGAGGGCATCAGTATTACCGACGCGCTTTTCACGGCCACCAGCGCGGTTTGTGTTACCGGCCTTACCGTTGTGGACACGGCCACGCATTTCACCACTTTCGGCCATGTGATCCTGTTGTTGCTGATACAGATCGGCGGATTGGGCATCATGACTTTCGCCGGTTTATTGGGATATGCCATGTCGGGTGGCGCTTCCTTCCAGAGCCAACTCGCGTTGAAGGACATGATGAGCGGAGATAAGATCGGCACGGTGATCCGGACCGTGAACCAGATCATCCTGGTTACGCTTTGTTTCGAAGCCGTGGGTGCATTCATATTGTATTTCTCCCTCGAAGATGTTTTGTTTGAAAGAAAATTGCACAAGGTATTCTTCAGCGTATTTCATTCCGTTTCCGCTTTTTGCAATGCCGGTTTCTCCACCTTGCCCGACGGTCTTTTCAACTTTCATTTCCGGTTCAATTATTTCCTGCACATTGTAATTGCCGGGCTGATCATTTTGGGTGGAATGGGCTTTCCCATCGTGTTCAATATCTACAATTACGGACTCTCCAAAGCATTCAACCTGAAACAAAAGATACTGGGAAGGGACAATAGAAGGTATACGCCCCGGCTCATGAACATCAATACCCGGTTGGCACTGGTTACCACTACAATACTATTGGTGGCGGGCACCATAAGTTTTTTCATTTTTGAACAAAATGCCGGACTTATCGTGCATCCCACGATGAAAGGCAAGATTATCAGCAGTTTTTTCGGCTCCGTTACGGCCAGAACCGCGGGATTCAATACAGTTGACACGAACGTCATGCGGTTGCCCACCATTATGATCTACCTGTTGCTGATGTGGATTGGTGCGTCGCCAGGTTCAACTGGTGGCGGTATCAAAACAACCACGGCCGCGGTGGCCTTGCTGAATATGGCCAGCATCATTCGGGGAAAGGACAGGACTGAGTATGCAAAGGTAGAAATATCCAAACACTCCATCAACAGGGCGTTTGCCATCATGATGCTCTCGCTGATCGTGATCGGGGTGGCGGTATTCCTGCTCTCGGTAAACGACGGGCATTTTGGTTTGATTAAACTTTCTTTCGAAGTGTTTTCGGCATTTTCAACAGTAGGACTCACACTTGGTTTGACGCCTTCGCTTACTGATTTCAGTAAGGTGGTACTTGTCGCCACCATGTTCATCGGAAGGGTGGGGGCGCTCACTTTGTGCGTGGCACTGGTGAAACAACAGCAGCAACTTTATTACAGGTACCCGCAGGAAGAGATCAGTTTCTGATGCGGTTTAAAATTTGAATGATGAAATTCGTAGTATTTGGTTTGGGCAATTTTGGCGCCTCTCTTTCGCAGAAGCTGGTGGGTTTGGGGCATGAAGTGATTGGCACGGATGTAAAGCCTGAACTGGCCGATAAACTGAAAAACAGGATCACGCATACCATTACGCTTGACGCGACCAACCGAAGCGCGATGCAGGTGTTGCCACTGGCCGATGTAGAAGCCGCCATTGTGGCGATAGGAGAGAATGAAGGCGTAAACATTATGGCCACCGCTTTGCTGAAGGAACTGAAAGTAAAGCGCATCATCTGCCGGGTTACTTCTCCTTTGCAAAAGACGGTACTCGAAGCCATGAACATCAACGAGTTCACCTATCCTGAAGAAGATTCCGCTGAACGACTGGCTTACAAACTGGATGTAAAAGGCGCTATCGATTCGTTTAAGGTATCCGATGAATACCAATTGCTGGAAGCCGAAATTCCTGTCCGTTTTTTTGACAGGAAAGTGTCCGAAATTGAATGGACGGAGAAGTACAAAGTGCAGCTTGTAACCATTATCCGTAATGTTGAGGAGAAAAATATCTTTGGTTTGAAAGGACGAAAGCCAAAGGTACTGGGCGTTCTTTCCTCGGACACCACGATGCGCGAAGGGGATATATTGGTGCTGTTTGGCGCTATCGGCGACCTGGAGCGGTTCCTCGAATCCTGAGGACTTTATTTTCCCGAACGGATATTTTTATAGATTCTGATCGCGCTCATCAAAACGATCACGAATACTAGCAATCCACCAAGTGCCCAAACCAGGCTGAGTCCCGTTTTTACCACCACGAGCATGACGATAGCCACGAGGAAGATGGTGGCGACCTCGTTCCAAACGCGCAATTGCTGCGAAGAATACTGAAATTTACCCCTAAGCTGTGTTTTATAGAGATATTGCAGCGAAAAGTGGTATCCATATAAAAGCAGCACCAATACCAGTTTAATCAGCAGCCACCTCCCTTCCGGGCGGAACACAATCAGATGCCAGTTTCCGCTGAAGAGCGTGGAGAGCCCGAACACCAGGGTCAATACGGCTGAGGGCCAGGTAATGCCGTACCAAAGGCGTGTGAGCATGATACGGTACTGTTCCTGTAATACTTTCCGTTCAGCGTCCGGACGTACCTGCGCTTCTGTATGGTAGATCAGCAAGCGCACCATATAGAACAGCCCGGCGAACCAGGTCACCACAAATATGATGTGCAGCGCTTTGATGTACAGGTTTCCCATATCAGGTGGTTTGGTCTTTTGCTTTGGCGCGTTCCAGCAGTTGTTCGTGCAAGGCTAAAACCTGCGGAATCACCATTTCCTGGTCGTTGTTGACGATCACGGCGTCGCACAAACGCATTTTGATCTGTTCCTGGATTTGTTTTTCCATCCGTTGTTTCACCAGTTCCCTTGAAACGTTATCCCGCTCCATCACACGGTGGATGCGTAAAGCATCTGGTGCGTAAACACCTATAATGAAATTGAGCTGGGCGGCGGTGCCTGTTTCAAAAAGCAGCGCGGCTTCTTTGATGGCGTATGGATAGGTTTGTCGTGCGAGCCATTCGTTTCCGAAGCGGATGGTGGCGGGATGTACAATAGCGTTGAGCTGCGCCAGTTTGTTTTTGTCGTTGAACACTTTGGAAGAAAGCACCTTGCGTTGTAAGGTGCCGCCTTCGTAAACATCTTCCCCGAATATGCCTACAATTGCTTGCTTCACTTCGGGATTCACGTTCATAATGTGTTTGGCGGCATCATCCGCATAATAAACGGGTACACCCAGTGTGGAGAACACCTGTGCCACGGTTGATTTTCCCGAGCCAATGCCACCGGTAATGCCTACTTTGAACGTCATGTGAGCAGGAAAAAATGAAAAGAAAAAGCCGGAAATGAATCCGGCTTTCAGTTATTTGGCGGCTTCTGCTTTTTTATTCAGTTGCGCTGTCCATTCCATGGAGATGGCGGATTTTTCGATCTTCAGGTAGCTGCCGGGGCTCACTTCCAACTGGATCGTACCATCTTCGTTTATTTTGAAAACGGTGCCGTGGATGCCTGCGATGGTCACTACTTTAGAACCTTTTTCCATGTTTTCGATGAACTTCTTTTGTTCTTTCGCTTTTTTAGCCTGCGGGCGGATCATGAACAACCAGAAAACCACGATCATGAGTCCCAGGAAAATGAACTGAAATCCTGAACCGCCTTGTGCGCCACCGGGGTTGGCCGCCAGGAAAAAAAATGCTTGTGTCATTGCTACTTATTTATATGATTTGGATTGAACCCTGAGGTTATTTTTTCATGGCCACCACTTCGCCTTCGAAAACGAGGGTATGGCTTTGTGTGCCTTTGGTGTTGGCGGTTACTACGATGGTCTTGTGCAGCATACCCACGCGCCCATTGCTGTCGAATTCGCCTTTGATCTCGGCTTCGTTGCCGGGAGCGATGGGCCTTTCGGGCTTATCGGCCACCGTACAGCCACAACCGGGAGAGACGGTTTGAATGATAAGGGGTTTATCGCCGGTGTTTTTAAACCTGAAACTGAGCACCAGCTTTTGTCCTTCGTTGATCTTACCGACCTGCTTCACCGAATCGATCCACTGAATGGTGGTGAAGGTACTGCTGTCTACCTGCTCGGGACCAAGTTGCGGGTCGGGTTGCAGGGTCGCGTTTTTACCCTGCGTATCCGCGTTGTTGCAGGCTGCAAGGAAGCCGGCGAGCAGTAAGGATGCCAATATAAATCGCTTCATAGAATTTATTTGAGAGGCAAAGGTAATTAATTGCTTTATATCGGTTTACCGGAAGTTCACTTTGTGCAACTTGCCCGCTGAGGAAAGGTCTTTGTGAATATTATCCAGCAATCCGTTCACGAACTGTCCGCTTTGCGGGGTGCTGTATTCCTTGGCGAGGTCGATGTACTCGTTGATGGTTACTTTCGGGGGAATGGTTTCAAAGTAAAGAAATTCTGAAATCCCCATCTGGAGCAGGATCAGGTCGAGTACGGCGATCCGTTCCGCGTCCCAGTTTTTGAGTCTGGGGCGGATCAGTTCCATATTGGTCTCTTTTTTCTCCAGCACGGTGCGGAGCAGGCCGAAGGCGAATTCACGTTTTTCTTTGCTCACCATTTCCTGGAAAGCGCCGTTGCCGGGTTTTAGAATGTATTGAAGGGTGAGCTGGTGCACCATTTCGGCATCATCGTCCCAGTTGGAGAAATGCTCTTCAACGTGTCCCAGAAAATCGTCGCTGCCCATCATCAGTTGGGTGAAGATGTATTCGATGATCTGCTTTTCCGTTTTCTTTTCCCTGCCATCCTGGAGGATGTACAATTTATAAATGTCGGATTCCACCAGTTCGAGGTAGAGTTTACGCACCAGTTCGGCGGAACCTTCCACGTGTTGTGGTTTTACGGAACCCAGGGCGATGGCCCAGGCGGGATCTTCCATGATTTTCCATAGCAATTCGTTGCCCGCGAGCTTGATGTTCACGTTCAGGTCTTCTTGCGAGGGGAGGTGTTTGGAGGAGCGGAGCCTGCTGTCGGTTTCGGCGTAACGCGCGATCTCAGTAACCATGTAAACGAGGTAAACGAACAGTTCCCGGGTCTGATCAAGATGTTTCTGGAGTATCTTCGCCGGTTCTCCCGGCTTCAAATCTGCTTCGAGGGCGTCCAGCGTGTACAAACTCTGCATCACTTTCACCCTGATGTTTCTTCTGCTGATCATGTATTAAGAACTGATTTAGGCGGGCAAAATTAGGACATTGCGGCATACTTTCAAAGCATTTCTGCCCGGCTGGGCGCTTATGCAGAGGGAAAAAACAGGGTACGGAGCAAATAAGCTGTGGTTCCGGGTAAAGGCGCAGGCCGAATGGTTTTATATACGTGACAAATTTGTCATTGGATTTTTTTATAAAGCCTAACAATGATAGCTTCGCTGAAAAATTGACATTGCCGCCAGCCTTTCCCACCCTTTGTTCCTGCCAAACCTGAAAAAAATACCGGAAGATTGGCTTTGGTACAGAATTAGTTATCCGTTATGCGCCGTACAGGCACTGTATTCATAAACTACAAAAAAACCATACTACTATGGCTAAGAAGTTAAGTGTTACTCCTTTGCACGACAGGGTGATCGTAAAACCAGCCCCTGCTGAAGAAAAATCATCCGGCGGAATCATTATCCCCGACACCGCCAAGGAAAAACCCCAGAGAGGTACCGTGGTAGCCGCAGGTCCCGGTAAAAAAGATGAACCCGTTACTGTGAAAGCGGGCGATACCGTTCTGTATGGCAAATATGCCGGAACGGAAATCAGCATCGAAGGATTGGATTACCTCATCATGCGTGAGAGCGATATCCTCGCGATCGTTTAATCAAATTCCCTCATTTTTTTTCTGAATCATTTTAATTCTACAATAACATGGCTAAACAATTGTTCTTCGATATCGAAGCCCGCAATAGGATGAAGAAAGGCGTTGACACGCTTGCCAACGCAGTGAAAGTTACCCTCGGTCCAAAAGGCCGTAACGTGGTAATCGAAAAGAAATTCGGCGCCCCCTCCATTACTAAAGATGGTGTGAGTGTTGCAAAAGAAATTGAACTGGAAGATCCCATCGAGAACATGGGTGCCCAGATGGTGAAAGAAGTGGCTTCCAAAACTGCTGACATCGCCGGAGACGGTACCACAACAGCTACCGTTCTCGCACAATCCATCATCTCCGAAGGATTGAAAATGGTGGCCGCAGGCGCTAACCCTATGGACCTGAAACGCGGTATCGACAAAGCCGTGAGCTTGGTGGTGGAAAACCTGAAAGGACAAAGCCAGACCGTAGGCAACGATTCCAAAAAAATCCAGCAGGTGGCCAGCATCTCCGCCAACAACGACGAAACCATCGGTAAACTCATCGCCGAAGCTTTCGCCCGTGTAGGTAAAGAAGGGGTGATTACCGTAGAAGAAGCTAAAGGTACCGATACTACTGTGGAAGTAGTGGAAGGTATGCAGTTCGACCGTGGCTACATTTCTCCCTACTTCGTGACCAACAGCGAGAAAATGGAAGCTGAACTGCAGAACCCATATATCCTGATCTACGACAAGAAGATCAGCGCCATGAAAGACATCCTCCATATCCTGGAGAAAGTAGCTCAAAGTGGCCGTCCGCTGCTCATCATCGCAGAAGACCTCGAAGGTGAAGCACTGGCTACCCTGGTGGTGAACAAACTGCGTGGCACCCTGAAAGTGGCCGCTGTTAAAGCACCTGGCTTCGGTGACCGCAGAAAAGAAATGCTGACTGATATCGCGATCCTGACCGCAGGTACCGTTATCAGCGAAGAACTGGGCCACAAACTGGAAGGGGCCGACCTTTCTTCCCTTGGTCAGGCTGCTTCTGTTACCATCGATAAAGACAATACCACTATCGTAGGCGGTAAAGGTAAAAAAGCCGATATCACTGCCCGCGTAAACCAGATCAAAGCACAGGTGGAGAACACAACTTCCGATTACGATCGTGAGAAACTCCAGGAGCGTCTGGCCAAACTGGCTGGCGGTGTTGCCGTACTGTACGTAGGTGCCGCTACAGAAGTGGAAATGAAAGAGAAAAAAGACCGTGTTGACGACGCCCTGCACGCTACCCGCGCCGCAGTAGAAGAAGGTATCGTTCCCGGTGGTGGTGTCGCGTTCATCCGCGCCATTGAAAGCCTGGAAGCGAAAGTGAAAGGCCAGATCGCCGACGAACAAACCGGTATGGCCATCGTTCGCCGTGCACTGGAAGAACCCATCCGCACGCTGACCGCTAACGCAGGTATCGACGGTTCTATCGTGGTACAACGCATCAAAGAAGGTAAAGGTGATTTCGGCTTCAATGCCCGCACCGAGAACTTCGAAAACCTGTTCAAAGCAGGGGTGATCGATCCTACCAAAGTAAGCCGTGTTGCCCTTGAGAACGCCGCTTCTATCGCCGGTATGCTCCTCACTACTGAGTGCGTAATCGCCGATAAACCCAAGAAAGAAGAAGCACACGCTCATCCCGGCGCTCCCGGAATGGACATGGGCTACTAAGCTGAATAGTCTTAAAAAAGAGACCCCGCTCCACAAGAGCGGGGTTTTTTATTGAACCAGGCAGCCCTTTCATCCGTATATAAGGTATGAAAATACCGGCCATCCTGAAATGGAGTTGCTTACTCGGCGCATTGTCGTTTTCCATGGCGCATTGCAGAAAAAATGAAACGTCCGCGCCTTTACCACAAACGGACACCACATTGCGGTGGCTGGCCCTCGGCGATTCCTACACCATAGGTGAATCCGTGCTGCCCGCTGAAAGGTATCCCGTTCAGGCCGTAAAACTGCTTGCGGAGGAAAACATCCGCTTCGCATCCCCCGAAATCATTGCCAGGACCGGTTGGACCACGGCAGATTTGTGGTACGCACTCCAGGATAAACCAACCTCCCCGCAATATGACCTGGTTACCCTCCTGATCGGCGTTAACAACCAATACCAGGGCCGGTCACAGGAGGAATACACGAACGGGTTCTCACAACTACTCTCCAAAGCAGTGCAGTTTGCCGGCAACCGGCCACAAAGGGTGATTGTACTCTCCATCCCCGACTATGCTGTTACACCTTTTGCAAGAGGGGCCGATACAGAGCGCATCAGCCGCGAAATAGACCAGTTCAACGCGATCAACAAAAAAATAACACAACAGGCCGGCATCGCTTACGTAGACGTTACCACCGCCTCAAGAACTGCGGCCTCTGATCCTTCCCTTATTGCATCCGACAGCCTGCACTTCTCCGGAAAAGCCTATACCCAGTGGGCCAAAATGCTGGTCCCGGTAGTGAAAAACGCCTTACGCCCCTAAGCGGTGCCACCGCTATAGCGGCGGCACCGGGTACCCGTATTTTAACGGTGCCCGATCCTCCCCAAAAATTTCTTCCTACCTTTGGAACCTGATTTGCACTACCACTCACCGGAAATTGATCGTTCACTTTTAAATCGATAGCATGGAATCAATTCTTCAAAGGGAGTACTGGGGCAACAGTATCCAGGATTATCTGATCGCACTGGGTATTTTTATCGGCATCATCATCGCCATCAGGATTTTCAGGTCAATCATTCTTTCGCGGCTGAAAAAATTCTCGGCCAATACCACGAGTAATATTGACGATATTCTGATACAGATCGTGGAGAAGTCCATCCTCCCGATCGTGAATGTGGCCGCGGTGTACGCTGCTTTACATTACCTGACCTTAAGCGCAAGAACCAGCCAGGTGGCAAGGATCGCATTATCTGTGGTCATGACGTATTTCGCGATTAAACTGATCACAACAGTATTGAGCCATATTCTCACCGGCTACATGCGCAGGCAGGACAAATGGGAAGAGAAGCAAACGCAGGTGAAAGGCATCATGATTGTGGTGAATATTGTGGTGTGGGCATTGGGAATCGTATTCCTGCTTGATAACCTCGGGTTCGACATTACAGCGGTGATCACAGGTCTGGGAATCGGCGGTGTGGCCATCGCCCTGGCTTCGCAGGCCATCCTGGCCGACCTGTTCAGCTATTTTGTAATCTTCTTCGACCGGCCGTTTGAATTAGGCGATTTCGTGGTCGTGGATGATAAGAACGGTATCGTGGAGCATGTGGGGGTAAAAACCACCCGGATCAAAACCCTTTCAGGAGAACAGTTGGTTTTCTCCAATACCGATCTTACCAATTCGCGCATTCACAACTACAAAAAAATGGCGCGCAGAAGGGTATTGTTCAAGATTGGGATCGTGTATAATACCGACACGGCACTTTTAAAAGAAGCGCCGGGCATCATCAAAGAGATCATTGTAAAACAGGAGAACGCTACGTTCGACCGTTCTCATTTTATGAACTTCGGTAATTTCAGTCTGGACATCGAAACCGTATATTTTATCGAAAGTCCTGATTACAACATTTACATGGATATTCACCAGGCTGTTCTTACTGAGATATTCGAAACCTTCAACACCAAAGGCATTTCCTTCGCATTCCCCACACAAACGCTTTTCATGGAGAATATGGGCGGAAACGGGAAAGATGATGCGAAGAAATCTTCCGCTACCTTATTATCCTGACGGGAGAAGCATAATATATCCGTAAAGAATCTTTCACCCTGGCCGTATCTGTAACGGGTACGGCCAGACTAAGATACACGATGGAAGTGGTGGAATCCACGGCCTGGATTTGTACGGGGATACCATAACTTTTTAATTGCTGGTACCTTTTTTCGGCCGCCGGGCGCGGCGCTGTGCGGATCACAAATTTCCATTGTCCGGGGGATGGTGCCGTTGTGACGGGAGGAGCAACCTCGGGCGCGGGCATATTCAGTCCGGTAGTGGAAGTATCTTGTAATGAATTGTTGGAAATGCTGGTGGAATCGGGTTCAGTTATAACCGATGAATCCGCGTTATCTGGAGCAGCAGATAATAAAGAGTCTTCAGGCGCTTTGCCAGAAAGGTTTTGCGCCTCATACTGTTTGTAAAAGAAATAACCGCCCCAACCAATCAGACCAATACCCGCAAATATGGCTATACCCAAAAAAAGTGTGCGCATGGTGCTGCGGGAAGCCGTTTCGCTGTAGTATTCTTTTTCGTGTACGGCCACCGGTTTTTCAACCAGCGTGGTCTTCACTTCTTCGATTTTGGTGTGAACAGGAGTACCCTGCACAAAATCGTAGCTGCCGTCCCTGTTTTTGGTGAGGGTGCCTATGCCTTCCAGGAAGCAGGGTTTACCGATGTTGATGAATTCTTTGATATCGATGAGGTAGGAGTCCAGATCAGCTTCGGCAAGGGTACGCATCTTACCGGTATGAGATTTTACGAAATCGATGAGTTCAGGTTCAAAGGATTTTGTGCCGCCGGGTGCGAACTGTACGGTGCCTGAGGCGGGGGATTTTTCTTCCGGAACCTGTCCTTCAAACTGGAAGGTGCCGATGCCCGGTAACGAAAGTTGCTTGTACTGGTATAGGTATTGGGCCAGGAGTAACGGTAGTTTCAAAATCTATTGGTTTTCACACAATGTACGTATTTTATGAGAAAACACATAGTCGTACCTTTGCCCCAAACAGCCGCTATGTTGACCGAAGAAGAAAAGACTTTCCTGGAATACTGGGAGAAGAACCGCGATAAAGAAAAGAAGTGGACCAGGCAATTGATGTTCGGGCTTCCGCTTGGACTGATCTTCGGTTTGCCCATCATCCTCAATTACCTTTCCGGTTGGTACAAGCGCGCCAATATGGTGGGCAATACACAGTTCAACCCTAATGTCCTCATCGTGGCGGTGCTCATCATCGCTGTATTCGTGGCCATCTTCTACAAAAGACAACGCTGGGAACAATTAGAGCAACGCTACCATGAGTTGAAGAACCGCGGATAATTCAGTATTGTCAGCCTTTCACGCGTTTGATACCACAACCTACGGAACGACTGTTGGTAACGGAAACCGGTGTTCCTTTCACCAGCTCATCGATGGCCGTTTTCAGGTGTTCCCGTTTGATGTTTTCCGGATCGGCAGGCGAATCATCGATGGCGCCGTGGTAAACCAGTTTGGATTCCTTGTCGAAAAGGTAACACTCGGGGGTACGCGAAGCGCCAAAGGCGTCGGCCAGTTTGGAGCCTTCATCCAGCACATAATTCCAGTCGTAGCCCTGTTCGGCGGCATACGCTTTCATCGCTTCAAAGGAGTCGTCGGAACTGCGACTGGCTTCATTGGAGTTCACCAGTAAGATACCGATGTTATTAGCTTTGGCATGAGCAGCGATCGCTTTCGTGCGCTCCTGATTCTTAATTACATAAGGGCAGGTATTGCAGGTGAACATCACGAGCAGGCCTTTCTTTCCCATTAAATCGTTCATGGAAACACGCTTCTGCTGAAGGTTTTTCATCCTGTAATCAGGAAGGGGCGCCTTGGCACCTATGGGAAGCGGATCAAGGGTTACACGAAAACTTGCCGCCGCTATTACTACCAACGCAAGCATTGTTATGCGGAAAAGACTTTTCATAGCTAATCTATTTAAAGTGAACCAATACCTAAATTTCAGGAAAAAATACCGATCATCCCGCAACCGGCTTTTCATTTTTAACTCTTTCTTCAGATTGCTGGCGCAGATAGGTAAGGCTGACGTTCAATTCGAACCCGATCAGCAGGATCAATGAGTTGATGAAGATAAACAGCATCAGGATGATGATGGTACCAATGGAACCGTATATCTTATTGAAATTGTTGAAGTTGTTGACCCAGAAGGAGAACAGGTAAGTGGTGGCGATGATCAGGAAAGTGGCCAGCACGGTTCCGGGAGATATCAGCTTCCAGCGCTTGTGCACGGAAGGACCGTATTTATAAATAAACGCGATGCTGTAAAAAAACAGCGCCATGATCACGACCCAGCGGATCAGCTTGATGAGAAAGCGCACCGCAAATGTATCCTGTTTGAAATATTGCAGGATGTATTCGAGGATCTTTCCCTGGGTAATCAGCACCACGATGGTGGCTATTACCAGCAGAATAAACAACGCGGTCAGTTTGATGGCCATCCAGCGGTAGGAAAAGAAGTTCCGCTTTCTAACCGGGATCAGCGAGCGGTCGAAGGAGCGCATGATCCCGATCATGGCGTTGCTGGCATAGAAAACAGCCAGCAGGAAACCGAAGGAGAGGAGGCCGCTCCGGGGGGTGTTCAGGAAGTCGTTGATGAAGTCCCTTACCAGCGTATAGGTATTATAGTTAGGCGTAATGTCTCTTGCCAGTACCAGTAGTTCTTCCGTGAATTGCTTCGATACCGGCAGATAGGGCACCAGTGTGAATAGGAAGATGCAGGAGGCCGGGATGGCCATGAGGAAGTTGAAGGAAATAGCGGCGGCACGTTCATTCAACCCAACTTTTTTTACCTGTTTGAAGAAGAACCGCGACACATCGTAAAGTGGCAGCCCCTGGAAGCCGGGCACATGGATGTGTTTGCTTTTCTCCCGGATGAAGCGCAACGGGGCAAGGTTCCATATAATCCTCTCCAGTTTGGTCATGCTTATTTTCCTAAGCTGGTATCTGCTTTTTGCTGGCGTTTCAGGAACAGGCTGTCGAGTGCTTTCTGGTATTCTTTCGCGTATTTCAGATGTGTGGGGTAATCGGCCGCGAATACGTGCGTGCCGTTGAACTGACTGCTGGCCACGAAGTAAATGTATTTTGTTTCAGGTGCGTTCAGCACTTCATCAATGGTAATGGAAGAAGGGGTGCAAATGGGGCCCGGAGGCAACCCTTTCACCCTGTAAGTATTGTACGGGGAAGATACGGTAAGGTGTTTCTGGTAGATACGCTTCAGTGTGAAGTCCTGTAACGCGAACTTTACGGTAGGATCGGCCTGCAGCGGCATCCCGATTTTTATGCGGTTGAGGTAAACGCTGGCCACGTTTCCTTTTTCAGCGCGGTTGTTCGTTTCTTCTTCCACAATGGAGGCGACGGTATATACCTGGGTGGGCGTTAAGCCTTTGGCTGCGGCCTTTGCTTTTCGTTCTTCATTCCAGAAGTCCTTGTGTCTTTTAACGAGTTTGGAGAAGATGGTGGCCGGATCACTGTTCCAGTAATACGTGTAGGTATCGGGTATCACAAGACTGATCGCGGTTGCTGAATCTAGTCCATGTGCTGAAAGAAATTCTCTGGAGTACATGGTTTCCAGGAAAGCGGCGGAATCACATTCGAATTTATTGCCCACCATTTGCGCCAGTTGTTTACCGGTGCGTATTTTATTGATCACCAGGTTAACGGGTGTTTGCTGGCCCGAACGCAGTTTCCGTACCAGTTGAAAAGTATTCATCCCCGCGGGTACCTCGTATTTGCCTGGTTTGATCTGTTTCCAGTAATCGAGCCGGTCGGCGAACAGGTTGAAGAGCCAGGGCTGACGCAGTACTGAATCTTTCTTTAAGACATCAAGCACTGCTTCTTTACTGTTTGTTCCGGTAGGGATGTACACGAATTTCTTTTTGCCTTCAAAGGAAGTGGTGCGGGCATTGAAGAAATAGGCCGCAATGGCCGCTCCGGCAAGCATTACAACAAGCGTAACAAGGAAGGCTTTTTTCATCCGATGGTTTTTCTTTTTGTGCGGGAACAAATTAAACAAAAAACCCTGTCTGTGCGACAGGGTTCTTCTATTTCAAAAAGAAATAATTACTTTTTAGTGGAATCTGCACCGGGAAGGGTGGTGGTTCCGGCCGGGTTTGTATTGGCAGGAGCGGGTGTTACCGGGGTGGTGGTATTTACCGGGTTGGTATTCAGTTTGTCCAGTACATTGCTGCCGCCTTTAGAACCTGAATTAATGAACAGTGCGGAGAGGATGCAAAGCAATCCTACCACAACGGCGAAGATCCAGGTACCTTTTTCCAATACGTCGGTGGTTTGTTTAACGCCCATGAACTGGTTGCTGAAACCGGCGATGTTACCGGCCAGTCCGCCACCTTTGGGGTTTTGTACCAGTACAAAGAATGCGAGCGCCACGGAAGCAATGATGATCAGTATCAGAAAAAGCAGGTTCATGACAATAATTTGTTTAAATCTTCAATAAGAGACGCAAAATAAGTGGATTTGGCGGGATTCTGCAAACTTAATTTGCGGTACATTTCAATGGCCCGGTCGTATCTTTTTTGTTTCACCAGCACATCGGCCATGGCTTCCGTGGTGATTTCGGTACCGGCTATGGAATGGGCGGCGATGTTCTGGATGTTCTGGTTCGTGGCATCGTCAATATCGGCGGTGCTTTCCGAGGCGGGAATGCGTTTCATGGTTTTGAGCCACTCTGTGAATTTCTTCAGTTGCCTTCCCATCTGGTCCTTATTCAGGTCGTCGTTCTTCAGTTGTATGCCCTGGGACGCGAAATAGTCGATGCTGTGATAAGGATCAACAGGTATCGCGGTATCTTCCGGAACAGTGGTTTTAGCAGGACCTGCTTTGAGTGCAGCGATCGTTTGGTCCAGTCCTTCATCTGTTGGCAATGGAACTTCCTGCTGCAGTCGTGGATCAACCAGTTCTTCTTCTTCTTCTAAAGCCGGCTCTTCCGGTTCATCATGAATAGCTGCTTCGGCCCAGGTGGAAGGCGGCGGATCAGATACGGCTTGCACGGCGGGAATTTCTGCCACTACCGGCTCCTCCGGGGAAGCATCAGTTGGGTCGTTTTCCCCGAATACATCTTCTTCGGCTTCCTCAGCTACCACCGCATCGTTATACGAAAGACCATCGTGCAAAACATATTGCAGCCAATGGACATCGGGCATGTAAACGGCTGCCATTTTCTGCCGTTCTTCAACCTGCGGAAGGTTATTTTCGAGCGCCTTGCGCGCGAGCAGAAAGCGTGTGAGCGGGAAATAAGGATAATCCTTCACCAGGTCCTCCAATTGCTGCACGCTGGTTTCCGCCAGCGATTTTTTGCGCAGCAGTCGATAGACCATTTCATCAACGGCGGTTTGCATCATAATCAAACTTACAGAAACTTACCAGTTAGAGAAGATTTTATTGAAAATTTCGTCGGTCAGGTTTTTGAGAATATCCTCTCTCAACTGGGCCTCGGCCTGGGAAAGGGAAAGGTTAGCGGAGAAGTCGAAGCTACGGCTGATATCGCTTTCCGTATCCTTGTTGTTCACGTTATCCCGAAGTTCCAGGTGAAACGTAACGTTCAGCCTGTTCACCGAAGCCTGTTGCTGGGAAACACCTGTGGTGATTACATCGTAACCGGTGATCTGCCCGGAGATCACGTAATGCGCATCGTCGTTATTCGTCTGGATCAGTCTGGTCTGGTTCACGATCTTCTGGCGCAGCCTGTCCGTCAGTTGCGGCGATAAAGTAGGATTGATGTACCTGGCTTTGTTTTCAAGATAATTCACCTTCACCGTTTTAATCTCAGGCGGAATGGAAACATCCTTGAAAGTGTAGCACCCGGGCAGGAGCCACAGTATGCCGATCAGGGTGAGGAAACGTGTAAAAACAGCTATTCTATTCATTGATATCGTACTCTTTGAGTTTTCTGTAAAGTGTTCTTTCGCTGATGCCCAGGTCTGTGGCTGCGTCTTTCCGTTTTCCTTTGTGTTTTTTCAATGCGCGCACGATCAGTTCTTTTTCTTTGTCCATGATATTGAGCGATTCCTCCACTTCTTCATGGTGGTGAATATCATGTTCGTTGTGCAGGATTACCGGTTGTGCCGTGGCGGGCATTTGCTGTACGGGTTGCACCAGCGCCGGGGGCTGGAACATTTCCGTTGTTTTCAACTCTTTCAGCTCGTTGATGATGCCGGGATGTTGCGCGGCCACCTGTGGGTTCTGCAAAATCTCAAGGAACATCTTTTTAAGTTCCGTTACATCTTTCTTCATATCGAAGAACAGCTTGTAAAGGATTTCTCTTTCGTTGGAAAAATCGTTTCCACTAAAGCCCTGATGCTGATTCCCGGCCAGTACCGGCATGTTGGTGTGGTGCGTGCCATCGGGCAGGAACCTGCTCAGTTCCTGCGCACCTACATGCTTATCCTGCGCCAGTACCGATATCTGCTCCGCAATATTCTTCAGTTCCCGCACATTTCCACGCCAGGGATAGTTAATTAACATATTTCTCGCTTCCTCATCCAGTTGAACGGGGGAGGTTTTGTAACGTTCCGCGAAGTCCACCGCGAATTTTCTGAACAGGAGCATCACATCTTCCTTACGGTCGCGGAGGGAAGGTACCCTGATGGGCACGGTGCTTAACCGGTAATAAAGGTCCTCCCGGAATTTCCCCTGCCTTGTACCTTCCAGCAATTCGCGGTTGGTGGCGGCGATCACGCGCACATCGGTTTTCTGCACTTTGGAAGAACCGACCCGGATGAATTCTCCTGTTTCCAGAACACGGAGCAACCTTGCCTGCGTGCCCAACGGCATTTCGCCGATCTCATCCAGGAAAATCGTACCGCCGTTCACGGTTTCAAAATAACCTTTCCGGGCGTCCACCGCTCCCGTGAAGGAACCTTTCTCGTGGCCGAAAAGTTCTGAATCAATGGTGCCTTCGGGGATGGCCCCACAGTTCACGGCTATAAAAGGGTTGTGCTTCCTGGCCGAGAGCGCGTGAATGATCTGCGAGAAGACTTCCTTACCCACACCGCTTTCCCCCACAATCAATACGGTAAGGTCTGTGTTGGCTACCTGGGCGGCCACCTGCAGCGCGTAATTGAGGGCCGGCGAGTTCCCGATGATGCCGAATCTGTTCTTTATGCTTTGTAAATCCATTGGTATATTTCCGTTTTATCAGGCAACAATGTCTCCCAGTAAAGTGGCCTGTGTGGCATCCTTCACTTTTACCATGACGTAGTCGCCTTTCTGATAAGCATGGTTTCCTTTAGGGAACACCACCACTTTGTTTTGTGAATTTCTTCCCGCCCAATCGTGTTCACTTCTTTTGGAATTGCCTTCTATTAGTACTTTGAAGGTTTTCCCGATATCGTTCCTGTAGCTTTCTTTCGAGAGCCTGTTCTGTACTTCCACCACTTCGGCGAGCCTGCGTTTCTTCACTTCCAGGGGTACATCGTCTTCGTACCGGCGGTGGGCGAGGGTTCCCGGACGCACACTGTAAAAGTACATGTAACTGATATCGTATTTTGAATACTCCATGATGGAGATGGTCTCCAGGTGGTCGTCTTCTGTTTCAGAACAGAAACCGGTAATCACATCGGAAGTAATGCTGCAATCGGGCATGATCTCGCGGATGCGGTTCACCTTCGCGATGTACCATTCACGGGTATAGGTCCTGTTCATCAATTGAAGGATACGGGACGAACCGCTTTGAACGGGCAGGTGAATACACTTGCAGATGTTTTCGTATTTCGCCATGGTATGCAGCACATCATCTGTAATGTCTTTCGGGTGGGAGGTACTGAAGCGTACCCGTAACTCCGGTGAAACGAGCGCGACCATCTCGAGCAATTCAGCGAAAGTAATGGGCTTTTCGTTTTTACCTTCAGGCGTGAAGTAATAGCTGTCTACGTTCTGTCCCAGCAGGGTTACTTCTTTGTAACCTTTTTCGAAAAGTTCACGGCATTCTGCAACTATGGATTGTGCATCTCTGCTGCGTTCGCGGCCGCGGGTAAAAGGCACCACGCAGAAGGAACACATGTTGTTGCAACCGCGCATGATGCTTACGAAGGCGGTAATGCCGTTGCTATCCAGGCGAACAGGAGCGATATCGGCATAAGTTTCTTCCCGGCTCAGCAATACGTTCACGGCTTTCTGACCAGATTCCGCTTCTTCTATGAGACCTGGCAATGTGCGGTAAGCGTCGGGCCCTACCACCATATCCACGAGTTTTTCTTCTTCCAGCAGTTTCGATTTCAGTCTTTCAGCCATACAGCCCAGCACGCCCACCAATGTTCCCGGACGTGCATCCTTTAATTTACGAAACTCGGTAAGGCGTTTGCGGACGGTCTGTTCCGCTTTTTCGCGGATGGAACAGGTGTTCACCAGGATAAGGTCCGCCTCTTCCGAATTGCGGGTGGCGCCAAAGCCTTTTTCCTGAAGAATAGATGCCACGATTTCGCTGTCACTGAAATTCATGGCACAGCCATAACTCTCTATGTAAAATTTCTTCGCGTAAGTATTAGGATCAGCTGCGAACGGAGCGAACGCTTCTCCCTGCCTGCTCTCGTCCTGGATCTTTGCCTCCAACATCTGAAAAATCTGTTTAGGGGGCAAAGATAGGGAATGAAACAATGGTGACAAACTGGCAGAATGCGCTATTTTCAGTCAAATCGATTAACTTGTATCCTGTTTCCCCCTTGTAACCTGCACCACTCATGCGTTATTACTTTGTTTTACTGCTATGCTGCTTGTGTTTCCATTCGGAAGCGCAGTTGCGTGCCCGGTTAGCAGGTATGGTAAAAGATACCAGTGGAACGGTGTTGGAAGGATTATCGGTATCTCTCAAGGCAAATGACGATACCACCGTTGTCTTTAATACAAGTACAGATGCTCAGGGGAAATTTTCCTTTGAAAGCATTCCGCTAAAAAAATACACGCTCAGCATAACAGGCACCGGTTTTCTTGATTTGGTATTGAATGAGATAGCACCGGGAGCGCCAGGGTTACCAGATTTTACCATGGAAACGATTTCCCCGCAAATGGAGGAAGTAGTGGTGGTGGCGGAAAAACCATTGTTTGAAGATAAAGACGGTGTGCTCACCATGAATGTTTCCGCTTCCCCCGCAGCCAATAGTTCCAGCGCTGGCGAACTGCTGAAAAACATGCCCATGATGGCCAGCGATCCGGATGGGAAACTTTTACTGAAAGGCAAAGAACCCCGTATTCTGATTGATGATAAACCCACCGGACTGAATGCACAGCAACTTGCGGATCTCTTGGAATCGCTTCCGGGTTCAGCCATTGAAAAAATTGAAATGATGATGAACCCGCCGCCACAATACGCCAGTGAAGAAGGTGGGGTGATCAATATCGTAACCAAAAAAGGAAAGATTGGTTTTACCGGAAGACTCAATTCATTTTACGGCACACGCGGAGAAATTAACCTGAACGGGAACTTTTCCTACCGCGATAAGAAATGGGCCGTGGACTTCATTGCCGGTAATTCCCTTACACAAACACCCGGCAGCAGCCAGTCGAGGCGCGAGAACTTCTATACGGATTCCACCAGTCAGTTGCTTACAAACGGACGTTTCGATAACAGCCAGTGGCGGCCCCATTTCAGGCTATCCGGAGATTATGAGATCAACCCAAGCCACCGTTTCAACCTGGTGGCGCAGGGGCAATATGCCGACCTGGATAACCTCAGTTTAACCGCCTACCGGAACGTAAACCGCTTCGATGAGGTGTATCGCCTGAATACCCGCGCCAACGGTACATTGGGCAGAAATGTGACACCCGGCGCCACCGCTTCGTACATTTTCAAAGGCAAGAACCCTGCGCAGCAATTAAAGCTGATCGCGGGAATCAATGGTGGTTTGTACGACAATACACGCATCGCCACCCAGCGCTTCCTTTCTCCCAAAGATGAAACGACCATCGCCCCGGATAGTATTCAGCAACAACTCACCAATAACGGGAGCCGCAGCCTGAACATCCGGGCCGATTATACACATCCTTCAGGCTGGAAACCACTCACGTTTTCCACCGGCTTCACCTTCCTGAACAGCAGAAACAACAACAAACTGGACGTATCTTACACCAATCGTGACAACGGCGCGCAGGTTCCGATCCCGCACATGGGCAACGATTTTGTTTTTCTTCAACAAGTGCTCGGTTACAGAGGTTCCGTTATTTTCAGACTCAATAAAAAATGGCAGGTGAACGGTGGGACGACTTTCGAGCAAACTGCTATGCGGTTCCGGTTTTTTACCGGCAATACGCCGCCTACCACCAACCGTTATGGCAATCTTTTGCCGCAGGCCACGCTCCGGAAGGAGTGGAGCGGTAACCGTACGGCCACACTTTCCTACCGGAAAACCGTTCGCAGACCCGGCATCCGTGAACTCAATCCTACCGTGGATGAATACACCGATCCTTATAACATCCGGTTTGGCAATCCTTTCCTGGCACCGGCGCTCGCGCACAACTATGATCTTACGCTGGGTAAATACAAAGGGAAGTCTTATGTGAACTTTTCGCTGGGCTACAACAAAGTAGAAGACATCATTCAGCAGATGCGGACGGCTATTCCGGGAGAAAAAACACAGATCACGTTTGAGAACCTGGCAGGCAGGAAAGAGTACGAAGCTGGTTTGTGGGGCGGGTACACTTTTTCAAGGAAATTCAGGCTGAACACCAGCATTCATTACCTTTTCAGCGAATACCTCAACGATGCGCGCTCTTCCATCCGTTACCGGAATGGCGGATCACTGAACGCCTCTATGAACTGGACCTATACCTTTAATCCGCTGTTCCTGGTGGAAGGGAGTTCACGTTACCATTCCTTTGCCGATCCGCAGGGCCGTTCCCGGGCGAATCTTTCCATGCAACTCGGCTTACAACAAAAACTCCTGAACAAAAGAATGACCATTTCCATGATGGTGGTGGATCCGTTCAGGCAGCAGCAATTCAAATCGGTCACTTATAACGAGAAGTTCACGGTTACGAGTGAACGCTACAGCCGTACGCAGAACCTGCGCATCGGGCTGGCTTATAATTTAACGCCCGCACCCAAACAGGTTTCTCAAAAACAAATTAATGACGCGGTGAAGAAAGTGAAGGGGAGTTGATAGCATCTTTAAGAGGAATGGGTTTTTCTTTTTTATGTTTTGCTTTCTCGTATGCGCGGATATCCTCTAATTCCTGCAATTCTTCCATGAGCTGCTTGTATGCTTTCATTGGAAGGACTGCAGAAATTTTATTTCCGTTACCGTCTGTTATGAAGGTGGTTTGTCGCATATATTCGAAACTACCCATTTCTTTATTATGTGGTAAGCTTACCGTTAAAATACCTGCTCCCCAACCAGCTTTTTCCTGCCGGTACCAGCCAGTTGTTTTCCAGTTGTTCTTTTGTGGCCGCAAGGTTGTTGAAGTACAAAGTATCTTCTTTAATGAATCCTTTTTCGATACCCCAGGGAATTTGTGCCATCGGCAGCAACTGCACTTTTCCTTCAATAGCGAAAGCCAGGTTTTGCCGGTCGAACATGGAGACGCCGAATTTTTGTTCGATCTCCTTGATAAGCCGCACTGAGCTATCGGTGCTGCAACCGCTTACGGCTATGGAAGTTTCGTCTGCCATCAGCACGATGAACTGGCCGAAGAACATATTGGCGTAGCCCTTAACGGGATGTCCATGCGCGTTCCATTGGGCCACGAAGTTCTGGAGCATTTCTTCGATGAGCAATGCTTCGCTGATCAGAAATAATCTGGAGGACTGGTATATCCACACCCGGGAGTTGGGTGAAAAACCCTCGGGCAAAAGGTGTTTAAACTCAAAATTCATGGGGCAAAGATACTAAATCATGCTTTTCTCCACCAGTTCGGCGATGTCGAGCACGGCAACTTCTTCCTCTTTTTCTTCATTTTTAACACCATCTGTAAGCATGGTATTGCAGAAAGGGCAGGCGGCGGCGATCACCTGGGCGCCTGTTCCCACGGCTTCTTTGGAACGGTCGAGGTTTACGCGGATGGTGCCGTTTTCTTCTTCTTTGAACATCTGGGCGCCACCGGCGCCACAGCATAAGCCTTTGGAGCGGCAGCGTTTCATTTCCACCAGTTCCGCGTCCAGCGCGGCGAGCACTTCGCGTGGCGCTTCGTAAATATTATTGGCGCGGCCGAGGTAGCAACTATCGTGGTAGGTGATTTTCTTTCCTTTGAACATGCCGTCTTCCTTCATTTTGATGCGGCCCTGGTTGATCAGTTCCTGGAGGTAAGTGGCGTGGTGGATCACTTCATAGGTACCGCCCAGTTCGGGGTACTCATTTTTAATCGTATTAAAGCAATGGGGACAGGCGGTCACGATTTTTTTGATGCCGTAGCCGTTCAGTACCTGGATGTTCTGATAGGCCATCATTTGGAACATGAACTCGTTTCCGGCACGGCGGGCGGGGTCGCCCGTGCACATTTCTTCTTTCCCGAGAATGGCGTATTTGATGTCAAGTTTGTGCAGGATCGTTACGAAAGCCTTTGTGATTCTTTGCGCCCTTTGGTCGAAACTTCCTGCGCATCCCACCCAGAACAGCACTTCAGGGCTTTCTCCACGGGCAAACAGGTCCATCATTACGGGTATCTCCATCCTATGAAATTTGCCTTCAAACCTACATGATGCGTGTGAAACTACAAAAATGTATTTTTGCGCCCTCAAACCAACGAACGCGCGTGAAACTACTCTTTACCCGATGGCTGCACTGGGAACGCCTGCCATTCAAAGTCCTTTATTTCCCACTCAGCTTTATATGGGTCTGGTATTGCCTGCGCAGCAGATCGTTCTGGTTCTTCAGTTCTTCCAATCCCACGCTTACTTTCGGCGGTTTTCAGGGCGAAAGCAAAAAGGAGATGTACGAGCAACTGCCAAAGGACCTGTATCCCAAAACCATCTACATTGAGCCGGGAATCCCATTTGAGCAGGTGAAAAAACAGATCAGCGATGCGGGTTTTTCTTACCCCTTCGTGGTGAAACCTGATGTGGGTATGAAAGGGGTTCTTTTCCGGAAAATAGAACACGAAGAACAACTGGAGAAATACCACCAGCGGATTCCAGTGGAATACATCGTTCAGGACCTGATCGAAATGCCCATAGAACTCAGCGCTTTTTACTACCGTTTCCCGGGAGAAAAAAACGGGGTGATCACGGGTTTTATCCAGAAAGAACTGCTGGAAGTGCACGGTAACGGGCAATCTACACTGTGGGAACTGATCCTGGCGCATCCGCGTGCACGCCTGCGGCTGGAAGAGATGAAACAACGCCACGAACACAGGCTTGACCGTGTATTGCCGGCCGGACAGCATTTCTATCTTTCGTATGCGGGCAACCACAACCGCGGCGCGCGTTTCATCAACCTTTCCCACGAAATAGACGAAAGGCTCACGAAGGTGTTTGATGACCTCAGTAATTTTTCCGGCCAGTTCTTTTATGGCCGCTACGATATAAAATGCCATTCGGTGGAAGCGCTGAAGCAGGGCAAAGGCTTTTCCATCCTCGAATTCAACGGGGCAGGGGCCGAGCCCAACCATATTTATGATGCGGGTTTTACATTGGGACAGGCCTACCGCGAGATACTGAAACACTGGAAGGTGTTGTTCGAGATCAGCCGGTACAACCACCGAAACGGCACCCCTTATTGGGGATTCCTGAAAGGATGGCGCTTCCTGCGCCAGAGCGCCCGCCACTTTTCCCAACTTGAAAAATTTGATTGACCTGATTGTTGTATTTTCAACCCTCATCTTAAAATCCTTGCATGAGTTGGTGGCAAAGAATGCGCAATCACCCGCGGTTCATCCGTTTTTTTAACTGGGAGTACTGGAGCTTTAACACGGTATATGGTCCAATCTACCTGATCTTTGTTTTGCTTGGCGTTCGTGCCCGGAGCTTTTTCTTTTTCTCCGCTTCCAATCCAACCATTGAAAACGGCGGTTTTCTGAATGAATCCAAAAAGAAAATTTACGATATTATGCCGCCTGAATATTATCCCGAGACCCTTTTCTTCCCAAAAGGAACAACCGGAGAAGAGGTGGTTAATCAGGTAAAAGCATCTGGCATTGATTTTCCCCTTATTGCCAAACCGGATATCGGCGGAAGGGGCAGAGGCGTGAAAAAAATAGATTCCGCGGAGGAACTGGTGGCCTACGCTTCCGGGGCCACACTCGACTTTCTTGTGCAGGACTTCATTCCTTACGAACTGGAAGCAGGGATATTTTATTACCGGATGCCCGGTGCGGAAAATGGATACATTTCGGGAATCGTGTTCAAAGAATTTCTTACGGTGAAGGGGAACGGAAAAGACAATGTGGAATCCTTACTACAACAGGATCCCAGGCATATCCTCCAGCTGCCCGTGCTGGCCCGGCAACTCGGGGATCAGTTGAAATATATTCCCGCCAACGGAGAAAAACTTGAACTGGTACCATACGGCAATCACGCGCGCGGCGCTAAGTTCACCGACCACAGTTTCCGTGCAGATGCGCAACTAACGGACACATTTAATCGCATTTGTAACCGCATCAACGGGTTTTATTATGGGAGAATGGACGTGCGTTTCGAAAGCTGGGAAAAGCTGGCGAAGGGAGAGGCATTTTCCATTATAGAACTGAACGGCGCGGGGAGCGAACCCACCCATATGTATGATCCGGAACATTCTATTTTCTTTGCCTGGAAGGAAATTATCCGCCACTGGATACTGTTGTGGAAGATCAGCCGCGCCAATCATAAAAAAGGCATTCCCTACATGCGTTTCTCCGAAGGAATGGCCATGTTCAGGGAAGACAAACGCATCAGTAAACTACTTGAGGAGATGGGCTAACCGTTCTTTCTATTCAAAAAACTATCTTCGCTTCAATATTTATAATTCTATGCAACCCATCATCCGCGTTCAGGAACTCACAAAGAAGTACGGTGATTTTACGGCTGTCAGCAACCTCAGCTTTGAAGTGATGGAGGGGGAAATCTTCGGCCTGCTGGGCCCGAACGGCGCGGGCAAATCCACCACTCTAGAAATTATCGAAACACTGCGGGATAAAACGTCGGGCAAGGTCTGGGTGAAAGGGATAGACCTGGATGACAATCCCAACGCCATCAAAAAACTGATCGGCGTTCAGTTGCAGAGCAGCGGCTACTACCCGCACCTGAACCTGGTAGAACTGATAGAACTGTTTGCAGGCCTGTACAATCAGCCAGTGGAACCACTGGCATTGCTGGATAAAGTTCAGCTCCGCGATAAAGCGAAAGCGAAGTTCAAGGAACTCAGCGGCGGACAAAAACAACGGTTCTCCATAGCTACAACACTCATCAACAAACCCTCGATCATCTTCCTCGATGAACCCACCACAGGGCTGGATCCGCAGGCCAGGAGAAATTTATGGGACCTGATCCGAGACATCCGAAATACCGGCACCACTGTGATCATCACCACGCATTACATGGACGAAGCCGAAATACTTTGTGACCGTGTGGCCATCGTGGACGCTGGAAAAATTATAGCCATTGCCTCACCCGATCAACTCATCGATGAACTCGTTTCAAGAGGATTTGAACGTCCTAAAGAAGTGAAGAAAGCCAACCTGGAAGATGTGTTTATCGACCTTACCGGGAAGACGTTGCGGGAGGAGTAAGGTTGGAAATAAAGTATTAAATTTGGTGTAAATTGAATAATATGCCAGTGTCTGCTTTTGATTTGGAATTGTTGAGGTATTTTAATCAACTTGAAGAAGACCAGAAAAAATCTATTCTGGATTTGGTCATGGAATTCGTAAAACTAAACAAGAAATCAGTTCTTGATGAGGGCACCTTATCTGCGGAGGATTACAATAAAGAACTGTCCGCTGCTGTGGCCAGAATTAAGAATGGTGCTTTTATTACGCTTGAAGAACTTGAAAATGAAATGAAAGGCTGGTGAGTAGTTTGAGAAAGGTTGTAATTGAAAAGGAGGCCACGGAATCGCTGCGAGAAATTTACAACTTTATCAGACCTTACTCGGAGCTGTATGCGGAAAAAATCAGAGATACTATCTTAGATTCTATCAAACAACTTCAGCAATACCCTGAAAAGTATCCTCCCGATAAATACAAATACGATAATGATGGAACATTTAGGGCTTATGAAATTCATTCATATCGCATTACTTACGTAATTGTTGAAAATGAAATATGGGTACTCCGGATCAGACATACAAAAATGCGCCCGTTAAATTATTGAGTTAACTAAATGCGCATAAACCTAACACTCGTTAGTTTTCCTTATCTTCGTCCACTCATTTCAATTTCTACTGTATGCAAAAAAGGGAAGTATATATTCTGTCGGCCGTTCGTACACCTATGGGCAGTTTCGGCGGTTCTTTAAAAGATTTTTCCGCCACACAACTGGGTGCCATCGCTATTAAAGGAGCCTTGGAGAAAGCCGGCATCGCCCCGGAACTGGTGGAGGATGTGTTGATGGGTTGTGTGTTGCAAGCCAACCTCGGACAGGCTCCCGCGCGCCAGGCCGCTAAATTTGCCGGACTTCCCAATGAAGTGAATTGCACTACAGTGAACAAAGTATGCGCAAGCGGTATGAAGTCTATCGCGCAGGCGGCTCAAAGTATTATGTTGGGCGACGCTGATGTGGTAATTGCAGGGGGAATGGAAAGTATGAGTAATGTGCCCTTCTACTCCCCAAACATGCGCTGGGGCAACAAATACGGACATGTACAACTGGCCGACGGGCTTGCGAAAGATGGACTCACTGATGTGTACGACGGGCAGGCCATGGGGATGGCCGCGGAACTGTGCGCAAGCGAATGTGCTATTTCCCGTGAAGCGCAGGATGCGTTTGCGGTAAGCAGTTACCAACGCAGCCAGAAAGCCTGGGAAAATGGCGCCTTCAACGAAGAAATCGTTCCTGTTCCCATTCCACAGCGTGCCGGTGATCCGCTGCTGTTCAATAAAGACGAAGAGCCCTTCAATGTTAAATTTGATAAGATACCCACACTGCGTCCTGCTTTTAAAAAAGATGGTACGGTAACTGCTGCAAATGCTTCTACCATGAATGATGGCGCCGCGGCGCTGGTGCTGGTATCAAAAGAAAAAGCTGAGGCATTAGGACTTAAACCTATCGGTAAAATCGTTTCCTATGCCGATGCTGAACAGGCGCCTGAATGGTTTACCACCACGCCTTCCCTTGCTGTACCGAAAGCAGTGGCAAAAGCCGGACTTACCATGGAAGACATCGCCTACTGGGAACTGAACGAAGCTTTTGCTGTAGTGGGCATAGAAAATACAAAGCGCCTGAATATTGATCCTTCCAAAGTGAACGTGCACGGCGGTGCGGTGAGTCTGGGCCATCCCCTGGGTTGTTCAGGCGCACGCATCATTGTTACTCTGCTGCATGTGCTGAAGCAAAACAATGCACGATATGGTGCCGCAGGTATTTGCAACGGTGGCGGAGGCGCAAGCGCCATGGTGATAGAGGCGTTGTAAATACAAGGCGATCACTTTCCAATGCCCAATCTTTTCTTTCCTACGGCTATTAACTGATCTACGTCTGGGGAAACCTTCGTAAAATATACGGTTACGCAGAACAAAATAGAAAAACTGCCGCATTTGAGCAGGAGACCGGCAACGCCGTCGATGTTCCTGAAAAGCAATAGGGGCAACAGGTAACAGCCCGCGCTGGTAAGTAATAACACGAGTGTTTTGCTGTTGAAAGGCTGGAGTTTAAACTTGTACCAGAGAAAGTACATGCGGATCATATTGTAAACGGATACGCGTATAAGTTCTGAAATTACCGCACCGTTGAGGCCATAAGCCCGTATCAGGAAATAGTTCAACGGAATGGTGAGCGCAAGGAGAATAATGCCCGAATAAAATTCAAATCGCCAGAATAAGGAGGTGCCGATAATATAATTATTAACCCCGGTGCCCAGTTCCACGAGTTTGGAAAGACCAAGCACAAATAAGATCGCCAGTATCGAAAAATACTCTTCGTTCATGCCGAGGAACTGCATCGCGTTCTCCATGCCCAGCCAGATGTTCACCACGATGAATATGCCTCCGGCCAACAGGTTGATGGATGACCTGCTGTAAATCCTGCTGATCTCCGGGATGTTTTTGTCTTTCCAGGCCTGCGACAAATGTGATATTGTAATAGGCGCCAGCGCGCGCTGGGGAATCATGGCCAGGTTGATGGCGTAAGTGGCCAGGTTGTATGCCGCGGTCACCGCGAGCCCGTTCATACTGGCGAGCAGAATGGAGTCGAATGTAACGGCCAGGGTATTGATGATCTGCGAAAGATAAGTAAGGGAAAAAAGCGTCAGCATCTTCCGGTAGAACTTCTTCGTAACGCGGCTGATGCTGAAGTTAAGGTGGAAATGATCTTCCCGTATAAGATAGATGATGATGGTGATAAAGATGCCGCCATAGGTGAACGAGAATAACTTGATGAATGTATCGAAATCGATGATTCCCGCGATTTTCAATAGAATGATAACGGTGGTCAGCAGCCTTACCCCGGCTTCTTTGAGGAAGTTGGGAAGAACGGTTTTCCTGTGCAGCCAACTGTAGCTTTCCAGCAGGAAATAGAACAGGTAGAAATAAGTGAACGGGAAAATCCAGTAATAGTATTCCACCAGCAGGGCCGACCTGTACTGAAACTTCCGGATCACCAATGGTTCAAATAAAATGCCTGCCACCATGAGCAGGATGAAACCGATTGTTCCCCCGATCATCGCGATGGCGAGCAGGTCATTGTCTTTTTTCTCCAGGTTGTCCTGGTAATAAGGGAAGAATTTGTACATCACGGCCGGCAAGCCCAGGCTGGCAAAGGCCATGAAGTTCTGCGCGATGTCGAAAAACGCCCTGGTAAGCCCAAACTCTTCAGCGGTAAAATAATTGTTGGAGGTGAAGAACCACATATTGATGGCGCCCACCACGAAACCCGTGATGATAACCGCGGAAGAATACAAACTCTGTTTACGGATATTCCCCATGTATGTTACCGGATATAAAAGTTAGGATCCTTCAGAGTTTTAACGTCCACCATATCGGTGTATCCTGTTTTGAGTTTCTGCCATTTTTCAGTGGGAGTAATCCATACCCAGTTACCGGAGGCGTCTTTGATGCGTGTTCTCATGTCGAAACCCGGAACACAATCTGTCCACCGGTAGGAGAGTAACAGTTTGTTCCGTTTCATTTGCTGGTTGATCTCCAGTTTGGGAATCTTTGTGGTGCGAAGGTATTGGTCGAAAACTTTCTGCAACCGAAGTCCGGTTTCTTTCGACAAAAAATCTTCTACTTCCGCTGTGGTAACGGTTTGATGGTAATAGACCTGGTTCATTTTCCGCAACATCAGCCGGAATTTTTCATCGTTGCCCACCATCTGCCGGATCATGTGGAGCATGTTCGCGCCTTTGTAATACATATCGCCGGAGCCTTCCCGGTTCACGTTGTACACGCCTATGATGGGAATATCGTTCGCGATGTTTTTCCTGATGCCCTGCACGTAAGCGTTCGCGGCGCTGTCGCCGTATAAACAATTAAGGTAGATCGTTTCAGAATAGTTGGTGAAACTTTCGTGAATCCACATATCGGCGATGTCTTTCGCGGTGATGTTGTTGCCGAACCATTCATGACCGGTTTCGTGGATGATGATAAAGTCGAACTTCAGGCCCCAGCCTGATCCTGATAGATCGCGCCCCTTGTACCCGTTCTCAAAATCATTGCCATAGGCCACGGCGCTCTGGTGTTCCATGCCGAGGTGCGGAGCGTCTACGAGTTTGTAACCGTCTTCATAAAAAGGATAGGGGCCGAACCAGTGTTCGAAGCATTTCATCATGGGGGCCACCTGCGTGAATTGCTTTTTGGCTTTGTCGAGGTGTTCTTCGAGTACCCAGTAAGTGCAGTCCAGCGGACCTTTCTCGCCCTGAAGCGTTTCGCCGAAACTGGTGTAAGTGCCGATATAGGGAACGATATTGTAGTTGTTGATAGGGTTGGTAACGGCCCAGCGGTAGCGCATGTTTTCATTTGCATCTTTTTCAACACTTCTCAATCTCCCATTGCCCACCCCTTTAAGGTTGGAAGGCGTTACAATGGTAAGCGCGGCGCTGTCCACCTCATCCGACTGGTGATCTTTGTTCGGGTACCATACACTGGCGCCCAGCCCCTGACAGGCAACGGATACCCAGGGGTTACCATTGCCGTCTTTTTTCCAGATCCAGCCGCCATCCCAGGGCGCGTTCTTCGCCGCTTTGGGAGTACCGCTGAAATGAATCGTGATTTTCTGCAGACTTTTCAGTGGAAGAACGGCAGGTAAATCCAGGTAAAAAACGTTGCCGTTACGGGTAAAAGAAACCGCTGTTCCGTTGTGTTCCACTTTATCGATTTGCATCGGTTCCTGGAGGTCGATCTGCATTTTTGTTGGCGTGGAAACCGGTTTGAAAGTGATGGTGTTTGTTCCTGAAATGGTGCGTTTGTCGAAATCGGGTTGTACAGCAATATCATAATGCACCACATCCCACCATATGCGTTCCGGTGTAAGGGAGCCGCGTAAAGTATCCTGTCTGGTGAATTCGGCTTTTGAAAAAACCTGCGCGAAAAGGCAGGCGGGCAGCAACGTGAGCAGAAAAAAGAAACTTTGTTTGAGAAATCGCATAAAAGATTTTCTTTTGAAAAAAAACGGAAGATGCTATCAACCGGGGCTAAAAGTACAACATCTGCATACTATATATTGGTTATCACCAGCTTTTTGGCCATTTTTTGTTTGAATTGCGGGAATAAAAGTATAGGCGGCAAGGGCTATTTCCGGTACAATGAAACCTCCGGTATCGCATCGCTTGATCCCGCTTTTGCCAAGAACCAGAGCATTATGTGGGCCGTGCACCAGTTGTTCAACACCCTGGTGGAAGTGGATAGCACGCTTCAGTTGCAACCATCGCTCGCTACACGATGGGAAATTTCACCGGATGGCAGAACCTACACCTTCTCGCTCCGCAACGATGTCTTCTTTCACGACCACCCTGTTTTTCCCGGGGGAAAGGGCCGGAAAATGACGGCGGATGATGTGGTTTTTTCACTGCAAAGAATTGTGGATCCAGCCACCGCGAGCAGCGGAGCCTGGATATTCAACAATAAGATAGATACCATACACCCCTTCACCGCCATAAACGATACAACTTTTCAACTGAAACTGCTGCAACCGTTCCGCCCCATGCTGGGTATACTGAGCATGCAATATTGTTCTGTTGTTCCAAAAGAGATCGTTCAACATTATGGCCGCGATTTCAGAAGGAATCCCGTGGGAACCGGTCCTTTTTCCTTCGGATTCTGGGAAGAAGGGCAGGCGCTCGTACTTAGAAAGCATCCACGGTACTTTGAAAAAGATGAAGCGGGCGTACAACTCCCATACCTGGACGGCATCCAGGTTTCTTTCCTCGACAACAAAGCCGCGGAGTTCCTGGAGTTCCGCCAGCAGCGCTTGCATTTCATCAACGACATTGAATCCTCTTTCAAAGATGAAGTGCTTACCAAAGCAGGCACATTGCGCAAAGCGTGGGAGGGAAAAATAACAATGCATAAGCACCCGTATTTAAACATAGAATACCTCGGTATTTTTCAGGATACGGCAACCGGGAATAACCCGCTCCGCCAAAAGAAAGTACGGCAGGCCATCAACTATGCTTTCGACCGGGAAAAAATGATGCTCTACCTGCGCAACTCCATCGGGACCGCTGCCCATGCCGGTTTTGTACCAATGGGATTGCCTTCTTTTGATGCCAGACTGGTGAAAGGATATTCCTATGATCCCAGAATGGCCAGGAAACTTTTAGAAGAAGCCGGGTATGGAAACGGAAAACAAATGCCTGCCATTAAACTGCTCACCATCCCGATCTATACCGACCTGGCGGCGTTCATTGCCACTGAACTGGGGGAGGCCGGTATTCCCGTTCAGGTGGAAACCGTTCAGAAAAGCCTGTTGCTGGAAATGACCGCTAATGGGAGGGCACCGTTTTTTCGCGGCAGCTGGATTGCTGATTATCCGGATGCGGAGAATTACCTGTCTGTTTTCTATGGAAAAAATCCAGCGCCGCCCAACTATACACGGTTCCGGAACAGCAGGTATGACGCGCTTTTTGAGAAAGCTGTAGGGGAGAACAACGATTCTCTGCGTTATGAACTGTACCGGGAAATGGACCGCATCATCGTGGAAGAAGCGCCCGTGGTGCCTTTGTGGTACGATATGGTATTGCACCTTGTTCAGCATGGCGTAAAAGGCTTTCGGCCCAATGCGCTTAACCTGCTGGAATTAAGAAGGTGTACCCTTGATCAGTAGCTTATCTTTTCAGTTTCTCCTTAAAGGCTTTCTGAAACTTCTCCATTTTCGGGCGGATCACAAAGTTGCAATAGGGCTGTGAACCATTGTTGGTATAATAATCCTGGTGGTATTGTTCCGCGGCGTAAAAATTAATCAGCGGAGAAATTTCGGTTACGATGGGCGCGTTGAAAGCCCCGGCTTTATCGAGTTCTTTCTTGTAATGCTCCGCCTTAAGTTTCTGTTCCTCATCTTTATAAAAAATCGCGGAACGGTACTGCGGCCCCACATCGTTGCCCTGGCGGTTCAAAGTAGTAGGATCATGCGTTTGCCAGAATACTTCGAGCAGTTCATCAAAACTGATCACTGCGGGATCGTACACCAGTTGCACCACTTCCGCATGACCGGTATTCTTTTCACAAACCTGCTCGTACGTAGGATTTTTAACGTGCCCGCCGGAATAACCGGAAGTAACTTTCAAAACGCCTTCCAATTGTTCAAAAACCGCTTCGGTACACCAGAAGCAGCCGGTGCCAAAAGTTGCGGTATCCGTATTCACGGCGCCTTCAGGATTGAATGATGTCGTCATTGTTTTGTATGCGTTTTCTCTCTGTGCACAGGATGGGACCAGCCAGGCGGCGAGTCCCGAAAATACAATAAGTACGGTCCAAAGACCTGCGTTCTGATAATACCTCATAATCTTCACATTTACCAAACAGGTAGCACCAATATCCGTGCAAAGTTAGTCCTATTGGTAGCGGCGGTTAGTTAAATTAAACTATAAAAGCAGTTTTTACAAAAGGTTTAACAGGCAACGAATATACACAATTACACTTATGCACCGTTTTTCACCCGTTCTAAAATCAGTATTTTTGCGCCACAACAGACCTACAGATGAAACTTTTCCCGGAATCGGCAGCCGTGCAGTTGGAATTCGACAAGATCAGATCGCTTGTGCACCAGTATTGTAAAACAGAGTACGGAAAAACAAGGGCCGATGAACTCAGGATCCACACCCATCGCCGCTTTATTGAACCTGAACTGAAACAGACCGATGAGTACCGCCTCATCCTGGCCAGGGGATTGTATTTCCCCAATGATTTCACGCAGAACATCCGTAAGGACCTGAAACTGCTTTCTATTCCCGGGGCCGTATTGGTGGGCGATCAGTTCATGCATATCCGTAAACTGGCCGATAGCATGGAGCAGATTTTCCGCTGGTTTGATACGGAAAGAAGGCAGGAGTACTGGGCCATGGCGAAGCTGCTGGAAGGAACGCATTACGAGAAGGCCATCATCAAACTGATTGATGAGATACTAGATGAACATGGCCAGGTAAAAGACAATGCATCACCTGAACTGGCTGATATCCGGCTCAACCTGTACCGGAAAAGAAATGATCTCCGCAGGGTTTTCGAAAGGATTATTTCCAAATTGAACAAGCAGGGCTACCTGGCCGATATTGAAGAGGCTTTCCTGAATGGCAGAAGGGTAGTGGCTGTGTTCGCGGAGCAGAAAAGAATGATCAAAGGCATCCTGCACGGAGAGTCAGATACACGCAGAACGGCTTTCATTGAACCCGAAGAAACCATTTCGCTCAACAACGAGATTTTCAGCCTGGAAAATGAAGAGAGCCGGGAAGTGAACCGTATCCTCCGGCAACTTACACAACGTGTCGCGGTATTCGCGGATCTTTTGAAGACCTATCATGACCTTATCGGCGAATACGATTACATCCGTGCCAAAGCCAGGCTTGCGCTGGATATGAACGGTGTTTTTCCCCAACTCTCTGATAAGTCGGTGATCGATATTGAACGGGCCTACCATCCGCTTTTATTTATCTACAATAAAAAATCCGGTAAAGATACCGTTCCCGTTACCCTGAAGCTGGACGAAAAAGAAAGGATACTGGTAATTTCCGGTCCGAATGCCGGCGGTAAAACGGTGGCCATGAAAACCGTTGGCCTGCTTCAGATCATGTTGCAAAGCGGGTTGCTGGTACCGGTGCGTGAAACCTCCACTTTCGGCATCTTCCGTCAGTTGATGATCCATATCGGTGATACCCAGAGCCTGGAATTTGAACTGAGTACCTACAGTTCGCACCTCCGCCACATGAAGCATTTCATAGAAACGGCCAACGGAAGAACACTTTTTTTCATCGATGAACTCGGAAGCGGCAGTGATCCCAACCTGGGTGGCGCCTTCGCTGAAGTGATTATGGAAGAACTGGCCAGGAAACACGCGATGGGCATTGTTACCACCCACTACCTCAACCTGAAGGTGATGGCTAATAAGGTGCCCGGCATCATCAACGGTGCCATGGCCTTCGACGAAGAGAACCTGCTTCCCTTATACCGCCTCATCATCGGAAAACCAGGATCGTCTTACACCTTCTCCATCGCGCAGCGCATCGGACTTCATCCCGCGCTCATCAACCGTGCCCGGAAAATGGTGGATGAAGAGCATTTCCGCCTCGATAAATTGCTGAACCGTACCGAACAGGACCTGCGCCAGGTAGAAGAAAAGGAAAAACAACTGAACCAATTGCTGAAAGAGAACGAACGCCTTAAAAAGCAGATGGAACAAGTGTTGGATAAAGAGAAGCACCGTCAGCAGGTGGAACTCCTCAAACAACAGAACCGCATCACCGAGGACCGGATCGCTTACCTCAAAGACATGGAGCGCAAGCTCCGCCACATCGTTTTGGACTGGAAAAAGGCCGAAGACAAAAACGAGGTACTCAAACAACTGCACGCCCTGCTGTTCAAACAACAGGACAACCACAAAAGCGAAAAAGTGCGCAAGCGGCTGGATGCGCGTTACGAGGATTTAACGGAGCAGCCCATTGTTGTGGGTGTAAAAGCCCGTATGAAGAAGGGGCACCAGGTTGGCGTTGTAAAGGAAATCCGTGGTAAAAAAGCGGTGCTCCAGGTTGGTGTATTGCCCATCACCGTTGATGTTGAATCACTTATAGCGGTGCGTGACCGTCCTCAGGAAGAAATAAATACCTGAAAAATTTTGGAAGATATCTATCGGTTACCCTAATTTCGCACCCGGAGAGATGGCAGAGTGGTCGATTGCGGCGGTCTTGAAAACCGTTGAGGGTTACACCTCCGGGGGTTCGAATCCCTCTCTCTCCGCTAAAGTTTGTCAGATTAGATTAACTTAAATGAATGAAGCCTGCAAATCAAGTGATTTCAGGCTTTTTCTTTTTAGCCATGCTTATTTTACTTCCTTTTACACCGTCTTATTCCATGCAGCATTCACGCCATTATTACCAATACGCAAGAATCACGAACGTAAATTCACCACAGGAATGCGATCTGCAGTCTACTAATTAGCATATTGTATGAAAGCATGGGGTAAAACTATTAAGTGTATGTTCAGCTTAACTACGTCTTATTTTTTTACAGAATGCATGATTATTATAAGAGATGGGATGGGAATGACACATTTCGGTCTGCAGGCATTGTAACACTTCCCCAGTCTATTCTGATTGGTGGTTCAGCTATGTTAGGCCTGAAACTATACAGCAGGTATATGCACACGCCATTTTATTCATTTAAAGAATGGAAAGGTGTGTATTTATTTTTCATAATAATAAATTTAGTAATAAATCATTTTTACTATAAAGATAAATTCCCCAAATATGAACTGGAGTGGGGAAACGAGTCGCGTAAAGTTCGTCGTATAAAGGTGGTGTTTATAGTTGCCTATATATTCTTATGTATTTCACCGCTATTTTTATTTCTTTTAGTTTACTAGCATTGATATATTTAATACACTTTCAATAATCCACCTGCAATACCAGGTTGAGGGTAGAGAAGTTCACAGGTTAGGCCTATCTTCCACCTGATGTGTATTAATTCCCGGCCGGGATAGCGGGTGGAAGTTGGCGAAAAAAAGCTGAATAAAGCCATGAACGGTGCAGTGAGTGACACAACAGCAGTTGAAATTTTACCTGAAGCCGGAAAAATAAAAACCAACTCAGAAGTTTCTGCGCTACCGAAAACTATTTATATTTTTCTGCTACCAAGTTTAATAATCACATGAAAAAGTTCCTGACAACAGTCCTTTTCAGCCTGTCTTTTTTTTCAGCCTTTACTCAGGCAGATACTACATTATTTGACAACAATTCCAATATTGAAGCATGGCTGAAACAAAATCATGTGCCGGCTCTTGGCATTGGTGTTATTGAAGATGGTAAACTAAAGCAGGTGAAAGTGTTTGGGGAGATCACTAAAGGTATTGCCGCGCCGTACAACACCATCTTCAACGTGGCATCCCTTACCAAACCGGTAACCGCAATTGTGGCGCTGAAGTTGGTCAGTTCTGGTAAATTGAACCTGGACGAGCCGCTGTATAAATATTGGATCGATCCGGATATTGCAAATGACCCGAGAAGTAAGAAGCTGACCACAAGAATCGTGCTCAGCCATCAAACTGGTTTTCCCAATTGGCGTTGGATGAATGAGGATAAGAAACTGGGGTTCCAATTTGATCCGGGTACCGGATACCAATATTCCGGAGAGGGATTTGAATACCTGAAGAAAGCGTTGGAAAAGAAGTTTCAAAAGTCGTTAACGCAATTGGCAGATGAGCTTATTTTTCGCCCGTTAAAAATGAATGATACTAAGTTTGTCTGGGATAAAAGTGTTGATACATCAAGATTTGCTATTGGCTACGACCGCAATGGGAATGCTTACAAAACAGTGAAAGGAAAAACCGCCAGCGCAGCGGATGACTTATTGACGACCATTGAGGATTATGGAAATTTCTTATTAAGTGTACTGCACAGCGAAGGGCTTACAAAAGAGGTGTTTCATGAAATGACAACAAATCAGGTTGCCAGTTCTAAGGGAAAACACTTTGGTTTGGGATTCGAAATTTATGATCTGGGCGATGGCGGATATGCTTTATCGCATGGTGGCTCCGATGAGGGGGTTCGTACAATTGTATTTCTTTTGCCGAAAACACAAAGAGGGCTTTTGATATTTACCAATTCGGATACTGGGGCTGGGCTTTACGAAAAAATAGTAAAGCACTATTTAGGTAATGATGGAGAGAAAATATTTGATATTGAGATGAGGTAATTACACCAGGTGTTTATCTTCACCAAAATGGGCAGACAAGTTGTATTTGTCTGCCCATTTTTTTTGAATCCATTAGAGCTGTGGTAAAATGGAATGAACGCTTAATTCGCTTTAACGCATAACTAATTAAATGGCCGTGTAGCCCCCATCCACAAGATAATATGCCCCGGTCATAAAAGACGCCTTACCGGAACTCAGGAACAACACCAGTTCCGCCACTTCTTCCGGGCGGCCCAATCTCCCGATGGGGTGTTTGGCCACGATCGCTTCAAGTTGTTCCTTGTTCAGGTGGTTGGTGAGCAACGGCGTTTCAATATAAGCCGGACCTACGGCGTTACAACGGATGTTCTTCTGCGCATATTCAGCGCCGATATTTTTTGTAAGCCCTACCACCGCGTGTTTGGTAGCCGTATATGCCGGAGAGTAAGGCGCGGCTACGGTTCCGTGTATGGAGGCGATGTTTACGATAGCGCCGCCGCCATTCTTTTCCATCGCCAGGAGTTGGTATTTGCAGCCATAAAAAACACCGTTGAGGTTCAGGCTCACCACTTTCTCCCAGTCGGCTGCCGTATAGTCTCCGGAAGGCGCGGCCGCTCCGCCGATACCAGCGTTGTTGCAGGCGATATCCAGCTTTCCATATACTTCCAGGGCTTTGTCTACCAAAGCCTTATTGCCTTCTTCTGAAGCGGCGTCGGCCTTAAAAAATATGGCTTTCCCATCCAGGTCCTGTATCTCTTTTACCGTTTCCGCTCCGCCCTGTTCATTGATATCGGAAACCACTACCGATGCGCCTTCTTTGGCATACGCCAGCGCCACGGCTTTCCCTATACCTGATCCTGCTCCCGTTACAATCGCGACTTTTCCTTTCAGTAATTCCATTGTGTCAGATTTTAGTGAATGAATATTACTTTCCTAACACGGTTCAGGGCACAAAGGTTGACTGGGAAACGAATTGTTCATGAAACGTTTCTTCAATGCCTATGGTACATCAATCATTCTGATCTTCACTTTGTTTTCTATCGCGCCATTTCCGTATTTATCCGTGAACACCACGGTTACATCGTATGTTTCTTCCCATTGCATGGGCGAACCGGTATTCACGGTGCAGGAGAGAAAATTGGTTTGCTCTTTGTCGAACAGGTCCTGCCCTTTAAACAGGTCCGGTTCCGAAAGCAGGGTTTTCCCATTTTTATCCTGGATGAGCAATGAACAACCTACACTTACTTTGCCGTCTTTCTCTTTTAGCCCTTTTACATTTTCGTTGCGGATGATAAAGCTTTCGCCCAGCGGAATATCCACATGGTTGATTTCCTCTTCATTCATGAAAATTTTTGTACCGCTCACTTCCAGGTTTTTGTAAGTGGTGAGCATGCCGGTATTGGCGTTTTTTGAAAAGCCTGAACTTTCCATGTTGCAGGCGAGGAAAAGCAGGGCAGGGAAAAGTAGAAAAAGCAGTTGGAAACGGGTGAAGTTGCGCTGGTTCATATTGAAGGTTTAAGGTGAAAATGGTCTGTGAATTTCCACAATTTTACGGAGTGACGCAAAAAGAATTCAGCTAAAATCTGTAAATTATCGGGGCAACGCATGAGAAAATACCCGGTTGGTTATACACAATACATGAGTTATGACGATGAGCAGCCAGCAGATCAAATTGGTGAAAAGCACCTGGTTTTTATTCAGGAACATTGACCCGAAGTTGGTGGGAGATGTTTTTTACAGCAAACTCTTTTTTGACTATCCGCAGCTCCGGCCCATGTTCCCGAAGAAGATGACGGACCAGTATGAAAAACTGATTCAGATGCTGAATACAATCGTAGCGGGCCTGGAAGATATTGAAGCGTTGGGCACGGCAATTGGAGCTATGGCGGAAAGACATACCGGGTACGGCGTTCGCCCCGAACACTATGATGCGGTAGGGGAAGCGTTGTTGTGGACATTGGAGCAGGGACTCCGCACCGATTGGAACGAAGCGGTGAAAGATGCCTGGCTCACCTGTTACACCATCCTTGCACAGGCCATGATCAGTGCGGGAAATCCAAAAATGGAATAAGCTCCTGCTTAATGGAGTTTTCCGTACAATGAACCTCCTTTCGCAAACAACCTGTCAATCTTCTTTTCAACAGAAGCGTCCGTTTCCAGTACCGGCGCATGGTGCGGCTTGATGCGCGCGTCAATTACCAGTGGTCCTTTGCAGCCCCAGTGTTTGTTTTCGGTAAAAGAAGCGATACCATGGATGTCATGGGAAGGGTTGCTCCGTGTGAAGGTTACCCAAAGGAAATTCCGGAGACTGGCGGCGGTAAAAGCAGCATCGTCGCACCAAACGATCAGCGGAAGATCCCGGAGCTCCTCCAGTTGTGCAGACAACTGCGCATTCATCTCTTTCAATTCGCTTTCAGTTTCATTGGGGGTTGCATAAGCTTTAGTTTGAATGGCCACCACGCCGGGCATGATGAGTTGAACATCCGCAAATCCACGTCCTTCTTTCAGCGGTCGCGGCACTTCTGTACAAAGGGAGCGCACCGGGTCTCCGTAAGCGGCGAAAACCACTTTGCTGCCGGTATTCAACCCTGTTCCCGAGTAATCCAGGGTATCAATGGTGGTATGGGTATGAAAATGTACATCCCTTTCCAGGTTGATCCTCTTTAGTAGAAAAGAGAAGTATTCCGCTATATTGTGCGTGGTCACCTTGTTCGCTTCATCGGCGGTGATGAACAGGAATTTAGCCAGGCTAAGTTGTCCCGTTCCGAGAATATGGTTGGCGATGGTCAGCAATTCCGCCGGTTGTTTGGCGGGCATGTAAGGCGTATATCTTTCCGAGCCAACGGCGAGCAACAAAGGATGCACGCCAGCTGCATCCACGGCGTGTACTTCTTTTACGCCCGGAATTTCGCTGGGAATAGCGTCTCCGGTGATCTCGTGGATCAGCTGGCCGAAGCTGGTATCTTCCTGCGGTGGTCTTCCCACTACGGTAAAGGGCCAGATGGCGTTTTTACGGGCGAATACCTTGTGCACGCGCATCAGGGGAAAAGAATGTTTCAGACTATAATACCCCAGGTGGTCGCCAAAAGGACCTTCAGGTTTGTTTTCTCCGGGATAAACTGCTCCGGTGATCACGAAATCGGCATCGGTACTGATGCAGAACCCGTCCTGGTAAGTATAACGGAACCTTCTTCCGCCGAGCACGCCGGCAAAAGTCATTTCACTGATCCCTTCGGGCAGGGGCATCACGGCCGAAACGGTGTGGGAGGGAGGACCTCCGGCGAATACACTCACCTTCAGCGGCATTCCTTTTTTATTGGCTTTCGTTTGGTGAACGCCTATGCCACGGTGCAACTGGTAGTGCAAACCGATTTCCCGGTCAGGCGCGTAGTCGTTCCCTGAAAGCTGTATCCGGTACATGCCCAGGTTGGATTTCATGATACCGGGCTGGTCAGGATCTTCGGTATACACTTGCGGAAGGGTCACGAAAGCGCCGCCATCCATGGGCCAGTGCTGAATTTGTGGAATATCGGATATATTGATTTCCTCGTGCAATACAGGTTTGGAGATGGGGTTCTTCAGTGGAAGCGCCCGGAAGGCTGCCAAACCGGCTCCGAGGTTACTGAAAGGCTTTTTCAACGCCTGCATGGGGTCGTTCTTCAGTGCGATCAGTTGCTGAACACCCGCAAGGGTATCCCTGAAAATGAACCGGCTCCGTTCCAGGGTACCGAAAATATTAGAGGCCGCCCGGAACCTGCTGCCTTTTACGCGTTCGAACAAGAGGGCGGGGCCGCCGGCTTCATATACACGCAGATGGATAGCCGCCATTTCAAGATGCGGATCCACTTCTTCTTTTATCCTAACCAGTTGATTGTTCCTTTCCAGGTCGAGCAGACACTCCTCCATTGATCGGTACGCCATGACTAATGTTTTGTGGGGCAAAGATAGAACACATACGGGGAGAAATAGTTTTGAACGGCTTCGCCGCATTGGCTAATATTGTGTTCCCGAAAACCTTCCGTTTATGATGAAGCTGTGTGCCGCGTGTTTGCTGGCTTTTGCATTTACCCTGTTTTTTTCTCCCGCTTTCACCCAGGATAAAACCCTGTACGATTCCGCTAAAAAACTATTGCCCAACCAGGCCGTAGAGGCCGAAAAGCTGGCTTTGGAATTTCTCCGGCAGTCCAGGGAAAAGAACGTGGATTCCAGCCTGGCCAGGGGCCACTATTTGTTGGGCACCATTAATTACTACCTGGGACACTATTATATATCAGTAGACTACTTCCAAAAGGCGTTGAAGTCTGACTTCCTGCAAAAAGACCTGAAACTGGCCGAATCCTGCTGGAACAATATCGGCGCATCTTCGGATAAACTGAATCTTCTCCCACAGGCGTTGTCTGCTTACCAGGAGTCGCTAAAGCTTGCGGAACAGCGGAAAGACAGCACCGGCATCGCTGAAACATGGATCAATATCGGGTTGCTGGCAGGAAGGGTAAAGAATTACAAGGAAGCGGATGCCACTACCCGGCGTGCATTGGCCTATTTCACTGGTAAAAAGGACACGCTCAATATTGCATTGTGTTTCCAGAACCTCTCTGTTTTTTATGCTGAACAGGGCAGTTACGATTCAGCCTATAAGTACAACGTGTTAAGCCTGCAACTGTACCAGGCTATTGGTGATGTATATGGCGAAACCGTATTAACCAATAATCTTGGCGTAAGGTATTCGGATAAAAAGCAATACGATCTTGCTATCGCCACGCAGGAGAAAGCGCTCCGTATGGCAAGGGAATTAGGTATGATTGGTTTTGAAGGAACCATTTTTATGAACATGGGCGAAAATTACCTGGCCCTGAAAAACTATCCCGAAGCAGAAAAGAACTTCAAAATGGCCTTCCTGATGAGTGATTCCGCGCAAACCAGGGATAATTATGAACGATTGTACTGGCTCATGACCGATCTCTACGCTCAGCAAGGCAACTACCAGCAGTATAGAAAATGGGCGGCCCAATTCCAGGATTTCCTGGAGAAAGAAGCGGAAGCTGGGGCGCTTGCACGCTACGACGAATTGAAGAACCTCTACGAACTGGAGAAAAAAGAGGCGCAGATCCTGGCCCAGTCTGAAAAACTGCGGCAACGCAGGAACCAGCTGCTGCTGATGGGGGGCGCGATCTTGCTTATCTGCGGAGCGCTGGTGTTCATTACTATATTATATGTACGCTCCAAAAAGCTGATGCGTTCGCTTTACCTGAGTAATGTGGCCCAAACCAGGCAGCCCAGGGTGATAGTCGAAACTGTGGCAACCGGACAGCAGGAAAAGGAGGGCAGAAGTCAGCACGCGGAACTTTTCGCCCGTATCGAAGAAAGAATGGCCGAAGAAAAATTGTTCCGTCGCCCCAACCTCACCATCGCCGACCTGAGTGCCGCGCTTGGCAGCAACGACAAATACATCTCGCAGGCCATCAACTCCCTGAGTGGGAAAAACTTCTCCGGCTTCCTCAACGACTACCGGATCAATGAAGCCAAAAGGCTGATGCTTTCAGGCCAGGAACTTACTTTAAAACAGATCGCGGCCGACTGCGGGTTCAGCAACCCGTCCACTTTTTACCGCCAGTTTAAAGACCTGACCGGGTTAACGCCTTCCAGTTTTTATGAAATGTGCCGGGAGGGCGTACAGCATCAGGAGGTGTAAATTCATCCATAACCATTTCAAAACACGGAATTTATAGTTTTATATGGCTATTTTCCCTGTTTTGAGAGTTCAAATTCAGGAATTGAGAGAACCCCGTTTAAAGAAAAAAGGATAGGGCACTTAGTTTTGAAGGGCATCCATTTACCCCGGATACACCCCAATTCGAAACCGCCTCCCAAGGCTTTACCCTTCCCGATCATGTACAACGGCACCAACTGGTTAAGTTATTTCAACCGTAGTTCTTCCATCCCTTCAGATGATGTGTACCTTTCTGATAACCATCCGCAGCTTATCGTGAAAGACATGCTGGAGGTAGATGCCGAAAGGTATGGTATAATAGAAAGAGTTTATGTGTACAATTCTCAGGGCGATATCCTGTTGGAGCAGGAGTGCGAAGAAGAACTTCTTTGCAAAATGGATGTATCGGCCTTGCCAGCAGGAATCTATAACCTTGCGGTGATGCAGCGAAAAGGTGGCATTAAGAGCCGTAGGTTTTTGAAAGAGTAGTTTTTCACGCAACGACACAACGGCGCAACGGCGTACTGCTTCGTTCTTCCCAGCCTCCAGGGCGCAGAGCATCTAATGAAATCAACACAACCTGCCAGCATTTCCTTAGCAAAAATTAAATCAGCATCCCGTTGCGCCGTAGCGTCGTAGCGAGGAAATAAATAAATATTAAAAAGAAATAAAAAAAGCCGGAAGCAATTTTCACTGCTTCCGGCTCCCGCCCGGAAAAGAGGTGGCACTTCAATTACCAAATCTCTCCATCGCGACCGGTAAAAATGGGCGCATCCCATATCATCCCGGATTGGGCATCTTTTCCTTCATTACTGTTCGTAACCATCTTTTTGGATGACTTTTCCTCCGAAGTAATAATTGCGTGCATGGGCACATAATCCCTCGGATTTTCAACAGTAAGAATGGGAGAAGACGTTTTTTGCTTTAACAATGGATGCTGCATAGGACTCTTTTTTAATCTGGTTAAAAAAAATATGCCAGCATCGTTAGATGTGTGAATTTACGTTAATTGCTCCATTCATCCACATAAACGGATCAATTTTTCCACATTTATTTCCGGTTGCTTTTAACTTTCCTCAAATGGTTATCGCATGCCTCATCCAGGGAATGAGATTGGTGGATATCGGCCTCCTTTTCAGCCAGCAGGGCAATCTTTCTGTAATACTTCCTGACCGCTTCAATTTCCGCTTCCGTGAGTTCCTCCAGATCTACCAGCCGGTTACTGGCCTGCGGACTGCTGGCGATGAGTTCGTTCAGCTTCATGTGGAGGGCCGCCGTATCCTTGTTCTGCGATTGCTGGATCACGAATACCATCAGGAAGGTAATGATGGTGGTGCCTGTGTTGATCACCAGTTGCCAGGTTTCTGAATAATCGAATACCGGTCCGCACAAGGCCCAAACTACAACGATCAGTATGGCGCTTACGGATGCCGCCGGGCTTCCGGCCGCCTTAGTTACCTTGGCCGCCACCTTATCGAACAGCTTACGCTGCCCTTTTCTTTTTGCTTTCATGCTGTTTTATTTTCTTTAATTTACTGTAGTTGACCAAAACTTAACGTGGCCGCCCTGTAATGCTCCTATATTTTTGGCGGCAAATTTCAAAGATGCATTCAGGGTACGAAATTACGGAAGCCGACTGGTATCCGTTCCGCTAACAGGATACTTCGGGTTATTAAGTGATCTGTCACCGTTTGCCCCAAACTTCTATTCAAAGAATCAACGTAAGAACGAGAATCTGAAGCTGCCCGGATACATTGCTGCCGGATTGCGCTGTTGCAGTTTCCACAATACGAAACCAAACAGGTTAAAATATTGGAGGAGCGAACTAAAATGATTCGCTAGTTTTATAACGGGTTTGGCTGGCCGAAAAACACCTGGTCTTCCAAATTCCTTCACGGTCGCAACCGAAGAAGCCTGTTTTTGTAAAAATGTTACTTCATGAGATTTATACGCTTTGCAGCATGTTTTTTACTCCTGGCCTGTTCCAGGAAAACCACCGTGCCTTCCGGCGGAAATACAACTACCGGAACTGTAACCGGGGCCGATCTTAAAATACTTTGTTACAATATTCACCATGCCAACCCGCCGTCGAAGCCCGGCGTTATTGATATGGCCGCCATTGCCGGCGTCATCAACAGGGAAAAACCTGATGTGGTGGCGTTGCAGGAAGTGGATGTTCATACAGGTAGGTCGGGCGTGCAATTGCACCAGGCTGAGGACCTTGCCGCCAGAACAGGTATGAAGGCTTACTTTGGAAAAGCGATTGACTATGATGGTGGTGAATACGGCGTGGCCATTCTTTCCAAACTCCCTATGGATGAAGGAAAAGCTTTTCCACTGCCCAACACCGGGGGAGAAGCGCGGGTACTCGCCACTGTTCGTGTAAAGACCGCGGCTGGGAAATATATCCGCCTCGCCTGCACACACCTGGACGCGCAGGAGGAAGAAAACAGCCGTATACTGCAGGTGAATAAAATACTGGAACTCACTAAGGATGAAACTTTGCCGGTTGTAATCGCCGGTGATTTCAACGCCGAGCCATCCAGCGCGGTGATTAAGGCGCTGGATAGCCGGTTCAGTAGAACTTGTGTTGCCAATTGCGGCTTTACCATTCCGGTGATCAATCCCACCAGCACCATTGATTACATTGCGTTCACACCCAAAAAATTTGATGTGCTTCTGCATAAAGTGATCAATGAGCAATACGCTTCCGATCACCTCCCGGTATATGCCGAACTAAAAATGAAATGAACTTGATTGAGCTTACGCAAACGTTTGAGCAACGCCGTTCAATTCGATTTCCTTAAATTACAAACGTTCAACACTCTTGATTTATAACCAAAACCGATCATGTCAACGAACAACAACGAAAAAAGCAGGCGGTCGTTTCTGACCAAAATGGGGAAAGGTCTGGTAGGCGCAACACTTACGCCGGCCATAGTTACGGCTGCCGACCGGGAGCGCAACCTGCGCGTAATGCAGGCGCCAAAAATAAACTATGAAGCCAACGACCAGATCCAGGTAGTGCTGATCGGCGCCGGAGGAATGGGCACTTCCGACGCAATGACCGCCGCTTCTGTTCCCGGCGTGAAAATCATCGGGGCCTGCGACCTGTACGACGGGCACCTAGCGGATGCTAAAAAACGTTTCGGCGCCGATATCTTCACCACCCGCGATTACCGTGAAGTATTGGAAAGAAAGGACGTTGACGCCGTGATCATCGCTACACCGGACCACTGGCACAAGGATATTTCCGTGGCGGCCATGAACAAAGGAAAAGCCGTTTATTGTGAAAAGCCGATGGTGCATAGTGTGGAGGAAGGGCCTGCAGTAATTGAAGCCCAGAAAAAGAACAATGTGGTATTTGAAGTGGGCAGTCAGGGCATGAGTTCGCTCGGCAATGAGAAAGCGCGGGAACTACTGAAAGACGGCGCCATCGGTAAACTCAATTATGCGGAAGGTTTCTGGGCCAGGATGTCGCCAACAGGCGCATGGCAATACCCGATTCCCGCAGACGCATCTCCGAAAACTGTAGGATGGGACGCGTTTGTTGCCAATACCACCAAACGTAGCTTCGATGCCACACGTTTCTTCCGCTGGAGAAACTACCGCGATTACGGCACCGGCGTTTCAGGCGACCTGTTCGTGCATCTTTTCAGCTCCCTGCATTTTGTGACCAACTCCGTTGGCCCTAATAAAGTGATGGCCACCGGCGGTCTCCGGTTCTGGAAAGATGGGCGGGAAGTACCCGATGTGATGCTGGGCATGTTCGATTACCCGGAAACACAGGCGCATCCCGCGTTTAACCTCTCACTGCGCGTGAACTTCGTAGATGGTACCGGCGGCACCAACTACCTCCGCATGGTGGGCAGCGAAGGCTCCATGACGGTGGAATGGGATAAAGTAACGCTCTACCGCAACAAAGCCGATGTGGAAGATCCGCTGCTGGCCAGTAAAATGCAGGGCGATACCGGAAAGAAATATGTATACGAAAGAAAAGATATGCTGGGGCCGGACAAACTGGAATACGTTGCGGATAAAGGCTACAAAGGCGCGCATTTCGACCATTTCTACAACATGTTCCAGGCCATGCGTACAAAAGGAAAAGTGTCCGAAGATGCACTTTTCGGTTACCGTGCAGCCGCGCCCGCATTGCTTTGCAACGATAGTTACTTCGAGAACAAGATCATCCACTGGGACCCGAACGCTTTGAAAGTCATCAACAAATAAATCTATATTCATGATCAGAAATATGCTTACGGCATCAGGATTGGCCGCTGTGCTGGCCTGTGGTTCAGCAGCAATAGAAGCAAACACGAACGACTCCACCGCCATAGAGGTAAACGCCGATTCAGTTGACCAGCAAAAAGACAATACGCTTTCAGCAAAAGAAAAAAAGGAAGGCTGGAAACTACTTTTCGATGGTACTTCCATGACCGGATGGCGCAGTTACCAGAACAAGCCTTCCAACGCCTGGTCGGTAAAAGACGGTGCGCTGTACTGCAAAGGCAGCAGCACGGATAAAAGCGATCTCCGCGCAGATATTCTTACTACCGATCAGTATGAGAATTTTGAATTGTCTATCGACTGGAAACTGGCGCCAGAAGGGAACAGCGGATTGATGTACCTGGTAACGGAAGAAGAACAGGCGGCTTACCAAACAGGCCCCGAATACCAGATGATTGACGATATCGGTTTTCCGCAGAAACTGGAAGACTGGCAGAAAACTGGCGCCAACTACGCGATGAATCCTGCGCCAGAAGCGAAAACAAATCCCATCGGGCAGTGGAACAATACTAAGATCGTAGTGAACAAAGGGAAAGTGGAACACTGGCTGAACGGAAAGAAAGTGGTGGAATACGAAATGTGGACCGACGAATGGAAAAAGAACAAAGCCACCGGCAAATGGAAGGATACCCCCAATTATGGTAAGAACAAAAAGGGCCATATCGCCCTACAGGACCATGGCAGCGAAGCATGGTTCAAAAACGTGAAAATAAAAGCGTTGTAAATACTGTATTGCAAACTGTTTCCTGCGGCCGGAGCCTGTTATCATGGGTTCCGGCCGCATTTTTTTTGCTCCCGGCGAAGCTGTATTTTTATAATACTTCATCAGCATGAAATTCGAAAAACATTTTCCAACTGAAAGATTAAAGGACTACATCAAATATTATGTAGTCTCTGAACAAGAAGTAGAAAATGAATACAAGGTTTTTCCCTCTACAGGCCTGGTAATCGGGTTTCAATACAAAGGCAGGCTGTCCGCCGTTTATGATACCGGTAACACTGAATTGTCGGGCTCAGGCATTACCGGCTTGGCCGATCAGTTCAAGGTTTTCAGGAATTCAGCGGCAACCGGCACTGTACTCGTTTATTTTACCGAAACGGGCCTTGCACATTTTGCCGCACATCCGGCCAACGAGCTTTTTGGTTTAAGTATCGCGCTGGAAGAAATTTTTGATCAGCACAGTGTAATTGAAGCAGAAGAAAAACTTGCGCAGGCCATTTCTGATCAGCAACGCATTGCCATCGTGGAACGTTTCTTTCTGAAGCAACTCAAAGATATTCAGGTGGATAAACTGGTAGTTGAGGCGGTTAAACTGATTTATAACAGTAAGGGAGCCATTCGGATCAATGAGCTGCACCGGCAACTGTTCATCAGCCAAAGTCCATTTGAAAAACGGTTCAGGAAAATCGTGGGCACCACGCCAAAGAAATTCGCTTCTATCGTGCGCTTTAATACCGTGCTCGATCAATTGAATAATACCCGGTCACTTTCCGACATCTGCTACGAAAACAATTTCTTCGACCATGCCCATCTCATTAAAAACTTTAAGCAGTTTACGGGAGCAACGCCGGATCAATTCAGACGTATTCAGTAAAAAACGATTTTTTACAATTCCAGGTACTGTCGCCACCGCACCTTTGTATTGTTCAATTCAATAACAAAATCAAGCACCATGTTTACAACGGAACAAATTAAAGCGGCGCACAGCAAAGTAAAATCGGGAGCGGACTTCCCCGCATATATCCATGAAATCAGAAAAATGGGGGTGACCCATTACGAGGCGTATGTTTCAGATGGGCATATCGATTACCACGGTTCGGATGGCCACAGGGTTACTGTACCTGCGAAGTATGCACCTTTGCCCATTGCTACGCTACCCAAAGTTGCTGAATTTAAGGCTGAACTGCTTGCGCACCAGCAGGGGAAAACCGACTACCTCAGTTTTATCAGGATGTGCGCTGATTGCGGTATAGAAAGATGGATGGTGTCCATGGAAAAAATGACCTGTATTTATTATGATAAGTCCGGAGAGAAAATAGTAGAGGAGCAGATTCCCGAACTTAGTTAGTTGAATCACTTTATCAGACAGATTTAACGTTTTGCCCCGCTTTTATATGAAAATACCCCCGTTTTTTAAACCATGTCAGGCTAAATTGCACAGATCAACCAGCTGTTCAATTTTAAATCACCTGAGATGATATCTTTTAAGTTAACCTTACTTTCAACCATTATTTTTTCTTCCGCTGCAATTGCCCAGCATACATCCCTTCGTTCCGGCGAACAATGGCCCGATAACAATGGTGTACACGTGAACGCCCATGGTGGCGGCATGCTTTACCAGAAAGGAACTTACTACTGGTTCGGGGAACATAAAATATCCGGCAGGGGCGGCAACGCCGCGCAGGTGGGCGTACATTGTTATTCTTCCAAAGACCTTTACAATTGGAAAGATGAGGGCATCGCCTTCCAGGTGGATACGGTGAATGCAAACAGTGAAGTAGCCAAAGGATGTGTGATTGAAAGGCCCAAAGTAGTGTACAATAAGAAAACCGGTAAATACGTGATGTGGTTCCACCTGGAGCTGAAAGGGAAAGGGTATGAAGCGGCAAGGGCGGCGGTTGCGGTAAGTGATAAAGTAACCGGCCCTTATAAATACCTGCATTCTTTCCGCCCGAATGCCGGGAAATGGCCATTGAATGCCTCCGCATCCGATACAACGGAAGTCGCGGGTGGTGATGCGTCCATCGCGAACCGCCCGGGAAATGAACTGGCGGAAAACGGGTTCTTCCTGCGCCGTGACCACAAAGGTGGTCAGATGTCACGAGATATGACCATCTTCCAGGATGATGATGGGAAAGCGTATCTCATTGGTTCGGCAGAAGAAAATTATACCCTCAACATTTCGGAACTCACGCCCGATTATACGAACGTTACGGGCAAATGGACCCGGATTTTCCCCGGTGGCCACAACGAAGCGCCCGCACTGCTGAAAAAGGATGGTAAATATTTCCTGATCACGTCCGGCTGTACCGGTTGGGATCCGAACGCGGCCCGTTCCGCCGTGGCTAACACGATCTGGGGACCGTGGAAATCACTTGGAAACCCCTGCATTGGTGACGATGCGCACCTTACGTTCCATTCCCAAAGTACCTATATCTTCCCCGTGGCCGGTAAAAAAGACGCGTTCATTTTTATGGCCGACCGCTGGACGCCAAGGAACCCCATAGATGGCAGGTACATCTGGCTGCCCGTGCAATTCGAACAGGAAAAACCCGTGCTGAAATGGATGGACAACTGGACCCTTGATTTCTTCAATGAAAAAACAGCACCCAAAACAGCTACAGGCAAATAGAAATTTATCAGCTACCCCATACCGTTACCACGAGTTTGCGGTAGCCCCCATGGTTGCGGTGCTCACATAAATAAATGCCCTGCCAGGTGCCCAGCGCCAGTTTCCCGTTGGCTACGGGAATATGCACCGAACTGCCGAGCAACGCCGCTTTCAGGTGCGCAGGCATATCATCCGGTCCTTCATCGGTATGGATGTAATCGGGGTCGTCCTCCGGTACCGCTTTATTGAACCAGGTTTCAAAATCAACACGAACGGTGGGATCGGCATTTTCGTTGATGGTAAGGGAGGCTGAAGTGTGCTGGATGAATACCTGGCACATGCCCGCCTTTACCGTTTGCAGCTCCGGAATGGTCTGCAGTATTTCCCGTGTAATAAGGTGGAAGCCCCTTTTCCTGGGCGCCAGTTGCACCGACTGCTGGAATATTTTCATGCACCAAAGGTAGCATTCATCCTATTTCTTTAGCTTGTGCGCCAAACAGACCTGGCAGATGAAATATTATATAGGCGTGGATATCGGAACTACCGCTACTAAAACAGTAGCGTTTGATGAAAAGGGGATCGTTCTCGACAGTTGCGCAGCGAATTATGATATGCTGCATCCCAATGAAGGATACAGCGAGCAACGACCGGACGATATCCTGACCGCTGTGCTGCATACACTTAATACGCTGGTTAACCGCAACAATACAATGGTGCCGGCATTTGTCTCCTTTAGTGCTGCCATGCACAGCGTGATCGCGGTGGATGAATCCGGAACCGCGCTCACCAACAGCATTACCTGGGCCGACAACCGCGCGCAGGATATTGCCCGCCGTATCCATGCACAGGGCGATGCTGAAAGATTATACCAATTATCAGGTGTGCCCGTTCATGCCATGTCGCCATTGTGCAAGCTGATCTGGCTCCGTGAAAACGAACCGGCTCTTTTTAAAAAAGCCTACAAGTTCATCGGCATCAAGGAATACATCTTCTATAAATTGTTCGGCACCTTCGAAGTGGATACATCTATCGCTTCCGCAACGGGTTTACTGGAAACTTCCACCCTGCAATGGAGCGAAGCGTTATTGCAATACGCAGGAATGAACAAAAGCAGGTTGTCGGCCGTGGCGCCCGTTACAAAGCCGTTCTTCTATAAGAATATTCTTGCCGGATTTACATTTCCCGAAACAGTTCCTTTCATCATCGGGGGCAGCGATGGCGCCCTTTCCAACCTGGGTTCCGGGGCTACCGGGCCAAACGAAATGGCGGTGACCATCGGTACCAGTGGCGCTGTGAGAATGGTGACGCATACGCCCTGGAGTGATCCGTTGATGCGTACGTTCTGCTACCACCTGGAAGGCGAACGTTATATTGCGGGTGGCGCGAACAACAATGGGGCCGTGGTATTGCAATGGCTGAAAGAAGATATTTTAAGAACGGACACTTCAATGGATGCCTTGCTGTCAGAAGCTGCTCAACTTCCACCCGGCTGCAACGGGTTGCTGCTGCTGCCTTATCTGATGGGTGAACGTGCGCCATATTGGAATTCTCGGGCGCAAGGCGTGTTTTTTGGATTGCGCATCACGCATACGCAGGCGCATCTTGTAAGGGCTGCCATGGAAGGTGTGGTATTCGCGATGTACAGCATAGGAAAGATATTCATGGAACACCGGAATGTAAAACAAATTCTCGCCTCCGGCGGATTTACACAATCGGCCCCATGGGTGCAGTTGTTGGCCGATGTTTTCGGTATACCTGTAATTACCGCCGATGGGCCGGAAGCCTCAGCAAAAGGAGCCGTAATACTTGGCGCCACGGCACTGAAACTGGAATGGGAACAGCAGGAAGCACCAGGCAAAACATATTTGCCCGATGCGTCCAGGTTTGATGTTTACCAGAAAATATTCGCCCGGTTTGAGCGGCTGTACAAGTTGCTGCGTCCTGAAATGGATGACGCCTTAATTCCATAGCTTTGCCCTGTATTCAAACGCGCTACACGCTATGTTAAGGACCATTCTTTTACTGACCGCCTCCAACGTGTTCATGACCTTTGCCTGGTATGGCCACCTTAAATTCAAGGAATTGTCGTTGTGGAAAGTTATCCTCATCAGTTGGGGCATCGCCTTTTTTGAATATTGCCTGATGGTGCCCGCCAACAGGATTGGTTCCGAACATGGCATGAACGGGTTTCAGCTTAAAATGACCCAGGAAGTAATTACACTGGTGATATTCACCGTATTCGCCATCGGCTACCTGAAAGAGCCTTTCCACTGGCGCTACCTCGTGAGTTTCCTTTTGCTGCTGGGCGCGGTCTATTTTATGTTCAAGAAGTAATTCACAGTATGCGGGCGGTATCCGTTATGGGAACGAACACGATCTGAATGGTGCCGGCATCACCCGCTTCCATTTCCTTTAATACGTCGTTCAGTTTTTCCCCGAGCGTAGACACTACGGCTACAGAAGTTTCTATAGCGGTTGATGCTCCGAATGCTTCCAGCACATAGCCGTTGTCCAGTTTTCTTACAGTGGCATTTAATTCCATAGCTTTTGTTTTCTGTGGATGGTGCAAATAACATTCCATCACCAGGTGGATATTTTGTAATTTCACGCACCATATCTATGCAGATTCTCATCCATAAGAAATTTCAGCTTACCGGCGCCTACATTGTACTGGCTTTAGGTATTGCGTTGCAGGCTTTTTTTCCACAGAAGGGCCTGCTGGCCATGGGGGCTATGATCGCGGTTTTATTGTCCGCATTTCCATCGCGCATGAAGCATACCGTTGCCATTGGCAGCATCGCCATCGCGGCTTTGTTTTTCTTCAACCTGAAGCAACATGATTTTGAAAGGCTGAACATCTCGGGTATGGAACTTTTCCTGGTGCTTGGCGTATTGCTCTCCATACTCATCGTGCTGGCCAATCAGAAAGAAAAGATCACTACTGAAAAGAGTTTAAGGGAACTGGAATCGCTCTTCCAGTATTCAACCATAGGGATGGTGATCACTAACCAGAAAGGGCAGATACTGGATTTCAACCAGTGCGCGCAAGGTTATTTTGGTTATACGAAGGATGAATTGAGGGGGAAGAATGTGGAACTGCTGTTGCCTGGAAGGTTCCGTGAAAAACATGTGGGCTACCGCGAAAAATTCCATGAGCATCCGGCTCCCAGGACGATGGGGGCCGGACGTGATCTGCATGCCCGAAAAAAGAATGGGGAGGAGTTTCCTGTAGAAGTGAGTCTGAGCCACTATACCTCCGGAAAAGAAACTTACGTGATCGCTTATGTGATCGACATCACCGTGCGGAAGAAAAACGAAGCTATTGTGCTGGCGCAGAAACAGGCCCTGGAAGAAACCACCCGCCAGATTTCTGAAATGAACCACGCCCTGGAAAGCAGGGTGGAGGGGCGCACCAGAATGCTGCAGGAAACACTGGCCGCGCTGGAAGAATCAAAAATGGAACTGAGCGAGGCGCTGGAAAAAGAAAAAGAACTGAGCGACCTGAAATCGCGTTTCGTCACCATGGCTTCCCACGAGTTCCGTACACCACTCAGCGCCATTCTTTCCTCCGCCTACCTGCTGGAACAATACAACCTGCAGCCGGAACAGGAAGAAAAAAGATGGAAACATATTCAGCGGATACGCGAATCCGTTAGCGGTATGAAAGGAATTCTGGAAGATTTTCTTTCGTTGGGTAAGCTGGAAGAAGGTGTCGTGAAACCCAATCCTGAATTGAGGTCATTATCCGATCTGGTCGCTGAAACCATGCACTGGATAGAAGATATGCAGCCGCTCACCAAAAAAGGGCAGACCCTGCACGTTGAATCGGAGGGGGCTGGCGATGTTTGGGTAGACACCGCCCTGTTGAAAAACATCTTCATCAACCTGGTATCAAACGCCATCAAATTTTCCGGTGAAAACCAGGAAATCAATATCCGGTTGAAAAATGATGCAGGGTATTTTAGTCTGAGCGTAGCCGATAAAGGAATGGGTATTTCCGAAGAGGATCAGGTGCATCTTTTTGAACGTTTCTTCCGCGCCAGGAACGCCGGTAACATTCAGGGAACCGGGCTCGGATTGCATATAGTTCAGCGGTACGCCGACCTGCTGAACGGTAACATCGGATTTACCAGTAAACTCGGGGAAGGGAGCGAATTCCGTTTTATCCTGCCGCCTCCATCCCATGAACATTCAAACCTGAACGGATGAAAAAAATCCTGATCATAGAGGACCACGATGATGTACGCGAGAATACCGCGGAGATACTTGAGCTCGCACGCTACGAAGTGGCCACTGCCGAAAACGGTAAGCTGGGTGTGGAGAAAGCGTTGCAGGATCCGCCCGATCTCATCATCTGTGATATTATGATGCCCGTGCTTGACGGGTATGGCGTGTTGCACCTGCTCGCGAAGCACGAGAACACCGCCGGTATACCGTTTATCTTCCTCAGCGCGAAATCTGAAAAAACTGATGTCAGAAAAGGTATGGAACTGGGCGCCGACGATTACCTCACCAAACCCTTTGAGGGCAGCGAACTCCTGAAAGCCGTTGAAACCCGGCTCCGGAAAACAGACGCTTTCAGGAAGACTTTCGCCAACAACCTCGAAGGGGTGAACAGTTTTATGGAAGAAGCCGGGAAATCCGGGAAAGTGGCGCTCACCTCTTCCGAAAGAGAGATCGTATCGTTGAAGAAGAAACACCTCGTTTTTTCGGAGGGTCGTCGTCCGGGGTTTCTGTACTTTGTGGTATCCGGGAAAGTGAAGTTGTACAAGGTGCACGATGGCGGGAAGGAACTGATCACCGGCGTGTTTTCAGATGGTGAATTTTTCGGTTACCACGCCATACTGGAAGATGGGGTGTACACGGAGAACGCCCAGGTGCTGGAAGATGCTGAACTGATGTTGATCCCGCGCACGGATTTTATCGCGCTCGTAGAAAACGACCGGGAGATCGCCAGACGGTTCATCCGTCTGCTCACCAGCCATATTCACGAGAACGAACGCAAACTGCTGGATATGGCTTACAGTTCCCTGCGTCGTAAAGTGGCCAGCGGTCTGCTCGACCTGGCCCATAAATTCTCTCCCGGCAATGAAGAAGCGGGATTCCTGGATATTTCCAGGGAGAACCTATCCCAATACATTGGCTCCGCCACAGAATCACTGGTGCGTACGCTAAGTGATTTCCGGGCGGAGAAATTAATTGATATAGCGGAGGGGAAAATAAAATTGCTGAACGTGTCTAAGCTCAAGTCGATGGCAAACTAAGTTTAAAGCTTGGTTTATTCGTTGTCGAACCGGGCGTCTTCCACCCGTTCTTCTAAAGGTTTGGGTATACCAGGTTTACTGAACGATTCTCCTTCGTTGTTCTGTTTGCCAAGGCTCCAGTCGTCGGTGAGGGATGTGATGATCCAAAGATTACCGCTTTTTCTGAAAACCTGCACCCGCAATCCCACCAGCTGGGCGAAGTCGTCTTCCAGTTCAGCAACGGTGCGGTAGGCGCTGATATCAATTACGGCTGCCGTCCTGTAACGCATATACCGCTCCAGTACCGTGTTCCCGCTTAATTGTTCTTCTTTTCTGTATGAGGTAGCCTTCGCCTGGAATGGGAAATAGAACTCGATTTTCAGGTAAGGATATACTTCCTGGAAAGCGTGTTGTACTTCCTGAACGGTATTGCTGCCTGAAATGGAAAGCTCCTGCATTTTCTTCATTTTAAACAAAGAAAACAAGAAATGCAGGGGGATTCAATGATGGTGGTCACGCCGGGTGATGATCTCTATCACCCATCAGGGACGGGTCTGGCCATCTCCTTTGACCAGCCACTTATAGCTGGTGAGTTCTTCCAGTCCCATGGGCCCGCGGGCGTGCAGTTTTTGGGTGCTGATGCCTATTTCCGCGCCCAGACCGAATTGTGCGCCATCGGTGAATGCGGTGGATGCGTTCACATATACGGCGGCGGCGTCCACTTCCTGTTGGAACCGCTCTTGGTTGATCCTGTCTTCTGAAATGATGGCCTCACTGTGTTTGGAGCTGAGGGCTGCAATATGGTCCAGCGCTTCGTCCAGGCCGGTAACGATTTTCACCGCCATCTGTAAAGAGAGAAATTCCGTTCCGAAATGAGTCGGTTCCGCCGGAGACAGTAGTTGTGCCGGATAATGATCTTTCAATGCTTCAAAAGCCGCTTCGTCCGCGAAAAGGCGTACGTTCTTTTCAGCAAGAGGTGCCAGTAGGGAAGGAAGTTCTGCCAGCCTGTTTTCATGCACCAACAGACAGTCAAGGGCGTTACAAACACTTACCCTTCTGGTTTTGGCGTTGGCAATAATGGCTTTTCCTTTTTCGATATCACCCGTTGCATCGAAGTAGGTATGTACAATACCGGCGCCTGTTTCGATCACCGGTACTTTACTGTGTGAACGCACATGGTTGATGAGGCCCTGGCTGCCGCGTGGAATCAGTACGTCCACATACCCGGCGGCTTCCATCAAAGCGGTGGCCGCGCTGCGGTCGGGCGGCAGCAGTAGCGCCGCGGAACGGTCGATGCCGTGTTCATCCAGTGTTTCATGGATCAGCGCCATGAGTACTTCATTGGAAAAAGAGGCATCACTTCCGCCTTTCAGAATGCAAACGTTTCCTGTTTTGAAACAGAGGGAAAACACGTCTATCGTTACATTTGGGCGTGCTTCATAAATTACGCCCACCACACCGAGGGGAACGCTTAGTTTTTTCAACTGCAAACCATTGGGCTGCGTTCTTTCTGCGCGTACTTTGTTGAGCGGGGAGGGGAGCGCGGCTACGTTTTGAAGATCAGCCGCTATAGCCTCAATACGGGCTTCATTCAACAAAAGGCGGTCATAATTCGGTGCTGCTTTATCCATCCTGGACAAGTCCTTTTCATTGGCGCTGACGATCAGTTCCGTTTTTTGGATAAGCAGGGTGGCGAGGGCGGTTAATACAGCGTTGATCTTTGCTTCCTCCAGCACCACTAGTTTTCTTGCGGCCTGGCGTGCTTTTATAAAATTGGCATTGTGGTCCATAATGATTCGTTAAACGGCGGCGTAAAAATAATCGTAATGCACCAGTGGCTTCTGGTTGCGTTCTCCCATACGTTCCCTGGCCTTCTCGGCGCCATACTGGGCGATGCCCCAGCCGATCAGTTGATCGTGCTCATCGATCAGCCGGATGATGTCGCCTTTCTGAAAAGTTTCTTCTATGGCTATGATGCCCACAGGCAGTAAGCTGGCCGCCTGTGTTCCTGAAACCAGGGCCTGGCGTGCGCCTTCATTTATCCTGACGGCGCCTGTGGCCGCGTTCCCGGAAGTGGCGATCCATTTCTTGGCGCCGGAAGCGGTTCTTGCAGGAATGAACTGCGTATGTACGATAGCGTTGTCCATGATCTTTTGCAGTACATTTTCTGTGGTGCCATTCGCGATGTGTACCGGTATGCCCAGGCGGGCCACTTTTTGCGCCATCGCTGTTTTGGTGATCATTCCGCCGCGACCAAACTGAGATTTTCCCGGGGAAACGAAGCTGGCGAAGTTGGTATCCGTTACTTTGATTTCCCGGATTACTTCGGTGCCCGGCATCTTAGGATCCCCGTTGTAGACGCCATCCACATTGGAAAGAATGATCAGCGCGTCCGCGTTCAGCATTGTAGCCACCAATCCCGCGAGTTCATCGTTATCGGTAAACATCAGTTCCGTAACGGACACCACATCGTTCTCGTTCACAATGGGAATCACCTTGTGCTGCAGCAATACCTCGAAACAGTTCTTCATGTTCAGGTAATGCTTCCGGTCACGGAAATCTTCCCTCGTAACCAGCACCTGCGCGCAAACGATATCATGTGTTTCAAAAAAACGGGAATAGGTATTGATCAGTTTTACCTGGCCAACCGAAGCCAGCAACTGACGGGCGGAAATGGCATCTTTTTTCTCCGGAACGGAAATCATACTTCTCCCGGATGCCACAGCGCCGGAGGAAACCAGGATCACTTCAAGCCCACGTGCCTTTAATTGCGCAAGCTGGGCGCTAAGGTGCTCAATGCGCGGCAGGTCCATAAATCCATCCTTACCTGCAAGCACGTTAGAGCCTATCTTAACTACAATCTTCCTGTAACCGGGTTTCATCATGTTGGTTTCAAATTTCCTGGCGGGCGGGCCAAAATTAGGATAAAACCCTATAAAATGAATGGATTATAAACGCAAGGTGCTTGGCAGGCATTTCCTGCTCGAATGTTTAGTTTAATGGCGAAACGCCAATGTTCAAACTTCAAAACCGGCAGATAAATGCAATTAAATGTTAAATATTGCAAAAAACTATTGACATATATCAAATAATTCCGTTCGTGTAAAAAATTGTGGCGAAAAAATGCCACAATAAGGGGGCAATTTCTAAATTGATGATCTGAACGATAGGGTAGTTCCTTCGTTCTTCCCTGAACTTTAAACCGACTGTTAAGTGGACAAACCCTGAACTTCCGGGCTCATGTGCCGGATTGAACGCTACCGCCGATGATCTGAAAAGGTTTTCGGCGGTTTGTTTTTGCAGGATAGGAAAGCCCAAAAAAGGATAAATTTTACAAAAAAAATTCCAGGATATGTCCAAAATCGAGGTGCCTGAATGTCTTTACCTTATATAAAATATTTTCAATGAAAAAATTCTTATTGTTACTGCACGAAGATCTCACGAAACTAAACGCATTGTCTCCAAAGGAAATGCAGGAAATTGCCAATGCGCATTTTACCTGGGCGAACAAACTGGCTGAAGCGGGACATTTTATTTCAGGCGATGGGTTGAGTGAAAAAGGTGTTTTGATTGCAGGGAAAGATTGCGTCATTAAAGATGGCCCCTACCTGGAATCGAAAGAAATTATCGGCGGATACTATTTACTACAGGCAGATGATCTGCAAACGGCGGTAGAACTGGCCAAGTCTTGCCCGACCCACCTCTTTGGCGGAACCACCGAAATCCGCCCGATCATGGAAATGGAGGACTATGGGTTATGAAAAGTCTGATCGGCAAGAACTGAATTACAGGGCGCTGTATGGAAAGCTGTTTTCAGGATTGTTGCAGTTGTTTGGTACCATGTATGTTTCCGAAATTGAAGATGCGATTCAAAATGCGTTGCTGAAATTTCTGAAAATTCATCAGGTAAATGCACCGGACAATCCCGAAAACTGGCTTTACATAGTGGCCCGGAACGATGTATTGAACCAGGTTAAAAAACAGAAAGCAAAGTGCACGCTTTCCGGAAAACAGCCTGAAGATACCTTCTCCATCGTCCCTGAGACGGACCTGAGGCTTCAGACCATCCTCTTTGTAGCCGGACTGAATACGCTTTCTAACCAGGCCAGGATCATTTTTGTGCTGAAAAATATATTCGGGTTAAGCATTATTGAAATCAGCGACAGTACTTTATTGGGTCAGGAAGCGATTTACAAAAGTACCAACCGCACAAAAAAGAGCATTCAGCTTGCATTCAATGGTAATTCCGTAGATCTGAACACCAAAATAGTCAACCAGAAAGCTATTGCAATCACGGAAGAAATATTGTATGCCGTTTTTAATATCGGCTTTGATTCTTTCAGTGAAAAAACGGAAAGTATTGTGAACGAAGATGTATGCCTGGAGGCGATTGCTTTAACGAAACTGCTGTTCACTCAATACCAATATGTATCCACCAGTAATTTGCTGGCGCTGTGCTGTTTTCATACCGCGAGAATTCCCGCTAAAGTGGAGCAGGGTAAACTTGTCCCTTTCTTTCACCAGGACCGCGCAAAGTGGAACGTCGACCTGGTGAACCTGGGATTTCACTACCTCAAAAAACCAGAAAAACTGGACCGGTTTTACCTGGAAGCAATTATTATAAGCAGGTATATGTCTGTGCCTTATTTCACCCCACATGACTGGGCCGGAATTGTAAGGCTCTATGAAATGATGTTGACCATTTCCGGCTCACCTATTGTAACACTTAACTATTGCTTTTGCCTGAGTAAGATAGGTGAAATTGAAAAGGCGCTGACAATCCTTTCCACCATTGAAAAAAAACTACCCGATGAGCACATCTATTTTTCATTGGTGAAAGCGAACATCCTTCAAGAAACCAACCCTTCAACAGCCGATAATTTGTTCAGGACAGTACTTGGTAAAATGAACCAGCATATAAGGAAAGCACACCTGCTTGAGCATGCGCTTATCCATTTATAATGCATTTTAAAGGGTTTTCCGCTTTAGAGAAACAGTGGTAACTGAATGGGTTTGGAGGGGATGGATACATTGCCGATATGAAACAGCGGCGTTTCCTCAAATCTTGACGCCAGTACGATTTCGGTAGCGCCCGCATGTTGTTTGAACAGTTGCAATGCCTGTTCCGGGTCGTTGTTGTCCCTGCTGAGGTGGGAGAGAAAAACATGGCTCATAAAAGTCGGTCTTTCCTTTGTAAAAAGTTCCAGCGCCTGTTTGTTGGACAAATGTCCGTTGCCGCCCTTTATCCTGCGCTTCAGGTGGTAAGGATAACGGCCATTTTCCAGCATCTCCTCATCATAATTGGTTTCGAGGAACACGGCGTGGCATTGTCGGAAATGGTGGATTACATTGGCACAGGGAAACCCGATATCGGTGAATACGCCCACCACTATTCCATTGCATTGAATGCAGAAACTGTGTGGTTCTGCCGCATCGTGCAGTTTCGGGAACGGGATCACCCGGAGCTGGCCGATCGTAACAGGTTGGTTGGCGCTGAAATGCCTTATGGAACTGGCTTCCAGTTTAAGCGCACTTCCGGAAAGCGTGCCCTTCGTGATGTAAACCGGGAAACCATATTTTTTCACGAGCATTTCGAGCCCCCGGATATGGTCGGAATGTTCGTGTGAAATAAAAACGGCCCTAATCCGGTTCATATTCAACCCCAGCCTGTTCATCCTTCTTTCCGTTTCCCTGCAGGAAATACCGGCATCTACAAGAATAGCATCTTGTTCATTGCCGATATAATAACAATTTCCGTTGCTGCCGGAGTTGAGGGAAGTAATGGAAAGACTCATACTGCAAAGAAAATTCAATTCCGGCTATTCCGGAACGGATTTTATACACTAGCCTTCACAACGTAACAGAGTGTGATGAGCAGGAACAGTACAAATACGGCCACACGGAAAGTGCCGTTTAGAGGTGGGTGCAACGACGATTCAGGAGCTTTATTGACGGTTTCAGCACAACCAAATGTATCGGCGGCAACCATTTCTTTGAGTTCATCCAGTTGGTTGGCGGGAGTCCAGTTTTTGAGGCCTGGTTTCCAGATCAGCGTATGCCGTTCCAGTTTACCTTTCAATTCCTCCCGGGCGTAGGGGCCTGATTCAATATTTCCATCATGTAGAAAATAGGTCTTCATAAGAGTGATTCATCATTCCGGTAGATATAAACTCTTATGGAGCATTATTATTGTGTTGGTGCCCAAACAAATGTAAATACGGATTGGTCGTAAGGGGATAAGTGTAAAAACTTAGGGTAGGGTTAAGCGGTAGTTAACAACCCGTTAAAAGTAGTGCTTGCAAATAATTAGCGGCATCTTCGTACAACGAAATACCCCTGTTTTCGCCCCCTGAAATTTTTCTCCCTGACCGTCCACCAAATCGGGACCACCGCGGTAACACACGTAACCAGTTTTACCGCGGCCCCGATCTTTTTTTATTTGATTTTCATGGGCAGAACGCCTTCAAAACTGATCTTCACCGGCTCAATTGTGCCGTCTTCATTGAACTTCATTTCTTCTATGCAGGTAACCCGGTGGTTGGCATGTGTTTCTTCCAGCGGCCTCCGGTGGTAAACGATATACCATTTGTTTGTTCCCGGCACATTGATCACCGAATGGTGCCCTGCGCCTCTGGCAACGGCGGGATCCTGTTGCAATACGGTGCCGATGCGTTGGAAAGGCCCGAAAGGGGAATCCGCTATTGCGTAAGCTACTCTATAGTCTGGCCCGGTCCAGCCACCTTCCGACCACATAAAATAATACTTCTGATTACGTATAAACATCACCGGTCCTTCCACATAGCCTTTGGGTGTGATTTCCCGGAACGTGCTGCCGTCGGGCCAGGGGATGAATCCTTTGAAATCGGGTGTTAACCTGGCAATGTTACAGTGGCCCCAGCCACCGTAAATAATATAGTATGCACCGTCCTTGTCCTGGAATACGAATTGGTCAATAGGTTGGGCGCCGTTCACTACTTCGTTGATGAGTGGTTTCCCGAGATAGTCTTTGAATGGCCCCTTCGGACTTTTGCCCACAGCTATTCCAATGCCACCTACTTCTCCCGGGTGCACGTCGTTGGCGCTAAAGAAGAAGTAGTACTTTTTGCCCTTTTTCACCATTGCGGGTGCCCACATGGCTTTTTTCGCCCATTTTACGGCAGCCGTATCCAGGATGGCGGGGTGTTTTGTCCAATTGGTGAGATCGTCGGAGGAAAAAGCATCAAAGTGAACCTGCTTTTCGTAAGCATCGGAATAAGTGGGATAAATCCAGTATTTGCGGCCGAAAATCATGCCTTCGGGATCAGCGTACCAGCCTTTGAAAACGGGATTGCCGGCACGGATGGTATCCGTGGACTGTGCCTGAATGGAGCCCTGTGTGGCAAGCAGTATTAAGGAGCAGAAGAGTATGCCTTTCATCTGTAGGAGTTTGCGGCAAGTTAGCGCAAGGTATTCGTAAACATTTCAATCAGAGTGTTAATGGCGGGCTTCAATAGGTGTTTTTCTTCCCACCATCAGTTAAAATACGGGTTGTTGTGCCGGATCGGGCTTCCTAACTTTACGGCTCAATCGAAAATGTATGCATTTCAAATTGTTTGCGAAAGAGATTTACCAGAACAGGAGGAGCGCGTTGGCGAAAGCGGTTAAAGGACTGATCGTATTGTGCGGGAATGAAGAAACGGGGATGAATTACAGGGATAACTGGTATCCGTTCAGGCAAGACAGTAGCTTTTTGTATTATTTCGGACTTGACGTGGCAGGGCTTAACGCCATCATTGATACGGAAACGGGGGAAGAAGTGATTTTCGGAAATGATGCCGGGATAGATGATATCATCTGGACAGGACCGCTTCCCAGTGTGGGAGAAATGGCGGAAGCGGTGGGCGTGAAGCGTACTGCTCCCGCGAAAGAGGCGGGTGCATATATTCAGCAGGCGCTGAAGAAAGGGCAGAAGGTGCATATACTGCCGCCATACAGGTTCGCCAACCGGTTAAGGCTGGCGGAGTGGCTGAATTTAACCGCTAAGGAAGTGGATGGTATTGTTTCGGAGGAATTGATCAGGGCGGTGGTACAACAACGAAGCATCAAATCTGCGGAAGAAATAAAAGAGATAGAAGAAGCCGTTACCATCAGCGCCGAAATGCACCTTACCGCGATGCGTTACGCCGGAACAGGAATGAAGGAATATGAAGTGGCCGCGAAAGTGCAGGAGACGGCTTTTGCCCATGGAAGCAGGTTGGCTTATCCGATCATCCTTACGGTTGAAGGACAAACACTGCATAACCATTATTACGGCAATACGCTGAAGCCCGGCAATATGGTGCTGGTGGATGCTGGCGCCGAAAACGCCATGCACTATGCCGGTGATCTTACCAGGACGTTTCCGGCGGGTAAATTATTCTCTTCCAGGCAACGGGAGGTATACCAGGCTGTTTTAGATGCGCTGGAACATGCCGCGGCGCTTCTTAAACCGGGCATTCCGTTTCTTGATGTGCACAACAAAGCGTGTGAAAAACTGGTAGAGGGGCTGGTTGCCATCGGACTGATGAAGGGTGATCCGGCGGAAGCCGTGGCCGCAGGGGCGCACACCTTGTTCTTTCAATGCGGGCTGGGGCATATGATGGGCCTGGATGTGCATGATATGGAAGACCTCGGCGAGCAATACGTTGGTTACAATGATAGTTTGAAGAAGAGCACCGCTTTCGGCTGGAAATCGTTAAGGTTGGGAAAACCACTGGAAGAAGGATTTGTGCTTACGGTTGAACCCGGTGTTTATTGCATTCCTGAACTCATCGACCGATGGAAAGCGGAAAACAAACTGGAAGTGTTTATCAACTACAATGTTGTGAATGAATACAGGGATTTTACAGGTATAAGGATAGAAGACAATTACCTGATCACTTCCAATGGATCCAAAAGATTGGGGAAATATTGCCCGAAAACGATAGCTGAAGTTGAGGCGATCCGGGAATAAATGTTGCGGGGATGCAAGCTGCATTCTTTTAAATATTTGGTTTCAAGCAGGTTAGGTTTTGGCATATTTTTTTAACAAATGCTATGAACAAAACCTGAAACAATGAAAACAATACCGGAAAATAGCAAGAAAAAAATGATTGCCGGGCGCGATCATTTTAGTTTGGGAAAAGTGGTTACGGTAGGTGTGCTTATTGTGACGTTCCTCCTGTCCATGGGGTATGTGTTCATTAGTGGGTATGAATAATTTGGGGGGCACGCTTGGAGCCACGACCACGACTAAGTATGCCGTTAACTGAAATACCTGCGGCACGGGATTTGAAAAGTGTGGGATATGAAGAAAATTACCGCAGGCATAGCCCTGATCCTTCTGATCATCAGTAGTTCAGGTTGTAACAACAGTGATGATAAGACATCCGCATCCGGAAGAAAGGTCGCTGTAAGAGACACCAGCATTACCCGAAACAATGCAAGTAATCCGCACTTTCTGGACAGTGCAAAACTTGAAAGCTTCATCGCCGAACAGGCGTTGAACGACTCACTGGCCGACGGAATGAGGAGTTTTTACAACAACCGTAATTTCCAGTTCGCATGGATTGGAAATGATGGCCTTACCGAACAGGCGTTGTTGTTTAAGAGTATGTACGACTTCGGAAACGACAGCAGCACTGCCAGGAAAAAACTGGACAAACAACTGGATGCCCTCACCACGGAGACTGCATTAAGACCAGCTACCCACCTCAAGACTGAACTCATGCTTACCTGGCGCTTCGTTCAGTACACGGATCATGTTTTTAAAACTGAAGAGGAAAGAAACAAAGTACTGGAAACCTTTGTGCCACGCAAAAGAATGCCTGTTCAGGAAATCGCCGTATCTGTAAGTGATGAAAAAGAAATGCCTACAGCGGCTTTTTCAAAACTTGCCGAACAGATCAGGAGATATTCGGATATCGTTGCGAAAGGCGGATGGAAAAATGTAGCCGCCGTGAACGATATACCAGGTATCAAGAAGCGCCTTGCCGTTTCAGGAGAATATACGGGTAAGGACTCTTCAGCTGAAATGAATACAGCATTGCAACAGGCGATCATGCATTTTCAAACCAATCACGGGTTTAATCCTACCGGGAAAATCAATGATGAACAGTTAAAGGAAATGAATATTCCTGCTGAAAAAAGACTGGAAACATTATTGATTAACCTTGAAAGAACGCGTTGGATGCCTGAGCATGCCAAGGGAAGATCAGTGTTGGTTAATATCCCTGAATTCAGGTTGCACGCCTGGAATGAAAAAGATACCGCCTTCACGATGAATGTGGTGGTAGGTAAAGAAGCGAATGGCACCCTTCTTTTTGCGAGTACGTTAAATAATGTGGTATTCAGTCCTTACTGGAACGTGCCGCGGAGTATCGTTAAAAACGAACTGCTGCCTGCCATGGAAAAGAACAAGGACTACTTGAAGGAAAAGAATATGGAAATTACGGGTGAGGAAAATGGACTTCCGGTGATCCGGCAGTTGCCTGGTGAAGGTAATGCGCTGGGCAAAGTGAAGTTCCTGTTCCCCAACGCGTTCAATATTTATTTCCACGATAGCCCGGAAAAACATCTTTTCAACAAAGAAGACAGGGCTTACAGCCACGGCTGCATCCGTTTGGCCGATCCTGCGAAAATGGCGCGTTTCTGTTTGGAAGGAATGAATGAGTGGGACGATCAAAAGATCAATACCGCAATGAACAGCGGCGAAGAGAAATACATTAAAATGAAACGTCCTGTGCAGGTGCAGATAGCTTATTATACCGCATGGGTGGATGAAAAAGGAATGCTCAACTTCCGCAACGATATTTACGGACACGACGCGGAAAGCGCCAGGCATCTATTCTTATAAGCTGCATAAGTTGTAAAATAAAAAAACTCCGGAATGTTCCGGAGCTTTTTTATTAAGTGAATAGTTGTTAACGTGTGGTAGTGTCTGTACGCATAGTATCGGAGCGCAAGCTATCCATGCGCATTTGATTGGCGCTGTCCATTGTATTGGTGTCATACGTGGAGTTGGCCGGATCATTCATGCCGGGCGTTGCCGTTGTGCTGTCGGTGTTATCCGCGTTGTCTCTGGCGTTGCCGCAGGCGGTGACGAGGAATACTGTTGCTGAAAAGGCTGCGATGATTAACTTTTTCATGATATCTGAGTTTGTTTGCTAATGAAATTAAAATACCGTGCCTTTAGCCGTTGAGCACATAGCCTCCGTTGGGGTGTATCACCTGCCCGGATATGTAGCTGGCGTCTTCAGAGGCCAGGAATACAAAGGCGGGGGCTACTTCGGCCGGTTGTCCTGCTCTTCCCATCGGGGTATCCTGTCCAAATTTCTTTACATGTTCCGCATCGAATGTGGAAGGGATGAGCGGTGTCCAGATAGGACCAGGCGCCACGCCGTTGACACGGATGCCTTTATCGGCGAGGGAAGCGGCCAGAGCCCGGGTAAAAGATACAATGGCCCCTTTAGTGGAGGAGTAATCTATAAGTTTTGGATTCCCTTTATACGCCGTTACGGAAGTGGTATTGATGATGTTGCAGCCTGGTTTGAAATGGGGTACACACGCTTTCGTGAGGTAGAACATGGAGAAGATGTTCGTGGTGAAAGTCTTTGTGAGTTGCTCAGCTGAGATTTCACGAATATCATCTTTGGGGTGCTGTTCTGCGGCGTTGTTGACCAGGATATCTATTTTGCCGAAAACGGCTATTGTTTTTTCAACGATATCTTTACAAACCGCTTCATCGCCGATGTCTCCGGCAAAAAGCAGCGCTTTGCGCCCTTTTTCTTCCACAAGTTTACGGGTGGTTTCCGCATCCTCCTCATTTTCATGGTAACATATGACCACATCCGCGCCATGTCGTGCAAAATGCACCGCTACCGCGCGGCCAATACCACTATCTCCCCCGGTAATAATGGCCACTTTATCCAGGAGTTTCTGAGTTTGAAGATCGTATGCCCGCTCGTATTCGGGCTGAATATTCATGTCCTGCTCCTTATCCGTATCCTTTTCGATAAATTCTTTTGTTGTTGGCATATACACGTATTTATTGGTGAACAATAGGAGAACCGCTTAAAAAAATATGCCATCGGGAGGTAATTCTGTGCCCAAAAGCCCTGGGCAAGGAAAGATTTAAAGCCGGTAAAAGATGAATTCGTAAATTGTTTGCGCTAAAATGCTTGCGGATGAAAACGTTACGATCTGTTTTTTTAAAGTTATCCTTCCTGATGATGTCTGTTGCTTGTAATACAAATAGCCAGGCCCAGCAAGGGCTGGAAATCCCGCTTTGGCCGCAGGGCGTACCTGATTCCAATGGAATTGCCGAACCCGAGCTGAAGGAAAATGGCAGGGTCAGGAACGTAACCACTCCAACTTTATATGTTTACCTTCCTGCCGGTGATGTCTCGAAAAAGAATATCCCGGCAGTAGTGATCTGCCCCGGCGGCGGATACAGCATTCTCGCCATCGACCATGAAGGACACGAGTTTGCAAAGTGGTTGAACGACCGGGGCATAGCCGCCTTCGTATTGAAATACAGGCTTCCGAATAAGCACAGTTTTATTCCGCTGGAAGATGTGCAACAGGCAATGCGGCTGGTGCGGTCAAAAGCTAGGCAGTGGAATGTAGATCCGAAAAGAGTAGGCGTAGCCGGGTTTTCAGCAGGCGGACACCTGGCGGCAAGCCTTTCCGTATTGTATAAAGAAACGCCGTTAAAAAATGATCCGCTTAAAAAGTTTACGGCAAGACCCGATTTCAGCATTTTAATTTATCCTGTTATTTCCATGGAAACTGCCGTCACACACGCTGGTTCAAGGAACCAGTTGCTCGGGAACCAGCCCGATCCCGTCCTTGAACAACAATTCACCACCTGGAAACAAATCGATAAAAAAACACCACCGGCATTCCTGGCGCACAGCCTGGACGATAAAGCCGTTCCAATTGAGAACAGCCGCCTTTACCGTGATGCTCTGCAGCGCCTGAAAATACGGACCGAACTATTAGAACTTCCTACCGGTGGCCATGGATGGGGAATGCGCAAAAACGACAATACTTACCAGCAATGGCTGACCGCGTTGGAAAATTGGCTGAAACCTATCGTGAAATGATCAGTTTTTAGAGGTAGTATCTTTCTTCTTAAGTAAACCTTTAATTCCCTTCAATGTTTCTTCTGCTTTCTTTACGGGGTTCGGTGCAGGGGTAATGGAAGCAGCCGTGTCTTTATTGCCGAGGAGCTTTTTCCTGAGTTCTTCCTCGGCGGATTTCAGGAGTTCCTTTTTGATGGCCTGAGCGGTATCTTTCAGAGCGGCTTTGGCGCTGTCCACTTTGGTTTGTACAAACTCCTTCGCCTGTTCCTGCAGCTGCGTTTTCACATCACCCGCCACTTCTTTCAGGTCGTATTTCAGGTTGGGATTGGTCATGCTGCCGGTCATCACAACATTGAAGTTCACCGTTTCACCAAGTTTAACGGGTATGCCTTTATTGTTGGCCTGTGTAACCAGGCCGTTCAGCAGGTTATTGCCCTGGCTTCCCAGTTTGGACCTGGGTACTTTCAGGTTTACAAGATAATTGATGGATTGGTCAAAACCATGTGTGCCGCCAATCTCCATTTCAATGTCATTCACTTTTACGGTGAACGGCTTCACGAGCACTTTGCCGTGGTCGAATTCAAAATAATTTTTCACATCCTTCAGGCTGATTTCTTTCAGTTCACTCACATTCAGCGAACTGGCCAGTTTCTCCAAAGGCTGGAACTTTTTCAGGAAACCATCGATCAGGAACAGGGTTCCTTCACCGGTAAGACTATTCAGCAACGGCATCATATCCCCGCCCAGTTTTCCGTTCATACTGAGTTGTGAACTTAGTTTTCCACCCAGGAACCGGCCGATCGGCATCAGTTGCTGAACGGTATTGAACGCGAAGAACGCTTTTTGTACGTCCACGTTCTTTACATCGTAGGAGATACTGATATCGGGCTGTTGTTTGTTGCGCAGCGTCGAATAAGTGCCGTTAAAAGCGATGGTGCCATCCAGCGCTTCGGTTTGCAGTTGTTGCAAGGTAACCGTTTCATTCGCCAGTTGAAGGTTACCGTGAACGTTTTTGTAAGTCACTTTATCGTACACCACTTCATCCGCGGCGGCGGTAAGGTTGAAGTTGATCTTCCCGGGAACCAGGAATGGATCCGATGATGCGGAAGCTTCGGCTGTGGCGGTATCCGTTCCCATCCAGTCGTTCAGGTTCATTTTATCGGCTTTCACATTCAGTTTGCCGGAAAGCGTTTCATCGTTCATCGCATAACCAATAGCGTTGTTCAGTGTGCCTATGGCGGAAAAATTGGTCTTTTTGAAATTGCCGCGCAGTTCATTCAGTGTAATCACATCATTGTTCATCGTGGCGCTTGTCCTGGAAATGGCAACACCTTCGGGGTAGTCTTTATCGGCATATTTCAGGTTATTCACGGCTACGGTACCATTCAGCTTGATCTGGTCGTACTTTTCTTCTTCCACCAGTTTATTGCTGCCGGCGAATGTTACATCGCCCTCCACCATTCCACTGAGCGAAGTGCCGGGTTCCAGCGTAACCAGTTGCTGCACTGTGTTCAGGTCGAATTTACCTTTTGCGCTCCCGGAAAAAATAATATCGGTGACCGGCTTCAGGAGATTCAGCGTGAAATCCACCGGGTTGGCGCCAAACTCAATGTGACCGGCCGGTATAGAAATATTGGTTTGATCGGCCACGCCACCTTCGTTGGTGATGTTGATGCGCATATTGCCGTTCTTCACGGGTTGGGGGATAGCGGGAGACGCGTAATTCAACGATTGCACATCCAGGAAGCCGCCGGCCGTGAACGGACCAGATTGGTTTTCGATTGCCGACATATTGCCTTTCGCGAAAACATCCGCGTGAATAATGCCCCCGAGTTGTGTACCCTTTTCCAGTTTTACCAACTGGGTGAGTTTGGAGAGATCGAGTCTTCCCTTCGCAACGGCATCAATGTATTTGATGGTTTCAGGGTTGCGGAAGATGAATTTGAAATCGAACGGCTCATTGTCCATTTCAATATGGCCGCGGCTTACTTCAATAGCGGTATGGTCGGTTACGCCATCAGGATTGCTCAACTTTGCATCCACCTGGATATTCTGTACAGGCTTTGGAAGATCGGGGTACTGGAAAAAGCCGTCCTTTACCTGTAACGCAACGTTGAAGGCAGGCAGTTGTGTGGGGGTATACATACCTTTCACCATACCTTCAAACGCGGCGGTTCCTTTTGTTTGTATTTTATCAAATTCTGTGGAATATACTGCCGGTATCAGGGACAGTATGCTTTTAAACGTGTTGTCTGGTGTTTTGAAACTGATGTCCATTTTATAGGAGCTGTCGTTCACCAGTTGAAACGAACCCTTCGTATTCAATTTGAGCTCATTAAGTTGAACATCATCCGTATCAAAAGTATAGATGCTTTCATTGGTATTGATGCCGATATCGGTATTCAAAATCGTTTTAACCGCGTTCAGGTAAGGAACACCGCCATAGCTGAAATCCACTTTTTCGGCGGATGTTTTGGTTTGAAGCGTGAAGAGGTCCTGGGTAAAATCGCCGCTGCCGCTGTGGTCAAGCCGGGTGATCTGCGCATACATGTTCCCGGGAACATCATCGTAACGGATATTGCCGTTCGTGATGGCGTACTGTTTCAGGGCAATGTTAAAGGCGGCTGTATCCGTTGAGACCGAAGTCGAAGTATCCGGCAAAGCGATGTCCCAGTTGGCGCGCCCTTCCTTGTCCACAATGGCGTGGATCGTGGGGGATTCCAGGTTTACCGCATGCACCTTGATCTGGTCTCCGCCGATCACGCTCCACAGGTTCACGGCCACATCAAGTTCTTTCACCTGCAACAGCGTATCGCCTTTAAAATGATCCACCCCGGCGATGTACAAGTCTTCCAGCGCAAGCGAAACACGGGGGAAATGCCTGAAAAAAGAAAGGGAAGCATCCTTAAAATCAACTTTCGCGTTCAGGTTCTTGTTCACTTCTGTTTTAACCAGCGCCACGATTTTATCTTTAAAAAAGAAGGGCAGGATAAAAGCAAGTAAAAGGAGTACTAACAACGTGATGCCGGATATCTTCAATATTTTCTTTGCCATAGGTCATGGGTTAATTGATACGAAATAAGGTACAAATCTGGTGTTTTTATAATTTCGGGCCGTGAATTTATTGATATGACGCCTGAAAGACACGATAAACTGCTCACTGTATTGCAAAAAAGGCAGCCGGACATTACAGTGTTGCTGGAAAATATTACCGACCCGCACAACATTTCAGCGGTGATGCGTACCTGCGATGCAATAGGTATACCAGAAATTTATGTGCTCAACACGCTGGCCGATGCCCATAAACGTTGGGGCTTCAGAAGTTCCTCTTCTGCCTGGAAGTGGGTGAAGGTGCACCAGTTCTCCGATCCGGAAGCCTGTGTGGCAGCCATTCGTGCGCGCTATGGGCGCATTTTAACAACCCATTTGGGGACCGATTCCGTAGGTTTGTACGAGATCGATTTCAGGGAGCCGCTGGCGCTTGTTTTTGGCAACGAAAGAAAAGGTGTAACTGAAAAGCTCCGGGGATTGGCCGATGGCAATTTCGTGATTCCGCAAATGGGGGTGATCCAGTCGCTGAATATTTCTGTGGCCTGTGCGGTGACCCTTTATGAAGCGTTGCGGCAAAAGACAAATGCGGGACATTATGACCATCCGAAGTTGTCTCCCGAAGCCATCGATGCGCAAATGGAACACTGGAGCATCAACTGGCCCTCTCCTGAAGTGTGATCGAAAAAAGATTGAAATGAAAAGATTTTCACTGGTACTGATCGGTTTATTGTTGGTAATAATGGCCTCCGCCCAGGAGATTCGCCGCTGGAAAATCGCGGACCTGGAGCGTTACCTCGAACAAAGTGAAACACCCGTGGTCGTTAATTTCTGGGCCACATTCTGTAAACCTTGCGTGGAAGAAATACCCTGGTTCCAGGAGATCGCGGAGAAATACAAAGGACAGAAGGTGAAACTGCTACTGGTTAGCCTGGACCTGCCGTTTTTCTATCCGGCCAAAATCCAGGCTTTTGCGCAGAAACATCATTTCAACGCGGAGATCGTGTGGCTCGATGAAACGAATGCCGATGTGTTCTGTCCCAAAATCGATCCCTCCTGGTCAGGCGCCATCCCGGCCACCCTTTTTCTCAACAACAAAACGAAGCACCGCAAGTTTTTTGAGACCCAGATGAAAGCGCCTTTCTTTGAGGCGCGGCTGAAAGATGCAATTGGTTTGAATTAACGCTTCCACTATTTTTACAGCAAATCGCTTTATGAGAAAACCGGTAATACTCGCGGCAGTGCTGCTCATTGCATGGAATGTGCAGGCGCAGGACCAGACTGCCGTATTCAATTCCATTAATAAAGAAGTACAACAGCGTTCTGAAGCCTACCAGAACCTGAAAAAATCCACGGCAACAATCGGCCATCGTTTAACAGGTTCCACCAACGGAAAAAAGGCGGAAGAAGACGCTTTTCGTTTACTTAAAACTTATGGTCTCACCACCACTTTCCAGCCGTTCAAAGCCGAGAGCTGGAGCCGTGAGTCCATTCACCTGCATATTATTGGGCCCGATGGCCGCCAGGAAGAAGTGAAGGCCGTGGCATTGGGCCATTCTCCTGAAAAAGTGGACATCACCCACGAAATGGTGGATATGGGAAACGGACTGGAAGCGGATTATTTGTCGGCTCCTGAAAAAGCAAAAGGAAAAATCGTTTTCGCCGCGCTGGGCTTACTTCCCGGAACGGCCACAGGTACTAAAAACCTCCACCGTTCGGAAAAAACAGCGCTGGCGATCCGGTACGGGGCCGCTGGTGTAATCCTGTTTAACGGCGTGGAAGGCGGTATCCTGCTTACGGGAACTGCGTCGGTTACTGGAAAAGTGAACCCTATCCCGGCCGTAAACATTACATACGAAGATGGGATGCGCCTGAAACGGCAACTGGCATCGGGTGCGCTACGTGCTTCCGTTTCCATGCGCAATTTCAGCGGTACCATCGAAGCCAGGAACGTGATCGCTTCCATCCCCGGCAAAAAATACCCCAACGAAAAAATCGTGGTGGCCGCGCACCTGGATAGCTGGGACCTTGCAACAGGCGCGACAGATAACGGACTTGGCGCATATGAGATCATCGATATCGCCAGGACTTTTAAAGCATTGAACCTGTCTTTTGACAGAACTATCGAATTTGTGTTGTTTATGGGAGAAGAACAAGGGCTTCTCGGATCGAAATTTTATGTTGAGGACGCAAAAAAGAGCAATACGCTTGGGAATATTAAATATGTATTCAATTTTGATATGTCGGGTGCCACCATCGGATTTAATATCGGTGGACGAAAGGAGGCGCTATCTTTTTTTAAAGTCGTAGGTGAACAAATCCGTAAAACAGATACCGTTTTTCAGAACAGGATAGGTGAGGGGGCTGGCTTACACAGCGACCATCAGCCTTTTATGCTGGAAGGCATTCCTACCGCTTCTTCGGTGAACAATATGCCCTCGTCCATTTACAGGTGCTACCATGCAAGTTGTGATGATATCTCCTTGATTAAACCGGAATGGATGAAGGACCAGGTTCGGTTCTCCGCGATGATGATCTGGGCCATGGCGAATACTACGGAAATTCCAGCTACAAAACTCGATGATGCCGCCATAAAAACGTTCCTGGAGCAGGCTGGGTTGAAAGAACCGCTTAAAATAGCGGGCGACTGGCGGTGGAAGGAATAAATTTACTTACTTCGTGCAACGGTTAAAGCTCAAATTCAATCAAGGTACAAACAGATTAGCAGCATGAAGCAGTTTATATTGGGAATGTCCATTCTTTCCATTGTGTTTACGGGATGCCTGAAAACAGATGATCAGGCCTGTAATTATGATCCTTGTGCAGGCAAAGCTCCTGATGCGCAGGTGCTGGCATTGGAAACTTATCTAGACACAAATAACATTATTGCGACCAAACATTGCAGTGGCCTTTACTACAATATCACCGATTCTGGTTCAACAGAAAAACCAAAGGATATTTGTGGAAGTGTATTTGTCAGGTATTCAGGCAAACTGGTAAATGGGGCTACCTTTGATAGCAACGTGTCGGGTGTTGGATTTCAACTTGGTGGTTTAATAGAAGCCTGGAAAAAAGCCATCCCCCTGATCGGAAGAAATGGCAATATTACTATTTACGTTCCACCAGCACTCGGCTATGGAAGCGCGGATGTAAAAGATCAGCAAACACAACAAGTGGTCATTCCCGGCAATTCGATCCTGATATTTGAAGTAGAACTGGTAGACTTTAATTGATTCGTACATAGATTTGATCCTTACGTAAACCCCGGAATCCGTTCCGGGGTTTTTTCATATACATTTGTAAAAATTAAGCGCTTTGTCACAGGAATCCATCTCCGTATTCGATATGTTCAAAATTGGCGTAGGGCCATCCAGTTCTCATACACTTGGTCCCTGGAGGGCCGCGGCCATGTTCGCGCATAAAATCGCCACTGAACACGGGTTGGAAAATCTGGAAAAAGTACAGGTGCTTTTATATGGCTCACTCGCGAAAACCGGGAAAGGGCACGGTACGGATATCGCGGTGCAACTGGGCTTGTGCAATGAGGATCCGGTAACATTCGATACTACGAAATTGCAGGACCGCATTCATGATATTGCTGCTAAAGAGGAATTGAACTTTGCGGGGCAGCGGCTGATCCATTTTGTTCCTTCAACGGATATTGTATTTCTGTTCCAGGAATCACTTCCGTTCCATCCCAACGCGGTGACTTTCCTGGCTGAGATGCAGGGGGGCACAAACATTGCCGAAACCTATTACTCGATAGGCGGTGGTTTTGTGGTGCAGGAAAATGCCCCAAAGGGCGGTAGCGCATCTGTTCAATTGCCTTTCCCGATAGAAAAATCCGCTGACCTCATGCACTGGTGCATGAAAACGGGCATGAGCATCCATGAAATAGTGGCGGAGAATGAACTGAGTTGGCGGAGCGAGCAGGAGACGAGTGCGGGCGTATGGCATATATGGGAAACGATGCGCGACTGCATTTACAAGGGATGTCATACAGAAGGGGTTTTGCCCGGTGGATTGAAAGTGAAGCGAAGGGCTGCGGAACTGAACAGGAAACTGTTGGCCGGAAGAACCTATTCCGACTACGACAGTTGGCTGTTGGCGATCCGCGCCGGCGGCACCGACTTTAAATACATCCTCGACTGGGTAAGTTGTTTTGCATTAGCCGTAAATGAAGAAAATGCCTCATTCGGAAGAGTAGTAACGGCACCTACCAATGGAGCGGCAGGCGTTATTCCAGCCGTATTGCAATACTATGTGGCTTTCTGTGATGGGTATACGAAGGAAAAGATCATCCATTTTTTGCTGACCGCTTCCGAAATCGGCAGCATCTTCAAGAAAGGAGCCACCATATCTGCGGCTATGGGTGGCTGTCAGGCCGAAATCGGCGTTTCATCCGCGATGGCCGCGGCCGGTTTAACGGAAAGCATGGGCGCAACACAACGCCAGGCCATGATGGCCGCTGAAATAGCGATGGAACACCACCTCGGCCTCACCTGTGACCCCATTGCCGGGTTGGTGCAGGTACCCTGCATAGAAAGAAATACGATGGGCGCCATTAAAGCCATCACCGCTTCTCAACTGGCTTTACAAAGTTCTCCGGATTTTGCCAAAGTATCCCTCGACGCAGTGGTTAAAACCATGTGGGAAACCGCACTTGACATGAGCAGCAAATACAAGGAGACCGCCGACGGCGGACTTGCTGTGAACATTCCGCTCTCGCTTAGTGAATGCTGAGTGTTGATCCGGATTAACAATGCTCTAACAGCGGCGCATACATATAGCATATAAATTGTGGGCGTTTAACCATTAGCCCAGTCATGAAAAGAAACAAACCCTTACTCGTGGTACTGCTCCTTATTGCAGTTGCCATCCTTTCCTATTTCCTCTTCTTCAGCAAAAAAGAAACATCCGCCGAACTGGTACACCAGGTAAAGAAAGGTGATTTTGAAGTGATGATCACCACTTCCGGAGAACTTCGAAGCAAAAGCAATACACGGATCATGGCGCCGCCCGAACTGCAACAGGTGGGGGTTTACCAGATCAAAATCTCCGACATGGTCGCCGAAGGAAGCACCGTAAAGGAAGGTGAATTTGTTGCCAGCCTGGACAACAGCTCCCTCATGGATAAAATGAACCAGCAGCGGATCGAGATCGAAAAAATGAACGCACAGATCAAGCAGGCTACCCTGGATACCATGCTTGAAATGAGGGGCCTCCGCGATGAAATCCAGAACCTCGAATACGACCTGAAACAAAAGGTGCTTGAAAAAGAGCAAAGCAGGTTTGAAGCCCCCGCTGAAATTAACAGGGTGCAACTGGATTATGAGAAAACAGAAAGAACCCTTAAGCAGAAAAAAGAAAACTACAAAACAAAGCAAATACAGGCCCAGACCAAACTCCAGATCTACGGAAGCGATATGGCGCAACTCATGAACCGGAACGAGCGGCTCATGCGCCTGATGCAACAACTGAACATCACCGCGCCCAAAGGGGGAATGGTGATCTACGAAAAGAACTGGAACGGCCAGAAAAAAGCCGTCGGCTCCCAGATCGACCTCTGGAGCCCCACAGTGGCCACCCTGCCCGACCTCACACAAATGGAAGTGTTCACCTACGTAAACGAAGTGGACGTGCAACGTGTTCGTGTGGGGCAGAAAGTGAGTATCGCCCTCGATGCTTCTCCCGATAAGAAGTTGGAAGGCGTGGTGAAATCCGTCGCCAATATCGGGGAAGAGCGGCCCAACAGCGACGCCAAAGTATTCGAGGTACTCATAGATGTAACCACGAAAGACGATGAACTTCGTCCGGCCATGACCGTCTCCTGTAAGATACTTACCGAGCAATACAAAGATGTGGTACAGGTGCCTCTAGAAAGTATTTTTTCTGAAAGCGCAAAAAGCTTCGTGTACCTCCGTAAAGACGGTGTACTTCAAAAACAACAAGTGGTGGTGCATAGTTCCAATGAAACCGCGGCCATCATCAGTAACGGGCTTGCTGGTGGCGAAACAATTTTTCTTTCTCTCCCTTCCGATACTTCGGGACTGGCCTTTAAAGGCATAGATGCGAAGCAAACCAAAAAGCCAGCTCAATTGATCACGCTAGATAGCAGTCTGGTCAAACAAATGAAAGAGATGGCTGCCAAAGAAGCGAAGCAAAGTGCGCCGGCGAGTTCAGGCATGGTGATCATTGAATCTGAATAACCCTTTAACCTATAGCCATGAATTACTTACAGCGGTTGTGGTTCAACTTCCGGATCGGTCTGTCCGCGTTGTTGACCAACAGAGTGCGCGCCTTGCTCACCTCTCTCGGCATCATATTCGGTGTGGCGTCAGTGATCGCCATGCTGGCCATCGGGAAGGGGGCAGAAAGGGAGATACTTCAGCAGATCAAACAGGTTGGCTCCAATAATATCGTTGTGAAAGCAGTGATTCCCGGTTCAGGACGTCAGGAGCCAGCAGCGGAACAGTCGGATGAATCCGGAGAGGAAAAAGCCGTTGAAAAGAACATGGCCCCTAAAAGGAATGTTTCTTCCGGTTTACGACTCGCGGATGTTGAAAACCTCCTCCAGATACCTTCCATTTCGTATATCAGCGCCGAATCAGAAATGGATGTCAATATTCTTTACCAGGGTATTTCCGGTAAGGGAAAACTAACCGGTGTTACCAATCATTTCTTTGAATCCACCAATACCAAACTGGCCAAGGGCAAACTTTTTACGGAACAACACCTGGCTGAAGCCATTCCGGTATGCATCATTGGCTGGAACATTGAAAAGAAATATTTCCCGGGCATTAACCCTATCGGCCAGTCCATCAAATGTGGGCGCGAGTGGTTAAAAATTGTCGGTGTGTTGGAGCAGGGTGCAACCATTGGAAAAGAGTCTGCCCGGTTCTCGATCCGTGATGTGAATGAGCAGATATTCACCCCGCTACCCACCATGCTTATGCGCATACAGGACCGTTCCCGTCTAACGCCATATAAGATGCAAATGTACCGGAATTCCGGGGCAAGAGGCAACTACCACCAACTGGACAAAATGGTCATACATGTTGCTGAGACCGGCATGGTACAACCCACCGTTGAGCTGATGACCAGGATGCTGAACAGGCGGCACGGCGGCAGCAAAGATGTGGAGATCATTGTACCGGAATTGCTGTTGAAGCAGGAACAAAAAACAAAACAACTTTTTAATATCGTACTGGCCATTATCGCCTCTATCTCATTGATCGTCGGGGGCATCGGCATCATGAACATCATGCTGGCCTCCGTACTGGAAAGAACCAGGGAGATAGGACTTCGGCTCGCCATCGGCGCCACCAAAAAGGATGTGGTGCTTCAATTCCTGAGTGAGGCTATCAGCTTATGCGTTACCGGTGGCCTTATTGGTGTGCTGCTGGGCGTGGGCATCAGCATCGCGATCGAGAAAGTGACGGATATTGAAACTTCAGTGAGCCTTTTCTCCATCATGCTTTCTTTTTCCATTTCAGCACTTACCGGACTACTTTTCGGTTGGTTCCCGGCCCGGAAGGCGGCCGCCAACAACCCGGTTGTCAGTTTAAAAAGCGAATAACACACATAAACCCTTATACATGAAGTCATTCACCCTTGCGGCCGCGCTTTTTTTCACAAGCGTTCAGGTTTCCGCACAGGATAACATGCCCTTGTCGCTGGAAGAAGCGATCAACATGGGAAAATCCCAAAGCATGCTCTCCAAAAAAATCAACGCGGCATATGAATCCGTTCAGCACCGTTATAACGCGTTCATGGCCGGTTTAAAACCCCAGGTGTCCCTCAGTGGCGTGCTCCCTTCTTACGACAGTCGCCTGGATAATGTGGTGCAGCCCGATGGTTCGTATAAGGTGCAGTCTTTCCGCCGCTCCAATATCAGCACGAACCTGACGGTGGAACAGAATATCTTCTGGACTGGTGGGACCGCCTTCGTGACTTCCAACCTGAGCCAGTTCACCAACAAGCAGCCGTTTTTCCAAAAGCAGTTCCAGACCACACCTTTCGCCATAGGTGTGCGCCAGCCCCTCACATTATTCAATTCCGTTAAATGGAATTTTGAGCAGGAAAAACTCCGCATCAAACAGGCCGAAAAGGGACTGGTAGAGGACAATGAAGACCTCAGTGTGCGCATCACACAAACCTACTTCGATCTCTATGTGGCCAGCATGGAATATGAGAACGCCCGCAGCAACGAAGCCATCAACGATACGCTTTTTAAAATATCCCAGGGCAGGTTCAACGTAGGAAAGATCGCGGAGAACGAACTCCTCCAGGTGGAACTGCAATTAATGAACGCGAAGAACGCCGTCACCCAAAGCCAGGTGCGTGTGGAAGTTAATACCAAACGGCTCCGGAACCTGCTCAACATCACCGCTCCTGTAACCTTCAAACTAACTCCCGTAAAAGACGCGCCCATACTTGCGGTGGATAAAACCATCGCCATAAGAGAGGCCCGCGCCAACCGCAGTGACCTCATCGGATTGAGCCTGCTGGAAAACCAGGCGAAAGCCGACGTTAAAAGAAGTCAGAGCAACCGGTTCGCCAGCGGCGATATTTTCCTGAGCTATGGACTCAACCAAACCGCCACCTCTTTATCCAACGCCTACCAGGATCCGCTGAACGCGCAGCAGGTGAACATCGGGTACAGTATTCCACTCTTCGGATTCGGAAAGAACAAACACCAGGAAGAGGCGGCCCGAAAAAACCTGGAAGCGGTGCGCGCCGAGCAACAATACCAGCAGAAGGATTTTGACATTGAAGTGGAGAATGTCGTGAACAGGTTCATTCAATTGCAGACCGGTATTGTGATCGCAGCCAAAAGTGACACCATCGCCCAGAAAAGATATGATGTGGCCAAAAACAGGTACCTGCTCGGCAAGATCAGTATTACCGACCTGGGATTGGCGCAAGATGCCAAAGACAAAGCCCTGATTGATTACACCAGGATACTCCAGGAATACTGGGTAGCATATTATACCCTCCGGAGAATTACCTTATTCGATTTTGAAAAAGAACAAAAAATAACGGCCGGGGTTAGCCGCAAGTAACCAACCATTAAACCTTAAGAGGCGTATCAGCTAAGGCAATGCCCAATGCCCCGCTTTAGCTGGTACGCTTTCTTTTTCTGTCTATTTTTTATCCTTGATTTCCTGGATTCGGATGTTTTTCCACCGCACTTTTATGCCACCACCATCATGGATCTGCAAAGCGAGAAATCCATTCGCGGCGCCTATTTTTTCGTCCTTCAGAAACACCATCTGGGTACCATTCAGCCAGGTGGTCACTTCATCTCCGATCACCTGTATTTTCATGGTGTTCCATTCTCCGGGCTTCAGCGCGGCCTCTTTTTCCGCATCCGGTTTAATGAGCCATCCTCTGCCATAAGACTCATAGATGCCCCCTGAATGCAGCCCCGGAGGCGCTACTTCCACCTGCCATCCCTGAATTTTCACCCCTTCAATGGATGAACGGAAAAATACGCCGGAATTGCCATTGTCTTCCTGTTTAAAATCGAGTTCAAGGATGAAGTTTTTGTACTTCTTTTGGGTGGACAGGTAGCCATATTGCTTATCCGGCCCGCTCTCACAAACCAGTTCACCTTTATCTACATACCATTTTTCAGTACCGTGTACCGTCCAGCCGGAAAGGTTTTTCCCATTGAAGATGGATTTTCTTTTTTGCGCGTTTACCGAAACGCCTATAAAGGTCAGGAAGCCGATTGCAAGCAACAGTTTTTTCATCTGGTTGATTTATGATTACGAAGATAGAGCAAACTACCATCCGGGAATAAACGCGACGATTTCTTCCAGGAATTTCTTATCCGTTTCATCAAAATGATCCAGGTGTTCACTGTCAACATCCAGTACGGCCACCACTTCGCCGTTCCTCACCACGGGTACAACAATTTCCGATTTGGAAAGGCTGCTGCAGGCGATATGCCCCGGGAATGCGTCCACATCAGGAACGATCAGTGTTTCGGCTCTTTCCCAACTGGTACCACATACGCCTTTCCCTTTTTTAATACGGGTACAGGCGATTGGTCCCTGGAAGGGCCCGAGCACCAATTCGCTTTCTTTTACCAGGTAAAAACCTACCCACCACCACCTGAACTGCTCTTTCAATCCGCCTGAAATATTCGCGAGGTTAGCGATCAGGTCGGGTTCACCTTCCACCAGCGCCTTCAGTTGCGGCACCAGTGACTTATATTGTTCTTCCTTGGTTCCTTGTTCTACCAACAGGTCTTCAGCCATTTTCCTTTTTTTGCAAAGATACCGAAAGGATTGAAAAGGGAGGCCTCCACCGGAGCTTTGGCCTCCCGGACCTACTACCACCACTACACTTTTTTACCCTCCAGCACCAGGAGTTCCTGCGCGCACACTTCGGTTACATAGCGGCGTACACCTTCCTTGTCGGTATAGGTCCTGGATTGCAGTTTACCTTCCACGGCCACTTCGGTACCTTTATCCAACAGCTTTTCCGCGATTTCCGCAAGTTTCCCCCAGGCGATTACCTGGTGCCATTGCGTTTCCGTTACTTTTTCACCCTGGCTGTTCTTGTACGTTTCATTGGTAGCAATATTCATTTTTGCCAGTTTTTTCCCCGTATCCATTTCCCTGATGTCCGGTGCCGCACCGAGGTGACCGATCAATTGCACTTTGTTTTTTAAAGCATTCATGTTACACGATTTTTGATTTCTGAATATTCACGGCCGTTTTCAATACAAAATTGCACCTTCCGTTATTGAGCAGTCGAACGATAAGTGTTTATAACATGATATAAGCGTTAAAACACGGTTTAAAGGCTGAAACACAGCTGCTAGCTTTGCGCCATTGTTCACCAACAACTGATGTGATGGAAAGAAAATGTATCCAGTGCGGCGAAAAGATCAGGGGCCGGAGCGACAAAAAATATTGTGATGAAAACTGCAGAAATAATTACAACAACAGCCAGAAGGCCTGCACTACGCCTGATATACGGATCGTGAACCACCTGCTGAAAAAGAACAGGTCCATTCTGGACCAACTGCTGAAGGACTATGAAGAAGTGCTGGTTACCAAAGAGGAATTGCTGGCCCGTGGCTTCAGCTTTTATTATTTTACCCACCAGGTACCTAAAGAAACGGGCGGTTTCCGATGCGGATGCTATGATACCAGCTATGAAATGAAAGCGAAGGAAATGGTGCTGGTGCGGCGGCTGCGCCCCATTTACGCGGCTTTTCAGCTTAATTCGAAACCATTACTCAATGAAAAGTAATTGTCTGTTTTTTCTTACTTTCGCTCCGAAATGATGAATACCTCCTTCTTGAAAGTTACTCCACCCTGATATAATAATATCACACCCGGGCGTAAAGTCAAGGCTTTTGCTCAAATATGCTTTGTGTTCATTCTTCATTCTGGTTGCCTTCAAATTTTCTTTCATGGCTGCATTGTTTAACTTATTCGACTTTTCACAAAAAGTAAACTACAAAACCGAAATACTCGCGGGCCTGACCGTTGCTATGACGATGATCCCTGAATCTCTTTCTTTCGCGATTCTTGCCGGGTTTTCGCCGCTTACTGGCTTGTATGCCGCATTCATCATGGGGTTGGTAACCGCTGTACTGGGTGGTCGTCCGGGAATGGTGTCGGGTGGTGCAGGTGCAACAGTGGTGGTGCTGATCGCGTTGATGCAAAGTCACGGGTTGGAATATGTTTTCGCCGCGGTGCTGCTGGCGGGACTATTACAAATTCTGGTTGGCGTTTTTAAACTCGGGAAATTCATCAAACTTGTTCCGCAGCCGGTGATGTATGGATTTGTGAATGGACTGGCGGTGATCATTTTCATGTCTCAGTTGCAGCAGTTTCGGATGCCCGGAACCGGTTCCTGGCTAAGTGGAACAACGCTGTATGTAATGCTTTCGCTGGTATTGCTCACTGTACTGATCGTGATTTTTTTTCCTAAAATCACCAAAGCGGTACCCGCCTCGCTGGTTGCCATCGCGGTAGTGTTCGCGATTGTCGCTGGGTTTGGCATTGATACGAAAACAGTTAAAGACATCGCATCCATCAGCGGAGGATTTCCTCCTTTCCATCTTCCTGAAGTGCCGTTTAATCTTGAAATGCTGAAGGTGATTTTCCCGTATGCGCTGGTTATGGCCGGTGTTGGACTCATCGAAAGTTTGCTGACGCTGAATGTGGTGGATGAAATTACCGGAACCAGGGGCCGTGGCAATAAAGAATGTGTGGCACAGGGCAGTGCCAATGTATTGAACGGGCTCTTTACGGGCATGGGTGGTTGCGCCATGATCGCGCAAACATTTGTAAACCTTTCCGCGGGGTCAAGGGCGCGTTTATCGGGAATTGTGGCGGCACTTACAATATTGCTGATCATACTTTTCGGTGCGCCGGTGATTGAGAAAGTGCCGATGGCCGCATTAGTAGGCGTAATGGTGATGGTATCCATCGGCACGTTTGAATGGATAAGCTTACGCATCATCAACAAGATGCCCAAATCTGATATCATTGTAGGGGTGCTGGTTGCCGCGATTACGGTTTGGTTGCACAATCTGGCCTTAGCAGTCCTGATCGGTGTGGTCATTTCCGCGTTGGTATTCGCCTGGGAAAGCGCGAAAAGAATCCGTGCCCGGAAATACCTGGATGAAAACGGGGCGAAGCACTATGAAATATATGGCCCCCTGTTCTTCGGGTCCGTAACAAGGTTTACGGAGAAATTTGATGTGCAGGCTGATCCGGGCGAAGTGATCATAGACTTTAAAGAGAGCAGGGTGGTAGACATGAGCGCCATAGACGCATTAAACAAGCTCACGGAAAAATACCGGAGCGCCGGTAAAAAATTGCACCTGCTGCATTTGAGCCCTGATTGCAGGCAACTGTTAAAAAACGCTGCCGATGTGATTGAAGTGAATGTACTGGAGGATCCTGCATACAGCGTAGTGGGGAATGAATAAACCGCTTACTTCGCCCGTTTAACATCCACAATCGTTACCAATGGCCTGAAACGTTGCTTATATTCCGGCTGCTCATGGATTTTTTTTACCACGTCCATGCCTTCCAGTACTTTCCCGAAAGGCGCATATCCTAAACCGTCAGCATTGTTCTCGCCGCCGAAATCAAAACCGGGTTCATCTTCGAGGCAGATAAAAAATTCGGAGGTGGCGGTTCCCGGTTCAGCGCGCGCGAGGGAAACAGTGCCCCGCTTGTGCAGCAAGCCGGATTCCTTGGTTGATTCATGCGGAATGGGCTTCATCTTAGCCTTTAACTTGTAATTGGTAACCCATATTCCGCCCTGGATGAGTTGAGCGTGCAACGCACCGGAGATCTGGTTGTCGTCGCGCAGCACACGGTAGAAAGCACAATTTTTATAGTAGCCCGAGTCCACATTGGTAAGGAATCCGGCAACGGTGGCGGGTGCTTTTTCCGGGTAAAGTTCCATTTTGATGTCACCAAACTTCGTTTGCACGATCACCACGGGATGGTCGTAATGCTTTTGTGGTTCCTGTTCGGCACAGCCGGACAGGAGTATTGCGGGAAGGAACAGGTATGTGAGGAGAGATCGGAAATTCATACCTGCGAATTTACCGCCTTTTTGCTAACGTGCAGCCGTGTTTAACACATGCATTCTTGAGCAGACCGGACTTTTAACTGGTTTCTTTTCGTTTCACAAATTCTGAAGGCAACAGCCCGAACTGCTTCTGGAAATTCCGCGACAGGTGGCTGTGGGAATTGTACCCCACCATTTCCGCTACCTGGTTCACCGAAAGTTGGCCTTCCGCCAGCAAAGCGGCTGCTTTTTTCAAGCGGGTGATGTTGATGAGTTCGTTCGGAGTGAGGTCGGAAATATCTTTCAGTTTCCGGTACAAAGTTGGCCGGCTCATGTTCATGTAACGGGCCAGGTGCTCTACGTCGAGTTCCGTATCTGACAGGTGTTGCAGCACAATTTCATGCACCAGTTCCAGGAATTGTTCATCGGCCTTCGTATGCGCCATGGAGCGGATATGCGTAACCGGGGAATTGGAGAAATACTCCTTGATCTTGTTGCGGTTGATGAGGAGGTTGGCGATTTGAAGGTGCAGGAATTCCGGCGAAAAGGGCTTTTCGATATAAGCGTCCGCGCCCATTTCCAACCCATCCATTTTAGATTGAAGGGTGTTCTTCGCCGTAAGAAGGATCACGGGCACATGACTGGTTTCCACGTTTGACTTGATCTCCCTGCACAAGGTGAAGCCGTCCATTTCCGGCATCATCACGTCGCTGATCACAAGTTGAACACTTTCTGCGGAAAGTATTTCGAGTGCGTCTTTCCCGTTAACAGCGGTGCGGATCGTGTATTTTTCGCCGAGGTCATCTGAAAGGAAGTCCAGGATATCTTCGTTGTCGTCAATAATCAGTAGTACGGGTTTCATCGTTTTCTTGTTGAGCAGTTTCGTTTATTTGTTCAGGTTGTAGTGGAATGGAAAGTGTGAAAACATTCAATTCCGCGATGGAAGTATCCAGTTCAAGCGTTCCGTGATGGAGTCCCGCGAGCGACCTCGAAAGTGCAAGGCCGATGCCGCTTCCGGGCCGGTGGCTGTGGTGGTGGATACGGTAGAACGGTTCGAATATTTTTTCTTTCATTTCCAATGGAATCACCGGGCCATCGTTGCTGACGGTTATGCTGAAACGCGTTTCTGTAACACGTAATACCACCTCTACTTTCTTTTTGCCATAATTGAATGCGTTGGAAAGCAGGTTGCTGATCATTTTCTGTAGTGAATCCGTATCCGCCAGCGCCATTACGGGGTGGGGCGGAACATGCAGATTGAAGCTGATCTTTTTTTGTTCCGCCAGTGGTCTGAATACGGTACACATATCTTTCAATAGTGCGCCAATATTGGTTTCCACGAAATCTAGCCGGAAAGCATTGGTTTCCACGCGACGGAAATCGAGCAACTGACCGGTCAGTTCGAGCAGCCGGTCCGTATTCCGTTGCATGATCTTCAGTTGTTGCCCCCATTCAATACTCTCCCCGGCTTTCTTCATGATTTTTTCCATGGGAGCGCGGATCAAGGTAAGCGGGGTACGTATTTCATGGGCCACATCGGTAAAGAAATTTATTTTCGTCTGGTACAGTTCTTTCTCCTTTTCGTGTTCCATCAATTCGATCTTACGTTCTGTTTTTTCGTGCATCCGTTGCTGGTAGTTCCTGAAAAGCAGGTAAACGATGAGTGCGGCGATAAGAAAATAGGCGGTGAATGCCCAGTTACTTTCCCACCAGGGTGGTTGAATCAGTATCTGAAGCGTGGCGGTATCTTTTCCCCATAGTCCTTCGCTGTTGGCGGCCTGTACTTTAAACACATACCTTCCTGGCCGGAGGTTGGTGAAATACACTTTACGGTTGCTTTTCAGGTAGGTCCAGTCTTTATCGAGTCCTTCCAGAATGTATTTGTAACCCGTCATTTCCGGGGCCGTGAAAGCCGGTGCTGCGAAATCGATGCTGAACGATGATTCATCGTAAGAAAGCACAACTTCGGAAGTATGTACATTGGCTTTTTGCAGCGGCAGGGCAACAAGGTTGGAAGAGGGCTCTTTGTTGTTGATGTACAACCCGGTGATGTGAACCGGCGGAAAATACTGATTGTTGGTGAACGATGCGGGGCGGAAACGGATCAGACCTTTAGCCGTGCCGAGGTAAATTTGTCCGGAAGCGTCGCGGTACCCGGAATTGTAGTTGAACTGGTTACTGAGCAGGCCGTTGAAGGTGGTGTACACCTGAATGGCCCCGGTTCCGGGTTGAAAACGTACCAATCCGTTGGAGGTTGTGATCCAGAGGTTCCTGCGTTCATCTTCCAGTATCCGGAATATCGTATTGCCCGGTAATCCTTCTTTGGTGGTGATGGTGGTGAAACTTTGATCTTTTTCATTGAAACGGCAAAGTCCGCCGCCTTCTGTTCCAAACCACAACGTGCCATCGCTGGCCTGAAAGCCTGTGGTAACCGAATTACCGGGTAAACTCTTTTTCTGCTTCGCATGATGCAGGTAGTTAATAGTTTCGTTGTTCACCGGATCGTAGCGGAAAAGTCCGTTTCCTAAAGTGCCTATCCATAATACGCCATGCTTGTCTTCCGTGATGGAATGAATAAACGCGTTCTCCGCGACCTGCTTTACCGCCTCAAATTGCTGACCGGATTCCAGGAAGCGGTACAAACCCTGCCGGGTACCGATGAATATTTCTCCCGACCGGGTTTCATGGATCACCACGATAAAACTGCTTTTCAGTTGTTCCCCTTCTTTCCCTTCGGGAAAATGGCGGATCACTTTCCCGGAGTAGATATCCATGATATCCAAACCATGTTCAAAGGTGCCCACCCAAAGCTCATTTTTGCGCGCAAGCAAACCATGGATATTGGGGTAGGAGATGCCGACATCAGAACCCGTTAAGTGATAACTGGTAAACGTTCCTTTTCGTGGATCGAAGCGGTTCAGACCGGCATCTTCAGTGCCGATCCAGATGTTGCCGAAGCGGTCCTCACAAATTTCACGTACCGCGTTGCCGTGGATAGCCCCCGCTTCGGGCAGAGGGAAAAATTTCTCAAAAAGCGCATAGGGTTTGGCGTAGTAGGCCGCACCGCCGAAATACGTGCCGGCCCAGATACCACCTTCTTTGTCTTTCAGCAAAGTATAAACGGCATTGTCTGGCAGGGAAAACGGGTTGCCGTATTGTTTGCGTAACTGTGTGGTTTTCCCTGATACCGTATTGAGCAGGAATAGGCCGGATTCTGTTGCCACCCAATATTCGTCCTGTGCCGTTTGCAGAAAATCGCGGGCGAATATTTCATTGCCTTCGGCGTTATAGGTTAACACATCCTTGTGCGTACGCTGAATAGAGTGGAATTGTTTCACCCCATAATTGGAGGTGCCTACCATGATAAAGGGCCCGGAACCGGCGTAGATTTTCTCGATCCATTTAGGGTACGCATAAGTTTTTCCAGGAAAGAGGTTGTAAGAAAGAAAGGTGTCCTTCTCCGGAAGGTATTGCAGGAGCAGCCCTTGTGCGGTGCCCACCCATACTATTCCCTGTGTATCTATACAAACTGCCGTAGGTGATTCAACTGTTTTGCCGGAATACAATTTTGTTTGCACTGTTTGTTCATGAAACCGGATCAGTGAACGCCCCGCCACCATCCACAGGTTTCCTGAACGGTCCTTGCACATGTCTTTCACTTCCGTGCCACTTTTGTAAACGTGCCTGAACTGTTCGGTAGCCGGAAGGTACTTGTATACGCCGTTCCGTGTTCCGGCGTAAAGGGAATCTGTAGTGTCGATAAACATGCTCCTGATGAAATCATCCCCAATACTCAGACTGTCATCCGGATCATTTCTGAATACTTTGAAACCATAACCATCGAATCTGTTCAGCCCCTCTTTTGTTCCCATCCAAATAAAGCCGCCCTTGTCTTGGGCCATACAGAAAACGGTATTGTTGGAGAGGCCCTGTTCTACCTGGTAATGCCTGAAATAATGCGGCTGCGCCACCACCGGGCGCAAAAAAGCCGCGGCCATCAATATCAGGGAGAATAGTTGCTTCATCATAAACGGCAGGCATTGGAACGGGAAGTTACATTATAAAACGAAAGGTAACAGGCGGTGAAAGGATGAAACAATGCCTGAAAACCGCTTCTGCTGAAAAATGAGACGGAATAAAACAATTATGAAACATTTTTAAAGCGATGCTATTTATTTAAGCAGGAATTTCACCACATCAAACGATTGCCGAATTGCTATGTACTTCAACTACTTCTTATCCGGATCATTCTTCCGGCGGATCAGTTCCGGCGATCAGCAACTTTTATCAAAAACTAAACTGCTAACAATGAGTATGACAAAACGATTGCTCAGGTTTCTGCTCTTTGCCGCTATTTTTCTTCCCGTTTCGCAGGTGGTGTACGCACAACAGGTCGTGAACGGTACACTCAGAACTGCCTCCGGGGAAGCGATTCCCGGCGGTACCATTACTGTTAAGGGAACACAACGCTCCGTTGCCGCAACGGCAAATGGTCTTTTTTCCATAGAAGCCTCATCCGGAAGCGTATTGGTGGTTTCCAGCGTGGGGTATAATGAAAAAGAGGTGACCGTGAATGGTACCACCCTCAACATTATATTGGAACCTGCCGATGCTACGCTCAATGATGTGGTGGTAATAGGCTACCAGTCGGTGCGCCGCAAGGACCTCACCGGAGCCGTTGGCGTGGTGAATCCAGCGCAGGCCAACAGAAACGTGGCTTCTTCCGTAGCGGAATCCATCCAGGGACTTGCCACAGGCGTTACCGTGCGCAACAGCGGTTCTCCAGGCGCCATGGCTAAGATAGACATCAGGGGTGCAGGTACCTTCGCCAACAACAACCCGCTTTATATAATTGATGGCATGTACAGCGATGCCACGCCGGACTTCAACCCCAACGATATTGAATCCATCCAGATTCTGAAAGATGCTTCCGCCGCTGCGATCTATGGAAGCCGTGCCGCTAATGGCGTGATCATCATCACCACCAAAAAAGGAAAAGAAGGCCCCATGGTAGTAACCGGCTCCGTAAAAACCGGTATGCAGCAGATCCATAAAAAATGGGATATGATGGATGCGGGAGAATACCGCACACTGGCCACACAGTTGTATGCCAATGGCGGACTTCCGGTGCCAACCATCCTCACCAATGATTTCGATCCTTCCATTAATACAAACTGGCAGGATGCCTTTATGCGTACCGGAAATATCCAGGATTACAGTATGGCGCTCTCCGGTGGAAGCAATTCCGCCAACTATTACGTATCAGGAAGTTATTTTAAGAATAAAGGCGCCGTGATTGGGAACGAATTTGAACGCGCCAGTTTAAGGGTGAACACCAGCGGCAGGAAAGGCCGCTTCAGCTTTGGCCAGAACATGTTGCTCTCTTATACGCAGGATGATCCCGTAGCAGGAGATATCTTCACCAATCCTTTTGTGGACATGATCACCATGATTCCCGTGATCCCTGTTAAAGACGCATCCCGATTCGCCTCCGCCACCAATCCCGAAGGCTGGGGGATAGGAGTGAACAACGCTTACGTAAATACGCTTGCCGCGAATGTTCCTGCATTGCAGAGCCTGCTGCAGACCAATCAATACAATTTCAAAATAAGGGGCAATGCTTTCGCGGAACTCAGGCTACTCAACGGGCTGTCTTATAAATTCAATGCGGGCGCAGAAACCAGTTTCGACCGTTTCAAAGGATTCCGCCGCCCCGGCACCATACGCCAGGGCACGCCTTCTCCCATTGCCACTGCAGACGAGAACCGCGCGAATTTCCGTTCCTTTTTGTTTGAGCATACGCTGAATTATGACCAAAGTTTCGGTGCGCACCGCATCAGTGCAGTGGGCGGTTTCACCAATCAGACGAATACTTACGAAATACTCACCGGACAAAAATCAGGTTTCGAACCCGATGCCAACGGCAACTATACTTTCACCAACCTGAACCAGGGGCAGAACGCCATCACCACCAGCAGAGCAGATAAGTGGAACCTGGTGAGTTTTCTCGGTCGGCTCAACTACAGCTTCGAGGAAAAATACCTGGCCAGTCTTACTTTTCGCCGCGACGGAAGTTCGTTGTTCGGACCGGATCACCGCTGGGGAAACTTCCCTTCAGCATCAGTGGCCTGGCGCATCAGCAGGGAATCCTTCTTTAACGTGGACTGGATCAATGACCTGAAACTTCGTGCTTCTTACGGATCGCTTGGGAACAGTGAATTCCTTCGTCCCTGGCAGTATTTCGGTTCCATCAATCCATTTCCACGCGCGGTATTCGGAACAAATGAAGCCGAACAACTTGGCGCCATCAATACACAACTCGCGAATGCAGGGTTGCGTTGGGAAACGAAAAAGACCACCAACTTTGGTATAGACGGCGCGCTGCTGAACAACCGCCTGCTCTTTACCGCCGAATACTTTATCGCCAGTACGAATGATGTATTGGTGGATCTTCCCATCAGTTTAACAACAGGTAACGCGGGTGGCAATCCCCCTGTGAATGCCGCTTCCATCCGCAACAAAGGATTTGAACTGGGCATTACTTACAAAAGCGATCCGCAGCGTGCCTTTAAATGGGATGCCACGCTTAACTTCACCCTTATCCGCAACAAAGTCACCAGTTTTGGCGATACCACCACCAAATACACACAACTGGGCGATGCCCGCACACAATTGGGCCGCTCTATCGGAGAATGGTACGTGCTTCAAACTGATGGTCTCTTCCAGAACCAGGCTGAAATAGATGCGCACACCAATAAAAACGGTGAATTGCTGCAACCCTGGGCCCGTCCCGGCGACGTGCGTTACGTAGATACAGATGGCGATGGTGAACTGAACACCGATAAGGACCGTGTATATGCAGGTACCCCATGGGCTGATTTTGAAACCGGCGCTGTGCTGAATGCTTCCTGGAAAAACTTCAGCTTCAGCATGCAGTGGTACGCTGTTGTGGGCAACCAACTGTACAACAGGCCACGCTACAATGTGGACCGCATGGACCAGAATACCAACTTCAGGAAAGGGGCCAATCCCTGGACCGCGCAAAACCCGAATACGGATATGCCACGTGCGGCCATGGGCGCTCCCGATCAGGGTATCCAGTTCAATGTATTGCCCCAAACCGATCGCTGGCTGGAAGATGGTTCCTACCTGCGGCTCCGCAATGTTGAGATCGGATACAATATTCCCAGGACCACGCTTTCAAAAGCAGGTTTCAGTTCCGCAAGGGTATTCGTGAGCGGACAAAACCTGCTCACCTTCACCAAATACAAAGGACTGGATCCCGATATTACCGGTGTGAACATTTTTGAAAGAGGGCTGGACAACGGACAATATCCCGCCATGCGCATCCTTTCCGCAGGCATCAATTTCGGTTTCTGATCTTTCACTTTCAATCTTCAGCAATGAAAAAAATCATTCTTTATTCCATACTGCTCTTCACCTTTGCTTCCTGCAAAAAATCCATGGAACTGGATATTCCCAACCCGAATGTTCCGGATGAATCTAATTTCTGGCAAACGGGAACAGACGCACTGCTTGGGGTGAATGCGGTGTACGGCAATTTCTACCGCAACGGCGCACCTTTTTCGAGATGGATGCCGTTTTACATGGATGTGCGTTCCGATGATGGCTATTCCACCAGTCCCTGGAACGAACTCCGCAGCATCGGTGCGCACAACATCACCCAATACAGCTTTGAGGTAAACTACGACACCTGGTGGCACCACTGGAGAGGCGTTTACCGCGCCAACCAGGTGCTGGCAAGGGTTCCTTCCATTACCATGGATGAAAACCTCAAAAACAGGTACCTCGGGGAAGCGAAATTTCTCCGTGCCCTGTATTACTATAACCTGGTGACCATCTGGGGAAATATTCCGCTGATACTTGAACCATCTCAACCTTCCGACAAACCTTTCCAGGCACCGCAGGAACAGGTATGGGCACAGATTGAAAAAGACCTCACCGAAGCCGCTGCCGCTTTGCCGCCATCTTACAACAACGATAATATTGGCCGGGCCACTAAAGGTGCCGCGTATGCGCTCCTGGGAAGAGTACACCTGCAACAGAAAGAATACCAACCAGCAGTTGACGCTTTACGCTGGCTGGTGGAAGGCGATGGCCGCAGTTTGTACGACCTTACGGCCAATTACGCGGATAACTTCCGCCATACTACCGAAAACAATATTGAATCGGTATTTGAAATCCAGTTCAAAATGCGGGCTGAAAACAGCGGGGAAGATGGCCCCACGTCCAATGTGGGTACCAGTCGCGCCCCATTCTTCGGCCCTCCGGGCCACGGTTTCAACGACGCGAACATGAACAGGTGGGTGGTACATGAATTTCTGAAAGAAAATACGACCGGCGGACAAAGAGACCCACGCCTCGCCATTACCGCATTGTACGATTCCACCGATGTGCGCGGCCCTGATTTCAGCATTGTTTATGGCGGCACCTTCACCTCAAAAAACTATGACGCCAATACCCGGAACAGGGTGTGGTACCGTAAATACCTGGACGATTATTTCCGCATCAACGAATTTGAAATATTCAACAGCCCCGTGAATTTCCGTGTGATCCGTTTCGCAGATGTACTGCTGATGTACGCGGAAGCGCTCAACGAAGTGAACCGCACCGCCGAAGCGTACGCCCATGTTGACCGTGTGCGCCAGCGTGCGGGATTGCAGCGACTGAGTGTAACCATGCCCGGTATGAACAAAGAGCAGTTCCTCCGTCAGCTCATGCACGAAAGAATTACCGAACTAACGGGAGAATGTACCCGCTGGAATGACCTCGCCAGGTGGGGATTCTTTGACGATGCCACCAAACTCGCGGAGCTGAAAGCCCGCGATCCAGAGTTCAACAATTTTGTGATCGGCAGGAACAAATACATGCCCATCCCGCAAACGGAAATAGACATCAATCCGAACCTGAAACAGAACGATAACTGGTAAACTTTTTTCAATCCGTCATTTCTTTCTTTATCTAAAACAAGACCCATGCGATCGCTGACATCCATTGTATGTTTTTTATTGCTGATATCCACCTGCTCCATGGCGCAGTCGCCGGTGAAAGGCCGCGCCATCTGGACAAAAGAGAAAGCCAACGCCTGGTACGCCGCCCAGCCTTTGCTGGTGGGTGCCAACTTTGTACCAAGTACCGCCATTAATGAACTGGAAATGTGGCAGGCCGAAACATTTGACACCGCCACCATTGCCCGGGAACTGAAATGGGCCGCCGATATCGGGATGAATACAATGCGCGTTTTTCTCCACGATATCGCGTACAAACAAGACCCGCAGGGTTTCAAAAAAAGGATCGATATTTTTCTGAAAATTGCCGCCAGGTACAAGATCAGGCCGTTGCTCGTATTGTTCGATTCCTGCTGGGACCCGTTCCCGCACCCCGGCAAACAGCACGAACCCGCTCCCTTCCTCCACAATTCAGGATGGGTACAGAGTCCCGGCGCCGATGCGCTGAAAGATCCGCGGCAATACCCGCGCTTACAGCAATATGTAACCGATATTGTACGCCATTTCCGTAACGACAACCGCATTGTGGGATGGGATGTGTGGAACGAGCCGGACAATACCAACAACAGCAGCTATGGTCGCTTTGAGCCGTACAATAAAGTGGAACTGGTGCACAACCTGCTCGAGAAGGCATTCACCTGGGTGCGTGCGCAGGACCCGACGCAACCCATTACCGCAGGAATCTGGGCGGGCAACTGGGCCAGCCACGACAGTTTGCGCCCCATTGAAAAGCTGATGATCGAGCAGTCGGATGTTATTTCCTTCCACAACTACGATCATCCTGCCGATTTCGAACAACGGGTGCAATGGCTCCAGCGTTACGGAAGGCCTTTGTTGTGCACGGAGTATATGTCGAGGGGAAACGGAAGCACCTTTGAAGGCACGCTGCCCATCGTGAAGAAATACAAAGTGGCCGCGTTCAACTGGGGACTGGTAAGCGGCAAATCCCAGACCATCTTCCCCTGGGATAGCTGGCAGAAGAAATATACCGGTGAGCCGGAGCTCTGGTTCCACGACGTGTTCAGGGAAAATGGCACGCCTTACAAAGCATCAGAGATTCAGGCCATCAAAAATACTACGGGCAAATAGGGGATCGTAAGTTAAATTTGAAACCATGCTGAAAAATAAAAGGACCATAGTGGTGAGTCTGGCTATTGTTGCCGCTGCGCTCAGCCTGTTCTGCAAAAAGAAGAACAACGGCCCGGGTACGCCCGAACCGCCGCCACAAACGAATACATTTATGAATCCGCTCCTGAGTGGTGCCGATCCCTGGGTGATTCAACGGAACGGGTTCTATTACTACACGCATACCCTGGGCAACAGGGTGGGCATATGGAAAGCAAAAAATATTTCGGCGCTGGGTTCAGTGCCAGGTACTACGGTGTACACGCCCACGGCAGGTGGCCCTAACGCCGCTAACGTGTGGGCGCCGGAAATTCATTTTCTGAACAACAAATGGTACATCTATTACACCGCCGGATCGGGCCCTGATGTTACACAACGTACATGGGTACTTGAAAACAGCAGTACAGATCCGCTCTCCGGAACATGGGTGGACAAAGGAAAGATATTCGCGGCCGATGCCGATTTCTGGGCCATTGATGGCAGTGTGCTGGAATACAACGGCACAAATTATTTCCTCTGGAGCGGTCGCCCCAACCAGGCCGTGCAGAACCAGAACATCTATATCGCGAAAATGAGTAATCCCTGGACATTGGAAGGCCCCACCACCATGCTTACGCAACCTGTGCTGCCCTGGGAAGTAAACGGAGGTCCCGTAAATGAAGGGCCACAGATTATAAAAAACAAACAGGGAAAAGTGTTTATGGTATATTCCGCCAGCGGCTGCTGGACCGATGATTACGCGCTGGGCATCATGGCGCTGAAAGAGGGCGGCGATCCGTTGAAAGTGGAGGATTGGACAAAAGGACAGCAGCCCGTATTCACCAAGAATCCCGAAGGAAACGCCTATGGCCCGGGGCACAACGCTTTTTTCACTTCCCCCGATGGTCAGGAAGACTGGATCATCTACCACGCGAATTCCACCAGTGGCGCCGGTTGCTCCGATAAAAGGAATGTCAGGATACAGCGCTTTCAATGGAAAGCCGATGGCACTCCCGATTTCGGAAGACCTGTAAAAACCGGGGTCGCCTTAGAGAAGCCTTCCGGAGAACAGTAAGTTTTAGGGTCAGAACCTGCCGAGCACCTGGATGGTTTCGCGGGTTTCCTGCTTCAGTAATATGTCTTTCCTTGCAATCATTCGCGTAACGGTGGGTTCATCGTAATGGCGGATGGTGAGCAGGGAAAGTTCTTTTTCCACGATCACATCGAACCATGCTCCGGCTTCATGTGCCAGTTGATCCAGTTTCTCTCCATAATCGTCCATACAACAAAGGAAAGTAATGGCGCCGTTCTGTGTGAGGTTGGGCCTTAGCTGCATTTTTCCCGCCAGCAGGTAAAACTCGGCTACCGGTTTTTCGCCCACAAAGGAAAAATCTTTTGATTTCAGGTGCAGCAACACCTGGTTCTTTTTGAGCACGATAACGGGAGGCAGACCGCTCACGGCTTGTTTACGGATACACGTTCCCGGTAAAGATGGATCAATAAAACTTTTTACATACAGCGGAATGCCTTTGTTTTCGATGGGTTTGATGGTTTTGGGGTGAATCACCTGCGCTCCGTAGTAGGCCATTTCAATCACTTCGCGGTAATTCAGTTCCGGCATCACGGTTGCATCGGGAAATTGTTTGGGATCGGCGTTCATCACCCCTTCCACATCTTTCCAGATTGTCACACTTTCAGCATCCAGTAAATTGGCGAACACGGCGGCGGTATAATCACTTCCTTCTCTGCCCAGGGTGGTGCTTTCATTGTCTTGTGTGGCGCCGATAAATCCCTGTGTGAGCACGATGCCGTTGCCGGAAAGCGCTGGTTTGATGCGTGTTTCCGTTTGTTGCGCGGTAAAATCGAAATCGATATTCGCTTCGCGGAAATGTTCATCCGTACGCAGGATGTCCCGTACATCGAACCAGGTATTGGGGATGCCCTCTTCTCTGAAATAATGGCTCACAATGCAGGTGGAGAGCAGTTCTCCGGTACAAACGATCTGGTCGTAATAATAATCATATTCACGCACGGGTTTGTCGTGGAGCAACCATTCCACTTCTGTGAAGAAGTTCAGCAGCTCCTGGTCGGCGGCGATGGATTCTTTTACAAGCAGGTACTTCGCCATCGTGAGATGGCTTTGTTTGACGGCTTCAAACAATTGAAGCGCCTCTTCTTTCTTTCCCGCATAAAACGCTTCCGCTACTTTTTCCAACGCATTCGTTGTTTTGCCCATGGCGGAAACAACGATCAGCAGTGGTGAACCGCTTTGCTCACGTACAATTTCTCCCACCTGCCTGATCCTTTCCACCGTACTTACACTTGCGCCGCCGAACTTGAATACCCGCATAACTCAAATTGATTGAGGCCGCAAATTATGAAATTTGTAGGCTCGCCGTTCCGGGAACGTGTGCGGAGTTTCCTGAAAACCGGCCCGGTAAAGATTATAATTTTTATGTACGTTTGTCCGCACAAATTGCTGCACTTATGAGTAACTACCGCAAAGTAATGACCCTGGACGAGTTCACGATCCAGGAGCTCCGTAATTTCCCTACAGCCACCGGCGCTTTGAGCGGACTCCTCCGCGATATCGGTCTTGCCGCCAAAAGAGTGAATGTTGAAGTAAACAAAGCCGGACTGGTGGACATCCTCGGTGATTATGGTTCCATTAATGTTCAGGGAGAAGATGTGAAAAAACTGGACATCTTCGCCAACAACCAGTTCGTGGGTGTGCTGCGCCACGGCATCAGCTGCGCCGGCGTGGGCAGCGAAGAGAACGATGATATTATTGTTTTTGATGATGAACTGAGCAAAAATGCCAGTTATGTGGTATTGATGGATCCCCTCGACGGGAGCAGTAATATTGATGTAAACGTTTCAATCGGCACTATTTTCAGCGTTTTCAGAAGGGTTACCCCAAAAGGTCAGCCGGTAACGATGGAAGACTTCCTGCAGCCCGGAAAGTTCCAGGTGGCCGCGGGGTATATTATCTATGGTTCTTCCACGATGATGGTATATGCCACAAAACGCGGGGTGAACGGGTTCACCCTTGATCCTTCCATCGGTGAATTCTGCCTGAGTCATCCCGACATTAAAACACCCGAATTCGGTAAGTTTTACTCCGTGAACCACGGGATTTTCTTCCAGTATGCGGAGAAAGTAAGAAACTACATCAACCGCTGCCAGCAGAAAACCAAAGAAGCAGGAGGTCCTTATACACAGCGCTACATCGGAAGTATGGTGGCCGATCTGCACCGGAACCTCATTAAGGGCGGTATTTTCATGTACCCCGGAACCGGTGAAAAACCCAATGGTAAACTCCGTCTTTTGTACGAATGCAACCCGTTTGGTTTTATCCTCGAAAAAGCGGGGGGAAAAGCTTCTAACGGGGAAGAACGTATCCTGGAGGTGAAACCCACGGAACTCCACCAGCGTACGCCTTTCTTCGCCGGCAGCAAAGGCATGATGGAGGAACTGGAATCCTGCCTGGAATAAGATTTCTCTAACAGAAAATGGTACAGAAATTGAATTTCCTTTCTTAAAAGCTATTATGCGTTTCAGATCGGCATTGTTCGGCTCATGTTTACTGCTCACATTGTTGATACAGGAAAGAACCGCCCTGGCGGCGGAACGGCATCCTGTGCTTACGGTTCAATTGGTTTCTGATGATGATAATGATCCGGCTGATATGGAATCGGAAATTCTTGAACTCGTGAACAAGCACCGGAAAAAGAAAAACCTGCCGCCGCTGCAATGGAACAGCGCTATGGCGAAAGCCGCGGAACAACACAGTGCGAATATGGCGAAAAAGAAGACCGCATTCGGCCACAACGGCTTTGAGGCCAGGGTGAAAAAGATCGCGTCTTCGGAAGGTATGCTGAAAGGATGGGCGGAAAATGTGGCTTTTGGGAACCTTTCCGCCGAAGAAGTAGTGAAAGGCTGGCTGAAAAGTCCGGGGCACAAAAAGAACATTGAAGGAAAATACAACCTGATGGGCGTGGGCATTGCCCGGAGCAAAAGCGGGGAATTGTATTTCACGCAGATTTTCGGCCTGAAATAATAGGTAAAGGCGTTGCGCCGTAGCGTCGTTGCGAGAAAAGTAATTTGGATAAAATGTCTCGCAACGACGCCTGCTTCATACCTCGCAGACGCAACGTTTTTTATGATTCGTTACACGTTAAAGCGGAAGTGCATGATGTCGCCATCTTTCACGATATACTCTTTTCCTTCAATCCGTAATTTTCCATTATCGCGGCAGGCCGCTTCGGAACCGTACTTCACAAAATCGTCGTAAGCGATCACTTCGGCTTTGATGAAACCTTTTTCGAAATCGGTGTGGATCACACTGGCGGCCTGTGGCGCTTTCCAACCTTCCTGGATGGTCCAGGCGCGTACTTCCTGAACGCCTGCGGTGAAATAAGTCTGCAGTTTCAGGAGTTTGTATACCGAGTGGATCATTTTATCGAGGGCGGGTTCGGTCATGTTGTATTCTTCCATGAACATCGCCTTGTCTTCGGGGTTTTCGATTTCCGCGATCTGTGCCTCGATGTTGTTGCACATCACGATTACTTCCGCGTTTTCCGAGGCCACGGCTGCCTTCAGCATTTCTGAATATTTGTTGCCGGTGTGCATACTGGCTTCTTCCACGTTGGCGACGTAGAGCACCAGTTTTTCGGTGAGCAGGAACAGGTCGGCGATGGCTACGCGTTCTTCCTTGTCGAGGGCGAGTGTGCGTATACTTTGTCCTTTTTCCAGGTGATCTTTACAGCGTTTCAGGATCTCCATTTCCACTTTGGCCTTGGGATCTGTTTTGGCCATTTTTTCGGTGCGTTGCAGTTTTTTCTCCACGCTTTCCAGGTCCTTCAGCTGCAGTTCGGTATCGATGATTTCTTTATCGCTAACGGGATTGATGGCGCCTTCTTCACGGAGGATGTTCTCGTCTTCGAAGCAGCGGATCACGTGCACGATGGCATCCACTTCACGGATATTGCCTAGGAACTTGTTGCCCAGACCTTCCCCCTTGCTGGCGCCGCGCACCAGTCCGGCGATGTCCACGATCTCGATCTGTGTGGGCACCACCCTGTTGGGGTTCACCAGTTCTGCCAGTTTGTTCAGCCTGGGATCTGGAACATCCACGAGTCCCACATTGGGATCGATGGTACAGAAACGATAATTGCTCGCCTGCGCCTTTGCACTGTTGCTCACTGCGTTGAAAAGAGTGGATTTTCCTACGTTGGGTAATCCTACAATACCTGCTTGTAAAGCCATTTTGGAGATTTTTCGGCCGCAAAGATAGGGATTTCCACGGTGGATCGGCCCGCTTTCTAACCATGGGCATCACCATGTTTTCAGGGATCGCATAAATTTCCTATTTTCCACGAATTATTCCGACTAATCCATTCCGCATGGCGCTCAATTATGTTTGGCTGGCTTTTTTTCTGATCGCGTTCCTGGTTGCTCTCATTAAGCTGATCTTTTTCGGAGATGTTGAAATTTTCTCCAAAGTAGTTTCAGGCATATTCGATTCAGCCAAAACGGGCTTCGATATTTCCATCGGACTGGTGGGCATGATGACCCTATGGCTGGGGATCATGAAAATAGGAGAGCGGGCGGGTATGATACAGGTTTTTTCCAGGGCCGTGGCGCCATTCTTCCGGAAACTGTTCCCCTCCATTCCGTCGGGCCATTCCGCGAATGGTTCGATTATGATGAACTTCTCCGCGAACATGCTGGGGCTCGACAATGCGGCTACGCCGCTGGGCTTGAAGGCGATGAAGGAGTTACAGGAGATCAATCCGGAGAAAGAAACCGCGAGTAACGCGCAGATCATGTTCCTGGTGTTGAATACCGCGGGCATCACGCTGATCCCCACTTCTGTGATCGCCATCCGGCAGAGTATGGCCATAGAGCAGGGACTGGTCGGTTTCAATGCCACAGATATCTTTTTACCCACGCTCATGGGCACCTTCGTTTCCTTCATTTCGGGTATGGTGGCCGTGGCCGCTTACCAGCGCATCAATCTTTTTAAATTGCCCGTACTGGTATTTGTGTTGGGTTTTTCCGGCATTATGGCCGCGCTTTTCTTCTGGCTGCGGCAGTATTCTCCCGAAGTGATGGCCCAATACATCGGGTTACTGGGAAGCCTGATTATTTTTTCCATCATCATTTCTTTCCTGGTGATGGGCATGGTGAAGAGGATCAACGTGTACGAAGCTTTCATTGAAGGCGCGAAGGAGGGATTCCAGACGGCCGTTACAATTATTCCATACCTTATTGCCATATTGGTGGCCATCAGCGCGTTCCGCACAACGGGTTGCATGGACTATATTGAACAGGGAATCGCCTTTGCCGTGGCCGCCATGGGATTCGATACCAGTTTTGTGCCCGTGGTGCCCGTGGGTATCATGAAATCGCTGAGCGGCGGCGGCGCCCGGGGGCTAATGGTAGATGTGATGAAAACACATGGTGTGGATTCGTTCCAGGGTTACCTGGCTTCCATTATGCAGGGTTCAACGGAAACAACCTTTTATATACTTGCGGTATATTTCGGTAGCGTGAACATCCGCAAAACGCGCTATGCGCTCACCTGCGGACTTATCGCAGACCTGGTGGGCATCATTGCGGCCATCATCATCGCCTATGCCACGTATAAATTTTAGCGGCGGTTTAATTTTCATTATCTAACTTCAAACGCCAATTGTCTGTAACTGCGCAGTTTACTCATTCACACCATTGAAACATGGAGCACCAAACTGCAGCAACGTTAAAGCGTACCTTAAAACCCATTCATCTCTGGGCCATCGCCGTGGGCCTCGTCATCTCCGGAGAATATTTCGGCTGGAACTATGGCTGGGGCGTTTCCGGCACTATCGGCTTTCTGATCGCCAGCTTACTGGTAACGGTGATGTATGTTACTTTTATTTTCAGTTATACCGAGTTAACAGCCGCCATTCCACATGCGGGCGGCGCTTTTGCTTACGCGTACAGAGCTATGGGGCCAATGGGCGGATTGGTAGCGGGTTATGCTACGCTGGTCGACTTTCTGCTGGCCACGCCGGCGATTGCTTTTGCCTTGGGCAGTTACCTGCATTTTTTATATCCTTCTGTTGGAGTTATTCCTTCAGCGCTTGCCTTCAACGTGGTGTTCATGTTACTCAATGCCTCGGGCGTGAAGGAATCGGCGGTTTTTTCCGTTTTCATCACGGCCCTCGCGGTCATCGAACTGCTCATATTCATGGGAATTGTGGCCCCGCATTTCAAAATGGATAATTTCATGACCGATCCCATGCCTTTCGGTTGGTCGGGTGTATTCGCGGCGCTTCCTTTCGCGGTGTGGTTCTACCTTGCCATCGAAGGAGTGGCCATGGTGGCGGAAGAAGTGAAGAACCCGGCGCGCAATATCCCCAAAGGATACATCTCCGCATTGGCCACACTCGCGTTCCTCGCTCTCGGTGTAATGATCCTCACAGGCGGCGTGGGCAACTGGCGCGCACTCAGTAATATCGACTACCCATTGCCGGAAGCCATTGGGATGGTACTTGGAAAAGACAACAGCTTTACTAAATTATTCGCGAGTATCGGCCTCTTCGGATTGATCGCATCGCTTCATGGGACGATCCTCGCTTCGTCGCGGCAGGTGTTCGCCATGGCGCGGAGTGGTTTTCTTCCTGAAAAACTCTCGGCTGTAAATACCCGTTTCAAAACGCCCCATTGGGCCATTGCCGCAGGAGGAGTGGTGAGTTTTGTAGCGATCTTTACGGGCACCACCAGCCAGGTGATCATCCTCGCGGTGCTGGGCGCTTTGGTGATGTACATCATGAGTATGATCAGCCTGTTTATACTCCGTAAAAAAGAGCCGGGGTTGGAGCGTCCGTTCATCGCGCCTTTTTATCCGTTATTTCCGGCGATCGCGCTGGTGCTATCGGTTGTTTGCATGATCGCGCTTGTGTATTATAACCTGTTGCTCAGTGGTATTTTCTTCGGAGGATTGGTATTGGCGGGAGGATTATTTTTGTTGAAGGGAAAACGGGCGGTAACCGATGAATTGTTGAATAGACCAGCGCCTAGTATATAGTATGAAGTACCGGCAAACGATAGGGCAAACCGTATATGTGTTCAGCGACCTGAAAATGTTGCTGGCGAAGGCTTCTCCTTTCCGGAGCGGCGATGCGTTGGCGGGCGTATGCGCCGGTTCTTATGAAGAACGCGTGGCCGCGCAGCTTACACTCGCGGAATTACCACTGAAGCAATTTCTGAACGAAACACCTGTTCCTTACGAAGAGGATGAAATCACAAGACTGATTATCGATACGCACAATACCGCAGCCTTTGCACCGTTGGCGCACCTTACAGTAGGCGATTTCCGCAACTGGTTACTTGGACCGGAAGCCACTTCGGAAGTGTTGCACAAGCTCGCCCCGGGCATAACGCCTGAAATGGCCGCCGCGGTCAGCAAGATCATGCGCAACCAGGACCTGATTGCTGTGGCACGGAAATGCGAAGTGGTCACGAAATTCCGCAATACCATCGGCCTTAAGGGGCGTTTCTCCACCCGGTTACAGCCCAATCATCCTACCGATGATCCGCGGGGGATCGCGGCCAGTATGGTAGATGGGTTGTTGTATGGAAACGGTGATGCGGTGATTGGCATCAACCCCGCGACTGATAGTCCGGCAGGCGTGAACACCTTGCTGCACCTGCTCAATAACGTGATTCACCAGTTCAATATTCCTACACAATCCTGTGTGCTGACACATGTTACCACCACGCTGAAACTCATGGAAAAAGGCGCGCCGGTTGATCTTTGTTTTCAGTCTATCGGTGGTACGGAACGCACCAATTCAGCCTTCGGCATTTCTTTATCGTTGCTCCGGGAAGCGCACCAGGCTACTTTATCGCTGAAACGGGGAACCGTGGGCAATAATGTAATGTATTTTGAAACCGGCCAGGGGAGCGCTTTATCGGCCAATGCGCACCATGGAATGGACCAGCAAACCTGTGAGGCCCGCGCTTATGCCGTGGCCCGTGCTTTCGATCCATTGCTCGTGAACTCCGTAGTGGGATTTATTGGACCGGAATATTTGTTTGATGGTAAGCAGATCACACGTGCCGCACTGGAAGATCATTTCTGCGGGAAGCTGCTCGGCCTTCCGATGGGGATGGACATCTGCTACACGAACCACGCGGAAGCCGACCAGGACGATATGGATAACCTGCTCACCTTACTCGGTGTGGCCGGCTGCAACTTTATCATGGGCGTGCCCGGTTCAGATGATATCATGTTGAATTACCAATCCACTTCTTTCCACGATGCGCTTTACCTGCGGGAAGTGCTGGGATTGAAACCCGCCCCGGAGTTTGAACAATGGTTGAAAGAAAGAGGCATTATGCATGCGGATGGTAATACCGGGAACAAAGAAACGCTGCAACACCTGCTGCAATACCTTTTCTGAAAAGGATCAATATGGAACTGATAAATACACCAGGCAAAGACCCATGGGAAGCGCTGAAACAGTTTACCGCCGCGCGCATTGCATTGGGGCGAACGGGTTCCGGCTTACCCACCAATGCGATGTTGCGGTTCAAACTTGCCCATGCGCATGCAAGAGATGCCGTACACGCGCCATTGGATACAAGTCATATCAAAGAAGGGTTGAAAGAAAGAAAACTTTCAGTTATAGAAGTGGCCAGCAAAGCCGCCGACCGTATTACTTACCTGCAACGGCCCGATCTTGGGCGAGTGCCTGATGCGTATTCCATTACAAGCTTACAGGAACAAGCTTTTCCCTGCGATGTATGTATTGTTATAGCCGATGGATTGTCTGCCCGGGCCATCCATCTGTATGCGTTGCCCCTGCTGGATGAGTTGCTTCCGCTGCTGGAAGCGGCGGGCAAAACCCTGGCGCCGGTTTGTGTGGCTACACAGGCGAGGGTGGCGCTTGCCGATCACATCGCGTTTCATCTGAAAGCCAGGTTGTCTGTAATACTGATCGGAGAACGCCCCGGACTAAGCGCTTCAGACAGTATGGGGGCCTACCTCACTTTTGAGCCACGACCCGGACTCACCGATGATTCCCGGAACTGCATCTCCAATATCCGCCCGGAGGGCATCTCTTCCCAACTTGCGGCCGCGAAGTTGTTTTACCTGATCCGGGAAGCTTTTGAACGAAAGATATCAGGCGTTGCGCTGAAAGATAATTATGGCCTGCTGCCAGATGCTTCGGATGAGCGTTTGCTTTAACCTTTCTTCTTCAGCACGATCTGCTCGTCGAGGTATTCGTACATCTGTTTGTAAAAACTTTTCACCATATCATAATCCTGGTAGGAATAATAGGGCAGTTGTATTTCGAACCTGAAGTTGATGGAAATGATGTTTCCTTCCCGCAACACGCGCCTGGTGAATTCAAGTTCATTGCCGGGCAGTTTCAATCTTAAATTCCTGGGAAGTGATTCAATGGTAACGGCATCGTTCAGCGTGAGATGGTAATTGAAACTGAATACCTGTGTGGCGCCGAAGTTGATATCGGAGAAGCGTTTTTCGTCGGTAAACGGGTTTTTATCCAGACCCGAAAGCGGCATAGGGTTCAGCAGGAAATATTCCCCGGAATGCTCCAGTGGCGTGGCGAACCGGAAGCGTTGTGTCAGCTGAACAGTATCGGGCTTCACCTTTTCTTCCAGCGAGAGAGAGTCTACTTTCAGGGTGGTATAGGCTTTCACCAGCACCTTCCTGATAAAATTTTCTTCACCAGGCACCCGTGCGGCCATACGGTTGAGCGCGCTGTATCCCTTGCTCACCACGTAACCTTTACCGCTGGCCACCATATCAGGTTGCAGGCTTGCGGTAATATTATAAATGTTTACGTAGCCTTCCCCCGGCCGTTGCAGGGTAACCAGCGTTCCTTTTTTACGGTCCACCACAAATGCCGTGGTATTCAATAAACTCTCCGGCAGCATCCCGAAAGGCGTGGCGCCATCGGTAGCATCCAGTAAATAGGTTCTGTTGTTTAAGGTAACGTAAGCGGCCACTTTGTTGAACTGGTCCAGGAAAGGGTAGGAGGTGTTCACTTTTTTGTAGCCGCGTTCCGCCACGAGAATGGGTTTCACTTCAAAACCAGCTTCTGCGAGAAGGTTGACCAGGGAAAGATTAATATCTCCACAACTACCGGTTTTGCTGTTCCAGGCCGATTTAACCCCGTTTCCTCCAGCATACATCCCATAGAAACCGTTCCATTGAAAATGGTTCCTCACATGGTTGAAAAGGGCGGAGAGCTGTTCTTCTTTCGTCCTGTTCAGCGCGGCTGCGGTAATGATCGCTTTCGCGCCATCGAGGTTCTTATTGAGTTGCGCGCCAAAGGAATTGTGGTTCAGCAGTTCCCGGGACACCTCATCCCAGGAGTTCATGTACTTTGAGCGGCCCATATAACTGCCGTATGCGGCAAGTTGAAAACTGACCTTCTGGATAAAATCCTGGCGGGAATCCATATATGGCTCATTTTTCAAACCCGCCACATTGTTCATTTCAAAATAAATCGTGCCTTTATTGGGTTCCGGCTTCAGGATCATGTTCAGTTCCTCACTTTTCTGCACCCGGTAAGCGAACTCTGAATTGTTGATGAGTGTTAGGTGGTAAGTGCTGCGCAGGGTGGGGAGAAAGGATTGAAAATGCCAGTCGTCGAGTCCGCCATAATGTTTCATGGTGGATATATAGCGGTATTCGATCACTGAACCTTTTTTTACGCCGGGCATCGCGAAAGTCACTTCTCCGATCTTTGCGTTGATTTTACTGCGGTAGATGTTTTTTTTATCGAGCGTGAATTTATCCATGCCACCGCCACCTTCGACAGGAGTAAGCACCACGCCATCAATGCCGGAGATATGTTCGAAATCAGATTCCGCATAATAACGGATTTTGATATTTGCATAATCGAGACCAGCGTCGTTCAGTATTTTGATGCGTACAACACGGTCGGTCACCAATTCATTGTTAGTGCCGGGATAACTCCTGGCGCGGTCGAGTAATATGACGGCCGGGGCGTTCTTTTCAAACGCGCAATCGGTCATGCTGAGTTCCTCGCGGGTGAAAACACCCATCGTGGGGGCGTCTTCCCATTGTGCCATCACTTTTACGGAACAGCAACTGAGTATGCCCAGCAATATTGATGTTATATACCTTTTCATACGGCAATCAGTCTTTTTTGAGAATCCATTTCTGCCCCTGGTCCTTCATCACCTGGCTGAAGAAAGCCTTTGCTTCCGGGTATTGGGCGGCGGGAATGATATGGTAATTAAGATCCATGGTGGTAATGCTTGTTACCGTTCCTTTCTCGGGTTGATAACTCATTTCAGAACTGTACTTTCCGAGTGGAAAGGAATACGATACTTTGGCGGGAAGTGATTCCACCGAGTAGCCTTTGGGCAGTTGAAAGATCGTGGTATCGTTCCTTTGGAACGGATGATCGAGGTATACGTCGTTTTCACGTTTTTCAGCGGAAGGCATATCGTCTACCCATTGTTTGTGGAGGTGCCTGTTGAAGAACAGTTTGGCACCGGTACCAAATTCGCAAACCTGATCGTAGGAAGTATTCAGAGAGAACAGTACATTTTCCTTGCGCGGGTTGGCTACAGTGGCATTTTCGTAAATTGTGGGTTGTTTGAGGGAGAAATAAGCCTGCAATATTCTTTTTTGCTGGTCGGTGTTGCGGTGTTGCAGGCCCTCCACCATCAGGTATTTGAATTCTCCAGTACCATTCATTTTTGTGCTTACCTTCCCGCTTTTATCTGCTTCCGACAATTCAATAGCGGTATAAATACTGAGTCGGTGATCAGATGATTTGGCTTTCGGTGTTTTCACCAGCACGCCTCCTGATGGGGTGATCAGCAATGCCGGTCTGTTTTCAGTTGAAGCGTCCAGTTTCCCGAAATCAAGTGTATTGCTGGTGCATTCCACCCAGGTGGTATCGTTAATGGAAGGAATGCATAGTATTTCGTGGTTAAAGGAGTTCACTGAAAATGCGGGATCCAGGTTTGGCTTATCATTCCCTCGGTTAATGAGTGTCTGATAGCTTTCTATACCCACAGCTGCGAGGATAGCCTGCATGTAGTTGGATAGCCCCTTGCAATCCCCGTACTTTTTGGTGTCGGTGAACGAAGCGGGCAGGGGCCGCCATCCACCAATGCCGAGTTGAATGCTTACGTACCTGAAATTTTGCTGAAGGTAATCGTATATCTTTTTCGCTTTGGCTGCGGGTGTGGGTTCATCCTTTACCATGTTACGGAAATAAGATTTCCGCTCTTCGGAAAGATTTCCCGTTTTCTCGAAGAGTTGCAGGTACCATTTGCCTAGTCCTTCCCAGGAATTCATGTCTCCTGTATAGCCGTCCATTTCAAATTTTGAAGGTGCAATTTGTATCCAGGGGTATTGGTCGAAAGTATTTCTCGCTTTGGGTTCAGTTCTTAAAGCTTTCAATCCACCAGTTTGCCATTCGTACACTTTAGCGCCGTTAGCGGATGTGATTTTAGGTTGAAGAGTGGTATTCCACAATTTATAGCGCAGGTCTAACCCAGGTGGAGTTTTAGCAATGAAAATAAATTGCTCTACCGCGGTCTGGCTTCTTTGTATCACATTATACGGATAATGCAATGCGCCTTTAAGCCGCGTTTCCGAAACCATTTCAACGGTGATGGGATAAAAATTAGCGGGCACCTTGTAGTAATAGGCCTTACTGTCATCTATTAAGCCATCGCCAATGGATTCCATCGTCAATTGCTTTTTACCCGCTTTGCTGAGCAGTATACCATTCTTGTCATATACTTTAATTTCCACATCCCCCATTTCCTGAAATTTGTCCGTATAAGTCCCGAAAACAAGGTAACGCGCGGCCCGCTCATTCAGCACAGTAATAATGGTTCTGGTTTTTTCCACGGCTTTAGAGGCGGAATGCACTTCAAATTCCATATAGTTGTACCGGATAACCGCGTCCGCGTCTTTTACCAAACTATCCGGTATAGCAGAAACGGCAAGGTTTGTGGGTTGGGCCATTGCGGGCAGTGCGCAGCATAATCCTATCACCAATGCAATGCCTGTGTTCATCAGCACTTTCATATCAACTGTTTTCTTTTCTTCTGAAAACCACCTGTTCTGTAAGGAGGGTAAACAACTGTTTGTAGAACTCTTTAAAATTTTCATATTCTTCCACGGCATAAACCGGGCTTCGGAATTCGATATTGATCCTGAACTGCACCACGTTTTCAGTTACCTGGAATATTCTCCGGAACACGATCGAGGTATCCGGCATGATCATGCTGATGTTCTTGGGAAGTTCCTCTATGGCCGCGTCAGCCGGTAGGCGTATGGTGCCGGATACTACATAGCTTTGATTGAAACCGAAGTCCACATCCGTGAAGCGTCTTTCCGAGGTGAAAGGGTTCTTTTCCATTCCGGTGAACAGGTTCACGGTGAAGAAATTGTAATCTCCCGACTTGTTCAGCGGCAGTTTGTATTTGAATTTCTGGGTAAGTGGCAGCGTATCCGCTTTCAGGTTTTCCACTTCAAAGCTATCTATGCCCACTTTATAATCACCATTGGAAGCGTACACCGCGGCGGCGGATGAAACGGATTCTTTGTATTTTTTCACGATAGTATTTCTCGCGTATCCGTTGCTGTTGATGGTGGCGGCGCCTGTTAGACTATCACCTTTCACTTCTCCATTAAAATAAATAATTGAGGTTTTCTTCTGGTCGGGGTTCCACAATGGAACAAAGCCGGAAGCTTTATTGTCTACAATAAAAGCATCAGTTCCCATTACATCGTACGGGATCAGGTGCAGCGGGTTGTATTTGTCGGCGGCGTTCACCACGTAATAATCGTTATCTCCCTTGCAGAGCAGGATCACTTTGTTGAACTGGCTCACGAAGGGGTAAGCGCGGAACACCTTACCATGATCCCGGGTACTTACCAGGATGGGGTAGGCTTCAAGGTTCTGGTCGCGCAGGAGATTCAGGAGCAACAGGTTCAGGTCGGCGTTGGTGCCTGTTTTTTTGGCCATTACATTTTTAACCCCGTCGGTATAGATGTCTTCGATGCCGTTCCATTCAAAGTTATTGCGCACATAATCGTGTAGTATCCTGAGTTTTTCCGTATTGCTTTTGATGTTTTTCAGTTGTTCGGCTATTTCCTGAGGTACCCTGATGTTCTTCCTCAATTGTACACCGAAGTTTTCATCGGCCATGAGTTCTGAACTCAGTTTTTCCCAGGTAGACAATACCGGGATGATGGGCTGCATGGGCACCTGGATGCTGGCCAGCTGGAACTCTACCCGCTGAAGATAATCTTTGGGTGCGGCCATATACGGCTCCGAGCGCAGCGAAGGGATGTCACGCATCGTGTAAGTGTTCTCGTAATTGTCCCGTACTTTTTCCTCTTTTCTTTCCATGGGCAACCTGGATCGCATCTGTTTGGTGAAATTGAAATATTCAGGAATCACCAGGTTGTAATAGCTGAGCCCTACAGGAAGCCTGGTCTGAAAATACCATGGATCAATGGTGGAATAACTTTTTCTGATACGTTTATACCGGTATTCCACCACGCTCCCGGCTTTAAGCTCGGGGAAGGTGAAAGTGATCGTGGTAACCGAGTTATTGGTTTTTTCACGGAAGAACAGTTTCTTATCCACTTCCGTGCGCACCACTTTGCCATCGCTGCCCAGGTTATAAGTGTAAGCGCTCAAACGGTCGATCTGTTCATATTTCCGCTCATCGTAAAATGGAATCTTCACCGTGGCGTAATCGAATCCTTTCTCATTGAAAATCTTGATACGTACCACATACTCGCTTTCCGTTACAAACGGGATTTCCGACGACGGTATGTAGCGCACCCAGGCCGCATCGTAGAGGTACATCGCTTCGGCGTCCTTTTCAAAAGGACACGCGGTCATTTTCAACTCTTCTTCGGAAACTTTTCCAAAACTGGGGAGGTCTTTTTTCTGAGCGTACAGGGCACAGGAAGCCAGGCATAGCAGGAGAAAAAGGCTTAACGGTTTCATAATGGTTTAAGGTGTGTAAGGTAAAAGTTACCACAAGATATAATCTATCATGTAAATTTGAAACATAAATTTCAGCCACAATTCATATATAATGAAAATTATTTATTCATTCTTCCTCTTACTTGCGAGTTTGTTTTTAGTAGATTTTTCAGTGCAGGCACAGGAGAAGTCCGGCAGCGGAACCCTGTTGTGGAAAATATCCGGGAAAGGACTTTCCGCTCCATCTTATCTTTTCGGGACGATGCATATTGTTTGTCCGGACGACCTGATATTGTCCCCAACGCTGGAAAGCGCGATCAATAATACCAACCAGACCTATATGGAGCTGGACATGGACGATATGGGTGAGATGATGGGTATGTTTAAAATACTGCAGATGAAGGGAGGAAAAAAACTGAAGGACCTGCTTACACCGGAGGAATATGATAAGGTGAAAAAGTTCTTTGCCACCGCTAAAACACCGATTCCTTTCGCGATGATGGAAGGCTACAAACCTATGCTGATCTCCTCGATCATATTCCAGCAACTGATGGATTGTGGCGCCACCGAAGGCATGGAGGCGCTGATTATGAAAAAGGTAAAGACCAATGGTAAAGAGATTTACGGGCTGGAAACGGCGGCTTTCCAGGGCAGCATATTTGATAGTATTCCTTATGAATTACAGGCTAAAGAACTGGTGAAATCCATTGATAGCCTTGAGTCGAATAAGAAGATGGTTAACGATATGCTGGAGGTTTACCGTAAACAGGATATGGTGAAACTGGAGAAGATGCTCCTGGAATCGGATCCTACCATCGCGGCTTATTCTGATCTTTTGTTGTATGAAAGAAACAGAAACTGGGTGTCGAAAATACCAGCGATTATAAAAGATAAGCCCACATTATTTGCGGTTGGCGCCGGGCATTTGGTGGGAGATAAGGGGGTGGTGGAACTGTTGCGGAAGGAAGGCTATAAGGTGGAGGCGATGAAGTAGGGTTAGGCTAAAAAAATATTGGATTCCAAACCGGGAAGCTAAATTCATTCAGCCACCGATTCAAAATCCAACATTTAAAATTCAAAATTCCTTAAAACTGCTCCAGTCCGCTGAAGAAGAAAGCGCCTTCAATGGCGGCGTTCTCATCGCTGTCGCTTCCGTGGATAGCGTTTTCGCCGATGGATGCGGCGAACTGCTTACGGATGGTACCTTCAGCCGCCTGTGCGGGGTTGGTGGCGCCGATCAGTTCACGGAAAGCGGCCACTGCGTTCTCCTTCTCAAGGATAGCGGCTATAATTACGCCACTGCTCATGAATTCCACCAGCTCACCGTAGAAAGGCCTTTCCTTGTGTACGGCGTAGAATTCACCTGCTTTTTCGGCAGATAATTTAATTTGTTTCAATGCCACGATGCGGTAGCCTTCTTTGATGATTCGGTCGAGAATGGCGCCTGCATGTCCTTTGGACATGGCATCCGGCTTGATCATGGTAAACGTTCTGTTGCTCATATTCCTGGTATCAATTTGGGGGGCAAAGATATATAAAATTCCCTACCTTCGCCTCCGTTTGAAATGAAAGCAATTACAGAAGTTTATCCATTACTGGCAACCCCTGCTAAGATAGCGGTTACCACCCACCAGAAGCCGGATCCCGATGCCATGGGGTCCTCACTGGCATTGTGCCACCTGCTGCGGCAGTTGGGGCATACCGTTACCGTTGTTTCTCCCACCAACTGGGCCGATTTCCTGAAATGGATGCCCGGTGCCGGCGAAGTGATCGATTTTGAAGCGAACCGGGAAAAAGCCACCATGGCGCTGAAAGAAGCGGAATGGGTGTTCTGCCTCGACTACAATCATTTCGACCGCACCAAGAACCTGGCGCCCCTGCTCCGTGAACTGAATGCCACCAAAGTTTTGGTGGACCACCACCAGCAACCCGATACCGCCGCCTTTCAATACGGTATCAGCGATACGGGAAAAAGTTCCACCTGTGAAATGATCTACGACTTTATCGTGGAAGGCGGATGGAGCGATAAGATCACCCTTGATATGGCTTCCTGCCTGTATTCCGGCGTGATCGGCGATACCGGATCCTTCCGTTTCAAGGCCACTAAGGCTTCCGTGCACCGCATGGTGGCGCACCTGAAGGACCTAGGACTGAACCACACCGAAATTCATGAGGCACTCTACGATAATTTCCTGGAGAACAGGCTCCGCTTTATCGGGCATGTACTGTCCAACAGGATGGAAGTATTTTATGAGTACAACGCGGCGCTGATCTCCATTACAAAGGGTGATCTCCTGCGCTTCAACATCAAAACCGGGGATACCGAAGGCTTGGTCAACTACCCCCTCAGTATCCAGGGCATCAAATTCGCCGGACTGGTGATAGACCGTGATGAAGAAAGAAAATGGAGTTTCAGAAGTAAAGGTGATTTTGATGTGAACACCTTTGCAAGACTTCATTTTGAAGGTGGTGGGCATTTCAACGCCGCAGGCGGAAGAAGCAGCGATGCGCTTGACGTTACCGCCCAGAAATTCAGGAACGTACTCAAAGAATTTGAACATCAACTCACTTAAGTTTATAGCCCCGGATGGAACGCGCCTCCTCCTTAAGGCCTGAAAAACAATGGCGCTCAAAAACAACGTGTAATGAAACAATTATTTCTTTTCGGGGCAGCGCTTACGATACTTGCCGCCGCCGAATCCTGTAAGGGCAAGACCTCTTACGACAAAACCAAGAGCGGACTGATGTACAAAATCATCTCCGACGAAAAGAACCCGGTGGTGAAAAAAGGGGAGTTCCTGAAAGTGCATTTCCAGCAAAAAGTGCGGGATACAGTGCTGATGAGTTCTTTCACTTCCTTGCCTGAGTACATCCGTGTAGACAGCGTAGGACCTGAATACAGTCCCCTGGAAGTGTTCACCATGCTCCGCAAGGGCGATAGCCTCGTGGTGGCACAAATCACCGATACACTGGAGAAAAAAGGTATGGGCCAGCTTCCTCCGTTCATGAAGAAAGGTGACCACCTGTTGCTTACCCTCCGCGTGCTGGATGTATTTAAAGATGAAGCCGCTGTAGAAGCCGACCGCGAAAAAGAAGCGGAAGCCTTTAAAGAAGGGGAAGTGAAAGTGCTGCAACAGTTCATGGCCTCTAAAAAGATCAACGCGCAACCCGCCGGGAAAGGCGTATTCGTGGAAATCCAGCAGCAGGGAACCGGCGCGGTGGCCGATACCGGCAAAACCGTTTCCGTAATGTACACCGGTACTTTGCTGGACGGCACCAAATTCGACAGCAACCGCGATACCGCGATGAACCCCACCAAACAGCCGCTTACCTTCACCGTTGGTCAGCAACAAATGATCCCCGGCTTCGAGCAGGGTGTGAAACTGCTGAGCAAAGGCGCTAAAGCGAAAATATACATCCCTTCCATGATGGGTTACGGCCGCAGGCCAATGCCCGGTGGTAAAGGCTATGACCACCTCATTTTTGATGTGGAAGTAGTGGATATCAAGTAAGGGGCCTCACCCCAACCCCTCTCCCTGGGGAGAGGGGCGGGAACATCATATGATGTTTGGGATTAAATTATGGAGTTGGATTTTGAATTGGGTCACTACCTTGTTCGAAATCCAACTTTTAGTTTAACACGAAGATGCTTTCCGTTAATAGGAGATATAGCGCCCTTATAAGCCGCCTAACATCATATAATGTTTGGGATTAAATTATAGAGTTGGATTTTGAATTGGGTTACTACCTTGTTCGAAATCCAACTTTTAGTTTAACTCAATTATACTTTACAGCATGAGGAGGAAGTACCTTATTGCCCACCCAACATAACATGCTGTGCTTGCCCCTCTCCCCAGGGAGAGGGGGTGGGGTGAGGCTTTATGTCCCCCACCAATCTCACACACTCCACCGCTTCCTTCACATCGTGCACACGCAATATTGCGGCACCTTTCATCAATGCGACCGTATGGAGCACCGTGGTGCCATTCAGCGCTTCTTCTGCGGTAATACCCAGTGTACGCCAGATCATTCCTTTTCTGGAAACGCCAGCCAGTAAAGGAAGTCCGGGTATATGCAGCAGTTCCATCTTTCGGAGCAGTTCGAAGTTGTGTGCCGTTGTTTTTCCGAAACCAAATCCGGGATCCAGTATAATATCTTTGATACCTGCGCTCCTGCACGCATGTATTCTTTCAATAAAATAATCCAGGACTTCCTGCCCAATGTTGTTGTATTCGGGCTGTTGTTGCATAGTGGCGGGCGTCCCTTTCATGTGCATTGCGATATACGGGGCACCCAGCGCCGCCACGGTGGGAAGCATGGCTTCATCCATTAAACCGGCGCTGATATCATTGATGATGCCGGCACCTGCTTCGAATGCGGCTTTCGCTACGGAAGCGTAATAGGTATCAATGGAAAGCAGCGCATCAGGGAAATGCGTATACAGGGTTTGGATGGCGGGTACCACTCTTTGTATTTCTTCTTCCGCGCTAATGGTGCTGCTGCCGGGACGCGTACTTTGTCCGCCGATGTCAAGCATGGCTGCGCCTTCTTCCAGCATCCGTCCTGCTTTTGCCACCAGTTCATTCAAACCGGTTCTGCTTCCGGCATAAAATGAATCGGGCGTAACATTGATGATGCCCATGACTACCGGCTTTTCCGCTATAAATAACTTTCCCCTGTAATTGATGCGTAACATGCGCCTGATTCTTTACTTTTGAAGGCTGTATACAAGCCTTTTATGAACAATATTCCAAATACGTTAGAACAATACAATGCCGCCCTCGGCCGATGCAAAGATATCTTTCTGAAGAAAACAAAAGACTATGGCACTTCCTGGCGCGTGCTGCGCACCATTTCGGTAGCGGATCAACTGTACATAAAAGTGCAGCGGATACGTACCATCCAGGAGAATAAAACGCAGTTGATCGGCGACGATATTAAAGGTGAATTCATCGGGATCGTGAACTATGGCATTATCGGTTTGATACAACTGGATATTGGCGCCGGTGTGGTGGATGAACTTCCTTATGAAAAAGCACAGGAACTGTACGAAGCAAAAGCGCTGGCCATCCGTGAACTGATGGAAAAAAAGAACCATGATTACGGGGAAGCCTGGCGCGAAATGAGCCAGGAGAGTCTGGCCGACCTGATACTGGTGAAACTGCTGCGCATCCGCCAGATACTCGCCAACGATGGGAAAACGCTCATCAGTGAAGGGATCGACGCCAATTACCAGGATATCGTAAATTACGCGCTCTTCGCCCTAATACTGATAGAAGAAGGAAAACACCGGAACGCATAAAAATGATCGTACTATGAAGTTATTGCTAACCCTTATCAGGTGGTTCGTTGGAATCTTATTCATTTTTTCAGGACTCATCAAAGCCAATGATCCGCTCGGACTCAGTTATAAAATGCAGGAATTCTTTGAAGTGTGGGGCATGCATGGCTTCAACGATTATACGCTGGCCCTTTCGGTACTGATGATCGCCTTCGAGATCATTGCCGGGGTGGCCGTGATTGTGGGGTGGAAGATGCGCCTGTTCAGTTGGCTGCTCCTGCTCCTCATCATCTTCTTTACTTTCCTTACCGCCTATGCGCTTTTCTCCGGTAAAATAAAAACCTGCGGTTGTTTCGGAGATTGTATTCCGCTCACCGCCAACCAATCCTTCTGGAAAGACGTGATCCTGACCGTGCTGATCGGTATCATATTCCTGTACCGAAACAAAATTAAGCCCGCACTGGGCACAGGAAAGAACGTATTGATCCTGCTGGTGACCACTGTATTCAGCTTCGGCATCCAGTGGTATGTATTGCAACACCAGCCTGTACTGGATTGTCTTCCATACAAAGTGGGGAATAACATCCCGGAAAAAATGAAGGCGCCAGCCGGTTCGATCCCCGATAGTATCGTGATCAACTTTGTGTACAATAAAGGAGGCAAAGAAGTGGAATTTTCCGCCGACGCGTTCCCCGAAGATTTTGACGAATCCGTTTACCAGTTCGTGCGCCGTTACGATAAAGTGGTGCGCAAAGGAAACGCCGAGCCGCCCATTAAAGATTTCTCGCTTAATACGCTCAGCGGCAACGATACCACCGCGGCCATCATGGAGCAACCGGGCTTTACCGTGCTTTTCTTCGCGAAAGATGTCAGTACGCCGGTAAGCGCCTGGGCCAATCGTTTCAGGGAAGTTCAAACCGCGGCCGCGCTCCGCAATATTCCCGTATTACTGGTTACGGCCGATGCCACCGGAATGCAGCGGGAACTTACCAAAGCCGGGGTGAACGCACCCGTTATCCTGAAGTGTGATGCGGTAGCCATTAAAACGGCGGCACGTACCAACCCCGCTTTGTACATCCTGAACCAGGGGAACATCATAGGGAAATGGGGGAAAGCCGACCTCGATAAGGCCATTAAAGCCATTCAGAAACTGGAAGGAATCCAGTAATTTAGAACATGGCCCGTTTCCTGCTCCGCAAACTGCTTTATGCCGCCCTGGTGATGCTGGGGGTGATGGTATTGGTGTTTGTGCTGTTCCAGGGATTGGGCGATCCCGCCAGACTTGTGGTGGGACAAAGCGCCGATCCTAAAACGCAGGCCAATATACGCAAGGAACTATACCTCGATCAGCCCAAATGGAAGCAGTTTCTTTTTTACCTCAATGATGTATCGCCCATCGCTTTGCATACAAAGGAAGGCATTGCAGAAAAAGGGCTGAAAGGAGTTTTTATCGGTGGGGAAACAAAGCTGGCACTGAAGCAACCTTATCTCCGCCGTTCCTATCAATCGCGGCGCCCGGTAGCCGATCTGCTGCTGGAAGCATTACCGGGCACACTGGTGCTGAGTTTCGCTGCAATACTTTTCGCCACAGTATTCGGTATAGCATTGGGGATGCTGGCCGCGGTAAAAAAGTACCGTTGGCCCGACTACCTGATCCAGTTTGGAAGCATCACCGGAATTTCCGCACCCTCTTTCTTTACGGGCATCATCATCGCTTTTCTTTTCGGGTTCGTATGGCACAACTTTACCGGGCTCTCTATGACCGGCAGCCTGTATGGCATAGATCCGGTTCACGGGAAGTTCATCCAATGGAAAAACCTCATCCTGCCGGCAATAACACTGGGCATCCGCCCATTGGCCATCATTACCCAATTGACGCGCAGTTCCATGCTCGATGTGCTTTCCCAGGATTATATCCGGACGGCCAGGGCGAAAGGACTTTCCAGCGGCAGGATACTTTTCCGCCATGCCCTTCCAAATGCGCTCAACCCCGTGATCACCGCCATTACCGGGTGGTTCGCGGAATTACTCGCCGGCGCGTTTTTCGTGGAATATATCTTCGGCTGGAGAGGAGTGGGGCGCATCACCGTGGAAGCGCTGGAAAAACTGGACTTCCCCGTATTGATGGGCTCGGTGCTGCTCACCGCTTTCTTTTTTACCCTCATGAACGTGTTCGCCGACCTGCTGTACAGGATTACGGACCCCCGCGTGAAAATTCATTAAAATCTAATCCCGGTTACTTGCAAATCCCGGTTTATTTCAGGAACTTTAAATGCTTTCCCATTAAAACTGATGCGCTCCAACCCGCCCGTGGAACCAATATTGCATTCACTATTCAAATGCCATCAGCATGAAAACCGCCTCACAACTTTTATCCAGAAAAGGTCCCGATTTTAATGTGATCACCCCTGATACGCCGGTATTGAAAGCCATCCACCACATGGGCTGCGCAAACAGTGATTTTGTGGTGGTGAAAGCCGCGGAAATGTACCTCGGCATCATTACAGAAGCAGATTATACCCGCAAGGTGGTGATGCGCAACCAGCATGAACGCACCCTTTATGCCAGGGACATCATGAATTCAAACCTCCCTATCGTAAGCATGCAGGATTCTGTGGAAAAATGTATGCAACTGATGCAACAGTTTCATGTGCATTATCTGCCCGTTTTTGAGGAAATGAATTTTGTGGGTATCATCACCATGGATGACATCATCCGCGAAGCGTTGCTGGACCACGATATTTTCGACCGGAGAACGGAACAGGTGGCCTAACGGATCACCACATCCCGGATCACTTTTTCACCCAGCGCCTCGTTCACCCTTTCTATGATCTTCTCTTTCTGGTAATGCAGTTCCTGCTTTAGCGGAGCCACTGTGGTATGTACAAAAAGCGTATGCTGGACGATCTGAATTTTATCCGTGTATTTGGCAACGGTCTTGCCCATGATGTTGCCCCACACATCTTCTATGCGTGCGGATTGAACGCCGTATTTGAGTTTACTTTTGTTGAGAAACTCCTGCATGGCTTCTCCCAAGGAATATTCTCCCATAACCTGAAGTTGTAAAGTAAGTTACTGCAATTCGCTTAAAGATCGAACCCGTTGGGCAGGCCTTTTTCCTTCAGGTTATCCACTTTTTTCAACACTTCTTCTTCCAGCTCCTGCTTGTAGCGCGCTACCTTATCGCCAATGGCCGGTTGGAAGGCGCCAATCATGGAAGCTGCCAGTATTCCGGCGTTCTTTGAAGCGTTGAGGGCCACCGTTGCGACTGGAATACCATTGGGCATCTGGAGGATGGAAAGCAGGGAATCCCAGCCGTCAATAGAGTTAGAAGATTTTACCGGAACACCGATAACAGGTAGTGGCGTGAGTGAAGCCACCATGCCGGGCAAATGCGCAGCGCCACCGGCTCCGGCGATGATTACTTTAATACCTCTGTCTCTCGCGCCCTGGGCGTATTTTACCATACGGAGCGGTGTTCTGTGCGCCGAAACCACCGTGATTTCGTAACCGATACCAAATTGGGTGAGCATATCGGCCGCGGCCTGCATAACCGGCAGATCGCTATCGCTGCCCATGATAATACCAACTTCTGGAGTCATAAAAAATGCTATTGCTTTGATGCTTATTCTGCTGTTTTCACTTTGAGCGCCTGTTTCACGCGGGTGGCTTTGTGCACGAGATCGATTCGATCGTTCCCGAGGATGGTGACGTGGCCCATTTTACGCCCGGGCTTGGTTTGCTTCTTCCCGTATAGGTGCACGTACACCTTATCCATTTTCAGGACTTCTTCCAGTCCTTCATAATAAACAGGGCCGGAATGGCCTTCTTCCCCGATCAGGTTCACGAGTGCGGATGGCAGCAACGCGTCGGTATTTCCCAAAGGCAACGCCAGCAGGATGCGCCAGAGCATATCATACTGTGAGGTGATGTGCGCTTCGATGGTATGGTGGCCGCTGTTGTGCACCCGTGGCGCGGTTTCGTTCACCAGTACTTCCCCGTTTTTATCCACGAACAGTTCAACGGCGAACAGGCCCGGTGATTGCAGGGCCTTCACCAGCTTCAGCGCGATGGCCTCCGCTTTCCAAAACGTTTTCTCCTGCAAATGCGCGGGACTCAGTTGAAAATCCAGCAAGTTGAGGCGGGGATCGAACACCATTTCAACGGGAGGGAAGAGCGCGGTTTCGCCCGAAGGACTAACCGCCACCATCACCGCGATCTCTTTTTCAAGGTTCACCATTTTCTCCAGCACCGAAGGCGCGTCGAAACCTTTCTCAAAATCGGCTGTGGTGTGCATCAGCTCAACGCCTTTCCCATCGTAGCCACCTTCGCCCAGTTTCTGCACTGCCGGCAGGAAAGCGGCCTGTTCGCGGAGCGCGGCCTTGTTTTGAAGGATTACAAACGGGGAAGTGGGAATCTCCTGTTCTTTATAAAATTCTTTTTGAATGATCTTATTCTTGATGATGCGGAGCGCGGCAGGTTTCGGGTACACCTTTACACCTTCTTTTTCGAGTTGCTCCAGCGCCTCCAGGTTCACCGATTCGATTTCGATGGTGAGTACATCCACTTTTTTGCCGAACTGGTACACTGTATCGTAATCCCGGATATCCCCTTTCACGAAGTGGTGGCACAAATGCGCCGCCGGGCAGGTCTCGTCGTTCTCCAATACATAAGTTTCCACGTGGTAATTGGCCGCCTGCTGCAACAACATCCTGCCCAATTGTCCGCCACCTAAAATTCCCGCTTTGATCATGTTCTTAACTTGAACCGCGAAGATATTGGTTTTAGGCAGGAAGTTCGGGGAGTACGTCCAAAATTCAGGTTTCAAATCTTAAAATCTATACCTTTGGGCAGATGAAACCGGATTATCCACATAAGACATTTTCCGATGAGCGGGTGCACTTCTGCCTGCTGATGGTTTCGTTGGCGATGGACTCGTGATTAATTTTGGATGTTGAATTTTGAATGTTGAATGAATTTCAGCATTCAGGATGATGGAAATGCTCCCGTCAATCCTTCACTTCAACAGCCCTCCTCCCAGATTAAGCAGCTAACATTCAAAATTATTCTAAAACATCATCGTATGTCAACTTTAACGTTTGCGGAAAAGATCGCGAAAGCGCAGGATTTCCTGCCCATCAACGGTACCGATTATATAGAATTTTATGTGGGCAACGCCAAACAGGCGGCGCATTATTATAAAACGGCTTTTGGCTTTCAGTCGCTGGCTTATGCTGGCCCCGAAACTGGGGTGCGCGACCGGGCTTCTTATGTGCTTCAGCAGGGAAAAATCAGGCTGGTGCTTACCACCGCGCTTCATTCCGACCATCCCGTTTCCGAACACGTGAAAAAGCACGGCGACGGCGTAAAAGTACTGGCCCTCTGGGTGGAAGACGCTTACAGCGCTTTTGAAGAAACCACCAAAAGAGGCGGCAAACCTTACCTTGAACCCGTAACACTTACCGATGAACATGGAGAACTGCGCATGTCGGGCATTTATACCTATGGCGAAACGATCCACATGTTTGTTGAAAGGAAAAACTACCATGGCGCGTTTATGCCCGGCTATAAAGCGTGGAAAAGCGATTACAATCCTGCGGATGCAGGTCTTTTGTACGTGGACCATTGTGTGGGCAACGTGGGCTGGAACAGGATGCTGCCCACCGTGAAATGGTACGAGGAAGTGATGGGCTTCGTGAACATCCTTTCCTTCGACGACAAACAGATCAACACGGAATATTCCGCCCTCATGAGTAAAGTGATGAGCAACGGGAACGGCTACTCCAAATTCCCTATCAACGAACCCGCGGAAGGTAAAAAGAAATCGCAGATCGAAGAATACCTGGAATACTATGAAGGCGAGGGCGTGCAGCACATAGCCGTGGCCACAAAGGATATCGTAAAAACCGTTACCGAACTGAAAGCGCGTGGCGTGGAATTTCTCAGCGCACCGCCCAATGCCTATTACGATATGATGCACGACAGGGTGGGTGACATTGACGAAGAAGTGCGCCTGCTGCAAAGCCTGGGGATACTGGTGGACCGCGACGAAGAAGGTTACCTGCTTCAGATATTCACCAAGCCCGTGGAAGACAGGCCCACTTTATTCTTCGAAATCATCCAGCGCAAGGGCGCGCAGAGTTTCGGCGCCGGAAACTTTAAAGCATTGTTTGAATCCATTGAAAGAGAACAGGCCCTGAGAGGCAATCTCTGATAATATTTGCCCTGCCGTTTTTAACCTGGCCCGCCCTCGAAAGAGCGCGGGCTTTTTGTTATCGGAATGTGAAGGGTTACCTCTCCATCCTGAAATGTTAAAACCCTATCTTTGCACCAGCAGAAAACATACTATTCAAAGACCCACAGCGTTTTTCAAGATATGAGCAGTGCAATAAAAAGAATTACATTTTTCACGATATTATTCTTCTCTCTTAATCAGGGAAATGCGCAGTCAGCGCAGAGCGCCACCTTCATCGACTACCAGAAGTCCTTCCCCAAGATCACGGATGTGATGAAAAGGAAACAGGATACGCTGATGAAACAGTTCGCCGCTCAGGGACTCAAATGGCCGGCGGCGCAAATGTACCTTCGTTCCTTTAAGTACGACAGTCAGTTGGAAGTATGGGTGCGCTACGCCATGAACGAGTCCTTTAAATTATTCAAGACCTATAAAGTATGCGCCCTTTCCGGAAGTATGGGACCGAAAAGAATGCAGGGCGATTACCAGGTACCCGAAGGGTTTTATTACATCAATGAGTTCAACCCGAGAAGTTCCTACCACCTCTCGCTGGGACTGAACTACCCGAATGCGTCTGACCGGATACTGAGCGATACCTACCACCCGGGCGGCGATATCTACATTCACGGCTCCTGCGTTACTACCGGCTGTATCCCCATCATGGACAACCAGATCGAAGAATTGTACATCCTCGCGGCCTTTGCTAAAAGTGAGGGACAGGATTTTATTCCCGTACACATCTTCCCGATCAGGTTCACCAATGAGAACAGCAAAACCTACCTCAATAAATACCTCCAGACCTTCAACGAATACAATCCTTTCGTTGAGAAACTCAGGGAAGTGTATTTCTATTTTGAAAAACACAAGAAGCTGCCGGTGATTGCAGTGGGCGATAATGGCGAATACATTACCAGCGTGAAGCCGGATGACATTAAAGTGCCTGAGAAGCCACAGCCTAAAAAATACATCCCAAAAACCAGGAAGCACATTGCTTTTGATGAAACGAAAATTCCCGCTTCCGTAAATAAACTGCCGGTTTTCCCCGGTGGAAATCCCGCCTTCCAGAACTTTCTCACCAAAATGAGCGGCGATCTGGGCAAACTGCTGGATGAAAAACAGCACACCGCGTATGTATTGGTAGAATTCATCGTAACCGAGGAGGGTAAACTTATCAACCCGGTGATCGTACGGGGTGGAAATCCTGAACTGAACGATGGCATACTCGACCGTTTTGAGACCCTTCCCAATTGGGAACCCGCTATCCGCCAGGACATTAAAGTGCCCATGAAACTCAAACAAACGGTGGTGATCGAAAAAAAATAGCCCCGCTCCGAAATTTGGCTTTTTCTTAAAATGGTTGTAACTTATAATCCATCCAAATTGCACCATCATGAAGAAAGTAGCCCACATCCTGGCGAGAAAAGGCGCCCATGTACTCACGGTTCACCCCCAGGAAAAAGTGATCCACGCCCTCCAGTTGATGAACGAAAAAAACATCGGTTCACTGGTAGTTGTAGAAGACAATGAATACCTGGGTATCGTAACCGAAAGGGATTACGCCCGCAAAGTGATCATCCGCGGTAAATCTTCGCAGGATACCACTGTGGAAGAAATCATGTCTACGGGCCTGCCACGGATCACCCCCGAAAATTCCATTGACACCTGCATGCACATCATGAGTGAGAACAACATCCGCTATCTGCCTGTTTTTGAAGGAGATAAACTGTGTGGAATTGTATCAATTAATGATGTGGTAACGGAAACCATACTGGCGCAGAAAGAGACCATCGCGCAACTGGAAAGTTATATTCATTCCTGATCCTGAACGAATTGGTCAACTCCCTTTGAAATATTCCTATTTTTGTTGCGATGAAGCAACTGAAAGCGTTAAGGAAATATTTCTGGAAATACCGGCTTAGGTTGTCTGCCGGTATTTTCTTTATCATTCTCTCCAACTATTTTGGCATCCTGGCCCCCCAGATCACGGGATATATTATTGATGTGGTGGACAAGACCCTCCGGGGGCAGGTTCTGGCGCATGATGCCTCCCGTACCTACGACCGGCTCGTTCGCTGGCTCATCGGCTGGATGGAAAGCGGGGGATTCAGTTTTTCGAAGATCATCGCGATCGCGGGTACCACCATCCTGGTGACGGCGCTGCTGAAAGGACTTTTTATGTTCTTCATGCGGCAAAGCATCATCGTGATGAGCCGACACATCGAATACGATCAGAAGAACGAGGTGTACCGGCATTACCAGCAACTGGATGCGCATTTCTTCAAGACACACAGCACCGGCGACCTGATGAACAGGATGGCCGAAGACGTGAGCCGGGTACGCATGTTCACCGGCCCTGCCGTGATGTACCTCATCAACCTCATCGCCACCATCGGGTTCAGCGTGTTCTTCATGCTGCGCACCAATGTACAGCTGACCCTGTATGTGCTGGCCCCGCTGCCATTGCTGGCCATCACCATTTATTATGTGAACAACATCATCAACAAAAAGAGCGAGCGGATACAGGCATTACTAAGTGATATGACCACGAACGCGCAGGAATCCTATTCGGGCATCAGGGTCATCAAGTCATTCGTACAGGAAACCGCCATGTACCGTTTTTTCTCTGATAACGCCGAAGCGTACCGGAAGGGTGCCGTTGGCCTGGCGAAAGTGGAAGCCATTTATTTCCCTTCCATGGCCCTGCTGATCGGATTGAGTACCCTTTTCACCATACTCATGGGCGGCATTTATGTGATCAACGACCAGCCGGGTATGAGTTATGGGGTAATCGCGGAATTTGTGATCTACATCACCATGCTCACGTTTCCCGTAAGTGCCATCGGCTGGGTGGCCAGTATGGTACAACGCGCGGTCGCTTCGCAGAAAAGGCTGAATGAGTTCCTTGATACGAAGCCAGGCATTACACAACCGGAGTATGCCCTGAAACCCACATTGAAAGGACATGTGCAATTGGAGAACCTTTCATTCACCTATCAGCATACCGGCATTCAGGCCCTGAAAAACATCAACCTGGAAATTAAACCGGGGGAGAAGATCGCCGTGATCGGCAAAACCGGCAGCGGTAAAACTACCCTCGCACAGCTGATCCTGCGGATGTTCGACGCCAATGAGGGTAGTCTGAAACTGGATGGAACACCCATTCAGCAGATCGACCTTGCTTACCTGCGGTCGTCACTGAGTTATGTACCGCAGGATGTGTTTCTTTTTTCAGAAACGGTGGCCAACAATATCCGTTTCGGCAGGAGAGAAGCGGATATGGACATGGTGCAGGAGGCCGCGCGGAAAGCCTGTATCCACAAGGAGATTATGGAGTTCCCCCAGCAATATGAAACCATGGTAGGGGAAAGGGGCGTAACACTGAGTGGCGGGCAGAAACAGCGTATATCCATCGCCCGGGCGCTGATCAAAGAGCCGTCGCTGGTGGTGTTTGATGATTGTCTGAGTGCGGTAGATGCCCGCACCGAAAAAGAGATACTGTCCAACCTGAATGCTTACCTTACGGATAAAACCGCCATTATTATCACCCACAGGATCTTTACCCTGCTTGAGTTTGATAAGATCGTGGTGCTGGAAGAAGGACGTATTACAGAGGCCGGAACCCATGCCGAACTGGTACGCGCGGATGGATATTATGCGTCTCTGTTCCGCAAACAACAAGAGGAAATGCCTTCAGAAGCCCCTTAAATGCTGCATTTTTTAAATCAAATTGCGGTTTAGTTAAATTTTGTCAATCCGAAAACATATTTATATTTGTAAGAACTAATTCATGAATCGTTATCTTTAAACTGTTTTAAAAAACCTACAACTGTGGCGTACGAAAACAACGACAAAAGAATGGAGAGCGTTTACAGCAAGCGCATCAGGGCTGGTAAAAGAAGGACTTACTTCTTCGACGTGAGAGCAACCCGTAGCAATGATTATTACCTGACTATCACTGAAAGCCGTAAACGTTTTGACGATAACGGTTATGACAGGCACAAAATCTTCCTCTACAAAGAAGATTTCAACAAGTTCCTGAAAGCGCTTACTGAAGCCGTGGATTATGTGAAGACCGATCTGATGCCCGATTTCGATTTCGACGCTTACAACCACGATAACGAAGATGGAGAAGATGGTTACGAAGCCGCAGCGCCTGTGCACGCTACAGTAGAAGCCGCCGCTCCGGTAGTAGCAGCGGTTCCGGTTACTGAGGCTGTAGAAGAAGAGGAAGTGCCTGTTCCTTCCTCCACTGAAGACGTAGATAAATGGTAAAAAAATATAAAGTTTCTTAGAAAAAGCCCTCCAAATCCGGAGGGCTTTTTCTATTTTTAAAGGCCCATCCTTTTAAAACCGAAACTCGTATGCGTAAAGCACTACCCGCCCTTTCCTTCTTTTCGCTGATTGTTATCGCCATCGCGCTCATTCCCCATATCACTGATCCTGTTAAACGCAAATACCGGCCTTTCGCCAAATACGATGGCATGGGAAAAGTTTTTGAACAGGAATACCTGATGACCCGTAACCCCAGAACAGGGGAGGTGCCGCGCCAGAAATTACTGGAGGCGGCAAGGTTCCGGGATGAAAAACTGCTTCGGATGGGATTGGAGCGTTCCGTTGCCGGACTGGCCTGGGAAGAGAGAGGTCCGGACAATATCGGCGGCCGCACAAGAGCATTGCTGTTCGACCTCAATGATCAGCCCAATGGGTATAAAAAAGTATGGGCCGGAGGTGTGGCCGGGGGACTATGGTACACCAACGATATTACCGCCACCACACCCGTATGGCAGCAGGTAAACGACCTGTTCGAGAATATGGCCATCAGCAGCATAGCACAGGACCCTTCCGATCCGGATATCATATACTTCGGCACCGGCGAGGGCTGGACCAACTTTGACGCCGTTCGCGGATTGGGAATATGGAAATCTACGGATGGCGGCATTTCCTGGAGCCAGCTTTCTGCTACCAATAATTCTAATTTTTACTGGACACAAAAACTGGTAGTGTTGGCGAACGGCACCTTGCTCGCCGCTACAAGATCAGGCGTATATCAATCAACCAATAACGGAACCTCCTTTACAAAAGTATTGGGGAACGGGATTGCCAGCGCTACCATCAACGATGCGGCAGATATCGAAGTAGCTGCTAACGGGTACGTTTATGCGTCACTTGGTATCAACAGTTCAAGAGATGGTATATTCAGATCCGTTGACAATGGCGATACCTGGGAAAGAATTTATACCGCTGCCGTTAATGAAGCCCGTATAGACCTGGCCTGTGCGCCTTCTGACCCCGAATACGTGTATGCAGCCGTTGCTTCCAACAGCGGGGGCATTTACCGGAAAACAATGCGCACCACTAATGCTACCAATGCTACGCCCACCTGGAACACACTTAACATGCCGGTTTGGTGCGATGCGGGAACGAACAGGGCTGACATCGCCCGCGGCCAGGCCTGGTACGACCTGATCGGAATGGTAGACCCCGCTGATAAAAATAGTTTTTACCTCGGCACCGTTGATGTATTCAAAACAACTGACGGAGGAACGAACTGGTCTCAAATCACACAATGGGCCAACGGATGTAGTTCCGGGGCCTATGTTCATGCAGATATACACGCTTTCGTGGCCCGTCCCGGAAACAGTCAGCAGGTACTGGTAGGCTGCGATGGCGGTGTATTCATGACCACCGACGGCGGTGCAAGTTTCAGCTCCCGGAACTACGGCTACAACATCACACAGTATTACAGCGCCGCGGTGCATCCCACAGATGCCAACTATTTTCTCGCAGGATCCCAGGACAATGGTTCACAACAATATACTTCCACCGGGACCAACAGGACAAGAGAAGTATCGGGCGGAGACGGCGCCCTGTGCTTTATAGATCAAGATGATCCCAATATCCAGATCACCTCTTATGTGTACAACAATTACTATATCTCCACGAATGGCGGGGTGAGTTTCTCCGGCAGAGCACTGAACAACAGCGGAAACTTTATCAATGCCGCCGATTACGATAATACCGCCAACATCCTTTATTCCGCCAATTCCAATGGCACTTATCTGCGCTGGGACAATGTAGCCACAGGCAACCCCGTTCCCGATACCACCTGGGTTACCGTTACTGGTTTTGGTACCGCAAGACCAACCTATATCGGAGTTTCTCTCCAAACCGCCAACAGAGTTTATTTCGGGCTGCCAAATGGCACTGTTTTATATGTGGATGGCGCCAATGCAGGAAGTGCACATGCAGGAACGACCATTAAGACTGCAAACGCTAGCCCTGTCTCCAGTATCGCCATTGATCCGGCCAATGAAAACCATATGCTGGTAACCCATAGTTCTTATGGCGTATCCAGTGTGTTTGAAACAAACGACGCATTGAGTGGTTCTCCCACCTGGACCGCTGTGGAAGGCGACCTGCCCGATATGCCCGTGCGTTACGCCATGTTCGACCCCCGCAACAGCGACTGGGCGCTACTGGCCACGGAGCTTGGTATATGGAGTACCGATAACCTCAACGGCGCATCCACCGAATGGAACCCCACCAATACCGGTCTGGCCAATGTAAGGGTGGATATGCTGAAATACAGTCCGGCCACGCGCACGCTGGCCGCCGCCACACACGGGCGGGGATTATTTACCACGGCTGTTCCCAACATTGGTGGTGGCGCTGCCATCAACTTCTCCCAAACGACACTCCAACACCAGGAATCACCGGCCAGCATCAACGGGTGCAGGAACTATAAAGATTATAGTGTTCCCCTTACCATCAATACTGCTCCCGTGGGAGCGGCTACCGCAACAATCTCCGTAAACGTTGCTTCAACGGCTACCCGATACCTTGACTTCGATATTTCCACCACCGGAGATTTTTCGTCTCCTTCCAATACACTGGTTTTTGCCGATGCGGCCACGGAGTCGAAAACCTTTTACATCAGGATATATGATGATAGAGCAGTGGAAACCCCGGAATCCATTGTACTTGATCTGACTGTTTCGGGCACCACCAATGCTACTGCCGGCAGCAATAACCAGTTTACATTTACCATCAACGAAAACGACGTGCTGCCCACGGCCGGCACGTCACTGGTGTACAGTACTGGTTCACCAACGGCACAGGGTTCTATCCTGGGACCATTTATTGGTTCGGCTACACGCGGGCGTTTCCAATACATTGTTTACGCCGCTGAACTCCGCGCCGACGGACTTACCGCCGGCCCGCTGAACAACCTCGGTATGTTCGTGTTCACCAAGGCTTCCACCGGCGCGTTCGAAGATTTTACCATCAGGCTCGGACATACCCATAGCAGCGCCATGAACTACGGATTTCTTCCCAATTCCCTGCAAACAGTGTTCTCCGCAGACTATACCACTTCCGCAGGCATGAATAATTTCGCTTTTTCCAGTCCTTTTACCTGGAATGGCGTGGATAATATTCTTGTAGAAATATGTTATACCAATACTGCCGCTATTGGGGATGATGCGATTTACGTGGAGCAATACCCCGCTGTTCCGGGCGATTTCCCCACAGCGTTTGTTACTGCAGGCACTGGACAGGCCTGTAGTTTGAACGCGGCATCATTGAGTACTTACCGCCCCTCTATCGAATTCACCCAAACATTAGGACAAACGCCATTGGCGGGGACCTTGTCGCTTTCCGCCACCGAATACCTTGGCCCGATGGGCGAAGCCTATTATTACACTTCTTCCGGACAATTGCTCGCGAAGCTGAAGAACCTCGGTACCCACGATTATGGTTGTACGCAGATTATCGTTGACCGCGCCGGTACCGGAAGTGCGGCATTCTGGAACAACAATACTTCAGATTACCTGGCAGATAAAACCATTCGCATCCTTCCTGCAAGTAATGACCCGGCGGGCAATGTGGAGATCACCGTTTACTTCACGGAAGCTGAAAAACAAGGTTGGGAACTGGCTACCGGGCAATTGTGGAGCAATATTTCCTTAATTAAAACTAGTGGTGCTGTTTCAGCCATCACGCCTTCAAATCCCGGAGGACCCGGAGATGTAGAAGTGGTGGTGCCCACGAGGACCACATTAGGTACGCACCATGCGCTCAGCTATTCGTTCAGTACCGGCTTCTCGGGCATTGGCGCAGGCATCCCCGGCGCAGCACTTCCCGTTACCATTACTTCCTTTACGGGGGCGATCAAATATGGTTACAGCTGGCTCATCTGGAAAACGGCTTCGGAACAACACAACAAAGGATTCTATATTGAAAGGTCCTACAACAACCAATCATTTGCCACCATTGGGTTCGTGCCCGGAAGTATGCTCAGCAGCAATGTATTGTTGTATGAATTCAAAGATCCGCAACCGGCCCGCGCCCTGAACTATTACAGGTTGCGTCAGCAGGATGCAGGCGGAGCGGAGCAATACAGCGAAACGATTCTACTTAGAAATGAACCGTTAAACACGAACTTCTCGCTGATTGAAAACCCGGTGAAAAACAGGCTCGGACTAAATATCGGCAGGAACTTATCGCAACCGGTGCATGTGAGGGTGGTTGACCTGGCCGGAAGGGTGGTGGAGCAGTGGCGTTTCCCGCAACTTGCCACACAGCAATTGTGGTTACCGCTGAAGCAATGGGGACACGGCTCTTATGTGGTGATCCTGGAATCGGGCAACGAAAGGCATTCGTTTAAAATGATCCGGTAAATCAGGCGCCACCGTTCATCCGGAAAACTTCGGGCGCGATGCCGATGTATTTTTTGAAGATGCGTGAGAAGTAATAGGGATCATCATAACCCAGGTCCTTGGCCACTTCTTTGATCTTGCGGGTGGTGCCGAACAGCAACTGGCAGGCACGCTGCATTTTCATGTGGATGAAGTATTCGATGGGCGCCATGCCGGTACCTTTCCGGAATACACTTGAGAAATGGGGCACGGACAACCGGTGGAGGGCCGCCAGTTGCTCAACGGTGAGCATCTGGTGCAACTGTTCCCGCATGTAAAGCACGGTATCGTTCACGATGTCTTTTTTGGTAGTGGGTTGCGCCGTAAGGTGCTTATCGTGAAAGAGAAAGCTGGCCAGGAAATGGTACAAACAGAAATTCGCATTGCAGATATTTTCCGTACTGTACCCCATTTCCAATCCCTGGTACATTTCGTTCCACAACTGGATGCCTTTGGCGTTGAAAGGAATGGGTAACGGCCCGTCGCCTGCCGTAATGTTCATGGAGCGGTTGAACGCGTCCATATCATTACCGCTGAAATGCACCCAGTAAATGCTCCACGGATCGTGTTCATCGGCCCAGTAACGGATATAATCCGTTGTCGCGGGGATAATAAAATACTCGTTTGGGCCCGCTTCAAACTGCTGGTCGCCAACAATATAATGTCCTTTCCCCTGGATACAATAGAAGAATATATTATCGGGGCAGCCCTTCCTTCTTTCCCTGTAATGTCCATCAGCTTTGGGGAAATACCCCAGGTGCGTGATGTACAACTGCGCGAGTACCGTATTCTTTTCCGTGGTGTTTTTCAGCAACGCGTCTGGTATTACCAGCATTTGCTCTCCTTCAAAGCCATCCCTTCTCTTAATGGATCTTGCCATGGATTAAAGATAGAAAGAACATTGAATTGTCCATCAAAATAAAACAATTCCCCATTTACTGCGCCTGCCATTACGGTTAATTTTGGCGTATTCTCCTAAAGAATGAACCAATAGTTATGCGTATCAAAAACACCCTTCGCTTTTTTGTCCTGATGCTTTCCGCGGGAATCATTTGCCAGCCCACACTTTCGGCACAAACGCCACTCCGGAAGCTGCAGCAGGATTTCGTGAATCTCGGCTTCGGCATGTTCATCCATTATGGCATCCCCACTTACATGGACGATGACTGGGCTGATCCCGATGCATCCCCCGCCATCTTCAACCCTAAAAAACTGGATGCGGAACAATGGGCCATCGCCGCGAAATCAGCCAATATGAGTTATGGCTGCCTTACCACCAAACACCACAGCGGTTTCCCGATATGGGATACCAAAACCACTTCCTACAGTGTAATGAGCAGCCCGCTTAAACGCGATGTGGTGAAAGAATACGTGCAGGCATTCCGTAAACACGGCCTGAAAGTGATGTTGTATTATTCTATCCTGGATACGCACCATAAACTGCGTCCTAACCAGATCACAAAAGAACACATCAAGATGGTAAAGGACCAGATCACGGAACTGCTCACCAATTACGGAGAGATCACCGCCCTCGTGATCGACGGCTGGGATGCGCCCTGGTCAAGGATCTCCTACGATGATATCCCTTTTGAAGAAATCTATCACCTCATCAAATCGCTGCAGCCCAATTGCCTGGTGATGGACCTGAACGCCGCGAAATATCCATCCGAATTATTATTCTATACAGACATCAAATCTTACGAACAAGGGGCGGGACAACACATTTCAAAAGAGAACAACAAATTGCCCGCGCTTTCCTGTTTGCCCCTGCAACGCAACTGGTTCTGGAAGGAGTCTTTCCCCACCACGCCTGTAAAGTCTGCGGATGATATGGTGAACAAGAACGCCATTCCTTTCAACCAGGCCTACTGCAATTTTATTCTGAACGTGGCCCCCAACAGGGATGGCCTCTTCGATGAGAATGCCCTTGCTGCTCTGAAAGAAATCGGAAAGCTGTACAAGAAACCGGCTTCCTTTCCTGTTCTTCCGGAATATGATGCGCCCGTGATTTCCACCAACCTCGCGAAGCACCGTCCGGCCAACTCCAGTTGGAGCAACGACTACGCCATCATGGATTTCGCCAACGATGATGATTTCGGTACCGCATGGAATTCCAATCCCTCCGTTAAGAAACCCTGGTACGAGGTAGAGCTGGATGGCGCGCAGCCTTTTAACACCATTATGGTGATGGAGAACAGGCCCAACATCAAAAGCTACCGTATTGAATATTTCGTGGACGGCGCCTGGAAAAGCATCCCGGTAACACCTGTTGAAGGACGCATCAAAGTGCACCGTTTCAACCAGGTATGGGGCGAAAAAGTCCGTATCCTGATCGATGGTTTTGGCAGATCGCCTTCCATCAATGAATTCGGGGTGTACAACGAACGCCGTTAATTACCACTTCCGCATCACCAGCCAGAAACCGGCCGCAAGCGCTATGGACGCGACTCCCGTTGTGATCCATAGCGCTTCGTAGCCCGCCTCAGCCGCCATTCCCGTAGACAGGAGGGGAGAAGCGATGTGCGCGATAGAAAAAGCCATCGCGTTCAATCCCATGTATGCACCCTGTTTTCGCGGCGTGGCGCGTTGCATGGTAACCGTACTCATGAACGGCATAGCCAGAATTTCCGATACGCTCAACAGGAACATGCCGAAATAGAGTGCCCATAAGCCCGGCACCAGCAACATAAAAAAGGAGAAGGCGCACAACAGTGTGCCATAAACGATTACGCGCATGGTGCTCATGCTTTTTTCGGCCACATGCACCAGGATCATTTCCAGCAGAAACACCACCATCCCGTTGAAAGCCAGGAGTAGCCCGATTTCCTGCTCCGTAAGTCCATGAGATTCCCTGTAGAAAACGGGCATGGTATTGAGTATCTGGAAAAAGATAATCGCATACACGCTGCAAAGCAGGCTGAAAAGCAGGAACGGCGTGTCTTTCCAGGGTGATTTTTCAGGTAGCGCGGAAACTTCTTCCTTTTTTACGGCCCTTTCTCTTGACTTCAGGGCACGGAAGTAGAAAAAGAATACGATGCCGGCCGCACCCGCTGTGACGGCATTCCCATAAAACAACCAATTATAAGAAATAGAAGCCAGGAATCCGCCAACGGCGGGTCCAATCGAAAAGCCGAGATTGATGGCCATCCTGTTCAGCGAGAAGGCCCGGGTAATGTTCTCCGGTTTGGCGTAAGAAACCAGCGATACGGAGTTGGCCGGACGAAATGTCTCCGTAACCACACTCAATACAAACACACCAACAGCGAGGGTGCCCGGGGTTTGTAGCTGTGGCAGCAGGCAGAATACGGGTACGGAAAGGAACAGACTACTTACCTGCACAATGAAGTTCCCGATCCTGTCGGTAAGCCATCCGCCCAGTAATGAACCCAGTACCGCACCTAATCCGAAACAACTGAGCACCGTTCCTGTTTCTTTCAAACTGAAATGCAGGTGTTGCGTCATGTAGATACCGAGGAACGGAATTACCATGGCGCCGCTCCGGTTGATGAGCATGATAAGCGCCAGCATCCAGGAAGGGCGGGAGAGCCCCCGGTAGGAATCGAGGTAGAGCTGAAAGAATTGTTTGAACACGAAACCGGTTTTAGATTCCAGGTTCCAAGTTTTAGGTTAGGTTTTCCTCATCTAAAACTTGAAACCTAAAACCCGTCACCTTATTTTTTCATTTGTTTGAACGCGTTGATGAGTCCGTTCGTTGATGCGTCGTGTCCCGAAACCGCTGCATCGTCCAGCAATTGGGGGAGTATCTTGTTCGCAAGCTGTTTGCCGAGTTCCACGCCCCACTGGTCGAAGCTGTAGATGTTCCAGATCACGCCTTGCACGAATATCTTATGTTCATAATAGGCGATCAGTTGTCCCAGCGTGAACGGCGTGATTTTTTTGACCAGGAAGGAATTCGTGGGCCGGTTGCCTTCGAACACTTTAAAGGGCAGCAGTTTGGCGATGGCTTCTTCCGGCAGTCCGGCTTTCACGAGTTCGGCCCTTGCTTCTTCCGGCGTTTTCCCGTTCATCAGCGCTTCGGTTTGCGCGAAGAAATTCGACAGCAATTTCGGGTGATGGTCGCTGATAGGATTATGACTGATGGCCGGAGCGATGAAGTCACATGGTATCAGTAGCGTTCCCTGGTGGATCAGCTGGTAAAAAGCATGTTGCCCGTTGGTGCCGGGTTCTCCCCAGATCACCGGGCCGGTTGCATAAGTTACAGCGTTACCGTTCCTGTCCACATATTTCCCGTTGCTCTCCATGTTCCCCTGCTGGAAATAAGCGGAGAAGCGGTGCATATACTGGTCGTAGGGAAGAATGGCTTCTGTCTGGCTGCCGAAGAAGTTCGTGTACCACAAACCCACCAGCGCCATAATCACGGGAATGTTCTTTTCGAATGGCGTTTCCCTGAAGTGTTTATCGCTTGCCTCCGCGCCTTTCAGCAATTCTTCGAAATGTTCATAGCCGATGGTGAGGGCGATAGAAAGACCGATAGCGCTCCAGAGGGAGTACCGTCCACCTACCCAGTCCCAGAATTCGAACATATTCGCAGTATCGATCCCAAAGGCGGCCACGGCTTTTCCGTTTGTGCTCAGCGCCGCGAAATGCTTCGCGATAGCCGATTCATCTTTGGCGGCGGCGAGCAGCCATTCCCTTGCCGTATTGGCGTTGGTCATGGTTTCCTGGGTGGTAAAAGTTTTGGAGGCCACGAGGAACAGGGTTTCTTCGGGCGTTACTTTTTTTAATGTTTCCGCGATATGCGTGCCATCTACATTGGAGACGAAGTAACTTTCGATACCATCTACTTTATAGGGACGCAACGCTTCGGTTACCATCAGCGGACCAAGATCACTTCCGCCGATGCCTATGTTCACAATGTATCTGATCTTCTTTCCTGAAAAGCCCTTCCATTCGCCAGAATGAATTTTAGCGCAGAAAGCTTTCATTTGCGCCAGTACCTTTTGTACGGCGGGCATCACATCTTCCCCTTCCACTAATACCGGGTTGCCTGAAAAATTGCGCAGGGCGGTATGCAAAACGGCCCTACCTTCCGTTACATTAATGCTATCGCCACCAAACATGGCCGTGATCGCGTCTTTAACGCCGGCCTCGCTGGCCAGTTGCAGCAGGAGCGTAAGCGTTTCGTTGTTGATGCGGTTCTTGGAATAATCGAACAGGATGTCCCCATCGGTGAGGTGGTATTTTTCGAACCTAGCCTCATCTTCCTTAAAAAGGTCACGGAGATGAATATGCTTTATCGCCTGGAAATGTGCGCCCAAAGCGGCCCATGCCTTCGTTTGGGTGGGGTTGGTAGATGGTAGCATGTAATGTTTTGTTTGCTCAAATGTACGAACTGAGGGGAATAAATCCTTCCGGTAAAAACATGTTCGTTGCCGTGACCAGGTGATATATACCCACAAATGGGCATTGTTTGGTTGAAAGGAGCATGGTATTTTCGTGGCCTTCAATAGAGATCATTACCATTAAACATACAGATGCCTAGATGCGGTTGGCGGTTTTCGGACCGCTTTCCTTTTTTCGCGCAAGCGCTTACTGCTGTGCAGTTCGCGCCGCAAAGGGGCAAGGGACGCAAGGAGCTGTTGATAGGCTGTTTGGGAGGATTTTTTGCAGAGGCGCGAATGGTATTTAATTGCTTACAAAGGCGCACAGCTTCCTGCTTCGTTCCTCGCAGGCAACGTTGCTATTGTATAGGAGTGGTGGTATAATGATCTCAATACAATAGGTAACTTATTCAACCCCAATTTGCAGCCATTAGTATAATCTCTCTATCAAAAAACTCCTTCTCCCCACAAACCTACAGGGAATTCAGTAGTGCTCTAATTTTACGCCTTTGAGAGAAATAAATTGCCACAAGAGAATTCCAAATTAAGCACTTAAAACACAAACAACGCCTTGCGTCCTTGCTTCGTTGCGCCTTTGCGTGAAAATAACTCTTTTTACAAGAAGTATGCTTATACCGAAAGCCCCTCAATCACCCCACAGCAATAATCCACCATCTCAGCAGAAACATCCAGGTGTGTTACCATCCTGATTTGCGTAGGGGAAATAGCCATGCAGCGGATACCTTTTTCATAAAGTATCTCTACAATTTTACTTGGCGATAAATTATCTTCTAAACTGAAAATCAATATATTAGTTTCCGGCATCTCAAATTCTTTCACAAACGACTTCGATTTCCATGCCTCTGCCAGTCTGCGTGCGTGAACATGATCTTCCGCCAATCTTTCAATATGATGTTCCAGCGCATACAGGCCTGCCGCAGCCATATAACCGGCCTGGCGCATCCCTCCACCGAATACTTTCCGGATACGCCTTGCCTTTTTAATGAAGGCGGCATCGCCGAGTAATACACTTCCGATGGGGCAACCGAGCCCTTTGTTCAGGCAAACGGAAATGCTTTTGAAAACCTTTCCGTATAGTTCCGGTGTTTGCCCGGTTTTTACCAATGCGTTAAAAAGCCGTGCGCCATCGAGGTGAAAGCTAAGGCCATGCAGCCGGCAAACCTTTGAGATAGCCTCAATAGTGTCCCATTCATAACAGGAACCGCCGCCCCTGTTGGAGGTGTTCTCCAGTGCCACCAGGGAAGTGCGTGCCTTGTGTACATCGTCGGGGTTGATGGCGGCTTCCACGGCATCGGCTGAAATAAGGCCGTTTTTTCCCGGGAGGGCCCGCACCTGCGCGCCGGAATTGAGGGCAATGCCGCCACCTTCGTAAATATAAATGTGGGCGTTTTGTTCGCAGATCACTTCGTCGCCGGGCTGGGTATGCACTTTTATGGCGACCTGGTTGCTCATCGTTCCGGTGGGGCAATACAAAGCCGCTTCCATACCAAACAGGGTGGCCATGCAGCGTTCCAGTTCGTTCACTGTAGGATCCTCGCCGAAAACATCATCGCCGGTGGGGGCGTTCATCATGGCCTTCAGCATTCCCGGGGTGGGTTGGGTAAAGGTATCGGAGCGGAGGTCTATTGTCATCCTTTGAAAATTTTAATTGGTGAAACGATTGCGTAATGCATTCATATACAAAGAAACGTGAATCTTCTATCCAATAGCCGCTTTCGTTCAAAATAGGCGTTTCAAATATAAAATCGCCTTACCTTCGCAAACTATGACACAAGAGCATTTAAAAGATATGAGGGACCGCCTCCTGGTTCTGAGGAGGTTTCTTTGACGTCGCTAACCGTCAGGAAAAAATAGCGCAGGATAAGCAACTGACCTTATCTCCCGGTTTCTGGGATGACAACAAGCGCGCCACCGCCATTGTAAAACAGATCAAACTGGATGAATTCTGGGTGCAGCTTTATGAACAGGTGCACACGGATGTGGAAGATTTCGCCGTCTTGTTTGAATTCTGGAAAGATGGCGAGGGGACCGAAGAAGATGTGAAGCAGGCGTATGAGAAAGCCCTTAAAAGTATTGAGGAAGCGGAATTCAAGAGCACGCTGAACCAGCCTGAAGATGAAATGCCCGCCGTGCTGGAAATCAACAGCGGCGCAGGTGGAACAGAGAGCCAGGACTGGGCCGAGATGCTGATGCGCATGTACCGTATGTACGGCGAAAAGCAGGGCTGGACCGTGAGTGAACTGGATGTGCAATGGGGCGACGGCGCCGGTATCAAATCGGCGACATTGCAGTTCGACGGACCGTTCTCTTACGGATTCCTGAAAGGAGAGAGTGGCGTGCACCGCCTGGTGCGTATTTCACCCTTCGATTCCAACGCCCGCAGGCACACGTCTTTCGCAAGCGTATTCGCCTACCCGTTAGTGGATGATTCCATTGAAATTGAAGTGAGTCCGGCCGACCTTGAGTGGGAATTCTACCGCAGTGGTGGTAAGGGTGGACAAAACGTAAACAAAGTGGAAACGGCGGTGCGTTTGAAACATATTCCCTCGGGAATTATTGTGGAATGCCAGCAGGATCGTACCCAGGGCGCCAACCGTGAGAAAGCCCTCAAGATGTTGAAGAGCCGTTTGTATGAGGAAGAACTCCGCAAACGGGAAGAAATGAAGAATGCTACCAACAGCACCAAACAGAAAATTGAATGGGGGTCACAAATACGTTCTTACGTGTTCCATCCCTATAAAATGATCAAGGACCACAGAACCGATTACGAAGTAGGCAACGTGGGCCCCGTGATGGACGGCGAACTGGACGGCTTCATCAAAGCCTGGCTCATGAGCGCAAAAGAAACAGAAACTACCTAAAAACACCATAATCCAATTGACCATGCACTTTGGAAATTTCAACTATCCCATGCCGGTAAACGAACCGGTACTGTCTTACGCCCCAGGAACACCCGAAAGGGCCGCTCTACAGAAAACACTCGCGGAACTGAAGAAGAAGCCCATCGATATCCCCATGTACATCGGCGGGAAATCGGTGAGAACAGGTAATAAAGTAGCTATTCACCCCCCGCACGAAAAAGCACACCTCCTCGGGCATTTCCACCTGGGCGAGGAAAAACACATCAAACAGGCGATAGACGCTGCATTGAAGGCCAAACAAGCCTGGGCCGATATGCCTTTGGAAGAACGCGCCGGCATCTTCCTGAAAGCGGCCGACCTCATTGCTACCAAATACCGTTTCCACATGAACGGTACCACCATGCTGGGGCAAAGCAAAAACGCCTACCAGGCCGAGATAGACGCTGCGTGTGAACTGATCGACTTCCTCCGCTTCAACGTGCATTTCCTCCGCGAAATATACGCGCAGCAACCCATCAGCGCGCCGGGTATGCACAACAGGCTCGAATACCGTCCGCTGGAAGGATTCGTACTGGCGATTACCCCTTTCAACTTCACGGCGATTGGTGGTAATCTCCCCACGTCCGCAGCGCTTTGCGGCAATACCGTGGTATGGAAACCCGCCAACACACAGGTGTATTCCGCCCAGATGTTCATGCGCATCCTCCAGGAAGCAGGTTTGCCCGATGGCGTAATCAACCTGATTTATGTGGATGGACCCACACTTGGAAAAGTTTGCTTTACACACCCCGATTTCGCTGGTTTGCATTTCACCGGCTCCACAGGCGTTTTCAACCAGATGTGGGCCACTATCGGAGAAAATATTTCCAAGTACAAAACCTATCCCCGCATTGTAGGGGAAACCGGCGGAAAGGATTTCGTCATCGCGCATTCCTCCGCTGATCCCGCGGTAGTGGCTACGGCACTGGCCCGTGGCGCGTTTGAATTCCAGGGACAAAAATGTTCCGCGGCTTCCCGCGCTTATATTCCTTCCAATATCGCGGAGCAGGTGAAGAAGAAACTCATCGACCAGGTGAACTCCATGAAAATGGGCTCCACAGAAGACTTCTCCAACTTCATCAACGCGGTGATTGACCAGAAAAGTTTCGATAAACTGAAGAAATACATCGACAACGCGAAGAAAGACCGGAAAGCGAAGATACTCGTAGGTGGTAACTGTGATAAGTCCGTCGGTTATTTCATTGAACCTACCGTTATCGAAACCACCGATCCTAGGTACGTGACCATGTGCGAAGAACTCTTCGGGCCCGTGCTCACCATTTATGTGTACGATGCCGATCAGTTTGAACGTGCACTCGACCTGGTGGACGCTACTTCACCTTACGCGCTGACCGGTTCCATCATCGCGACCGACAGGGCAGCGGTGGCCCTTGCGACCTCAAGGCTTCGCAACGCGGCTGGGAACTTCTACATCAACGATAAACCCACCGGAGCGGTAGTAGGACAGCAGCCTTTCGGCGGCGCACGCGCATCCGGCACCAACGATAAGGCCGGCAGCATGCTGAACCTGTACCGCTGGCTCAGTGCCAGAACCATCAAGGAAACGTTCAATCCGCCAACGGATTACAAATACCCATTCCTGGCCGAAGACTAATTCAAACAGGAATTACATTGGTTTTAAGGTTCGGAAGGCACTTGCTTTTCCGAACCTTAAAATTTTTAACTTTACCGCGTTTATGAAGCAGATCATCAATTCACAACAGCTCGGTTTAACCATTCAGAGGCTCAGCCACCAGATATTGGAGAACCACCCCGCCCTCACGGATACCGTCATCATCGGCATGCAGCCCAGAGGTGTATTCTTCTCCGACAGGATCGTGCAGCAACTGAAAGCGATGAAAGGGGTGGAAAAAGTAGCTTATGGTAAACTGGACATCACTTTCTACCGCGATGATTTCAGGAAAGAACTGCATATCCCCAATAAAACGGAGATTCCTTTTTCCATCGAAGACAAAACAGTGATCCTGGTGGATGATGTACTGTACACGGGAAGAACCATCCGGTCCGCCATGGATGCCCTGCTCGATTATGGCCGACCGGCCCGCATCGCGCTTTGTGTGCTGATAGACCGCCGTTTCAGCAGGCAGTTGCCCATTCAGCCCGATTTTACCGGCCGCTCTATCGACAGCATCATTACCCAGAAAGTAAAAGTGCTGTGGAACGAACGGGACGGCAGCGAAGAAGTAGTACTACTCGACGAATAGCAGATTTCTTGGCTTATTTCCCTTTAACCTGTAATTTTGCGGCTTACCATGCAGCTATCAACTAAACACCTATTAGGGATAAAGGATCTTACCCGCAGCGATATTGAAAAGATCCTCACAACGGCAGAAGAATTTAAAGAAGTATTACAACGACCCATTAAGAAAGTGCCGGCCCTCCGGGACGTAACGATAGTTAATTTATTCTACGAGAACTCCACCCGAACCAGGATATCTTTCGAACTTGCTGAAAAACGACTCAGCGCCGATACCATTAACTTTACCGCCAGCGGCTCCTCCGTTTCCAAAGGAGAAACACTGCGCGATACGGTGAACAACATCCTCTCCATGAAAGTGGATATGGTGGTGATGCGCCACAGCGCCAGCGGAGCACCGCACTTCCTCGCCAAACATATTCCCGCGGCCATCGTGAACGCCGGCGACGGCATCAACGAACACCCCACACAGGCTTTACTGGATGCGTTTTCCATCAAAGAGGCCACCGGCGGACTGGAAGGCAGGAAGATCGCCATTATAGGAGACATCATGCACTCGCGCGTAGCGCTCTCCAATATTTACCTCTTACAGAAAATGGGTGCCGAAGTAACGGTGGCAGGTCCGCCCACACTGATCCCAACCTATATGAAGGAAGCATTCAATGTACGCGTGGAATATGATGTGAGAAAAGCGCTGGAATGGTGCGATGTGGCCAACGTATTGCGCATACAACTGGAAAGGCAGAATCAGGTACTGTTCTCTTCGCTGCGTGAATACAGCCTTACCTACGGCATCAACAAAAAAATGCTGGACAGTCTTTCCAAAAAAATAACCATCATGCACCCCGGGCCCATCAACCGTGGCGTGGAACTCTCCACAGATGCGGCCGACAGCGATCAATCCATCATCCTCCAGCAGGTGGAGAACGGCGTGGCCGTAAGGATGGCGGTGCTGTACCTGCTCTCCGGAAAACTCCCGGAATCATAACGATTGAAACCCCTTGCTATATGAAACAAAGAATCTGCCTCTTCCCAGGAACATTTGATCCCATCACCCTGGGACATGTGGATGTGATCCGCCGTTCCCTGCACCTCTTCGATAAAATCGTGGTGGGCATCGGAACGAATACCAACAAAACCCCGATGTTCTCCGATGAACAAAGGTTGTTGTGGATCAAAGAGATTTTCGCGGATGAACCCAAAGTGGAGGCGGCTTCCTATTCAGGACTTACCGTTCATTTCTGTGAATCCATAGGAGCACAGTATATCTTGCGCGGCATCCGTTATGTAGCCGATTTCGAATACGAAAAAACCATCGCGGATGCGAACCGTGCCATGGATCCCGCAATTGAGACCATCTTCCTGACCTGCGAGCCCAAATACACTTCCATTGCTTCTACCATTGTGCGCGATATATTGAGGAATGGGGGAGATGCTTCGGCGTTTCTGCCGGAGATTGTGGTGAAGAGTTTGTAGAAATTGTCAGGGTTCAAATATCCTTACAAAATGATTCTCCAAATGATTCCGCATGCCGTTCCTGAAAAGCTCCGGCGTGCCATTTTCCAGCAACTCCACCAACTCCTTATGCGATACGAATGTTTTCAGTAATGGCTGCTTTTTCAACAAACCACTGTTGTGTACATAATCGAAGACAGGCAACAGCATCTTCTGGAATTTCTTCATCGTTTCATTACCGGTGATCTCATACAACTTGCCATGGAACGCGATTTCGTGTTGCACATTAAAAAGATGGTCCTGTGCGGCGGGCGGTTCATTCTGTACAATCTGTTTTAATTCCTCGATATCGGCTTTGGTAATGCGGTGAAAAAGGAAATCGGCCATGCCTATTTCCAGGACGAGCCGTATCTCGAATACTTCCTTTAATGTTTCGGGCGCAAGAATATGCGGGTGCATACTTTTGCCAAGGATACCGAAAATATCCGGACTCGTAATCACCGCGCCTTTCTTCTTCTTCGATGCTATCAGTCCCATCAAACGTAAGCGCAGCAAGGCTTCCCGTACAACGGTGCGGCTCACCCCAAGCGCTTCGGCCAGTTCCATTTCTTTAGGAATGCTGTCGCCCACTTTCAGCTTCTGCTGCTGCAGGAGTTCCACCAGGTTGGCTTCCACTTTGTCTACCAGACTGCTGGTTTCAATGCTTTTAAAGTGGCCGTTTAATAAGGTCTTGCTCATATTATGTAGAACTTAATAATGGCAAAAATACAAAATGATGGGCATTTAGAAGTTGTCGGAATTGTTGATTATAAAGCAGTTGTTAAATAAGGCGAAAAATATTTGGCAGAAAATCCAATTTGTTGTTAACTTTATTATGTCATACATAATACAAATTTAATCAAATCATGCTGTATGAGATCATTTAAGTTATTCGTCTGGGCATCGGTGCTTATGCTTTTCACTTTACCGGTGTTGGCCCAGTCGGTCAGAATTTCCGGGCTGGTGCTCTCGAAAGAAGGGAACACCCCGGTGCAGGGTGTTACGGTGCGGGTAAAAGGCAAAAGCGCCGCCACCCAAACCAGTGCTGAAGGTCGCTTTACGATTGAAGCGGCTCCCCTGGATGTGCTGGTCTTTTCATCTGTGGGTTTTCTTTCTCAGGAAGTAGTGGCGGGGTCGGACGCAACAAGTACCATTCTTTTGGAAGCATCCGTTTCAAAAATGGATGAAGTGGTGGTGGTGGGGTATGGTACGCAGTCGCGGCGGCAATTAACCGGCGCCGTTTCCACCGTGAACCAGAAAGCGTTTGAGCACACGCCTACCACGAATGTGGCCACCGTATTACAGGGCAATGCCCCGGGTTTACGGGTACAGCAGCGTACCGGCCAGCCAGGAACCACACCTTCAATTTCATTCCGGGGAGGAACCGAATTCGGCGGAGGGGGCACTCCTTTGTTTATCGTGGATGGTGTGATTGTTCCTTCGTTATATGGTCTCGATATCAACGATATCGCCAGTATCGATCTACTCAAAGATGCGGCATCTACCGCCATTTACGGCGCACGTGCGGCAAACGGGGTGGTATTGGTCGCCACTAAAAAAGGAAAGCGGGGAAAAGCGCAGGTGGTTTATGCTTTCAGCCATACGGCCAATTATATCCGGCCCAATTCATCGGAATACCTCAACGCTTCGGATTATATACGCATGAACCGTCTTGGTATCCAGTCAAGGTTTCGTGGCGATTCACTGGACAACAACACGAATGCCATGAATACTGACCGCAACCAGATCCTCGGCGCATGGGGCTGGGCGTTAAGTAATGGGTGGAGATCGGCTGAAGGACTTTATACCACGCAATTGCTGAACAACCAGAACAGGCATTTACTGAATACACCAGGCTGGAAGTTGCTCGTAGATCCCAATCCATTCAACACCGCCATAATGGACAGTATCCTGTTCACCGACCTCAGTGTCCAGGAAAGGGAGCGCATGATCCTTCAGCAGGTGAATACCGTGGAACACAATGTGAACTTCTCCGGCGCGAATGAACAGGGTTCCTATGCTTTATCGCTTGGTACGGTGAAAGACAACGGTATCATTGTAGGCTCCTGGTTGAAAAGAATGAACATGAACTTCAACGGTGGATTGAATATAGGGAAGAACCTGAAAGTAACCTCCAACATCGCGGCTTATGCGGTGGAGCAGGCCCTGCCTTACACAGACCCTGAAGGCGGTGCTGCTGGCGGACTGATGCAACGTTTTATAGGCGTGGCGCCCACGGTACGTTATAAGAATGATACTTCCGGCGTAATGTTACCCGGCCCCAACGATGCTACTCTGGGTAATCCCTTGTACTGGAAAGATATTGCTGTGAACAGCACCAACCAGCAACGTTTCCTGGGGGGTATCAACATAGAATATACCATACTGCCGTTCCTGAAGTTGCTGGCCAGCGGTTCCGGTTACTACCAGTACACGAATAATAATTTCTTCACCAAAGCATTTCAACAGGGCAATGGCGGCGCGTTCAATACCAACCGCGCAGCGAGTTTCAACAACAGCAGGATCGAACAATACACCACCAATGCTTTTCTTCAGTTCAATAAAAAATTCAACGATCATTCCTTAACAGCGATGGCTGGCGGTGAGTTTTATGACTACAAAAGTTATGTGCAGTCGGGGTTTGCGCAGGGTGCGCCAACAGACCTTATTCCCTGGCTCACGGCATCTACGCCACCCGGTGTGCAGGGAACAACCATCACCAATCCCGCGGGCGCTTCTTCCAATTTTAACGCATGGGAAAGAATATCTTCCGGCATCGGAAGGGTGAACTATATTTTCAGGAACAAATACCTCCTGGAAGGTGTGATTCGTATTGATGGCTCCAGCAGGCTCAACAAAGCAAATTATTTCGGCGCCTTCCCCGGTATATCGGCCGGTTGGAACCTGCACAACGAAGATTTCTACGCGGGCAGTGTTTTGTCGGACTACATCAGCACCATCAAACCACGGGTAAGCTACGGCGTGAACGGGAACGTGAGCTCCCTTGGACTGTACGCCACCGCACAGGTATACAACAATGCGGGTACTTACAATGGCCTCGGAGGCACTTACGCCGCTTCCTACATCAATTCCGACCTCAGGTGGGAACGTACCAACAGTCTGAACTTCGGCGCCGATCTCGGTTTCCTGAACGACCGGATCACGCTTACCGCCGATTATTTTATCCGCAATGTATTCGACAAACTCGCAGGACTGAATATTTCCTCCCAGACAGGCTTCGGTAGTTATACCACCAACCTCGGGCAACTGCAGAACAAAGGTGTGGAACTGGCACTGAATGCAAGAGTGATCGCACCGCAAACAGCGGATGGCTTCAGCCTGGAACTGGGCGCGAACTATTTCCATGTGAAAAGTTTCGCCAAAAAACTTCCGTTCAACAGTCTTCCGGGGAACAGGTCCAACGGTTTCTTTGTATGGGATCCTAAAAACCCGGGGCAACAATTGTACGTGGGTGGAATGTCGGAAGGACAAAGAATCGGATTAGATGAAGTCTGGGCGCCGAAATGGGACGGCATCTATACCGATCTTTCCAAACTGGGCACCGATGCGAACGTGTACAACGCATTCCTTCCTTACGCCAATAAAAGAATCAAACAACTTGGCGACGCGCAATGGCACCAGGTATACGCGAACGATACCATCGATAGCAGGCAGTTCACGTATGTGGGCAGAACCACGCCACAGCACATCGGCGGATTCAACATCAGCAGCGCTTTTAAAAATATCCGCCTGTATGCGGGCTTTGATTATGCCTTCGGTTTCGTCATACTCAATAATGAAATACTGCGCGGGCTCAGCCAGGTGCAGGGATCGCAAAATTCCACTTCCGAAGTATTGAACACATGGTCGCCTGTTAATACCAACGGTACTTTGCCCCGCTATTACTGGGCCAACCAGGGACGCAACTACGCCACCGATGCTTCCGGAAATAATCCCCCGGCCAATATGTGGGAAAAAGGCGACTATGTAATGTTGCGCGAACTTACATTGAGCTATGCACTCACCAATACGCTTCTTGAAAAGCTGGGTGGTGCCATCAAAGGCGTAAGCGTGAACGTAACCGGCAGCAACCTCTTTTACATGAGCGGCTACAGTGGCAACTTTCCCGAGGTGGGTGGAATAGACCAGGGCAAATATCCTTTGCCCAGACGACTCACCATCGGCGCAAGGATAACCCTCTAACACAGATCTGATCATTCCAAACAAAAGAAAGATGAAACAGCATACATTATTAACGATCGCCGTTTTCACCACATTGCTCTCCGCGTCGTCCTGTACAAAACAACTGGATGAAGTAGTGCCGCAGGATGCCGTAAGCAAAGAGCAGGCGCTCAAAGACCCGAACGCTGCACGCACATTATATCATGGCATATACGGGCAGTTCAGGGGGTTCACCGGAACCTTCTTCCAGTTGGGGGAAATGCGCTCCGATATATGGGTGGACGGGCTTTTCACGGAATCCGTGGAAGGAGGTTTCCAGAACCTGTACCGGCACAACATCAGTCACCTCAACGTGCCGTTTGCCAACTGGGCAGGTTTCTACAACCTGATCTACAATTTCAACAACGTCATCAAACTGTATCCGCAAACGCCTTTGCCGGAGGATGAAAAATCAAAGGCGCTTGCAGAAGTATATGGACTGCGCGCTTATGTGTATTATACCATGCTGAGAACCTGGGGCGCCGTTCCCCTGAATACTGAACCGGTGGAAAGCATCAGCAATGCGGCGGAGACTTACAAACGCCGTACTTCTGCCGACAGTATCCTGTTGCAGGTGAAAGCCGATATTGAAGAATCGCTGCGGCTGTTCGGTACCGCAAATACCCTTCCCGCGGGGAAACGTGTGTATTGGAGCAGGGTGGCAACTTTGATCCTGAAAGGTGATGTTTTCCTATGGTCGGGTACACACCACGGCGGCGGCAATGCCGATTTTAACGTGGCGAAAACAGCTTTGCAGGAAGTGAAGAACCTTGAAGGGGCCACACTGGGACTGCAAACCAATTACGCCGACATCTTCGATCCCACCAAAAAAGTGAACAACAAGGAGATGATCTTCGCGGTGAACTATGAACTGCAACAGGCACAACTTGGTGTTTTCGGCAGCTTCCTGGTGAATGCGATCCAGGCGAATACTTTATCGTTCGCACAGGCGGCCACACCTACGGTGTCTTCCGTTTATCCTTATGTAGGCGGCGCCAACAGGGTAGGGATGAACCAGGCCATGATCAACCGGCTGAGTTCCGGAACCGCCGACCAGCGTATTGCCAATACCTTCCGCGTAATATATTCAACTGCCGCTCCGTTTGGTACCAGGGGTATTTTCCTGACCAAATACATTGGCACAACCTCGGGCACCACACAAATTTACAACAACGATTATCCCGTTTACCGTTATGCGGATGTACTGTTGCTGCTGGCGGAAGCCAAAGCAAAACTGGGCGAAGACCCTTCCGCAGAAATAAACGCCATCAGGCAAAGAGCTTATGGCAGCGCGGCAACGCCATACACCAACGGCAACATTACTGAGCATATGAATGCCATTCTGGAAGAGTATCTGCGGGAGTTTATCGCAGAAGGCAAACGCTGGTGGGCTTTGAGGAGGGCAGGGGATAGCTATGTTTACGCGGCGCTGGACCCCAATTATTTTTCACCCACCACGGCGGCTAAATTCTTACTCCCGCTTTCGCAGGCGATGTTGAACGCGGACCCCTTGCTGGACCAGACAACAGGCTACCCAAGGCCCTGATAAATTTTTCACAGGAAAGGGTACTCGTAAGCAGTAAACACCGGGAGTTTTCGTGCTCCCGGTTCTAAAAAATTATCCCTAATTTATACTTAACAACGAAGTGTATGAACAGAAAGCACCTGGAAGGATTGATTGCGGCGCCATTTACGCCCATGCACGATGATGGCTCACTCAAACTTTCCTTAATTCCCATTTACTATGAAATGCTGAAAGCGAACGGCGTGAAAGGTGCGTTCATTTGCGGGTCCACAGGCGAAGGCGTTTCCTTATCATTGAAAGAGAAAAAACTGGTGGTGGAAGCATGGGCCATCCACACCAAAAATGATCCTGATTTTACAGCAATGCCTTTGTTGGGCGGTACCTGCCTTGCGGATTGCATCGAACTCGCCCTTCACGCAAGGGAAGCCGGCATGGATGCCGTTTCTTTTACAGCGCCCTTCTACTTCAAACCGGCTTCGGTACAACTGCTGGCCGCTTGTTGCAGGGAAGTGGCGAACGCTGTTCCTGACCTGCCATTCTATTATTACCACATTCCGGTGCTCACCGGTGTGAACTTTCCGATGATCGATCTGTTGAAAGCTGTGGACGAAAACCTTCCCAATTTCGCGGGCATTAAGTATACCCATGAAGATTTTATGGATTTTCTTTCCTGCATGAACTTCGCCAACGGGAAATATGATATGCTCTGGGGAAGAGATGAAAACATGCTCTCCGCGCTCGCCTTAGGTACAAAGGCCGCAGTTGGAAGCACCTTCAATTATGCCGCCCCGCTGTACTACCAACTGATGGACGCGTTCCGCAACGGGGACCTGAAAACAGCGAACAGGTTACAACAGACTTCCATCGATATGATCACACTGCTGGGAAAATACGGCGGCATCGCCACCGGTAAAGCTTATATGAAACTACTCGGCATCGATTGCGGCAGCTTCCGTTTACCGGTCCGGAATATGTCTGCTGAAGCTTATACCGCATTTAAAACAGAGGTGGAACAACTGGGTTTCCGGAATTTCGCCGCTCATCTTTCACCAGGGGTGCACGTATAAATTACCATGAATAAAATAGCCATCATACTTCTGTTACCACTTATGATTTTTTCCGCGGCCATACATGCACAAAAAGTAAGGAAGCAGATGCTGCAATGGCGCATTGCGGCTGAACTTCCTCCTGACAATTCCGGGCAGGTATCGCCGGGATTCGCCGGGCCCGTAACCGGTGTTCACCAGAACAGGTTCCTGGTGGCGGGTGGCGCGAATTTTCCGGACAGCATGCCCTGGAACGGAGGAAAGAAGCGGTACCACCAACAGGCATACGTGTACAGGTGGAAGGCAGGAAAACTGTTGTTGGATTATTCCGGCATCTTGCCGCAGCCAGTGGCTTATGCCGCCAACTGCGTTACCGCAAAAGGTATCGTATACGCCGGTGGAGAAAATGAGCAGGGCATCAGCAAAAAAGTTTTCCTGGTCACCTTACAAGAGAAAGAGCATGGCGTCGGCTATATGCCATTGCCTGATCTTCCCGTTGCTGTAACCAATGCGTCAGCCATTGCGATCGGGAGCAGCGTTTATCTTGCAGGTGGCGAAACGGCCAATGGGGTAAGCGATCAGTTCCTGTTGCTTGATCTCGACAATACGGATGCAGGATGGCAGGTGATGCCCGTGCTTCCGGCACCGGTATCACACAGCATATTGCTAAAGCATAACGCGAATGTTTACCTTATTGGCGGAAGAATGAAGCGTCCCAACGACACCAGCGTTTTCTACAGCAAAGTAGCTGCATTCGACACCAATACCCGGGCATGGAAAGAAAAAGCGAACCTGCCCTATGCGCTGAGCGCCGGAACAGGCATCGTTCACCACGATAAAATCTTCATTTTCGGGGGTGATAAAGGCATAACGTTCCACAAAACTGAAACCCTGATCAACGCCATCGCCAACAGCAAAGATGAAAATGAAAAAGCGCGGATGACCGAAGAGAAAGCGGTCCTCCAAAACCGGCATCCCGGCTTCAGCAATGAGGTACTTGTATATGATCTTGTTACTGATAAGTGGGATACTGCCGGATTTATTCCTTTTCCAGCCCCTGTAACCACCACGGCCCTTACATGGAACGGGTATTTTTTTCTTCCGAGTGGTGAAATAAAAGCCGGTGTACGTTCTCCATTTATTCTTTCAGCTAAACCCCTGCGTAAATGAATCCATCCAAAACATATCCCTGGATAGTGGTAGGACTGCTTTGGGTGGTGGCATTACTCAATTACATGGACCGCCAGATGCTGAGCACCATGAAACCATCCATGATGCTGGATATAGCTGAATTACAAACGGCCACCAACTTTGGAAGACTCATGGCGATCTTCCTGTGGATTTACGGATTCATGAGCCCGGTGGCGGGTATTATAGCCGACCGGGTGAACAGGAAATGGCTCATCATCACCAGCTTATTCGTGTGGAGCGCCGTTACGCTTGCCATGGGATACGCGCAAACTTTCTCTCAACTGTACTGGCTCCGCGCCATTATGGGGGTGAGTGAAGCTTTGTATATTCCGGCAGGATTGTCGTTGATAGCGGATTATCATACCGATAAAACCAGGTCGCTGGCCGTGGGCATTCACATGACCGGGCTGTACGTGGGCCAGGCCCTGGGCGGTTTCGGCGCCACCATCGCCACGGCTTACTCCTGGAAAACGGCTTTTCAGAGTTTTGGCATCATCGGCATGGTGTACGCCCTGGTGCTGGTACTTTTTTTAAAGGAAAAGAAACTACCGGGAGCGCACACGGAAAGGATGGCTGCACCAGGGATCGGGAAGGGACTGATGTTGTTGTTCACGAATATTTCCTTCTGGATCATCCTGTTCTATTTTGCCATGCCGAGCTTACCAGGTTGGGGGGTAAAAAACTGGCTGCCTACCTTGTTCTCTGAAAGTCTGGGCATTGAAATGGCTGAAGCAGGACCGCTTTCCACCATTACCATCGCCGCATCTTCCTTCATTGGCGTGATCTTCGGAGGAATTCTATCCGACCGCTGGGTGCAGAAAAATATCCGGGGAAGGATATACACCAGCGCCATTGGATTAGGACTTACCATTCCATCACTATTGTTCGTGGGCTTCGGCCATTCCCTCTTCAGTGTGGTGGGCGCGGCTTTCTGTTTTGGTTTTGGCTTCGGTATGTTCGACGCGAACAACATGCCCATCCTCTGCCAGTTCGTGCCCGCGAAATACCGCGCCACGGCTTACGGGTTAATGAATATGGCCGGCGTATTCGCCGGCGCCTTTGTAACCGACTGGCTGGGACGATCCACCGACGCCGGCAACCTGGGAAGAGATTTCTCCCTGCTCGCAGGCATCGTACTGCTCGCATTGTTGGTGCAACTCTTCTTTCTGAAACCAAAATCAAGGGAACTATCCTGATCTGTTCTACGCAAATTGATGATATGAAAAAGTTAAGCGCTTGTTTTTTATGCTTGTTCCTGTCCGGCTTCTTTCCTGCCGCTCATGCGCAGCAAAAAAAGGAAATGGGAATTAAAATAACAGCCGTTTCACCCGTGATCCCTGCTGTTAAAAGAGTGGACCGGAATATGCTGATCCAACTCCGTATTTATGTTCCTGCGGGAAGAACCATCACGTACCGGGAATTACAACTTCGTTTTGATGAGACGGCTGTGCAATCGATCGCAAAGATCGAATTGTATCATACCGGAACGGAGACCACCATTAACAGATCATCCAGGCAGCTTTCCGCATCCGAAAAAATTTCACACCTCACTTCATTGCCCTTTCAGTATACCTTTCAGCCCGGCATCACCAACCTGGTGGTGTCCGCTTCATTGAAAGAAACTGCTCAGGTAGGCGCGTCATTCATTGCAGGAGCTGTACATTTCCTGGCGGATAAAAACGAAAAGCAGCTGATTGAAGCGCAAAAAAGTACCGCGCTTATTCCCTCCTCCAATACCCACCGTGTGGCGGAAGCGGTACGCCTGGCCGGTGATGATAACGTTCATTCTTACCGTATTCCCGGCATGATTACTTCCGACAAAGGCACCCTCATTGCCGTGTATGATGTACGGTACAAAAACAGTGGCGACCTTCCCGGAAATATTGATGTGGGGATGAGCCGCAGTACCGATGGCGGACAAACCTGGGAGCCAATGAAAATTATCATGGATATGGGCGCACCCCATGAAAACAATGGTATTGGAGATCCCTGTATCCTATTCGATCCCGTTACAAAAAAGTTATGGGTAGCTGCGTTGTGGAGCAAGGGAAACCGGTCCATCGCAGGCTCGAAACCAGGCCTTTCACCCGACACCACCGGTCAGTTCGTGCTGGTGCACAGCAGTGATGACGGTAAAACATGGAGCGCACCGGAAAGCATCACGAAGCAGGTAAAGCACCCTTCGTGGCACCTGTACTTTAACGGACCCGGCAACGGCATCGCCATGCAGAACGGCACACTGGTATTTCCCTCACAATACTGGGACGAAACAACAACCCCGTCCTCAGTAGGCATCCCGCATTCCGCCATCATCTACAGCACCGATCATGGGCTGTCCTGGAAAAGCGGTACCGGCGCCAAAAGTAATACCACCGAAGCGCAGGTGATTGAAACAACGCCGGGCACCTTGATGCTGAACATGCGCGACAACAGGGGCCGTTTCAGAAGCGTTGCCACCACCACCGATATGGGCAGCACCTGGACCGAACACCCCACTTCCTTCCAGGCTTTGTCCGACCCCGTTTGCCAGGCCAGTATTATCAAAGTAAAAGTGAACCTGGATGGGAAAATGAAAGACGTGGTGTTCTTCAGTAATGTCAATTCCGACCGTGCAAGAATCAATACCACCATTAAAGCAAGCCTTGACCTCGGTGAAACCTGGAAACCCCAACACGAATTGCTCCTGGATACCAGGGGCAGCTGGGGGTATTCCGTACTCTCCAAAATAGATGACGATACCCTGGGCTTATTGTACGAGGGAACAGGCGCCCTTTATTTTATGCGCATTCCTGTGAAAGACATCCTCCGGCCAACCACGGGGAAGAATAAACGCTAAGGAATAAAAACACCTAAAAACGATTTGTCCTGTTCCTGCTGAATTGGAGCAGGGTAAGGCATTTCAAAACATTTAGAATGGCATACTCAACAGAAGAGCTGGTGGCACTCGAAAAATTCTATGCGCACCAATTGCTCCACGATACCGTTCCTTTCTGGTTCCCGCGTTCCTACGACCTGGAACATGGAGGTTACCTGCTGATGCGTGACAGGGACGGATCGCTCATCGACGATGATAAAGCCGTCTGGATACAGGGCCGCGCCACCTGGCTGCTTTCCACTTTATACAATACCGTGGAACAAAAAAAAGAATGGCTCGATGGTGCCGCGCTCGGGTATAATTTTCTGCATGAACACTGTTTCGACAGCGACGGACAAATGTTCTTCCACGTTACAAGAGATGGTAAACCTATCCGTAAACGGCGCTATTTTTTTTCTGAAACCTTCTATGTGATCGCTATGGCCGCTTACGCCAAAGCCACCGGCGACGAGGATGCCGCTGACAAAGCAAGGACTGTTTTCAGTAAATGCATTCAATACGCGAACGGTGAAAAGAAACTGCCGCCTAAATTTACTTCAACCAGGCCGGCCCGCGGCATAGGGATACCCATGATCATGATCAATACGGCACAGCAACTGCGCGAGATGGTTGGAGATGAACGCTGTGATGCACTCATCGACCAGTGGATCACTGAAATTGAAACTTATTTCGTGAAAGATGATATCCGTTGCGTGATGGAACAGGTGGCCCCCGATGGCAGCATCATCGACCACATTGATGGGCGAACCCTTAACCCGGGACACGCCATTGAAGGCGCATGGTTCATCCTCCACGAAGCAAAATACCGCAACAACGATAAAAGACTGACAGCCCTCGGATGCCGGATGCTCGATTATATGTGGGAACGCGGCTGGGATCCACAATACGGCGGAATCCTGTATTACAGAGATGTGTACAATAAGCCCGTGCAGGAATACTGGCAGGATATGAAATTCTGGTGGCCCCAGAATGAAACCATCATCGCCACACTGCTGGCTTACCTGATAACGGGCAACGAAAAGTACGCGCAATGGCACAGGCAGATACACGATTATGCCTACCGGCATTTCCATGACCGCGAACAGGGGGAATGGTACGGCTACCTGCATAGAGACGGCACCGTTGCCCAGCCTGCGAAAGGCAACTTATTCAAGGGGCCGTTTCACCTGCCGCGGCAGGAATGGTATTGCAGCAGGATATTGCAGGAACACCTGAAGGAGTTACAACACAATACGCAACCAGGTCAATGCTTTCAACCTCAATGAAAATACTTGTTTTAGTAATGCTGATCCTGCCGGTTACGGTGACGGCGCAATTAAAATTACCACCCATATTCTCCGGCAATATGGTGCTTCAAAGAAACGCACCCATCGCGGTTTGGGGAAAGGCAATTCCCGGGGACACCGTATTTGTTCAGTTCGGAAAGGATACCAGAAAAACCATCGCAGGTGCCGATTCTGGATGGATCGTTCATTTTCGTCCACGTCCGGCTGATACAAACGGGCAGCGGATGCACATCAGGAGCGGCATGGCAGCCATTGAACTCAATAACCTGCTGATGGGTGATGTGTGGCTGTGCATCGGGCAGAGCAATATGGAATGGCCCATGTACCGGGAACTGCATTACAGGGAAACGGTTAAAGACAGCGATCAGCCAATGCTGCGTTTTTATAACCCGACTTACGCGGGAAAAAATATTTTCGCGGCTTCCTTCTCTGATTCGGTTGTTCAATTGCTGCACAAAGAATCTTTTTACAGCGGGAACTGGCAGGAAAGCGACAGCAGTTCTTTCCGGACGATGAGCGCCGTTGCGTGGTATTTCGGAAGAAAGATTGGCGCTGAAACTGGCGTTCCGGTGGGACTCATCAACTTGTCCATCGGAGGAGCGCCGCTGGAAACATTTATTGCCCCGGAAGCGCTTCGGAATAGCGGGGAGTTCACTTCTAAAGTAAACGGCGATTGGATGGAGAATGCGGCCTTGCCGGTTTGGGTGCGTGAAAGGGGGAAGCAAAATGTTGGCGCCCTAAAACATGTTCCTTCAGATGAAAACGGGAAGTTTCATGCTTACAAACCCGGCTTCGCCTACCAGGCGGGCATTGAACTCATACTTCCAATGGCGGTATCGGGCATCATCAACTACCAGGGCGAAAGCAATGCGCAGGAAACAGAACGGGTGAAGGAGTATGCCGCACTGAATAGGTTGATGGTACAGGAACTGCGGAGGAAATGGAAGAAACGTTTGCCTTATTATTTTGTGCAACTGTCGTCGATAGATACGGTACACTATAAAGGACAACTGTGGCCATGGTTCAGGGACGAGCAAAGAAAAATACTCCGGCTGCTCCCGAACAGTGGGATGGCCGTAAGCAGCGATGCCGGTGCGCGCAATGATGTGCATCCGACCAATAAGAAAGTGGTGGGGGAACGACTGGCCGCATGGGCGCTCCGCCATCACTATAAGAAAAACGTTACACCATCGGGGCCTTTGGCCTTGCGTGCGAAGTACAGGAACGGATTTATCAGCATATCGTTCCGGTATGCAAAAGGACTACACCCTTCAGATGGCGCTGTGTTGAAAGGCTTTTCCACCGATGGCCAGCTACCATCGGAAGCATTCATCCGGAACAAACGCGTCGTTGTTGCAGCCCCTGAAAGACCCGTTTATATTTATTATGGATGGAATTCTTTTAGCTGTGGAAATCTGGTAAATGACGTCAACCTTCCTGCATCCACCTTTAAACTGAAAGTAAAATGAGACCTGTTTTTTGCTGCTTTTGCTTATTCCTCGCCATTTCAACTTACGCGCAAAAAGTTTCCCTGATTCCCCTGCCACAACAGTTTGATGTAGGAAATAGGACATTGTCCCTGGTGCAATGCAGGAATATTGTAGTAAAAGATGCATCGCTTCTTCCAGAGGCTCTTCAGTTGCAACAATATTTTCAGCAGGCTGGGGTAAAAATGAACATTACGGATAAAAATGTACAGGGATTATCCTTAACAATTTCTATCGGAAAAGTAAATGCCCCCAGGCAGCTCAACGAGGCCTATCAACTCAAAGTAACAGCTTCAGGAATTCAACTTACAGCCAATACGCCGCACGGCATATTCAACGGCATACAAACCTTGAAACAACTGCTGTTCAATGGAAAAATAGCTTTCTGTTCCATTACCGACTGGCCTGCTTTTTCCTGGCGTGGATATATGATTGATGTGGGAAGGAATTACATGTCGATGCCAGCCCTGAAACAACAGATCGATGTAATGGCCGCCAATAAATTGAATGTTTTTCATTTCCATGCTACGGAAGACATCGCCTGGCGGATAGCCATAAAAAAATATCCGCAGCTAACCGATGCCGCTCACATGCTGCGCAACAAAGGGAAGTTTTACAGCGAGGCGGAAATAAAGGAACTGATCGCTTATTGCAAAGAACGCCATATCCGTTTTGTACCCGAGATAGATATGCCCGGACACAGCGCCGCCTTCCGCCGTGCCATGGGAACTGACATGCAGACTGATAGCGGTATGGCCATTGTTAAGAACATACTGGAGGAATTCCTCACCACTTATGAAGTGGATTATATGCATATTGGCGCGGATGAAGTAAAGATCACGAACAAACGCTTTATCCCGGAAATAACTGCGTTCATAGAAGGTTTCGGAAAGCGCGTGATCGGATGGCAGCCGGGCGGCAATTTTTCAGGAAGCACCATCCGGCAGTTGTGGATGGACGATAACGCGCACCGCAGCAATACCGAGCAATGGCAGTTCATTGATTCGAGGCATCTCTACCTGAACCACATGGACCCATTGGAAGCCGTGGCCACCATTTTTCACCGCCGCATCGCTGATAAGGCGGCGGGCGATACGCTGCTGCTGGGCGGCACCATTTGTATGTGGCACGACAGGGCCGTACGAGACGAAATGGATATCCTTACCATGAATCCCGTCTATCCGGGCATGCTCGCTTTCGCCGAACGTTCCTGGCGGGGTGGGGGAAGCGAAGGATGGAAGGCCAATATTGGAGTGGCTGGCTCCCCTGAAGCAAAAGCCTTTGCTGCATTTGAAGAAAGATTGCTTCACCACAAACTGCGTTATTATGCACAGCTGCCATTTCCTTATGTACGGCAATCCCATTTGGAATGGAAGCTGCTTGGACCTTTTTTGAATAACGGGGACCTTGCAAAAGTATTTTCCCCTGAATCAACGGGCTTTAATCCGGATACAATAAGTTCGGACTTAGTGCAGACCGGTGCCACCATCGTCCTGAGGCACTGGTGGGCCCCATTGATCAGCGGTGCACTGCCCGCCGCGGAAGACAGTACTACCTGGTACGCCACCACGAAGTTCTGGAGTGAAAATGCCGGCACAATGGATTGCTGGATCGGTTTCAATAACCTTTCCCGCTCTCCCGCAACGGATATGCCACCTCAGGGTGAATGGGACCACAAAAAAAGCAGGATATGGGTAAACGGCCGTCTTATTCCTGCACCTTCCTGGAAACGTGGCGGCCAGCGCGGCCACAGCGAGCTACCTTTGGAAGATGAAGGCTATGAATACCGTGCACCAACTAAAGTACCGGTAAAAAAAGGCTGGAATACGGTACTGGTGAAAGCGCCGGCAGGAAGTTTCAAGGGAAAGGACTGGCAGAATCCTGTGAAATGGATGTTTACGTTCGCCCCGCTTTAGAAACGGGAATAAAAGCGGGGGAATGAAGCCATCACCTTCAATTACCTCCCGAAGCGCGGAGACATCAGGTTCTCCAGTAAAGGTTCTATCAACCCTGGACGGAAAGCAAGTATCAGCAATACTGTGAATACCAGCCCGTATATCGCCCCCCAGAGGTGTGCATCGTGGTTGATGTTGTCCTGTCCTCTTTTCGACATGTACGCGCTGATGCCGATGAACAGCACAACGTAGAGAATATAAGGCAGCTTAATGATCCCGAATATTGCTACGGTGCTCCAGGGGGTGAAAAGAGCGGCTGCGGTAACAACGGCTGAAACGGCCCCCGAAGCGCCCAGACTCCTGTAATAATAATTATCGCGGTGCTTAAAATAAGTGGGAAGCAGCGAAACCACAAGGGCGGAGACGTACAAGAGAATATAGGCGGTTTTGCCCATCAGATCATAAGCCTTGTAATAATATTCCACCGCCTGTCCGAAGAAATACAACGACAGCATATTAAAAATAAGGTGCGCCCAGTCTGCATGTATAAACCCACAGGTAATGAACCTATACCATTGTTTGCGTTGTGTGATGGCGGGAGGGTAAAAAATCAGGTCATCAATCACTTTGGCATTGCTGAAAGCGGAGATAGAAATAATGGCCGTTAAGATGATGATTACTATGGTGATGGTCATGAAATTATTTTGAGGACTTCAAATATAGAAGATTTTAGAGCAATCACACATGGTGGTACTTTTCGTTGCGTTGAATGGTGCAGGCGCGGTACACCTGTTCCGCCAGTATAAGCCTGACCAGTTGGTGTGGAAAAACCAATTTGGAAAGGGACCATACATACTGCGCCCTTTGTTTCACCGCTTCGTCAACCCCAAAAGCCCCACCAATCAGGAAAACGAGTTGACGGGTACTTTCGTTGGCGCGTTGTGCGATAAACTTTGAAAACTCCACCGAGTCCGGGCTTTTTCCACGTTCATCCAGCAATACCAGGTAATCGTCCTTGGTGAGTAGTCCCAATATAGTTGCGCCTTCCGTTTTTTTCACTGCATCTTCCGGGGTAGAGGCCGTTTGTTTGGCAGGCGGGATAATGCGCCAGCTTACGGGATAATAACGGGAGATGCGCTCCGTAAAATCACGGACGCCTTCTTTTACGTAGGATTCATCGGTTTTTCCTATCGACCAAAACTGAATCTTCATGCCGCAAATGTCCTGAAACCCCCGCAATAAACTGTTAATTGTTTCAAAACATATTTGGCAGTTTCAAAATATCTCTTAATTTTGATGTTGCAACATTGATTATTACATCTACAACTTAAAAAAATTACAATTATGGCAACTACATGGAACATCGACGCAGCGCACAGCGAACTTCAGTTCAAAGTGAAACACCTTATGATCAGCACCGTTACCGGTACTTTCAACGAGTTCTCCGGAACCGTTACCGCTGAAAACGATGATTTTTCCGGCGCCTCCGTAAACTTCGAAGCACAGGTTAAAAGCATCGATACCCGCAGCGAAGACAGGGACAACCACCTCCGCAGCGGAGATTTCTTTGATGCGGAGCAATTTCCCGTACTCAGTTTTGTTTCTACCGGCTTTACTAAAAAAGACGATGAGGAGTATGAACTTAAAGGCGATCTCACCATCAAAGGCGTAACACATCCCGTGACATTTGAAGTAGAATACGGTGGCACGCAGAAAGACCCCTGGGGCAACGTGAAGGCGGGTTTCGAACTGAAAGGAAAGATCAACAGGAAGGACTTCGGTCTGACCTGGAACGCCGTTACAGAGGCGGGCGGCATGTTGGTAGGTGAAGAGGTGAAACTGGTGGCCAGTATACAAGTTGCGAAAGGAGCTTAGGTTTTAAACGTTTGATTTTGAAGGAACCGGAAAAAATTTTTCCGGTTTTTTTCTTGTTTAAACGCCTGAAAAATTTTGTTATTATAAATTAAATCCTATTTTTGCAATCCCAATTACGGGAATGGCTCCGTAGCTCAATTGAATAGAGCATCTGACTACGGATCAGAAGGTTTCAGGTTTGAATCCTGACGGAGTCACCAAAGAGAAAAAGGTTACAAGTTATTGTAGCCTTTTTTTGTGTAGATAATGCTCACCTGATGGATGGCCATTTTTATAGCCTTTCCACCCGATTGGTTGCCCGATTCCGCGGACCAATGCAACTGACTTGTTATAGAGTACAAAAACGTATACCATTTTCTGCGTTTTCAAAAGAAATTCTATTGTTTGATTAACAATACTCGCTGCAGCGAAACAACTGTGTAATTTTGAAGTTCACTGGTTTCATTTTGCGGTGATCTGCTTGCGGCTGTTACTTCAAATAGGAGTTCCCCTGGATTTACAAGTTCGTAGCTTGAAGTAAGAAGGATATTCCCTGTTTCAAACTGACTGTACATTTTATTACCATACACATATTCCTGGAGTTGGATATTCTGTCCTTCGTCAGTTATAAATTCATATTGATTGTTACTTTGGCGTAAAGTATAGTCTTTCACCATAGGTGATTTTTCGGAGACATATTTTGTTTTCCAGCCCCAAGTAGTGTCATTTTGTTTATGTACTTCAAAAACCACCATCACACTGTCTTTTTTTATGCCCTTACTATAGATGTGCATCATCCCATTCCACACTCCAATGCAGCGGTCGGGAAAGAGTTGTTGGGCTTTTGCCGGATAAACGCCAATCAGAAGCAGTAAAACGATAAGCGATCTCATAGCTAAAATCTTTCATGCAATTTACTACTTCGACACCATGATTCTACTGCGTCATAGCCGGGCCGGGACACGTGGCGGTTTTGCCGGGATTTTTCAGGATGCTTTTTACAGAATAAATTAGCCTCTAATTGGTATGAAGTACTGCGTATTGAAGTTCATACCCAATATATTTTCTGTTGATCCTTTTTTTGTCTGCGGTGGCAAAAAAATTCTCTGTTACCTGGTGGAGCCAGTTCAGGCGTGTAACCGCCAGGTTAGTTGATGTTTCTGGATTTGATTTCTTTTTTTACCTCCTTGTATTGCTTCAGGTTCAATAAGAAAAGCGGGAAAAAAATGATAGGCATTACGGTAAAAAAACTAAACCCGTTTTTCACAGAGCCATAGATTGAAACGCCGGTCATTACGCCAATAAGCATTGAGAATACGATGTAAATTCCTTTTCGCTTCTTTTCTTCCGCGGTTAACTCCTCCGCCGTTAATTCAGACGGTTTTTTAGTTTGCATGCGTTGCTGTTATTTTGAGTGCCGTGAGGCTATGCTAAAGGTTGTAAAAGTATTTTTTTCCCTTTAAACAGATTCAGAAATAATTATACCAATTGAGGTATCAATCTAAATAGGAAACCTTGAAATAGTCTATTGCAAGGCTAACATTTCTTCCGGCCCCAAATCCTGCCAGGTTGCCAAAGAATGGTGTAAACGGCATCGTATAGCAAACCGTTCCGTTGATATGGAAAGTATAGATATTCCCGGTTTTTCTGATCATGTACACATTAAAATCGTTTGGATCAAGATTAGATCGCCGGAAAGAGCCGTCCTTCACTATACAGCTTGGCTGGTTTTTGCCGCTGCACACCTCTACTGAAGCGAATCCATCTTTGGCGAAGGTAAAGTAGTAGCCGGTATTCGCTTCCCGGCCCCAGAAAAGCATATTGTAGTAGTGCTTATGTTCGGAGCCGCCACTTAGTATTTTTATCCTTGTTTCTATCTGGAAGTTTTTGCGGGTATCAATTTTTATCTCCTGCGCTTCTCCATAGGCATGTCCCGAAGCGGTAAGGTAATAGCAGCCGGCACGCATTGAAGTCGTTGCATTTTTGTTGTTGCCAATGGTCCAGTTGTTTTTGTTGTCTTCAAAATCGTCGTAAAAGATGATGGTTCCACCTGGGTCCGTTTGTTGCATTTCCGTATAGGCAAAGGAAGGGCTGAAGGAAAATACTGTAATTATGCACACAATGAATCGGAAGACGATTTTCATATACTGGCTTAAAATTGACCGAGTGCAGGTTTGGTTTTAAGATGGTATCCCGCACGCTAATATAGCAACTAAAAATGCAGGCTACCCCATACTCCTAAAGAATTGTAAAAATGACCTTTATCTTTTAAGATGAACAGATTTGATCTTTTATTTATCTATATTCGTTCACATACGCTAGTTACTATTTAAGCCTTTGAATATGAAAGTTCAGCCATCGCATGAATGCTTAGCATTGCTTACACAGTTGCACAAGCCAACACTCCGGCCCGAAGTATACAAGCCCGCTTCGCTGTTGCTCTTACCATGATTCCTTCTTTTTCGTTTCTCCTCCTTAATTACAGTACGAAACCGGGCCTGTCGTAAACAACAAAATTAGCGGCAACCCTAAAATATATACCATGAAACTACTCAAACTGGTGCGGCGCTCCACCCAACTAGGTATGCTCTTTATGGCCTTGTTGGCTGGCTTGTATGCGCACGCGCAAAATAGGAGCGCACCGATGCAGGGGCTGAAGGGGAACTGGTTCCTGTCATCCAACACCAACCAATGGGTGCTTGGCTTCTATGAAAAGCTGGGCTACTTCAACGGCGGCTTCGGGGAATACTCCATCATAGAGGAAAAGAAAAATGCTTTTACAATAAAACTCCGGACTGATAAGAAGGAAACCACGCTCCTGATTCATGTACAGGACGACTCCACCATTGCTGTAAACGCTGAGGGCCGGACCTGGACGCTTACCAACCAGCGCAAACGGCAATCGTCCGCGGCTACCGCGTTCTGGGATAAACGATGGAAGCGCACAGATGATACCGTTCGGCTAAAAGGGTATATCAGTGAACCTGCCAGGAATGGTTTGCGCGAACTGCATATTGTGTTTACCGACCCGGTTTTAGGTAAAATGATTACGGAAACAGCCAGGATCAGTGCGGAAGGTTTGTTTAACATCAATATTCCCATCGTACTTCCGGATACCGAGGCGTTCATCCGTTTTAATTCCAGGTTTGAACGTTTTCTGGCCTGTCCCGGGGATACAATCACTGTTTGTCTTTTGCCGGAAGGGGAGCCGGCAGAAAGTTCCCTGAACGAGATAGCTTTTGGCGGCACTTCGGGCGCCCTCAACAATGAGTTGAATACCCTGTACAAATACCTTACCGGCCTTGAAGACCAAACGCTTCAAAATCACATGCTCAAAAATACAACACAGGAGGCGTACCGGGAATATGTGCTGGGGATGAAATACACCGCCGATTCTGCGATAACGGCCTATAAGAAAAAATACGCGCTTAGTGCCGCCGTCCGGGATGTCATGGAAAAGAAGACGCATTATCAAATGCGCAATGGGTTACTGAGGTACAGGATGTATCATAACCCACAGCATCCTGAGCCGCTCCATCCGGAGACGTTGAAGCTCCTCCCATTATGGATGGCCAATGATTCAGCCGGGTATGCAGGCGGGTATCACCACAAGGGTTTTATCAATGAGATGAATAATTTATTTCCGGATGAAATCATAGGCGACAGCCACAGGATAGATAGCGCAAACGCTGCAAACTTTTCATTGGCCGATTTTATGAGTCTTATAAAACGGCACCATCATTCCCTGACTGAACAGGATTTGCTTATGCTTGATTCTATTGCCGCCCTGGCACCATTTTCAAAATTAAAAAATAACGGGTTTATTATAGATGTGCCGGTAGCGGATAGCACGGCACTTGCCAGGTGGCAGCATATGTTCGGGTTCCTGCAACAGTTAGACGGAGTCAGCGATTATTATGACTTTTATTTTTATGGTCTTGCGTTCGACTATAAGTTAAAGCGCATCGCGGCTGAATATCCAAAGGGATATTTCAGAGATTATTTTTTGGGGCAATACCTGAATACGCAGGTTTTCTCTACCCATCTTACTTTTCTAGACGATAAATTACTCGCATACCTCAAAACACTGATGTACGACCCCCTTAACTTCAAAAGTATTGAATCAGCAAGTAAGCTGCATGAAAAGAATTTGAAACTATGGGTACAAAACGGTGGAGATGAAGAGGAGTACGAAGAAGAAGGGGAGGAATGGTAGTACCGTTCACCTATTCAAAATCCGCCTTCACTGCCTCATTTAAACAATCACGTGGAATATTGATCTGTATTTCCGGTATCTGAACATATTTCCCCACACTGAAAATATAATTTTTATTTTATTAGTGTAAAAATTACATTTGTTATTCAATCGCTGTGATTGAAATAAAATTGTATTGCTGGTTTTGCCATATTTGTCTTGCCTGTAACGGTGTTACTGTTTACTGAGCGTCCCTTTCATAACGAGTGCTTGCACCTTCGCCGCAGACATTTGCGTAACAGCCACAACTAATTGAATAAACCATTTACCGCAATGAAGCGTATCCACATGCTCCTGATCGTAGCTTCCACAGTTACGGCCAACTGCTTTGGTCAGTCCTTTCAAAAAACAACGACCGGTATCAAAACCGTCGTGCAGGATCTGAACATTGAAATCGAATGCTATGGTCCGGGTTTGGCCCGCATCAAAAAATGGCCGGTGGGAACCGGTTTCTCGAAACAAAGTCTGGCAGTGGTGAAGAAGCCGCTCGAAAACCAGTTTACTGTTGCGGAAAAGAAAAATGAGATCGCTGTAAAAACCGCTGGTTTGGTAATTGTGTTGAATACCGCTGATGGCGCCATTCGCTTTACCACCCCTCAAAACACCGTGCTGATGGCTGAAAAGGCCGCAGGTGCTGCCTTCAAGCCATTCAAGGACATCGGCACCCAAACTTATTCCGTAAAACAAACCTTTTCGCTGGAGCCCGACGAAGCCATCTATGGCCTTGGTATTCTCCAGAATGGTAAAATGTCGCAACGCAACCAGGAAGTGATGATGATACAGAACAACACCTGGGATTTCGTCACTTTTTTCCAGTCGGTGAAAGGTTATGGGATTTACTGGGACAACTACTCACCTACGAAATTCACCGACAATAATGCAGGAACCTCCTTCGATTCCGAAGTAGGAGACGGGATCGACTATTACTTTATCTACGGGAAAAACGCCGATGGCGTAGTGGCCGGTATGCGGGACCTTACGGGCCAGGTACCGATGTTCCCGCTCTGGACCTATGGTTTCTGGCAAAGCAAAGAAAGGTACAAAACCCAGCAGGAAACCGTTGGCGTGGTAAAGAAATACCGTGAACTGAAGGTGCCGCTGGACGGCATCATCCAGGACTGGCAATACTGGGGCAATAACTACCAATGGAACGCGATGGATTTTATCAGTCCCGATTTCCCCGACGCGAAAAAAATGGTGCACGATATCCATGGCCTGAACGCGCACCTTTCGGTGTCGATCTGGGCATCTTTCGGACCCATGACCAAACCCTACCGTGAACTGGACAAAAAAGGCATGTTGTTCAATTTCAAAACATGGCCCGAATCAGGTCGTGAAATCTGGCCACCTGATCTTACTTATCCATCTGGTGTACGCGTATACGATGCGTATCATCCGGAAGCGCGCGATATTTACTGGAAATACCTGAACCAGGGCGTATTCAGTCTGGGCGTGGATGCCTGGTGGATGGACTCCAGCGAACCAGATCACCTGAGCCAGAAACCTGAAGATATGGATACAAAAACATATTTAGGATCTTTCAGAAAAGTGCGCAACGCATTCCCGCTGGTAACGGTGGGCGGGGTATATACCAATCAACGGAAAGTAACGGATGATAAACGTGTATTCATTCTCACCAGATCCGGTTTCGCCGGACAACAACGGTATGGATCCAGCGTGTGGTCCGGAGATGTGAATTCCTCCTGGGAATCGCTCCGGAACCAGGTTCCGGCAGGATTGAATTTTACGCTTACCGGAAACCCGAATTTTAACTCCGATATCGGTGGTTTTTTCGCGGGCGCTTACAATACAAGATTTAACGGCGGTTCCGGCGCGCAGAACAAACAGTTTCAGGAACTCTATGTGCGTTGGTTGCAATATGCAGCATTCACCCCAATGATGCGTTCGCACGGCACCGATGTGCCCAGGGAAATTTACCAGTTTGGCCAGCAGGGAGAACCGGTATATGATGCCATCGCCTCCTTTATCCGCCTTCGGTACAGCCTGTTGCCTTACATCTATTCTACTTCATGGGCTGTTACTAAAAATCAGTCCAGTTTTATGCGCGCGTTGGTGATGGATTTCGCGGCGGATAAAAAAGTATGGGATATGAAACACGAATACATGTTCGGGCAATCTATCCTGGTAGCGCCGGTGGTGGACCCACAGTACACGCCGGAAAAAATAGTGAGAACGAACGAAAACAGCGGCTGGAACCAAAATACGGATAACAATAAGGAAGAGGGAAAAACAACAGATTTTACGCAGCCTAAATCCGTTAAAGTGTACCTGCCGCAAGGTGCGCAGTGGTACGATTTCTGGACGAATCAGCGACATGCCGGTGGACAGGAAATTGAAAAAACAACCACTATCGCTACCATACCATTATATGTGAAGGCAGGCGGAATCATTCCTGTGGGGCCGGATGTGCAGTACGCGGAAGAAAAGAAATGGGATGCGCTTACCATCAAAGTTTTTCCGGGTGCCAACGGTGCCTTCACCTTATACGAGGATGAATTCGATAACTATAATTACGAGAAGGGCGTATATACTGAAATTCCTTTTCAATGGAACGATAAGTCACAAACACTAACTATTGATGCCAGGAAAGGGAAGTACGATGGAATGATAGAAGCCAGGACGTTCAATATTGTACTGCCTGATGGCAAACAGAAATCTGTAACCTATACGGGTAAAAAGATCGTGGTTTCGATGAAATGATTTGCTCAAAAAAATAGCGTAACCCTCAAAAGAAATTATATGCGAAAATATATTCCGGCATTATTGGCATTGGCCTTCACCGCAAACCTGAAGGCACAGAATCCGATCATTCAAACCAAGTTTACGGCCGACCCCGCGCCACTTGTACATAAGGATACCGTATATCTTTACACCGGTCACGATGAGGACGATGCTTTCGGTTTCAAGATGTATGACTGGTTGCTGTACACGTCAACGGATATGGTGAACTGGACCGAACACGGAGCGGTGGCATCCCTGAAAAATTTTAAATGGGTGAACACGGACAACGGCGCCTGGGCCGCGCAATGCGTGGAACGCAACGGGAAATTCTACCTGTATTGCACGGTACCGAATGGCATTGGTATCGGCGTGCTGGTGGCCGATAGCCCTTACGGCCCCTTCACGGATCCTATCGGGAAACCGCTTGTGAAGAATACGCCGGAGGATATTGATCCCACGGTGTTGATTGATGACGATGGCCAGGCCTATATGTATTGGGGAAACCCTAACCTCTGGTACATTAAACTGAACGAAGACATGATCTCGGTGAGCGGAACCCTGGTGAAAGACAGTTCCATGGCGAAGAAGAAGGGGCAACCCGATCCGTTTCATTACCAGGAAGGGCCCTGGGCATGGAAGCGCAACGGAAAATATTATATGGCATATGCTTCCACCTGTTGCCCGGAAGGAATTGGTTACGCGATGGGAAACTCCCCAACAGGCCCCTGGGAACACAAAGGAATGATCATGGATAGCGACAAAAGGTCCAATGGCAACCACCCCGGTATCATAGAGTTTAAAGGGAAACCTTATGTTTTTGGCTTTAATTACAATATCTTGAAACAAACCATGGGCAAACACTATGAGCGCCGGTCGGTTTGTGTAGCGGAACTCACTTATAACCCAGATGGAACCATTCAGAAGCTGCCTTTCTGGACTACCGCCGGTGTAAAAAGAGTAGGCACCCTCGATCCCTACAAAAGAGTACAGGCGGAAACGATCGCTTACAGCGAAGGGGTAAAAACAAACAAAGAAACGGAATGGGAAAGGAACACATCCTGGGATAAAGGGAAGAAGGTAGCAGAACGGATTTTTGTGAGCGCCATTCACAATGGCGACTATACCAAGGTGCAGGGAGCTGATTTTGGAACGGGTGCAAAATCGCTTGAAGTGGCCGTGGCGGCACTTTACGGAGGAACCATCGAAGTGCGTGCGGATAGCCTGAAAGGCGCTTTGATCGGAACGGTGCATGTTACAACCTCAGGGGAAGGCGATATTTGGAAAACGATAAAAACGCCTGTGAAGCCAATAAAAGGGGTGCACGACCTCTACTTCGTTTTTAAAGGAAACAAAGATCTTTTCCATTTCGACTGGTGGCAGTTCAGTAAATAAAATCAACGCTTCCATTTAGCCGGAATTGATCGGCGCGGGACTTTAAAAGGAAATAGGCCCATTATCTGGCAATACATTTCAAAAGAGCAGGCATCCAAAAAATACGTGTCAACACTACATTTATTTTTTATATTGCAGGGAGAATACGTTAAGGCTTGTTCCCGGTTGCTGTTTCAGATGATCGCTAAGTTAACCATGCTGCTCCTTATCTGGTAGCTTTCCGTTTAATCATTGAGATGTATTGCCAGATGAATAAATTTACCATTACACTGCGTTTTTGCAGCGCAAGAGCCTTGCTCCGGTGCCTGTTTGCCTTAATAACACTCTTTTCTTTCCAAACATCGATTGGGCAGCTCAGTGAATACAATTTCGTCAATTTCGATAACCGTGACGGACTTTCCTCCAATAGTGTAAACGCTATTTTAAAGGACCACACTGGTTATATGTGGTTCGGCACGGACGATGGCCTGAATAAGTTCGATGGCAGCAAGTTTGTAGTTTACCACCACAACACTTCCGATACCAATAGTATTTCTTCCAACAAAATATCAGCCTTGTGCGAAGACGGCGATGGGAACTTATGGATAGGTACCAGTAAATCTCTTTCGCTCTACGACCGGAAAAGGAACCTTTTCCTGAATACGCACATCACGCAGGGAAATGCAGTACGCGCCCTCTATGCCGACCAATCGGGAAACATCTGGGTGGGCTGTTATATGGGCCTTTTGCGGTACAACCATAAAAAAGGGGAATTGCAGCATTTTATTGCCGATGGAAAACCTGGAAGTCTGAAGTCCGGAATCGTTTCCAGCATATTGAAGGACAGAAAGGGAAGGCTATGGGTGGGTACCAATGGTGGCCTGCACCTCTACAAACCAGCCACGGGAAAATTTGATGTTTTCATGAACAGTAAGGATCCGCGCTCGATCAGCGACAACAATATGAAGGCGATCGTGGAAGATGCTTCGGGAAACATCTGGATCGGGACGGGAGGGGGTGGATTAAATGTATTTCAACCGCAGGATTCAACTTTTAAAACATACAGAAGTGTGGAGGGGAATGAGCGCACACTGTTAAGCGACCGGGTGATCTGTCTGGCCGTCGCCCCCACCGGCAAACTCTGGGTGGGTAGTGAAAAAGGGTTGGTGATCATGGACCCTGAAACCGGCCTGGCGCAGCGGATACCGCACAATCCCCGGAATGCATTCAGCCTGAAAGGACAATCGCTCCGCAGTTTATACATCGACAAGAAAGGATTATACTGGGTGGGAAGTTACCAGAACGGGGTGGCGAAATACGATACCAATCTTCCTTTTTTTCACCTGGTACACGGGAATCCCTTCGATCCGTATGGACTTCGCGCGCCCAATGTCACTTCTTTTGCGGAAGGAAAGAACGGTGATATCTACGTTGGCGCCGATGTTGGTGGCCTTAGCGTCTATCACCCGAAAACGGGATTGTTCGATCAGGTGAAACTCTCCGGTAAGATCGTAACGGTGTTGGCGCTGGAAAGGGCGGGCGACGAGCTTTGGATCGGCACTTATGGCAATGGAATATACGTATTAAACATCCAGACCGGAAGCATACGCAATTACCACACGAAAGATGGCTTCTCTGGCCTTAACTGCGATGAGATATTTTGCCTGAAGAAAGACAGGAAAGGAAATATATGGGTGGGGCCTAACGGGAATGAGGTCATGTTATTTTTACCTGAAAAGGGCGTTTTTCAGGGATTCAGCAATTACCTCGGAGGACCTACGGGAACAAAACCACCCGCCAGAGCTTATGTAAGGGATATCCAGGAAGATGAGCAGGGTAACATCTGGCTAGCCACCCATGGAAGGGGTGTTGATGTGTATAACCCAAATGACCGGAGCCTGAAGTTGTACAACAGTTTGAATACGGGCTTTTTACTCGAAGAAGCTTTCTCTATACTGCCTGGAAGGAATGGAAAGATTTGGCTCGGCACCTACGGTAACGGTTTGTTTGTTTTCGACAAAAGAAACGGTAAGCTCACCAATATGAACACGAACCAGCAACTCTCTAACGCGGCCATCAACAAGATACTGGAAGATGGTTCCGGCAAGTTGTGGATCGGTACGAATAAGGGACTCAGTTCGCTGGACCCTGATCGTAATATCGTTCGCAATTACACCTTCAGGAACGGTTTACAAAGAAGTTCCTTCAACAGGGGGGCGGGTATCATCGCGTCTACAGGCGAACTGTACTTCGGGGGCGTGGAAGGGTTCAACCATTTCTTCCCCGATAAACTCAGGCACAACGCTAATGTTCCGCCGGTGACGTTTACCGGACTAAAAGTGGATAACCAGGCGGTTAAGCCAACCACTGAAAAAAAGTCCATCATCAACGATCATATTGGCGAAGCAGAAAGGATACAGGTTAATTACAAGCAGAACCTGGAAATAGAATTCGCCGCGCTCGATTTTACGAACCCCGATGAATGCGACTACTGGTACTACCTGAAGGGCTTTGATAAAAAATGGAGCAGAGCGGGCAGAACCAACAGCGCGGTATTTACCAACCTTGATCCCGGAGAATACGAGTTCCAGGTAAAAGCGGTGAACACCAACGAAGGCTGGACCACCCAAACGGCATCCGTTAAGCTCTTTGTTAAGCCACCTTTCTGGCGCACCAACCTCGCTTATGTTTGCTATGTTCTATTGGCCGCAGCTTTGATATTGGGCGCAAGGCGAAGGGGCATCAGTAAACTGAAACTGAAATTTGCCGCTGAACAGGAGAAACAGCAGATCAAACAACTGATAGAGGCGGAACGCCGGGAAGCGGAGCGCCAGCGGGATTTTGACCAGGCCAGGATAAAATTTCTCACCAACCTCAGCCATGAATTCCGAACGCCGATTTCCCTGATCTCAGGGCCGGTGCAGTCGTTGCTGGAAGGCGAAACCAATGCCAAAAAGATAGGCCAGCTTACCATGGTAAAACGGAATTCCAGGCGGCTGCTCAACCTGGTGAACCATTTGCTGGATTTCCGCCGGCTGGAAGACAAAGAATCGCACCTGAACCCGGAGCCGGGTAATATCGTCGACTTTGTGCAGGAAATCAGCGAATCTTTCAGGGACCTCGCCAATAGAAAAGGTATTGGCTTCCTGCTTACCACCGCAATAGAATCTTACTACACACAGTTCGACAAGGATAAAATGGAACGCATCCTGTTTAATCTCCTGAGCAACGCGTTCAAGTTCACCCCCAGGGGCGGAACAATAACGGTGCATGTAAAGCAGGGAGAACGTCCGGGAGAAGAAGTATTCATTGAGATTTCAGATACCGGTATAGGCATGTCGGCCGAAGAATCAAGTCGTATATTCGACCGTTTTTTCCAGGCTGAAACACCGCCGGAGATCATGAACCAGGGCAGCGGCATCGGCCTCTCGATCGTGAAGGAATATGTAAGGATGCACGAGGGCAATATCCAGGTACAGAGTATGAAAGGGAAGGGCACCAGCTTTACCCTCATCTTCCCGTTGAAGGAAGTAATGGTACCCGAAGTTGCGGTAGCGCGCGAAAACACCGCCGACTCAATGGAAAAAACACTGGAGCCGGCCGAACTAGTTTCAGACGATGCGGGCGAACGCATGACGATCCTCCTGGTAGAAGATGATGATGATTTCAGGGCTTACCTTCGCGGTCACCTGGAAGATGAATACAGGATCATCGAAGCGGCCGATGGCAGGGAAGGATGGCAGAAAGCGCTTTCGGGCCACCCGAATGTGATCATCAGCGATATCAGTATGCCCCACATGAATGGTATCGACCTCAGCAACAAGATCAAGTCCGATAAGCGCACCGCACATATCCCGGTGATCCTGCTGACGGCGCTTACCGGCGATACCCACCAGCTGATGGGGTTAAAAACAGGGGCCAGCGACTATCTCTCCAAGCCTTTCAGCGGCGAAGTGCTGAAACTTAAAATACGTAACCTCGTGGCCCTGAATGAACAATTGAAAAAAACGTACAGCAAGCGGCTCAAGCTGGATGTGCCCGAAACCGCCGTTCAGTCGGAAAACGAGAAGCTCCTCCTCAAAATCAGGGCTTACATCGAAAAGAACATGTACAACGAGAACCTCTCGGTGGAGCAACTCAGCAAGCACCTGTTTATGAGCCGGGCCACACTTTACAATAAAATACTTGATATGACCGGGGAAACACCGGTGGAGTTCATCCGCTCCGTTAAACTACAGAAAGCGGTGGAACTGCTGGAGCACAGCGATATGCGGATCGCCGATATTGCTTATTCGGTCGGGTTCACCAGTCCCAACTATTTTGCCCGGGCATTTAAACTGAAATTCAACATGTCGCCCACGGAATATGCGACTCAAAAACGGGGAACAACCGGTTAAATGCGCTGTGATTTGACATTTTTACTCATAAATTAGTCATTCGTTCCCTTTCGTTCCTGCCTCGCAGCATAGATTTGGCATTGATCCCACACGTTCAAACGGGGGTGGGAGAAATAAACCATTGCTTATGCCAGCGCCTGTTTTTCCTGCTCCACCGCAATTTATTGCTATCCGCACTTTACGGGTACCGGCCTTCATTTATTCCTGTTCATTTTAACATGCTAAATATAAGAACGAGTATCATGAATTTCAGACAAAAGAATGTACTGTTGATCCTTCTGGCCTGCTTTCCTTTTGGCCTGATCGCGCAAGCGCAGAAAAAAAAGAGCAAAGTGGTAACCGACCCGGTTTTTTCCGCTTTCAGCTACAAAGGGAACGATGCCATTTATACTGATAATCCCTTAAAGGCAGATGAGTTCTATAACCCGATTCTGCAAGGCTGTTACCCTGACCCCAGCATCACGAAGAAGGGGAACGACTATTACCTGGTCAACTCTTCTTTCTCCATGTTTCCCGGGGTGCCTATTTTTCATTCCAACGACCTTGTGAACTGGAAACAGATCGGCCATGTGCTGGACCGCCGTTCCCAACTGAAAGTGGACAGTGCGGGCATCTCCGCGGGTATTTACGCCCCGGATATCAAATACAATCCCGGCAACGAAACGTTTTATATGATCACCACACAAATTGCTTCCGGCATCGGAAACATGGTGGTGAAAACAAAAGATCCTTTAAAAGGATGGAGCGATCCGAAGAAACTGAACTTCGACGGCATCGATCCTTCCATCTTTTTTGACGACAACGGAAAGGCCTATATCACACACAACGATGCCCCGGACAGAGGTAAAACACTGTACAATGGCCACCGCGTGATCAAAATCTGGGAATACGACCTTCAGAACGACCAGGTAATTCCCGGCACAGATAAGATTATCGTGGATGGGGGCGTGGACATCACCCAAAAACCCATCTGGATCGAAGGCCCGCACCTGTACAAGAAGAACGGTAAATATTACCTTATGTGCGCCGAAGGCGGTACCGGCGGCTGGCACAGTGAAGTGATCTTCGTGAGCGACAGCCCAACGGGCCCCTTCAAACCAGCGCCAAGTAACCCTATCCTTACGCAGCGACATTTCCCTAAAGACAGGAAAGACAAAGTAGACTGGGCCGGACACGCCGACCTGGTGGAAGGTCCCGACGGAAAATACTACGGTGTTTTCCTCGGCATTCGTCCCAACAACCAGGACAGGGTTAACGCGGGCAGAGAAACATTTATGCTGCCCGTAGACTGGTCCGGTGAATTCCCCGTTTTTGAGAACGGACTCATCCCCATGCGTCCCAAACTGAAAGTGCCGAAAGGCACAGAAAGGAAATGGGAGCAGGGCGGTTATTTCCAGAACGGCAACTTTACTTTCAACGAAGATTTCTCCAAAGATACCCTCGATTTCAGATGGATCGGCGTGAGAGGTCCCCGCGAAGAATTCATCGCAAAAACGAAGGACGGTCTGATCATCAAGCCTTCTGAAAGGAACATCAAATCGAACAAAGTAACCTCCACACTTTTTCACCGCCAGCAACACAATGCTTTTGAAGCGGCGTTCACCCTTAAATACGCGCCACGGTCCGCGACTGATATGGCCGGACTGGTTTGTTACCAGAGTGAAAGGTTCAATTATGTATTCGGCATTACCCGCAAGGGCACCGAAGATTTCCTGGTGCTCGCTAAAACTAACAAAGGTGAAACCACGGTGGTGGCCAGCGTAAAAATTGATACCGGCAAACCCGTTCGTTTGCAGGTTGTGGCCAACCACGATGAATACAGGTTCAACTATTCTACCGACGGTACCAATTTCCAGAACCTTGGCGGAACGGTGTCAGGCGATGTGCTTTCCACGAATGTGGCAGGCGGCTTCACCGGCTCACTGATTGGATTGTATGCCACAACGGGGAACGATATTCAGCCACAATAGCCTGCGTTCAGCTGTAACAGCGCATACGCTTTACATATCATTGTTTGAAAAATGGCGCATCATCCGGTGCGCCATTTTATGTAATAGCGCTTATCGTTTGGCCAGCGCTGTTGCTTCCATTTCACTGATATCAGTAAGCGCATATCTCTTAATATCGTTGATGGTCATTTCATCCAATATGTCTACGGTTTGCTTATAAGTGGCTTCGTTGGTTGGTTTGATGATGATCATTAATTTTTCAGGGTCTGTATTCCTTTTTTTCCGGATGATGTATTCGCGGATACCCGAAGCCTGAGCGGTTTTAAGTAGATCGGGCCGCGCGGCATCAAAAATGCCTTCATAGAAATGAATACTGCCTTCTTTTCCCAGTAATAAGGTAAGTGTGCCGGATTCAGGGGATTTGGTGGAATCTTTTAACGTGTCCTTTGGGACATACAAATCCATCGCTTTCAGCTCTTCCAGTTGTGTCGTGAAAATGAAGAACATGATGAGCAGGAAACACACGTCTACCATGGCGGTAAGGTCAACGCGGGATGGCTTCTTTTTCATTTTGTATGGGCCGGATCGTGCACGGGAGTGCTCGGAGGGCGCTGTTATTTCTGCCATAAAAAAAGTTTAAAGTGAAACGAAACGAGATTTGATGTAAGATGATGTGGGCCAGGTATTCCATAAACAGGAACAGCATTCTTGAATGCTGGTACGGGCAAAGTATCCGGCTGGCCGCCGCTTAAACGAAATTTTCTTACATTGCCCGGATAAATGTTTCCCATGAAAATAGTCGCGTCTGTTCTCGTAGCATTGGTGGCCCTTGAACACCTATATATCCTTTGGATCGAAATGTTTGCATGGACCACCAAGGGTAAAAAAACATTCCGTTCTTTCCCGGAGCATTTGTTTGAACCCACAAAGGCGCTGGCCGCCAACCAGGGGCTTTACAACGGGTTCCTGGCTGCTGGCCTGATATGGAGTTTGTGTATCGGTTCGGAAGAATGGGCAAGAAATGTAGCGGTCTTTTTTCTTATGTGCGTAATAGTGGCGGGTGTGTATGGCGCGGCCACGGCATCAAGGTCAATATTTTTTAAACAGGCTTTGCCTGCGGTGCTGGCGTTGGGGGCGGTGTTGATTTGGTGGTGAGTATATACAAAAAGGCCATCCCGTTTAACACGAGATGGCCTGAGATTATTGGTGATTATTTTTTACGTTGGCAGTCTCTTTACCACATCTTAAACACTAATAGTGCCACCGCACAAATGCTTCCATCGCCGCATACTGCGTTAACCCTAACTGCGCATACAGGTTAGCGGTATTGCTGTTCCTGTCTTCGGCACGCTGCCAGAATTCCCTGGAATCAGAACCCTGGAAAGGAACCATATCTTTCTGCGATTGATGTATAAAAATGCCGAAGCGTTTTTTCATCACCTGGTCGGGACTCATTGGGATGGCCATTTCTATTTCGGAAATATCCCATTCCTGCCAGGCGCCTTTGTACAGCCAAACCCAGCAGTCGTTGATCCAGGTTTCACCCGCTTCTTTCAGGCGGCGCATCGATTCAAAAATAATATCGAGGCATACCTTGTGTGTACCGTGCGGATCGGCCAGGTCGCCCGCGCAATATACCTGGTGGGGTTTTATCTTTCTAAGGAGTTCCATGGTGATGCGGATATCTTCCTCGCCCATGGGATTTTTCTGGATGGCGCCGGTTTCGTAGAAGGGCAGGTTCATAAAATGCCATTGTCCTTCCTTCAGGCCAACGTAACGGCAGGTGGCGGCGGCTTCTCCGCGGCGGATCAGTCCTTTGATGGAACGGATCATGGGGGTATCCATATCGTTCTTCTTTTTCCCCGCGATGAATTGCTGGGCCTCGGCTAGGATGCTTTTCGATTTTGTATTGTCGCTGCCCGAGATTTCTTCGAAGCCAACGGCGAAGTCGATAAAACGGGTCACGAACTCATCGGTAACGGCGATATTTCCGGAGGTCTGGTAAGCCACATGTACTTCGTGCCCCTGGTCGTGCAAACGCATGAAGGTGCCGCCCATGGAGATGATGTCGTCATCGGGATGGGGGGAGAAGATCAGGCATTTTTTGGGATAGGGCGTTGAGCGTTCCGGGTGCGCGGGGATCACGGCATTGGGTTTTCCGCCGGGCCATCCGGTGATGGAGTCGCGGAGCATGTAGTATACCTGGAGGTTGATTTCGTAGGCGTCTCCCTTTTCCACGAGGAGGTCGCTTAATCCATTGTCGTTGTAATCACTTGTAGTAAGGCTGAGCACGGGTTTGCCAGTTTTCAGCGACATGTTCACCACCGCTTTGCGGATCATCTTAGGGGTCCATTCACAGTCTCCGGTAAGCCAGGGCGATTTATTGCGGGTAAGTTCAGCGGCCGCCACTTCGTCGAGTACGAACTGGCAATCGTTATGGTCCTGGAGCAGCGAGGCGGGAATCTGGTCGGTAACCGGTCCTTCCACGGCTTTCTGCACGATGGCGGCTTTCATGCCCCAGGCCATCAGGATTACCTTACGCGCTTTCATGATGGTGCTGATGCCCATGGTGATGGCGAGGCGCGGTACTTCAGATATGTTGCGGAACTCGTGGGAGTTGGCGATCCTGGTGGAATTATCGAGGGTGATGAGTCGTGTTTTGGAATAGATGGCGGAACCGGGTTCGTTGAAGCCGATATGGCCGTTGTTGCCGATGCCCAGCACCTGGAGGTCGATACCGCCGGCACGGTCGATGCGTTCCTCGTATTCCGCGCAATGTTTTTTTACATCTTCCTTCGCGATCTCTCCGTTGGGAATGTTGATGTTGGCGGGATTTATGTCCACATGATCGAAAAGGTTGCGGTGCATGAACCTGTTGTAGCTCTGCCAGGCATCATTGTCGATCGGATAGTATTCATCAAGGTTAAAAGTGACCACGTTTTGAAAACTCAGGCCTTCTTCGCGGTGGAGCCGAACCAGTTCAGCGTACATGGAAATGGGGGTGGAACCCGTTGCCAGTCCTAAAACACATTTTTCGCCTTTGCTTTGTTTTTCTCTGATCAGTGCGGCTATAGCAGCGGCCACTGCACGAGAACCATCCTTCGGTGTAGCGTGGATCGCCACCGGGATCTTCTCAAAAGAATCTACCATGCTCATGTTGGTTGTTTAATTAGAGGATCTGAAATGGAGTCACGAAATTATAATCAATTTTCGGTAAACACCTAATTAATCAGGCATCAATCGGCAAAAAATAGCAAAAATGAGCAGGGAAAACGTTTGCGCAATAAATATTTAATAGAGAAGAAACCAATGCGATCGGTTGCGCAAAAAGCAATGCAGACAGGGCTTTGGATTTGCAATTGTAGAATATCGCTTTTGTTGTTCATCAAAAAGCTTGTTTATAATAAGATGTAGATGCATGATTCCGCTGATTTGAGAACGAAGAAGGTAATAAGTGCGGCTATATAGGAACGTTAGATAGTCCCGCAGGCAAAAAAAATGTTTTAAATCAAACACGTATAAGGACGTAAGTTTTATTTTCTTGTAATGCGGCCGTATTATTCTGCCCTTCAAGTTATACCATCGTCTGCTACAAAAACCCTATTGAGGAGCGAAGTTCGGAGTTTCGCAGTGCTATTTTTTCCTGCATTCAACACTTTATAGACTTAGATCAAGAAATTTTTTCACACCTATGTTTGCATGAAATTGCGCTTTTGTTCCATAAAATAGTAGTTTTGAGCAAATAATAATGCACGATTGTGCGTTTTTGCTCCTTTTTTATTATATTCGAAACGAAGTGTTTCAGAGTCGTCAACGCATGGTTAATTATCCGGAGACCTTTTAATTCGATTCCAAAACGCAAAAAAAAACTGCAGCATTGAGCATCAACAAATTTTGTTTCAAGTATACGGAGTCAGCCAATCCCAATACGCCCGACGATCCTGCGTTCTAAGAATACAATAGCAATATAAACAGCACTGAGATGAAAAAGGAATTTACCAGGGTAACAGAACAGGCATCCCCTTACAGACACCTGGAGCAGATGAGTGTAACCGAGATTCTAACGCACATCAACAATGAAGACAAAACCGTACCCTACGCCGTGGAAAAGGCATTGCCGCAGATCGACGCGTTTATCCAGGCCGCTGCCGATAAAATGCTCACCGGAGGCAGACTTTTCTATATTGGCGCGGGAACCAGCGGCAGGTTAGGCGTGGTGGACGCCAGTGAATGTCCGCCCACCTACGGGGTGCCACCAGAGCTGGTGAACGGGGTGATCGCAGGCGGGAACAAAGCCATCCTTAGTGCCGTGGAATATGCGGAAGACGACAGGTTGCAAGGATGGAAAGACCTGCAGGAAAGGAATATTACCGAAGACGATGTGGTGCTGGGTATTGCCGCAAGCGGTGCCACTCCTTACGTATTGGGTGCGCTGGAGGAATGCCGGAAAAGAAATATCCTGACGGGAAGCATCGCCTGTAACCCCGGTTCTCCGGTATCGGAAATCGCGGAGTTTCCCATGGAAATTGTAGTGGGCCCCGAATTCGTGACCGGCAGTACCAGGATGAAAAGTGGCACGGCACAGAAACTGGTGTTAAACATGATCTCCACCACGCTGATGATCCAGCTCGGAAGGGTAGAGGACAACAAAATGGTGAACATGCAGCTGACCAATGAAAAACTGGTGGACCGTGGCGTAAAAATGCTCATGGAAAAAACAGGAATCACCGATTATGAAAGGGCCAAAACACTGCTGCTGAAATACAAATCCGTTAAACGATCCATGGAAGCGATCCGCGCAACACATGAATAGGTTAATCCCATCCGCTGTGGGTACGATGTGCATAACTATGCCCATTGAAATACACATCGAAATTTCTTTTGAAGTAGATTTATAACATGCTCCCGCACTACCAGACACTCCAAACCATCTACGAGATCGTAAAGCACGATTCAAGACCCCATACTTACTGGTGCAGTCCGCGTGAGATCATCGTCCGGCAGTTGCTGGGATGGGATATTGTAGAACAACACCTGCACGAATTGGTGAACGAAGGCCTGGCCGAATGTAAAAATCTGGGCACCTATGCCTACCGTATGACGCTCGAAGGCCTGGAAAAAGCCCGTTCCCTCTCCCAGAAAACCCCCGTTTTCCACTAGTTTTTTCACGGTATGCCTTTTGCTTTTTTCACCGGAGTTCCCGGTAGGAAAATCTATTGCCGGTGAGCCGCTAAAGCAACTTAACTTTCAGCTATGAATGCATACGAAGCACTTGCCATGGACGAACTGAAACGATGGCAGCGGAAAATGACCAAAAGGCCTTCGCTGGTGAATAAACTGTCGAAGAAGTTACAGACGAAACTCAATAGTTATATTCCCGATAAAGTACACGCGGGCATTACCGCCGTGGTCAAACAAATGGTGCGCGGGGTATTGTTCGGAGCGGAATATACCACCTCCAAAAAAGAAGTGTACCGCACGCTCGAAGTAGCCGAATCGGCGGTGAAAGCAAGGATAGACGTGTATAAGAAAACCGCTGCCACGGAAGGCGGAATCACAGGAGCCGGAGGAATATTGATGGGGTTGGCGGATTTTCCTTTGTTACTGGGCATCAAACTAAAAATGTTGTTCGACATCGCTTCCGAATACGGGTTCGATGTGAAGGAGTTCAAAGAAAGGCTGTTCATCCTTCATATCTTTCAACTGGCTTTCTCCAGCCAGCAACACCGGAAAAAAGTGTTTGAACAAATGTCCGACTGGGAGGAGAAAAGTAAATTCATCCCGGAAGACATCCAGCAATTCGACTGGCTCAGTTTCCAACAGGAATACCGCGATTATATAGACCTCGCGAAACTGGCGCAACTCATCCCCGGCATCGGTGCGGTGGTTGGTGTAGTGGTGAATTACCGGCTGCTGAACCAGTTGGGAGAAACGGCCATGAACGCCTACCGGATGCGCTGGATGGAAATGAAAAGATTACCGGCCTGATGGTATGCGGTACATTGTTCTATGCCGTACATTTGAAATATGGCAAAAACAACCAAAAAGGCCGTCACTGTTAAACCTGTTGATGCCTCAACTTCGGAGGATGAGTTTCAGTCGGTATTCAACAGCCTGAAAAAATTGTTGCAGCGCCATGCCAAAGGGAATTTCTCCGCAAGGCAGGATGAACCCGGTAACTATACCGTGTATTACGATAAACCTGTTGAAATGCTGAACAGGCAATATCCGGATGTTATGTTCGCCTCCGCCGTCATCAAAAAAGGCTATGTGGGCTTTTATTTTTTCCCGCTGTACATTGCCCCGGAACTGAATGAAGCACTCGCACCCGTTCTGCTGAAATGTTTAAAAGGAAAGACCTGTTTTTACATCAAAAAAGATGACCCGGAACTCATGAAAGCTGTTTCGGAGGCCCTCGAATCGGGTATTCAGTTTTATCATACAAAAGGTTGGAAATAACGCACCATGGAAAAGATTGTTGAACAGGCAGTTGCCGTAATAGGTATGGAGAAATATACTTCCAATGTGGTTTCGGCCGGTCATGAATTACTGGCGGATGAACCAATGGAACTTGGCGGGGCCGACAAAGGCATGAATCCTTTTTCCTTACTGGCCGCATCCCTCGCCACTTGTACCACCAGCACCCTCCGTATGTACGCGGACCGGAAACAATGGCCGCTGGAAGGGGTGGAAGTGAAAGTGACCCTGAAAAGAAACGATGTGTTCCAAGGAATGCTGATCGATAAAGAAGTTCACCTGAAGGGGATTCTTTCTCCCGAACAAAAGGCGCGCTTACTGGATATCGCTGAAAAATGCCCCGTTCAGAAAGTGCTTACAGGGGAAATAAAAGTGAATACGGTCGCTTTCTGAAGAAAAAAAAATACACCCGCGTGGGATTTATGCTTGCTGAATGGTCTATATGGATGAATACATCAAAGGACCATTATGAAGAAAAATATATTCATCGCGATTTCCATTTTGTGCTGTACCATCCTGGCCATGGCACTCATTCAAAAAAAGGATCCGTTAAAAGACAATTTCAGCGTCGCGGCTAAAAGGTACACCACGCTCCTCCAAACCGCTACCGATCTTACAAAATACCCGCATTCCATCAACAAAGACGGCACGCTGGCTTATTACCCGATCGAAGAATGGACCGGCGGTTTCTGGCCCGGCATTCTCTGGTACATGTACGAGTTCACGGGAGAGCAAAAATGGAAAACAGCCGCCACCACCTGGACCGAATCGCTGGAAAGCAACCAGTTCAATACCGCGCACCACGACATCGGTTTTATGATGTATTGCAGCTATGGCAATGCTTTACGCTTCAACAACAATACCGCTTACCGTGCCATCCTGGTACAATCAGCAAAGTCACTCTGCAAAAGATATGCTCCTGTCGTGGGTAGTATTCAATCGTGGAACCCCCGGAAATCGAAAGGGGAGAAGCACCAATGGAATTATCCCGTGATCATGGACAACATGATGAACCTCGAACTGTTGTTCTATGCCGCGAAAACCACGGGCGATACTGCTTTCAGCCATATTGCGGTGCGGCACGCCGAAACCACAATGAAAAACCACTTACGCCCCGATAACAGCTCTTACCATGTGGTGAACTACGATCCGGTAACCGGCAATGTGTTACACCGGCAGACACTTCAGGGGTTTTCAGACAATTCCACCTGGGCGCGCGGACAGGCATGGGGTATCTATGGCTTTACCACCTGCTACCGCGAAACAAAGGATCCGCGTTTCCTGCGCACGGCCTGTAATATGGCGGATTTCTTCCTGGACCATCCCAATCTTCCGGCAGACAAAGTTCCTTTCTGGGACTTTAACGCGGGACAGCCAGGCTTCGTTCCCGATTGGCAGTTTGACCCCAAAAAATATGTTCCCGTTCCACGCGATGCTTCCGCTGCGGCCATTACCTGCTCCGCTTTATTCGAACTGGCAGGGTACGTCAATGCCGAACAAAGCAAAAAATACCTTGACGCCGCTCAAAAAATCATGCTTTCCCTGAGTTCCTCCACCTACCTGAACAAGGAGGGCGCGAACCCGTTCTTCCTGCTGAAACACAGTGTGGGCAACCTTCCCAGCGATCGGGAAGTGGATGTGCCGCTGATCTATGCGGATTACTATTTTATAGAAGCGATGCTGCGTTATAAAAAACTCAAACAGAAGTAGCGGATTTTCCATTGGTGAAAAAACTCTACATTTGAGGAGAGGAGATTTGCCGATGGATACCGGAATGGCCGAAGATAAATGGCTGCTCGCGCAGTTAAAAGAAGGGAGCCGCACCGCTTTTGATGCCTTGTACGAAAGGTATTGGGAGCAGGTGTATGGGGCTGCATACAAGCGACTACAGGATGCCGGTTTCGCAAAGGACATTACCCAGGACATCTTTCTCCAACTATGGCTCCGGCGGGAAGAGCTACAGATCGAGCACCTCCCGGCCTATCTTTTCACCGCCGTCAGAAACAACGTGTTCAAGCGGATGGAGAAAGAAAAAAGGTACACGCCCATCCCCGAACTGATGAGTTTGCCCGATGTGGCCTCCAATGCTGCCGATGGCGCCATCCTCCGCAAGGAATTCATGAAAGTGTACGAGGCGCTCATCAAAACCCTCACCCCTTCACAGCAGGAGATATTCAGGATGCGCTACCAGCAGGATATGACCACGGCGCAGATCGCCGAACAGCTCAATATTTCCCGCAAAACCGTTCAGAACCAGTTGGGAAAAAGCATCATTCATTTGCGGGAATCCCTTCTCTTGGCGCTTGTTTTCCTATTGCACCACCGGCCATAGCTCCGTTCCGCTTCATGGTTATTCGGATGCTCCATTATCTTTCATCAGAATTTTTTAAAAAATCTACTTCTTCGCGTGGGAGTTTTCGCATTCCGGCGGTCTATACAGGTACACCTTATTGCATACGTATGGACCGGCAAACATTTTCAGATATACTTTCCAGGTACAGGAACGGGATGGCTTCCGAAGAGGAAATCGCTTTCCTGCATGCCTATTACCTGCTGCATGAACCTGCCGGCGATGGTTTGCAAGGGCTGAGCCGTGAAGAAAAAATACAATTGAAACAGGACATCAGGGAAGGCATTCGCAGGGAAATGGACGCGGTGGAAACAACGCCGGTGCGCAGGATGAACTTTTCCAGGTGGATGGTGGCGGCGGCGCTTATCCTGTTGGCGGGCATTGGCGGTTATTTTTTCTTCCAGCGGCAGGAAGAGCAGACACGCGAGGAAATGGCCCGTACCCAGGTGGAACCCATTGTACCGGGTGGCAACAAAGCGATACTGACACTCTCGGATGGCTCCACTGTGTTGCTGGATGATGCCGGGAATGGTGTACTGGCCACACAAGGCAATGCCATCGTAAAAAAGAATGCAGACGGAGAACTGGCGTACGACCTGAATTCACGCCCCGCAACAGGCGCGGCAACTGTGTTCAATACCATCAACACACCGCGCGGAGGACAGTACAAACTTACTTTGCCCGATGGTACCAAAGTATGGCTGAACGCCGCGACAGTGCTTCGTTTCCCCACCACATTCACGGGAAATGAAAGAAAAGTTGAACTGGAAGGAGAAGCTTATTTTGAAGTGGCCACCAATAAAAAAATGCCTTTCCGCGTGCAGTCTGCGGCTCAAACCGTTGAAGTGCTGGGCACCCATTTCAACATCAATACCTACAAGGAAGAGCATGACGTAAAAACCACTTTGCTGGAAGGAAGCGTGAAAGTGAGCGCCGCGGTTGCTTCAGAACAAAAAATACTGGTACCGGGTCAGCAGTCTTTACTGGTGCCGGGCAAAGCGGGCATTTCGGTAGCGGAGGCTAATGTGGAAGAAGTGGTGGCCTGGAAGAACGGGCTCTTCATCTTCAACAAGGTGAGTCTTGAAACCATCATGCACCAGGTGGCCAGGTGGTACGATGTGGAAGTGGAATACCGGGGACGAATAACGGATGATGTGTTCGTGGGAAAACTGAACAGGAGTGAAAACGTACAGGAAGTGTTGCGTATCCTGGAACTGAACAATGTAAAATGTCATATTGAGGGTAGAAAGATAATCGTGGGTAAATAACCCCATTTTTAACCAAACCAAACCACTGCCGAAATGAATACAACACCTACTTGAGCCAGGTGAACCTTTCCAAAAAAAAACCGGAAGTGCTACCAACACAACCGGTTTGAGTCCGTACGGACCGTCTGGATCGGTTCCTGTAAATCTGTCGAGGAAATTCAGTCATTAATCCAAACTGTACAAATGTATGCTATTAATTTCTAATGGCAGGCGCCCTGCTGTTTCCGGGCGTTTACCCAAGCAAACGGTTCTTTCCATGAAACTCACTGCAATTCTTTTGTTTATTGGCTGCCTTCAGCTCAGCGCAAAAAGTTTTTCGCAGAACATCAATCTTTCTGCTAAGAATATGTCGCTCGAGAAGGCGCTTTCCATTATCGGGAACCAGAGCGGTCATTTCTTTTTTTACCGCTACAACGATCTCCGGAAGGCGAAGTCCGTTACTTTAGACCTGAAGAATACGCCCTTGAAACAGGCGCTGGAAGAAGCTTTCCGCAACCAGCCTTTCACGTATACCATCGACAACAAAACGATTGTTGTGAACAAAAAAGTGGAGACCCCTGTTGCCCCCAAACCTGAACTGGCCCCGCTGGCCGATGTAAAAGGAAAGGTGCTCAACGAAAAAAATGAACCCCTCCCGGGCGCTACCATCCGTGTGAAAGGCGCTAATAAAATGACCGTTTCCGACGCCGACGGCGTTTTCTCCCTCACCGGTGTTCCTGATGACGCGGTAATCGTTGTTTCCTACACCGGTTATGTGCAAAAGGAGTTCACCGCCGCTTCCGCGTCCGATATCGTGGTGGTACTGAAAGAAGAAGACAGTAACCTGAAAGCCGTTGTGGTGGTTGGTTACGGAACGCAACAACGTAAAGATGTGACCGGTTCCATCGCTACCATCTCCTCCCAGAAACTGAAGGACCAGGTGGTGACTACCATTGACGCCGCCATGGCCGGTCTGGCCGCGGGTGTACAGGTGTCGCAGGCTTCCGGTTCCCCGGGCGGCGGCGTTTCCGTAAGGGTACGCGGCGCCGGTTCCGTAACCGCGGGCAACGAACCGCTGTACGTGATCGACGGATTTCCCGTTACCAACGATTACAACCAGTTGAACAATCCGCTCAATACCATCAGTCCCAACGACATTGAATCCATCCAGATACTGAAAGACGCTTCCGCTACCGCGATTTATGGTTCAAGAGGTTCAAACGGGGTGGTGATCATTACCACCAAATCCGGAAAATCCGGAGTGTCAAGAATCAACTTTGACGCCTATACCGGTATCCAGGAAGTGGCCAAAAAAATTGAACTGCTGGACGCCGAAGGTTTCGGCAAGTACATCAACGAAACCCGCAACAACGGATGGATCGACCGTGGCGGTTCCGCAAGCGATCCCAACAGCGTACGGAATAGCGCACTGTACAATATTCCCGCTTTTACGGCCGATCCATCCACGATGGGCAAGGGCACCGACTGGCAGGATGAAATCTTCCGCTCCGCGCCCATGCGCAACTACCAGCTGAGCTTCTCCGGGGGCAACGAAAAAACGAAGTACTACCTCTCCGCCGGCTACCTGGATCAGGATGGTGTGGTGATCGGTTCCGATTTCAAAAGGTATTCTTTCAAACTTAACCTTGAATCGGATATCTCGAAGAGAATCCGCGTAGGCGCCAATATCACGCCCTCGTATACCACCAGCAATGTAAGTGACGCCGAGGGCCACTGGACCACGGGCGCCGTTATTCTTTCCGCATTGCTGATACCCCCGCATCTCCCTGTTTACAATCCCGATGGTACATACACTACCGCACGCGCATTGGGTAATGGCTTCAGCAGCGTGGAGAACCCTGTGAAAGTAGCCCTGGAAAAAGTCAACAAATTCAACCGCTTCCGTTTACTGGGTACCAGCTTCGCGGAAATCGAATTGTACAAAGACCTGAAGTTTAAAACCATGGTAGGCGTGGATCTCGCTTCCAGCAGGAACCGCACCTTTATTCCCTCTGTGATCGGCAGGGATGGCGCGGCGCCGCCACAAATTCCTTCCGCTACGGCTACTTCTACGGAGAATGTGAACTGGTTAACGGAACTGACCCTGAACTACAACAAAAGATTCGGCGCGCACGCCGTAAACGCAGTGGTGGGTTATACCGCACAGCAGGAAGAGTTCCAGAGCAACACGGTTTCCGCTACCAATTTCCCCAACGACCTCGTACAAACCATCAACGCGGGCGTGGTGAACGGCGGAAGCTCGGATATCCAGCAGTGGACGTTGCTTTCCTACCTGGCACGTGCCAACTATAGTTACGATAACAAGTACCTGCTCACGGCTACCATCAGACGAGACGGATCTTCCCGCTTTGGAGCCGATAACAAATGGGGCGTGTTCCCCTCCGTTTCGCTGGGATGGCGCATTTCGCAGGAAGATTTCATGCAGAACATCGCCTGGCTGAGCGAACTGAAACTGCGCACAAGCTACGGTGCTACCGGTAATAACTTCATCGGTAACTACGAACATATCGGTCTGATGACAGGACAGAACTACATCTTCGGTTCCGGTTCAGGCGCTATCGTGAACGGTGTGCGCCCCAGCACGTTCGCCAACGCCAACCTCGGTTGGGAACGCAACAACCAGTTCGATGCTGGCGTGGAAATTGGTGTTTTCGATAACCGTATTGCACTCGCGGTGGATTATTACGACAAAAGAACTTCCGACCTGCTGCTGGATGTGCAAACGCCGCTGGTAACAGGTTTCCCCAACGCCACGCAGAACATTGGTAAGATCAGGAACCATGGTCTTGAGTTCACCTTGAATACCAAAAACCTGGTGAACGCCTTTAAATGGAGTACCGATTTCAATATCTCCTTTAACAAAAATGAAGTACTGGAACTTGGCCCCGGCGGTGCGCCTGTGTATGCCAGCTTCCAGATCAACAACAGCCATATCACCCAGATTGGCGGTGAACTGGGCGCATTCTTCGGCTACGATGTGATCGGCGTTTTCCAGAACCAGAAAGAAATTGACGATAACCCCAGTTTCGCCGATTCCAAACCAGGACACCTTCGTTTCAGAGACGTGAATGGTGATGGAGAACTTTCTACCGCAGACAGAACCGTGTTAGGCAGCTCGCTTCCCGATTTCACCTGGGGGCTTACCAACAGCTTCTCTTACAACAATTTTGACCTGAGCGTAATGGTGCAGGGCGTACAGGGCTTTGAAATCATGAACCTCGGCCGCCGTTTCTATTCCAACTACGCCGGTACGGGTAACTCCCTCGCCGCTTCCTACGAGAATGCCTGGCGCTCCGAAGCCGATCCCGGCGATGGCAAAACACCACGCCTGAACAGGGACCTCGCGCGTTACACCAGCAGCAACGCCAGCGCCAACATTTCTTCCGTATTCATCGAGGATGGTTCTTTCTGGAGAATACGCAACATCGCGCTTGGCTACACCTTCAGCGAAAAACTGGTGTCGAAGATCGGTGCCAAAAGCATCCGCTTCTACGGCAGTGTGCAGAACGCCTTTACCAAAACCGATTACATCGGGTACAATCCGGAAATCAGCAACGTAGGCTCCAGCGCTACCGCGCCGGGTGTGGATTACGGCGGTTATCCCGTGGCACGCACCTTCACTTTCGGATTCAACCTCGGCTTCTAAACTTAAAAAGGATTAACATGAAACGTACTATCATATATTCTTCCTTACTGCTCTCCGCGGCTTTGGCGGGATGCAGTAAAGATTTCATCGACCGTGCGCCCATTTCGCAGAACAATACCGTGAACTTCTATAAAACAGCGGCGGATATGGCCGTGGCGGTGAACGCGGCTTACGGCGCACTGCAATATACCGGGCAATATTATTCGGCCATCCACGAAATCGGCGACGTACGCTCCGATAACTCCTGGATTGAAGACGTGCAAACAGGTCTGAATGTAGTGGAGATCGATGTCTTCAGCAACCAGTCTAACAACACGCTCCTGGCCAGTATGTGGGGCGATACCTACCGCGGCATCCAGCAATGTAACATCGTCCTGGACAGGATCGACGCCGTTACCATGGACCAGACCCTGAAGGACCGCTACAAAGGAGAAGTGAAGTTTCTCCGGGCGCTCATGTACTTTAACCTGGTGCGTACCTTCGGCGATATTCCCCTCGTTACAAAAGAAATCCGCAGCCCGGAAGAAGGCTACGAATACGGAAGAGAGACTACAGCGAATGTGTATGCGCAGATTATTGCTGATCTGAAAGATGCGGAAAATGTACTTTCCATCCGTTATACCGGCGTCGACATCGGAAGGGCCACTTCAGGCGCGGCAAAAGCTTTGTTGGGCAAAGTGTACCTCACCACCAAACAATTCCCGCTGGCTGCGCAGAAACTGAAAGAAGTGATTGACCTGGTGCCGCAGAACATGTACATGATCCTGCCCAACTATGCCGATGTGTTTAAGGTGACCAACGAGAACCACCGCGAATCTATTTTCGATGTACAGTTTAAAAAAGGAATGACCCCTTCTGAAGGAAGTCCTTTTACTAACCAGTTCGCGCCCCGAGGTTCAGGAGTCATCGTTTCCATTGTAGGTGCCGGACTTGGCTTTAATATTCCCACCCAGGATATGGAAAATGCGTATGAAGCGGGCGATCTGCGTAAAAATATTTCCATGGCCAGTGGTTACACCAGCAACGGTAACTTCGTAGCCGCCAAATACACCAAAAAATACCTGGATGTACCGTTCCAGGCGAACGATGCCGATAACAACTGGCCGGTACTCCGTTATGCCGATGTATTGCTGATGTATGCCGAAGCCTTGAACGAAATCGGTTATGTGGCTGATGGACCCGCTTTCGATTACCTGAACCAGATCAGGACCCGTGCCGGACTTCAACCCAAAACCAGCAACAACACCAACGTGGCCCTTCGTGTGGCCAGCCAGGCGGAATTCCGGCTCGCCGTAGAACAGGAAAGAAGAGTGGAACTCGCTTTTGAAGGACACCGCTGGTTCGACCTGGTACGAACAGGTCGTGCCCTGGATGTGATGACCGCGCATGGTTCAGATATCAAGCCACACATGCTGATCTTCCCCATCCCCCAGTCACAGATCGATATCAACCCGGAAAAAATCTATCAGAATCCTGATTACGATTAGTAGTTTATGATACAATTACTTGCAGCAGCCATCTTCATGTTACCCGTTCAACCAACGGGTAACATGAAAGATACTGTGATCACACTCAATAAGGTGGATGATGGTTACAGGGGCATATGGTACGCCAACCAGCCCAGTAACGATGAATATGTATTCAAGTACAGCGGCGGGCTCGCCACTTATCCCGCCAACCATTACCCGTTTTCAGTGTACGCGCCGGAAGTGAACAAAACATTCTTCTGCTACGGCGGTACCGATAAAGCGGGAAAAACCTTATTGCATACCGTCTCCTATTACGACCATACCACCGGAATGGTCCCGCGCCCTGTAGTGGTAATGGACAAAAATACCAACGACGCGCACGATAATCCGGTGCTGAATATTGACGCGCAGGGTTATATCTGGCTTTTCTCAACCTCACATGGAACGGAAAGCCCGTCGTATATGCACCGCAGCGTGAAACCTTATGATATCAGTTCATTTGAACGCGTCACACCCACCAGGAAGGAACAAGGGAAAACAATTCCTTTCGATAATTTCTCCTACCTCCAGGCCTGGTACAGCAAAGGCAACGGCTTTCTGCAATTGTTCACCCATTACGACCGCCAGGTGATTCCCGGACAGCCACGCAAACCGCGGCGCACCATCAGTTTTATCACCAGTAAGGATGGTGTTCAATACGGGGAATGGAAAGATATCGCCACCATTGAAGAAGGACATTACCAAACCAGCGGTCAATGGAAAAACAAGATCGCCACCAGTTTTAATTACCACCCGGTAAAACAGGGAGAGAACGGACTGAATTACAGAACGAATTTGTATTATATCGCCACAAACGATTTTGGAAACACCTGGCGCAATGCCAATGGCACAGCGCTGGCGCTTCCCTTAAAAGATATTGAGAATCCCGCTTTGGTGAAAGATTACAGCAAAGAAGGACTGAACGTTTACATCAACGACATCGCTTTCGATAAAAAAGGAAATCCTGTTATCCTTTACATCACCAGCAAAGGATATGAGGCCGGACCGCAATCCGGACCGCAACAATGGCATACCGCCAGGTTTACCGGGAAGGACTGGGAGATATTACCCGTAACCAGTTCCGACAACAATTACGATATGGGTTCGCTTTACATTGACGCGAAGGGAAACTGGACCATCATTGGCCCAACAGCGGATGGTCCCCAACGCTACAATACCGGAGGAGAAATAGTAATGTGGGAAAGCAGGAACAAAGGAAGAACCTGGCAACGGAAACAACTCACGTACAACAGTACCCGTAACCATTGTTACCCCAGAAAACCCGTGAACGTACACGATGATTTCTATGCTTTCTGGGCCGATGGGCACGGGCGGCAAACCTCTGAATCGGACCTGTATTTTTCGAATAGAAAGGGCGAAGTATTCCGGCTGCCGCGCACCATGCAAACCGACCATGCCAAACCTGAAAAACTAAGCCTGAAAAAATAGCGGTAGCCCACACAAAACAGTGAAATAAGGATGAAAAAATTAACGGCATATATGCTGGGCGGGATTTGCTTGCTGTTGTTTTCCTGCGGCAACGACAAAGCGGAGAAAACAACAGAAGCAGCGCCAAAGCCAGAGGCCAATATTCAACTCGATTCCACCATCCTCGGCGTGACCACCATCGCCACCGGACTGGACGTGCCCTGGGACATCGCTTTCGGCGCCGACGGCAACATCTGGGTGGCGGAGCAGGCCGGTACCATCAGCAGGATATCCCCCGAAACCGGCCAACGGAAACAACTCTTATCCATACCCGACGTATGGCGGGAACGCACTGCGGGATTGCTTGGAATGGAACTGCACCCCGATTGGGAAAATCATCCCTGGGTATTTGTGGATTACACTTTCCGCCGCGACTCGCTTTCTTTTTCAAAACTGGTCCGCTATACTTTTAAGGAGGATACCCTTGTGGATCCGCTGGTGTTGATGGAAATTCCCGGCACCAGTTCGCACCACGGCTCCAGGATGCGCATCGGCGCCGACGGAAAAATCTACTGGGCCACCGGTGATGCGCACCAATACAACAACGCGCAGGACACCACTTCTCCCAACGGAAAAATACTCCGGCTGGAAACCGATGGCTCCGTTCCTGCCGACAACCCCATCAAAGGCAGTTACGTGTGGGCCTGGGGTTTCCGCAACATGCAGGGGCTCGTCTTCTCTTCCAAACAACATCTATACACCTCCGAACATGGCGAAGCCTCCGATGATGAAGTGAACCTGATCCAACCACTCGCAAACTACGGCTGGCCGAAAATAGAAGGATACCATGAAACACCCGCCGAAGCGGCCTTCCAGGAAAAGCACCATACCATTCCTCCGTTGAAGGCATGGACGCCCACCATAGCGCCCGCCGGGCTTGATTTTTACGCGGCCAGACAAATACCCGAATGGCACAATAGTTTACTGCTCACCACCCTCAAAGCCCAAAGTTTGCGGGTATTAAAACTAAATGCTGAAGGTACCGCCATCGCGGGAGAAAAAATATTCCTCACCGGAAAATACGGAAGGCTCCGGGACGTATGCGTTTCACCGGCTGGAGAGGTGTACATCGCCACCAGCAACCGCGACTGGAACCCTTCAAAGGGATTTCCCACAGCAAAAGACGACCGCATCCTGAAGATCAGTAAAGTCGGGAAAATCACTACAACCTTATTAAAAGAAGATGTGCCCGCTTCCCAGGCAGGGGCCGGAAACGGTGCCGCGCTGTACAACCAATACTGCGCTTCCTGCCACAAAGAAGATGGCACAGGTGTTCCGGGAACTTTCCCCGCGCTGGCAGGCTCTCCCAAAGTAAAAGGTGGGAGCAATGCGCTGATAAAAATACTGCTGAACGGAACCGATGGAAAACTACAAATGCCTTCCTTCCATTTTATGAAAGATGAAGAGATCGCGGCTGTATTGAACTACATCAGAACGTCCTGGGGCAACGATGAAAAAAGCATCACCCCGGAAGAGATCACCAAACAACGAACCAAAAACTAAACCATGACATCATTCACCCGCTGGCTGCGTACATTGGGGCCCGGTATCATCACCGCCGCGCTTGTTTTCGGCCCCAGTAAAATGACCATTACCTCCAAACTGGGGGCGGAGTATGGCTACTCCCTGCTTTGGATCGTTGTGCTGGCCATCTTTTTTATGGGCGTGTTCGCGGCCATGGGCGCCAGGGTGGGCACGGCATTGGATAAATCGCTGCTATCGGCCATCCGCGAAAAATGGGGAAAGCCCGTAGCCATTGTAATCGGGGTGGGCGTGTTCCTGGTCACCACTTCTTTCCAGGCCGGTAACTCCATCGGGGTGGGGATATCCGTCGCCGAGGCCACGGGTACAAAGGCCGCCACCTGGGTGGTGGTGTTTAATTTAGTGGGCATCGGCCTCCTGTTTTTCGGTTCTTTCTACAAGATGCTGGAAAAGCTGATGATCGCCCTGGTGGCCCTGATGTTGTTCGCTTTCATCACCACACTATTTTTTACGAAGCCCGATATCGCCGCCATTGTAACCTCGGTTAAACCCGTGCTGCCTGCCGGATCACTGCCGCTGGTGATCGCCTTCATGGCATCTTGTTTCTCTATCGTCGGAGCCTTCTACCAATCTTACCTCGTGCAGGAAAGGGTAAAAGCTTCAGGTGGAAAACCCGGTAATTACCGCGATACCACTACCATGGGTATACTGATATTGGGTATTATGAGTGCCGTGGTGCTGATTTGTGCCGCCGCTGTATTGTATCCCCAGCACATCAAAGTGGCGAGCGCCTCTGAAATGGCACGTGCGCTGGAACCGCTCTTCGGCAAATACGCTTCAGCGTTGTTCCTTACGGGATTGTTCGGCGCTTCTTTTTCCTCCCTCGTCGGGAATGCTACGGTGGGCGGCGCACTTTTAAGCGACGCGTTGGGGAAGGGCAGCAACCTGGGTTCAGGAACGGTAAAGGTTTGTATCGCGCTTGTAATGGTGATCGGCGCCACGGTGGCCATCATCTTCGGGAAACTGCCCCTGGAGCTGATCGTGTTCGCCCAAAGCGTCACCATATTCCTCGTGCCGTTTATCGGTATCGCCTTGTACGCGGTGGCCAACGATGCAAAACGCATGGGTGCCTTAGTGAATAAAAACCCCGTAAAAATCATCGGCGCGCTGGGACTGCTGCTTATTGTGGCGTTGGCGCTCAGCAACGCGTACGATCTGTTCATCAAATAATACACACACTTATGATACAGGATTTTGATCTGCTGGAAAAACAAATGCTCCATCCTTCCGATGCTTTGCTGAAGGATTTTTCCAAAATTGAAGGAGACATCATATTATTGGGCGTGGGCGGCAAAATGGGCCCCAGTATGGCGCGCCTCGCGAAGCAGGCGGCATCACTTACCGGTTCATCCAAAAAGATCATTGGCGTTTCCCGGTTCTCCGATGGAACACTGAGAGAAGAACTGGAAAAAGAAGGCATAGCAACCATTGCGGCCGATCTCCTGAACGAGGCCGAACTCGCCGCCCTGCCCGATGTGAAAAACGTACTCTACCTCGCCGGGAACAAATTCGGCACCACCGGTAAAGAAGCATTTACCTGGGCCATGAACGCGTACCTGCCGGGAAGAGTGGCGGAAAAATACAAACACTCGAACATCGTGGCGTTCTCTACCGGTAACGTATATCCGTTTGTTCCGGTTACCTCCGGCGGATTATCAGAAGAATCAACGCCGTTTCCATTGGGAGAATACGGGCAATCCTGCCTGGGAAGGGAGCGCATCTTCAGTTATTTTGCTGAAAAGAACCATACCCCTACACTGATTTACCGGCTCAACTATGCGGTTGATTTCAGGTACGGGGTACTACTGGAACTTGCAAAATCGGTGTATACCGGCAAAGAAATTGACCTGCGTACCGGAAACGTAAACGTGATATGGCAGGGCGATGCCAATGAAATAGCGCTCCGCAGCCTGTTGCATTGCACATCCCCGGCGAAAGTGCTCAACGTAACCGGACCGGAAACGCTCTCCGTAAAATGGATCGCGGAACAGTTCGGACTGCTGATGAACAAAGAACCACTCTTCGTGAACGAAGTACAACCTTCTGCATTATTGAGCAATGCTTCGGAAGCGCATAAGCTATTCGGCTATCCCCGCGTCACCATCCGGGAAATTTTAGAAGTAACCGCCCAATGGGTGATGGCGGACAAAGAAACATTTGGAAAAGCCACCCATTTCCAGGAAAGAAACGGAAAGTTTTAAATTATGGCACAACATACATTAAGGCCCGCATTGAAGGAATTTTTGCAGGAAGGAACGGTGATCCCGGCGCACCCGCTCGCGCTGAACGAAAGCAGGAGGATAGACGAACAAAGACAGCGTTTGCTGAGCAAATATTATATCGCCAGCGGTGCGGGTGGAATGGCAGTAGGCGTGCATTCCACACAATTCGAAATACGTGATCCGAAAGTAAACCTGTATGAAACGGTGCTGAAATGGGCATCGGAGGAAGTGGAGACCGCGAATTTGTCGCGCCCCTTCCTGAAAATCGCCGGTATCTGCGGGCCCACGGGGCAGGCGCTCAATGAAGCCGCCATCGCCGTTTCTTATGGCTATGACATGGGGTTACTGAGTATGGGTGGATTACAGGGACTTTCAGAAGAAGAAATTCTTCAACGCGTAAAAGCGGTCGCGAAGATCATCCCGGTATTCGGTTTCTACCTGCAGCCCTCCGTTGGTGGCCGGATATTCAGTTACGATTTCTGGCGCGCCTTCGCGGAAATCGACAATGTGGACGCCATTAAAGTAGCTTCATTCAACCGTTACCAAACACTTGACGTGATGCGTGCGGTGTGCGCTTCCTCCCGGAGGGATGAAATTGCCATGTACACGGGCAACGATGATAATATTGTGGCCGACCTGCTTACCACTTACCGCTTCCCGGTAGGAGAGGAAGTGGTGGAAAAATCATTTGCAGGCGGTCTGCTCGGGCATTGGGCCGTATGGACCACCAAAGCGGTGGAACTGCTGAACGAGATCAAACAATACCGTTCCGGCAATGGTGGTGACCTCAACGCCTTGCTTTCGAAAGGCATCGCCATCACCGATGTGAATGCCGCGTTGTTCGATCCGGCCAATGCTTTCCATGGCTGTATACCGGGCATTCACGAAGTACTCCGTCGCCAGGGATTACTTGAAGGAAGATGGTGCCTGAACCCGCACGAGGAACTGTCTCCCGGACAAATGGAAGAGATTTCCCGCGTTTATGAAATGTATCCCAACCTGAACGATGACGATTTTGTACAGTCATTCCTGCAACAAACTAAATAAGATGAATATGCGCCGTTTAACGATCCTGCTGCTTTTAGTGTTGACCGCATTTCGTGTGGCTGCCCAACAGGAGAAAGAAGGGTTCACCAATCTCGGTCCGCAAATCACCGCGGGTATGATACAGGGCAGCCTGTTCGTGAAAGATGCCTCCGGGAAATTGCTGCTGTACACGGTTGTAAGGGGAGAACCCGCGCATTTGCTCGGCTACGATGCCACCACAAAGGAACTGATCCTGGACGAACCACTGCCCAAATCGGACGGTGCCTGGGATATGACTTTCTCTTCCGATGGCTGGCTCTATGTACCAGGCGCGAGCGGATTCCTGTTCCGGCATAAACCCGGTACAAAAACCGTGGAGAACCTGGGACTTGTATTACCCGGTGAAACCTATGTTTGGAACCTCACCGCGGGAAAAGACGGAGAAGTATTCGGCGCTACCTATCCCGGTTGCAGGGTGTTCAGTTTTAAACCCGGGAAAGGTTTTACAGATGTAGGAAAGGGGCCATTAACGGAAGGAGAGAACTATGTAAGGAGCCTGGCCTATTATCCCAAAACAAACAAGCTATACGCTGGTGTTGGCTCTCATGCGCACCTGGTGGAACTTGACCCGGTAACAGGCGCGAAGAAAGAATTACTTCCGGAAAAATACAGTGATAAAGAATTCGTGTACGGGCTCGAAATTGTTACCGGGAAAAAAGGGGGTGACCGCTTATTGTGTTTACTCACCCGCGGCAGTTCGGTGCTGGTGTACAACCTGAAGACGGGGAAATTTGAGCAGGAGATCATGGAAATGGACCTGAAGACCGTGGCCCCTGAAACCCGTGGTAACCGTGTTTTTTACACGGCCAAAGAACAGTTGTGGCAGGCCGAACTTCACAAAAAAAAGTTCACCCCCACGCAGATCGGCGCAACGGGTGGTTCGGCCAACGCCATGTACTGGACGGAAAACGATGAGCTTTACATCCTTACCGCCATGGCCGATTTCGTCAGCTACAACAAAAGGAATGGTAAGCTTTCCACCCAGAAACTGAAGATACCCCGCCAACCTATTCCCATCAACGCGATCATGTTGGGCCCGGATCATAAAGTGTGGATGGGTGGCTACCTCGCCGGAGGACACGCTACCTTTGATCCTGTTACCGGTAAAACGACTGAACTCGGAGGCCTGGACCAGACGGAGGGCATGGCCATTCAGGGCAACAAAATTTATTTCGGCATCTACCCCAAAGGAAGGTTTTATGTGTACGATACCCGACAAGCCTGGGATAAGCAAAAAGACAATCCCCGTTTCCTTGGTCAGATCCACGACCAGAGCCGTTCCTTCGCGGTGTTGAGCCTGGAGGCGCAGCAGAAAATGATCTTTGGTATGGTACCTGAATATGGTATGCTGGGCGGTCATCTCGTGGAATATGATGTGGCGAAGGATACCCTGATCTCCTTCGGAGAAGTGGTCCCGAAACATTCGATTGTAAGCCTTGTCAAAGATGGAAACAATGTACTGGGCGCTACCTCTGTTTCAGGAGGATTGGGCGTAAAACCCTCGGAGCCGGAGGCTAAGCTGTTCGGATGGGACGTAAAGCAACAAAAGAAAACCTTTGAATACGTGCCGGTTCAAGGTGCGATGGCCATTACCGGATTGCTCAACGGGCCGGGTGGAAAAATATGGGGCGTGGCCGATGGAACACTGTTTCTGTTTGATCCGGTTGCCAAACAAGTAACCGCCACCAAAAAATTGTTCGACGTACCCGCGGTAAGAAGCCATGTGTGGCGCAGTGTATTCCTGTCGGTGCATCCCAACGGCATGGTGTATGGTACAGGAAACAACCAGCTTTTCCGCATCGATCCTGTTTCCATGGAAGTAACGTATCTTGACGACAATGCCAGTCTGATGGCGATGGACAGGACCGGTATCATCTATTTCAGAAGGGGAACGGAACTGATCCGTTACGACCCTTCTGTTGAAAAACTCAATTGATATTTTTATGAGGAATCGAATTGTCGTATTACTGATGGTAGTGTTCGCTTCGATGCGGTTGATGGCCCAAAATAATCTGGAACTGAAATGGGAATTGGTTACCAATCAATATCAGGGCCGCGGCGCTTTCCTGGCGGCGCTTACCATCCGTAATAGCGGTAAAACACCTGTTGCGAACACCGGCTGGAAACTGTACTTTAATTCAATCCGTGATGTGACTGCTGTGGCCGCGGGTGCGGTTAAGGTGGAATTGCTGAGCGGCGGATTGCACCGGCTTACGCCCCAGTCCGGATTCCCCGTATTGCAACCGGGTGGAAGTTATACCATTCAATACGAGGGTGCAGGGCGCGCATTCAGTAAGAGCGATGCCCCGCAAGGATTTTACCTGGTAATGGATGCTGCACCTGAAAAAGGATGGCCCATTACAAAATTTTCGGTGAACGCTAACCCGCAAATGCTTACTTACGAAAACCACCTCACACCGGAAGCTATTTATCTGAAAATTGAAGCCTGGGCAACCGCAGCGCCCGCGGACGTTCCAAAGATATTTCCTGAACCCCTGGTGTACCGGGAAGGAACGGGATTTTTTGAACTGAATGCGGCCACTGCCGTAAAAGCTGATCCTGCGTTTTCACGCGAAGCGGCTTACCTGGATCAGGAACTCAGGAAAATAACGTTGGCCGGTAAAAAGAAACCTGTTGTTCAGCAAGTCATTGCTTTGGAAAGAAAGCAGGAACTGGCGGCGGAAGCCTACGAATTAAACGTAACTGAACAGGGCATCGTGGTAAAAGCAGCCGATGGAGCAGGTATTTTCTACGGCATACAATCGTTGAAATCACTGATGCCCGTGGAGGTGTGGAAGAAGCCCGTAACATCGGTGAAAATACCGGCGGTATCGGTGGAAGACGCGCCCCGTTTCGGATACCGGTCTTTTATGCTGGATGTGGCCCGTAACTTTCAGTCTAAAGAAGAAGTGCTGCGCATACTGGAACTTATTTCTTTTTACAAACTCAATACCCTGCATTTTCACCTGAACGATGACGAGGGGTGGAGACTGGAAATTCCCGGGCTTCCCGAACTCACGGAAACCGGTGCGGTGCGCGGCCATACTACCAGCAGCCAACATTGGTTGCAACCTTCGTTCGGGTCGGGACCGGATACCAATGATGCGTACGGAACGGGTTTTTATTCCCGCCAGGATTTTCTGGATATCCTGAAGTTCGCGACCGAAAGGCATATCCGCGTTATTCCAGAAGTGGAAACCCCGGGTCACGCACGGGCCGCCGTTAAATCGATGGATGCGCGTTACCGCAAACTGATGGCGCAGGGAAAACCCGCTGCCGCGGTGGAATACCTGTTGCGCGACACCGCAGACCTTTCTGTATATACATCCGTGCAGGGCTGGAGCGATAACGTGATGAATGTGGCGCTTCCTTCCACGTACAGGTTCCTCGAAAAAGTTGCTGATGAAATCATAGCCATGTACAAAGAAGCGGGCGCACCGCTTTCCACCATTCATTTCGGGGGCGATGAAGTGCCTGCTGGTGTTTGGGAGAAGTCTCCGGCTGTCACGGCATTAATGAAGAAAGAAACTGCGCTGCGAACAGTGGACGACCTTTGGTATTATTATTTCGGGAAAGTAAATGCCATGCTCCAAAAGAAAGGGCTTTACCTTTCCGGCTGGGAAGAGATCGCCCTCCGTAAAACCAGGTTGGATGGCGCTTCTAAGTTTATTCCCAACCCCGGTTTCGTGAACGAAAATTTTCATGCCTACGTTTGGAACAATGTATGGGGCTGGGGTTCAGAGGACCTCGCTTACCGGCTCGCGAATGCCGGGTATAAAGTAGTGCTCGCCCCGGTAACCAATTTCTATTTCGACCTGGCTTACCAGAAATCGGTGAACGAACCCGGATTGTATTGGGGCGGTTATACGGATATTGATAAGTCGTTTGGGTTCGCGCCATACGACTACTATAAATCCGCAAAGGAGAACCTGAACGGCGCGCCTTTGGATAAAACTGTTTTTGTTGGAAAGGACAGGCTCACGGAATTTGGGAAGCAAAACATAGTTGGCATTCAATGCCTCATCTGGAGCGAAATGATCCGAGGCCCGGAGCAACTGGAATACATGCTGCTTCCCAAACTGCTCGGGTTCGCGCAACGTGCCTGGAGTGCCGGGAAATGGGAAACGGAGCAAGACAGTACGAAAGCAATGACCCTCTATAAAAATGATTGGGGTCGTTTTTTACACACGATCGGTACCCGTGAAATCCCCCGGCTGCACTGGTACAATAACGGCTACCATTTCCGTGTACCCGCGCCGGGTGCAATCATGGAAAATGGCATGCTGAAAGTGAATACACAAATACCGGGTATGGACATCCGTTTTACAACAGATGGAAAGGAGCCCACGTTAAAAAGCCCGCTTTATACCGAACCGATCCCGGTGAAAAACACGGTAAAACTGAAAGTTTTTTCGGGGACGAAAGCCAGTCTTACCACCCAGGTAAATATGGAATGATGCACAAAGTAATAAAACTCCTGAGCGATCTTGTGGCGATTCCTTCCGTCAATCCGATGGGCAAAGGATTGTCTGGTGCCATGTATTCTGAACGGAACATCGCCTTATACATTGAGCAATATTGCAGGGCACTGGGACTGCGCTGCCAATGGCAGGAAACCGATCCGGCACATCCCAACCTGCTCGTTCAGCTAGATGCCGGGAAAGCAGAAACCGTGTTGCTGCAGGCGCACATGGATACCGTTTCCCACGAAAACATGACTGTTCCTCCTTTTGAACCTGTTATAAAAGATGGACTCCTTTACGGCAGAGGGGCTTGTGATACCAAGGCTTCCCTCGCTACCTATCTGTACGCGATTGGAGCGGTGGTGGAAAAGAAACTTTCGCTCACGCGCAATGTCTCCCTGCTTTTTGTGCACGATGAGGAATATGCTTTTTCCGGTGCAAGGGAAGCGGTGTCCAATGGATTAAAAGCCGACTTCGCCATTGTGGGCGAACCAACGGAACTGAATATGATCCACGCGCACAAGGGAGTGTGTCGTTTTTTCATCCGTACGGAAGGCGTGAGTTGCCATGCTTCCATGCCCTGGATGGGAGAGAACGCGATTTACAAGATAGCACCTGTGTTGGAGGCCATTGAAAAGTACGCTACCCAACTGGCACAGCATAAACATCCTGTCCTTGGCGCGGCCACCATTAATGTGGGTCGCATCTACGGCGGACAAACCGTGAACACCGTTCCTGCCGAATGCGTAATTGAAGTGGACCACCGTTTGTTGCCTGGCATGAATTACCAGACCATTCGCGACTCATTGCTTCCTTTCCTGGAAGGCACCGGTGCGATTGTAGAAGCGCCATACATGGAGGCTTTGGGTGTTTACAACAATACGGATGCGCTGGTATGTATGTTGTTGCAAAAGGCTATTCTTGCCAATAATGTCACACCTGAAATGCAGGCGGCGCATTACGCCACCGACGCGTCTGTTATCCACAATGCGGGGATTCCCTGTGTGGTGTTCGGCCCCGGCTCTATCAGTAAAGCACATACGGCAGACGAATTCGTTCCAATTGCCCAGGTAGAAAAAGCGGCTGAAATTATACTGCACCTGATCACCCATTAAATGAAGGCCATGCAACGACGAATGTTCCTTTCCAATATGGCCATTGCAGGTGCAGGCTGGTGTATCGCTCCAGCGCTAAAAAGTGTTTTTCCGGAAAATTCATCCGGGAAAAAACTGGGCATTATCGGGTTGGATACCTCCCATAGTGTTGCCTTCACCAAAGCTTTGAATGGTGCAGGCGCCGCGTCTTTGTATAACGGGTATAAAATTGTTTCCGCTTATCCATTCGGCAGCCGGACCATTCAAAGCAGTTTCTCCCGTATTGAAGGATATACAAAAGAAGTGGAAGCACTGGATGTAAAGATCGCGGCGTCCATCCCTGAATTATTGGCGGAAGTGGATGGTGTTTTGTTGGAAACGAATGATGGCCGCTTGCATCCCGAACAGGCCAGACTGGTAATAGAAGCCGGAAAACCTTTGTTCATCGATAAGCCCGTTGCCGCGGATTTTAAAAGTGTGGCGGCTATATACAAATTAGCGGAACAACACCAGGTGCCGTTGTTTTCTTCTTCCTCCCTACGTTTTATTGACGGGATGGATCAGGTGTATTCCGATGCAATAGGTAAGGTGACGGGAACTGATGTATTCAGTCCGGCCATAATAGAGCCTACTCATCCTGATCTTTACTGGTATGGTATCCACGGGGTGGAAATGTTGTTCGCCATCATGGGAACGGGGTGTCGGTCGGTAAAACGCATCTTCAACAGCGGAACGGATATCGTTACCGGCACCTGGGAAGATGGTAGGATAGGGGTGTTCAGGGGAACGCGTACCGGAGCGCAGGAGTTCGGGGGCACTGTGCATGGAGAAAAAGGCGTGCTCCACCTGGGGAAATTCACCGGTTATGAACGGTTGTTACAACGGATCGTTCATTTTTTTGAAACGGGCATAGCCCCGGTTGCTTCCGCGGAAACATTGGAGCTGTACGCGTTCATGTCGGCTGCCGACCTCAGTAAAAAAAGAAACGGGAAATCGGTATCGTTGAAAGAAGTGTACGCTAAAGCGAAGGGTTAAGCGTTTTGGGATGGTGCTTCTCCACCGCCATCGAAATCTCCGCCAGCAATAAGCCGCTTCCGCCGCCATAGTGCTGGATGATGATAAGTGATGGTGCCAGTTCCAGCATATCCTTACGGAGACGGGCTTCTGTTTCCGGATCGATCCCGCAACCCAACAACAGCACATCTACTTTTTCAAAAAGGAACAGGCGCATGGCCTCTTCAGTACTTCCGGCTCCGATTCCGCGCCAGCGCCCGTTCCCGTTAATGACCCTTACAACGGTTTCCCTTATTTCAGGGTGCATACCCAGGTAAAGAATAGTCAGGTTTTCCATAGTTGTATTTACTTAAGCCACATCCATGGGAACCTCCATCAGCAGGATCTCCGCGTCCTGGGAATTCGCTTTGATGTCCAACTGGTCCACATCCCAGATACCGATTCCGTCCCGTTGATTCAATTCGTGCCCGTTGATGGTGAAGTCACCTTTCAGGATGAAGGCGTACACGCCGTTTCCTGCTTTTTTAATCGCGTAGGTAGTATCTATGCCTTTATCGAAACGGCCCATGTGGAACCAGGCATCCTGGTGGATCCATACCCCTTCATCTTCGGGATTTGGGGAAAGTACCTGTTGCAACTTATTGTGGCGGTCGTTCACGTTCAGGGTAACCTGGTCGTAACGCGGCTGCACATTCTTTTTATTGGGGAACACCCATATTTGCAGGAACTTCACCGGCTGGTCGGGGTTCTTGTTGTATTCACTGTGGAATATGCCTGTACCGGCGCTCATCACCTGTATGTCTCCGTTTTTGATCACGGTGCTGTTGCCCATGCTGTCTTTGTGCTCCAGGTCACCTTCCAGGGGAATGGAAATGATTTCCATGTTATCGTGGGGGTGTTTGCCGAATCCCATGGCGGCATCCACGCGGTCGTCGTTCAGCACCCGCAACACACCGAAATGCACGCGTTCAGGATTATAATAACCGGCGAAACTGAAAGTATGGTAGCTCTCCAGCCAGCCGTGGTTGGCATGTCCGCGGGTATTGGCTTTGTGAACGATGGCGTTTGTTGTTGTGTTAGTGGTTGTCATAATTTTCAATTTATAAGGCAAATTTCACCCTTACACAACACCTGTCCATTGAACTAGTTCAAGAAATCATTTCTTCGCGAGTTTTGTGCGCACTTTACTGAGGAATTCCGGGGAGAAACCGAGGTAGGAAGCGATATAGTGCTGGGCAACCCGGTTGGGGATCCCTGGATAATGTTCGAGGAAATCGAGGTATTTCTCCGTGGCGTTCAGGGAAATGGTATGGAAAATCCGTTCCTGCAACCGGGATAAGTTGCGCTGCACCAGGAGCCTGAACATTCTTTCGAAGCAGGGTGCTTTCCGCAGCAGCAACTCCTTCGATTCGGGGTTCAGGGTAAGCAGTTCGCAATCTTCCAGTGTTTCAATGAACATGCGGGAAGGTTTTTGTTCATGAAAACTGGCGATGTCGCTTACCCACCAATGTTCGATGGCGAACTGAAGGGTCACTTCAGCGCCTTTCTCATCAAGATAATACGTTCGGATACAGCCTTTGTTGATGAACGCTTCGAAACGGCAGATTTCACCTTCCTGAAGGAGAAAGGTTTTTTTGGGCACGGTTTTCAATTGGAGCGCATCGTTGAAAACGGCGATCTCTTCGGGCGTAAAGGAAACATACTTCGAAATATTTTCATTGATGGCGCTGAACATGGTTCGATCTTTTTCTGACCATAAAAGTAATGGCAATCGAAGGAAAACCGTTGTTTAGACTTTCTTTCTTTTGAAAGAATAGATCAGGTAGAACAGGGCTGGAAGAATGAAGATACTCCCGAGCAGCAGGGCCCATCCCAATGCCCGGATCGTTTTCTCATGGCCCTGGTGCTCGATAAGGGATAGATACCCATTGTCGAGCACCACAATATTCGGGTAGTGAATATAGGTGGTGGCGAAAAGGATCATGGCTACCTGGAAACCGGCGAGCACGCGGATCACCACGCTTCTGCCTTTGTTAATGAGGTACCACATCAGGATCAGTGAAGCGGTAGCCAATGCGATGGCCAGTATGCCAGGCAGGTTACCGAATACCCAGTTCTTTACGGGCACGTTTTCAATTTCGGCCGCAATGAACACCAATGCGCCACTCACCAATGCGGCGATATTGGCACTGCGTGCCTTTACAATGAACCTTTGCCGTTCATCGGGTACCAGCTTGGTTTCCCCGATCAGGTAGATGGCGGCCAGGTAAGCGCAGATGGAGGCGGTGAAAAAGCCCACGGCTACCGAGAACAGGTTCAGCCAACTGAAAATATAAGCGTCGGCGAAGGAGGTGGCGTTGGTATTGATCTGTCCTGATACAGCGCTGGCGGCGATGATGCCCAGGAAAAGCGGCGTGATGAAACTGGAATACACGAATATCTTATTGTACACATACTGCATTTCATCCACGACCGCGTCGTAGTGACGGAAAGTAAAAGCCGTTCCCCGGGCGATAATGCCGATAAGCATCACCGTTAGCGGGATGTGGAGGTAAACCGACATGGTAGCGTAGATGCCCGGGAAGCCTACGAACAGGATCACGATCGCGATGATGAGCCACATGTGGTTGGCCTCCCAGATGGGGCCTATCGCCTGGTAGAGTGTTTTCCTGGTTTTCCTGCGGTTCTTCCGCGATGTAAACAGTTCGAGTATGCCCGCGCCAAAATCGGCGCCGCCCATCAGCAGGTACAAAAGAATGGATGCCCACAAAAAGGTGATCACAACGTATATCATGCGGGTGCGTTTTGAGGTTCGGTATCTTTTTCAGGCACATCGTATAATGTTCCCACCATCCTGATCTGCCGGTACAACATATAGATCACGATCAGGGAGAGGGAAAGGTACATGGCGGTGAAGATATAGAAGGAATAAACGATACCCGGCATGGGGGTAACGGCTTCGGAGGTACGCATGATGCCGTAGATGATCCAGGGTTGCCGCCCCACTTCGGTAACCGTCCAGCCCGCTTCCACGGCGATAAAGCCCATAGGGGTGGCGATCACGAAGAGCCGCAGGAGCCACCGGCTGAACAGCCAGTTCTTCTTTTTCCAGAGCGCAAAGAAATAGAGCAACGCAAGACCCATCATCAGCATCCCAAGTCCGATCATCACCTGGAATGCGTAGTGGGTAATGGCTACGGGCGGATGTTGGTCTTCCGGGAAAGCGTCCAGTCCTTTTACTTCCGCGTTAAAATCCCCATGCGCGAGAAAACTTAATACCCCGGGGATTTTGACGGCATGGTTCACTTTTTTGTTCTTTTCATCCGGTATCCCGCCGATCACGAAGGCCGCTTTCTTTTCGGTTTGAAAATGCGCTTCCATGGCCGCGAGCTTGATGGGTTGTCTTTTGGCCACATCTTTCGCCGAAATATCGCCGCTCAAAGGTTGTAGTATGGCCGCCACTGTTCCGAAGATGGCCGCGATGCGGAAGGCTTTGCTGTGAAATTCCACGTTCCTTTTGCGCAGAATCATCAGCGCGTGAATACCCGCCACAGCGAACCCGGTCGCGGCGAAAGCCGCCAGCGACATGTGCAGGGCCTGCGAGAACCAGGCATCGTTGAACATCGCGGCGATAGGATCGATGTTGAGGTATTGGCCATTCACATAATCAAATCCTGCAGGACTGTTCATCCACGCATTCGCCGCCACCACCAGGATACCCGAAACCAGTCCGCTCACGCCCACCAATACCCCCGTGGCCCAGTGAAACCATTTGTTGAAGCGGTTCCAGCCGTACAGAAAAAAGCCCAGGGCAATGGCCTCAATAAAGAAAGCCGTTCCTTCCAGCGAAAACGGCATCCCGAAAATGGGGCCGGCATGTTTCATGAATTCAGGCCACAATAAGCCCAATTCAAACGACAATACCGTTCCGGAAACGGCACCCGTCGCGAAGAAGATGGCCACACCCTTGCTCCAGGCTTTGGTCAGGTTCTTATACACCGGTTTTCCCGTTCTCAGGTAATACAGGTGGGATACCGCCATAAAAAACGGCATCACCATACCGATACAGGAAAATATAATGTGGAAGCCCAGCGACAGGGCCATCTGCGAGCGGGCCGCGATAAAATCGTTCATGACGGGAGCGTTTTAACAGGCGCCATCATGCTACCGGGAAAACATCCGGAGATGATGGCAGCGGCTCAAAGGTAAGCCGTGCCGTGGGGATAAATGTGGGAGTATTTAGCGGAGGTAGGGGGTTAATTAGCGGACGTGGCGTAAAGGTAGTAGGTTGTGCCAATGCGGAGCATACAACCAGCACTTTTTGCCAAATGGCAAATGCCTGCCAGCCAATAATTTCTAATTTAGCCAAATGGACACATTTATCGCATACATCTTACAATTTGGCAATTTGAATAACCAACAAATTGAACTGATAAAAAGCCGCGCGACAGAAATAACACTTCGCAAAGACGAATTTTATTGGGAAGCCGGAAAAACAGTGAAACAAATCGGCTTTCTTACCGAGGGTGTGCTCCGTGTTTATTACTATAACAATAAAGGCGAAGAAATTACACGCTACTTTATTGACGACAAACACTTGATTTTATCGGGCAATACTGTTGAAGAATTTTATACACCATCAGAGTATCTGCAAGCCATCACGGATTGCAAAATGGTTGTTTTCTCAAAGCGGGACTGGATAGATATTTCAGAAACTATTATTGGATGGGATAATATTGTTCAAAAAATAATTGCCAAACACCACACCGAAAAAATTAAAAGAAGAAGCGATTTGGTGTCGCAGGATGCAACGGCACGCTACCTTGATTTCATTGAAAAATTCCCAACACTGGCTAACCGTATTCCGCTCGTATACATCGCTTCGTATTTGGGGATGACCGCATCATCCTTGAGCAGAATAAGAAAAAATATCCGCTAAAATCGATTATTGCCATTTGGCAAGTGCTTTCATTTTTTATTGGATAACCTTTGCGGTATCAAATTTTTAAATCAATAAAAATGGACACAAGGAAATTAGGTAACAGTGGATTAGAAGTAGCCGCGCTGGGTTTTGGCGCAATGGGTTTGAGTTTTCCCAACGCGCCAACAAAAGAAGAAAGCATAAAATTAATCCGTTCAGCAGTTGAACAAGGCGTTACACTTTTTGATACAGCGCAAGCCTATGGTGAAAACGAATTGTTGGTGGGCGAAGCATTGCACCCTTTACGTAAGAAAGTTGTAATTGCAACAAAGTTCGGTTTCAAAAATGGAAGTATTCAATTTGGTTTAGACAGCCGGCCGGAAAATATAAAATCCGTTGCGGAAGCATCTTTAAAGAGATTAAGAACCGATGTGATTGATTTGTTTTACCAACACAGACCCGACCCTAATGTTCCGATTGAAGACGTTGCAGGAGCAGTAAAGGACCTTATACAACAAGGAAAAGTAAAATACTTTGGTTTGTCGGAAGCCAATGCGGCAACCATTCGCAAGGCGCACGCTATTTTGTCCGTAACCGCTTTGCAAAGCGAATACTCCATGTTTTGGCGCGAACCAGAAAATGAAATCCTTCCAACATTGGAAGAACTGGGCATTGGGTTGGTTTCTTTCAGTCCGTTGGGTAAAGGTTTTTTAACAGGCTCGTTAAAAGAAGCTGAATTGAGTAGGGGATTCCCTCGTTTCAGCGAAGAAAACAGAGCCGCCAATCAGCCATTGGTTGATTTCGTTGCTTCCATTGCAAAAGATAAAAACGTTACACCAGCGCAAGTCGCGTTAAGTTGGTTGCTGGCCCAAAAACCATTTATTGTTCCAATTCCGGGCACTTCGAAAATGTCTCGCTTACAAGAAAATATAGGCGCTACAAACATTTCATTGACAAATGACGAATTGAGTAAAATAAATACCAAATTGGCGACAATGAAAATTGTAGGCGAACGCTACCCTGCGCCAAAGCGGAACATAGTGGAATAAAATGAATAGCTAAACACTTTTTATAAAAAACCGGAAAATTCCCGAACAAGCTATATATTTAGTAGTCAACAGCAGACTGGGCCCAAAATCTGGTCTTATTCTTTAACCTTATCTTATTTGTTATGAAAGTGGACCTTTTTGTATCAGGTACTCATCAGCCGCTCCCGTTCAATACCACCAGTTACGGGCTTATTGAATCCATCAACTACATTCCAACACTTCATGCGTACTGGTACAGTGGGCTGACGGAAAAAGTATATGAAATTGTGGACATGTTGCAGATGGTGGACCGCATCATCTGTATCTGCATTGAACGTCCGATCGATGTTTCGGGAATCATCAGTATACCTGGCGCTTTTGATGCTCCTGACGTATGTTATCCTTCTTGTCCTTAGTATTGGTGGAGACTGGTTGACTGGTTCATTAGTATGCCATCATACGGCAGTCTGCTGAAAACGATATAAATGACTAAAAAAATATTTCCGGTATTTTTCATATTGGTTTGCGCCTGTTGCTACGCGAATGGAAGAACCAAGCTTCATAATAACGATGAGCGTGTTTTGCAAACAGACACAACGGTGTTCAAGGCTCAATTGAAAGGAAGGGAAATAATAAGATTATCATTCAGCGATTCATTTTTTGACATAAAAGAACTTATTCTTTCCAACCCGGGTAATGAGGATACTTTGCTCATAAAACAACTGGTATTAGATGGACCAACCGCGTTCAGTTTCACCATATTAAAAATGGGGGAGCATGGAAAGCGGGAAAGCATAGGATGCAATATTTTAGCATTGCCCGGGGATACGATTCAGTTATCATTTGATCCATTCCCGTATATTGATACAAAAAAGAACGCACCACATAATTTACTTCCTGATTTCAGCCTTCCGTTTTATGATGTCCTCTATTTTCCCCCATTATTCAACACGAAAGACTGGCCTTCGTTTAAGTCTGCCACAGACCATTTATACCATGCTGAAAAAGAACGGATTCATCAGCTTTACAGTAAGAATAGGGTAGATGCTGTTTTTTACGAAAGGCTCCTGTTTAACTGTGATGTATATTATTGGTTGAGAATATTTAATTATGCATCAGATAATAAAGTTGCGGCAAAATTCGCCAGCCAAAATATTCCCTTGATAGAAAAGTTGGCGGATTCGGATGGAAAGTTTTGGTCCTTCCGTTTGGGGAGATTACTGCAGGACGCTGCCAGGATTAAAATGCGTGAACTGGGTTTGGAGGCAAATTTTGTCAATTATTACCATACAGCCAATTCATTGCGGATTCATACTTTTAAGCCGGCGCTGCTTGCCTCGGTGATTAGGTCTTCCAGGGAAAATCAAAGTGCCGGATTTTTGCAGATAGTTGAAAAGTACAAAAGTGATTACGGTATCAAATATGCCACACACGTTCAAACGTTTTTTGAAAACCGGATGGAGGGCAGGAAATTGATGATTGAAGACAAACTTTCAAGTTATGGGGCAGAAGGGAATAAAAGCTGGGATCAGGTAATAAGTTCTTTAAAGAAAGTAGTTGTGGTGGATTTCTGGGCAAGTTGGTGCGCGCCCTGTATTGCTGAGTTTCCCTTTATGGATAGCTTAAAACGGGTATTTGAAAAAGATCCAGTAAGTTTTATAACGCTGAATATAGATGAAGATGAAACTGATTGGGATATTATGTCGCGATCACATAGCAGGTATTTGGGCGTGAACAACTACCGTTTAATTCAGCCTAAAAAATCAGTAATAATTAATAAGCTAAAAATAAATTCTATACCAAGGATTTTAATTCTCGCGGATGGAAAGATCGTGGCCGCTGACTTTTACAGGCCATCTGAATCGAAGTTCGTTGCCGCATTAAGGAAAATTATTGATTAAGAGATTAGTCATTTTTTTTCAGATAGTACCCCGGGAGTGATACTTGTCTTATCCGGCGCCTTTCTTTTCCGCCATTTCACCACCTCATACCAAAGCACGGAAAATATTCCCGTTCCCACACTCAGCCACAATTGCCAGCCGGAAGGTGGAACAAACCTGAAAAAGGCTGCAAAAGAAGGAATGAACATGATAATGCCCCACAACAATACCGCTACACCAATAGCTGGTAACATCAGGCTGTTCTTATAACGAAGCGTGGTAAATACCGAATAGTAAAAAGACCTGTTCACCAGCGTCAGCATTACATTCGCGGTAATCAGCGTTGTAAACACCATCGCCCTGGTAACCCCTTCTCCCGCGTAGGAACGCACGCCGGCCTGGTACACCAGCAGGATACCCAATGTAATCATCAAACCCTGGACAATACTCGTAGACAATTCTTTTATATTAAAGAATGAAGTGCTGATTTTATGTGGCGGCCGCTGCATGGCATTAGGCTCGGCGGGTTCATTTTCAAATACGATGGAACAGGTGGGGCCCATAATCAGTTCAAAGAAAATAACATGTACCGGCGTGAAGATGTTGGGATACAGCCAACCCAGTGATAATGGAATAAATACCGTCAGGATGATGGGGATATGAATGGAGATAATATAACGGATGGCTTTTTTGAGGTTCATGTAAATTCTTCTGCCTGTGGCCACGGCATCCAGCATATTGCCAAGGTTGTCGTTCACCAAAACCAGCGATGCGGCTTCTTTCGCGACCTCAGTTCCTTTTTTACCCATAGCGATGCCAATATGCGCCGCTTTAAGCGCAGGACCATCGTTTACGCCATCGCCAGTCATGGCCACCACTTCCTGGTTGCGCTTCAGCGCTTTGATGATCCGGAGTTTGGCTTCGGGGAACATGCGGGTGAAAAGCTGGCGGTTGGTTACTTCCCTGTCCAGTTGCGCATCGCTCCATTGCATCAGTTCATCGCCGTTTACGGTAGCGCCTTTGATGCGCAATCCGATCTGGTTCGCGATGGCGGTGGTGGTAATGGCATTGTCGCCCGTAATGATTTTCACCTCAATACCTGCGTTGTAAAAACCTTTCAGTACCTCGGCGATATTGGCTTTGGGCGGATCGTAGAAAGCGACCAGTCCGAGCAGTTCAAAAGGGAGCTCCTGCTGCTGTTCGGGAAAAGTGCTGCCTTTCCAATCCGATTTCGCGACCGCAAGTACCCGTAACCCTTCCGCTGAAAATGCTTTGGCTTTCTCCACAACAGCAGCGCGTTTTTCTTCACTTAGTGTGGTGATGGCCAGTAGAGCCTCCACGGCGCCTTTGGCGGCGATGATTCTTTGCCCATTCGTATCTTCAAAAACATGGGTCATCATGGGCGGTTTCCCGGAGAGGGGATATTCGTGCACCATGCTGAAGCGTTCTTTCATGGCATTTTCGCCAAAAGCATGGTGCAGGGCTATTTCCATGGGATCGAACGGAACGGGTTCGCTGGCCCACATAGCCGTTTCTATCAATGTTTTTCCTTCTTCGGAAAGAGGATCGGATTGAAGGTTGTTTACTGTGAAAACCTGCGCCAGATCCATCCTGTTCTCAGTGATGGTGCCGGTTTTGTCTACGCAGATTACGGTAGCGCTGCCCAGAGTTTCCACCGTTTTCGTTTCTTTTACGATCACACCCATTTTCATCAGCCGCCATGCGCCCAGCGCCATAAAGCTGGCAAAGGCGACGGGTATTTCCTCCGGCAAAATGCTCATCGCCAGGGTGAGGGCCTGTAACAGACTATCCAATAAGTTGCGCGTTTGTAAAAAGTGTATGGCCCATACGAGCAGGAAAACAGCCGCTCCGGCGATCACCATGCCTTTCACGAAGTGCGCGATCTGTATTTCAAGCGGCGATTTCACCTGCGCTATCTCCTGTAGTTGTTTGCCGATGGCGCCCATGCGTGTGGCGTTCCCGGTAGCGATGGCTTCGAATACCGCTCTTCCTCCCGTGGCGATGGTACCGCGGTACACCTGGTGCTGAGCAGGATCTGAAGATTTCGATACCACCATGGCTTCTCCGGTGAGCATGGATTCGTTCACCGAAAAATCATTCGATAATACGATGATACCGTCCGCCGGAATCAGTTCTCCTTCCAATACCACCACCATATCACCCGGAACGATGTCATCCGTGTGAATACTGATTTCTTGTCCATCTCTGATCACGGTGCTGTTCGGGGCGGTGAGCGCGTTCAGTTTTTTCAGCGCGTTGCCGCTGCGCCTGTTCTGGTAAATAGAGATGCCCGCGACAAACAGGATGGAGCCTGCCATAAAATAAGCTTCCTGCCGCATGCCGCTGATGAAATAAAGCGATGCCGCGGCGAGGAGCAACAGGATCATGGGTTCACCCGCCAGGTCAAGCAACAGCGAAATGAAGGCCGGCCTTTTTTTGTGTACGATTTTATTGGAGCCATGCCGTGCCCTTATCATTTCTACAGCCTGGCTGGAAAGCCCTGTAATGGTTGGATTGATGGTTTCCGGCATAATGGGGGATTGAATGGATTTTAAAGGTATGGTTTTAAGCCGGATAGAACCAAACTACGCTTTATTCAACCTCCTGCATCCTTCCGCCCGGGTTCAACGCGCCAAATGGCAACCTAATGGCAAAAACCTCGTGTAGCCAACTTCCCGGGAATCGCAGATGTTACTTTATTTTTCAAACAGAAATAATTTATGCATCGGATGTTTGCCCGGGGCTCCGTTTTCACCTTTTGCCAGTATTTGATCAATAACTTTTTCGAGATTAGCCATACTTCTGTCGGAAAGTACCCAGCTCATCGGTACATCCGCTGCGTTTACGGGAAGCGGAATATTGATAAAACAACCCTTAAGAGTATCTTCCACCATTTTCCGGAGCGATTCGCTGTAAATGCGGGAGTATCCACTGCGAACATTGTACATTCCCTGCGCGATGGAATTGATTTCATTGAGGAAGCTGGTGGATTGAAAATTGCCGTCTTCGCCGAACCTCAGGTGCAGCAGGTAGGGGATGAAACCTTTATTCTTTAAACCGTCCTTCAGCAGTGTGAGTATTTCGAGCATGGTCTTAGAGCCGGTATTCTCAGCGTATCCTCCGTCGACATAATGAAATACCCTTTTGTCGTTTAGCGCTACCGCCGCCGAAGGAGAAACGAGGGGGAACCTCGCGCTCAAACTCATGGCGGTGCTGTAATTGATGTTCCGGGGCAACTTTTTGGAGAATATATCTCTTTCATCGTTGAGGAGGAAAGCGTCTCCCTTTGTAACGGGAACAACATTGCTCAGGTAACATTGAAGGCCACTTTCCACCTCCGTGGTGTTGATGAACCAGGCGGGAGTGGTGGGCGCCGCGTTTTCAGGCGATAGAAAAACCCTGCCGAATGGGTTTAAGGTATTTGTTTTGGAGAAGATGGATTCATAAGAATTTTCCCAGGCTTTTTCCAGCGCCACCGCCCTGTCGAACCGCTCGAATTGAACAGGCCACAGGTTATTCAGCAGGTCGGCGAAGAAAAACTTGGACAACACCGGAGAAAGCTGGTCCTTCAGAAAAAATTTCCTGGTCACCTCCCTGAAGTTGATCGGTCTTGAAGCAGTATCGAGGTAAGCGATGGAATGAAAAAAGCCAACGCCAACAGTGCCGCCGGAAACGGATGAGTAGGCGTAAATGTGATTTTTGAAATCTGGGAATGCGTCTTGCAGGGCAGCCATTAACATCGCGGTGAAAGCGCCTGTGCGGAGTGCGCCTCCTTCCGCGGTGATGAAGATAACCGGCGTTCTTCCTTTTGGATGAGCGGTGTCGTAATAAGGGGAGGTGGAAACTGTGGCTGTTTTTTTGCTGTTCGAATGGTTATCGGCCCATTGCTGAAAATGAGAAAGCATCGGTGTCCGGCTGGTTTCATAAGAACCTGTGGTACGCACCGGATGGTCTATGTTGATGTACGAAACGATCAGTACCCAGGCCACAAGCAGCCACCGGAAAGAAATGGGCACATTACGCTTGTAGCGCGCATCCAGGAAAAGAAGCCCCGCGTAAATTCCCTGCCAGCAGGCGAACGATAAACAAACCAGCCCGGGTGAGCCGATCCATTCCGGGGAAAGAATAAATCCGAATGAAATCAGTATGATGGTAACAAGGGAACCCAACGCGATAACGCCTACCTGTTTGTGAAGCGTTTTGTAAAAAGCGGGATTCAGCTTAAAAACCCATCTGTAATAGCCGTTTTCGTTTTCCTTTCTCTTAAAGTATAATTTGTTTTCCTGCTGAAAAGGTTTTTTGTTGAGCACCAATATGCTATCCGGATGTTTTCTTTCGTCATCCGTAAGTTCCTCCGACAAAACATAAGTAAACTCTGATTTTTTAAATTCAATATCTCCTTTGTTAAAACCTTGTGGAGGAATTTCCGATTTCACTACAAAGTCTTGAGGGAACTGATTGCCATTCTCATCTGGAGGTCTCTTGCCGTTCATGAAAGGTTTAATGCTGGCAATGAATTTTTCGTAGGAGGTTCTTACATTGTCCCAGTCTCGATCAATGTAAACATTCTCTTTCCTCACAAGGAATACATAATCATTGTAAATACCGAAAAGCTTTTTACTCCACTGGTCCTCAATATGGTTTAATTTGAAAAATTTTGCCAGTTCAGGGTACGTTTTCTGAAACCTTCCGATGATCCATTTCCTGTCGAGATAAAACCTCACCAGGAATTGCGTGAGCAGGATCGTGATCACAAAAATGACGATGAACGGCCAGTTTATTTCGAATTTTTTTATTTCATCAAAACGGGTAGTGGTAAAGAATACAAAGCTGAAGCTGATGAGGATGATGATGAAAGGCAGGATAAGATACGAGATGCTGAAAAATGCCTGCAATTGCTTCCGGTATTCCACCCTTTCGGACGTGAGGGCGAACGCTGAATTGTCTGTGATATAGAGTTTGTAGCGCACGCCGAATTCCGCCACTACGCTCCATACCACCAGTCCCGCGAACAGGGAAAACATGGGGCCGGGACGGAAGCTCCTGAGGTCTTCCGCGACAATCAGTATCACGTCTTTCCCTTGTGGGAGCAGCAGGAAAAAGAGCAGGGCCAGTAAATTGAACAGGAAGAAAAAAATGGTTGGCCTGAATACTTCTACGATATCGGTTATTTTTTCGTGCCGGGGTATGCCTTTTCCCACAAACCTCAGCTTGAGGTATTCGTCTTTAAGGAATAAAAAGATGTAGAGTAAAACACCGCCTAAATAGCCCAGAATTCTGTTTATGATGTTCATGGTTAAAGGTTTTAATTGGTGACTACTTTTTTAAGTCCGGACAAGCCTATATTCATTCCAAAGTAATTCGCGTAGGTTGGGTCGGCACCGAACCTGCCCCTTACAATTACGCCGGCGATCAACTGTAGGTTGGAGGTGATTTTTTCCCGCAGTTCGAAGTTGGTCAGGTGAAAAGTGAGCGTTTTGTCTCTTCCATCGCCTGGCGCATTGTTATTCGCCGATACCGGCACCGCGTACCGCGTGGCTTTTCCGAATGTGGGTTGAACGAAGAGCTCGCCTCCATCCCAGAGTTGTGCGGTTAAGGTAACGCCCGCACCATAGTAAAAACTGAGCCTGGTTACTTTGTTTTCAGTAACAACCGTTTCGTTCAGGGAGGCTTTGAAAGGGTTGTCGTCCCTGATGCGTGCGCTGACTAAGGAAAGGTTATCCTGTGTTATGATATCTTCCACCTGCTGTATGTTTTCCAACGTATTCTTTGTGGTCCAGGAGTCTACGAAAAATTCTGAATGCAGGTGAAAAAGAACATCGAGGTGCTCGTTTTCAACCAGGGCGATCGTGGGTTGGAAATAAAAGCTTACGCTAACGTTGTTGGATACGGTTTGAAGTTTGTTGTACTGCCGGTAGAATGGTGTTCCGGGTACCACCGGATCAAGTGGGTTAACCTTTGTGGTGTCTGTATAAGCGTAACTACTGTTTAAACTGTCGCCACCAATGGAATAATTGATCTTCATTATGCCGAGGTTCATGCCAAATTTCCGCCAGAAACTACTTTGAAAAAGCGGTTCAATATTGGGCGCGTATACGTTAAGGTGTCCTACATAGCCGGAATTTGATTGGTTGTTGAAATCGAAGTTAAAGGCATTCAGGTAAGTGAACCCGGCATCTTTTTTTATGAATTCTTTGTTCTTATCTTTCGCGATTGAAACATGCAGGAGACCGCTTTCAGAAATATCTTTGTTTACCCCTGCCGAATCCTGCAACCCAAGCATGAAGAACTCCGGTGTATATGCGTTCACCGCACGAAGCGTTACTACGACTTTCACCAAGGTATCCTTGTAATATGTCTCAAAACTGGAAGCAGGGATAGTGAATGGGGTCATCCCGATGGTTGGATCGCTTGCCGGGGCCGCCGTTTTTGAAAACACGCCAATCTTTAACCAGAGATCTGGGGTTGCTGCAGTGGAGCGTGTCTTCTTGTACCGTAGTTTTACAGTTATTTCTTTTTGAACGGAAGCAGGACCACCATTACCGGATTGTACATATGGTACCTCAACGTTTCCCCTTGAAACGATCTGGCAAATTTGCTGTTGCGGACCTGGTTGGCTGTAAGTGAATGTGGTGAGCAGGATGAAGATGAATCCTGTGAATAGAATTTTCATGGAAGGCTGATTTGGTTTAAAAAATGGGGCGGGGGCCTGTTTAAAAGGCCCTTCCGTGCACACTAGTGAGCTTTAAACCAAAAACAGCATTCAGCTAGGGGGAGATTAACGCTTCTGTAAAATATGATTTTTTCTGATAATATAATATTATTATGATTCTTTTTTTTGTCGTGAATTACCCATATAAATTACGGAAAGCCCCCTTTGGAGAGCAATCAGTCTGGGGTATCTTAGGGGGAATCAACTTTTATGGAAACAGTTAAAACGATAGATCAATATTTCGAGCGATATACTCAGAAGCAGAAACACTTGTTGCAGCAAATGCGGTCCATCATCGCGAAAGCCGCTCCTTCCGCCACGGAAATCATCAGTTATGCAATGCCTACTTTTCAACTGCATGGCAACCTGGTGCATTTCGCCCTGGCAAAAAATCACCTGGGGTTTTATCCTTCGCCTTCCGCCATCACGAAGTTTGAAGATAAGTTGAAACCGTATACTACCTCCAAAGGTGCTGTTCAGTTTCCCCTGAATAAACCTCTGCCTGTTCAACTGATTACAGAAATGGTGCGTTTCCGCGTTAAAGAGAATGAAGAGAAATTCAGAAAGAAATCGTTGCGAATTTGCAAGAACGGGCACCAATACTACAAAAGCAGTGATTGTCCCGTTTGTCCGGAATGCGAAAAAATGAAAAAGCCCTTAGCCGGTTTTGGGGCGGAACTTGCCGCACCCGCGAGAAGGGCGCTGGAAAACGCCGGCATCACTACTGTAAAACAGCTTGCGGCTCATACAGAACAAGAAGTACTGGCCCTCCATGGCATGGGTAAGGCGTCGTTACCGCTTTTGAGAAAAATGCTGCAGGAAGCCGGAAAGACGTTTGCGAAGTAGCACATCAGCTTATCTAACGTAAATGCACATCCGATGTATACATTCCATCAAAACTTTCCCCAGATGATGTTTTTTGATTAATTGACATTTGTCAAAAAACACTCCGTTAATGGTTTTTACTTATTCCGAATAAGGGAGGCTTAGAATAGTTTTGCCCAAACTCACTGACAGAAAAGTGAATCTTCCCCCAAATCCAATACGTATGAACCTTAAAACTGCGCTAAGCCTTTGCACAATTTTCGTTTCGCTAAGTTCTTATCCTGCTTTTGCTGTTTCAGGTGATGCAACATCTCCTTGTACCGCAGCATGGAAACATTCAGATAATCCCGCGGTTGTATTGCCTCCGGGTACCGTTTCAGCCGACCAGAATATATGCTCGGGAAATACGCCTTCCAATATTATTCTTACCGGCAGTTCCGGGAGCATCCAGTGGCAGGTTTCCTCAGACAATAGTTCCTGGAGTAATATATCCGGCGCAACCAGCGCCACACTCACGGGTGTGCAAATGGGGACGCTTACACAAACCCGTTATTACCGTGCCGAAGTTGTGGATGGCATGACCACCGATTATTCCGCTACAGTGACCGTTTTCGTGCTGCAACCCTCGGGTACAACACCTTCCGGATCGGGAACAGTGGGTTCACCCTATTTTATTTCAAATCTGAATGAACTGATCTGGATCAGCAACAACAGTACTTCCTGGGATAAGGTATTTGAGTAAACGGCTTCTTTCAGCGCCGCGGCCACCAGTTTAGCCTGTTACAACAGTGGCAATGGTTTTCTTCCTATCGGAAATGCTGCCACACCTTTTACCGGTCATTACAACGGCAATACTTACGCGATAAATAACCTTTATATCAACCGTGTTACAGCAGATTCTGTGGGACTGTTCAAATATGTTTTTGGAGGCACCCTCAACCACATGACTTTATCTGCCGCCACCATTACCGGTCGCGACCGGGTTGGTGGTATTGTGGGCATGGCAGCGGGCGATGCAGGTACAAGAACTAATTTGATCCATTTAGAGGTATTAAATTCCACCATCGCGGCTGATCCCACGAATGCCACGGCTTCCGGCGCAGTAGGCGGCGTGGCAGGGTGCACAATTTATACCGGCCTGAATGAGTTGGTGAGTTCCGGCACCGTGGGGGGTAGACAAAGGGTTGGCGGTCTGGTAGGGTACTTGCTAACGGGATCTCAGATACGAAATTCTTATTCTTCTGCGAACGTAAGCAGCAATGTAACCACAGATACAAGATTCATTGGTGGCGCTTTTGGTGTGATTGAATCTTTTGCGGCTCCCGCAGCAGTTGCAGGAAGTTGTTATGCCACCGGAACGGTTTCTTTGTCTACGGCTACCACTTCCAACAATGGCGATATTGGTGGTTTCGCAGGATTGATCAACGGATATTACACAGTAAGCAATTGTTATGCGCTTGGTACTACAACCGGCCCGGTTGCTACCAGCAACACTGCCAGGGGAACCGGAGGGTTTGCGGGAAGAGTCACCGGTAATACCGGCTCCGTTTCCAACTGTTATTCCACAGTATCCGTGAATGGTTCAGTTGGGCAGTTCGGTGGGTTCACTGCCGTAAGTTCGGGCGTGGTCAACAATTGCTTCTGGAACACCACCACTTCTACCCGTTCCACATCTGCCGCAGGCACAGGCGCTACTACAGCGCAGTTGCAACTGATGAATACTTTCTTCCTCGCCTCCTGGGATATGGCCTGCGAAAGGTTAAACGGCAACAACGATTACTGGGGTATGAATCCCTCTGCAAATGGGGGCTATCCTTTCCTGAGCTGGCAGCCACATACAGCACAGTGTCCGGAATGGACCGGCAACAGCAGCAACACCTTCTCCACAACAACTAACTGGGTAAATAATTTTGTGCCGCTGGAAGGTATGGATGTGGTGATGAATGCCGCCGCATCGCGCAACCTTACACTCGGACAAAACTGGACTGTGGGGCATGTGCTGTTCAACGGAGCAGGACGGAATATTGAATTGGGAACGTTCGGGTTAAGTACTATCGGTACAATATCCGGAGCAGATGCTTCGAATTATATTCAGACCAACGGTACCGGTAAGTTAGGAATGAACTTGCTTAATGGCGCTTCCGTAAATTTTCCCATAGGCAACAGCGCTTACAACCCGGTACAGATCACGAACAATTCCGGTGCAACTGACTTTTTTTCTGTAACGGTTTCTGATGCGGTGCTGGGAGAAGGCAGCTCCGGCGGAACCATTCTTCAACCGCATGTGCAACGCACCTGGGATATTTCAAAACTGAACGCGAACGCAGGTGCGGGCGTGAACTTTGTTTTTAACTGGAACCCGGGTGAAATATCAGGCGTATTGGGCACACCGGCGCTCTATCATTACAATGGCACGCAGTGGGAAGAGCAAACGGGAACCACTTCGGCAGGAAGCAACAGTTTGAGCTATACCGGCTATACAGGAAGTTTTTCTCCGTTCACGGTGGCCACGGCAGGTGCAACACTGCCCGTAACAGGCTGGAAATTATCCGCCACACCGGTGGGTGATTTTATAAAGGTGCGCTGGGAAACGGCTTCTGAATACAACACGAAGGAATATGTGGTAGAACGCAGTATGAACGGAATAAACTGGAGTGCCATAGCCACGCAAAAAGCCCGCGGGTACAGTAATTCGGTTAGTAAATACGAGTTTGTTGACCAGCGGCCCAACGCAGGAATGAACTATTACCGCATCAAACAATACGACCAGGATGGAAGCTTTGCTTATTCTCCCGTAACAACGGTGGAAACTAAAAAAAGCATTCATTTTAAAGTGTTCCCCAATCCCGCTCAACATGCTGTTTTTATCCAGGGCAATTCGGTAGATGGACAAACATCGGTACAAATTTATAATGCGCAGGGGATGTTGGTGGGCACAAAACAGTTTAGTGGTAATGGATATATTCCGGTACAACACCTGGCTGCGGGCGTGTATCATTTAAAAGTGAAGCAGGGGCATAAGGAAGAGCGTATTACGATTGTGAAGCAATAAGTATTTGAGGTGATGTTCAACCCCGGCCGGTTGCTGAAAGGCGATGGTCGGGGATTTTTTATAATGGCTCATGTAAGCATCTTCCTCACCAATTCTTTTTTCAGCCTTGAAACCGGTACTTGTGTACCGTCCTCCAACAGTATTAACGCCTCTGCTCCCCTGGTCATGCTTTTAACGAATTTTCCGTTTACCAGGTGCGACTGGTGGGTTCGGATAAAACCGTAGGGCAGCAGTAGCTCCTCGTATTCATGAATAGGATTTGTGACGGTGATCTTTTCTCCGCCCAGAAGGTAAAAACTGGTATAGCTGTTGTTGCTTTCACAACGGACGATATCCCTGGTGTAAACAAAGCGTGTTTCTTTGAGCGACGGTAGCGCGAGCCGGTGTTCATTGGGAGAGAAGCGGTGCTGTATGGTGTGCAGCAGGTTGTCCAACAGTAAGTTTTTACGTTTGTCGGCTATGCGTGTTTTCACTTTTGTCACGGCTGCTTGCAGGGCTTCCACTTCAATTGGTTTCAGCAGGTAATCGATAGCCGAACACTTGATGGCCTGAATCCCAAACTGGTCGAAGGCTGTAACAAAGATCAGGGCGAAATCATTGTGCGGCAGTGCGCCCAGCATATCAAAGCCGCTCTTTCCAGGCATTTGAATGTCAAGAAAAACAAGGTCAGGCGCATGTTCCAAAATTGCTTCAGCGCCTTTGTCGGCGCTGGTGGCCGTATTTATGATCTTAACTTCCGGGCAATATTGTTCCAGCAGCCTTTGCAGGTTGGTGATGTTGAGGGGTTCGTCATCAATAATAACCGCGTTCATCATTTCAAAGCCTGTTTTGAAAACGGAATATAACCATTGTACCTGTTTCTCCCGATGTTATCCGCATTTGTATTTTTTGGGACGGATGAGAACGGTTGAAGAGCTCAATGCGTGCTCTCGTGAGTTTCAATCCTTCTCCGGCTGCACTGATATTGGGGTCAAAGCCTGTACCGTTATCCGAAATGCTAATGACCAGGCCTTTTTGTTCCTGTTGTATGCTGATGGATAAACGTCCCTTATCGCCCAGGATTGAAACACCGTGTTTTATGGCATTTTCAACAGCCGGCTGTATCAGCAGTGGTGGAATGGCGATGTCTTCATGCGCGACCTCCAGGTTGATGGTTGATTCATATTGAAATTCATGCCGAAGCTTTTCCAGTTGAATGTAATGGTCAAGTGTTTTTATTTCCGTGGCCAGCGGGATCATTTCTTCAGTTCCCATCCGGATGGTGCCCCGCAACAAACCCGAGAATCCTGTGAGGTAATGGTTGGCCTTTTCAATTTGCCGGTCATTGATGAGTCCTTGTATGGAACCCAGTGCATTGAAAAGGAAATGCGGGTTCAACTGGGCGTAAAGCAGTTTACTTTCAAGTTGATAATGTTTTATTTTCCTTTTTGCCCGCAGGTACCGGAGCCTGAACAATACCAGTAGGGCGGTTGCAGCAAACAGCAACAACAACAGGCTTCGGAACCACCATGTGCCGTACCATGGGGGCTTAACACTGAAATAATATTGTGAGATGCTGGAGTCATTTCCTGGGAACCGCACAGATAAGGTATAGTTTGAACCCGCTTCCATTGGACCAAGAGCTATGATCTCCTTGCTTTTTCGCCAGGTTTTCTCCTTATTGATTTTATATTCGAATGGCCATAAGCCCGCGTCTGAACGTTTCCTGAAGTATAAAGTCAGCTTTGTATCTGCTGGAACTGTATGCACGCCTTTCATTCCGCTGCCAGGCCAGCCAAAATAAGCGGTTTCTGAATATAGGTGGTGGATGTTTTCCAGTTGTTGCCGCAGTGTGAGCAGGTTGTCGCCATTCATGCTGTCTGTTTTGTAGGCCATCAGAAATGGCTGGGTGTCCCATGGCAGCTTCGTTAACCTGGTTTTTAAAAATGGCTTACTGTTTTTCTCGCGAAACTCCAGTTCAATCTGCTGCCCGTCTTTTAAAAGAGGGGTGGGCAGGCGGAAACTTTTCCCTTTTTTTGAAGAATCTTGCACGGAGAAAGTTTCCGGATCAGCAAAAGATGGTAATCGGCTTACAGGAGTCCAATCCTGGTAAACTTTTCCATTGAACAGTACCCGTACACTTATGGCATCAGGGCTGAATATTTTTTTCCCTGATAAAGCGGAATCTACGAAAACAGAACCCGCGAATGTTCTTGCTACTGTACTGTCGGTAAAGAGCAGGCTTACGGCTGTCTGTTCATCATACACTTCCATTTTTTCTGAAATAGCAGGGTAGCTGATATTTTTCGGGCTATAAAGTTTACCGGGAACAGTAATAAATGCATTGGTTATGGTGAGGTGAACATTGGCTACTCTGAAGTGGATGGATTGTTTTTTTGCCGTATAAACCTGCGCTTCAGCCGCATGGCAAAACATATTTATAAGCAGCAGGAAACAGAAGATTCTTTTCATATTTACTTTACATATTTGGAAAGATCTTTACCAAGATCAGGATTAATTGCCAGTATATTTCCGTCAGGCCCTATCAGCATGGTAGCGGGTATGGCTGAGATGTTGTAAGACTTAGAGATGTTCCCGCTCCAGTATTTCAGTTCAGAAACGTGGTGCCAGTTTAACTGGTACTTTTTAATGGCGGTTATCCATTTTTCTTTATCCTGGTCAAGGGAGATGCCCAGGATGTCAAGTTTGGCGCCGTATTCTTTATGGATACGTTTCAGTTCCGGTATTTTTTCCAGGCATGGCCCGCACCAGGAGGCCCAGAAATCGAGCAGTACATATTTACCCCGGAACTGTTCGAGGCTGGTGCTCTTTCCTTCCGGGGAAGGGGCGCTGAACAAAGGCGCAGGATTGCCTGGCTTAATCTGCTGGAGGGTCGCAAGTTTGTGTTCAAATTCTTTAGCCTCGGGCAACGCTTTTAGTGCAGGAGATAGATTTTCATAAAGCGATTGAAGTTGCGCAGGCTGTTGTTGCATGCTGTGAAAAAGTGAATAGCTGAGCCAGTAAAGTGACAGGTAAACATCAGGGTTAGTATTTACAAATTCTATTTCGGCCTGCCGCTTTAATTGTTGAAAGTTGTGGAGCGTTTTTTCCTGTTCAGCAATAAGTGATGTATCGGCGCCTGCATTCCGAAGACTGTCAATGCTGTTCATCAAAGGATACATCTTTATAAACGGATCTGATGTGGCAGCCCGCCATTGTATGTATTGTGCGGTAACCGGATTGTTTGTAGTTTCGAAACGGTATGGCTTTCCTGGCGTTACCTTAAGTTGTATGTGTTTGTTTTCAAGAAAAATCTGACCAAAAAACATCGGGATTTCCTTTATATAAACGGATGTTAACAGCGCCGGTGTTGTTAATGATCCGGTATATTCAAAAATACCGTTCACGATTTTCACGGAATCACGGACAGGCTTATTCGAACCCGAATAATCAATGCCATAAAAGTGAATGAATTTCCCGTTAAGGGAATCATGTACAGATCCGGTAAGGCGAAAGCCTTCCTGGGCGTTTACAGTAAAGTGAATTAAAATTGACAGGATAGGTATAAGGTATTTAGCCATTTTTTTTGAGCAAATATGATAGATTGGATTTACATAAGAGGCAGTGTTCTTGAGGATGGAAGGATTCAGGTTGAATTTGACATTGACACCTTAACAAATAAGCGCTGGAAACCAGGATATTTTTCCTTACATTTATGGGAATGAACAAGGCGTTTTTCCATACAAGCACTTTCCCTCAGCCTGTATCCGGTTATTCCCGGATTTTGGAAGGCCGCCCCTCGTCCTTTCAGGAGTTCATGCCTTTTTGTAACAATCTATTCTATTTTTCCAGCCTGAAAGCCTTTCGCAACGTACCTCGTGGCTAGCCTTCTGTTTTAGGCGTGTCTTTCTTCTCCCGCATCCCGGGAAGCGTATCATAGTATTCTATTTATTCATTAAAGCATTTGCATATGGCACAGTTACAAACAGTGTCGGTGAATGGTATGGTTATCACGTTGCTGACAATTCTTAATGTTGTGCTCATCAGGGCATGGTATGTGACGGACTCTTCTGTAAAATGGGCGCTCTTTATTACAATACCAATGCTGGTATTTGCATTTATTGCACGATCGGTAAAAAGAAAGCCCTTCGCAAGAAAGGCTTCCCGGATAATTACAAATAACCCGGGAATTGCTTAGCCTCCGTACTCATTTTTCAATTTTATTCTTTCAATCTAAATCATATCTATATGTTTTCGGAAGACGAAAAGCTGCTACTGAGTAAAGAAGATTATCAGCTTTTAACAGCCTACCTGAACGGTGCTAAGGGCAAAACAGCCTTCGATTATAAAAATGCGGTAACGCTGAAGGCAGAACTTAAGAAAGCCTGCCTGGTAGAGAAGTCTGTACTACCGCACGATGTAATTCGCATCAACTCCAGGGTGGAAGTTAAAACCGAAGAAACAAACCAGGTGATGCAATTTGTACTGGTTACGCCTGAGAAAGCGAACATCAAAGGAGGAAAGGTATCTGTAATGTCTCCGATAGGAACCGCGCTTATAGGCTACAAAAAAGGACAGCAGGTGAGCTGGCAGGTTCCTTCGGGCAAAAAAACATATACTATTCTGGATGTGGTAAACGGGGAATGATAGCGGTGCGGCGCTTTAAAAGCGTTTCCAGTGATTTACCGGATCGTTACCCAATTGGAAGGGGATGAAACAAAAAAGGGGAGTGGCGCACCATTCCCCTTATCGTGGAGCTGCAGGGATTCGAACCCTGGTCCAAACATATTCTCCAAAAGCTTTCTACATGCTTATTCCGGCATTATTTGTCGGGAAGAAACAGGAACCGGACGAACCAATCTCCTCCTTAGCTGGATGGTCTTAAGCAACCGGCACAGCCTTCGGTTGCAGCAATCTGTGTTTGTTTTTGAGTCGGCGGCGGAGCTTGGTAACAGACAAACCTGCTCAACGCGGCCCTAATGGATGCTTAATCTCTGATTAGGCAGCCATGGCATACTGTGTATTGCCATTTATTGTTTGAATATTCAGATTTACGTGCTAATTATCCAACGCACGACATGCTTACACTCTCAAAGATCTATGCTGTCAAAACCAGTCAGCCCCGGTTTTTATTGCGAAAGCAAAGGTAGGAAATTATGTGTTAAAATGCTGTTGATATTATATGGGCTAATGGGGCAAAGCCGCTTTGACCAGCGTATTTACCAGTACATCCCAGGTAAAACGTTTTTTTTCCGCTTCTATTCCCCGTAAAAACAACTCGGTTGGAATGGTGAAAAAACGTGCTATACCTTCAGCTATCGCTTCTGCATCAGGGGCGGTAACGATGCCTGTTTTGCCATCCGGCACCAGTTCCGGCAAGCCGCCAACATTGGTGACCAGCATGGGTTTGTTAAAATGGTAGGCGAGGGGAGTTACCCCGCTTTGGGTGGCATGTCGGTAAGGCTGTACCAGGAAATCGGCGGCGCAGATATAATACCGTACTTCATCGTCGGGAATGAACGAAGTGCGGAGGATAAGCTGGTCGCGGATGCCGAGTTCGTCAATCAGCAACTGGTATTCCTGCTCATCCCCGTAAAATTCACCCGCAATAACGAGTTTGTAGGTTTTCCCTTTCTCCTTTAATATTTTCAGGGCGCGCAGCAAAAGGTCGAGGCCTTTGTATTTACGGATGAAACCAAAGAAAAGCAGGAGCGGTTCATTTTGCGGAAGACCAATACGGGCGCGTGCTTCCTCCTTCGGAACTGCTTCGCCGAAATCATCATACAATGGATGTTCTCCCAACAAAGCAGGTTTGTTTGCGGCGAAAAGTTTAAGGTCATGCAGCACCTGTTTGCTCATCGTCACAAATGCGTGGCAGGGCTTTACGAAATACTTTGTAAACAGGGCATCGCCCGCCCTTTTTTCGTGCGGAACAATATTATCGGCCAGGCATACGATCCTGGAATGCTTGTTCTTTCTGATCCTCCGGAGTATAGTGCCCAGCGAGGGGCCCATGAACGGCAGCCAGTAACGCACCACCACAAGGTCCGGTTTTTCTCTCCTGATCGTGTTGCCGGTTCGGAACCATGTTAATGGGTGAATGGAATTGATGACGGAATGAATAGCGAATCCTTCCGGCGCAGGCGCATCGGTGAACTGTGTTTTTCCGGGGAACAGGAAAGAGGGGTATTGAAGCGAGAAAGAATAAATCTTCACTTCGTAGCCTTCGTCCAGGAAAGCCTTCGCGAGCCGGTCGTTAAAATGCGCGATGCCGCCGCGAAGCGGGTGCGCCGGGCCTATGATGCATACTGTTCGGATGTTTCCGGCCATAACGGGGCTACTTATGCGCTATAATTTAAGTTTCTTTTCCACGAGGTACGAATTCCGTTCGGGTGAATTGCGTGCGATGAGTTCCGCGAGGAAACCCGTCACAAACAACTGTGTACCGATGATCATGGAGGCGATCGCAAGGAAGAACGCGGGCCGGTTAGTTAAGGAGAAATCCGTTACCACGAATTTGCATACGATCAGGTACAAACTCATCAGGAAGCCGATCAGCACGAACAGGGTACCCAGCGATCCGAAAAAATGCATCGGGCGCTTTCCGAACCTGCCCACGAACATAATAGAGGCGAGGTCGAGGAACCCGTTGATGAACCTTTCCCAACCAAATTTGGTGGTGCCGTACTTACGGGCGCGGTGCTCCACTACCTTTTCCCCGATCTTCCTGAAGCCCGCCCATTTCGCGATCACCGGAATGTAGCGGTGCATTTCTCCGTATACTTCAATGCTTTTTACGACCTTCTTTTTATAAGCTTTCAGGCCACAGTTGAAGTCGTTCAGTTTGATGCCGGAAGCCTTTCGGGTAGCGGCATTGAACAGTTTGGTGGGGATGGTTTTGGTGATGGGATCGAACCTTTTCTTTTTCCAGCCGCTCACCAGGTCGAAACCATCTTCCAGGATCATGCGCCGGAGTTCGGGGATTTCGTCGGGACTGTCCTGTAAATCGGCGTCCATGGTAATCACTACCTGTCCGGAAGCTGCTTTAAAGCCTTCATTCAGCGCGGCGGATTTCCCGTAGTTTCTTTGGAAACGAATACCTTTTATGAATGGGTTCTCTCCGGAAAGTTGTTCAATCACCTGCCAGGAATCATCTTTACTGCCATCGTCCACAAGAATGACCTCGTAACTATATGCATTCGCTATACATACACGATCGATCCACGCGCAGAGTTCCGGCAACGATTCTTCTTCATTAAACAGCGGTACAACAACGGAGAGGTCCATTCGAAGGATTGGATGAAAGGTGAATTATTGGAAAGGCGTGGGTTTGGGATTCTTTTTCGCGAATGCCGCACCCAGCAATGAACCGATTACACCAATCAGCAGGTTAGAGAAAATTCCTCCGCCGATGGCGGAAACCATAAAATATTTATCAACGTTGCCCATAATCATATCCCGCTGTTCTTCATTGATAGATGGATTCTTATCGAATTCCGCGCTCATATTATCGAGCAATCCCTGTTTGTAGTCAGGAAAAATATAGAGGAAAACAGCAACGAAGGCTACCGTGATCAAGGTGGCGATGGCCGCGGATTTAAATCCATATCCGAAAAGACTTCCGAATGTTTCATTTCCGCCGGTTGCCTTGCTTTTGTTGATCACAAATATGATGTAAAGTGCAATGGTTAAAATGGCCGGCAACCAACTGATAATGCCTTTTTTATAGGAAAGCCCCATAAAATAATAAACGATGAACAGCAGGATGCCGATACCTGCGATGAGCAGCCCAGCGGAGATGTGTGAAACCGGTTTCTTTTCCATGTGTATTGGTTTGATGGTTAATTAGGAATTCAAATATACTTGGTTACCATTGATAATCCCAAACACTTTACCTTCAAGGGGAACATTGGTGAAAGGCGTGTTTTTCGACAGCGAGGCGATCTCGTGTTCTTCCAGTGTCCATGGCTGTTTGGCGAACAGCGTGAAGCGAGCCGGGGCACCTTCTTCCACCACGATAGGTTGAAAACCGAAAATTCCCCTTGGATTAATTGAGAACAGTCTTGCCACCTGGTCCGCGGGCAGATCGGGCAATACCGTTTGCACCACGGCATAAGCGGTTTGAAGTCCGAGCATACCGGGCTGGGCATATTCAAATTCCAGTACTTTATGGTCCTCATCCTGTGGCAGGTGGTGAGATGCGATGCAGTCTACCAGCCCGTTTCTCACGGCTTCGCGCAAGGCGTCGCGGTCGGCGGCGGTGCGGAGGGGAGGATTCACTTTAAGGTTCGAATCATACTCTACCATGTCCTCGTCACAGAAATACAGGTGGTAAGGGGTAACCGAGCAGGTTACGGGCAGGCCGGCGCTTTTCGCCCGTTGAATGTATTCCAGGGATTTTGCGGAGGTAACAGCAGTAAAATGCAGTTTGGAACCGGTATAGCGGGCGAGTTTAATGTCACGGGCCACCATCAGTTCTTCGGCGATAATGGGTTTCCCGGGCAATCCCAGCCGGGTGGAGACGATGCCCTCGTTCATAAGACCATTGGCCCCAACGCTGGTATCATCAGGAACCTGGATCACCACGCCGTCAAAAGCTTTTACGTATTGCAGCGCTTTGAGCATGATGCCTGCCTGCTGTACGGGCTTTACGCCATCTGAAAAAGCGACGGCTCCACTGTTGTGCATATCGTACATTTCGGCAAGGTCTTTGCCTTCCGCGTTTTTGGAGATGGCGCCGATGGGGTGCAGCCTTACGGGCAACTGCGCGCTCTTGCGCACGAGGTATTCCACCGCTGTTTTATTGTGGACCACGGGATTGGTATTCGGGATCACCATCACATCGGTGTACCCGCCTTTTGCCGCGGCTTCGGCACCTGTTTCCAGGGTCTCTTTATATTCCAGTCCCGGATCGTTGAAATGCGAAAACACATCGAGCCATCCCGGACTCAGTACCAGTCCTTCGGCTTCGATCACCTGCGCGTCTCCGGCGGAAATACCGGTGCCGATGGCGGATACTTTTCCGTTTTCAATAAGAATATCTGATGTGCTGTTGTAAAAGGGCGATTGCGGATCCGCAATGAGCGCCTGCCTTATTAAAACCTTCATGATGAAATAATTGCGTAAAGATACATTTGTTAAATTGATTTTTGGAAATTGAAATTAGTTCTTACATTTGCAACCCGTTTGGGAATAATTTCTATTCGGAAACCCCGTAAAAACGGGACGTAGCGCAGCCCGGTAGCGCGCTTGCATGGGGTGCAAGAGGTCGCTGGTTCGAATCCAGTCGTCCCGACAGAATTTAGATCAAAGGATTACAAAAGGCTCGTGAAATGTAAGTTTCACGGGCCTTTTGGCTTTTCAGGAGGTCAATTGATATCAAAAGATTGCAATGTTTTTGATGCACATAGGTTTGAATATGAATACAGAAACAAAGAAGGCCAATGGTTTAGAGCCTATGGTAACGAAAATTGGGAATTCGATGAAAATGGTTTAATGAAAAAGCGGTATGCAAGCATTAATGACCTCGAAATAAAAGAGGCTGACAGGTATTTATGAACTTGGATAGATACATCCTTTGCCTTTACACCGTAAAAAAAGGGGGATACACCCCCTGATTATGAAACAAACGTTTTTAGTGCTAATACCTTTATCTATAAAGGTATAGCGGCAACTACATGTTTAGGCAATTCCTCCAGGTGTCGTCACCATCTCCGTAAACGAATGGGAAACGCAGAACAGTGTTTCAACCCGCTTTCCTGTTAGAGCGGCCCATACAACCATATTTTTGCTGATCCTGATTTGATTGTTTTAGTTATATTAGAAGATAGAATCCAAAGCCCGGCAAAATATTAAGTGTCCGCTGCTTGTTCCATAAGTATACCCATGAAATCTACCGATAAATAATCACTAACGATCAATACCAATGCCTAAATTCCTGATCCTTATTTTCGCGATCGCGGTTGTTTCTGTAAAAGCGCAGCCTGTAAAAGATCACGGTCATCTGAAAGTGACTGGTACACAATTGACCGATGCCAGCAACAAACCTGTGGTATTACGCGGCATGAGCTTTGGCTGGCACAACTGGTGGCCCAAGTTCTACAACAAAGAGTGCGTTGCGTGGCTGGCTAAAGATTGGCGCTGCAACGTGGTACGGGCCGCGATGGGAATTGAACCGGAAGGCGCGTATATCGATGATCCAAAAGGTTCCACCAGGAAAATCGAAGCTGTGATTGAAGGCGCAATCGATGCTGGTATTTATGTGATCGTTGACTGGCACAGTCATAACATTAACCAGAAAGAAGCTGAAAAATTCTTTACGCATATCGCCACCAAATATGGAAAGCACCCCAACATCATTTATGAGATTTTCAATGAGCCCGATGAGGAATCCTGGAGCGAAGTGAAAGCCTATTCCGAAGCGCTGATCGCCACCATACGCGCGATTGATCCGGACAATATAATATTAGTAGGCAGCCCGCATTGGGACCAGGATATACACCTGGTAGCCGAAGATCCGATTAAGCATGCCACCAACATCATGTACACGGTTCATTATTACGCCGCCACACACAAACAGTTCCTGCGCGACCGTACGGCTGCCGCGTACCAGAAAGGAATTCCTATTTTCATCTCCGAATCCGCGGGAATGGAAGCAACCGGAGATGGCCCATTAAACCACGAAGAATGGAAACGGTGGATTGATTGGGCAGAAGAAAGAAAAATCAGTTGGGTAACCTGGTCGGTTGCCGACAAGGACGAAACCTGTTCGGTATTGAAGAAAAGCGCGGCATCTACCGGAGGATGGAAGGAGGAAGATTTGAAGGAGTCGGGTGTAAGGGCGAGAGGGTATTTACGGGAATACAATAGGAATCCTTAAGATCGTGCAAATGATCACGCACCGTTTGCACTTCGTTCCTGGCATTTGAAGCCGGGCTACGGCCAAAATTGGTGACGGTAAACCATACGATCCGGTATTCCCGGAACAGATCAGCATACGCAAGATTCAGTGTTACAAGGCATTTGGTAAGAAATCGGTTTGTGTCCGCGATGTAGGCGTTTGCGTCCCGTTTACTTTTGAACACGATTCTTTTCCCGTTGCCGAGCATAAGAACTTTCATGTTTTGCTCGATGCGATTTTTCTTTATATGAATGGAATTCATGCAGTTACGTATTTCTTTTTAACCATTTTTTCCTATAATTTATATTATGTTAAATAAGAAATTGAAGAGCTTTTCATTTCTTAAACCCAATTCTACAACCTTCTTATTCAATTGTCGGATCATTTCATCCCTATTATCCCAAATAAAAAAGTCCGCCCCTTACGGAACGGACTCTTTCAATCTATCGGAATGTAATTAATGAACCTTATCTACATTGTTATATTTCTCTTCGTACACCTTCATCTTGTCTTTCATCCCTTTCTGATCGTACACAATGATCAGAATATCCAGCGCATTTTTCAGCGACTGCCTTTCTTCCATTTTAAGTTTACCTTCCTTGTCGAATTTTTCTACAATCTTCTCCAGGTAAGGAATGGATTCGTCGTACTTCTTAATGGCCTCCGCTTTCAGTTCACCTCTTTTTTTCACATCCTCAGGCTTTGTTCCTTTAAGTGCCGCGGCCTGATTCTGGATATCAACTCCCTTGTTGTACTTAACCTGTCCTAATACCAACAACGCCTGGTGGTGATCCGGTTGCAGCGTCAACGCCTTGGTAAGGTTGGTTTCCACTTTGCCGATCAGCTCTTCAGAGTTGGCCGGGCGTTTGGCGGGATCAGCATTGTAAGCGTATTCATACAATTCAAGCGCGTAATTGTAAGGGAACTCCAGCTTATCAGGAGATTCCTGGATGGCTTGTTCATATTTAGCAAACAATGCAGGCTTCTCGCCTTTTTCGCGCAGCATATCCAATTCCATGCTGGTCCACCAGGAATCTTTGGGGAAAATCTCACGGCCAAGTGAAAGATATTTCGTGGCGGAATCGATTTTTTCATTGCGCATGTAATAATCGGCCAGCCACTTGTAGCAATCCTCCATACCATCTCCGTTCACTTTGGCGTTGGCAAGGATGGTATAGTATTTAGCAGCTTCCGGTTCTTTTTTGGCGTTCTGGGCCGATACCGCTGTATAAAGAATTACGGTGGTATCAAGCGGTACGTTTGACCAGCCTTTTTTCTGCATCAGGTCGCTTACTTCGCCGGCCAGCAGAAAATCGCCATAAGATTTTTCATAATCCTTGGCATTGAAACTTGCCGCGCCGGTTTTAAAGAATCCCTGGTAGATGGACATCAGCGGTTGAAACTGGTCAAGCTGCATGCTGATGTGTTGCTTGGTATCCATATCCACGTACTTTTTCAACGCTTCGAAAGCTGTTGCACGCGCGCCCGGTACTTTGGCGGCTTCCGCTTCGTTATCCGCGATCGCGGCGTACACTTTTGCTTTGTTGTACCATACATCGGGGTTCTTGGCAAACTTCTCGGTTTCCGCGATCTTGTCGATCTCGGTTTTTGCTTCTTCGAATTTGTTCGATTTCAGCAGCGTTTTCACCTTATCAAGGTTTTGTGCGCTGGCGCTGAAACCTACGACAGCAATCATGGAAGCGAGCAAAATTTTTTTCATGTTTATAATTTTGATTTCTCTGTATGTAGTTTAGTCGTTAGATGAATTTTCTTCCTGTTCCGTTGTATCTCCGCTGTTTTCTTCTCCCGCATTCGGTTCAGCGGTTGGTGTTTCTGAACTTACTTCCGCGGCATCCGTGCTTACTTCGTCTTCAACCAGCTCCGCTTCTTCAATCTCATCGATGGCGGTAATTGCGGCGATAGCGTCGGATTCATCCAGGCGGATCAGCTTCACGCCCTGTGTGGCGCGTCCTGCTTCCCTGATGTCAGCTACCGCGGTACGGATGGTGATGCCACTCTTACAAGTGATCATCAGGTCCTGTTTTTCGGTAACATCAAGAATACCCACCAGGCTACCCGTTTTATCTGTCACGCTCATCGTTTTTACCCCTTTACCACCGCGGTTCGTGATGCGGTAAACATCTTCGCCACTTTCATCGGTGAGCGGTGTTCTTTTCCCGAATCCTTTCTCGCTCACTACCAGTATGGTACGGGTTTTATCTTCCTTAGAAACACATACCATGCCAATCACCTCATCGTTTTCATCGTCCACTTCAATACCGGAAACACCGATGGCGCCACGGCCTGTCGGACGAACTTTTTCCTCTGGGAAACGGATGGCACGTCCACTCTTCACGGCCATCATGATTTCCATGGAACCGTTGGTGAGTCTTGCTTCCAGGAGTTGGTCGCCTTCCACCACCGTGATGGCGTTCACGCCGTTCTGGCGCGGGCGGCTGAATTCTTCCAGCAAGGTCTTTTTAATTACGCCCTTTTTGGTACACAGCACGATGTAATGGCTGTTGACGAATTCTTTATCCTGTAATTTAGCGATATCGATGATGGCACGCACCTTATCATCCGGGGGCAACTGCATCAGGTTCTGGATCGCACGGCCCTTGCTGTTTTTCTCTCCTTCCGGAATCTCATATACTTTCAACCAGAAACAACGGCCCTTTTCCGTGAAGAACAGCAACGTATGGTGCGTAGAGGCCACGAACAGGTGTTCGATATAATCTTCTTCCCTGGTACGGCCGCCAATTGCGCCACGGCCGCCTCTTTTCTGCTGGCGGTATTCCGTTGCCGAAGTACGTTTGATGTAACCGAGGTGAGAAATGGTGATCACCACATCTTCTTCCGCGATGAAATCAAGAATGTTCATTTCATCCGCGAGGTAAGTGATTTCGGTTTTACGTTCATCACCGAATTTCTCTTTTACTTCTTCCAGTTCTTTTTTGATGAGATCGAAACGTAGTCCTTCGTTACCGAGCAGTTCCTCCAGTCCGGCGATGATCTTCAGCAACTGGTCGAACTCCTCGCGGATTTTATCTCTTTCCATGCCGGTAAGACGTTGCAAACGCAATTCCAGAATCGCTTTGGCCTGGATCTCATCCAGTCCCCATCCGGCATTCACGAGGTTATCGCGGGCCACATCTGGTGACGGAGAGTTCCGGATCATCGCGATCACTTCGTCCAGGTGATCCAATGCGATGAGGTAACCCTGTAAGATATGCGCTTTTTTGCGGGCCTCTTTCAGTTCGTATTCAGCCCTTCTCACTACCACTTCATGCCTGAATTCAATAAACTCAGAGATCATGTCGCGGATGTTCAGGATTTTGGGACGTCCTTTCACCAGCGCCACGTTGTTGATACCGTAAGAGGTTTGCAGCTCCGTGAACTTGTACAACTGGTTGATCACAATATTGGCTACCGCGTCGCGCTTCAGGTCGATCACGATACGGGTACCTTCTTTCTGGTTGGATTCGTTGTTGATGTGGGCGATGCCCTCAATGGTTTTATCGGTCACCAGTTGACCCACGCGGTCGCAAAGCGAATCGCGGTTTACCTGGTAAGGCACTTCAGTAATGATGATCTGCTCTCTGCCCGAGGGTTTGGTTTCCACATGCAGTTTTCCGCGCAGCACTACCCTGCCCCTTCCGGTAAGCAGCCCCTGCTTCACGCCTTCCATGCCCCAGATGATACCACCTGTCGGGAAATCGGGCGCTTTTACGTATTTGCAGAGTTCTTCCGCGGTAATTTCACGGTTATCAATATACGCCACGCAACCTTCGATTACTTCAGTGAGGTTATGGGGAAGAATGTTGGTGGCCATACCAACGGCGATACCGCTGGAACCGTTCACCAGGAGTTGGGGAATTCTGGTAGGCAGTACCGTGGGCTCCTGGAGGGAATCATCGAAATTCAGTTGAAAGTCAACGGTATCCTTTTCGATATCGTCAAGCATACTTTCACCGATCTTTTTCAGCCTTACTTCCGTATAACGCATGGCCGCGGGCTCATCGCCATCCTGGCTGCCAAAGTTGCCCTGACCGTCTACCATCGTGTAACGCATGTTCCAGTCTTGCGCCATCCTTACCATCGCATCGTACACGGAACTATCACCGTGTGGGTGGTACTTACCCAGCACTTCCCCTACGATACGGGCGGATTTCTTGTGTGGTTTGTTGGAATTCACCCCCAGTTCGTTCATCGCGAACAAAATACGGCGGTGTACAGGTTTGAACCCATCTCTTACATCGGGTAAGGCCCGGCCAACGATCACCGACATGGAATAGTCGATATAGGCCGTTTTCATCTGTTCCTCAATATTGATCTCTATGATCCGGTTATTGTCCTGGGTCTCCTGCGGCAAATTGTTTTCTTCCATAATATTTCAGGTAATCTTGTTCGTTTTAACGCTGTTCCGGCATACACCGGAGGCGGTGGCAAATCTACTTCTTCCCCCCCTGAAAACCAGCGTTTAAGGGGTGTTTTTTTAGGGTATTTTTCCACCCGTTTTACCCGTTTTTTAACAGGAGCCCGTACCGATAAATAACGATTCTTTCACAAACTGCGGCACTGCATTAGCGTTGATAATCAAAACCCTGTTTGTATGCCTACTTATCTGCTGCTCCGCGACAACCGCCAACATGGTCCTTTTTCACTGGAGGAATTGATTTCCAAAGGATTAAAGCCATACGACCTGGTTTGGGCCGAAGGCAAAAGCGCCGCCTGGCGTTACCCGGGTGAGATTCCCGAACTCAGTGCGTACGCGCCTTTGGTGGAAGAACAGCCGTTTGACAGGTTCTACAAAAAGCAGGAAGAAAAAAACGAAGGCGTCCCCAGTGCGCCAATAGTGGCGGAATCCGTTCAAAAGCAGGAGCCGGAACCGCCAAAAACCGTTCGGAGGATTTATGTGCATGTTCCGGCAGGGGCCAATCCACCGGCTGCGTTTTCCAGTGAAAGAGCAGCAAATAATGCACCCCATTCAGAGAAGACGCTTCCGTCTAAAGCAATCCAGGAAACGACAGCGCGTTTGAAGGCAGAACAGGAATCCCGCCCCATTCCTTCCGGGCACGAAAAGTTCCTTCCGGAGGCCGGAACAAAGTCATTTGAAAAGCCTGTTGATTCAAAAAGAGGAAGCGTACTGAATAACCCAGTGAACACTTCAACTACAACCACACCTCCTTCCCCTAAAAAGAGCATTAACGAGCTTTACCCCGACCGATCAGATTTATACCGGAAGGAGATTGCTTTACCGGAGGAAGAAATCGTTACACACAAATCCTCCTCTCTTCCCCCTTCTATCAAAAAATCTTCTATACAGCAGCTTTTGCAGAAACCTGCATTTGTAGCCGCAATGTTGCTTGTTGTGATTGCTGCTGCCCTTGCCGCCATTCTGCTGAATAATACGGAAAATAAACCACCTGCTGTGGTGCAACAAACACCTGTTGTTCCTGCGCCCGTTCAACAAGAAGAAGTTCCATCAGATGAAGTGGTGCAGCAACAACAAATGGTTGTTCCAACTGTAGAAGAAAAAAAAGAGCCACAACCTTCCCCTACTCCCATTGTGACCACGCAACAAAAACCGGCTCCGGATAATACTTCAGAAAACAAAGTTCAGGCTACAGCGCTTCCACCGGTCTCCGGAAGAAGCAATGGTTCAGCAACCAATAACAAAGATGACTATGCGAAAACTGAAGTGGCTATAGATAAAAAAGAAAAGAAGACCTGGAAATACGAAGAACTACCCGCCACAACCGAAAATGGTGTAAGGTCAAAGTCTGCACGGAATGAAAACACACCTGTGGCAACAACAGAAGTAACGCCACAGAAGCCCGTTGTAAAAACGGCGGCCGTCGCGCTTGGAGACGCGGCGTTTACCAAAGGTACATTGGGTGGAATGTACGACATTAAGATACCTGTGAAGAACAACAGCGGCAACAAGATTGACCTGGTGATCGTGGAAGTGCAATATATAAAGGCCAATGGCGAAGTATTGCAAACGAAGAAGCTTTCGCTCGATCACTTACTCCCAGGTGAGCAATATACACTGAAGGCGCCAGACAGCAACCGCGGTGTTAAGTTGAACTGTACCGTAAGCCTGGTCACCGCCGGCAGCGGTATCTCTATGGTGCAGCAGTAAAAATCCTTTTAATTGAATCTTAATCTTCAAAAAGCCCGTAAGGGCTTTTTTGGCATAGTGATTGAAAATAGTACAGTGTAGCCACAAGAAACCTAGCGCTACAAGCCATCAAACTCCAAACCGAACTTAGTGCAAAGCAACTGATCGTGTAACGTTCACAAATACACGAAGGTGGAATGCTTTTGCCAGGAACTTGTAAACTATTATTATTTATATATTAAACGTTGACTTATGAAAAAGACAATCATCGGAATGGCTGCAGTAGTATTCGCAGCAACAGGAATGTACGCCTTCACAAACATCCAGGGAGGTTCTATCACAGGTAAAGTAGCACCGGCAGATCAGGCAACGGAAGTATGGGCCATTCAGGGCACAGACACAGTGAAAGCCGCCATTGCTGAAGGTGCATTTACACTCGCGGTAAAACCTGGTGAGCACACAGTGATCGTTGACGCGAAAGATCCCTATAAAGATGTGGTGAAAGAAGGTGTTTCCGTTACAGACGGACAAGCCACAGACCTTGGTGAAATTACACTGGAACAATAGTAATAACACCCATGGTTAAGTGAAAAGAGGCCATCTCGGAAAGAGACGGCCTCTTTTTTTTATTTGTAGGACTGAAGCAATGCCGTTAATGTGGAGATGCCCTCGGAAGCAGGCCCTTCAATAGGCGTCATGTTCCGCATGTTTCCCGTGAAAGGAATGTTCTTATCCAAAATAAATTTCGGCGTATTCATCGCCGGGTATTGCAATAATCCGGCAGCAGGATATACGGCCAGCGAAGTACCCACCACCACGAAAATATCCGCGTCCGCACTGATATTCGCGGCCGGCACAATCATCGGCACTTCTTCTTCGAACCAAACAATATTTGGTCGCAACAACGCGCCATCAGGCGCGGTGGCCCCGGGCAACATATCGCCCGTTATGGGAAAAATCATGGAAGGATCCTTTTCACTCCGCATTTCGAAGATCTGCCCGTGCAGGTGCAGTACATTGGTAGACCCTCCCCTTTCGTGGAGGTCATCGATGTTTTGGGTGATAATGGTAACGTCGAAATCTTTTTCCAGGGCTGCGAGTCCTTTGTGGGCAGCATTGGGTTGGGCGGCTGCCACTTCTTTTCTGCGCATGTTATAGAAATCGAGTACCAGGGCCGCGTTTTTTTTCCAGGCGCCGGGCGTCGCTACTTCCGTTACATCATAGCCGTTCCAGAGTCCGTCACTGTCGCGGAAGGTCTTCAACCCACTTTCCGCACTGATCCCCGCACCGCTCAGCACAACAAGCTTTTTCTTACTCATAAGCATTGGTTTTACCTAAAGAAAAAGGCGCTACAAACAGTAACGCCCCATGTACAGTTGGTTTTGGAGAAGGCAATTTAGGTATTTTCCCCGGCTAAATCACAAACAATTTCCCACTCTTTTTCTGTAACCGGTTGCACGGACAACCTGCCGAGCCGTACAAGCGCCATATCTTTTAAACGCGGGTCCGCTTTGATCACGGAGAGCGGAACAGGGTTCTTCAGTTTTTTATGCGGCGCGAATTCAACCACCACCCAGTTCGGATCATCGGTGGTCGGATCCTGGTAGAATTCCTTTACCACTTTGGCGATGCCCACCACTTCCACACCTTCGTTGCTGTGGTAGAAAAAGGCCAGGTCACCTTTTTTCATCGCTTTGAGGTTGTTGCGCGCGGCATAGTTGCGCACGCCGTCCCAGAAAGTTTTTTTATCCTTTACGAGTTGATCCCAGGAATATTTGAATGGTTCTGATTTGATGAGCCAGTAGTTCATGAAATGCCTGATTTTGAATGATAAATCTATTCCCAACCACTTGCCAATACATCGGCCAGGTGCATCGCCTTAATGTCCATCTCTTTTTTGCGAAGTACGCCATCGATGTGCATCAGACAGGACATATCGGTAGAAATGATGTAATCCGCGCCGGTCGCTTTTGCATTGGTTACTTTCTGTTCCCCCATGGCAATGGAGATGGGTTCAAATTTCACAGCGAAAGTGCCGCCAAATCCACAGCAGGTTTCATTGTCGTTCATTTCCACCAGTTCAAGACCGTTCACATTGGCGAGCAATGAACGTGGCCCTTCCTTGATCTTACATTCCCTCAATCCGGCGCAGGAATCATGGTAAGTGGCCCTTCCCTCCAACTTTGCACCCACATTCGTGATGCCCAGTACATTGGTCATGAATTCAGAAAACTCAAAGCATTTTTTCTGAAGGTCCTTTACATCGTTGTGGAGGGAGGAATTATCGAACAGCTTGGAATAATAGTTCCTCACAAAGCCTATACAGGAAGCGCTTGGTGCCACCACATAATCAGCCCCGGAGAAATCTTTGATGAATTTGGTACAGACCGTGCGCGATTCATCCCAGAAACCCGCATTAAAAGCGGGTTGTCCGCAGCAGGTCTGGTTTTCGTTGTACAATACGTTACAACCTGCTTTTTCCAGCACTTTGGCCATATTGAAGGCGGTTTGTGGGAAAAGCTGGTCCACGAAGCAGGGAACAAATAATTGAACGTTCATCGTTTGGTAATTGGTTGACGCCCCGTGTAGAGGGCATATATGGCATCAATGCGCTTTTCAGCGCGCAAAACTTTTCTGCAAGGCGATCATTTTGATCGCCGTAATGGCGGCTTCTTCTCCTTTATGGCCGTGCTTTCCACCGATCCTTTCTTCCGCCTGCTCCTGGTTGTCTACGGTAAGAATTCCGAAGATGGAAGGCGCCGGCAGCGTGAGGTTAAGCTGCACCACCCCATCGGTAACAGCTTTGCATACATAATCGAAATGCGGCGTATCACCACGGATCACCGTTCCCAGCGCGATAAACGCTTTTGGACGGGTATCCCGGTATTTGTGCGCATCCCAATAGGCGCGGATGGCGAAAGGGATTTCGAAGGCCCCGGGAACATTGATCGTAACGATAGAACCAGTTCCCTGTTCCTCCAATACTTTCCTGCATCCTTTTTCAAGTTCATCCACTATGGCCGCGTTCCATTCGGTGCGGACGATAACAATACAGGCATCCTCTAAAGGGATGCCTGCGGGGATATGCAATAAGTTGCTGTTGCTAACGGTTGCCATCAATTGTATGGATTAGTTGAGCTCACCCAAACGCGCGAGGTATTTGTCGATATCGTAACCACGTTGTGTGTTGGGGTATTTTTCCTTGATCTTTTTGTATTGCTCTGCGGCTTCTTTGTTCTTCCCGAGTGATTCCAGCAGGTAACCTGCGCGGAAAAGGTATTCGGAAGAGAAGTACTCGTCTTCAGCGAAAGCGGCACCTGCTTTTTTATAATAATCTACAGCCTCTTCTTTTTTACCAAGTTCCGCGGTAGCGTCTCCAAGCAAACCGAGTGCGCGGGACTTCATCACATCGGAAGAAGTACTGAAATCTTTGAGGTATTTGGCGGCGTTGGTGAAATCACCCAGCCCGAGGTAGCAGGCTCCGGCATAATAATGCGCCAGATTGGCTGCGTCGGTACCGCTGTGTTTGTCGATTACTTTCAGGAAACCGAGGTTGATGCCGTCTCCGTTCAATGCTTTGGCCAGGGAGTCCTGACGGAAATAATCTTCCGCTTTGAACATGGCTTCCGCGGCTTTCTCTTCTTTAGGAATCTGTACCAGGTTTTTGTAACCGAAATATCCGCCTATTACCACGATCACGGCTAGGCCCGCGATCATGATCTTTTTGCTGTTCTTCTCCCAGAAACCGATGGCCCGTGCTTCCGCGTCGGGTGTTACGGGTGGTGTATTTGGAGCAACGGGAGTAGTCTGTTCACTCATGAGTTCTGAATTGAAATTTGTGGGGTTGAATTAGTCGGTGATGAAAGGATAATCTTCCTGAACGTAAACATCTTTCAGCAGTTCATCATCGGCGGGCCAGGGAGATTCTTCCGCGAATTTCACCGATTCTTCCACCTGTGCGTTCACGCGATCGTTGATGGCGTTGATCTCTTCCATTGTGGCGAACTTGTTGTCCATAATGGTTTTCAATACTGCTTCGATGGGATCTTTCTGCTTGTATTCTTCCACTTCATCTTTGGTCCTGTATTTCTGGGGATCGGAGATGGAGTGACCTTTATAACGGTAGGTTTTGATCTCGAGCAGGGTTGGTCCTTCACCTGCACGGGCGCGTTTTACGGCACGGGCCACGGCTTCGTGAACGGCTTCCGGACTCATCCCGTCGATGGAATCGGCGGGCATATCGTATGCGTCGGCCAGTTTATAGATGTCCACTACATTAGACGTACGTGCAACGGAGGTACCCATTGCATAGTGGTTGTTTTCGCAGATGAAGATGGTGGGGAGTTTCCACAGCATGGCAAGGTTAAACACCTCGTGCAGCATACCCTGGCGGGCGGCGCCGTCACCAAAGAAAGCGAGGGAAACATTGTCGGTACCCAGGTATTGTTCCGCGAAAGCGAGACCGGCACCGGTTCCGATCTGAGCGCCCACGATACCGTGGCCACCGAAGAATTTGTGTTCTTTGCTGAAGAAGTGCATGCTGCCACCTTTTCCTTTGGCGCAACCTGTGGCTTTGCCATACAGTTCAGCCATGCAGGAATTGGCGGATACACCTTTAGCGAGCGCCAGACCGTGGTCGCGGTAACCCGTCACGAACGGATCCCCGGCTTGTGTGGCGGTCATGCAACCGGCCGCAATAGCTTCCTGGCCAATGTAGGCGTGGAAGAAACCGCGAATTTTTCCTTGCATCTTATACATTTCCTCTGCTTTCAGTTCGAAGTTCCTGATCAGCAGCATTAACTCGTACCAGTACAGATAGGTCTCTTTTGAAAACTTTGTTGCCACGTTGCTAAAAATTTGAGGGGCAAATATAAGGGGGAAAGTTTAAAGTTCAATGGGAACGCATTTTTACACGGCAACTTTGGCCGCGGCAATTGCTTACTTTTGCGGTTCGATGACCATTCATTCCATCCGATTGTTACAATTCAAGAACCATGCTTCGGGCGAATACCGTTTTCCCGCGCGTATAACGGGTATTTGCGGTCCGAACGGTTCAGGAAAAACCAACCTGCTCGATGCCCTGTACTTCCTGAGTTTTACCCGGAGTTACTTTTCCAAGACCGATGGTGCCAGCGTACAACATGGTTGCCAGGGCTTTCGGATAGAAGCGGATTACGCAATGGCGGAAGATGCGGGAAAAGTATCGGTGGTACTGCGCGAAACGGGCAAAAAAGAAGTGGCCGTGGATGCCGATGTGTACACACGCGTCTCCGAACACATCGGCCGGTTCCCCGCCATCATGATCGCCCCGGATGATGTGGAACTGATTACCGGGGGGAGCGAGGAAAGAAGGAAGTTTACCGATAGCCTGCTTTCCCAATTGAATCCTGAATACCTCCGGCAACTGATGCTGTACAACAAACTGGTCCAACAACGCAACAGCCACCTGAAACAGATGGGCGAACAGAAAATGCCCGACAACGGACTACTGGAAGTATACGACCACCAACTGGCCGCGCCCGCCAACTACTTGTTCGCGGAAAGAAAATTGTTCTTTGAAGATTTCGCCCCAAGGGTGAACCGGTTGTACAACGAAATTTCGGGACATAAGGAAACCATAGGAATTGCCTACACCAGTCCGCTGCAGCAGGATAGCATGGAAACGATATTGCGGAAAAACCTGCAACGCGATGTGTTGCTGCAACGCACCAGTTCCGGCATCCACCGCGACGAACTCGTATTCACCCTGGGTGAGCAGTCGTTCAAGCAGGTAGCTTCGCAGGGACAGCGGAAAAGCCTGCTCTTCGCCCTCAAACTCGCGGCCTGCGAAGTATTGCGCGAACAAAAAGGGTTCCCTCCCCTCCTGCTGCTGGACGATGTTTTTGAAAAACTGGACCAGCAAAGAATGCAGAACCTGCTGAAAAAAGTTTGTGTATTACAGGATGGACAGGTATTCATTACGGATACCCACCGGGAACGGCTCGAAAATACCCTGAGCGTATTGGATGTGCATTACGCCATCATCCAGTTATGAGGGAAGATAAAGAATCACGAACCGCTCACAGAATGCCGGAGACGCGTTGTACACCGCTTCAATAAAATCCGGGCCGTATTCAGCGAAGTAAGGCAATACATTATCGGTTCTTTCCTGGAGGTTGCCGTTCGGAAAAAGTTTTGATTTCACGGCTTCATATTGCCGTGCGAATTCATCGTGTTTGCGCTTCTCCGCACGAATGATTTTTTTCTGTAAACCATCCAGTTTTTCCAATGCTTTCGTTTGAAGGGCGGCGACGTGTTGCGCCAGTGTGGCATCCACGGCGGAAGCTGTTGCTCCCACCTGTTTGTACAGGGCTGTCACGGCTTGCATTTCCGTTTCAATGCTCAGTTTCCCTTCTGCCTCACGGATGGCTTTTTCCGCCAGCACTTCATGCGAAGGACGGAACATTGTTTCCATTTCAATACCGCACTTCCGCATCTTATCGTGTACCTGTTGAGGTACTACAAGAAATGAATTCCGGAGCAGCAATACAGGGAACGGCACCCCGAAAGCTTCAAACAATGATTTATATTCCAGCCAGTAAGCAAGCTCCCCACCTCCGCCGATAAAGGCGATGTTCGGAAGAATGGTTTCCTGCATCAGTCCGCGGAGAATGACGTTCGGACTGAATTTTTCCGGCTGTGCTTCCAGCGTTTCGAGCAGTTGCGCTTCGTTCCAGTAGATGTTCGTATTCAATACGTGCCAGGTATTGTTTTCTTCCTTCACAATACGTTCACGCAACTGGTGATCAAGAAAAAAAAGGTTGATTTCCCGTGGCTGCGCCTGCACCTTAAAACCATCCTGCTCCAGTTTTTCAATGGTTTCACCCACAAGGCCGGAAGCCTTTTGTTGCAGCAGGTCCTCTTTGAAAACGGGGATCATTTGCTTTTTGAAAACCGCATTATCGGGGATGAAAACCACCACGCCATATTGCTGGAAAAGCGCATGCACCAATTTAAATGTGGCCGTTTGAATGGAATCGGATTCGAGGTAACATCGTTTCAACAGCGCAATCAATTCCTTTCCGTGCGGGAACACTGATAACCTTCCGTTCAACTGATCGATCAATGGTTCAAGGCCCTTGGGCTGCATTCTACCCACGGCACCCGTTTGAGTAGTGTTCCAAACCAGCTTATCGCCATCAACGAAGATTTTTCCCAGTTCATCGAGGTCAGCATCTTCGCTGCCCATGTAATAAACGGGTACGAAATTATACTGTGGGAACCAGGCTTTCGCCGCAGCGGCAAGCTTAACGGTATGTAATATTTTATAAACGAAGTATAGATATCCGGTAAAAATATTGGGTTGGTGCGCGGTGGTAATGGTGAACGTTCCTTGTTCGCGAAGCAATGCTATATTTTTATTGACCGCATCAGAAGCAGGAACAGCTTTGTATTGATCCTGCAGCGCATCTGCCAGTAACGCGCGCTCCTGCTTAAACTGCAGGCGCTCCCTGATGGCCGCCTCCAGTCCTTCCTTATCTGGTGTATGGGCAAAATATGGACGCAACTTTTCGTTGCCTTCCGCATAGTTTGTAACGATCTCTGAAAAAAAGCCTGTTTCCTTAAGTTCCAGTTCCTGCCTTTTACATTCCATTGCGGTAGTTGCTGTTACGGGTGATACATTTATGCTGTGGTTACCACTTCGCCTTCGAGGTCGTAATCGTAGGCTTTACTGATCTTCACCTGCACGAATTCGCCTGGCTTCAGGGGTTTTGCGCTTTGAATGATCACCTCATTGTCTACTTCCACACTGTCAAATTCCGTTCTTCCGATATACCTGCCGGCTTCTTTTTTATCGACGATCACTTTGAAGGTTTTTCCCAATTTTTCCTGGTTCTTCTCGTAAGAAATTTCCTGCTGTACTTCCATGATTTCCTGGGCACGGGCTTCTTTTTCTTCTGAAGAAAGGGTATCCTCCAGTTCGTAAGCGGAAGTCCCTTCTTCATGCGAATAAGTGAAGATACCCACTCTTTCAAAACGGTGCTTTTCGAGGAACGACTTCACATCTTCCACATCCTGTCTGGTTTCACCGGGGAACCCTGTGATGAGCGTGGTACGTAAACAGATATCAGGAATTTTTGTTCGGATCTGATCGATCAGTTCTTCCATATCCCGTTGGGTGATCTGTCTTTTCATCGCCTTCAGCATATTGTCGCTGGCGTGTTGCAGCGGCATATCCAGGTAATTGCAGATGTTCGGGCGTTCCTTCATCACATCCAGTATCTCCAGCGGAAATTTGTGCGGGTAAGCATAATGCAGGCGGATCCATTCCAGCCCTTCCACATCGGCGAGGGCGTGCATCAGGCGGGGAAGGTCACGTTTTTTATAGATGTCCAGGCCATAATAAGTCAGTTCCTGTGCGATCAGCATCACTTCTTTAACGCCTTTCCGCACCAGTCCTTTCGCTTCTTCCACCAGTTGTTCGATGGGTTTGCTCACGTGTTGGCCGCGCATCAGGGGGATGGCGCAGAAAGAACAGGTTCTATTGCAACCTTCAGATATTTTTAAATAGGCGTAATGTTTCGGTGTACTCAACAACCGTTCGCCCACCAGTTCCGCCTTATAATCCGCTTCAAACTGCTTCAGCACCAACGGGAGTTCCATGGTACCGAAAAACGCATCCACCTCCGGAATTTCCGTTTCCAGGTTTTGTTTGTAACGTTCGCTGAGGCAACCGGTAACATATACTTTATCCAGTTTGCCCTTCCTTTTCAGCTCCACCTGGTCAAGGATGGTATTGATGGATTCTTCTTTCGCCTTATCGATGAACCCACAGGTGTTCACGATAACTATATTGTGGTCCTTTTTTTTGTTTTCGTGCACCACATCAATTTCGTTGGCCATCAACTGACCGCTCAGCACCTCACTGTCCACCATATTCTTTGAACAGCCGAGTGTAATGATGTTTACCTTGTCTTTCCGCAGCGTTTTTGTCTTCATAATAAGTGTGCAAAGGTAACAAAAGATGTGTACGGATCATTTCTGGCACTAATTTTGGCAATGCATTTTCTGAACTAAATGTTAAACCGATGAAAAAGTTATTTGTAGCCGCGGCTTTTTTGCTGGGCATGGGTATTTCCGCCGCACAGGCACAGAGTGGCAGTATGGGTTCAAGTTACCAGACGGCTTTAGGGGTGAAATTCTATCCCGGAGCGCTTTCCATTAAACATTTTGTGGGTGATAACAGGGCCGTGGAAGGCCTGGCCAGTTTTTGGCGATATGGTGCCAGAATTACAGGATTGTATGAAATCCATGGAGACATCAACGGGGCACCAGGTTTAAAATGGTATGTAGGACCAGGTGCGCACATCGGGTTCTGGAACGACCGCGGGCGCAGGTATTATTATGATGGTCCACGTGACGGCGGCGCTTATTTTGGTGTGGATGGCGTTCTCGGCCTGGATTATAAAATAAATGGCGCTCCGATCAACCTGAGTATAGACTGGCAACCCAGTTTTTCCTTTGGAACGGATCATTCCGGGTTTGATGGCGGATGGGGTGGTTTTGCGGTGAGGTATACGTTTTAGTGTTTCACGCGATCGCTTTATTTCACGCAAGGACCGCAAAGGAGCAAGGACGCAAGGCTTTAATTGGTTGGTTGAATGTTTTCCTGCGGATGATTTTGTTTCTTAGTTTTGTTTTTTACTTGCAACACAAAGAAGAAACGTTTACGGGGTTTGAGCATAGCGGGAACCTAAATTGCGATCATTAAGGACTAAAATATAAAGAGAGGGTGTATCGAAAGTAGGATACACCCTCTCTTTATTCTATGCTGACAGCAAATGAACAGCTCTTTGCGTCCTTGCTCCTTTGCGGTCTTTGCGAGAAAATTTTCCCAGCGAGAACCTAAATCACAAACCCATTAGGGATCACCGCCCCTTTCTTAATAACAATAATCCCATCTTTTATCGTATAGAGCGAGTGATCTGCATCAGCGAGGTGTGGCCCGCCATTAATGCGTACATCGTCTCCGATTCTGCAGTTCTTATCTACCAGCGCGTTCTTGATGAAACAGCGGTTGCCGATCCCCATTAACGGGATGCCGTTTTTATTAGAGTGTTCAATTTCCTCAAGGGTTTGATAATAATCGTTCCCCATGATATAACTGCTTACCACAGTGGTACCATACCCAATGCGGGAACGGATACCGGCCAGACAGTGCTCCAAACGTGAGGCGTTGATGATACAGCCTTCGGCGATGATCGTTTTTTCGAGGGTAGTACCACTTATTTTAGAGGGTGGCAGCATCCTGGCGCGAGTATAAATGGCGCGGGAATTATCGAAAAGATTGAATTCGGGAAGGTCCTGTGTAAGGCCAAGGTTGGCTTCAAAGAAGGAATAAATGTTCCCGATATCGGTCCAGTAGCCTTCATACTGGTAGCTGATCACGGCGTGTTTTTCGAGGGATTTGGGCAGAATTTCCTTGCCGAAATCCGTATCATCCTTAAATGTATCGGTAAGCATTTCCACGAGCAGCTTCTTGTTGAAGATGTAGATACCCATGGAGGCGAGGTAATTTCTGCCCTGCAACTTCATTTTTTCACCGGTATCGCTGGTCCACTGCGCGAGGAGCTCTTCGCCTTTCGGCTTTTCGATGAATGAAGTGATCCAGTTATCGCTGTCTGTTTTGAGGATCCCGAAATCGGAGGCTTCTCTTTTGGCTACCGGGATGGTGGCGATGGAGATGTCCGCGTTATTGTTGATGTGGTTCTCCAACATTTCATTGAAATCCATCTGGTAAAGCTGGTCACCGGAAAGGATGAGGATATAATCGGCTTCATGTTGCTGGAGGTGGCGCAACGATTTCCGTACCGCATCAGCCGTACCCTGGTACCAGGAAGGGTTATCGGGCGTTTGTTCAGCGGCAAGAATATCCACGAAAGCGCTGCTGAAAATACTGAAATGGTAAGTATTCTTAATGTGTTTATTGAGGGAGGCGGAATTGAACTGGGTAAGCACGAACATGCGGGTAATGCCCGAGTTCATACAATTGGAAATGGGAATGTCCACCAGACGGTATTTACCTGCGATGGGGACGGCTGGCTTGCTTCGCGTTGCTGTAAGGGGATAAAGGCGGGTTCCGGCGCCGCCGCCCAGGATTACAGCCAGGACAGATTTACTCATACTATGGTATTTGATGCTGAATGGCTCAGCTTATTATGGATTGATATACGTTACAATATTGTTCTGCGCTTTTGTCCCAACTGAAATCGAGTTTCATCATATATGCTCTTACATTTCCCAGTTGCTCTTTGTTTTTATACAAATCCAGTGCCCGGTACATGGCGTGCGTCAATTCCCCAACAGTGGCTTCGCGGAACCGGATGCCATAGCCCTGGTGGTCGCCGATATCGATCACGGTATCCCGGAGCCCGCCGGTATCGCGCACCAGCGGAATGGTGCCGTAGCGCATGGCATACATCTGGTTTAATCCGCAGGGTTCAACTCTGCTGGGCATTAGAAGAAAGTCGGCTCCGGCATACATCTGGTGGCTCAGGGTCTCATTGTAACCTATAAATACATTGTAATCCCCGGCGTACTTCTCTTTCAATTCCAGCAGCCTGCTTTCCACCCAGGGTTCCCCACTACCCAGCACCAGGATGTTCATATTTCTCCCTATATAATAAAATGCGTCTTCGATGGCTCCAGGCAGCAGATCGGCGGCCTTCTCTCCCACCAGTCTACCGATAAATACAAACAAAGGCTTCTGAGGGTTCAGTCCAAACACTTCGCAAAGCGTTTTTTTATTGCCCAGCTTACCCTTAGCCATACCCGAAATATTGTAATGGTCCTGCAAATAAGTATCCGTTGCGGGATCCCATATCTTATCATCAATACCATTCAGTATGCCAACGCTTTTCCCCCTTTCTGCGCGGAGCAAAGATTCCAGGCCGTTCGCGGCACCCTGTAATTCTTCCAGGTAGCTCCAGCTTACCGTAGTAACGCGACTGGCGCATTTGATACCGCAGGCCAGGGGGTTGACGGTATTGTTCCAGTCCAGCATACCCCATTTCCAGGAATCATAAGGCGGAATAAGGTGTTGTTTGTCCCAGCCAAACCAGCCCTGGTATTGCGCGTTGTGAATCGTAAGTACGGTTGGAATGGCTGCAAGATGACGGTACGCGTAACAATGTTGCAGCATGAAAGGAATCAGTGCGGTATGGTGGTCGTGCACATGCACCACATCCGGACGGTGGTTCCATCTTGATAACCAGTCGCAGAAAGCGATCTGGAAGGAAAGAAACCTTTCGGTGTCATCATAATAACCGTAGATGCGTTCCCTGTCGAGGAGTCCGTTCACATCGATCAGGTATAAATCGAAGCCGAGTTTATTGTTTTTTTCTTTGATAACACTATAATGGAAGGAATTATTCCCCATATAAGCGCCGCCTTCATGTACCAGTTCCCATTCATTCTCATAAAGAAATTTCGTGCGGTACATCGGCATCACCACTTTTGCGATATGCCCTGCGGCATTGAGGTATTTTGGCAGGGCGCCCACCACATCTCCCAGTCCCCCGGCTTTGGCCACAGGATAACATTCTGCACTAACATGTATGATTTCCATCCTTAAAATTGTTGACGTTCAGTTCACGCCATCAATTTAAGGAAGCTATTTCTATTTACCGAAAAAAAAGCAATAAAAATGATATCTTATTTACTGGCATTCAATCCATTCATTCTTCCTGCGCCAATGTAATGGGATTTCCAGTAGGCCTCGTCCAGATCGGAAATCATGACGCCACTGGAAGTGGAGGCGTGAACGAATTTGTTGTTCCGCAGGTACACGCCCACGTGCGCAATGGTTCCCTTTCTCCTTGCGGAAAAGAAGACCAGGTCACCTTCCGTAAGCTCGTCCCGTTTTACCGGCAGTGTGGCATCGTGCTGTTCCCTGCTGGTGCGGGGTAAGGATAGCCCGTAGACGGAAGACGCGAAGAATACCGTGAAAGCGGAACAGTCGATACCAGATTTTGTGGTGCCGCCCATCCTGTAAGGTGTTCCATACCATTCTTCAATGAAGGGAAGCGCGGCGTGATTGGCCAGTTCCTCCACCGGCACATCCATCAGGATACCGTATTTAAACTGGAGGGAATTACTGCTTTCGATATCGGCTACTCCTGTATTTTTACGGATGTTGGTTTTTTCCGCTTTATATGCCGTTAATTTCTGATTGTTCGTGGTGGATTCCTGCTCGATGGTAATATCGAGGAATTTAGGTGAATGGCCCGTTGCGGCTGTTTTCGGACTGGTTCCTTTTGCAACACGGGCGGTTCCGCATCCTGTCAATGCAATGCCGGCGGCAAGAAATATGCTCAGGTATTTCAAAAGACTGATTTTAAAATTCACATTCGGTTAGCAAGAACCATGCAAATATAGGGAAAGCGGGCCTGATACGGTGTTTTAACGGGGATACACTGGGTCGGAACACGGTCAGCAGCCGGGGAAAATGATATCGGTGGCACCGGGTCAACTCGGGTAACCGAGACTTGTTTCAAGGGTGAAACAGTTGACCGTTCTGGCTTTGGACAGCATAAGCCGGATAAAGTACATTCCCCAAAGGCAAAAAAGATTTTAACGGTATTTAAGTGGGCAAAAAACGGGGTCAGCGATTAGAAAAACCCTGATTTCACCCGATTTAATGCTCTATCTGCATATAGCTAATATCAATGCAGTGAAACAACACATGTGCGTAACTTTAGGCCGTTCAGTTCGTGTTAACTCTCTGGTTTATTGTTTATTTGCAGTTCGCCCGGAATTTCCTGGAAAGATCATATTAACGGAAGTAACCGGGCGGCAAAACAGGTTCGAATGAAATTCTCACATTTACACGTACATACTCAGTTTTCTTTGTTGGATGGCGCTGCATCCATCCAGGCGCTCTATAAAAAAGCGATCAAACACAATATGCCGGCGCTGGCCATCACCGACCACGGAAACATGTTCGGGGCCTTCGAATTCGTGAGCGAGGCTTATAAACATAAAAATGAAGACGGTTCGCTAAAAGTAAAGCCCATTGTTGGCTGTGAGTTTTATGTGGTAGAGGATCGTTTCCGCAAGCAGTTCACCAAAGAAGTACGTGATGAACGTTACCACCAGGTGCTGCTGGCCAAGAATGCCAAAGGTTACGCCAACCTCATCAAGTTAACTTCACTGGGTTATACGGAAGGACTGTACAGCAAATATCCCCGGATCGATAAATCCCTGATCGAAAAATACCATGAAGGACTGATCGCCACTACCTGCTGCATCGGCGCTTACGTGCCGCAAACCATTCTTCACGATGGTGAAGAAGCCGCAGAGAAAGAATTCAAATGGTGGCTGGATCTTTTTGGCGAAGACTTTTTTATAGAATTGCAACGCCACAACATCAAAGAACAGGAAGTGATCAACGAAACGCTCATGCGTTTCTCCAAAAAGTATGATGTTCCGGTAATCGCCACGAATGATTCCCACTATACGGACCGTGATGATTACAACGCCCACGATATCCTGTTGTGCATCAATACCGGTGAAAAGCAGTCAACCCCTGGGTTCGATGATTTCGTGAACGATGAAACACAGATCAAAAACCGGAGGTTTAAATTCCCGAACGACCAATTCTATTTCAAGAGTCCGGAGGAGATGGCGACCCTTTTCAGCGATATCCCACAATCTATCAGCAATACCGAAATGGTGGTAGAAAGAGTGGAATTGCTGAACCTGAAAAAGGACATCCTGCTGCCCGCGTTCCCTATTCCGAAGGAGTTCCAGGTCCACGAGGACAACAACCTCAACCAATGGGAATACCTGCATTACCTTACTTATGAAGGCGCGCGGCAACGTTATTCAGAACTGACCCCGGATATTACGGAACGACTGGATTTTGAACTGTTCACCATCAAAACGATGGGGTTCGCCGGTTACTTCCTGATTGTTAGTGATTTTATCAAGGCAGGGCGCGATATGGGCGTATTCATTGGCCCCGGACGTGGTTCCGCGGCTGGAAGCGCCGTAGCTTATTGCATAGGCATCACCAATATCGACCCCATCAAATACAATCTCCTTTTCGAAAGGTTCCTCAACCCCGACAGGAAGAGCATGCCCGATATTGATACGGACTTCGACGACGAAGGCCGCCAGCGGGTAATCGAATATGTGGTAGATAAATATGGAAAGAACCAGGTGGCGCAGATCATCACCTATGGTACGATGGCCGCCAAAATGAGTATCAAAGACGTGGCGCGGGTACTCGACCTGCCCCTCTCCGACTCAAACATGCTGGCCAAACTGGTGCCCGATAAACCGGGCATAGAACTGGGTCGGGTTTTACAGGCCCCGCTTACGGCCAAAGATGGCGAAAAATCGCTGGAAGCGAAAGAAGGACTTGGTCCGGAGGACCTGGAGAACGTACGCAAACTCCGGAGCATCTATCATGGAGACGATATTCAGGCCAGGGTATTGAAAGAAGCGGAAAGGCTGGAAGGTTCAGTAAGAAGCACCGGTATCCACGCGGCGGGCATCATCATCGCCCCGGAAGACCTGATGAATATTATCCCGGTGAGCACCGCAAAAGACTCTGACCTGCTGGTAACCCAGATTGAAGGCAGTATCATCGAAGACGCCGGCGTTATCAAAATGGACTTCCTCGGGCTGAAAACGCTGACCATCATTAAGGGCGCCCTGCGCATGATCAAGGAGAATTATGATGTGGACATTTCCATTGATGAAATTCCCCTTGATGACCAGAAGACTTTTGAACTGTACCAGAAAGCCGAAACAAACGGTACGTTCCAGTTTGAAAGTCCCGGCATGCAGAAGTACCTCCGTGAACTGAAGCCCGACCAGTTTGCTGACCTGATCGCCATGAACGCCCTGTACCGTCCGGGGCCGCTCGCATACATACCCAACTTTATCGCCCGGAAACATGGCACGGAGGAGATTGTATATGACCTCCCCGAAATGGAGGAATACCTGGCCGAAACATACGGCATTACCGTTTACCAGGAACAGGTGATGCTGCTGAGCCAGAGCCTGGCCGGCTTCTCGAAGGGAGATGCGGATGTGCTGCGGAAAGCGATGGGTAAAAAGCAGAAAGCGGTACTGGATAAAATGAAGGCCCAGTTTGTAAAAGGCGCTTCCGAAAAAGGTCACGACGAAAAGATACTGGATAAAATATGGACCGACTGGGAGGCCTTCGCACAATACGCCTTCAATAAATCACACTCTACCTGCTATGCGTTCGTAGCCTATCAAACGGCATACTTAAAGGCGCATTACCCCAGCGAATACATGGCTTCGGTATTGAACAACGCCGGAAGCATTGAAAAGATCACCTTCTTCATGGAAGAGTGTAAGCGCATGGGGTTGAAAGTACTTGGACCGGATATCAACGAATCCCAGAAAGGGTTCGCCGTGAACAAAAAAGGGGAAATCCGCTTTGGGCTGGGTGGATTAAAAGGAGTGGGTGAAGCGGCAATAGAAAGTATTATTGAAGAGCGGAAGAAAGGTGGTCCTTATGAAAACATCTTCGACCTGGTGCGCCGGGTAAACCAACGCGCGGTCAATAAAAAATCAATGGAATGCCTGGCTTATTCGGGTGCGTTCGATTGTTTCCCGGAGTTCCACCGTGCCCAGTATTTTCATACCCCGGCAGGAGACAATACCAATGGATTGGAAAAGATCATCAAATACGGCAACGTTTACCAGGGCAACCAGCAACACACGGGCAACAGCCTGTTCGGCGCCATGGAAATGCCTGAGATCGCGGTACCGAAAATACTTCCTTGTCCCGAATGGAGTCTTATCGAATTACTCGACAATGAGAAGCAGGTAACAGGCATCTTTATCAGTGGCCATCCGCTCGACAACTATCGTTTTGAAATGACCCATTTCGGCATAACTCCCGTCGCGGAATACAATGAATACAAGGACAACATCCTCACGCAAACCAACAGGAACAGGAGTTTCCGTCTGGCAGGCCTGGTAACAGATGCGCAACACCGGCTCACCAAAACGGGCAAACAATTCGGCATATTCAACGTGGAAGATTACAGTGGTAAAATGGACATCGCGCTGTTTGGTGAAGATTACGTGCGGTACAAGGATTATTTCACGCCGGGCACGGTTTTGCATATCGTAGGAGCGTTCAAGAACAGGTTCAACCAGGAAGATAATTTTGAATTCAAATTGTCGCAGATCACCCTGCTGGAAACGCTGAAGAAAACCATGACCAAACAACTTATCCTGGACATGTCTCCTAAAAGCGTCTCCACAGAACTGATTGAATTCCTGGAAAACAACTTCAGGACCTACCCCGGCAAAACCGGCATAAGGTTCAATATCCTGGACCATGCGGCACAGAAAAGGGTGAGTCTTTTAACAAGTGAAACCGGCTTTGAAATGAATGACGAAATGGCCGTCTTTTTACAGGAGCATCCTGAAATTGACGTACGTGTGTTAACGAATTCACAGTAAAACTGACAGAACTGGCAAATTCGCCAAATGGGTGTAAATTTGCAGCCTTATATCAAAAATAAAATTAGCTAACAAAATAAAATCAATCATTATGGCTTTAGAATTCACCGACACGAACTTCCAGACCCAGGTGCTGGAAAACGATAAACTGACAGTAGTTGACTTCTGGGCTGAATGGTGTGGCCCCTGCCGTGCCATCGGACCCGTTATCGAAGAACTGAGCAAGGAGTATGACGGTAAAGTAAACGTAGGTAAAGTGAATGTTGACAACAACATGGCACTGAGCACCAAATACGGCATCACCAGCATCCCCGCCATCCTTTTCATCAAAGGTGGTGAAGTAGTAGACAAACTGGTAGGCGCACAGCCGAAAGCCCGTTTCGTTGAGAAGATCAACGCACACCTGTAATACAATTCCTTTCTATACAGGGCCATCCTCCGGGATGGCTTTTTTTATGCCCATATTTCCCTATATTGCCCCGATTATTACCTACTAACAGAAATAAACACACCGGATGCTGCATTGGGAAAATCTGGGCCGCGGTGCCATTGGCATGTTCTTCCTTCTTTTTATCTGTTACCTCCTGAGTAACAACCGTAGGGCCATCAATTGGAGACTCATAGGCATTGGCGTGGTGGCGCAAATATGTTTCGCGCTGGGCGTATTAAAGGTGAACTTCATTAAACTATTCTTCGGATGGATATCGGATAAGTTTGTTGAACTGATTAACATTGGCCACAAAGGCACCGAGTTCATCTTCGGCAAACTGGCGGATCCTACCGGGAACTGGGCTTACGTGTTCGCGGTACAGGTATTGCCGAATATCATCTTTTTCGCCGCGCTCTCCGCCATGTTGTACTATCTCGGTGTGCTGCAAAAAATCGTGTACGTATTCGCGTGGCTCCTGAAAAAACTGGGTATCTCCGGGCCGGAGAGTGTATCTACCGCTGCGAACATATTCCTGGGTCAGACCGAAGCGCCGTTGATGATCCGCCCCTTCCTCGATAAAATGAACCGTTCCGAGATACTCTGTATTATGGTGGGTGGCATGGCCAACACAGCGGGCAGCGTACTCGCGGCTTATGTAGGTTTTCTGGGTGGCAACGACATCGATCAGCAAAAGTACTTCGCGTTGCACATGCTCAGCCAGTCGATCATGAGCGCACCTGCCGCCATCGTTGTCTCTAAACTTCTTTTTCCTCAGACCGGTAATGTGATCCGCGAATTAAAAGTCCCCAAAGAAAAGATCGGCGACAATTTCCTGGACGCTATTTCCCTTGGTACGACCGATGGTCTTAAACTGGCGGTGAACGTAGGCGCTATGCTCATCGTATTTACCGCCCTCATGTACCTCTGCAACTGGGTACTGGGTTCCGTAGGACATTGGTTCAGCATCAACGACGATATCGCCCGTTTTACCAACGGCCGGTACGATTCCCTTTCCCTGCAAATGCTGCTCGGCTACATCTTCTCCCCCGTTGCGTGGATGATTGGCGTGAACAGTGCCGAAATGATCCAGGTCGGGCAACTGCTGGGCGAGAAAACCATCTTCAACGAATTTGTGGCCTACATCTCATTCGGAGAGATGAAAGGTTCCGGTGCCATTTCAGATCCCAAATCCATACTCATTACCACCTATGCACTTTGCGGTTTCGCGAACTTTGCTTCTATCGGAATACAGATCGGGGGCATCAGCCAACTGGCGCCCAACCAACGCAAGAACCTTACGGAACTGGGCGTTAAAGCACTTATTGGTGGTACCATTGCCTGTTTGATGTGTGGCTGTATCGCCGGCGCGCTGTTCTGATTTAAGGCGGCGGCTCCTCTTCTCCCCAGGTATCTTCTTCCATAAGGAGCAATGATTGGGCTATGCCGCATTCCAGGCATTTCCGTGGTGCGCAATACTCGTTGGTCAATTCCAGCAAAGCCTGTGTGTCGGCCGCGTTACTGGCGCCAACACCTAGTTTGTTCCATGCGGTAATCCTGTTGTTGGTTTCCGGTTGCAGTGCCCAAAGCCACTTCCCCACCCTTTCCAATAATTCTTTTTTCCGGTGCACGACGCCATAAGCGAATACCATAGGCGCTACGGCATTCAATACGAGCGACTCGAAGAGCTGTGCGCCCATTTTCTTTGCACAGGCACCGGAGGCTTCATCAAATCGATAATGGGTTTCCCAATAAAGGGAGGCGGAACATTCCAGTATCTTCTTCAGTTGCTCAAGGGTTTCAGCCGCACAGAACCTGGGCAGCAGCCGTTGCCGCAACGGTACAAGCGCAGCCAGTTGTGAAAGCCTGATGCCTGGAAAGGCCGCGGGTCTCATTCTTAGCAGTTTCATCTGAAGCGCGGGCCGTTTGAGCCTGTACTTTTTTTCGAGGAACCTGAACTCTTTCTGTAAAGCACGTGGGTATTCATCACAGAAATTCCCTTCCAGCATTCCTGCCTGCCCCATCAACAAGGCTTCTCCCCGTAATGGATGAAACGATTCCCTGATCAGTACTTTCAGTGGAATGGAGCGCGACACATTTTCAAAAGCATCCCTGTTTACGGGCAGTCCGAAGGCCCTGGCCAGCATCCACCAGTTCACTTCTTCCCAATCGCTGTTGTTTTGCTGTAACATCATACATACCAGGTTTGCCTTGCTCATCATTCTGCGGTGCAATAACTTTTCCTTCCATTCCCGCCATACTTCGGGGTTTACTTTATGCAGCATACGGGCACAGGCAATCGTTTCCGGCTGACGCATCAGCTTTTCGTAATGTCCCAGCAATATGGAGGCGACCCTTTCTTTCATTTCCAGCACGGGAATATCGGGCGCTTTATCATCATGCTCCCACACCACATGCAAGATCACGTTTTTGTATTGTGCATCCCGCTCGTGCGCATGCCTGAACCAGTCTGAACTTTTCAGGTGCATTTCAATATTTCCGACCAGTATCGTTCCATCGATCCGTATCGTAGCCAGCAGAAAGTCAGGCCCCTGGTTCCTGTTCCAGCTTCCCCTTTGTATCACCTGTAACGCCTGTCCCTGGATCGTTCGCAGATCCCGCACATCAAAACTGGCGCTTTCCCATATATATTGCAACAGCCGCTCCGATACCATACTTCACTTCTTTTTCCAAAATTAGCATGGGCCCTATTGTCATACAAAGGTGAAAACACCGGAATGCAATGCTGTTTTCACGGGGTAGAAATTCCGGAAAAAACGGATAAATAGAAGATCAGATCACGGTATTCTTCCTACTTTCATTCAATGAACAACACTTCCGAAAAAACGATTCTTTCGCTGCATGATACGCTCCGCATCGTGAAGCAAACGCTGGAAGATAAGTTTCCCGGAACCTGGTGGATCAGGGCCGAAATGAACAAGCTGAATTTCTACCAGCAATCAGGACATTGCTATCCGGAACTGGTGGAAAAATCAAATGGTAAAGTGATCGCGCAGATCAGGTCAAACCTCTGGCGCGACGACTACCAGCGCATCAACCGCCTGTTTCTTTCCACCATTCATGAGCCGTTAAAAGAAGGTATCAAAGTATTGCTCCTCGCAAAGATCAGTTTCGATCCGGTATACGGCCTTGCCTTGCGCATTCTTGATATGGATCCCGCTTATACACTGGGAGACCTCGAAGCAGAAAAACAAAACAGCATCCGTTTGTTAAAAGCGGAGGGCCTGTTCGATCAAAACAGGCGACATCTGCTGGCGCCTGTTCCCAACCGTATCGCCATTATTTCAGACAGCACCAGTAAAGGATACGCGGATTTCATGCGCGTGCTGAATGAAAACCAATACGGGTACAGGTTCGGCACGCTGCTGTTCCCTTCTTTGTTGCAGGGTGCGGGTGCCGTATCCGGCATCATCAACCAGTTAAAGCGTATTCATAAAGTACGGCATCATTTTGACGCGGTAGCCATTGTACGAGGCGGAGGAGGTGATGTGGGACTGTCGTGCTACAACGACCATGCGCTTTCCGCCGCCATCGCCCGTTTCCCGCTGCCGGTGCTTACAGGAATCGGGCATTCCACCAACGAAACCGTGGCGGAGATGGTGGCCCATACGAATTGCATTACGCCAACCCAGTTGGGAGAAGTGCTGATCAGGCAGGTGAACGCTTTTGAAGCACCGGTTCTCGCGGCAGAAAAATACCTCGGTCAAACACTGCCCGCATTGCTTAAAGAAAAGAAACTCGCGCTGGACAATACTTCAAAATGGTTGCATGCGGCGGTACGCAAGGCGACGGCTGCCCATGCAGCATCTGTTCGTTTACAGCAGACTTCTTTGGTGTGGTACGCCAATCGCGTCCTGGAAAAAGAAAGGGAGAAACTGACCCGCAACCGTGAACAGTTGGAGCGTATTCCATTCAAATTACTGGAGTTCAATTCAACTGCACTCAAACATCTGGAAAACAATATTCGCTTGTTGAGTCCGGAACAAACTTTAAAACGCGGTTACAGCATTACTTTGTTTGAAGGACGTGTTGTTGCTGATGCGGGAAAGTTGGAGCCCGGCAGCAAACTGGTTACCCATTTGTACAACGGTACAATAGAAAGTTCTGTAACTTCCCATGTTGAAAATAAAATCAATGAGTGAGCAACCTGATTATACGGCCGCGTTCCGGGAACTACAGGAAATTGTAACAGAACTGGAAAAAGGTGAGGTAAGTGTGGATGTACTTTCGGTGAAAGTGAAAAGAGCCGCGCAACTGATCTCCATTTGTAAGCTAAAACTTACGCAAACCGAATTGGATGTGCAGGAAGTATTAAAAGAACTGGACACTTCCGAATAAGTTATGCTAATCACCAGGCTTACTGATTTCCACGGCATAAACATTTGTATGGCCCTCGAAATTAGCCCTGAAGATGATCCATTTACCATCGGAACTAAAGTGCACATTGGGTTCCAACTTGTAATTGTGGTGCTTCATGTTCACCATTTTCTGAGATATCAGCCTATCCCCTTCCGGCCTGAAGAGGTATATCCACTCACCGTCTGGCGCTTTGGCCACCTGCCCGGGGTCGCCGCCATCTCCGGCGAATAATTGCTGGTCCGGCGAAATATTAAAGTGAATGCTCCATTCATTTCTTTCGAGCCTGTATTTTTTCTCCTTACCTGTTTTAACATCGGCGCCGGCTACAAAGAAGGTGACGCTTCTTGGCTGTTGTAAATCGAACCAGATGGTTTTGCCATCGGGCGCGAACCATTCGTGTCCGGCAATCTCCATGTCCATTGTACGGCGGTGCATCAGCATCGTATCTTTTGTGTGCACATTGATGGTCCAGATCCGGTCACTTTGTGCCAGGGTCCTTCGTGGCAGAACATCAGCAAATCCGGATCTGTAGGGGAAAACTGAACATGGTTAAGCCAGGCGCTGTCGGTGAATATCTTTTTAAGGGAACCCGTGTTTACATCAATGGTAAAAAGTGTTCGCGGTTCCCGGGCCTCGTAGATGAGGTTAAAATAACTTGATTTGTTGGGATTGGCTTTGAAGATATCCCTTTCCTTCGGACTGCTCCAGGCGCCGCCCAGCAGGGTTTCGTTGCTGTTGATGGTCGTGATATTGCCTTTGAAATCAGCGGGAAACCTGAATACCAGTTTGGTCGCTTTAGTGGTAACATCCGTTGCGAAAACGCTGTCGTTTAACTGGTAATACACTTTATTTGATTTCTTCGCTACAATTTCCCCGTTCATGGGATGGGGAAGAAAACTGAGTTGTTCTATTTTTTTCGTTTGAAGATCGACACTATACAATTGCTTATTGGCGGCGGGGATATTGCCGGTTTCCTGTTTCACGGAATCATTTTTGGCGGTATGCAGGTAATCCGTGCCGTAGAAGATCATTTTGTTCCCGATGAAGGGGTTGTTGTGGAAGTAGAAACTCATGTTGTTTCCTTCCCTCCTGGTGAGTTTGATCACTTTATGTCCGGTGGATTTATCGATCCATTCGTCCGGCATTTTTTGTCCGCCGGTTTCCATAACTGGTTGTGCATACAATTCGGTTGTGCTGAATGCCAACACGGAAGATAGCAGGATGACTGATTTCATTTGCCAATCGTTAGATATTGAAGTAAGGATTTTTATGGCGGTTGATTGTCCTGTACAATCCTGCCACCTGGGGAAGCCGGGAAAATATAAATGCTTTTGCAACCATCTTACGTTCTAGGCCTGAATATGCGCTGAAAAGTTTCAATATTCTTACCTCACAGCTATGAATAATTGAAAATTAATTCCCCTTCTCGAAAATCGATTTCCCGATATCGTAAACTTTATCCATTTAAGAAATGGAATTTCGCAACCTCAACAACGAGCTCTGATGGCTGTGGCGACAAATCCTGAATTTCAATCTTTTACAAACCAAACAAGTGGTACATGGCGTTTACGCGCACAACAGGTATTCCTTATCGTGCTGATACTTGGGGCTGCGTTAGGGGGAACTGCGCAAGCAGTGCCGGTCAAATTGACCATCAGGGATAGTGTTACGAATCAGCCGCTTGCATTTGCGACCGTTCAAACAACTGATCTTCAGATGCGGTGGATGGCCAGCGACAAAGGTGAGCTGACGCTGAATACCTCTAACACAACATTGCTTGTTTCTTACGCCGGGTATGCGTCAAAGGAGATTCACCCGAATGGAATCAATGCACGCACCATACTGCTTCAACCTCAGAGCCTCCGGTTGAAAGAAGTGGAAGTAAATGGAATCCGTACAAGGGCGCAATCCAACTCCTCTTTTCTTATTAACAGGGCCGCCATTGATCAGATACAAGCTTACAGCCTGGATGATATTCTGCAACTCCTCCCGGGGAAATCCATAACCAACACCAACCTTCAGGGCGCAAGGGCCATTACGCTGCGCGGCGCAAGTACGCTTGCAGGCATTGGACAGAACAATGCTTTTGGCGTGGGGATCATTGTAGATGACGCGCGCATTTCAAATAACGCCAACATGCAAACGGATGACGTTGGCAAATGGGGCGCATTCCGGACGTTCAGCGCCTCTGGCTACAGTTCCGGCGATTACGCAGGTGGTGGTTTTGATATCCGCCAGATCCCGGCCTCCAATATTGAAAAGATAGAAGTGATCGCAGGTGTGGCACCGGTTAAATACGGCGATGTTACGGATGGTGCCATATTGATTGAAAGACAGGCCGGACTGGCACCTTACCGCGGCTCCGTTAGAATGCAGAACGGCATCACGAACATGTCTGTTGGTAAAGGATTCAAACTTAAAAAGAACCGCGGCCTGCTTTCCGCCAGCTTTGATTACATCAATAGTGTTGCAGATAAAAGAGATAAACTGAAATCGTATAACCGTATTTCGGGAGGAATCATCTGGACGAAAAACCTGAATGCTGCTATAAAGAATACCTTCAGTCTTGATCTTTACAGTAACCTCGATAATGCCAAAACGAATCCGGATGAGAACAATTTCAGGTTCACTTCATTCAAAAATTATGGCACAAGGTTATCCAACAGAATTAGTTTTCACCTCCGGGAGAAATGGCTGGAAAGCATACAGTTCAACGTTAACGCGTCGATAGGCGTACAACACAGCAAGGACCAGTATTACCTGAACTATGGTGTGTTTGGATTGTCGGCTGCCGACCAGACAGGTACGTTTGAAGGCAGTTTTATTCCGCCAAATTACATCGCGCTCCGTGAAATTCATGGTGTTCCCTTCTCCTCCGGCATGAGGATAGAACTCAACAGCAGACCGGTTGGGAAAGCTGTTGTTCACCAGTTTTCAATGGGAGCAGACGCTTCTTATGATGACAATTTCGGCAGGGGGCGTTTGTTCGATCCCCTGCGCCCGCGCTTTAAGCCGCAATCATTTCTTTCAGAACGCCCCTATTATTTTGCAAACGAAATCAATCTCGCCCAGGGAGGCCTGTATATACAGGATCAGATGAAGGTTCATATCGGCAATGCCATATTCCGTAACAATTTCGGCATGCGGATGCAATTAATGGGAAGCAATGTTTCTGTTAATCCCAGGATGAATGCAGCCCTGGATGTATCGCCCGGTTTGCAGTTCAACTTTGCCTATGGCATCAGCACAAAGGCGCCCGGTCTGGCGCATCTTTACCCCGGACCGGTGTACTACGATATTCCCCGCTTGAGCTACTATGTACCCAATAAGCCCGAGGAGAGCGTATATGTAGGACATACGGAAGTGATCACCACCACTATGCAAACGGCAGGACGGCTACAGCCAGCCATAAGCCATACGTTGGAAACAGGCGTTTCAGGCCGGTCGGGGCTTTTTCATTATACTTTGTCTGCATACCTGAAAACCAACAAAAAAGGGTTCAACGCAACACCGGTACTTTACCCTTTGTATCTACCACAACTGGTGGTAACAGGAACCCAGCCGGGACAAAAACCCTCCTATGGGCCTAACGGGAGCGACGAACTGTTCGTGCTGCGGTACAATACCATGAGGAACCTGCTGTTCAGCCAGACAAAAGGTTTGGAGTTTTCAATAGGCCTCAGGAAGATACCTTCTATCCAGACTTCATTCGACCTATCGGGTGCCTATACCAATTCATATTATTACAATCCGGGAGAGAATTATCTTGTGCCCGATCCGCTTGATATGCGGCTGGAAGCTATTATAGGCATTCACCAAAGTACCCGTTACAGAACGCAGCAGTTTGTAACAACATTGAGTACCGCACACCATATTTCCGCCATCGGATTGTTGGTTAACTGGCGCTTTCAGACCTTCTGGCTGAACGGTACCGACAGGTACGCGTATGATGGCCTTCCCATTGGGTACATTTCAAATACATTTGAAAAAGTTTACCTGGATGCCAAAGACCGGGGAAGCGACGCCTACCTCCTGCTGCGCCAGAACCCGCTGGACCCCACAGATTCACGCCAACCCATCGTTTACGGAAACTTCCACCTCAGGATTTCTAAAGCCATCGGGAAGAAATACAGGTTCTCTATGTATGCCAATAACTTTTTGAATATCCGTCCGACCTATACCAATCCTTCCGGGACGAAAATTATATACAACGAGGCACCGGCATTCGGGGCGGATATCAGTTTTGAACTCTGACAAAAACGCAAAAAATATACAGAATGAAAAAGATGCTATACCTACTGGTGGCCATCACGCAAGTGGCCATGATCGTTTCCTGCAACAAAAAAGAATTGCCGTTCATTCCGCCTTCCGATGTTACGGTGAACATATCCTATGCCACCACCTACGATTACCTGCCGCTGGAAGAAGTAAAAGTGTCTATCCGGAACACTGAAACCGGACAACAATATGAAAAAACCGCAGGGGCGGAAACAGCCATTCTGTTTGAAGACATCCCGGCCGGATTTTATGACGCTACCGCCCAAATCAGTTTTTCCCCCGAAAAATTCCTGGCGCTTTCAGGCTATGTTGAAAAAGATACGGTGGTGTTCAGCGCCACTGCCACCCGGCAGGTCATCAACGCCAATTTATCCAATGTGCTTACGCTGGCCCTTAATACAGGGAAAACCGGCGACCTGTTGATAAAACAGATTTATTATGCCGGCTCCAATACTACAACAGCAGCAAGTTTCAGGGATCAGTTCATTGAAATATTCAACAACTCCACGGAAGTGATTTATGCAGACAGCCTTTACATCACACAACTGGAAGGATACAGGAGCGCGTCGCCCAACAGCACCGGCGCATTCAGGCCGGATGGACAATACGACTGGCAGCGTGCTTACGGAATGCCGGCCAACATCAACGCGAATACTGATTATGTTTATTGTAAAACGATTTTCAGAATTCCCGGCACAGGAAAACAGTACCCCATACAACCCGGAACTTCCATCATCATCGCTCAAAACGCGCTTAACCACAAATCTCCTTACACCGGCGTAGATGGTACCGCCATTACACCACAGCGTCCGGACCTTACTATCGACCTGAGTGGCGCAGACTTTGAAGCTTACTATGGTACAGGCAGGTTGAATTCTGATATTGATGTTCCCGCCATACCCAATATGATCGTTATACAGGACTATGGCTTTCAGGATATGATTCTGGACAACCCGGGTCGCGACGCATTCGCGATTTTCCACTACAATGGAAGGATCGAAGACCTGCCCGGTTATGCCGTGCCACGTATGGATGGTGCCGCTCCTTCCGCCAGCGCCAAACTGGTGTACCAGTTACCCGTAACAAACCTGATTGATGCAGTGGAGGTGCAGCACGCGGTGGCCTCCAGCCGTTTTCCTAAAAAGCTATGGGCCGGAATTGACGCCGGGTTCGCCTTTGTTCCGGATGGACAGTATTCCTCTCAAAGCCTGATCCGTAAAACAAGCCGCCAGGTAAACGGCAGGAGATTTTTGAAAGATACCAACAACTCAACTGAAGACTTCGACTATTTCGAACTTGCACAACCCCGCGGTTTCAAAGATTAACATGTACAGCAGATTCCACAATATTTCTCTATTCCTGGTACTGGCATTTCCGTTTACCGCTTTCACGCAAAGCGGTAAACTTTCTTTTGATGCCACCGGCACTTTAAACGATTGGTATAAAAATGCAGTTACCGTGCAGGGCGGCGCGTGGATGCTTCCAAGCGACAGCATGAATGTGGTTACCCTGCTATATGACTATAAAAGCGGCGGCCTGAGGAAAAGTCAGGTGGCCAGAACGCAGCGAGACATCACTGTGGAAACCTATGGCTGGCAACCCCTGAACAAACTTTTGCTGAGCGGGTATTTTGGTTATGCCCGACACCTGCACGACAGTGTATCATGGAGTCTGGCTCCACGTGAACCCTTAACCGCAGAAGGCAATCCCTATTATTACGCATCCAGAAAGGCCGGTAACTGGGATGATGAACAATACCAGATCGGCGGAAACCTCATGCTGCCACTGCATCAGAACTGGATGGCCGGAGGCGGCGTCCGGTATAAGGCAGGAGCGGGCGCCAGGAGCAATGATCCCAGACCCCAAATGAACAACCACCAGGTAGACTTTTCCGCAGGTGTAGGGTACAAACGCAATGCGTTTAAAATACACCTGGATGCCTCCTACGGATACGGGTCTGCTGAACAGGGAGTAACCTATAGTAATGATGACGATAACAACACGCCCGCGGCAGTGGATTACATCGTGTATGATTTCCTGGGGTATGGCTTCTACCGTTACCGGGCCGCACTTCGCATGGAACAACGCGTGAAGCTATGGCGCACCGGTATTCAACTCAGCATGCCCATGGCTGGAGGAACCATGTTCCACCAGGTGCGTTACAGTCGCCAGACCGACAGCAGTTTCAGGGAAACAACCGGCGCCTCAGGCGTAATATTCGATGAACTCGGCATGTACACGCTGAATGCGTTCCAGGGAAACCACAGATGGATAAAACGTGGCCTGATGGCATTTCTGCTATGGGATATGAAGACCGGGGAGGATTTTAATAAAGTATTGCTGAATGGATTCAATTACAGGTACAGCCGCAAACAGGCGGCATTCGGTGTAAGGTTTCAACATAAATCAGGATACGTTTCAGGATGGTTATTCCAGGGCCAGACAGGATTTTCGCAACAACAGTGGCAGGACGGCAATACACAGCACGACGCGATGGACGCAGCCGTAACCGTTGATTTTTCGGCATCTAAACGGTTCCCGGTCAGGGAAAAAAATGGATGGGAAGTCTATGGAACTTTTGGCGCACGGGTAAATACATTGAGTTACCTCAATGCTCCCCCGTCACAAATCAACCTCTTCACCCAGGCCGTGGCTTATCCCAACGCACAGTACGCGCAAACGGATCAGTTTAAAACCGGTACCGCGGTTACCTATATTCACCAGTTACTACCGGGAAAATATATGCGCTGTTCGCTGTTCGCGAATTGTGATAATGCGTTGAACGGATATGACACCCCATTAAACAAAGCCGATCCGTTCGTTCCATCCGGCAGGCGTTTACATGCAGGGGCCAGACTACAATTTCTTTTTTAACTTGCGCATTCATGAAAGGCAGAAATTTCAGGATCATACTCGCGATAACGGCGGCCCTGGCAGTTGGCCGGGCATTTACAACGCCCCCTACACCCGACGATAAACGGATCGCATGGAAATCTTTTTCAGATTCCCTCCGGAAATGGTACCAGGCACCGGTTGACAAATGGCCACGCCCGGTTACAGATTCTTCTGTACAATGGGTGGAACTGGGACCATTACCTGAATCCGTTATTGCTGGCGACAGTTCCCTCCGGCCCATGGTAGAACTGGGGAAATTCCTTTTTTTTGACCCGCGTTTATCCGGTTCAAACCAGATATCCTGCGCCACTTGTCATGAGCCTGAACTGGGTTGGACGAATGGCCGCACCACTGGTATCGGTCACGACCATGTTGCAGGAAGCCGGAATGTGCCCTCCCTTTTCAACATTGGTCACCTGCGTGATTTTTTTTGGGACGGCAGATCACCTTCTTTAGAACAACAAGCGGTAGCTCCGATCAGCAATGACGTGGAGATGCATGAACTGCCCGGACAACTGGAAGAAGAACTGGCGGCGATCCCACTTTACAGGAAAAAATTCAAAGAAGTTTTCAGTACCGAACAGATTCACCTGGACCAGATCACAAAGGCCATCGCCACTTTTGAAAAGAGTATCACCAGCAGAAAGGCCCCCTTCGATCTTTTCCTGGAAGGGAAATTCAAAACCATGAGCGATGAACAGGTTTATGGTCTTCATATTTTCAGAACTAAGGCCGGCTGTATGAATTGCCACAATGGTCCACTGTTTACCGATCAGCAATTCCACAACATCGGGCTCAGTTATTATGGCAGAAAATTTGAGGACTTCGGAAGGTATGCTGTGACCAAAAGAAAAGAAGATGTGGGAAAATTCAGGACCCCTTCCTTGCGCGACGTAATGCTTACCCGTCCATGGATGCACAATGGCCTTTTCGATGATATAGACGGGATTATTAACCTCTATAATGCAGGTGGCGCAAGACCCAAACCCAGAAACGAACAATTAAAAGATTCGCTGTTTCCTACCACATCAGTGCTCCTGAAACCGCTGGGGCTCTCAGCGGAAGAGAAAAAAGCCCTGGCCGCGTTTTTACAGGCCATCAGCAGCAATACATCCTGGAGAATGCCAAGACCGGTTTATGGGAATGAATAATATGAACCATCACGTTGAAAGTATCTGATTAGAAAAGTGCTAAAATCCTAAGTCTGAGGATTTGAATTAATCCTGTCCGTTACAAACAACAAAGGACCACCAAAAACGGCGGTCCCTTGTGTTGCTTGCGTATGAATGTAGGCTTATTGGTATCCGGGATTCTGGTAAGCGGCTTTTTCTTCAGGCGTCATGTCCAATCTGTCCAGTTGGAAAATAGGAATGGGGCGCAGGTAATGTTTGGGTTCGATGGTACGCCTCACCAATTGCGGCGTATGGCTGCCGTAAGTAGCGGCGGCGATTTCATAAGAGCCCGCCACTTCATTCCATTTCTGAGTACGTACAAGGTCGAACCAGCGGTGTCCTTCACCGAAGTATTCGCGGGAACGTTCCGCCAGAATGTAGTCAATGTCGATGGTACCCGGAGTGGCTGCCGTCATCGCCGCACTGTTATCCGCTACGAAAGCGGCGTTGTTCTTATTAGAGAAGGTCCACTTTCCGGCACGTGCGCGGATCACATTGATGAGCTCTCTTGCACTTTTACCTGAAACCGTGGTAGCGCCTTTTACGGCAGCTTCAGCCGCGATAAAATAAAATTCGGAGAATTTAGCGATTTTGAACGGACGGGTGCTGGTAGCATTCGGTTGTCCGAGTCCTGAACCGTTGTCCGTTCTGTAAACGCCCAGTTTCCAGAGATTGGGGAATACGATGCGGCTGATTGCACGTGGTGTAATCACAAAATCCGGACGACCGGGTATCACGCCTGCCCCTACTCCATTGGATGATTTGCCCGGGAAAGATGGGCCTGTTGGGTAAGTGATTTGAGGCGCTAGTGTTTCATCATCCAGGAAACTCAGTACGGGCTGTCCGGGTGTTACCGGCAGGTCGTTAGCATTGTACAGCACCGTGTTGGCTGTACCACCCTTTGGCCAGTTGCCCCGGTATACGGTGGCGAAAGTGCCATCATAACGGGAATCCAGTGTTTTGTCGGCGAAAGTAGTAGTGAGCGCACCAATCGTAGGGGCCATGCGGGTGTATGGACGGCCCAGTCCTTGTGCTGCTTCCCGCTGAACAGAGCTGATACCGGCACCTGTACCATCCGCGTTGGGCGCGCTTCTGATTACGGTATAGTTCCAGGTCACCATCCAGGACGCTGAGTTTCTACCGTTTCCTGCTTCACCATCGAAACAGGCCAAACAGGCGCCATTGTAAAATTCATTTTCCTGGGTATGATCAGCATAGAGAATCATCTCCTTGTTGCGGTCGTTTCCTCCGCGGTGAAGGTCATAGAAACTGGTTTCCAAACCGAAAGGACCGGGATTATCGATACCCGCAACCGCTACATTGTATGCATTTTGGAAATACCATTGTGCGTCTTTGCCATCGGGATCTGTTCTCGCCGTTTGTGGATACGTAGGTATATTATTGGGATTCTGCAGCCACCAGCCATAAGTAAGATAAGCTTTTGCCAGGTACAACCGGGCCGCTGTTTTTGTAACGCCGCCCGTTACGCGTGGACCATCAGGGAGATCATTGATCGCCTGTATCAGGTCAGGAAAAATAGCTTTGGTATATACTTCGGGCACTGTATTCCTTACAGATTTCCTGGAGGCGGAAGTGTTAAACTTCAGTTCACCCGCACCGAGATCCAATGGCACACCTCCGAACGTTTGTACCAAGAGGAAATAATCAAATGCCCTAAAAAATCTCGCCTCTGCGATCAGTGCCGCTGAAATGGTGCCTACTACTGCAGCATTCTCAATGATACCACTTGCTGTGTTGATGTTGGAGAAGGTTACCTCCCAAATAGCATCGGACCTGCTACTGGCGGAGTTGAGGTTTCCGACACCGCTCAGGTCTGCATCCCGGAAGTTGGCATCGGCGCTGGAAGCGTAAGTATATTCGTCGGTACCGGTTTCCAGTGTATTATAAAAATATGGCTGACCATAAATAAAACGAAGATGGGCATATTGCGAGGTAATACCGCCTAAAACACCTTTCTCTGTTCTGAAAAAATCTGGCGTATAAAAACTGCGCGGCTGCTCGTCTAGTATTTTACTGCACCCGGCTAATGCAACGGTGGCAGCTATGATGGATGATTTTATCAACAAATGTTTCATAATCTAATGATTTAAAATGTCAGGTTAACACCCAGAATATAGTTGCGTGTGGAAGGGGTATTGAACCCTACGGTGAGGATGCGCCTCAAGTTTTGGCTGAGGTTAACCGCGGCATTCTCATTACCCAAAGAATTGGTTTCCGGATCCAGCCCGGACTCTTTGTGGAACGGAGAGAACATTACAAATGGATTCTGAGCTGTGAAATACATGCGCAACCTGGCACCGGCATTTTTGAGCAGGCTTTGGTTGAAATCATAACCCAATGTCATGGTCCTGATCTTCAGGAAAGAGCCATCGAAATAACTCAATGTACTGCCATACTTGGGGTTATCACCGGCGATGATTCCGCCGGGTTTCGGGTATTTGGCACCTGTATTGCTCTCACTCCAATAATCTATGTCAATATTATTCCTTCTTCCCGTAAGCAGGTTAAGGTAACCGTTGGAACCATGTAATGTACTGAAGAGAATACCACCGCTTCGGAAGATGCCCACGATGCCAAGGTCGAACCCTTTGTAAGATACACGGGTATTAAAGCCACCCTGGAAATCCGGGTCAACATTCAATACCTGCCTGTCGGCTGGTCCGATTGCGCGTACCGGTGCACCATTGGCATCGTAATCACCGGTGTACTTCACTTTAATCATCCCTACGTTTCCTCCCGGCTCAAGTATACTCAGGTAAGGATCATCTTTTTGCCACAGGCCTGTTTTTTCATAATCAAAGATCGCGTTGATGTTGTAGCCTACGAACCACCAGTTGCCTTCATTTCTTTGTAAGCCTGAGGCCAGAGAAGTAAGTTTATTGTTGTTTACGTAAAAGTTGGCCCCCATATCCCAGCTCCAGCCATTCAAGTTATCAATAATGGTTCCGTTTAGCGCCAATTCAAAGCCTTTGTTTTGAGTGGTGCCGATATTACTGGCGACAAGCGGTACGCCACTCGTTGGCGGAAGGTCGAGATCAAGCAAAACATCCTCGGTATTGGTAACATAGTATTCTACAGTACCCGAGAGCCTGTTTCTGAGGAGGGAAAAGTCAATGCCAACGTTCCATGTTTTGGAAAACTCCCAGCCAAGCTCAGCGGTAGGCAGCCGTGAAACGAAGAGTCCTGTACTATAATTTGTAGGGCCAAAATTATAAGGCCGGGTTGTTAACCTGCCCAGCGTTGAATAGGGATCCACGGCCTGATTGGAAGTTTTACCAAATCCCGCGCGAAGTTTGAGGTTTGTAATAGCACTTATATTCTGCATAAATGATTCATTGGTAATATTCCAGCCCACAGATACGGCGGGATAAGTGTACCATTTATTTCCTGGCGCCAGCCTGGAAGAACCATCTGAACGAAGCGTGGCGGAGATCATATACCTATTATCATAGGAGTACATCACCCTTCCCATGGCAGACTTCAGCCCCCACAATGTATAATTCTGGTTATCCGGGTTGACGGTAATTTGGCCCGCTGCTTGTCCCAGGTTGTAAAACTGAAATTCATTTGCGAGAATATCCCTTGCGGCCATATTGGAACGGGTATTTCTAAATTGTTCCACGGAATAGAGCGCCACAGCATTTATTGTATGCTTTCCTCCGAATGTGCGGTCAAAGCTCAGCAGGTTTTCCAGGGTCCAGTGGTAAGTGGTCCTGTTGTCTACTGATGCAGCAGATGCGGTGGTCGGGTTAAGTGCATCGCCAACTCCAGGACCAGTATAGTTACCATTATTAATTTGAATAAAATCAAGTCCGAGATTTGCCCTGTATTTAAGGCCCGTTAAAAAAGGGGCTTTTACTTCTCCGTACAATGCGTTGTAAGAAGCGACCCCGCGTGTTTCATCTAACCACTGGCTACTGTCACGTAAACTCTCAATCACATCTTTGGTATATACGAACTGATTATCAGCGATCATGCGGATACTTCTTTTGGTGGTACCATCGGCATTAAATGGAGTACTTAGCGGAGACATACTTAATGTACTATAAAGTCCCACCTGATTACCCTCACTAACATTATAATTGCTGTTGGTGGTTAATCCAAACTTAAAGTGTTTGCCCACTTCCTGGTCCAGGGCGCCTCTCAATGTGTATCTTTTGTATTGCTGTGTTGGGATCACGCCCTGGTTAAGGTAATACCCGCCACCAAAATTGTAATTGCCCGTTGTGGTCCCCCCCGAAAGGCTGATGTTGTGGTCCGTTACGATGCCAGTTTGGTAGAATAAATCCTGCCAGTCGGTATTGATGTCATTCGCTTCATCCGGACCATTTTGATACAGATTGCCAGCATCAGCGCGTAGCTTGGCTAATTTTGGGCCGTCCATCATTGGGTATTTGGCGAACACTTCCTGCGTGCCCACATAGCTGCTGTAGTTGATGCGTGCACCACGGTTCTTCGCGCCTTTATCTGTTGTAATCAATATCACACCATTGGCGCCGCGTGAACCATAGATTGCTGTGGCGGAAGCATCTTTCAGTACGTCTAAACTTTTGATATCATTGGGGTTGATATCGGCCAGTGAGCCCAAAAATGGAATACCATCCAGTACAATTAATGGATTGTTGTCTGCGGTAAGTGAACGTGTTCCGCGTATACGGATCTGCATTGTGGCACCTGGTCTGGTGGATGTTTGAGATATCTCCACTCCGGCCAGGCGGCCTTGCAAAGCCTGTGAAATGTTAGGTGCGGGCACTTCTCTTAATTTTTCGCCACCTATGGAGGCAACGGAGCCGGTCACCGCTTCCTTCCTTTGTGTGCCATACCCTACAACAACTACTTCTCCAAGGTCACTTTCTGATCTTGCAAGTTGAATATTGATGGTAGTTTCATCTCCTACGGTAACTTCCTTTACGGTATAATTAATGCTGGAAATCACCAACACCGCTCCTTTGGCGGCCGTGATGGAAAAGCTGCCGTCTTCCCCGGTGTTTGTGCCCACCGATGTACCCTTTACAATCACGGAAGCGCCAATTATTGGCTCCCCGTCTGGGTTCGTCACCTTTCCGCGAACAGTATTCTGAGCGAATACCGCCGTTCCGGTAAATAAAAGGAGCCCAAGTAATAAAGTAAAAGCAATTGTTTTTTCCCGTAAAAGCTTGAGTTGATGATACTTTTTCCGGGTTTCATTTTTTTTCATATTCATCGTTTTGGTTGAAACATGTTTAAAGATTGAAAATTGATACGTGTGCAAGCATTGACCATAATTTCAAATGATTTAAGAACAGTTACAAAGTTTCATTTCCGGGGATTTGATAAGGTTAAAAGAGGAGTTTTACTAATTAGAACTTTAAGAAGAAGTAATAAAGGCGCTGAACCGATAACAAAAATGATGGCGCGCGGGAAAGAGCAATCGTACGTTCCATACAGCATTGTTTATTTAAAATTCAATCGTTCGCAAGCTTGTTACAGCTTGCCGGAAACGAAAATAGGCAAAAAATCGAAAATAGCAACCGATTGCATAAAATTATTGAACACTTGGAAAAAAACGCCGATTCAGTTATTCTTCAATTAACTACCGCAGGTAAATACTGATTATTTCAGATGTTTAATTTCCGATGGTAGATAAAATAGTATCAATAATGATAAAAGGTAACCGATTGCATAAGATTACCTGATATCAACACTTATTAAATTCCAGCAGTAGAATGAACAATAATAAGAAGTGCGGATATTGTCTGGCAGTTCTTCGCCTTGCATCCTTATTAAATTATTGTTTGGCAATCCGGCACACAAATATGTTGAAAGGTATTCGGGTTATGTAACGCCCGCATAAAATATGGAGCTAAATCACGTAATCATGCGGCGAGTTCAATTTCTGTCTCATAACATTCTTTTTCCATTCAATGCATATGCGAAAATTGAATTCGGGTATTTTTTGACAATTATCAACATCTTTATTTCCACATTACAAATTCATGAAATGCTTTGCTGTAAAGGGGTTTGAAGTATTCGCCTTAAATACGTGTAAAAGATATTTTTAAATAAGAGTTAATATTTATTGTGCATTCTTATTCTTTTTAACACTTACTAACGAATAAGAGAACTATTAATTTAGCAACCGCGTTTTCACCAATCCTGTAGAAAAATTATTATCTAAATCTTATAAACCCATGACGCTTAAACCAGCATTGCTGCTTACTGCACTCTTCTTGTATTGTTCCGCCTTATTCAGCCAAACCACCAAACATTTCGTTCACGACAACACCAGTGCAAGTATCCCGATCTCCGGATATACCTTGTATTCCTTTCCCAACAGTACCAACCTGGCTTACATCGCCAGAAACTATACCACCGGGAACAGCAGTCTTGTTACCCTGGATGAAAATGGCGCCGTGGTCCGCTCTTCGCAGTTCTCAGACTATTTTACATGGCCCACCTCCAACCACAGCCAAACACAGTATGATGTGATATCACTCGATAATGGCAATTTATTTATAGTTTATTACGCCGGCTCCACCGATACAAAAACATATGACAATGCACGTTATATTGTAATAGCGCCAGACGGTACGCTGGTTTCCAGTGGTGTAGTGAACTCCACCGATCCCGGCAACCAGCTTACCCGCTTTTTTTCGCTGACCAAACTTTCCAACGGAAAGATTGTAGCTTTGTTCCAGCGTACAGACAACAGCACTTACGCCTTTAGAATAATTTCCGCGGAAGGGACGCCTGAAGGCAGCGACATCGTGCTTTCAGGCGCCAATGTTCGTACAGGACGTGTTGCAGCCGGCACCAACGGCAATTTCATGGTCGTTTATTTCCTATCGGGTGGCGCACTCCGCGGACAATTGTACAACGCCAGCGGAACAAATATTCCGGTTGACGGCAATACGCATTTTACTATACACAACTCGGGGCCGGATTTTTATCCCCTAAACCCGGTGGGCCTCTTGGATGGTACCTACGCCATATTTTACGGAACCACTTATGGCACTTACTGGAGAAGGTTTTACAACGCGGATGGTACCGCCAACGGAACGGCTGTATCACAACCATCCGACTACAACATTTCAAGCGTTTTTCTCAATCATACCGCGGGACAGGAAGGTTACTATGTACCCATCTCTACCAAACGCTATCCATCCGACCCCAGCGATCTCGATTACAGCGTATCCTTTCTCCGGTTTAACAACAGCGGCGTACAGCAGGAACAAATCGACGACGGGCGCTGGTTCAACTCCCCTTCCACACTTGTGGCTCCGGGAAAAGTATCCGGCTTCAGCTACCTGATCTCTTATTATAAAAGTGTTTACGTGGAAGACTATGGAGATGGTTGGATAGAATATTATCCTGACGGCGACAACGATGTGGTGGGTGTTTTCCAGAATTTCTCCAACAGTGGCACCCTGCCCGTTACTATGCGCAGTTTTACGGCGTACCTCCGGAACGGAACCGCTCAACTGGAATGGGAAACCTCAGCGGAAACGCAGAACAGCCACTTCTCCATAGAAAAAAGCACCGACGCACGCAACTTCACCCGCATAGGCACTGTGAATGGAGCAGGCAATAGCAACCTGGTTAACCGCTATTCCTTCAGTGATCCCATCGGAACCGCCCCGATCGTACATTACCGCCTGCTACAGCATGACCTCGATGGCAAGTTAACCGTGGCCGGTACGCGCGTATTGCGCAACAACGGGGTAAGCGATGTCAGATTGTCTCCTAACCCTGTTCCCGGAAACAGCATTACCATAGAAAACACTACACCCGGTGCATCGTACCAGATTTATGGTTTGAACGGGCAAATGGTATCCGGAGGCGTTTTGCTGAAAGTAGTAAATACTATTTCAGTTTCTGCTTTACCCGCGGGCATGTACCATGTTCGCCTGGGCGATGGCCAGACGGTGCGGTTCATCCGGCAGTAAAATAAATGCCGTAAACGGTTTCATCAAGGTTATTAATATAAGGTGCCGGGTTCTTAATTGGGCCGGCACTTTTTGTTTCTTTTCTTTATCTTACCTATTACAATCTTCATCAGCATAAACGGAAATATGTCTTATAACACACAACTTGCAGAACAGGTGAGAACATATTTGTCGCAGTTTGAAAAATATGACATCGAAGAAAAAGAAATGTTTCGGGGACTGGCGTTTATGGTCAATGGAAAGATGTGCGTGAATGTAAGCGGTGAAAATTTAATGTGCCGTTTCGATCCCTCACTTTTACAGGAAGTAGCGGCGCGTAAAGGATACCGGCCCATGATCATGAAAGGAAAACCATACAAAGGATACTGTTATGTGGAGCCCTCCGGGTTTAAAAACAAAAAAGATTTTGAATACTGGATTAACCTTTGCCTGGCATTCAATGAGCAGGCAAAGGCATCAAAGAAAAAAACTAAAAAGCAATCGTAGCAACGGCATGTTGTAATAAATATAAATGCAGATTTAAAAATGTATTTATTTTGCCAGCGACAGAACCACCTACTTCATGAAAAACAATATCGGCTTCAACATAGTATTCGCGCTTATAGCATTTCCCATAGGCATCGCCTTAATCAGTGATACAGACTTCAGCACTTTTACGTTTAAAAAACCCGCACTGGATGCCGTTTACCTGATCACTTTTGTTGTCGCGATTTTTTTGATGTTGAAAAAAAATAAAAGGGAGCAGGGAAATAATAAGCAGCCCTAGCGGAATATTAACTTCCCCACTAACTGTACCATTACTTCATAAGTAAAGGATGTCCTTAGGAGTTTTAAATAGGTCCAATCTTCAACAGAATACCTTCTTCATACTATCCTACTAATAGGAAACACTTAAATTAAGTTAAAGCCTGTTTTTATTTTGACTCCGCTTAATATTATTACATAAAAAGAATATTTTTTAGTGTTCTATAAGACAATATCTTAGGTGTGATATTCGTATTCTTCTCTATATCGTATGAACTAAACTCAATTCCAATGAACAGCATTACATTTATCCGAAAAAAGCATCGTACACGCACAAACTTGTTAGCAGCCTTCACCATTCTTGCACCTTTGATGAGTCAGGCACAAACACCAGATACATTGATGGCGGTAAAGGACAACAGCCTGAACCACAGAATGAGCCTTTATAAGAGTGGCGGGTTCCTGCTCGGCGGCGAATATACCGGCACTGGCGGCAGTATCGTGGCGGAAGGTGCAGGCACACGTTTATTATGGTATCCTGAAAAAGCGGCTTTCCGTGCTGGCTATGCCAGTGGCACACAATGGGATAACGCAAGTATTGGTGACTTTTCCATCGGTTTGGGAGAAGGTAATATAGCATTGGGGACAAACTCAGTAGCACTTGGGAGGCTTTGCCTGGCTTCGGGGTTCGCCGCGTTCACTATGGGCGATCAGAATACAGCCAGTGGCGCAGCTTCCGTGGCGCTAGGCTATCATTCCCATACGAATGCACGTCAGGGAAGTTTCGTATTTGCGGATCGATCTTCTGTTGATACCGTGCGCGCGGGCGTAAACCACTCAGCTACCTGGAGGGTGAGCGGTGGCTTCAGGCTATTCACCAGCTCAAACCTTAGTACAGGTGTTACAATTCAATCCGGTGCATCTGTTAGTAACTGGGGACAGTCAAACGCGGTGATCTCCACTTCAACAGGTGCCATGCTCACTACCGCGGGGGTTTGGCAGAACACATCGGATGTGAACCGTAAACATTTGTTTGAACCTGTATCCGGAGAAGAAGTGTTGCAAAAATTGCGTGGGCTAGATATCCAGAAATGGAGCTATAAAGTGGAGCCGGACAATATCCGTCACATAGGCCCTACCGCACAGGATTTTCACGCCGCTTTTGGCCTTGGCGGAGATGATAAAACCATTGGAACCGTTGATGCCGATGGCATAGCACTTGCGGCCGTTCAGGCCTTGGATGAACGCTCCATCGGACAAGCTGAAGCCATAAAAAAACTACAGGATGAAAACAAAGACCTGCGCAAAAGACTGGAAGATATTGAATCAAGGCTCAACAACAACACGGCCGGCTTCCCTGTTTATCTTACCATGCTCGCGTTAGTATTATTGGTTGGCGGTGTACTGTTCAATAAACGTTTCCATTTTTTCCCGACCAAAAAATAATCTACCTATGAGAAAACTATTTGTCATGGTGGTTATGGCGGGAACTTGCTTTGCTGCAACGGCACAGCAAATCTATGTATCACCCGATGCCGTACTCACCATTAATAGCGGCACCAGTTTCGGAGCACCCGGCTTAACGCTGACCCCTTCATCGGGTTTTCAGACAAGCGGCATGAATATTCAAAGGAACGAAACCGTTTCCAATTCTTTTCCCGCCGCTTATATGCCGGGTGTCTATAATTTCGGAAACGCAAACGCCATATTCAGTGGGGAAATAAGATTTGATTATTCAGATGCTGATTTGAACGGGCTGGATGAATCACAACTTCAGCTCACTGTTTATAACGGTTCAGCCTGGGTGAATGCAGGAACGCCCACAATCAACACAACCGACAATTACCTTTTGGCATCGGGCCTTTCCAATATTCCCTTGCAGGAGATGATGCTTTCAATTGGCGCACCATTACCACTTCAGTGGGGAAAAATAAGCGCGCTCCGGACAGCTGAAACCATCCGCGTAACATGGGAAACCTTCCAGGAATATAATGTGAGTCATTTTGATGTGGAGCGAAGCATTGATTCCAGGAATTGGGTATTGGCAGCCACAGGCATAAAGGCAAAAAACCTTCCGCTCGCCAGCAGGTATGAACATGCTGATTTTGTGAACCATGCAGCCAGACTGTACTACAGAATCAGACAAACAGATAAGGATGGACGCTTCACGCTTTCACCAGTTGTTGCTGTGAATGGAACAAACCAACCTGAAAGCATTACCCTATATCCCAATCCTGCGAACGGCTTCTTCGCCATCTCAGGAATTGATATAGCTAAAATCACCGCGGTAACGATCCACGATAGTAATGGAAGATTAGTGAAAACCTGGAGCACACCGCAAACCAGGTATGAACTTACTTCTTTAATACATGGCATTTACACCGTAAGCGTATTTACATCAACAGGCGTCAGCTTACGGCTTCCGATTGTTGTTCAGTAAGTTTGTTTTATGAATAAGTCCTGAAGCGGTAATTTAATGGTTACCCTTCAGGACTTATTATTATCCCCACCTCTTCAGCAAGCAACCTCCACCTTCAACCTGAATCCTTTCCCGGGGGCAGTGTCCACCTTCAACTGCCCGTGGAACAAGGCGGTCCTGTATTCCATGTTCCTCAGGCCGATGCCCCCGCTTATGCTGGCCATATCCGCGCCCGCTCCATCATCCCTTACCTCCAGGTAGATTTTTCTTGCGTTGCGGATCAATACAACATCGATGCGCGAAGCGTTGGCATACTTTTCAATATTATTGAGTTGTTCCTGTAAAATCCGGTACAGGTTAATGGCGAGTTCTTTTTGAATGGCTGGTGTTTCCCTGAATTGCGCACTGTCGAAGAATATGTCATACCTGCCGTCGGCATTGAATTGCTGCAGCAGGTCATGCACAGAATTGCCAAATCCCGGCCGCATGATGTCTACCGGGGCCAGTTGGTGGGAAAGTCCCCGGATTTCATTGATGGCCATATCGATATAAGTTTTGGATTTGCCCACCCACATTTGCTGCGCCTCATCCGTGCCGCTCACAAGGTCGAGGGTAATTTTCGCGGTGGCGAGAATCTGGTTCACGTTATCATGTAACTCCCGGCTGATAAAGGCCCGCTCCTTCTCCTGCGTACGGATGATGGCCTTGGTCATTTGCTGCTCTTTCCGGACAAGTTCCCGGCTGTGCTTTTCCTGCATCAAACGGAGCTGGGTCACATCTTTGGAATAACAGGCGGCCCCAATTACGGTTCCTTCCTGGTTATAGATCGGGTTAAGGGTCACCAGCGCATGGTGTACCGAGCGGCCATCCGGCGAGGGTTCTGTTTCGGTAATGGTTGCCGTTTTACCTTCAAATGCCTGTTGGTAATGGGCACGCCACCGCTGGATGCGTTCCGCACCTAACTGTTCGTAGAGTACCGATTCTCCTTCATCAGGCGTATGCCCCAATACATGTCCAAAATATGTTTTGAACGCCTGGTTGGCGGAAATCAGTTTAAACTCCGGCGAAACCGACCACACGAATCCATCTATACTATTAATCATCGCCTCCGTGTTCTGTTTGATCCTTAGTACTTCTTCCTCCTTGCGTTTCTTCTCCGTTGCATCACGCTGGATCGAAATGAAATGGGTACAGATTCCTTGTTCGTCCATAACCGGAACAATGGAAACCTGGTTCCAGAATATGCTGCCGTCTTTCCTGTAGTTGAGTAATTCGCCTTCGAAAGGAACTTTATTGATCAACGCGTTTTTAAGTCGCGACAATTCTTCGCGACTGGTGCGTATACCTTGCAACAGCCTCGGAGACCGGCCAATCACTTCGGCGGCCGTGTAGCCCGTCATGTCTGAAAAAGCCTTGTTCACATACGTGATCTTTGGTCCCGGACTATCAATATCTTCCGCTGCGGTGATGAGAATAGCATCCGTGGAAGTGGTGATGACGGATTCCAGTAACCTGAGATGCTGCTCTTCCTGCTTTTGCCGCGTAATGTCTTGCATCGAGCCGATCATTCTTTCGGGCTTCCCTGCTTTATCCCGCACCACAAAGCCTCGGTCCTGAATATACCTGTAACTCCCGTCCCTGCAAAGGAACCGGTAAGTTTCGTTCCATTTTTTCTCATCTCCTGCGAGGTGATGTTGAATACTTGCTTCAATCCTTGCCCTGTCATCGGGGTGAACACACTGCATCTTCCAGGCGATCTCGTTTGTTTCCTGGCTGCGTTCATACCCGAATAATCCTTTCAGCGCCTGGTTCCATTCCACTTTACCTGTTTGAAGGTTCCAGTTCCAGATGGTATCGCTTGTGGCCTTAGATACAGTCTGGTAAATACTGATGGCGTTTTCCAGTTCCTTTCTCCATTTCAGCGCATCGGTAATGTCGGCGGCGGCTACAATAATCAGTTCCCTGCCTTCCGCGTAAACAGTATGCGACGTGATTTCCACATCTATCAGTACCTGTCCCTTCTTGTAATGGCGCCATACCCCCTTGTGCACGATGGAGCCACCGGATGGCACGCCAGCCACCTTTTTCAGCTTTTCCACATCTTCCAGGGGCCTGATCTGATCAACCGTCATTTCAAGGAATTCTTCCCTTGAATAACCATAGTGCGTAATGGCTGCCTCGTTCACCTCCAGGAACCTTCCGGTTTTTTTCTCCACGATCCACAATGGATAGGGGTGTTGTAAGAAAAGTGCTTCATAAGGAAGCGGGCCGGATATTTCAGGCTGCGGCAGCAATGTATTCAAGCTCACAAGCGTACTGCTGAAAGGGGTACTATTTTTCATTAAGGAAGGTTAAAAGAAGGGTGGGAAATGATAAGACCTATCTGGTCTGAAGCGCTGTCAAACGCCGGATCTCTTCCAAAAGCGCCTCCTTCGAAACCGGTTTGGAAAGATAACCGTTCATGCCTGCTTCCAGGCATCTCCGCTTTTCACTCACCGACTGATCAGCCGTGAGGGCGAGGACAGGAATCATCGAATGGCGCTCCTTTCTGATGAACTGCGTTACTTCATAGCCATTTTTGCCGGGCATCCGGATGTCCAGTACAACAAGGTCAAAATTACTTTCTTTGAAAACTTCTATCGCCTGAAGGCCGTTTTCCACCCAGGTAATAAGGCAGGACTGGTTTTTAAGAATTGCATTAAATACAAGTCTGTTCAGCGGATCATCTTCCGCAAATAAAATACGGATATCCATGTGACTTAGGGTTAGGCCGGCTAAAGCCGGTTGGGGTTTCTAATCAATTACTTAACCGGAACAAAAATGTATTTCTTATGCCTATTATTGCGTACGCGGGTAATTATTATCGGGGAAAATACTAGTAAACGCTTAGGGAAAACATCAGGAAAGTTGTAATGGGATTAAAAATTTCATACCAGAGGAGTGGTTCAGAAACTTCCTTTCCTCAGCTCCGGAAAAAAGAGTTCGGCCAGTTGAAAACCTAATTGCTGCAACCATTTGCGCAGCCCTGAAATTTCATAAAAACTATTATCTCCCATATTGATTGGCATTTGAAATAAAACGATTTTCTCCGTTGCGATCTTCAGTTGTAAGCTGAATGGAAGTTAATTCAACCACCGGTTAACTGCTCGTTAATTCCAAAGGTTTTTACAATAAATTCCGGCAACAGGAATACTTTATCAGACATAATTTTAAAAAACAACCACCCTGACACAGGAAAAACAGATAAATAGGGTTATCCGCCGTTTTTCTGCTGATCGCCGTATCTTTCTGCCGTTAAAACAATACCTGGTTCCATTCATTCAATTCAGCTCATGAAATCATTCCTCATCCTGCTCTTTATTTTTTCAGGCTTTTCCGTTGTTGCGCAGGTTAAAAAGCCAACGGCGGAAGAGTTCCAGGCGTTTGCCGATGGGAAACGGAAATCGCTTGCCATTACCTACAGGCACGAGCTTTCCGACGAATACCAGTTGTCCATCGCGCCGCTGAAGGGATTCTCAAATCTTAAATACAAAGTAACCGTGGAATATTTTGATAAGAATAAAACGCTGGAAGGTATGGAAGTTTTCTGCGCGCCCTGGCAGGATGTGAAAAATTCAGGCGCCGTTCCCTTCTCTTTTAAACGCGACAGAAATTTTAAACGGACGAACTTCCTCCACATCACCATAGCATATTACCGGCCGTAAACATATTGACCAAACAATATAATATTGTAAAACAGAAGCCTCACCCCCTACCCCTCTCCGGGGAGAGGGGCGATAGATTTGGGGAGGATTATATTAGGGGAAAACGAATTGTTTTGGGTATTAATATGGAGGAAGGATTGGCGATTGGGATGGATATTGAATGGCGGTATTAGGTACTTTTTACATTTTTTTTCGGTGCGGCTCCTTCACGCATTCAATCATCAGGATAAACCAGCATTGGATTAATGGGTTACAATATTGGTTCCGGGGCGAAAAGCAGGTTTTTAGCAGTAACTACTTTACTTTGATTTTTTCTTTTTAGAAGGAAAAGCGGCTTCCCCTGTTACATTCTTTAATTGAAGTAAAGGAGTGTTTTTGCTTTCCACTACCTGGTTGAAATACGCGGGCTTATTTTTTCCCCATTCCACATGACTGTTCCGTACTTTAATGCCGGTGGCGTTTTCAAAATAGAAGCCGGAGGTGCTTCCCGTAACGAATCCTTCTACCTGTGCCGGCCTGCGGTCGTAGATGCCGCCGGGTAAGGCCGTGGTTTTATCGATAAACACGTCCACATGATCGAATACGATGTTGGAGATTTTATCGGCGGATTCAGCGCTCACAAAGATACCGTTCTCGCTGATGCACTTGATGTTGCTGAAATAAATGTTCTTCACTTCTCCCACTCTTCCTTCTGTGGCACCTTTCGGGAAACGCCAGTTCGCATCTTTATGGTCGATTTTCGCGCGGCGGAAAGCCGTAACATAAATGGGTTCAGCCTTGCCCCACCACACATCGCTGAAAAGTTGTCCTTCAATGATCATGTTGGAGAAAATCACGTCGGTTACCACACCTTCATCCCTGTTCTGGATACCCACTCCCCTGTTGCTCTTTTTGATGATGCAGTTGTTGAACAGCACCTGGCGGATGGTGTCCATATTTTCGGAACCGATTTTAATGGCGCAACTGCGGGAGGTCATGGTGCAATTGGACACCACAATGTTTTCGCATACCCCGAACTCCTCGTATTCCCGTCTGTTTTTCAGACAAATGCAATCGTCGCCGCTTTCAATGTAACAATCGCTGATGCGCACATTCTTACTATGGTCAAGATCGATACCGTCGCTGTTGCGCACTTTCAGGCTGTTCAGCAGCGTGATGCCTGATATTACCACATCATCGCAACCGATCAGGTGAACGGTCCAGTAAGCGGAGTTGCCGATCTTCAGGTCCCGGATGCGGATATTTTTGCCGCCAACTATTGTAAGTACGTGGGGCCTTGGATCTACTATATTGAAGGGCTTCAACACGTAGGAATCTTCGAGTTCCGCGCCCATGAAGGAGATACCGTTCCCGTTGATTTCTCCCGTGCCGCTCAGGGTCAGGTTTTCGATGTTTTCTCCCCCGATCCAGATGGTCCCTTCCCCGGGATTGGTTCTGAACGCGCTTTTCGTATATTTCTTTTCATCCGGATGCGCCAGGAGCAGTACGTTTCCGGGTAAATGAAAATCGATATTGGATTTCAGGTTGAACGGCCCCGATAAATACGTTCCCGGCGCGGGAAACAACACCCTTCCTCCGCCCGCATTTGAACAAGCGTCTATTGCTTTCTGAATGGCCATGGCATCATCGGTTTTCCCGTCGCCTTTCGCCCCGAAATCTTTTACATTGAAGATGGTTTGCGCGTTCACCGCAAATGCCATCATACATACCAACGCTACAAATATTTTTTTCATGGTATCAAAGTTTATTTCGCCTTATGCGTTTCATCGTTATTCCATTGTCCGGGAGTCGCGCCCAGCCAGATGTCCAGTTGTCCGCCACCGGAAAGCATCTTGTAACTGATGTGTCGCTGCGCATATTGTTTACCGTCCCATTCAACTTTCTGAATGAATAAATCTTTGGAAGTTTTTTTATGCACGTTAATGTTGAACCGTTTTCCGGAGCCTGTTTCCAGGCTGATCTTATCAAACAGGGGGGAACACAACTGGTAGTTACCGGAAACCGGGTCAACCGGGTAAAAACCAATGGCGGCGAATACGTACCAGGCGCTCATTTGCCCGGCATCATCGTTGCCACTCAGTCCGCCGGGGCCATCCGTGTATTCTTCCTTCAATATCGTGTTTACTTTTTCCTGTGTTTTATAAGGTGCATCGGTAAAGTTGTACAGGAAGGGAATCTGGTGACCGGGTTCGTTGCCGTGCCAGTATTCATCTTTCCCGAAAAGGCTGTCCAGGGCCCGTTCAAATGCTTTGGTACCACCCATCAGTTCGCTTAATCCAGGTACATCGTGCGGCACGTAGAAAGTGTATTGTCTCGGCGTTCCTTCTGTAATATAGAATTCACGTTTATCCGCATGGAATGGTGAAACCCAGTTGCCGTTGCCGTGTTTGCCCCGCATCAACCCTACCGATGCATCGAACACGTTCCTGTAATTGAGGGCACGTGCCGACAATAGTTTATGGTCGGCTGCCTTACCAAGCGCCGCTGCAAGGGTAGCCAGGGCATGGTCGTCGTAAGCATATTCCAGGGTACGGCTCACCTGTTCTTTTTTATGAAACGCGTCCGGAACACTATCTTCCACGGGAATGAACCCATAACTCAGGTACGAATGCAGTGCGCGGCGCCCTATGCCGTTCCTGTAAACCGAAATATCTCCGGGAGATTCAAACGCGTTCTTCCGCATCAACGCATAAGCATCATGGATATTATAGTTCCGGATACCCTTGTTGTATGCCGAAGCGATGGCCACGGTAACATGGTCGCCGATCATGGCGGCGGTATAACTGTTCCAGCAGGGAAATATCGGCAGCCATCCGCCCTGTTTTCCCTTCGCAATGAGGGAACGCACAAACGCGTTGGTGCGGGAGGTATCCAGTATTTCCACCAATGGCAACTGTGCACGGTAAATATCCCACATCGAAAAATCATCGTAATACCCTGTCCTCCCCGCGTTCTGCACCGGCTTTCCTCCGGCGAAGCGCGGGTAATTTCCGTTTACATCGCTGTACAGGCGCGGGTGCTGCATGGAATGGTACAACGCGGTATAAAAAATTCTTTTCTGTTGTTCGTTATTGGTCTCCACCGTGATCTTTGACAAAATTTTCTCCCATAGCTGCTCCGCGGTTTTGCGCACAGTTTCCAGCGTTCGGTTACCTATTTCAGCATACATATTGGCGATGGCGCCCGGATTACCGGTGAAGGAAGTTCCGGCCCTTAGCGTAATCGTTTCTCCTTTCCGCAGGCGGAATCCGATAAATATACCGCCCTCTTTTTGGTGGCGTATGGTGGTGGTGGAATGAATCCCCGCTTCGCTGAAGCTGCCCGTTTTTTGAAACGGACGATCCGTCTGCGCATAGAACCATCCGCTGAAACCGGCTTCCTGTCCCCATCCCTGGTAAATACGGTGCACGGGGTTTTCGCCTGAAACAGAACGGGTGCCGGCATCGGCTTTCATGGTGCCCAAAGCTTCATCGCTGTTGGGTTTAATCAGCAGGTATAAACTGTCATCACGCAAGATGGTGAACCGCATAACCGCACCGCGTAAGGTGGGCGATATTTCCGCGGTGAAATCTGGGGTTACCAGTTTATAATAGGTTGCCGTGGCGGTTTCATTGGCGTGCGCAAACGGAACCGCATAATCCGCTGTTTTTGTCTTTAGCTTACCCACGACGGGCATTACCGTAAAGCTGCCATAATCCTGCATGCAGGAACCGCTGATCCAATGGGTACCGCGGAAACCACTGAACAGGGAATCTTTGTAATAATAGGGCGCAATACATTTTGTTTCGCCTGTTCTGGTTTGTGGCGTCCATTGTGTCATTGCGAAAGGTAAGGTAACCGCAGGAATGGTGTTGGCGTTCATTTCCTTGCTGCCTTCCTCACTGTGTTTTAACGCTGCAACGGTAGTGGACGGAGCCGTACCGCACAAGGGCTGTACGTAAGGCAGTTTGGGCTGCGCCATACTGAAGGCGCCGTTGCACAAAAAGACAATTATATAAAGCGTTTTATTATTCATAGGTTGCTTTGTACCTCAGCTTTTTCTTTTTTACACCGGAAGTTTTTTCAACCACGATCCGCTTTAGCGGAACGGGTGCTTCCATGGTGATGTTATCCAATACCAGTTGCGCGGATTCATACACCACCACCGGGACTCTGTAATCTTCTTTATGATTGATAAGCTGAATGTTTTTCATCGACAATCCCTTTACATGGCGGATATACATCCCCCAGGCGGGCAATTCCCCGAACATGGAAAACTCCGGGTAAGCAGAAGCCGCCTCCGTTATGATGTGCAGGGAATCTACGGGCATAAAGTTAACGGATGTATCTCCGCCCCCGGCGTAGCGGATGGTGATATTTTCCAGCGATACATTTTCCACGTTGTGGCCCGGAAGGCCGGAAATGGAAGAAGGAAATACATTGTGCCGGTAAACGATGGCCGAGGAATCGGGGTAAGAATAGTTCCAGGGGGAAACGCTGCTGATTTTTTCGGGAGAAGGTTTTATTCTCGGCGGATACCGCAGCAAAGGGCCCTCGGTTTCAAACCCCAGGTCCGGTTTCCCGGCGGGTACTTCTACCCGTACATCGCTGATGTGAATATTGCGTACCGTAGAATAACGTTCGTTTTTGTTCCGGTGTCCCAGTTTAATGAAAATCGCGCCACCTGTATTGGTACCTTCTACGCCTCTGATGTTTATATTCTCCAGAAAGCCGCCATCCACCGTTTCCAGGGCGATGGCACAACGATAAGTGTCTTTCACTTTTATGTTGCGTACAGTAATATTTTTGAAACCGCCAACGGAAGACGTACCCAGTTTAAAAGCATTGGCGCTGGAGCGGATGAAGCAGTCTGCCACATAAATACTGTCGCAATAACGGGCCGGATCAGTTGATTTAAGACATATACCGTCGTCGGCACTGTTGATCCGGGAATTTGTAATGCGCACGTTCCTGCAATCCACGAGATCAATGCCATCGTTGTTCCAATAAGCGACACTTTCCAGGTTGATGTTATCAATTGTGATGTCACGACAATTTTCATAGTGCGTCACCCAGGTGCTGGCGTCTTTCAGCGTAAGGTCGCGCACGGAGATGCCCGCGCATGCTTCAAAATAAAAAAGGCTCACCCTGCTTTTTTCATTCGGACGCTTTGTTTTCCAATCGGGATCAGTAATGGTTCCCGCTTTTAGTTGCCGGTAAATGTCTTGCACCAGTTCCCTGCCCTTTCCATCAATGGTGCCTTTTCCTGAAAGACTGAACTGCGTTATGTTCTTCGCATACAATAAGGCGAGGTGCTCCGTGGTACCGTAGTCTTTGCGCAATGGACTGCCTTGCAGAACGCCCCCTTCTTCCAATACCAGTTGCACCTTAGACCGCAACACCAGCGTTCCGGTAACAAAGGTGCCTGCGGGAACAATTACTTTCCCACCGCTTTCTCCTGCCAGATCAATTGCTTTCTGAATAGCGGAAGTATTAACAGACGTACCGTCTCCTTTCGCGCCATAGTGCAGGATATTAAACTCCTGCGCTTCAGCATGCCGCACCAGCATAGCACACAACAGCACTGAAAAATATCGTAGAAGCAGGTTCATTCAAGTGATTGTTTCAGGTTTACCATGCGCCTGTCTTTTTCCTGTATTTTCCGTGCATCTCAACTGCTACGGCAACAGGATCACCCTGAACGGTCACGGGATAATCTTTGCGCTGGTTCACCCAGTTCCATTCCCATTTTTTAATGGAGGCTGTAAAGGTATCCATAGCTGGATCAGTTGATGTCCAACGGGAAAGCAGGTGCGCGAAAAATTGTTTCCAGCGCGGTTGGTAGAAGTCGTTGATGAGACCGCTCCATTGCCGGCACGCGTATTCGTTCAGCGGACAGTTCTCATCGCCCCAAAGGGTGATCAGGTCCTTCGCGTTGAATTCATACAACGATTTTTCCTTTTCAGTTTTTCCATGCGCCCTTGCAGCGGCAACCCAGGGGCCGAGCATGAATTCCTTGCGGGTGGCGAGTAGTTTGTCCATGTCCGCCATGAGTGCGAGAAAGTTTTTTGTGTGCAGTTGGAACGCGGCTTTGTCTTTGTTCTTCCAGGCGGCGGCGATCTGTTGTTGTAACGGGAGTGCGAGATCCGCCAGTACCTGCCGGGTAAGGTCCACCAGATCGTATTGGAAGCCGCTGCTTTTTTTGCAGGCGGGTGCGGCTTTCACCAGTTCATCCCAGGCGGGTAAAAGGTCGGTGGCTTTGTAATTCAGTCTGGTATTGGCCCAACGGGTCATGGAATCCAAAGTTGGCCTGGCCTGGATAATGGATTCCGCGCCATCCCGCTTGTACAGTTCCGGGTGCACGGTGTATGCTGTGGTTTTGAGTATTTCCCAGGCTTTTTCAGCATTTGTGTTCTTTACGCCATAGCGGTTGCGCACATATTTCGGCAGCCATTCCTCCAGTTGCACGGCATCGCTGCGCCAGGTATGCTCCATCATCAGTTCGTACATCACGGGGTTCTGTTCAATGCCTTCCATCGTGAGTCCTATCCCCTGCAGTTTGCCACTGGCGGGGTGTTGCAATGCTTTCGCGGGTTCTGTGGCCACCGTCTCCATCCTTCCGAACAAATTGGTATTGCCGCCGAAGTTGTGCAGCATGTTCCATATCCAGGGTTTGCCGTAAAACGCTTCGGTGCGTTTCCATACCGGTTCTATTTCCGTGGCCAGGTCAAGGATGATCATCTTATCGTTGGGTACAGCTTCCAGCAGGGCTTTGGTTTGCGGGTCCTTCCAGAATTTACGGTCGCTGTAAAACAACCAGCCCTGCATTACCCATACGGCTTCGGGATCAGCGGCGCGCATACCTTCGTACACTTTGGCGCTCAGGGCGGAGAGGAACTCCGGTTCATCACTGGGTGGTTCGTTCTCATTGAAAGTATCGGCGGAATACAAGTGATCGGTACCCAACAGTTCAGTCTGCTTCAGCAAAAACTTCTTCCCGATTTCCGCGAACATCGGATCATTGGCATCCAGGATATAGGTATCTTCAAAGCCATTGGTCCAGTTGGTGGCTTTCAGTTTGGCCTGCGGGAATTTTTCCCGGAACGCTTTGGGTACGTGTCCCGTAAACGCGGGCAAAACCGGCTTCATGCCGAGTTCCCGTTCCCGCTTCAATATCTTTTTCTGCAATTCAAATTTATCTTTCATCCAGCTCAATGGCAACGGGCCGCCCCAGCCATCCAGGTTGCCCATCCAGAACCAGGCGAAGTAAGAAGGTCCGCAGAAGAAATCCTTCAGTTCCTCATCGGTAAAACCCATCTCTTTGTACACCACGTACCAGGTATACTCTTCTCCTGTAATGGCGAGGGGCATATTGATGCCGTGCAGCGCCATCCAGTCTATTTCTTTTTCCCATCTTGCCCAGTCCCACCAGCTCATGCTGTAATTGAACGTGCAATAGTTGAGGTAATACCGGTATTGGTAAGGAGATGATTTGTGTATCTTTTCTTTTACGGAAGGAAGAACGGCGGGCAAATTAAGATTAGAGCCGTTCCATGTAATTTGCGCATGGCAGAAATTAGTGAGGTAATAGTACAACGCGGAAGAAACGGAACCCGCGTTGTTGCCACGCAGAACAATTTTATTCCCGCGACTTTCAATTTCAAAAGCATCTTTCCCGGGATCAGCCTTTATTTCCTCCACAATGAACTGCGCCGCGTGTTTCGGCACGGTACGTTGCACCAGTGCCAGGGCGGTGCCCTTGTTCAGCTGCGCATAAGAGTGAGCGGTAGTCAGCAGCAACAGGAAGCTCAAAAAAACATTCAATGTACACTTCATAATAAGTTCATTTTACCAGAACACGGTATATAAGGCGGCCAGTATGCCGCAGATAATGATGGAGCCAATAAGGAAGGCCGGGGAAACCCGGAACAGTTTCGTATCCATTTCAATGGAACTTTGGTGCGCGCTTTGCGGTTTCACCAGGCTCATGACCAACATAACGGCTACTACTATAAAAAAAGTGATCGTCATCCGGTCCAGGAAGGGATAATCGGGAAATGCGCCATTGGTCCATGAGGGCAGAAATTTGAGTATGGTGGAAACGGGTATCGTAATCACTGCACCCACGAGTGCGGCGGCAGCCGTGGTACGTTTCCAGAACATGCCCAATAAGAAGATGGCCAATACACCGGGCGAAAAGAAGCCCACATACTCCTGGATGAACTGGTAGGCCTGGTCGAGTGAACGGAGCGATGGCGCCACCAAGGCGGCGATGAGCATACAAACGATCACAGCCCACCTCCCGGTACGAACGAGTTTTTTCTCCGAAGCTTCCGCGTTGAAATATTTTTTGTAGATATCGAGGGAGAAGATCGTGGAAATGCTGTTCGCCTTTCCCGCCAGGGATGCCACCACAGCGGCCACCAATGCGGCGAAGGCCATGCCTTTTAATCCCGCGGGCAGCAGGTTCATCAACGTGGGATAAGCATGGTCGGGTTTGATGTTCCCGGCCGCGTCGCTCATCTCCTGCTGGAACATCCCGTTTTTGTGCAGCACATACATGGCGATGCCCGGCAATACCGCGATCAACGGCACCAATAATTTCAGAAAGGCGGCGAAGAGTATTCCGTTCCGCGCGGTTTTCAGGTCGGCGCCCAGTGTTCTTTGCACGATGTACTGGTTACAGCCCCAATAAGCCAGGTTATTGATGAGCATGCCACCGATCAGCACGGATAAGCCCGGGAGTTCTTTGTAATGTGGACTTGATTTGTCGAGGATCATGTGGAAATGTTCCGGCGCTTCTCTGCGCAATACACCCAGTGCCATCAGGATATCGCCATCGTAACCGAAGCGGTCGGCCAGCAAAGAAAGCGCAAGGTAGGTAGTAATCAATCCGCCGGTAATCAGCACCAGTACCTGTACCACATCGGTGTAACCGATCACTTTCATCCCGCCCAGGGTAACCACAATCGAGAATACACTCAGGAAAACCACCGCCGCGCCAAAACTTACCGGCGATACGGAAGAAATGGCCAACGCCCCGAGGTAAATGATGGAGGTGAGGTTGACGAAAACATATACCAGTAACCAGAAAACCGCCATAATCACACTCACCTTCTGGCTGTACCGCTGCAACAGGAACTGCGGCATGGTGTAAATGCGGTTCTTCAGGTACATCGGGATCAGGAATACCGCCACAATAATAAGCGTAGCCGCCGACATCCATTCGTAGGTGGAAATGGCCAGGCCGATGGCGAAACCGGAACCGCTCATGCCAATGAAATGTTCCGCGGAAATATTGGACGCGATCAGCGAAGCGCCGATGGCCCACCAGGTAAGCGCGCCTTCCGCCAGGAAATAATCCTTGGAGCTGTCTGAAGTTCTTTTCCGGTGGAAAATATAATAACCATACGCCGACACCCCGATGAAGTAAATCAGGAAAACGATATAATCCGCTGTTTGAAGTGTATGCATGTAAATGAATGGTGTTATAGGTTTTGAATACGCCGCAACATTACAATTTCACGAATAACTTCTTTTTGTACAAAAAATACATCCCAGCAAATTGCAGAACGGCCACACCGGTCCACAACAAAGCCGTGTACCATTCCGGTGGGAACTTACTGATGATGCCGCCAAAAAGTACTGTTGAAGTGGATTCAAAATTGATGAGTCCATGCGCCGCCATATAAATCAGGATGGAATTCATACCCATCCAGGTAAAAGGCGCGGCCCATCCTGAAATTCCAGCCACATCTATGATGTAATAAAAAAGCGCGAACAGCAACATGCTCCAGCCGCCCGCATATAAGGTGAAGGAACTGGTCCACATGTTTTTATTGATGGGAAAGAAAAGGCCCCATGCATAGCCTGCAACGACCAGCACCACGCCTGTAACGGCCAATGCTCCTGCCTTACGGGGGGGAACAAATGTGCTGTTTTTCAAAAAAGTTCCGGCGAATACGCCCAACAGCGCGGAGGCGATGGCGGGTATATTGGAAAGCAATCCTTCCGGGTCATATACTTTGCGGTGCAGTTTTCCGGGCAGCAGCTGCCGGTCGATGTACGCGGCGAAGTTGCCTTCCGGCGTTAATACCCCGGCGCCGAAGCCGGGAACAGGTATCCACGACAGCATGGCCCAATAGCCCAATAGCAGCCCGGCGAACCAAAGTATTTGTCCTTTCAGGGAGCAATACAACGTAATCAGCGCGGCGAAGAAACAACTGATGGCGATCCTGCCCAACACACTCGCGAAGCGTGTATGCTCATAGCCTTTCAATTGGAGCGCGCCATTGGCTACCATGCCGAGCAGCAAAAGGATGATGGTGCGTTTGAGTAAGGAACGGATGATCTTCCGGCGAACGGCGGCTTTGTCGTGACCGGCTTTCTCCAGTTGCTTGCCCATGGAATATGGCATACTAACACCCGCGATGAAAATAAAAAGGGGGAAAATCAGGTCGTAGAAGGTGAAGCCGTTCCATACCGTATGGTGCAATTGGTTGCTGATGCCCACGAATATTTTTTCGGTAAAGGAAAGCGCTTCCGTTGTTTGAATTTGCCAGTTGGAAGTGTCCTGTACAAGCCCATGCCGTTGTTTGATTACCGAGGCGATGCCGTGAAAAATGAATTCACCTGAAACGATCCAGAACATATCGAATCCCCGGAGCGCGTCCAGTGAACGGAGCCGGCCGGTGGGCGGAGTTGCCGAAATAGTAGTGTTTTGAACGCGATCCATGTGCACGTAATTTCCTGAATGCGATATTAAGTATACCTCCGCACAATTGCATCAACTGGTTTGGCTAAATACTTAATGATGTTGTTTTAAGAGGGGTACACGTTGTTGAGGACTGCTAATAAAAACTCCCGGGGAACGAGCCCCGGGAGCCACTCAACGATTGCTATAATGAAAAACTATTGCGGATAACCAGGGTTTTGTGCAAGTTTGGGGTTTTTAACAATCGCTCCTGTTGGTATAGGGAACAACCTGCGGTAAGTTTCATTGTTGGTTTTACTCAATCCCCAGGTGTTTTCAAACTTGCCGAAACGGATCATGTCGTTCCTGTGCCAGAGTTCCCATGACAGTTCGCGGCAACGTTCTGAATACAGAAATTCAAGGTTTACCGATGCGAGCGGAGCAGAAGTGGTACGTACTGCGCGCAGCATATTCACCAGGGAAAGCGCTGTGTGTCCGTTGGTAGGTGTACCGCCACGGAGGATGGCTTCAGCCTTCATCAGCACAATATCAGACAACCGGAATACAGGGTGGTCATTGTTTTGGTTCCTCGTGGTAGAGTTCGGATCGGCCTGGAACTTGATGTTACGGTAGCCGGTGTTCCATGCGATTTCATCCTTACCAAGATCATAGGACGTTGCGCCGAATCTTGTTCCGCTTCCCAACGGCGTAAGTGTGAGATGATAAGTATAGCTTCCCCCGGGATCGCCACCGGTGTAGAATTGATTGTAACCCAGGTTGGTGGTTTTCACCATAATCGGACTGCCGGTTCCCCAATACTGCGGGCCGGTGAGCCACTGATTGTTGCGGATATCGTTCGGGTCATTAAAATGTGCATAGTACTCATCCGTGGTGCAACGCGGGCCGCTAGGCCTGTTGTTTATGAGCCCATTACCGGTAGTCTGGTTCACGATAGGATCAACATTTGTACCGGGTGTGGAACCTGAATACCTGTATTTCATACCCAGGTTACGGTTCAGGTCGTAACGGGCATGCAGCAGGTAACCGTTAGAAGTGGATGGATCGAAAGGAATGGCGAAAATGAACTCTTTAAAGTTGGGTCCGTTTGTGGGACTAAACATATTAAAGTAGGAAGAGCGGGCCTCCAGCGCATATTGCGTTCCTCCTCCGGCGCCCATAACACTGTCGCAGGCGGCAATACATTCATTGTAGCGTGCCGTACCGGTGTACACTTCCGCATTCAGGTACATTTTCGCCAGCAATGCATAGGCCATGTAGCGGGTGGGTTTGCCGTAAGTAGCAACACCTGATGTTGTTTTGAGAAATGGGATGGAAGCTTTCAGCTCACTTTCCACATAGTTGAATACCTGCGCACGGGTAGCTCTTTCCTTCAATTCAATATCGCCGTACAATGTATCGAGCGGCACACCACCAAAGGCGTCCATCATGTAGAAGTAGAAAAGTGAACGCATGGTGCGCATCTCCGCGATACTGGTATTTTTAATGGCTCCTTCCTCCGCGTCTTTCAGCAGGTACAATACCTGGTTGGTGTTCCCGATCAGGTTGGTCAGGTAATACCATTCATAGTCTATATGTCCATGGTCTTTGTTCCAGGTATGGCGGTGCAGTTGTTCATAGCGGTTACCGTCCACCCAGTCGGTACCGTAAAAGGGCAGTACGGCCTCATCGGTAGAATGGCTGTTAATGAAGAAGTGGTTGGTGGTGAAGTCGTTTCTGAAAGTGGTATATACAGTCCCCATCAACGCGTTGAAATGCGCTTCTGTTTTGGGGAAAGTTTCAGAAGTAAGCTCCGTTGTGGCTTCCACATCCAGCTTATGACAGGAGGCTAAACCCGCTATGGCGGTCACCATCGTTATGTTTCGGATAATATTTTTCATTGCTTGTAATTGTTGAGTTATCAGAATGCTACGTTAACACCAAAGAGGATAGTTCTTGTTCTGGGGAAAAAGTTGTTGTAATCAATTCCCGGAGCGATGCCTCCCTGATTGATCTCAGGATCAATGCCGGAGTAGTTTGTAATGGTCAGCAGGTTGTTTCCTGTAACATAAACCCTCAGGCTGTTTACGCCCTCCACCGGCTTGCGGAAAGTATAGGCAAGCGTCGCGTTATCCAGGCGCACGTAATTGCCGCTTTCAATGTACCTGTTGGAGTAAAATGAATTCCTGTTGTCAACGCTTTTGTCTTCATTTGCACTCACCAGCAGGTTGTTTACTGATGCCGCTGTTACATAAGAGAGATCAGCTCTTGTAGCATTGAATATTTTCTGACCAAGTGCGGAACGGAAAAAGAAGTTCAGGTCGAAGTTCTTATACGAAAGATTGTTGTTCCAGCCGATCAGCAGTTTGGGCTGCGCATTGCCGGCATAGATGTAATCATCAGTAAGTGGCATCTGCGTACCGGAGGTTTTGCTGCCATCTTTTTTATAGAACTGGGAAATACCATTCTCATCTTTTCCGGCATAGTTCAGCGTAAAGAACTGTCCTATAGGATAACCCGTTTTCAGAATCTGAAGGGTAGAGCCTGACTGACCGGCACCTTCTGGAGAGGTATACCTGAGGGAGTCCGCATTGGTATAAATATTATCGAGGTTGACGATATTATTTTTGTTGTGCGCCAAATTCAGGATAGAGGTCCATTTAAAATCCTTTTGCTCCACAACAGCAGCGGTGAGCGAAAATTCAACACCCTGGTTTTCCAGTTTACCGCCATTCACGATGATGTATCCACCAGGCACAATTGATGCGGAAGCATTAACACCAAACAACATATTGGTCGTCTGCTTTTTGTACCAGTCCAGGGAACCTGTCACTCTTCTGTTGATAATCGAGAAATCGATACCCGCGTTGAAAGTGGACAGTTCTTCCCATTTCAGGTCGGGGTTATTGGCCTGCGCGGGAACGATGGCATTATCGAATACACCGCCATTGTAATAAGTGCCTCTTAAACCGTAGATCAACTGGCTGTTGTAAGCGCCGATACCCGCGGAGTTACCTGTAACGCCATAGCTCACGCGGAATTTAAGGTCATCGAACAACTGCTGGTTCTGCATAAAGTTCTCGTTAACAACGCGCCATGCGATAGAGCCGGATGGGAAATAACCCCAGCGGTTGTTGGCACCGAAGACAGAGCTTCCGTCACGACGAAGCGACGCCTGAAGAATATACTTACCCTGGTAATCGTAGTTCAAACGTCCGAAGTCGGAGATCAATCTTGTTTTGCTGTACACGCCGGTAGGTCCCGCGTCTATCCTGTAGTTTGAAATAGCATAGGGGTTACCGAGCGCGAGGTTCTGGTATCCGACAAAATCGTTCAGGAAATTGGTGGAAGAAGAACGGAAACCATCTCCGTTCACGTTCTGCTGGTAAGCATAACCGATCACCGCATTGATGTTATGGTCGCCGAATTTCCTGTTCCAGTTCAGGAAAGATTCCAGGGTGGTAAAGGAATTCTCATAAGAACTTCTGAACGCGGATCCGTTCACGCCAAAGAGAGAGCCAATCAGCACATGGGCAATACCGATACCCGGATCAGGGTTGTTGTAAAATCCTGATGTAGGATAACGGCCGTAATAGCTGCCGTAATACTGACCGTTCAGCGCATTGGTGGTTTGGTACGACACGCTGGTGTTGTATGTAAAGCCAAAAGGCAACTTCACTTCAGTGCTGAAGTTTGCCGTAAGCGCATTGTATTTGGTATCGTCCTGGGCGTTATCAATGATCGCCACTGGGTTGAAGTAACCGGGGATTGTCAGGTTTTCAAAATAGGTACCATCAGGGTTTTTAACGTTGTTCACGGGCAGGTGCTTGGCAGCCTGCAACAATGCTACGTTCTGCAACGGTGTGTAGTTACCGGTGCTTCTAGAGTTGGCCACATTCAGGCTAAACTTCACTTTATCCTTCAACGCGTATTGCTCCACGCTTAACCTGGCAATCATCCGGCGGAGCCGGCTTTTCAGCAGAATACCTTCTTTGTCGAGGTAGTTCAGGCTAGCGCTGTACGTGCTGTGTTCACCACCGCCGCTGAAGGAAATGTTGTGGTTATGGGCCACGGCACCGTTTCTTTGAATGGCTTTCTGCCAGTCGGTGTCAGCGCCCTGGTCATCAATGGGGTTGTAAGCGCTGTTGTTGGCGGCGAGGAAAGCACGGTGTTGCGCGGCATCCATCAGGTCGAGGCGGCTGCTCACTTTTTCCAGTCCCACATAACCATTGTATACGGTTTGCACAGCGCCTTTTTTACCTCTTTTCGTAGTAATCATGATCACACCATTCGCGGCCCTGTTACCATAGATGGCGGTAGCCGCGGCATCCTTCAGTACATCAATGGTAGCAATATCGTCAGGTGCCACAATAGAGATGTCCGCACCGGGCACACCGTCGATCACATAAAAGGGTCCGCCAGGACTGTTAATGGTAGATGCGCCACGCAAAATTACCGCTGCGGGACGGTTGGGGTCACCACTGGCCGTAATGTTCAGACCGGGCACCTTACCTTGCAGCAACTGGCCTACATCCGCGATAGCGCCGCGGTTCATGTCTTCGGGACGAACCGTGGTAATGGCGCTGGTGAGTGTTTTTTTGGACCCTTTACCATAACCGATCACCACCAGGTCGCCTAGGGTGGCGGCTGCTGTGGTGATGGTTACATTGTATGTTTCCTGGCTGGTTACAGGTACTTCTTTTGTTTCGTAAGAGATACCGCTGAATACGAGTACATCACCGGTTTTTGCGGCAATGGTGAAAGTTCCATCCTCTTTTGAGGCGGTGGAACTTCCGGTTCCTTTCACCGAAATGGTGATGCCTGGCACACCCTGGCCCTTATCGTCTACCACCTTTCCTTTTTTGGTGGCCTGGGCGAATAATAAGAACGGGGTGAGCAGGAAAATAAATGGAACCGACGCTTTTTTAGATGCGCACAGCATCGTCAGGAGCCTAAGCATAAGCAATCAATTTTAGTTTGTTTTATTGGTTTTAAGTGAGAAAACGCAAACGGAAAGTGTATCAGAATTTCAAGGTGGATGGAAGGTATTTGCCCACCAGGTCCTCATAATATCCTTTCAGTTTTTTCCAGTCAGGTGGCTCGGGACTTTTTGAGTATAGGTCGTAGGGGTTAAAAAGTTGTACCCATTTCAGCATCTGCCGGTCGTGGTCATCCAGGAGGTGCTCATAAGCGCCTTCCCTGTGCCAGGCATAGAAAGAATGGTAACGGAGCATGTAGAGGCCCTGCTCGGGCAGGTGGTCCTTCAGCATCTGGTAAACGTATTCATCGTGTCCCCACGACATGTGTACGTTCCGGAGGCCGCAACCGGGCTCATATACACCGTATTTAGTACTGTAAATTTCGTGATTATAATCGGGATTGTGTTTGAAAAATTCAGGGTACACTACTTTATCGGAATAGCCGCAACCAACAGGGAAGGTATCGCCTACCACGGCCCATTGTGGTTCACCGAACAGGCAAAGCACCTTACCCATATCGTGCATCAGTCCGGTAAGTACCATCCAGTCGGGATGCCCGTCTTTACGGATGGCTTCGGAAGCCTGGAGCAGGTGCTGCAACTGATCGAGGTCTGTGTCGGGATCAGAATCGTCCACCAGTTGGTTTAGGAAGTCGAACGCGTCCCAAATCGTCATCTCTTTTTTGTCGAACTTCAGGAAGTCGCTTCTTTTCTCCTGCACAAAATCGTAGGTCTGGTAAGTATGGTTCAGGCGGTAAAACTCCTTCACTGTGTCACGCACGGGTGCGTCATAGTTGCGGTACTCATCCGTTTTCTTCGCTGTGGCGATACTTTCGGGATCAGGGTAACGACGGAGCACATCGTCTTCCCATTCATCCAGGTTTTTTAAAGGGGTGGCCTCAATTTTATTGTCCATGATGTTTGTTTATGCTGAAAAGATGGAAAAGAAATACTGGTGTTGAAAATTCAGGAAACGGCGGTTGGTTTCCTATCCTCGAACCTGGGAGAAAGAATCATCCATATCATAGCGGGCAGTTGTTTTTTATTGGTGGCAATCGCTTAATTCGAAGGCTAAAGTGGAATTTTTTTTCAGAAGAAAAATCAAACCCATCCAGTTTATTTACGTAAACGTTTTCGTACATTTATTCAAAATCAACGAGATACATCAATTTAACACATGAATCACCCCGCAACTTTGAAAGATATCGCCGAACGACTTGGTGTATCTATCGCCACAGTTTCCCGTGCGCTAAAGGACAGCTATGAGATTGGTATCGCGACCAAAATCAGGGTGATGGAACTGGCGAAAGAACTCAATTACAGTCCAAACCCCTATGCCAGCAGCCTGCGTGGAAGGGTCAGCAAAACCATCGCGGTGGTACTGCCTGAAGTGGCCGACAGCTTTTTCTCCCAGGCCATCAACGGCATCGAATCGGTGGCGATCAACAAAGGGTATCACGTACTTATCTACCTTACGCATGAAAGTTTTGAAAGAGAAAAGGCTATCCTGGCCGAATTCAAAAGCGGTCGTGTAGATGGGATACTCATCTCCGTTAGTGAAGAAACCAGTTCCGGCCACCATGTGCAGGAAATCATTGATACAGGTGTGCCCGTTATTTTCTTCGACAGGGTTTGTGAAGATGTGGAAACATCCTGCATCACCACGAACGATTATGAGTGTGGGCTGAAGGCCGCGCAACACCTTGCTGAGCAGGGTTGCAACAGGATCGCCTACCTCTGCACATCCCCCGCCGTGCACATCAGCAAAAAAAGAATGGACGGATACCGGAAAGGACTGGAAGAAAACAACATCAGATTCAGGGATTCCGATATCGTATTGTGCGGCAGTAACCTGGACCAGAATTGCAGAACGATAGAAAATCTGCTGAAAAGAAAATACCATCCCAACGGACTCATCGCTTCCGTGGAAAAACTCACCACCCCCGTTTACCTCGCCTGTAAAAAACTGGGGCTATCCATACCCGATGACATCAAACTACTGAGTTTTACCAACCTTCAGGCTTCGCTCATATTAAGTCCTACCCTTACCACCATCGCGCAACCCGCGTTCGAAATGGGCGCCGCTGCGGCTACACAGCTTTTCAAAAGACTGGACAAGAAGAAACGCCAACCGGCCAACGAAAGGATCGTGCTTGAATCAACACTGATGGTCAGGGAATCCAGCAGCGTGGCTGCAAGGTGATACAAATACTGAACCGCATATGGAACGATAATAGGTAAGCTACACCTGGAAACATTTTTGCAAGGGACAGTTGAACGCGTGTGCAATGACATCTTATCCAATTGCGTATGCGCTTTATTTTGCAACAATGATGCAATTTGATAAAATATTGTATTTTTGTACACCAAACATCGCACATGGCAAAGGAAAATCAATTCGAAGTAATCATCGTTGGTGGCAGCTATGCCGGACTTTCCGCTGCCATGGCACTTGGCCGCTCCCTCAGGAAGGTACTGGTCATCGATAGCGGCCTACCCTGCAACAGGCAAACCCCGCATTCCCATAATTTCATTACTCAGGACGGTGAGGAACCAGCCGCCATCGCGGCTAAAGCACGCCTGCAGGTGCAGCAGTACACAACTGTGCAGTTTTTTCACGGTACCGCTATCAGTGGTAAAAAAACTGCACATGGGTTTGAAATCAGTACCGATAAAGGTGAGACTTTCTTTGCGCAAAAACTAATTTTTGCCACCGGGGTAAAAGACAATATGCCCGAACTGGAAGGATTCCCCGAATGCTGGGGTATATCCGTGATCCATTGCCCCTATTGCCATGGGTACGAAGTACGCCATGAAAAAACAGGCATTCTGTCTAATGGTGATGCCGCCTTACATTATGCACAACTGATCCGCAACTGGACGAATGATCTGACAATACTTACCAATGGCGCGGCAACGTTCACACCTGATCAACTTGAAAAACTCCACAAACACAATATTGCTATTGTTGAAAAAGAAATCAGTGCGCTGAAACATAGCTCGGGTTACCTCAACGCCGTTCTGTTCAAAGACGGCACGGCGTTTCCACTCAAAGCCATGTATTCCCGGCCGGCATTTGAGCAACACTGCCGTATACCCGAAATGCTCGGTTGTAAACTGAACGAATACGGCTACATTGAAATCAACCACCACCAGCAAACCAGTGTGGAGCATGTTTTCGCCTGCGGCGACAACACCTCCATGATGCGCTCCGTAGCCAACGCCGTGGCTGGTGGCAATATGGCGGGCGCTATGGTAAACAACGAATTAACGATGGCCGCTTTTTAACGTCTCAAATGCTAAAAACGCACTGTTTCCAGTTTTTTGTTTACCAGTAATCCATCAGTTGGTTTGAAATCGGGCCTGATTTTCCGCTTCGCTTTGAAAGTGATGATGAACAGCTCGGAAGTCCCGGTAAGCGGACTTTTATCCCCCACATGAACAAAGGTGGGATAAAGGCTGCGTGCACCATTCGTATGCAGCCGGTCGTAAGTGAAATTTTCCATACCATTCACCTGTAAAGCCTGTATGCCCGTGTATTCCAGTTCCTGCGGATCATAGGGAAGCGAAAAACCGAATGCGTTCACGGCTTTCAGATCGGCTCCCATAACCTTCACCTGAATGGTTTCTCCCTGCTTGTATTCTTTTTTTGAAGTGCTGAGTGTAATACGGCCATTCAGTTTCGTTTGTTCATTACCGTTTTCACCGGCTTCCAGTTGCGTGGCCACGACGGATATATCGTAAGCGTCAATCAGGTCATTCCTGTTCACATCCCCGTTGCTGATGTAGCCGTCAAAATCGCCATCACCTTTGCGGAGACCGGTGTAATTGAGGTAAGCGGTAAGGTCGTTGCGGTCGATCACGTGATCGTTGTTGATGTCCCCGGGTAAATAGCTTTCCGTTCCGGGTACTTTGAATACATACAGTTCCCTGCCCGATCCAAATCCGCCTACACCTTCTGTTACCGCCATACGGATATACCTGGCGGAAGGCTGGTTGGGGAAGCCGAATATTTTTACGGAATCGTTGGCCCGCCACTGGAAGTCTCCGGCTTCGGTCCAGTTGATGTTGTCGGTACTGTAAGCGATCTTTCCGCTTAGCAGTATTCCGTTCCCCCTTCCGCTGCGCGGGAGGTAATGGAATTTATCAAGTGTATAGATGGCTTTCAGGTCCATCACAAATTCAAAAGGCACCGACTTAGCACCCCATTTGGTGTGCCACATGTTCCCTTCATCAAAATCAAACAGTTTTCCTATATCCGAGCCGCCCTGGTCCTCAGCTGTGGAACGCGCGGTAATCGACTGAATGGCGTATTCCAAAGGATTTTGCCGGGTGGCGGCGCTGAATGTTTTCCATTCAGAATACCCGTTTTTGTTTACGGCCCTGAGTTTGAACTGATAATCTGTTTCGGGAGCAAGTCCTTCAAACAAAAGGCTGGTATCCCTGATCGTTGAATACAGCATTCCTCCGAAATCAATTTCGTAATAATCCGCATTGGGTACAATACTCCAGCTTGGGGTAAGCGTATACGCGCCGCGCTGCTCTTCTCTTACCTGCGCGGTTTGGGGTGCGGATAACTTTCCGCTTGTAACCCGTAATCTATCAGTGGGTTCAAAACTGAATCCTTCAATCGTCAGTTCAACAGCGTTCTTTGTAACATCGGTGGCGGCGAGCTTTACCAGCAACTGCGGGTTTTTGATGATACTGATTTTTGCGAACGCGCTTCCGGATGTTGCAAACCTGTTGAGTTCCGGCGATGCGTTGTAGAAATACACATTCTCTTTCCGTTGCAATTCTTCCATGGAACGAGCTGCAGTCAATACAACGTTCTTTTTACCGATACTTGCGGTAACCTTTTTAGGTTGTTGGGTAAGGTTGATCACGAATGCTGTTGTTTTCTGTGGAACGAAACCTTCAAATCCACCTTGGGTAGGATGAACCGTAACGGTTACGTTGTTCTTATTGTCCACTACTGATTCGATTCTTGTGGTGGCGCTTGCTCCGGCCCGCCAGGCTTCCGTTGTACCATCATCGTCATACGCCAGGAAAGTAGTTTTCCCCGATGGGTACAGTTCATACTTCCGAGTATTATTACTGATCTCCGCCACATTATTATGAGCTTCCGTAACCGGGATGATAGCACCTTTGCGCACGAATACCGGGAGTTTCCAGATGGGTGCATCGAACGTATTCAATACCCGGTTGCCTTCGTACTGCTCGCCGGTGAAGTAGTCGATCCAGGTGCCTTCCGGCAGATAGATACCGTTGCGGATATCGTTTCCTTCCTTATCTGCACGGGTTTCTTTGTAAATAGGCGCCACCAGGAAATCGGGGCCATACATGAACTGGTATTGCGTAGCTGTGCCCTTCGTATAGGCATTCGGGTATTCCAGGAACATGGCGCGTACCATGGGCATGCCTTTTACGGCCTCGTGCGCTATGCTGTACGCGTAAGGCATCAGTTCCGCTTTCAGTTTCAGGTAATGCCGGTTGATGGAAGTGGCTGGTTCTCCCAGGGCATGCGGGTATTTCTCATTCGATCCCCAGCCGTCCATGTTGAGTTGCATGGGGGTGAATGTTTTCCATTGGAAATCGCGCATGTTCACCACGGGATTTTTTCCGCCGAAAATACCATCCATATCTGAGGTAATGTTTGGTTGTCCCGATAAGCCGGAACCGAGATAAGTTGGAATATGAAAACGGATGTATTCCCATACGCCCCCCGTTTGGTCGCCCGACCAGATGCCCGCATAGCGTTGTGTGCCAGCCCAGCCATCGAGGGAAATGATGAAGGGACGAGCATTTCCGTAATACGACATGATATTCGCCACATCGGCAACACCGTTCAGCCCGAAGGAGTATCCGGCGCCCACCCAGGCCACATCGGTTTTTAATACCCGCACGCCAGCGTCGCGGGTTTCTTTGATGATATCCCGTTGCAGCAGCGCCCCCACCCCGGGTTTCGGATGCAGATCGGACTGTGTCCACAATCCTATTTCCACACCATTTTTCCGTGCGTAGTCTCCGAGATTTTTAAGGTTCAGGATATTACTGTCGAGTGTACTGGTTTGCCCGTAACCCGCGCCGTAACCATCGTTAGGGAGAATCCACCCCAGGGGCATATCGTGTTTTTTGTAGCGGTCGATTACGGCACGGGCGGAAAAGGGATAATTGTTTTTTTCGCCGTTGAGCGATTCTTTGATGCCGCCATTGTCTTTCTGGCTTTCGCGGTAGCGCTTGCCATCTTCAAACAGAATTCCGGTGGAATCTTCTTTCCAGTAATCGCGGTTGTATGCGTTAAGGTGCCCCTGGTAAAACGCGAACTTCGGCAGCAGCACCGGGTTTCCCGTGAGTTGATAGAAATCGTTCAGTATGGCAACAGCGCCATTGCTGACCATAAAAAACGCATCAAGGTAATCGGTTTCGTGTGATAAGGTAACAACACCTTTTTCCTTAGCGCCAAAATCATAACGTCCCTTTTTAAAGGTATGCCACATGATGCCATAACCGTTGGTGGACCAGTAAAAGGGTGTGGGAGAAGCCACGCCGCCATCTGTCCAGCTGTTCTGGTTCTCGATGGCGATCACTTTTCCTTTGTGGGAGAACCGTCCGTTCTGTACACCGCCACCATAGAAATATTCCTCCGCGCCTTCTTTCAGGGTGAGGGTGACATTTTCTTTATCGAAAAGAACCGGAGCAGCCGTTTCCAGCACTACTTTTTTCGTTTGCCCGTTGATCAGTTTCAGGGCCGTGGTTTGTTTGTCGATCTCAATTTTGATCAGATTCGTGGAGATGGTTATTTTGTCGGCACCATCGGATAAATTCAACGCCTTCACTTCTTTCCGCGGATTGTCCACCAGCATCTGTGCGGGGGGCTTCGCTTCGGGATTCCGGATATATCCATCCGAACTATCCAGAAACAGCCGGAAAATATTCCCGCCATAAAAATCAAGCGTCATGCGCTTGTTGCCGGAGAGTAATAATTCAACAGTGGTGGGATTGATCTTTTTTACCGAAAGCACTTGTTGCGCCGACGCTATTGCTTTCTGCGCCACCATTGGCGTAGAAATAATCTGAAATGCAACCAGGAGCAAAATTGTGATGATTCCTGCTGCCGGATACCTGCCCGTTCTTTTCATACTACTGAAGAATTTGCTTTACTTCCGGCGTGATTCCGGATGGATTTAAGGAGACAAGTTAAGCAAATAATGCAGGCGTATCAGGGTCTTCAGGTGTTTAAGAACCTGCCTAAAACAACGCAAACGTTTGATTCGGAGGATACAAACGTTTGCCTGTTTTTTTATGCTGAGAAGTTTCTATTTCAATTTCACATCCAGGTATACCGAATGGCGGCCATAAGTTTCATAGAAGGGTTTGAACACCACGCCGTCTATCGTGAACTCCAGTTGTTGCGGATCACCTTTGATCGACCTGCTGATGTCTTCCGCATCCAGGGTAACCGTGCGCCATTCTTTCCTGGCTTCAGGTTCCTGCGCGGCAAGTAAAACCGGTCCATAGAATAAACTGGCGATGTTCTGCTGGTCCATAACAGGATTGAGGTGGAACTGGAAGGGCATCTTCAGTTCAATCACATCACCATCTTTCCAGTTGCGGCTGATCTTCAGGTAGCTGCCCGGTTTTGCGGACAGCGGTTGTTCCTTACCGTTGATCTTTACAAAGAACCCTTTGGTGGCCCATCCCGGTACGCGCACGTGCACGTCAAATTTTCCGCTTCCCTTAATGGTTAGGCGGGTCTGGTCTTCTTTGGGGAAGCTGGTAGACTGTTCCACGCGTATGTTTCTTTCTTTCCAATCCAGCGTTGACGGCACATAGAGGTTCACGTAAAGCGCTTTATGATCCTTGCTCTGGAAGTAGATCGTGTTCTGCAATTTTGTACTGCTTTCAAGAGCAGTGCCATTGCAGCAGGTGAAGCCATTCATCTGAGCGTTGCTGAATTGTTTGGTCACGCCGGGACGAAGCGATACATGGTAAGTATTAGCGGCGTTGTGTTCAGCCACGGAAGACAGGATATGATTATACAACGCGCGTTCGTAATAATCCATCAGTTCCCCGCGCTGGTCGAACTGGAAGAGATCGCCGGTCAGTTTCAGCATATTATAAGTGCCACAGGTTTCATTCTGACCACCGGAAGAAAATCCGTTTTCATACAAAGTTCCCGGTTGGGCGATAAAACATTCCGCGTTCGCCGGATTTCTTGCCCCGGCCACACCACCAATACTGTACATGTATTCGTTCACCACCCGGTGCCAGAAGTTATCCGCGACCCTGTAATATTCAGGATTATTAGAGGCGCGATACGTCTCGATGCTGCCCACAATCTGCGGAATATGCTGGTTCGCGTGCAATCCGCGGAAAATATCCACATTCTTCGCGAGGCCGTGCGTATGCGTTGCATCTCCGAAAAACAACCTTATATTATCGAACAACTGCGCGGTTTTCAGGTAATCTTTTTTCCCGGTGAGCTGGTACAAACGGGCCATCGACTCGTTCATTCCCCCGAATTCACCCGCGATATAGGTGTTCCACATTTTGATCAACGTATCGGTGGGCAGTTTACTCAGGCGGGTGTGCACCCAATCGCCCATGCCCGTAGCTATTTCCAGGGCTTTCTTGTTGCCGCTTACCGCATACACATCCATCAGGCCCGCCAGTATTTTGTGTAACGTATAATAAGGCGCCCATATCTGTGTTTTCTGTCCGCCGTATTTGGCCCCCTTTTCTAACATAATGAACTGATCGGGCGGATAAGCGCTGATGAATCCTTTGCCCCAGTTCCAGTAATCGTTGCGGATACCTTCGTCGCTGAGGTCTGAATCATAGGTTGATTTTCCAGGGCCAACGGGAACGGCCAACGGATCGGCAACATAAGCGCCGTTGGCTTCTTTCGGGTTACCTGATAATTTAGATAAAGTGTACAGCGTGTTCACCATATACTCCATTTTCCCGGAGAAATTCGCCTGCAACGTTTTGTCATATCCAGTACCGGCGTAGGCCTGTGCGATGGCGGTAAGATAGTGGCCGGTTGCATGTCCGCGTAGCTTGGTATCCTTGCTGTCCCATACACCCAGTGGTTTTGCGCCTTCGGGTTGTGGCTGACCAAAGGCATGTCGGAACATATAAAGGAAGGAATTGGGATCTGTTTGTGCCAGGGTGCGGATAAACTTGTCGCGGTTTTCGATGAACTTGGTATTGTGCCCGTGCGCATCGGCTTGTAAGGTTACGCGGCTCAGTTCAAAAGCCTCCAGCTTTGGCGCGGGCGCTGTAACGCGGGATGATTTTTTCACGGTAACGATCGCCTTAGGCTGAAGTGTGGTTCCGGCAATACGTCCGGTAACCGTATAAGTGCCGGGTGCAATTACGGCGCTGTTGTCGGTTGGCGAGGGCCATATTACCCGCACATCCGGTCCATTGATGCCGTTTTTGTAGGTTCCTTTGATATAGCCCGGCAGTTTGGGAAGACTGCCCACTTCGGTTTCCACTTTTACCTCATTTACGCTTGTAAGGTAACCGGTGTACAATTGCGCGTCGGTGGCGGAAAACTTAGGCAGATCATCTTCGCGTTTACCGGTGGTGTTCACCGAACCTTCATTTATGCCGCGCTGCGCGTTGGCGTAAATACCTGCCACCTGCCTTGCGCTGAGCGGAACACGGTAGATTCTGAAATCATGGATCAGGGCGTTCAGGTTGGGATCGCCGGGCGAAAGTGATTTGCCGATGTACAATTCTTTTTCTCCTGATTGTTGTCCGAATACTGCGGTGAGTTCAGCCGGAATATTTTTCAGCTCCCCTACCTGCTTACTGTTCACATAAGTAATCAACGATCGGGAAGGCACATCAATCACTATGGCGAGGTGCACCCATTTGTTTTGTTCTATGGCCGGGGCGATCATTGGCTTGCTTCCTTCTTTTCCTGAAGTGATAAGCGACTGTAATCCATCTTGTGTGCCCATTCCGGCGGGAGCCGTAAAAAATCTTCCGGAGGCGTTTTTCCCGAAATCGAAGAAGCGCTGTCCCGGTTGTTTGGAACGAAGGTTGATCCATCCCGAAATACTCAGCGATTCAAGATCGGTCAACGCTTCGCCGGGAAGTGTAATGAAACTGTTTTCTCCTTCCAGCGACAGCACCTTACCAAATCTGGCATCGTTCACAAATTTCACCTGGGCGCCGGAAATTTTTCCGTGCAGGTTGTTCCGCGACCAGTCTTTTACGTCACCATTAAATACATAACGCGCCACCATACCGGTTTCACCGATGCCATCGAGTATCTGATCTCCGTTTTGCGCATATGTCGAGAACGTGGAAGACAGCAGCAAGGTGCAAAACAAAATGACCGGTAAAAAAACTTTGTACAATTTCATATTTGATCGTTTTCAGAAACGGCCCTTTCAGCGCTATGGCAGGCCAGTGTTAAACACTTCTTTTTTGAATGAACTAAACTAGGAAGAAACCGCCTTGGGCGATAAGTCTATTTTAGCTAACCATCTTACGATATTAACAGATTGAAGCCCTCAAAAGGCCACAACTGTACTTCAGGCGGAATAACATTACTTTTGCAACAACAGCTTAAGGCTCCTATTGAGTTTCAGGAGTTTGCAAACAACTTAAAAATTAGTGTCTGAACAATCACATATTCAACAGGAATGGCTATCGCTGATCGCGAAAGGCGATGAAAAAGCTTTCACTGATTTTTTCGTTCATTATTCCGGTCCGGTGCACGCTTTCATTTACAACCATTCCGGCGACAAAGATCTGGCCGATGATATTCTTCAGGACATATTCACCAAAATCTGGCTGACGAGGGAGAGTCTTGAAGAAGTAAAAAACATTTCCGCATACCTGTTCACGATCGCCAGGCACCACGTTATCAATCTTCTCAAACAAAAAATCCGCGACAGGAAAAGGCACCTGGAATGGCATACTCTGCATACGGACGCTCACCCAGCCGAATCAATGGAAACACTCCTCACGGTAATTGACAAGGCCATTGAACAACTCCCTGAACGTCAACGGAAAACCTGGCTGCTGAGCCGTAGGGAAGGGAAAAAATACACGGAAATAGCAACGGAGTTAGGCGTGTCACGAGAAACCGTAAAAACAAACCTTCAACTGGCCAATGCAGGAATCACAAAATATGTACTGGAACATATAGAACTCGCCGCCGCAATCTTCATTTTAAGAATTTTCTAAAAAACCAACACCGCTTATCCCCCTTTTTTAAACCGGTGTTGTCTATAAGCACATGGAACACGAAAATCCCAGGATAGCACAACTTTATGGTAAATGGATGGACCGGTCTGCTTCAGAACAGGAGATGGAAGAATTGTTTTCCCTGCTGAAGGAAAGCGGCCTGGAAAGCGGACAATACAACCCTCTCCTGAAGGAAAACTGGGACAATACAATGCAGTCTCCTCCTCCTTTTGAGGAGAGGCACCGGAAAATGGTGGAAACCATTCTGGAAAAATACCCGGGCAATACAGAAACGATTGCTCCGGTAAAAAAACTAATGCCCTGGCGAAACTGGTGGGCCGCCGCCTTGTTGTTGCTCGCTGTGGGATTCGGAATTTACCATAAGCTGCATACAGCCGGCAATGCTACGGTAAAGGAAACCATCGTAAAAAATGATATTTTACCCGGTTCTAATGGCGCTATCCTCACGTTAGCCGATGGAACTCAGGTATTGCTGGACACGATTGCCAATGGTACCATTCAACTCCAGGGCGGTATAGCGGCGAGGGTCGTAAATGGAACACTGCTTTATGAAGCGCAGGATGGCCCGGCGCAATGGAACACCATCACAACCCCCGCGGCCAGGCAGTTCCAGCTCATCCTTCCTGATGGTACAAAAGCGTGGTTGAACGCGCAAAGCGCCATTCGGTACCCGACCGCTTTTTCAGGTAATGAACGCAGGGTGGAAGTTTCCGGTGAAGTTTATCTGGAAGTGAGCCATGATAAAACCAGGCCATTCCTCGTACAAGTCAACAACAGCGCGGTTGTTGAAGTGCTGGGCACCCGGTTCAATATAAACGCATACACCAATGAAGATGCTGTACGGACGACACTTCTGGAAGGTAGTGTAGCGGTGCGCGAAGCGTCAACAGGTAAAGGCGACAATCAGCCGGCAATGCTTGAACCCGGCGAACAGGCCATCGCACCGCATATTCCTTCGGGCAAACCACTGTCCGTTCTGCCTGTGGATACTGAAAAAGTAATCGCCTGGAAAAACGGGATGTTCAATTTTGAAGGGATGGGATTGCAGGAAACCATGCGGCAACTGGAACGGTGGTACAATATCCAGGTGGTATATGAAGGCACCCCGCCGGTGATGCAGTTTTTCGGGAAGATAGAAAGAAACACGCCCCTGTCGGCTGTTCTGGAGGCCCTGAAAGGATTCGGACTAAATTGTAAAATGGAAAATCAAACACTGCTGATCAGCAGATAACTATTAATTAACCCCTCAATCCATTAGTCAGCATGAGAAGATAACCGTAAACAGCCTAACCAGAACCCAACAAGAAAAGGCCTGTACAAAAAAACCGGAAGGGCTTGGACACACTTCCGGCTTAAAAGTTTGGCAGGTCGTAATTAGACTAACGTTTCAACCAAACACTGCAATTTATGCAAAAAACTGCTAATTGTGGCCGGACTTCCCGTGCGGCAAACGCCCGAAGTCACCGGCTGAATCAAACGCTGCGAATTATGAGATTGTCCGGTTTCATCCTCTTACTGATTTGTCTGCACTTCTCGGCCGTGAGCGCCTCGCAATCGATCACGCTCTCGGGCAGGCACATGACGGTGCGGCAGATACTTGCCGCCGTGGAAAAACAAACAGGGTACAACGTTTGGGGAACTTCAGACTTCCTGAAAAGATCCAGGCAAATGAACATTAACGTGCAAAACATGCCGTTGGCCACGTTCCTTGAAATGGTGACCCGCTCCCAGCCGTTCACGTACAAACTGGTAAACAAAACCATCGTACTGTCTGAAAAGCAGGTGATGTCCTCCGAGCCGGATTCCACCCAACATGAAATTGTATACAACATCACCATCTCCGGAAGGGTATTGAACGCTGAAACCAAGGAAGGCATTCAGGCAGCCTCGGTTACCGTAAAACAACATGCCGGTGGCGCTTCCTCCGATTCAAGCGGTTTCTTTCAACTGGAAGACGTTCCTGAAAACGCCACCCTGGTGATCACCAGTGTTGGCTATGCGAAAATGGAAGTGAGTCTTTCGGTTATCGCGAAATTGCGCACAGCAGAAAAACTCACACAGGGCGCTGGTTACATCATAAAAAATACCAGCGGCGCCATAGATATTTACCTGGAGCCGGCCAAACCCGTACTGGACGAAGTAGTGATCAATACAGGGATATCCAAAAGAGACAAGAACAGTTTTACCGGCGCCGCGGCCGTGTATACCGGGGAACAACTCAAAACAATCGGCAACCGCAACATCCTCGAAAGTTTGCGCAGCCTGGATCCCGCGTTCATCAAAATCGAGAACAATTTACAGGGCTCTAACCCCAACGCCACAGCTAATTTTGAGATTCGCGGACAAACCAGCGTTAACATCAACTCCTTAAACGACCAGTTCCGCAACGACCCCAACCAACCACTGTTCATACTCGATGGCTTCGAGGCTACCATACAGGCCATCTCTGATCTTGACATGAACAGGGTGGCCAGCATCACCATCCTGAAAGATGCGGCCTCTACCGCCCTGTATGGCTCCAAGGCCGCCAACGGCGTGATTGTAGTGGAAACAAAACGCCCTGTTGGGGGGAAACTGCAACTGAACTATATCAGCGACCTTACGATTGAAATGCCTGACCTCAGCAGTTTCAACCTCATGAATGGCGCGGAGAAACTGGAATATGAATTCCTGCAGGGAGCCCTTTACGCACAGGGCGGCAACTTTCAGTGGAACAACGAATTGCGTTACAATGCCCGTCTGGCGGAAGTAAAACGCGGGGTGAACACCTACTGGATCAGCGAACCTGTAAGAACCGGCGTATCTCAGCGCCATTCGCTTCAGATGACTGGCGGCAGCAACGAACTTATTTTTAACCTGGCCGCATCCTACGGCAATCAACTGGGGGTAATGAAAGGCTCAGGCAGGGAAACCTGGGGCGGCAACATCGGAATCACCTACAGAAAAGGCAACCTCAACATCAACAACCTGCTTTCCTTATCCGGAGCGAAAGGAACAGAATCTCCTTATGGCAGCTTCTCCACCTACGCAAACGCGATTCCTTATTACCGCAAAAGAAATGAGGATGGCAGCATTCCCAAATACCTGGACCCCGTTTTTGATCCTTCCATTGTTAACCCGCTTTACAACGCTTCATTAGGCGGCATCAATGAAAAGAAAGATTTCACCTTTTTCAACAACCTGAGCGCCGTATATACGCTTTCCAGAACCTTGCGCATACAGGCAGGACTTCAGGTGATGAGCGGCGGATCCACCGCGGTACGCTTTATACCACCGGATCATTCTCAGTTCGACAACGTAGAGTTAAGGCAGAAAGGCAGTTACACGAATACAAGGAACGAAAACAACTCTTACAGCTCTAACCTGATGTTGTCTTACGGTGAAACGATCGGCAAAAGCAGGGTGAGCGCCAGTGTGCGTGGCGATCTCCGTTCCTTAAATGGAACACTTATAGGATTATCCGCGGTAGGATTTCCTTACGGTACTGATGGGAACCCACTTTACGCTTACAGCTACGCACCTTCCAGCGCACCAACGGCCGGCAATACCAGGACACGCAGCGCAGGCGTACTCGCAAGCATGAACTACGCCTGGGACAGGCGCTTCCTGATTGACGCGGTATACCGCATTGACGGCGCCAGCGTTTTCGGCACCAATCATACCTTCAAACCCTTCCTTTCCGGCGGCCTGGGCTGGAACCTGAACGAGGAAAAACAACTGCGCGGCAGCAGGTTCATCAACCTGTTGAAACTGCGTGCAAACGCCGGTTTCACAGGCAATGAAAACCTCGGGCAATTCAGTTCCATTTCTATTTATAATTACCAGACCGGCAGCAACAACAACTTCGGGCAGGGCATTACACTCTCCTCGCTGGGTAACCCATCACTCGACTGGCAGAAAACACTCCAGTTAAGTTACGGACTTGATTTCAGCATCTGGGATAACCGCGTGAGCGGCTACCTGGAATACTTCGATAAAAGGACCGACCCGCTGGTGATTTCCGCTGAAGGCACCCTTCCGGCTTCCACGGGTACCGGATCGAACTTCGTGATGAACATAGGCGAACTCCACACGAAGGGATTAAACTTTAACGTCCGGGTGCTCCCGGTGAACAATGTCGCCAAACGCATCATCTGGTCGGTGGGTGTAATGGGCAGCAATTACTTCAGTGAATTCCAGGGATTGGGTAATAGTCTTGCAAAACTGAACGAAAGCCAAACCTCCAACAAAGGACTACAGCGCTACCTGGATGGTTACAGCCCGCAAGACCTCTGGGCCGTAGTATCTAAAGGCGTGGATCCCGCGAGCGGACAGGAACTGTTCCTTAAAAAAGATGGCACGCTCACTTTTACCTACAGTACGGACGATATTGTGAAAGTCGGCAATTCCCGTCCCACAATAGAAGGCGGCATCAACACTTCATTTACCTATAAGGAGTTCACCTTTGGCGCGGTAATGCGTTACAGGATGGGGGGATACGTATTCAACAACGCCCTGTATTCAAAGGTCGAGAATATCGGCATACTGGAACGCAGAAACGTGGACCGCAGGGCATTGTACGACCGGTGGAAACAACCGGGCGACCTGACGCAGTTCACAGCCATCAGCAGCAGGTCCAGTAACCTCTCCTCACGCTTCATCCAGAAAGATTCACACCTCGTGGGAGAAAGCATCAACATGAGCTGGCGCTCGGCAGCGCCCTGGGTAAAGCAACTCAGGCTGCAGATGATTACCGTTACCGGTTACCTGAACGACATCTTCAGGCTCGAGAAAATACGTTCGGAACGGGGCATAGAGTATCCTTACGCACGTACGGCGGGCCTTAGTGTCAATCTTTCTTTCTAACACCAAAACCGACTTTACCATGTACACAAAATACATCATAGCGTTTCTTCTGGCAGGTAGCATAGCGGGTACCGGCTGCAAGAAATACCTCCAGATACAGCCTGAAGGCGCCTATACCGAAGAACAGGTATTCGCCAACGCCATGGCTGCACAGCAGGCGCTGAACGGCCTATACATAGATATGGCGCACAACGACCTTTACGGCGCGGCGCTCACCCAAACCTATGTGGAGTTGATGGCGCAACGCTACCGGACAAGATCAAGCGCACTCAACAATTACGCGTATTTCCAGGGGTACCAGTACACGGCGCCCCAGGCCTTGCCCGTATTTGATGGCATCTGGAAAAAAGCATACGGCACCATCCTGGCCACAAATGTGTTCCTCGGAAACATTGATAAAGCCATGGCCGCGAAACGTTTTCCGGAGGCGGAAGCGAAACTGATGCAGGGAGAGGCGCTGGCGGCAAGAGCCATGCTTCACTTCGATATGCTCCGCTTGTTCGGACCCGGCTACAGCCAGGGGAACGCCCAACCGGCTATCCCCTACTACACTAACGGTGACGGGAAATCGCAACCCATCCTCACTACCGCTGAGGCCCTTCAAAAAGTGCTGGACGACCTTGAAAAAGCGGAACTGTTACTTTCTGAAGATTCCATCCGCCAATCGGGCGTTGTCCGCAACAACAGTTTCTTCAACGGTTTCAGGAACCAAAGGATGAATTTCTATGCGGTGAAGGCGTTACAGGCCAGGGCTTACCTGTGGGGCGGAAGAAAAGAGGACGCATACAATGCAGCCCTGGCAGTGATCAGCGAAGGAGAAAAATGGTTCCCCTGGACCGATTTCAACGCGATACGCGGGGCCACCGATCCCGATCGCGTATTCTCTCCGGAGCTCCTTCTTTCCATCTACAACCCTAACATGTACACGAACTATAACCAGTTCTTCAATCCGGGTATAGATGTATCCTCTGTGCTTACAGCAGAAGCCAGCATATTGCGCACGGCATTTGAAGCCAATGAGAATGACTACCGCTATACGACAACCTGGTTTTCGACCACCAAACCATACGTCACTTTTTTCAAATACGCGGATGCCGTGTCCACGACCAGTCCCTGGCGCTTCCTGCAGCCACTGATCAGGAAAACTGAACTGTATTATATCCTGGCTGAAACAACGAACGATCCCGCAAGCGCGGTCGGCTACCTGAACCTGGTGCGGAACAAACGCGGCTTACCAGCACTGGCATCCAACGCTGTGCTCAGAACGGAAATCACCAAAGAGTACCGCAAGGAGTTTTTTGGAGAAGGGCAGTTGTTCTTTTACTATAAACGCATCGGGCAGGCCACCATCCCGGGCGCGAACAGTTCTGGATCCGTAACGCCCACTTATATCGTTCCGCTTCCCCTGTCGGAAACCTCTACCCGATAACCAATCCGAAAACCGCAGCGGAGCTGCAATAAAATAATCAGGATGAAAAAACTATTCTACCTCGGTATGGTGCTCACGATGGCCCTGGGCTGTAAAAAAGAGCCACTGCTCACGTACGATACCGACGACAATATCTATTTTAATTATAAAGTCGGCCCATTGGAAATCCCTTCCGACAGCCTTATCTATTCCTTTGCCTACAGCGATGTAAACGTACAGGAAGCCACCATCGGTATTCCCCTGGCTGTTACCGGATTGCCCAATGAAAATGACAGGACATTCGAACTGGAAATCGATCCTTCCTCCACCGCGAAGGAAGGCGTGCATTACGATGCTTTTACCACTATCGTCCATGCAGGAAAGGTACGCGACACCCTGAAGATCCGCCTGCACCGGACGCCTGATCTCGCATCTGGCCGGAAAACACTGTATTTCCGCCTGAAGCCTAATGCAAGTTTCAAAACGAATATACCCATCGGCATTGGTAATTCGCGAGACACCACGCAACTGCTCAGGTTCATGATCGTTACCACAGATATACTAGAAGCCGGACCGAACTGGAGCGATTACCAATATTACCTGGGCGACTTCAGCGTAAAGAAGATGAAGCTGATGAACGAACTGTTCCAGATGCCGCTTGACCTCTGGACAGTTCCTTTGACAACGGCCATTACGACCGACGTGATCTATTATGGGTCATTGATGAGCAGATACCTTACCGACCAGGAATTACAGGGCAACACCATTTTTGAAGCCGATGGCATTACCCCCATGAAAATGGGATTCCATTTCCAGTAAACAGCTATTCATTACACCAACAGATTTTTATGCAACCAATTTATAAATACCTGCTTTTCGCCGCGCTTTGCTGGAGCATCGCGGGCTGCTACAAAGACAAAGGCAATTACGACTACCAGGCCATCAACGAACTAACGATCCGAAACCTGGATACTGTTCAGGGCTATTCCGTAGACCTGGGCCAGGTGCTTACTGTATCTCCACAAATAATAGGAACACAGGATACTGATGGCACCAGCCGTCCTTACAAATATGAATGGTCGATAGATTTTCCCGTATACGACTCGGTGATCTCCACAGAAAAGAACCTGAGCGTGAAGATGACAATGGCGCCCGGAAGCTATACGCTGCTTTTCAGGGTAATCGATGAAGTAACAGGGGTTCGGTTCCAGAAAAGGGCGCCCCTGCTCGTATCAACGAGTATATTTGAAGGTTATATGGTGCTTTCTGACGTGAACGGACATGCGCGGTTGGACATGATTCCGTATACCCGTGCCACCAATACCTTCAAAGTAATCCCGGATGTATTGGCTTACGCAGGTTCTACTTTTCCCCAGCAGGGAAAACCACTGCAGGTGTTCTGCATGGACAAAAACGCGTTCTTCGACGTAAAACCCAATTCCTACCGGATATATATTCTTACCGAAACAGGCACCAGCTGGGTGAATCCCGAAACTTTCGCCTATGGCCCGCTGGACAATATTCGCTATGAAATGACGGGCAATATCCCGGCGAATTTTAAAGCCACAAGAATGGGTGGAGAAGTGATTTTCGGATTATTCCCCGGTATGACACTTGTTTCCGGTAACGAAGTGTACACAAGGCTTTCAGACGCGCCGAATTTCCCTTACGCCGCCTGCAATATTTACCCTGGCGCCGCAAAACCGTTCAAGGCCCATCCACAGGTAATCATCGGAGGCCTGAATATGGTTGTCTTTAATATGGATAAACGCACATTTACCAGCGGTTTTTTCAGTGCAGTCAGTTTAAACGACATGGCGCCGGGATTAAACTATCCTACCGGTAAAGACCTCGTACACATGGAGTACGATGGATCAGGAAGCGCCTATGCCATTCTGAAGGATCCGGGTGTGCAGCAATATTACCTGCTCCGTTTTGTACCGGGAGCCGAGGTTACCTATTTTGAACCCCTCAACGCTACGGATATCGCCTCCGCTACACAATTCGCGGTAAGCCCCCAGTTCGGGTATCTTTTCTACAGCGCGGGCGGCAAACTGTATGAATATGACCTCTCCCTGAAACAAAGTTTCCTGATGGCCGACAAAGGAAATTCGGTGATCTCGCATCTTTCTTTCCAGCGTTTCTACAACAGCTCCAGGGTGCCCAAATATGCCGAATGGTCGCGCCTGCTTACCGTGGGCTCCTACAACCCCGCACAGGAAGAAGGAAAGAACGGGACCATTGAACTGTACAATATACTACCGGTGAATGAACAGATTACGCTTGCCAATTCCTGGACAGGTTTTGGAAAAGTTACCAGTGTATCCTTCCGCGAACGTTAAGCCATCATAATCTATAAAAATGGAAATGAAGATAAGAACATACTTTACCATCCTCGCCCTGGCTTTTGCTTCAATAGCGTATAGCCAGGAAACAAAAGAAGACAGTCTGCTGATTCAACGGTGCATAGAACTGGCCATGGAAGGAACCGATGAAAGCCTGCAAAAGGCCAGGGTGCAAGTGATGATACTTGCAGCAAAGGGAAAAGAGCATCAGCTCATGAAAGCCACACAGATAGCGTTTGTATTGGGGTTCGCGCCCCTGAGCGATTCTCTTTTGAACGTGGCGGTTAAAAAGTTCCCCAAAGGAGAGGCGGCCCGCGGAATGGCCCTCTCCAATGTTTACAATAAAAAACAAAACGCCGTGGAGATGGAAACAGCCTACAGGAAATGGAAAAGGGATTTCCCGCAAAAACAGGAAGATACCCAATCCGAAGATGACGCCAGCGCAAGAATAGGCGCGGCTTTTGCGGCAGAACGCAACTATAAGCAGATGGCAAGATGGTTTGAAAAAATCAGTGATAGTCTCCTGCTTGGACGCACGGAAATAGAGACGGCGGAAACAGCCTTGAATAATGGCGATACAGCCGTTACCACGGCGCTGCTAAACAAAGGAGTACCACGGTTGCGCCGGGCCGCCGCCCTCGAAATGTACCGCAACCAACTCAATACGTACCTGCAACGGTATGCTTTCATGTTGTACAAATTGGGTAAATACCCCGAAGCACTGGCGGTAAGTACCGAAGTATACAATGCTCCCGGCAATAAGAAGGCTTCATTACAACGTGAGCACGGTATGATACTGGTGGCCAACGGGAAAGGAAAGGAAGCGTTGCCCCTGCTGGCCGCACTGGTAAAACAAGGGCAGTCTGATGCACAACTTAATCAGGCGCTTCAGGACGCTTACCTGGATGAAAAAGGATCACTTGAAGGCTTTCAGGCGTACAGGTCAGCATTGAAGGAAGAAATGGTACAGCATGTAAGGAACGGACTTTCCGAAAAAATGATCAACGAAGAAGCGCCGCGGTTCGCACTGAAAGACCAGGACGGAAAAACGGTTTCCCTGGCGGATATGAAAGGAAAGATTGTAGTGCTCGACTTTTGGGCCACCTGGTGCGGCCCCTGTAAAGAATCCTTTCCGGCCATGAAAATAGCCGTTGAAAAATTCCGTTCAGATACCAGCGTTCATTTCTTTTTCGTGGATTGTTTGGAAAGGGTGAAAGATCCTAAGCCCGCTGTAATGGCATTCATCCACAAAAACAATTACCCCTTCCATGTGCTGTTTGATACAGAACTGGACAATATCGCGAAGCAATACGGCATAAAAGGGATTCCCACCAAACTGGTAATAGATGGCAACGGCAGGATCCGTTTCCGGGTGGTGGGCTTTGATGGCGGAGCCGACGCGGCAGTGGAAGAACTCTCCGCATTAATTGAAATAACAAAGCAACAACAGGAAGGCGCGGAATAAATACCACAGGTGTTTCATAGCGCATTTATAGCAGTTTTGAGCATGTACATTTCGGGAACTGATGCCATTGAAATGTGCATGCTCAAATATTACCATCAAGAAAACGTCTCCTCTTACTCCTTTTCCAGCCTTTGTTCGCAGGGCTTATAGCGCAGATAAACTTAAGCCCCCATGTGCATGTTTTCCCTTTGGGCTTTATTGCACCACCTCAAACACATAACGCCCGGGTTGCACACTAAAACAACATTTCCCCTGCTCTTTTCCGGTAAAAACAACAAGTTTATTGTTTCGTAATATTTTTCCATCCAAACGTATTTTATCCGCTGAAGCAGCATTGATACAGAGTTTGGCCATTGTGTTTGGCGGAACGGTTATAGTATAAGTGCAACTGTTTTCTTTCATCGTCCAACCACTTTCAATCCTGCCATAATAACTATCGTAATGTCCTTTCGCGTAAGTGAGTTTCCCGGTTGGGTCGGGTTCGGGCGCCAGTGTAAACTGTTTAAACCCGGGAACAGTGTCATCCCTTTGAATGCCGAGCGCATACTCACAAAGCCAGGCGCCAACTGCCCCGAATGAATAGTGGTTGAAGGAGTTCATCGTATTGTTTCCGCCGAATCCATGAGTATGCGTATAGGCATTCAGTCTTTCCCAGATGGTAGTCGCGCCCTGCGCAACCGGGTACAACCACGATGGGTATTGTTCCTGAAGGAGTAACCGGTAAGCGAGGTCGTTTTTCTTACTTTCTGAAAGTGCGTGGTTCAGCCATGCGGTCCCGATAAATCCCGTCATCAGCGAATAGGGCGGACATATTGTTCCGTCACCTGCTTTATTCTCCCTGGCAACCGACCGGGCAAAACTGCTGATGGCGAGAGGCCGGTTCGATTCATTGAAGATGTTGAAAGACAGCGGCAGCGCATAGGATGCCTGCGTATCCACGGGTTTACCACGAAAATGCGTGGTGCCGGTAGTGGAATCGATATAGGTTTTGTTGAAAAAATCTTTGCGTTCCATATGCCGCCTGTTGAAGAACGTTGCGTCTTCTTTCTTTCCTAAGATGGCCGCGATTTTTTCCACTACCTCAAGGTCATAAATAAAATAAGCTTCCCAAAGCAATGATTTTTCCGTGCGGTCGTATTCGGGACTGAGCCAGTCGCCAAGGCTGCCCCAGTTGTTTCTTTCCTTTTCACACAACACTTTTGTAACCGGGTCAATCTGAGATTCCAGGTAAACGATGTATGCTTTCATGGCGGCATAATGATCGCGCAGCAAATCCATATCTCCGTACTGCCGGTAGCTTTCCCAGGCTACGGTTATCCCCGCGCTGCCCCAGAGCACGCCGCCAAAACCGCCTCCAAGTGGGGCCACATCCGGGAACCGTCCCTGTTCGTTTTGCACTTCACGCATGGCCCGCATGTGGTTCCGTAAGAATGCCGGGATATCAGCGAGGTAAGTGGCGGTACGTGAAAACACTGAAATATCACCGCTCCAGCCCAGCCTTTCGTTCCGCTGCGGACAATCGGTGGGAATGGAAATAAAATTGCCCAAGGCCGACCATTCAATATTTTTCCATAACCTGTTGACCAGGGTATCTGAAGTTTCAAAACCGGAAGCGATGGTATGGATAGAACTTAACACATCGCCCTGGACCGCGTTCAATGGTAAAGCGCGGGGTATACCGGTAATTTCAATGTACCGGAAGCCATGGTAAGTAAACCGTGGATTAATTGTTTCAACACCGCCTTTGGAAATATAAATATCCTGCGCCATGGCGGCACGGATATTTTCGAGCATGATCATGCCCGTATTGTTTTTGTACTCCGGGAGCGAAGGATATTTTACTTCCGCGAAACGTAGTGTCACCTTCGTTCCTGGCGACATACCGCTGAGGGTGATCCGCGGCACACCGGCTATATTCTGGCTGAGGTCATAAACATACACACCGGGACGCACTTCTTCCATAGCTACGGCGCTCAGTGTGCGCACTTTTTTGACAGCCAGTCCCGGTGCGGATTCAAGGCGAAACGCAATGTAATCATTGACCATGGGCATGTTGTGCGCCAGGTTAATGGCATCGTTGCTGGTGTTGCCCGCAAGGGGTACTTCCACCGCCATTTTCCAACGGCTGTCATCATAACCAGGGTTTGACCAATTTTCTATAAGCGCTTCCTTTCGCGCATCATATACTTCGCCCTGGAAAAGGCTGCCATACACCATGGGGCCATCGCTGAAACCGCGCCAGCTTCCCGGATCAGTTTTCACCACTTCTTCCGTACCATCCGCGTAAGTGATGATCAGTTGCGCGAGCAGAGATTGCCTGTCGCCGAAAAAGTTCCAGAATGCGCCCATATAAGTAGTGGCGCCGCTCCACCAGCCTTCACTCAATACTGCGCCCAGCGCGTTCTTCCCGGCTTGTAAATTTTCCGTAACGTCAAATACCTGGTAATGCTGAATTTTATTGTACTGCGTTAATCCGGGATTCAGGTATGCTTCGTCCACCCGTTTGCCGTTCAGGTGTACATCGTAGATACCGCGTGCGCTGATGTAAAGTCTGGCTTTCTTTACCGGAGTTGATTTCACGCCGAAAGTAGTGCGCAGCATCGGCGCTGAATGGCGGCTGGGGTCAGAACTGAGGAAGAAGTCAGCCACCCCAGCATGCACTTTATATGCATTGTCCTTTACACTGAATACTTTGTCTTCAGACTGAAATAGCCTTTCCTGCTCTTTCGAAGGATCATCAGCAAAAAATTTGTTGGAAGGTCCGCGGTAATGCCTAACCGCAATATCTGAAAAGTAAGCAGACTGACCTGCCGGAACATACAACCCGACATCCGCCAATACCGGGAAAGCGATAAAATCACCGCCACCACCCAGCGGGTTCAGGTTAACCCTGCCCAAACGATTAGCGGATGCCGTTCCATTCAGAAACAATTCCGTATCACCCAATACAGACGATACATGAAAATGGTGCACCTGATATAAGTTCTGCCTGTTCAATAATTTTTCGGGAACCTGAAACGAGAACAACGGCTTTTCTTTTTGATCCTTTTTGCTATAACCCACTCTGTAAATCTTCACAAGCGCAAGAGCATCTTTGAGCAAAGGAGCGATATCCAGTTCCACCATTACATATGAACTGTCTTTGGGATTGCTGAGGCCCTGATGATTTTTATTTTTATCCATGAGCCGGGCATCGTTGGCGCCATACAGAAATCCGGCTTTGGTGCTGTTGGTATTTTTATCCAGCTGAATTGAAAACTCCAGCCTGAATACTGGGAGGTATTGCGCGTGCAGTACTTGTTGCTCATCGCTTAGGCCGATCCATTTTGCGTTGTTCCAGGCGGAATAAACCTTTTCCTGCTCCATCAACCCGGTTTCGAACCAGGATTCCGCGCTATGCGGGTGCTGCTTTTGGTCCCATACCGTTAACTTCCAGCGGTAACGGGTGCGGGGGCTTAACGCGGCGCCATCGTACCTTATACCAAGCGAATGACCGCTTTTCATTTTTCCCGTGTTCCATACTTCTATGCCCTCTTCATCTAATACTACAAGCCGGTAAGCGGTTTGCCGTGCCCCTCTTTCATTCGTTGACATCCGCCAGCTGAACCGGGGGGCTGCAACATCTACCCCCAACGGTGTTGCTGTATATTCTGTTTTGAGGTCTTCTATTTTGATGGAATAGCGGGATGAATCGTAGCGCTGTTCACTATTAAGAAGACGGTTGTCCGTTGCTTTGGATTCAATGCTTGCTAAGGAAACTGTTATTGTAAGTAAAAAAGTAAGGGCTTTCGGGGAATAGGAAAAATATCTCATGTAAAGGAAGCTATATTATAACTGTAAAGTATACACCTTTACAAAATAAGCGATATTCTTCCGCTAAAACAACCGGCAAAGTACACTAAATAAAAAAGCGCCACAAACTGATATGTTTATGACGCATGGTTTTAAACTTTGATTTTAAAGGATGTGAAGCGAAATAACCCTCACACTTAAATAGGCCTATCCTATTTCTTTTCTTCCTCATCTTCCTTCTCCTCTCCCGTATCCTCCATTTCCTCTCTTACCTCATTGGCAAGGGATGAAAGTGGCCCTTTCATCTTCTCCTGAGGATCCGTGGTGTGCAATGTTTCGGGATCTGGCTTGAAGGCGGATTCGTCTTGTTCTTTGTTTTTCTTGTCTGTCATATGCGTAGTTTAGCATATAAGCAACAAAACCGTGCCAGCCCATGCTATACATCCATTGCGGAAACATTTACCCGTAGATGTATTCAGGCGCCCTGTCCAAGATTTTTCGTGAGTCCGCCATCCATGTAAAAAGTGGAACCGGTGGAATAATCACTGTCGCTGCTGGCTAGGAACAGCGCTAATTTGGCGATTTCTTCCGGCTTACCGGCACGCTTCATTGGAATATGCTGCTCTTTTTCCTTTCGAACGGAAGCATCGTCCATGGCTTCCTGGTTCATGGGGGTGAGTATCATGCCTGGCGCGATGTTGTTTACCTGGATGCCTTTATCCGCCACTTCCAGCGCAAGGCAGCGGGAGAAGTTCCGGATACCGGCTTTTGAGGCGTTGTAATCGGAATTTCCGGGGGAAGCGATGGATTCGTGCACCGAAGATATGTTGATGATCTTTCCCGGTTTACCGGCAGCCAGGCGTTGACGTACGAATGCGCGCGAACAAAAGAAAGTACCGTATAGATTTGTTCTGATGGTTTTATCAAACACTTCGGTATCCATCTCCGCCACGGGGATGCCGGAACCATTCACCCCTGCATTGTTCACGAGTATATCTAGTCCGCCGAATTTTTCCTGAATAAGATCGAATGCCTGCTGTACCGATGTTTCATCGCTCACGTCCAACTTTAATACCAGGGTTTCAGCACCGGCCGCAGTGGCTTCTTCTGCCGCGGCTTCCGCGCCTTCGTTGTCGGAATGGTAGGTGAAGATAACTTTCGCGCCGTTGCGGGCGAATTCAAGTGCGATGGCGCGGCCGATGCCGGAATCGGAGCCGGTAATAAGGGCGGTTTTGTGTTGAAGTACCTGCATAATTTTGGATACGGCGGTGAAAAAACCGTACCAACACACGGTATTGTTCTACGACTATTTCTGCCTTAACTCATCAGAAACATCAAAACCACGCTCGTGGTAGTCGTGGCAAACCTCTTTAACAGGTGTGGCCGTCTCCTCAACTTGCAGCATTTCGGCAAGTATCATCAGTGGTTCATCGGGTGAAAGTAGCATAAACAAGTCCATTTAACCGCAAAGTTGTTACTTCCGGCATTGGTATACAATAGCAACGGTAAGAGTTTACAATCAGTTAATGTGCGCTAAATATATTATTTTCAACTTTCGCAGACCTATATCCGGTATAGTTGTTGTAACCATCGATTACCGGAATGGCAAAGCGGAAAGCAGCCAATAAATAGTAGCATAAAAAATGTTTGATCAGTATGGACAAAAGACCGGACGCAGGTTTCTTTGGAGCCCCTGAAATTGACTTATCTAATTTAGACGCGTTGAGTAAACAAGCGCCCGAAATCATTGTCTGGGCAGCCCCGGTGATGTTTTTATTCGTCTTAATCGAATGGTATTTCTCCTATATCCGGAAGAAAGGGCTTTACCATAAAAAAGAAAGCCTCGGTTCCATATTGGTGGGCATCGGCAACGTGCTGATTTCGCTGATGCTGAAGGTGGGGCTGTTGTGGCTGGTGGTGTGGGCGTACAACCTGGTGCCCTGGAGAATGCAATTCAGTTGGTGGAGTTTTCTCCCCTGCTATGTCTTCTACGATTTCTGCAGCTACTGGGCGCACCGCATTTCCCACGAACAGCGGTTCTGGTGGGCCACACATATCGTGCACCACAGTGGAGAGCACTATAACCTTACCGTATCGTTCAGGCTGAGCTGGGTACAGCACCTGAAGCTGATTTTCTTCATCCCCGTTGCCATGGCAGGTTTTCACCCCATCATTTTTTTCGTGGTGAACCAGGTGGCTACCCTGTTCCAGTTCTGGGTGCATACCGAGTACATCGGGCGCCTGCATCCCGTTATTGAATACATATTCGCCACACCATCCAACCACCGCGTGCACCATGGATCGCAAGATAAATATATCAATAAGAATTATGCGCCCACGTTCATTATCTGGGACAGGCTCTTCGGCACTTACCAGCGGGAGGAAGAAAAGGTGGAATATGGCGTAACACACAATATCGTAAACAAGGCCAATCCCATCCATATTAATTTCCATGAATTCGCCGATATCTGGAAAGATGTGAAAAAAGCGGGCTCCTGGAAAATGAGGTTCTTCTACCTGTTTGGCAATCCCATCGCTGTTGCGGCCGCTAAAAAAGAAGAGAAAGTTGTTTAATAAAGTATTCAGAACGTGATCTGATATTTAAACGCAAATAGGCCAGCGGCTTTTTCATAATGCGCCGTATTGGTAACTTCGGGGCAATCTTTCTAAAAATGAATAAAATTCTTCTGCTCATAGTTGCATTGGTTAGTATAAGTGCTAACGTTACGGCACAAACCACCGGCAACGGCCTCCAGATTACGCGCCTTACGGATAGCTTCCATATTTATACCACCTACAACCTCTATAAGGGTGAAAAAGTACCGGCCAATGGCATGTACCTCGTTACCTCCGCAGGCGTGGTGCTGTTCGATACACCCTGGGATACTACGCAGTTTCAGCCGCTGCTGGACAGTATCCTGAGTAAACACGGCAAAAACGTAACGCATTGTATTGCGACCCATTTCCACGATGACCGTTCCGGGGGACTGGAATTCTATCAAAAAAAGGGCATTAAAACCTATACCACCGTACAAACAGATAAACTCAGTAGAAAATACGGCCACAAAAGAGCGGAATTCCTGTTGAAAAAAGATACCGTTTTCAACATCGGAAGCTATGCTTTCGAAACCTATTATCCCGGTGAGGGACATACGCCGGACAATATTGTCATCTGGTTCGGAAAACAAAAGATATTGTACGGTGCCTGCCTGATAAAAAGTGTGGAAGATGAAGACCTGGGCTACCTCGGCGATGCCAATAGAAAAGAATATGCCACCACGATAAAGAACGTTCAGAAAAAATGCCGCCAACCCAGGTACGTGATTGTGGGACATGGCGATTGGACCAATGTAAAAGCGCTGGAACATACCCTGAAGATGGCAGAGGCATTAAAGCAGTGAACAAAAAGTCCCCTTTCCGGTTAAATATCCAGCAAGCATTTCAACCGCTTAACCGGGATACTTTATGCACCTTGAACTTACCATCGAAGAAAAAGACAGGATCATAGAAATGGCCTGGGAAGACAGAACGCCATTTGAAGCCATTCACCACCAGTTCGGACTACCGGAAAAGGAAGTAGTGGCGCTTATGCGGAAAGAATTGAAACGCAGTTCCTTTGAACGGTGGAGAAAACGCGTGCACCAGGGTATAAGCATCAAACACCTCCACAAAAGGCCAGGATCAGTTACCCGCTTTAAATCGGCGATGCAAAGAACAATCACCGGAAATAAGATTTCAAAAAGATAAAGTATCTAAGGCATTCCGCTTCATTCATACCATCCTCACCTACAATGATCATTTCCTCCAACGAACTTATCGCGCTTGAAAGAAGGTTCAGGGCCAATTTCATCAACTCCCTGGGCGGCTTTAAAAGTGTCGCGCTTATTGGTTCCCGAAGCGCCAGGGGCAATAATAACCTGGCCGTTTTCAGCAGTCTGTTTCACCTCGGCGCCGATCCGGCGTTGTGCGGCATTATTGTGCGGCCCAACCCGGAAGCGGAAAATACACTTGGGAACATTATGCATTCCAGGCATTATACCATTAATCACATCACTGAAGATTTCGTGCAACAAGCGCACCAAACCAGTGCGAAATATGAACACGGGCAAAGCGAATTTGACGCGGTGGGCCTGACGCCAGAATTTGAACCAGGCGTTAACGCGCCCTTCGTAAAGGAAAGCCGGATCCGTTTCGCCTGCGAACTGGTGCAGCGCATGGATATAACATTGAACGGTACGTTCCTGCTCATCGGTAAAATCATCCACATCTTGGTTCCCGATGAAGTGGTGGGAGAAGACGGATTCATTGACTTGGAAAAAGCGGGCACCATCACCACCAGCGGGCTGGACAGCTACCACACCACCAACAGGATCGCCCGGCTGGCATATGCAAAGCCTTAAACAAAAAACGATTGTCGTAGCAATGGACCACTTCCCCACCAACTATACCGACATATTGAAAATCCTCGACGCCATTGATCCGGTGGCCTACGGGAAAACAAGGAATTATCTTTCCGGAAAAGTAACGCGGTTATCGCCCTATATTTCCCGTGGGGTCATTTCCACGAAGCTGGTGGCCGAAAAACTACTCGCCCGCGGATGTAGCTTTCCTGAAATTGAAATACTGCTGAAAGAACTTGCCTGGCGCGATTACTTCCAGCAGGTATGGATAGCACTTGGTGACAACATTGATACCGATATCAGACAACCTCAACCCGCTGTGCGGAACCATGGAATGCCGCTTATGATTACAATGGCCAACACCGGGATCGCAGCCCTTGACGAGGGCATAAAGGCATTGTATGAAACAGGCTATATGCACAACCACCTGCGCATGTACGTGTCATCCCTTGCCTGCAATATCGCGGGCAGCCATTGGCAAACGCCCGCCCGCTGGATGTATTACCACCTGCTGGATGCCGACCACGCCAGCAATACACTGAGCTGGCAATGGGTGGCCGGAAGTTTCAGTGCTAAAAAATATTTCGCCAACCAGGAAAACATTAATAAATACTGCGGTACCATGCAAAACGGTACACTACTGGATGTTTCTTATGAGGAATTGAATCACCTGTCCATAGATATACCTGCTGCGGAAGATTTTCAGCTTCCGCCCACCGTACTGCCCGAAACGCCGGGCGTACTACTCAACCATGAACTTCCCACCTATATCTATAACTTTTACAACCTCGATCCCGCCTGGGGAACAGCGGAACCCGCCAACCGGATATTATTGCTGGAACCGTCTTTTTTCGAGCGCTACCCGGTAAGCGCGAAAACCATGGAATTTATATTGGAACTGGCGAAAAATATTGAAGGCATCAAGGTATTCAGCGGGGAATTTAACGCCTTAGGCAAGATGGGCAATGTAAGGGGATTTCAGTACAAAGAACACCCCACCACCCGGCATTACAACGGCACGGTGCATCCCCGAGACTGGCTATTCCCCAAAACCACCGGTTATTTCCCCTCCTTTTTCAGCTTCTGGAACAAGTGCGATAAAAAAGAATACGGGTATAGCAAACGGGCCGGGGCTTAAAATCATGGCCGCACAGCCTAACATTTCCGGCACTGAACGGTTATACACTAAGTAAACAGGTCGTATGCACATTCTTGTTACCGGCTCCAATGGCTACATCGGGCAAAGACTCATCCCCGTATTGCTGGAACAGCAGTACCGCCTTACCTGTTGCGTGCGCAGCAGGCAAAGGTTCGAAGCCGGTTATAACGGCGGCGAAATTCAGGTGCTGGAAGTGGATTTTTCCGGTGATATTTCCCCCCTGAAATTCCCTGCCGATATTGATGTGGCTTTCTACCTAGTGCATTCCATGCGGGAAGGCGCTGATTTTGAGGCGGCCGAACAACGCGCGGCCAAGGCTTTCTTGGAACTTGTGGAAGGCACGCAATGCAAACAGGTGATTTACCTGAGCGGCATCGTAAACGCGGATCAGTTGTCGAAGCACCTTTCTTCCCGTTTCGCGGTAGAAAACATCCTGCGTTCGGGCCGGATCCCGGTAACCGTATTGCGTGCCGGTATTATTGTAGGTTCCGGCAGCTCCTCCTTCGAAATCATCCGCGACCTGGTGGAGAAGTTACCGGTGATGATTACCCCAAAATGGCTCCGCACGAAATGCCAGCCCCTGGCCATCCGGAACGCGATCGCCTTCCTCACCGGCGTAATCATGGACAGCGAATCATTCAACAAAGATTACGATATCGGTGGCCCGGAAATACTCACGTACAAGCAAATGCTGGAGCAATTCGCCGAAGTGCGCGGACTGAAGCGCCATATTTTCACGTTGCCGGTAATGACACCGCGCCTCTCCAGCTACTGGCTCTATTTCGTCACCTCCACCTCCTACCCGCTTGCCGTGAACCTCGTGAACAGCATGAAGGTAGATGTAACCTGCCGCCCCAATAACCTGGCGGAGCGCCTGGGTATTGCGTTGCTTTCTTACAAACAGGCAGTGGAAATGGCGTTTCAGAAGATTGAACAAAACGAGGTGATCAGCAGTTGGAAGGATGCGTTCAGCGCCTTTAATACAAGCCCCGTCATCATCAACAACATTGAGGTGCCGGTTTTCGGGTGTTTTAAAGATACCCGCCACCGCGAGATCAGCGGCGACCCCGACCAAGTGCTGGGTAAGATATGGCGCATCGGCGGCGAACAGGGCTGGTATTACGGCAACAGCCTCTGGAAGCTGCGTGGTTTCATCGACAAAGCTTTTGGTGGCGTAGGACTGCGCCGGGGACGCACCAGCGCATTACAGATTGAGCGGGGCGATGCGCTCGATTTCTGGCGCGTTATCATTGCCGATAAAATCAATCGCAGGCTGCTGCTGTATGCAGAAATGAAACTCCCGGGAGAAGCCTGGCTGGAGTTTCAGATCATGGAAAAAGAAAAAAGATACTACCTGTTCCAAACCGCCACGTTCAGGCCGAAGGGTTTGCTCGGCAGGTTATACTGGTACAGTGTACTCCCTTTTCACTACTTCATTTTTAATGGGATGATCCGCGAACTGGTAAAACAGGAACCGGAGGAAGCCTGATTTTCGGCAGCTATAAATTTTTATATTCGTAGCGCTTGAACAGTGCGAATCAATATAAGCCAACTATGCATGAAGCCGAACGCGTCCGGGCCTTACGCGGATACAAAATACTGGATACGCTTCCGGAAGCGTCTTTCGACCGCATCACCCGGCTGGCGGCACTGGTCTGTGGTACGCCCATTTCCTTGGTATCATTGATAGATGAAAAACGGCAATGGATTAAATCGGGTACCGGACTTGATGTGAAAGAAACGTCGCGGGAAGTGGCTTTTTGCCAGTACGCCATCCTCGACCACCATATCATGGAGGTGCCGGACGCGCGTACGGATGACCGCTTCAGCAGCAATGAGATGGTGTTGAATGAACCTGGCATCAGGTTCTACGCGGGTCAGCCCCTTATTGATCCGAACGGTTATGCGCTGGGCACCTTATGTGTATTGGGGCCTGAACCCGGTCACCTGCGGCCCGATCAGAAAGAAGCGTTGAAACTCCTGGCGGAAGAAGTAATGGACCTGATTGTGGAACGTCGGCAGAAAGAAGAATTCAGGCACTTCGAAATGTTGTTCCGCCTTTCCAACGACCTGTTGTGCATTGCCGGAACCGATGGTTTCTTTAAAAGAGTGAACCCCGCGTTTACGGTGATATTGGGCTGGGATGAAAGGACTTTGCTGAACACCTCTTTTTTTGAACTCGTACACCCGAACGACCTGAACGCTACACAGGCGGAGCTCGTTAAACTGGCGGCCGGAGAACCCACGGTGAATTTTCAGCACCGGTTCCGGCGTGAAGACGGGGAATACCGCTGGCTGCAGTGGGTGGCCACTCCCGAGCCGGAAACCGGCTACCTGTTCGCCATTGCGAGAGACATTACCCAGGAAAAAGAAAGGGCAGCGAAACTGGCTGAAAGCGAAGGAAAATTGCGCGCATTTTTCGAAAACTCCCAGGGGTTGATGTGTACACACGACCTGGAAGGCCGTTTTCTTTCCGTCAATACAGCTGGCGCCCGCATCCTGGGTTATACGCCTGAAGAAATCCTGCCATATACCCTATTCGATATTATCCCGGCGGAAAGGCACCCTAACGTTCACGCCTACCTGGAGGAAATAAAACGATCAGGATACGCCAGTGGCCAGATGATCACCCTGCACAAAAACGGCACTCCCAAAATATGGCTGTTCAATAATATACTGGAATGGGGCCACGGTGCAGCGCCATATGTTATAGGCAATGCGGTGGACATCACTGAGCGGGCCGCTTTGGAAGAAAGCCTGCGCGTAACCCGGCTGATGCTGGAACAAACCAGTGAAGTGGCCCGTGTGGGTGGATGGGAAATTGACCTGGTACAACAGAAACCGATCTGGTCTAAGGTCACAAAAGAAATCCACGCCGTTCCGGATGACTATGAACCCGATCTTAGCACCGCCATCAATTTTTATAAAGAAGGGGAAAGCAGGACGCGCATTTCCGCCGCGGTGGTGAAGGCCATGCGGGACGGAACACCCTGGGATATGGAGCTGCAACTGACCGACGCGAAAGGGAAAGACATCTGGGTAAGGGCGATGGGACGGGTGGAAATGGAACAGGGCGTTTGCAAAAGGCTGTACGGTACCTTCCAGGATATCGATTCCGCGAAACGTGCTGACCTGGAAATACGCCGTTCTCAAAAACAACTCAACGATTTGTTGAACGCCGCTTCAGAAGTAAGCATCATCGCCACCGATCCGAACGGACTGATCACCGTGTTCAACACCGGAGCCGAAAACATGCTCGGGTACACCAGTGAAGAAATGGTAGGCATCCACACTCCCGCTATCTTCCACGATCCTGCTGAAGTGCTGCAGCGCGGCCGCGAACTCACCGAAAAACTGGGGCAGCCGGTGGAAGGCCTGAGCGTTTTTGTTACTGTTGCCAAGGACCAGGGATCTGAAAACAGGGATTGGACCTATATCAGGAAAAATGGTGAAAGAAGAACCGTGTCTCTTGTGGCTACCGCTATCCGCGACCATGACGGTGAGATCACCGGTTACCTCGGCGTGGCCATCGACATCACGGATAAGAGGATCATTCAAAATGCGCTGATCAACGAAAAAAGCCGGCTCGCCTCCTTTGTGGAACATACCCCGGCGGCAGTGGCCATGGTGGATGAAAACATGACACTTATCGCGGTAAGTAAAAGGTGGAAGGAAGATTATCACCTGGCTGGAAAAGAAGTAGTGGGGATGTCTTACTATGAAGTTTTCCCGGACCTCTCACAAGACCGGAAAGACAGGCACCAAAGGATATTGGCAGGGGCGGTGGAAAGAAAAGAAGAAGATGTGTACCGGCTGAAAGCTGACACCGAGGACCAGTATGTAACCTGGGAAATGCGTCCCTGGTACACCCATGATGGCAAAGTGGGCGGTATGATGCTGTTCACCCAGAACATCACCGCCATGGTCAAACAGCGGGAAGAACTCAAGCTTGCCAAAGAGCAGGCGGAACAGGCGAACGTAGCCAAATCAGAATTCCTGGCCAACATGAGCCACGAAATCAGAACGCCGCTCAATGGGGTGATCGGCTTCACCGACCTGGTGTTAAAAACCCCGCTCAGTGAAACCCAGCGGCAATATGTTTCCATCATCAACCAATCGGGTAACGCGCTCCTCAGTACCATCAACGATATCCTCGATTTCTCCAAGATAGAAGCCGGCCGCCTTGAACTGGACATCGAAAAATGCGATCTCTACGAACTGTGCGGCCAGGCCAGCGACATCATCACCTACCAGGTGCAGTACAAAGGCCTTGAAATGCTCCTCAACATCGGAACCGATCTGCCAAGGTTCATTTACGCCGATGCCATCCGCCTGAAACAGGTACTGGTGAACCTGCTCAGCAACGCGGCCAAATTCACGGAAAAAGGAGAAATAGAACTGAAGATCATGGACATGGGTGGCAACAACAACGAACGTACCATCCGCTTCGCCGTCCGGGACACCGGGATAGGCATCAAACCCGACAGACAGCACAAAATATTCGACGCGTTCACCCAGGAAGACAGTTCCACCACCAAAAGATATGGCGGAACAGGACTCGGCCTCACCATCGCCAACAAGTTGCTTGCGCTGATGAACAGCAGACTGCAACTGGAAAGCAAACCCGGAAAGGGAAGCACGTTCTTCTTCGACATCCTTTTCAGGGCCGAACAGGGCGAATCCATTGAATGGACAGGCATCGAAAACATCAGGAATGTATTGGTGGTGGACGACAACGAACACAACCGCCTGATCGTTTCCCGGATGCTCGCGCTCAAACAAATGAAAGTAACCGAGGCCTCCAATGGATTTGAAGCGCTCCAACTGCTCGCCAAAGGACAACAGTTCGACGTAATACTCATGGATTACCACATGCCTTATATGGATGGCCTGGAAACAGTGCGTAAAATCAGAGAAAGTTTCTTCCCCACATTCGATGAACTCCCCATCACCTTGTTGCACAGCTCTTCAGACGATGAAAGTATCCACCAATGGTGCAAAGAGCTGGACATCAGAAAAAAGTTGATTAAGCCCATTAAACTACAAGACCTCTACGGTATGCTTTCCCGGTTACGGACAAACGAAAACACCCAGGCAGCGGCACCTGAAAAAGAAATGGCACACACCGGCGTAAGCGGCGCCATTCTGATTGCGGAAGACAATTCCGTGAACATGCTTCTGGCCAGAACAATTATACGCGGCATCGCGCCTTCAGCCACCATTCTGGAAGCTACTGATGGGGCGCAGGCCGTGGCCATCTGCAGGAACAAATTACCTGATCTTATACTTATGGATGTGCAGATGCCCGTGATGAACGGGTATGATGCCACCGCGCAGATCCGGAACCTGGAATATGGCAACCTCGTACCCATCATCGCACTAACGGCCGGTAACGTTAAAGGGGAAAAAGAAAAATGTCTGGCCGCAGGCATGAACGATTTCCTGGTAAAACCCATTATCGCCGATACCATCGCCAGTGTGGTCAACAAATGGTTGTACCACCAGGAGGGCCCGGAAATTGAAACCGCGGATACTCCTTCCGCTGAACAGCATTTTGACCCTCAAATGCTCCATTCTTACATCGGGGACGACCCGGTTGCGCTGGCGGAAACACTGGATGCGGCAAAACGTGAGTTGGAAAAATCTTTACGCGCCATTGAACATTTAGCAGCTTACCCCAACGTTGAAAGCGCGAAGGAAATCGGGCATAAACTTTACGGAACGGCGTCCTCCACCGGCATGAACCACCTCGCGCAACTGGCGGGTGATTTAGAGCGCATGGGAGCGCAAAAACCGGAAAACATAACAGATCTCTGCGCAGCAACCATTAAAGAAATCAAGCTTGTTTTAAAAATGATACAGCAACATTGAGGCTTTGTATCTGTCATTATCCCCCAAAAAACCGGAATAACGCATGGTTCTTCGGGAATAGCTAAAAAAATTTTACTTTTAAAACTCAGACAAAAAAGAATAAAGTCCTTAAACAAATGCACACAAAAGAAATGTCGGAATTAACCGCTCTGGAATTTGGTAAACAGTTCCTGTTTTTCCCGCGCTGTTGGATGAACACGAAAAACTACCTGGTTGTAAAAAAAGAATTCAAATCCAGTAATACCAACTAAAATGGCGGAAACTTGTCTAAACTGTGCCAGCCAGGTAACGGAAAATTTTTGTGGCAAATGCGGGCAGAAAAAATACAAAAGAATTGACAGGAAATACATCTGGGACGAACTGCAGTACACCATTTTCCATACCAACAAAGGATTACTTTATTCTGTAAAAAGTACGCTGAAAAACCCGGGTAAAACAGCCCGGGAATTTATAGAGGGCAACAGGGTAAATCACTACAAGCCCATCCTGATGGTTTTTGTATTGAGTGGTATCTCCGCTTTTGTTTCTTTCAAAGTCTTGAACTTCAAAGAAGTGTTGAGTACCTATTTCGCGCAACAACACATGAATTCCAAATTGATGGCGGATATGATGACGTTCATGTCGAGTTACAGTTCAATACTCATGCTGCTTTACATTCCAATGTTCGCCCTGATTACAAAAATCGCGTTCAGGAAGTGGGGGCATAATTACTATGAGCATGTGGTCATGAACGCTTACATCTTATCATTTTACACCCTGGCGAGTATTATTTTGGTTTACCCGATCATGTTCTTTTTCAAGGATGCTCCCGGTGTTTTCTTTAAGATGACCCAGCTCTCCATTTTGATGGTTCCGCCGATCCTGTTTTGGTTCTTCAGAGCGTTTTACAGGGAAAAGCCCTTAAAATCAATTATACTAAGGGTATTGGGTACATTGGGCTTAACGATCGCTTTCTATTTAGTGGTCGTTATATTGGCGGGAATTATTGGCGTTATCCTCTCTTTATCAAGAGGTCCTGAGGCGCTGGAATATATTAAACCGAAATAAGCAGTGCTTCTGAAACCATTGCTTTTTTACTCCAGGATTAAACAGGATAGCACACCTTAAGCACAGTATCTACGCTAATCGGACACAGGTGCTTTTATCTGTCAGCCATTCAAAGGCGCTGGAGCCCGTATTAAAATACAGCATCGTTTTCCTAAATAAAAGCACGGAGCAATGAAAAACAACAAAGCGATTTTAGAAAAGGCAAACGCATCTTTAAAAGAAGGCGACAACGAAGGTTTTTTAATGCACTGCACCGAAGACACAGCATGGATATTTGTCGGAGATATGACATTGAGGGGAAAGGAAGCGGTTAGGCAATATATGGCAGAAGCATATGCAACCCCTCCAAAATTCAATATGGAACTGATGATAGAAGAAGGTGATTATGTTACACAAATGGGAAGCATTAGTCTGAAAGACGAAAACGGTGAGATGATTGACTATTTAGCGTGCGATGTATTAAAATTTCGTGATGGAAAAATAGCTGAATTGAAAGCTTTTGTAATTAGAGATAACAAGCATATTTAACCCTAAAGACCGGCCAGGCAAGTCGGCAAACACGATATTCATTTTTCAAGCAAGCATAAATTTGATTGCGTAAGAATTAACTTGTCTAAGGTTCGGGCAGCCAATTTAATCCAGAAGGCTTTCAAATTGGTTAATCAGCCCATCTTTCATTTCTGGTCGGGGTGCGTTGGCGGATTCCAGCCCACCGTTCCTGTTAATAATCATATAGCGCGGGTATCCATTGAAGTTATATCTTTCCATCAAACGGAGTACCTCATCACGGGTAAGCAGATAATGATCGCCTTCTAACTGGTATTTTTTTCTTACTGCCTTCCATTCCTCTGGCGTAGAATCTGCACACAAATAAGCGAAAACAATGTCCCTGCCCTGCAATTCCCGCCGTAACGCCATGGTATGGGGAAACTGATTGATACAAGGTGCGCACCATGTAGCCCACAGATCAACATACACCACCTTCCCCTTGTGCCGCCTGGCGATTCTGTTCAGAACAGTGTTTTCATCCGGCGGAGCCGCCAAAAGGTCTTCAACCAAATCAGAGCGTAATTCCTTTTCGTGCAGTTTGCTTTCCCTTTCAATAACCATAAAATTTTCAGGATCGTAAACAAGGGATCGGAGATAAGCCAGTAATTGGTCATCAAGAAACAACACGTTCGTAAGGAAAACCTGGCCACTCAAAAAATGCCCTATAAGGCAGTCTCTGAAATAGCTTTTGGGATACAAAGCAGCGATCTCTTTGAACCTGTAATCAAACTCGAGCGAAAAGCAGTAGAATAGCAAGTAGGTACTAAAATTCCTTAGCTTTTGCATATAAGCAACCCTTTGTTCCAACTGCTGCTGAGCAAGGGTATCATTCAATGGTAAATTCACCGAAAATCCGCCTGGTGTTTTCTTTACATACGGCGCCCAATCCGCCACCGCATCCAACATCAAGATATCCGAATCCGATAAAGAGCGGTCGTATTTTTTAAAGTAATGCAGCGCGTCGGTGAAGGAAAAATCTGCCGTCCAGATACTGTCCCTGAGATGGGGCGCTGCAAAAAAAGGACGCACCAGCAAACTGGTAATTTCGTGGATAAATCCGCGGTACTGGTAACCGCCTAAATAGGCCACTGAATCGTTGGTGGCAAAGGAATAAATCAACTGAAGGGTTTCCGGCACAATCGGTTCAGGGTTACGAGGGTTCCGCAGTACGCCGTACCTCAGCAACTCGTTTGGCACTTTGTAATGCGTCATTCTTGAAAGAATGGCGTTCACCGGACGGCTCATGGTGTATTTTTGTGCATAGGCTGAAAGGACCGCGTCTTCCATCTTCTTTCTGTCCAGCACGTACCCCCTGTATTCCTCCTGATTTGCAGTTGTAACCATGCGCTTATGCAGTGTATCATCATCAACACTGTGCAGATGTTTATAGGCCGCGTTGAACTCGTTATTCAAAGGTCCCAGCGTGCCGCCAAACGCTACTGTTCCGCCATCCTGTTCTGCTTTCTCACCAGTTGCCCAAATACTAATGGTAACCGTATCGCCGGGGCCTACTACAAAGTGTTCAAATCTTGAATTGTACCTGATAAACGCTTCGGTATCCGGTATGGTAACAGGAAAACTGACGGCAAATGTTCCATCAGCGCTAATGCGCGCCACTTTGGTTGTTGTTTTACCCAAAAGGGAGTTGGCAAAAACCACCTCCATCTGTTGCTGACTGCCCCTTACCTTTCTATCAATATACCCGGCTAACCGTACTGTATCATCCGCCCGTGTTTTCAGGTTATCCCAGAGTTCAGCAACGGCAGATGAATGTGGCGTACGCCGGTTGGTAAGTACCAGTTTACGCCCCTGCGTAACTACTGTAATGGTTGAATCGTTTGTGAAGGTAACCGCGAGCGCATATACCTTACTGTTGACATGAAAATTTAATGTAAGTGTTTGCTGCTTTTCTTCCGTAACCTTGAACACCCCGAATTCCCCATCGAAATACCCAACCTTGCTATATAAACCCAATTTCCATTCAGTAGTATTCGATAGAAGAAACCAGTTGCCTTCCAGTTTTGCAGAAGGCTGCTTCCCGCTACCAGCAAGCGCAGAAGCTTGCATAGAAAGTGTAGAGATAACCAGCGATGCAATGAGTTGGCAAGTTCTGATTTTGGAGTACTTCGTTTTAAAGGGGCAATTCCTGGTTAATATACTGAACATCTGATTCATATAAGGATAAGGTGAAATTAGTAACGGGTATCAATATATGAATCATTATTTGTATTCCCATGATTCTACTGAATTTTAGCATTTCTGCATCAGCCAGTCCTGACCGGATACGCCACGCGCCGCAATTCTGGTAAGAATGATTAAAAGAGTTTGAAGAAAAAAACATTGAACCAACTGCTCAACGTGGTCTCAGGAAATATTGAGTCGCAAACAAGAGTAACATAGCCCCCAACCAAATGAGAGCAAAGTACAAGATATCCCTGAATCCCGAAGCCTTTCGAACGGCCGCCCTCCTTAACAGTGCGCTTATGCCCTGACTGATATGGAACCGCACAAATAACCAGGCGGAAATTATGGCGGCAAAATAAGGCGTCCAATATATCCTTATCGAAAAAGCCAATATTCCAGCCCTGACCATCAATAAATAGAAAGCAGTATAAACAGCGGCTAAAAATAAAAACGTTAGCATAAGCACCCCATTCAAGGCGCGGCGAATCAACCTCTTGTTGTTATGTTTTTTAAATCCAATAACAAACCTATAAGATATATCTAACAAAAAACGGAACATACTAATGCGCCATATAAGTTATTTATAATTTTTTGCCAAACCAGTCTTCGGCATAACCTTCTTTAATATTAATGCTCATCAACTCCACGCCGGCATTAACATCTGAAAATCGCACAATATAACAAACACCCCCAATGCGCTTCCATACTGTTACGCATCTCCCCTCCTTGAGGCAGTAAAACCGTCTGGATTGCTGGTAAAGAAGAACAGGCAAACCAATCAACATCAAAACAAATGAAACTTTCAGTAGTCTTTTCATTTAACCTTCTTATTGGAGATTTTCAAGCAGACAAAGTATTATGCTTTCAACGCGTTTTTTGATATTTCAGCAACTCTTTATACTTTTCTGAAATATTCAGTTCCAAAATATTGAATAATTAAACAAGTGCTGGAAGAACTTCACAATTTTTACCTGAGCAAAGAAGAGCCAAATAAGAGTTGCCTGCTTGCATTACGGGAAATTATTCTTACTCTGGCGCCAAACATTACTGAAACGCGGAAATGGGGGATGCCCTGCTTCTGCTATAAGAAAAAAATGTTTTGCTATTTGTGGACGGATAAAAAAACGGACGAACCATATATACTCATGGTAGAAGGTAAGTATCTTGAGCACCCTGCGTTGGAAAAAGGCAGCCGTTCGAGAATGAAGATTTTACGAATCAATCCAAATAAAGATTTACCCATAAAGACAATTGAGGAAATCTTTCAAAAAGCGTTGGACCTATACAAGACTGGTATAATTAAACTCAGGGAGTGATCAACGATGATCTTTTGGCGACAGCGTTTCCAAATTGTACCACTGCCAGCAACCCCCATATTTAGGACTGGAACTTTACCATCCGCGAGTTTCACCGGGCACTAAAACCAGGATGCACACTCGTTATCTCCATCGAACACCCTTTCTTCGAATACATTTTCTTCAACTCCGGCAAGTATTTCACCACCCAAGAGCAATAGAGTTACTGCGATTTAGCAACTACTGACTTCATTATGCTAATCAAGACAAGTTTTAAGAAAGGAAATACAGCTTGAAAATAGTCTTGGATAGACTGCACTTGAAAAATTCAGTTTTAGCATAAATTTACTTGCAAACAAAGCGATTACAGACTATTGTCTTTCAAGGAAACCACCCGTTGTCTTATATATCAAATAGAACATTCAATGATAAAACTTATAGCCCTGGCCTTACTTTCCCTGAACGCACTTACTGTCTTCGGACAGAAAGGGGCGTATGATATTGTCATCAGGAATGCAAATGTTTTTGACTCGCGAAAAGGTACAGTTTCATTAAACAGAACGATTTGCATTAAAGATGGAATCATTACAAAAGTAACAGGTCGTCAGAAACATTATGATGGAGCAAAAATCATAAATGCCGAAGGGAAGCTTCTTACCCTAGGTTTTATCGACACGCACATCCATGCGACTGATGTCTTCCGGACCTATGGTCCGCTGCCGGAATATCTCCCCAAGGACTCTTTAGAGGAGTACAGGAATCGGATATCTGAGACCTACCTGCCTTACGGCGTCACAACAGCAATGATAATGGGACAGCCGGAAACCTGGTTACCGCCTATACTGAAATGGGGAGCCGATCAGCGAAAAAGCGCCCTCGATATTTATACAGTTGGCGGCGCATTGGTTTCCGATGGGGGACGAAAGCCTTACATTAATCACGTTGTCGTAAATACTCCTGATGCGGCAAGACAGAAAGTCATAGAATATTATAACTTAGGTATAAGGCATATCAAACTTTACTGGAAACTCAGAAGACCAGAATTCGAAGCAGCATTTCATACTGCTGATAGTTTGGGGATGCATGTCTACGGGCACATGGATCAGAATGTCATGTTTATTGATTCAGCGTTAGATATTGGTTTAGCAAACTATGAGCATATCTTGACTTTAGTGAACAGCGTTTTTCATGTTCAAAAGCACGATAAAGATTTTAGGTTGGAAATGCAGAAACACTATGCGCCTGGCGCGGCAAAAAATGGCCAGTTGGAGCGATTGGAAATGTTCCGTTTCATGCACGACAGAAACCCGGCGGTGCTTGATTCTTTGATTGAAAATCTTTCAAAACATAAAGCCACTTTCTCTACATCGATTCACCTGATGGCCGAGCCCTTCGGATGGACCTATTTCACTGCTAATGTTGACACCTCGTTGTCGTTATTGCAGCTGGAACGGTGTAAAGAAAACTTCAGACTGTTTATGGGCTACATGAAGCAGTTATTTGATAAGGGAATAAAGCTAAGGATTGGAACAGATTGGCCCAATGGAGGAAAAGCAATTGTTTCCGAACAACTTCTTTTGGCTGAATATGGCTTCTCAATACGGGATATCCTGCAGATTTCTACCATAAACGGAGCTACGGCTTTAGGATTAGACAAACAATGCGGTTCAATTGAAAAAGGGAAAAGAGCCAACCTGCTCATCTGGGATAAAAGCCCATTCGACAACGAAAAGAACTTTCTCTCTGAGAAGATCATCATTAAGGATGGTATGGTTTTAAAGAAATAAGGGAGATTTTTAAGCGTATAATATGCGCCCATTTTTTCGGGGTAAGTCAGCGTGAAGATAGACTTCCAGTAGCGCTAATGTTTCAAGATGGACACATAAACAGGAGGTTCAGTCTTTACTCTGGAGCTTGAAAGCGTCGAATGAACTTTTCTCCAACCATCCGTTTTTTACTGCCCAGTTCACCATTTTCTTTAGGCTTTCCATGTACTTCATCGGTCGATATTTGTGCAACGATCGTAAACCTTCAGCGGTGCAGTTCTTACAAAAAAGTCAAATCCAGAAATTGACGTGTTATTAATCCTCGCTCACGATTCACTTCACATCGCACGAAAAGTGAATGGAAATTCACTCAATCCATACATACTTTGACAGCTCAATACCTTGTTTTACAGCTTGTTACCAGGTTTTGGTGAATCGCTAAGATAATTCACCAAACGATTCACCTAATGTGCGCCAAAAACATTGAAACCTTTTGATATCAATTGACCTCCTGAAAAGACAAAAGGCCCGTGAACATTGCGTTTCACGAGCCTTTTGCAATCCTTTGAGCTGAATGCTGTCGGGATGACTGGATTCGAACCAGCGGCCTCTTCGTCCCGAACGAAGCGCGCTACCGGGCTGCGCTACATCCCGCTTCAGGATGGCGAATTTAATAAATTATTCAAATAATTCAGGCTGCCCGTCGTCCTTACCGGCCTTTTTTTCCCATTCAAAATCGACGGCTTTTTTGTCCACGAGTTTGTTGCCCACGGCTTTCCAGCCCATCACTTCCACGAAATCCGCGATCTTGATTTTCTGGATATCAGGGGCTGATTTTTTACCCGTTTTCAGCAGCAGTACCGGCTGTTCATCGGTGGTGATGGAAGCGAGGTAGTTCCCCTCCCCTTCCTTGATGAACAGGAACCTTGTTTTCATGGTGCCGGTCTCAATTTTAAACCTTTTGATATTGAACTGAAGTTTCGCGGCATCATAATAGATTGCCGTGAGTATGCGCGAATTGTTGAATTGCTGGATCAGCATTACCTTATCCGCGTCGAAGCGCTGCGTCAGTTCCTGGTCAGTAATCTCGTAGGTACCGTCGTTGTATACCACCAGTATTTTATCTTCCGGATCGAAACTGCCGAGATAGTTTCCTTTCTCCTCGGTATTCAGCCTGCCGAACTGATCGTCGAACCAGAGTTTCCGGGCGCTGAGCGTGGATTTACCGGCTTCTTTGAACTTCACACTTTTGATGGGATATTTGGTGACCTGATTTCCCAATACCGACCTGCCCTTGATTTCAAGTGTTTCAAAGTAAAAGTCAAGTTCTTTGATGCGGGCGCTGCAATTGGGACTTAACAATACCTTCACCACTTCCGCTTCACCATTGGGGTTCACGGAGAAGTACAACACTTTTGATTTGGGATCGCCTTTTGTGAGATCATATTCCTTATCTCGTGTAACGCCGGTTACGTTGAACCTTTTTCCGTAGCTGATGCCGCTTTTTCCATCCGCGTAAATCATATTGTAGGTGGTACGTTCATCGTTCTTCTGGAACACGGCGATGTGGATGATGTCTTTCCCGATGAAGACCTTATCGGCCATTTTCACCACTTTCATTTTTCCAGATTTGGTGAAGGCGATGATATCATCGAGGTCGGAGCAATCGGTGATGAATTCATCTTTTTTCAACCCGGAACCAATGAATCCATCGGCACGGTTCACATACAGTTTGGTGTTGGCGATAGCCACCTGTTTGGCCTGGATGGCTTCAAAAAGTTTGATTTCCGTTTTCCGCTCGCGTCCTTTACCATATTTTTTGAGGAGGTTCTCGAAGTAGGCGATGGTAAAGTCGGTCAGGTGTTCCAGGTCATGTTCCACCTGTTTGATATCAGCTTCCAGTCCTTTGATCTGTTCGTTGAGTTCATCGATATCGAGCCGGTAAATCCTTCGAACGGGCTTTTCGGTGAGCTTAACGATATCTTCCCTGGAGATGGCCCTCTTCAGTTTCTTTTTAAAGGGGTCAAATGCTTTGTTGATGGCTTCGATCACTTTATCCCAGGTCTCGTGTTTCTTTTCGAGTTCCTTATAGATTTTCTCTTCGAAGAATATTTTCTCCAGCGAGGTATAATGCCATTTCTCCTGCAGTTCACCCAGTTTGATCTCCAGTTCTTTTTTCAGCAGGTCTTTGGTTTGATCGGCGGAATGCGTGAGCAGGTCGTGGGCACCGAGGAACCTGGGTTTATTGTCCACGATCACGCAGGCATTGGGCGAGATGCTCACTTCGCAATCGGTAAAGGCGTACAGCGCGTCAATGGTAATGTCAGGAGAAATCCCCGGTGCGAGGTCCACCATAATTTCCACATCGGCGGCGGTATTATCGGTCACTTTTTTGATCTTGATTTTACCCTGGTCGTTTGCTTTCAGGATAGAATCAATGAGGGAGGAAGTGGTTACGCCGAAGGGCACATTGCGGATGATCAGCGTTTTTTTATCCAGCTCTTCGATGTTGGCGCGCACGCGTACTTTTCCACCGCGTTTGCCGTCGTTGTAATTTGTTACATCAACCATCCCACCGGTAAGAAAATCAGGATACAAATCAAATTTTTTACCCCGGAGGTGTTTGATGGCGGCTTCAATGATTTCACAGAAGTTGTGGGGCAGGATTTTTGTCGACAACCCCACGGCAATGCCATCCGCTCCCTGGGCGAGCAATAATGGAAACTTCACCGGTAGAGTTACCGGTTCGTTCTTCCGGCCATCGTAACTCAGTTGCCATTCCGTGGTTTTATTGTTGAAAACCACATCCAGCGCGAATTTACTCAGGCGTGCCTCAATATACCTTGCGGCTGCCGCATCATCTCCTGTACGCACATCCCCCCAGTTGCCCTGGGTATCAATCAGCAAATCTTTTTGTCCCATATTCACAAGGGCATCCCCGATCGACGCATCCCCGTGCGGGTGGTACTGCATACTTTGGCCGATGATGTTGGCCACTTTATTGTAGCGTCCGTCATCCATTTCCTTCATGGCGTGGAGTATCCTGCGTTGAACGGGCTTCAGTCCGTCCTCAATCGCCGGAACGGCCCGTTCAAGAATAACATAAGAGGCGTAATCCAGGAACCAGGTTTTGTACTGGCTCTGGACTCCGGTTTCTTTTTCATTCTTTTCCTGTGCGTCGTAATTTTCCTTGCTCATACACTTGTTATTTGAATTCGTCGGGGTAAAGATACTGTAAACTGTCCCTCATATAAACGCCCAGTTCTTTGCTGAACCATCCCGTGGCTTTGTTGCTCAGGTTGGTGATGGTAAAGAAATTGGTACTATCTGAACTGATCGCTTTGTTTTCGAATTTTTTGAAAGGAACCTGATAAACCGCTGCTATAGAATCAATTTTCGCCAAAATTTCATTCCGGTTATGCCGAAGGCTGTCGCCTTTTTCCCAAAGGGGCGATTCGTACAGCAGTACCGGAATATGTTGTTTTTGTAGAAAACTGATCAATTGCGAAAAATACTTTGCCCTTCTGTTGCTCCATTGAAAATCCTTTGCCGGTGCACCATGTATGATAACGGCATCTTTACCTGGTTCAAAAGGAATAGGGAAAACCGCGCTCCCTGCGTTATCGGGCGTAAACTTTTTCCCGGTAATCCTATCTCCCCACCCTAAGACACCTTTAAAAAACGTATGGCTCGAATACCAGGCATAGCGCATAAAAGGAAGATGGCTCCATTGCGCATAAGCCGGATCAAAATCCCTGACAACGCTCCTTATGGTATCATCCGGAACGAGATGCGCGAACCTGTAACTATTGAATCCGTTGGCGATGGATTCATCAAATGATTCAGGCGTCGCATATATCACAACCAGCCTGGGATTTTTCTGACGGGTTAAATAAGACCGCATGGTCAGAAAATTTTCCGCGTAATCAGCACCGAACTGGCCTAGTATGAAATTGGTAAACCCTGCGTATTGTTTTACGGTATCGGGTAATATGCCCCACTCCGGTTCACAGGCGCCCAGGTAAACAATATCGGCGTCAATTCGGTTGGAAAGGATATAACCCGGCTTGTAATTCCGGTTATGAATAATTCCTTCCCGCATAAAAAAGGAATACAACATCAGCAGAACTGAAAGCGTAACCAGTATACATACTATTTTTCTTCCTGTACTCATATCAGAACTGCATATAAATGAACCGCTCCCCGGCATCGAATATGCCAATGGAAAGCAGGAGAAAAAACATAAGCGCTGAATAAGCGATATTCAGTTCTTCACTTTTCGCGGATTTGTTGATCCTTGGTTCAAAAATAATCCATGCGGCCGCAAGCAGCATTCCCAACCGAACATTGAGCGTATCTTCAATATACCTTCCCCCATTGATGAGCCATGTTTTGAATGTTGCCCCTTCAGGAAGCAGGGGTGGAAGTTCAGCAAGCTGTTGGAGGAGTGTAGTGAGCCCATTCCAGTTTCCTGCCCGGAAGAAAAAGTGCGCCACCGACACCAGGTTCAATACAATAACAGCACGGATCAGTTTCCCGAAAAAGTTTTTTCCTTTCTTCCCAGCGGCTCCCGATTTCTTTTCCAACGTCAGGTATATAAAATGGAGCAGGGCCCATATAAAAAATGTGATCGCCAATCCATGCCAGAAAGCGCTCACCAGGAACGTAACACCGATCGCCATAAGCAGGCCGTAAGTTGATTTCCGGTAAGCAAAGGAAACCGGTTGAAAAACATTGTTGCGCAACCAGGCAACCAGCGTGATGTGCCATTTCCGCCAAAAATCGGTAACGGATTGCGCACGCAATGGCAACTGGAAATTTTCAGGAAGCGAGATGCCGAACAACCTTGCCGAACCCAACGCGATATCGATATAGCCGGAGAAATCAGCATACAACTGAACCGTGAACAATATCGATCCAAGATATATATCAAACACAGACAACGCGGTATGCTTATCAAAAATTTCCTGCACAAAGGGCAGTAACCTGTCGGCAATAACCATCTTCTTTACCAACCCAAGAGTGATCCTGTTCACCGCGTAAACCACATCTTTTCCCCTTGTAATGTATTTTTCTCCGGGTTGAAAGAGCGCTACATCCTTTGCCGACAACAATGGTCCAGAAGGTATTTTAGGAAAGAAAAGTACTGAAAGGAAATAACTATTGCTTTGCCGGGAAGAGTCGTATCCGGCAAAATGAAGCGCGATCCAGTTTCCCGCGTGCTGAAGGATATAAAAGCCCATTCCAAGCAACAACCATTCGTTCCAACCGAGGAACTCCTGCAAAAATTTATAGCCAAGCAGCAAAAAGCCGTTCACAAAAAGCATACTACAAAAAAGTATATTTTTCGAACGCTGAGACGGTAAGCCGTTGTACCGCTTCATCAGGATATAGTTTCCCGCTGTAATCAGCAGTATCGCTGTTAGGGAAGCCCAACTGAAGTACCCCACAAATAAGCATCCTGCCAGCAAAAGCCATATTTGCTGCGCCTTACCGGACTTCAGGCGTGCAAACACCAGTGCTGTAACCGCTAAAAAAAACAGGTATAGCAGTGAATTAAACGGCATTCCCGGCGGTTTTTTCAGCAATAATGTCCACCATGTCTCCTACTTTTTCCATCTTCATGATTTCATTGAACCTGAATTCGATATTAAACACCCGTTCTACTTCGCTGATGATGGACATGTGTGTGAGCGAATCCCATCCTTCCACCTGGTCGGCAGTAGTCTCTGTGGTTACTGACAACCCGGGCTGGTCAAGTAATTTCTTTAATACCTCGCTCACCTTGTCTAAAATAGCTTCTTTCGATATTGATTTCATCCCAATGCAATTAGTTTTTGGCGATCAATTTTTCCATTGTTGTTATACGGCCATTCTTCCACGAATCTGTATTTCCCAGGGATCATATAGCCGGGAAGCAAATCCCTTAAACGACTTGCGAGCGAAGTTGTATCTATGGGCACTTTACTTCTTACAAATGCCACGAGAATATTATTGTGCTCGTGGTCCCTCTGGGCCACCACCACTACTTCTTGCTGCAACAATTCACTTATTCTAACGGCCACTTCTTCCGTTTCTACGCGATAGCCGCCAATCTTCACCTGGAAGTCTTTTCTCCCATGAAAATGGAGGAATCCCCGTTCATCCTGGTGCACAAGATCACCCGATGGAAACCACCCGTCCACCACGCAACTGCTTTCCTGACCGAGGTACCCGTTAAAAACCTGACTTCCCGAAATGTACAATTCACCTGTTTCACCGGCTCCACAAGGTGCCTCCTCCATCATCACCGCCACGGTTGTACCTGGAAACGGCGCGCCCATAGGAACGATCGGATGATCTGTATTTGCCTTCTCTTCGTTCCAACAAAATGTAGTGCAAACGATCGTTGTTTCGGTTGGACCGTAGCAATTATAAATTACCGCGTTGGAGCAGGCTTTTTCCCATATTTCCGCCAGCGAACGGTACAATATATCGCCGGAAAAAAAGCTCAGTCTGAGCGCCGGGAACGACATTCCCTTAATAAGTCCCTTTACAACCTGAAGGACCGTGGGAACCATGCTCAGCACTGTAATATTATAATGAAGCAACGCTTCCAGGATTAGTAATGACCTGATTTGTTTTTTCTGCGGCAACAGACAACAGGTGGCTCCGGTTTCCAACGCGATTAAGAAAGGAAAATAGAACACGTCAAACGTTGCGTCATAGACCTGTAGGAGCCTGTCGGAGGACGAAAAACCATACCGCTGATCATCCAGGTAATACGCTTTAAAGGCATTCAAACAACGGAACGGTACCGGAACGCCTTTAGGTTTGCCTGTACTTCCTGATGTAAACAGAATATACGCCGGTATTTCTGAAGATGAAGCTTCAAAAAAAGAAAATTCAAACTGCCCGCCTTCATGTGTTAACGCTTCGGAACAAATAATTCTCAGCTCCAGAGCGCTGATTTCCTTTGGAAAGGGGATATTATCCGGAGATACAAGTAATTCCGCCTTACTTTCTTGCAAAGCAAAAACCTTTCTGTCCAACGGCCACTCAGGATGCAACGGAACAATTGTTTTTCCCGTGAGAAAGGAGGCCAGGATACACGCGTTCATTTCGACGGAGCCTGTTGCCATTACCCCTATTGTACCTTTCTGTAACAAGGAGAACTCCCGGGCGTAACGGAGTACACGTTCATGGAAACCGCGGTAAGAAACACCGCCATCATATGTTTGGAAAGCAATAGCATCGGGCCTGGTGGCGACCCAACCCAAATACCGGTGTAACCAGCTTCTTTGCCCGTCCGCTTCCTTATGCATCATGAGGTCAGGTTTCATATAATTCCAACGGTTGCCCATTCGGGTCATAAAAGAACAGAAACGTCTTACCCGTCAATTCATCGATTCTTATTTCCTCTACTTTTTCCACTCCTTTATCCAACAGAAAAGTCCTCGCCTGCTCCACGTCCGCAACTGAGAACGCAAGATGTCTCAGTCCTTTGGCTTCCGGGAACGAGGCCCTCTCCCGGAAATCCGGGAAAGAAAACAGTTCAATCATATACCCGCCATCCAAAGCCAGGTCCAGTTTCCAGGAGTTCCTGTTTTCCCTGTATGTTTCAGCCATCACCTGAAAGCCGAGTACTTCGGTGTAAAACTTTTTACTTTTTTCGTAGTCGTCCGTCAGGATGGCAACGTGGTGGATACCCAGGAGTTTCATTCAATAGGTTCATTTATCAGGTTCTGGATAAAGTGGGTTAAATCTTCAGGCTACCCTACGCTTCAATTTCATTACCGCTTCCTGCGCTTCCCGGCAATTTCACTTCAAACTCCTTCCATGTTTTGCTGATATCACCGTTCACTTCAAGTTTACCGCTTCCAACAAGTTCTTTCAGCCTCCATCCAAGAAAAACATCTCCCGTTTTGATTTTCATCCTGTGCAACGTATTGTTGATCACCCGTTGTGCTTTTTGCCAATCTGTCGTACAATTAGAAAGGATATCCTTGTCGTAAAAGTCTTCGTCCTTTGTGGCGATTTTCTTCCCTCCTTCCAATATGCGTACCATACCGTTTTCGTCCATCAACTTCTTCCATTCATCCGGATCCACTTCCAATTCGCTGGGCGTGATCACCCGGGCTAGTTTTTTCGCTTTCCTGAATTCCGAAACAGGGATTTCGCTGATCCATGAAGGATAGAATATGCCTCCTTTTTCGTTGATGAAGGGAAGGTTATTCAGGTACAAAACAAATACCCGTCCCTGGAATGGCTTCAGAAAATGGAGCAACCAATAATACCCGCACACATCATGCTGGTTCTGCGCCATCCATATCCAAATCTTTTCTGTTTCATCCCGGCTCATTGTGCCGGATAACTCGGCTACGGTTTTGAAATCATCCACTTCTCCCGACTCCGCTTTTCCTTCATATTCCGTGCCGGCCAGTAATGTCTTCCACCATTCATTGCGCAGCGTCCGACCTTCTCCCAGGTATCCCTGTAGTAAGGGGCCAACGGCGTAATCGTCTTTTATCAGCACTACTTTTCCTTCCAGGTCATCATTGATCTCGATCGCTTTCTCCAGGATGGCAACATCCGCTTCATTAAATACAATATGAATCATTTCAATCCGCTTAATTCAGGGTTTCGTTAACAATATCCAGTTCAATCCGCAGGTTGTCAATAATGAACTCCTGTCGTTGCGGGGTGTTTTTCCCCATAAAGTATTCCAGAAGCTGTGTGATATGCGTTTCCGGCATCACCATTACCGGTTGAAGACGGATATCTTCTCCAATGAACCTGCCGAACTCGTCGGGAGAGATTTCACCCAAGCCTTTGAACCTCGTAATCTCTGGCTTGCCACCAAGTTTCTTTACAGCGGCCTGTTTTTCGGTTTCATCATAACAGTAAATGGTTTCCTGTTTGTTCCTGACCCTGAACAATGGTGTTTCCAGGATATAAACATGTCCGTTTTTAACAAGATCCGGGAAAAATTGCAGGAAGAAGGTCATCAGCAATAACCTGATGTGCATACCATCCACGTCGGCATCAGTCGCGATCACAATATTATTATACCGAAGTTCATCAATCCCGGCCTCAATGTTCAGGGCATGCTGGAGCAGGTTGAACTCTTCGTTTTCATAAACTACTTTCTTGGTAAGTCCGAAACAATTCAGCGGTTTTCCGCGTAAGCTGAAAACGGCCTGAAGTTCTACGTTCCGGGCTTTTGTAATGGAGCCACTCGCCGAGTCTCCTTCGGTAATAAAGATGGTACTCTCCAGTTTCTTTTGTTCAAACTCTTCTTTATTCTTCGCGGGAGCCTCATCGTTGAGGTGGTACCTGCAATCCCGCAGTTTTTTATTGTGCAGGTTTGCCTTTTTGGCCCTTTCGTTCGCCAGTTTACGGATACCGCTCAGTTCTTTTCTTTCCCGCTCACTCTGTTCGATCCTTTTTTTCAAGGCTTCCGCAACAGTTGGATTTTTATGGAGATAATCATCCAGGTGTTTAGCAAGGAATTCTCCCACAAAATTCTTCATGCTCTGCCCGCCTTCGGCCACATTGAGCGAACCCAGTTTTGTTTTGGTCTGCGACTCAAAAACAGGTTCCTGCACCCGTACCGCCACGGCCGCACAAATACTTCCCCTGATATCGGATGGCTCGTAATCCTTTTTAAAGAATTCCCGCACCGTTTTTACGAACGATTCCCTGAAAGCCTGTTGATGCGTGCCGCCCTGGGTGGTAAACTGGCCGTTCACAAAGGAATAAATGTCTTCTCCGTAATCATTGTTGTGGGTAATGGCCACTTCAATATCTTCCCCTTTCAGGTGAATGATCGGATACCGTAGTTCATCCGGGTTTGTATTTCTGGTAAGCAAATCGAGCAAACCGTTCCGGCTCACATACTTTTTACCGTTGAAACTCAGTACCAGTCCGGCATTCAGAAAGCAATAGTTCCAAATCTGTTTGTCCAGGTATTCATGGATAAAATGAAAATGCCTGAAAATGGTATCGTCGGGGATAAAACTAACCAGTGTTCCGTTCTCCTCTTTAGTAGAAGTCTCCTTGTGTTCTTTAATGAGCACGCCTTTCTCAAATTCGGCGACCCTCGTTTTTCCATCCCTGAAACTCTGCACCATAAAGTAATTGCTGAGGGCATTCACCGCTTTGGTACCCACACCATTCAATCCCACACTTTTCTGGAAAGCCTTACTGTCATATTTCGCACCGGTATTGATCTTACTTACCACATCCACCAGTTTCCCCAGCGGAATCCCTCTTCCATAGTCGCGTATGGTAACTGTCTTGTTTTCAATCGTGATCTCCACCTGCTTTCCGAAGCCCATCATATGCTCGTCTATACAGTTATCGATCACCTCCTTTACAAGTACATAGATGCCATCATCCGGACTGGAGCCATCGCCAAGTTTCCCGATATACATTCCAGGTCGCAAACGAATGTGTTCGCGCCAGTCCAGACTTTTAATGGAATCTTCCGTGTAATTCGATGTGTTTTTTTCTGCCATATACTGGTTCACCTTTTTTGAATGCGCTACAAATTCGTAATTATTAAGCATTTACGGGAAAAATTATCCTCTCCTTCCTGCAAACGGCAACGAAGATACTAACATTTTTAGCAGTCCTGGCTAGGTTTTTTCACGGAAATGAATCAGTGTTTTCACTGTAAGAAACACTCCGTTAAAATCTTCTTGTATTAAATTTAAGTTGTGAAAAACCACATGATTAATTGATTTTTAATTCATTAAGATTATTTTATCCAGTTTAATTTCTAGTTCTTCAGCTTAAATCTTACCGGAGGGTATTTTGCCGCGTAAAAAAAATGGCTAATTTTGAAGTCTTACCAACCCACCGGCACAGCGGCTTACTTCCGCTGAAATTGCAGCTTATTAACCCATTTTATTCTGAGGAAGATATTTTTCTAAACAGCTAAATAAGCGGTGTATGTACAATTTTGAACTATTGGAAAAAGGCTGTTACTACCTGATACAGGAGAAACAGGATGCGGCGGTGAGTATGATTCAGGTAAATCTGAAAACGGATCATTGTATGTTTATTACCTACCATGGAGATACGGAAAGTTCTTCCTGGAAACGTAAGTCGGATACCATATTCGACATTATAGAATTATTGGATGATAAAAATGTGAAGGCCTGGGAATCACTTTTCGTGAACAGTGAGGATGCGTTCAATACGGGTGAGGAAGAATAACAATGTGTTGGCGTTTTTTGGTACAATTTTTTCCGTAAATGAATTAATGGATCAACCCAAAGAAAAATACCCGGTCGTCCGCGATATTTTTATTCATGTCGTTGCCGTGCTTACGATCATTCCCCTGGCCCCCGTTATCAACCGGTATATTCCTCCGGTTATGATCGGGAAATGGAATGCGGACCTGGTGTTGTCTGTTCTGATCTCAGCATTGATTATCAGACTGATCTCCTGGTTGTTCAAGCCACTCATTATCCCAGGATTTATCGTACTGGCTGGTATGCTCACCTGGAATGAATTTACGGACGGCTATTCTTTTGGAAATGTTGTTCATGACTACAAGAATATTGTATCCAATAACTGGCGGCATAAAAATCTCAAGGAAAGAGATCTTTCCATAAGGCCGGCATTGTTTGAAACAGCTACGCAGGTGCTCGTGAAGGACCTTCAGGTTAAAGTGGATTATAAGGATTCGCTCGTAAGGAACTATGCCGTGAAAGCATCGGTAGAAAATTTTGATGAATACCATCCCAAATATGGCCCGGTGGTACGATGGCTTTCATTGTTCAAAGTGGTCAACGAAAACTTCAAGTATGTTTCAGATGCCCAGCGTGATGAATATTTCGCCGGCCCGAGAGAAACCATTCTCAACGGAATGGGAGGAGATTGCGATGACCATACCATCCTGATGGTTTCGGCCATGCGTTCCATTGGCGCTAAAACCCGTATGATCGTTACGCAGGGGCACGTTTATCCTGAATTGTATTGCGGGGATAAAGCAGAATTTGAAAAAATGAAACAGGCTGTATTACACCTGTTCGCAGATCAGATATCGAAGGGGTTGCATTACCGGGAGTTCAACGGAGAGTACTGGATGAATCTTGATTATACGGCGCACCACCCCGGTGGCCCCTACTTGAACGACCTTGCGTACGCCGTTATTGACTTCTGATCCGGTTAATTCCTGAAAGTAAAAGAAATCATCGTTCCCATACCATCAATTTTATCGATGGATAATTTTCCTCCTAACCGAAGAATCATTTCTTCTACAAAGAAAAGTTCCAGCAACTCTTCTTCAATACCTGTTTTCTTTTCACGTTGAAGCTGGCTGGACAATAGCGTTGCGGCATATTCATCGTTTACGTTGATCACCAGCAGTACGAAATCATTATCGGAAGTGGCGGACAGGTGAATATTGGCATCTTTACAGGTATTTAACACCTGGAACAACAACTGGCGCAGGATGAACTCCAGTTTGGTGCGGTGCTGACCTATATTAATGTCTCCGGGCAGGTGCATTTTAAAGTGCTTAGTAACCTGAGGAAACTCCTTCTCCAGCTTATCTTTTACCTGCTGAATCATCACTTTGAGGGGTATGGCCGAATCAGTGAGGGATACGCCAGCCTGAGATTCATTCCAATCCGCAAGGTTCCTGATAAGCGCGGAAGCTCCAGACAGTTGAGTTCCAACTTCTCCGAAAAGTGAAAAAATGGCATCCCTGGTCAATTCTCTGGTTTCAAAATTTTCCAATTTTTGCTGAAGTCCTTCAATGGTCTTGCCAACCTTATCACGCACCACCGAAATGAGCAGGTTATTTGTTCTCGCAATGGCCTGAAGGGATTCCTTTTGTACATGGTCTACCTGCAATTGAAGCTTCAATGACTGATTCGACAATCGCAATTCAAGCAGTTTCTTTACCTGACCTGCAAGGATTTTTAGTGTTCTGATTTCTTCTTCTGAAATATTGCGTGGAATTACATCCAGGATGCAGATGGTCCCCAGTGTATGCCCGTTTGATACGATCGGGGCACCGGCATAAAACCTGATGGGTGGCGTTTCGGTCAAAAAGGGATTATCGGAAAACCGCTGATCTGAAGCCGTGTCGGACACCACCATTACATCATTGTTCAAAATGGCGTGACCACAGAAGGATATATCCCTGTCTGTTTGATCTGCACTGAATCCAATCTTCGATTTGAACCATTGCCTGTTCTCATCCACCAGAGAGATCATGGAGATGGGCGCCTTACAAATGCGGGAAGCGAGTTCAACGAGTTCGTCGAATTCGGGTTCAGGGGCTGAGTCGAGTATATTGAACCTGTTCAGTTCCCGCAGTCGCTCTTTTTCATTAAATGGTTTAGGCGGCGCTATCATTTGTACGGAGATCATGGCTTTAATGATCGGGACAAAGATATCCCGCAAAGCATTCGTTATCCGGTTGTTAACAAGACATTATCGCAAGAGTAAGTAATTACCTGTAAGCCGGGGCAGGGTTAAGTATTTAGGTAGCCTTACTTATTATTCCATCACCTGTTTGTGGAAGTCACTTTGTCCCGGAAGGTTTCATGATGTCTCTTAGTACCACGCTGGCACATACACACCCGAAGATCGCCGGCATGTAAGATATGGTACCGATAAGTGATTTCTTGGGGAAGGCTTTTTCAGAGACGATCACTCTTGACTGATCCACCTGTTCCGGTGAAAAAACAGCTTTGAACCCGGTGTAAATACCGGATTCATGCAGTTTTTTCCTGACCGCCTGGGCCAGCTTGCATTGGTGAGTCTTGCTGATATCGGCTACCTGTACCTGTGAGGGATCCACTTTCCCCCCGGCACCAAGAGCAGACACCACGGGTACCTGGTGCGCAAGGCAGGTCTTCAGAAACGCAACCTTGGCCGATAAGGTATCAATGCAATCCACCGCATAATCATAATGGTTATGCCTGAAGAGTTCTTCCGTTTTTTCAGCGTCAAGAAACATGGGCAAAACACGGAGTTGTATGTTTGGATTGATGTCTTTCAATCGTTCTGCCATTACCTCTGCTTTTTTTCTTCCTTCATTGGAATGCAGGGCTGGTATCTGGCGGTTACAGTTGGATAGTTCCACCACGTCGGCATCCACGATCGTCATCCTGTTCACGCCTCCCCTTGCGATCATTTCCGCGCATATGCCACCCACGCCACCGAGGCCCACCACCAATACATGGTGTTCCATCATGTGGCCCACGGTTTCCGCTCCCAGCAATAATTCAGTCCTGCTTAACCAATAAGGGATCATTTGTGTGCTTCGTTTAATCGTGTTTGCTTAATTTTCCTGCAAATTTGAAAACCACCGCATGAATTCCAAAATTTTTTATCTGCTGCTGTTGTTTTTCCCTATTTGTGCATCTGCCCAGCAACCTGTTTACAAGGTAGATACACTGGTTACGAAGAAAGGCGTAAGTTTCCGCGGCCTTAGCGTTGTAGATGACAACACGGTATGGGTAAGCGGTTCCCGTGGTACAGTAGGACGTTCCGTTGATGGCGGCACCACCTGGAATTGGTACACCGTGGAAGGTTATGAGAAAGTGGAATTCAGGGATATTGAAGCGTTCGACGCGCAAAACGCCGTTATTATGGGCATTGGAAGCCCGGGTTACATTCTCCGGACGCACAACGGCGGCGGCACCTGGAAACTGGTGTATGAGAACCGCGACACGGCCATGTTCATGGATGCGATGGTCTTCTGGAACATCCATTCCGGTATCGCCGTGGGTGATCCGATCAACGGAAAACTGTTTGTTACCCGCAGTTTCGACGGGGGAAAAACCTGGAAGGATATTCCGTTAGAACACCGTCCCGTAGCCGATAGCGGCGAGGCCATGTTCGCGTCCAGCGGCACCAATGTACGCCCCCTCGATCTGGATGAGGCTGTAATTGTGACCGGCGGATTAGCCGCACATTTGTACATTCGCGACCAAAGAATTCCCTTGCCCATCATGAAAGGCACGCAAACATCCGGCGCTAATTCCGTAGCGGTGAAAACACCAAAAAAAAGAAAGAAAAGCACGGAACTGATTATTGTTGGTGGGGACTTTACGCGGGATACCGTAACCACAGGGAACTGTGTATATACCACTGATCTCGGTAAAACCTGGCAAACGCCAGTTACACCGCCCCATGGATACCGGTCCTGTGTGGAATATTTTGGGGAGAAAAAGATTATTGCCTGTGGCACTTCGGGCGTGGATGTTTCTGTTGATGGGGGAAAGCATTTTGCACTGGTTTCCAGAGAAGGGTATCATGTGTGTTTGAAGGCTAAGAATGGGAAAGCGGTGTTTCTCGCGGGGAATGGTAAGGTTGGGGTGTTGCGGGTGGGGAATAAATAATGCTCTGACGTTGCGCCGTGGCGTCGTTGCGAGAAACAAAAACTCAACAGGCCGCACTTCAACCACTCCTTGCGTCTTTGTTCCTTTGCGTCTTCGCGTGAAATTCTTCCAAAAAAAAATGTCGGCCTTTCGGACCGACACCTTGTTCGAAAACAAGAATTACAACCTCAAATTGTGCCACGAAGATAATTCGCAGATTTAGTATTTTCTATACCCGGAACCGGGTAAAACACGAAAAGTTTAATTCAGCCCCCTGAAGTCCACCGGAACGAGTTTGCTTACCCCGGGTTCCTGCATAGTAACGCCGTAAATCACATCTACTGCGCTCATGGTCATCTTGTTGTGGGTTACAATGATGAACTGGCTGGTTTCGCTGAATTTGCGGATCATATTGGTGAATTTGCCCACGTTCGCATCGTCCAGCGGGGCATCCACTTCATCCAGGATACAGAATGGCGCGGGTTTGATCAGGTAGATGGCGAATAGCATAGCCGTTGCCGTGAGTGTTTTTTCCCCGCCACTCAATTGGGTGATGGTACTCGGACGTTTACCTTTTGGCTTGGCGATGATGTCTATACCTGTTTCGGCCAGGTTCTCCGGGTTTTCGAGAATCATATCACATTGGTCCTCTTCGGTGAACAGCGCTTTGAATACCTTGATAAAGTTTTCTTTTACCTGATTGAAAGTATCGAGAAACTTCTGGTTGGCCGTGGCTTCCACTTCCTGGATGGTTTGGAGCAATGATTCTTTTGCGGTAACAAGGTCATTCTTTTGTTCGAGAATGAATTCGTAGCGCTTTTTCATTTCCTGGAACGCTTCAATGGCGGTGGGGTTCACTTCGCCCATATTCTCCAGGCGTTTTTTCATCCTTTCGGCACTGGCCTGAAGGTCTTCCAGCGGCACATTGCCGGTTCTGTCCTGGTCGATGATATCATCAAGGTTCACGCGAAATTCCACGCTGAGGCGTTCTTTCATAGATGCAAGCTGAAGCTTGAGTTCGTTGAGCCGATCTTTGATTTCGCTCATGGCATGCTCCATCTGATCTTTCACCTTCTGCTTCTGGCGCAGCGCTGTTTCTTTTTCGTTCAGCACATTGCGCAGGTTATAATAAGCCTGGTCGGCTTCGTTCAGTTTTTTCTCTTCGGTTTCCTTGCGCTGCATCAGTTCGAGGAGCGCCTGTGAGGCGTTCTCAAACAACTCGGCGGACTCCTGGATATTTTCGGCTGTGGATGCCTGTTGGGCGGCATTCTGTTCAATCTGGCTTTTCAGGTCGGCGATCTGGTTGCGTTTGAACACCAGTTCCTGTTTCAGCGCGTTCACCTTGCTCTGCTGGCGCGTTACCTGTAGGTTATAATCATTGAACTGAGCGCTGGCCTGGTTGTATGCCTGTTCCGCCGCTGTATAGTCGGCTTCCAGGGCAATCATTTTTTCATTCACCTGCTCCCACTCATCGGTAAGGCGCAACAGCGCCTCGCGCACGTGTTCCACTTCCTGGTTGGTGCGCGCTATATTGGCTTCCTGCTCCTGCAAACGCTGCGTGCTGCTTTGTTGCTGGGCAGACAGGTTTTCAATTTTGTTTTGCAGGGCGAACACCTGGTTGGTGAGCCGGCTGATCTCTTCCTGTGTTTGTTTGATGGCCTGCTCTTTCAATTGTTCATTGAAAGCGATCACCTGGTTGTGCTTCGATTGAATGGTGGCTTTCAGGTTATCTACCACTATCTGCTGTGCGTCAATCTGCTCCTGTAGTTTTTCCAGGTTTTTGGCGCGACCGATCTTCTTTCCTTCAAACAGTCCCACGCTTCCCCCGGTAAGGGTATATTGTCCTTTTACGTATTTACCGGTTTTTTCCAGGATCACTTTTCCACCGTTCAACTGCAATGCGGCCTCGTCCTGTGCAATAAACACATTGCCCAGCAGGTGTTGTGCGAGCGGTTTGTATTTGTCCTCCACTTCAATTACCTGGAGCGCGGGAATGGTGCCTTCCGGTTGTTCAGCGCCGGCACCGGCTTCCTTCACCTGATCGAGAAGGAAAAAGTTGGCTTTTCCTTTTTTATTGTTGTCGAGCAGGTGCACCGCGGTGAGTCCTTCTTCCAGGTTCTCCACGATATAATAATTAAGGTAAGGTTCCAGCACGTTCTCTACTGCGGCGCGGAATTCTTCCTTCACATAAATGATGTCCTGTAAAATAGGCGCGGTATGGTTCCAGTTCGGATTCTTGTGCAGGAACTTTACGGATTCCGGATAGCCTTCCATGGAGTCGATCAGACTTTTCAGGAGCGCGTGTTCATTCTTGCGGGCATCCAGTTTCCTGTTCTCTTCCGCAAGCTGGTTGCGGAGTTCTTCCAGTTCACCCTGCGTTTGCAGTATCTGTTCTTTGGTGTTTTCGTGTTGTTGCTGCAGATCAGCCAGACTGGTCTTTTTTTCCGCCAGTTCCTTTTCCTTTTCCTGCTTTTCCACTTCCAGGGTTTTCACCTGTTCGGCACGTTGTGCATTTTCTTCCGTCAGCAGTTGAATAGAACGTTGCAGGTTCTGGATGGAAGTATCGGCAACGGCGACTTTTTTCTCCGCCTCAAACTGGTTGCGCTGGATTTGCTGGCTTGCCTTGCGGATATCATCAATGGCCACACGTTTTTCATCGAAGGATCGGCGCTTCGCGTCAACCGCATCGCGCATATCGTCGAGGTTGAACTGAAGGGTTTCCAGTACGCCCTCTCCTTCTTCGATCTGCTGGCCGGTGAATTCGATGGATTCTTCCAGTCCTTTTAATTGTCCGTCGGCTTTTTCGAGGAATTCTTTGAGCGAAGTTTCCCTTTCACGCAGGTAATGCAGTTTTTGAGAAGCGAGGTTCTTTTCGTTCTCTTTGGTGCGCAGGGTTTGAAGCAGGTCGTTGAATTCGTGCTGCATCGATTGAAGCGCGCGCTCTTTTTCAATGAACCCAACTTTTTCCTGTTCCACGGCCGCTTCTTCCAGCGCTATCTCTGCTTCCAGCTTCGTCTTCTTATCGGTTTCCTCGTCCTGTTGCTGGTTGAGTTCCCTGTAAGTGATGTTGAATCCTTCGAGTGCGGCCTTCGCGAGTTCTATGCTTACTTCCTTGTATTCCTTTTTGATTTCATAGAACTTTTCGGCTTTCTTCGCCTGGTTCTCCAGCGATTTCAACTGGTTGTTGATCTCAAAAAGCAGGTCCTCGATCCGGTTCAGGTCCTGTTCCGTGGCATCCAGTTTTTGTTTGGCTTCTTTCTTCCTCGTTTTGTAAATGGAAATGCCCGCGGCCTGCTCCAGCATTCTGCGGCGGCTGTTGTCTTTATCTTTAATGATGTCGTCCACCATACCCAGTTCGATGATCGCGTAGGAATCGGTGGAAACACCGGTATCCATGAACAGGTTGTGGATGTCTTTCAGACGACAGGAAACATCATTCAATCTGTATTCACTTTCCCCGCTCTTATAGAATTTCCGGCTGATGGTTACCGTATTGAATTCGGTGGGCAGCAGGTTCTTGGTATTTTCAAAGGTGAGCGACACTTCAGCCAATCCGCTCGCCGAACGGGTTCTAGAACCGTTGAACACCAGGCTTTCCAGGTTCTCGGAGCGGAGGTTGCTGATCTTGTGTTCACCGATCACCCAACGGATGGAGTCAACAATATTGCTCTTTCCGCAGCCATTCGGTCCAACAATACCGGTGATGTTCTGGTCGAAATTCACGACGGTCTTATCGGCAAAACTTTTGAATCCCTTGATTTCTAAACTCTTTAATCGCACAGTACTTCAGTTTTTCAGGATGGCAAATATAATTTTTAGAACGGGTACCCCCTATGCCCTATCCCGCTAGTTATTCCATAGTTATGCACGGATTGTTCACATTTCAACTAAACAAATGTGGATAAACCCCGGACACGAATGAACTGAAAGTTAAATATGACATGGTACTGAACACATTGTGTTTATCTCCGGGGGAATACCTACCTTAGCCGCACGGTTGCTAACTAAGTTTTATGAAGAACATCAAACTGATAGAAGTGCCCTCCGAAATCGGAGCCGGTACCAGAGGAGCGAGCCTGGGGGTGGATGCCATTAAGATCGCCGCATTGGATTTCATGAGTAATTTTTTCGTGCATTTTCCTTCGGAAAAGATTCCGCATGAAAATAAATTATTATTTGAACCTATTGAAAGTCCGTACGCGAAACGCATCAACGGGCTGCTCACCATGTACGAAAGGGTGAGTAAAGCCGTAAGCGAAACCATTTCCAATAATTTTTTCCCGGTGGTCCTCAGTGGCGATCACAGCATTGCCGGGGCCACGATGGCGGGTATCCGCATTGCGAAGCCCAAGTCTAAACTCGGGGTGATCTGGATCGATGCCCATGCCGATCTGCACACACCTTATACAACACCTTCCGGGAACCTGCATGGCATGCCATTGGCCGTTGCGTTGGATGAGGACAATGAAGACTGCAAACACAACAAGCTGGACGATACCACAGCCGATGCCTGGAACAAACTGAAACGTTTTGGCAAGATTCATCCAAAGGTAATGCCGGAAGACCTGGTATTCATTTCCCTGCGCGACTATGAAAAGGAAGAAAAATACCTGATTGAAAAACACGGCATCAAGGTGATCACCACCAATGAAGTGCGGAGAAAAGGGCCGGAAAGTATTGTCCGTTCTGTACTGCGTTACCTCAGTTCCTGCACGGATATTTATGTGAGCTTTGATGTGGATTGTTTAGACGCATCCATCTCCCGCGGAACGGGAACACCGGTTGGCAATGGGTTGCGCGAGCGCGAAGCCGAAGACCTGGTATCGAAATTTATGCAGAACCGGAAGATATGTTGCTTTGAAGTAACGGAAGTGAATCCGACATTGGACAGGGAAAACCTGATGGCGGAAATCGCGTTCAACATTCTGCAACGCAGTGTGAATGTGCTGATGGTGAACTGACGTTCAGGAAGGCTGCATCGTGCTGGTAATCCGGAAAATTATAAATTCCGCGGGTCGCACTGCTGCAAGGCCAATTTGGATAATCATTTTCCCTTCCAGGATGTCCTGCGCGGTCATGGTTTGGTGCAGGCCGCATTGCACAAAATAAGCCTGTTCTGGTTTTGCGCCCATCAAGGCGCCTTGTCTCCATAGACCAGAAAGAAAATTTTCGACCATACCTTTCACTTTCAACCAGGTATTGGCATCATTCGGTTCAAATACGAATTGCTGTAATGCTTTGGTACAACTTTCTTCCACCATCATGCACAAACGCACAACCGGAATATAGCGCCATTCATTGTCGTTCCCGGCCAGTGTTCTCGCACCCCATACCAATATACCTTTTCCGGTGAATGCGCTGATACAATTGATGGATTTTCCTTCGTCTGCATCAACATTAAACAGGTCGCGCATGTCAGCGCTCAACTGCATGGTAAGCCCGGTTACACCTTTTAACGCCACATTGGCCGGCGCTTTCCAAACGCCACGATGGGCATCGGTTGCGGCGTAAGCACCGGCAACGGCGGCCGATGGGGGCAACACTAGAGGGAACCGCGCAAGCGCCAATTTCATTTTTTTGTAGAGAACAGGATCCTTTTCCCGGAATGCATGCATTGGCTGACGATGCGTTTTCCCTTTCTGCGAAATAGTGACCATCACGCTCGTTTCGTCGTAAATGTATTGCACCGAGGTGATCAGATTGGGGAAATAGGCTGCGCCGAATTTGAGCGATACCGCCCCGATTCCTTCCCGGAAGTTTCTGGCAATTGACGGTGCATCTGAAGCAGCCCCCTCGCCTGTTTCATGCAGGTCAACAATACAAAAACGGTCGCGTAACCTGGCGCACAGCGCCAGTGCCTGATCGATGAGCGCGTAGTGCGCTGCTTCTTCCATCCGCTGCGCTTCGGGGAAAAGAATCAAAGCTGGCGCATCCACACTTTCCAGTGCATGAAGGGCCAAAAGCATATTATCCAGTTCAATCGGCTCATTGCCCGTGCTGAAACTACCGGCGGAAACCACATAACATGCGCCTCCTCCATTCATGAAATACAATTGCAGCGCGTAATACAGCAGGTGATTGTTCGGCTTCCCGTTAAAACTTACATGCACTTCACCTGCCCCTCGTATCATTTGCCGGGGTCGTGTTGTAACTGTGAGCTGAAGGTTCATTTCGGGAGCCGCGCTGCCAAACATCGTTTCAAATTCAACCAGCGAGCTGATTCGTGTGGGGATGCCTGTAAGATCGGCGCCGTCCCTGTCAACGGCTTTCATAGTATAACCTACATAAGCGGGAACCGCTGTGGGTACGGCGTTTATACCCGGCGGGAAGTAGGGTGTTTCTTCAATATACACACCTGGCGTTTTGTAATCGGGTGGCATAACAGCAGTTTATTTTAGAGAAAATCCCATAAACTTTGTGGGGCATACCCCAGTTCGCGCTTCGCTTTTTCTATTACGAAAATTGTTTCCCGCGGGCGCTTTGCGGGTTGTGTGAACTCCTTTTCCGTAACAGGCGTAATAAGGATTTGATCAAGGTGATGCCGCTTCGCGATAAAAACGGCTATTTCATAAGGCGAGGCTGCATCTTTACCGGAAATATGGAAAATACCCTGTGCTTTTTGTTGTGCGGCGAGCAGGATTCCCCTTGCCAGATCATGCACCAAAGTGGGTGTTCTGAGCTGGTCGGACACGACTTTGATGGGTTGATGCGTTTTTAGCGCATTCAGTACCCACGATGCGAGCGTACTCCGTGTGCCCTCGATCGCGTTTCCGAGTACGAGCACCGTTCTTACAATGCACCATTCACCTGGATAATCCATTACGGCTTTCTCCGCAGCCAGTTTACTGCTGCCGTAATAATTTACGGGATCAGGCAATGCTGTTTCATCATAAGGTCCATCGTTGCCGCTGAATACAAAATCGGTAGAAACATACAGGAAATAAGCATTTACGGCTTTTGCGGCGTCCAGCAGGAAGCGTGTGGCGGTTACATTTACGTTCCAGCATTCAATCGGGTTTATTTCCGCCTGGTCCACCTGCGTAATAGCGGCGGCGTGTATAATAATGTCCGGCCTTTCTTTCAGCACCAGATCTGTAACGGCAATAGCATCCGTTATATCGAGCGGAACGTAGGTCCAGCTGGCAGGACGCATCCTTGCGGCGCCTTTTCCTGTGGCCACCACGTCAAAATCCTCCGCACTGAATTGCTGCAACAGGTATTGCCCTAAAAGCCCGTTCGCGCCGGTAATCAAAACTTTTCTTTGCATGTTTTCCGATTCAATTACAATTTTACTGAATATTATCGGCCCGGGCTGTTTACAAAAAGATCAAGTACAGGTTCGCCTAAGAAATCGTTTGATTCAATTCATTTCCTTATTTTTGGGGCTTCGCTGAATTCTGATGAGATATTTTTTAAAGAATCCCAGTAATCATTAGAATTCGTTGAATTAAACCCGAGAATTATTGACATGGAAAAGAAAGTGACCAAAATTGGCGTAATGACCTCCGGTGGCGATTCACCAGGCATGAACGCCGCGGTAAGGGCCGTAGTGCGTACCGGACTGTATCATGGAATGGAAGTATTCGGGATCATGAGAGGATATGCCGGTTTAATTGAAAATGATATTTTTCCCATGCACTCCAAAAGCGTGGCGAACATCATACAAAGGGGCGGAACCATCCTGAAGACCGCCCGCTGCAAAGAATTCCTGGAACACGAAGGGCGAAAAAAAGCCTACGAAAACCTCAAAAAGCACGGCATTAACGGATTGGTGGTAATTGGTGGTGACGGTTCTTTTAAAGGCGCCCAGAAGTTCTCCAATGAATTTGACATCCCCTGTATCGGACTTCCCGGTACCATTGATAAGGATATCGCCGGAACCGATTTTACGATCGGTTTCGATACTGCTGTAAACACGGCAGTGGAGGCCATCGATAAAATCCGTGATACCGCGGATGCACACGACCGCCTCTTCATCATCGAAGTAATGGGACGCGACGCAGGTTATATCGCCCTGCACAGCGGTATCGCCACAGGCGCGGAGCATATCCTGATTCCTGAAAAGAAAACGGATATCGACCACCTTATTTCTTCCCTCCAGGAAAAAGAAAAAAGGCAGAAACTGGTGAACCTGGTGGTAGTGGCTGAAGGTGATGGCTTCGGCGGCGCCGAAGAAGTGGCCAAACTCGTGAAGGAAAAACTGAACGCCGATACGCGTGTTTGTATCCTCGGACACATCCAGCGTGGTGGCGCACCCAGCTGCCTCGACAGGCTTATCGCGAGCAGAATGGGCTACTCCGCAGTAGAGTGCCTGATGGAAGGAAGGCACAACGTGATGGTGGGGATCGTTAACAACAAAATGAGCTACACCCCACTCGACAAGGCCGTGAAAGCCAAACAAAAGATCGGGGACGACTGGATGAAGATTGTAAAAATATTGGCATCCTAAAATACTACGGGGCAGCCGGCTGATGTGTCGCCTGCCCCTTTTTCATGCAAGATTGATTATCGTACGCAACAACTCAAACAAACACAGAACATGTCAAAACACGTAGAAAAGTACCTGCACAAGCAGATGGACCGCGAAGCAGGAAAAGAGCACACCATCCACCGCACCAAAATCGTGGCAACAGTGGGCCCGGCCTGCGATACCTACGAAAAACTCCTTGAACTGGTGAGGGCAGGCGTGAATGTATTTCGCCTTAACTTCTCTCATGGTTCACATGAAGACAAAGCAAAGATCATTGAGCATATCCGCAACATCAATAAAACCGAACCTTACACCATCGCCATCCTGGCCGACCTGCAAGGGCCGAAACTCCGCGTGGGCGAAATCCAGGGCGGTGCCATGGAAGTGAAAGCCGGTGATGTACTCACTTTTACTTTCGAAAAATGTGTAGGCACCATGGAAAAAATCTATGTGTCCTACCCTAACCTCCACCAGGATGTGAAGATCGGTAACATCATCCTCATTGATGATGGTAAGATCGAAGTGAAAGTAGTTGAAATCACTCCTACCAACGATGTGAAAGTGGAAGTAACGCTGGGCGGTATCCTTTCTTCTAAAAAAGGCATCAACCTTCCCGATACAAAAGTTTCACTGCCCGCTCTCACGACCAAAGACCTGGAGGACCTCGAATTTATCCTTACACAAAATGTAGACTGGATCGCACTTTCCTTTGTTCGCGATGTGAAAGACATCACCAGCCTGAAGACCAGGCTCACGGAAGCGAAAAGCAAGGCCAAAGTGATCGCCAAAATCGAAAAGCCAGAAGCGCTTAGAAATATCCGCGACATCATCATCGAATCAGATGCCATCATGATCGCCCGCGGCGACCTGGGTGTGGAAGTACCCGTTGAAAAGGTGCCCATGATCCAGAAAGACCTGATCCGCAAATGTATCCACCGCGCCAAGCCCGTGATCGTGGCCACCCAGATGATGGAAAGCATGATCGACCGCGTGAAGCCCAACAGGAGTGAAATCACCGACGTGGCCAACGCCGTGCTGGAAGGCGCCGACGCGGTGATGCTATCCGGTGAAACCGCTACAGGTCAACACCCGGCACTTGTGGTAAGCACCATGAAGAAGATCATCATGGAAGTGGAAGCCACAGAATACAACTACAACAGGGAAGACGACCTGGCACCGCAGCCCCACTCCCCTTCTTTCCTCAGCGACGCCATCTGCTACAACGGTTGTAAAATCGCCAAAGATGTTCATGCTGATGCGTTGATTGGGATGACGCAGTCTGGTTATACGGGTTTCATGCTCTCCAGCTATCGTCCTAAATCACCATTGTACATCTTTACAAAAGAACGTACATTGGTGAACCAACTCAGTTTGAGCTGGGGTGTACGTGCCTTCTATTATGATGAAGAAGAAAGTCTGGATGATATCATCTCCGACCAGATCGAGATTTTGAAGGAACGCGGCTTCCTGAAAACAGGTGATGTGGTGATTAATACAGGTAGTACGCCGGTGAAGATGCATTTGCCGACAAACGTGTTGAAGATTACGAAGTTGTAGCCTCACCCCAACCCCTCTCCCTTGGGAGAGGGGCAACACAGGTTTGTGTTGCTTTATTCGAGATGATGGGCTCTGTTGAGATGTAACTTTATAGTGCATAAATAAAAAATCCCCTGGTAGTTTACCAGGGGATTTTTTGTTGAAAGCCGTTGCGGTATTACTTCTTCACCATATCGTTCATCACTTGCACGGCTTCTTCAAGGTAAATGTCTTCACTTAGCAACTTCATCCACTTTTTGTAGTTTTCGAGTTTGTTTTTGTCGGCGGAAAGGGCTTCCATCACAGAAGCGTGGGCTTCCAGTTCAAGTGGTGTTTTTAGTTTGTTCACACCTTCAATTTCCTTCACTTTCTCGCGGATCATTTTTTGTTGCGCCCTGTATTGGGTGAGGTTCAGCGAAGCTGTTTTCTCATCGTTTTTCGCGCCGAGCCATTCCCCGTTTTTACGGATGGTTTCAAAAGCGGTATGTGCTTTTACGCGCGCTTCACTTTTGGCCTTTAACGCGGCGACATCTACAGGTTGTTTCCAGGTCGTGTAATCGGCTTTGGCAATTTCATCCCAGGGCAATGCATCCGGATTGTCTTTTTCACGCACTTTAGCGGTTTCCAATACATCAGGAATAACGATATCGGAAGCTACGCCACGGAGTTGGGTAGAACCACCGTTGATGCGGTAGAATTTCTGCAATGTGAGTTTTACAGAACCGAGGTCACTGTTGGGATTGAGCATACCGGAACTGAAATCCAGTCCTATATTGCGTTGAACGGTTCCTTTACCATAGGTGGACGTACTGCCGATGATTACACCGCGCTTATAATCCTGTATCGCCGCGGCGAATATTTCAGAAGCGGAAGCACTGTATTCATTCACCATTACAGCCAGCGGTCCATCGTACAGAACGGATTTATCTCGATCAGGGAGTACTTTTGGTTTGCCGTCACGGTCTTTTACCTGCACGACAGGACCATCGGGGATAAAGTAACCCACGATCTGGATCACATCATACAGGGAGCCGCCACCATTGTTGCGGAGGTCCATTACGATGCCATCTACATTGGCTTCTTTCAGTTTCACAATCTCTTTCCCTACGTCTACCGCGCTTTTCGCGCCATCGGCTCTTTCAAAATCGGCATAGAAATCTTTGAGGAAAATATAGCCTATTCTTTTATCGCCTTCTTTTACAACGAGGCTGCGGGCGAAGCCTTCGTCCTGCACAATTTCGTCACGTACCAGGCTCACCACTTTCAGACTGCCTTCTTTTTTCTTCACGGTAAGTTTCACTTCGGTGCCTTTCGCGCCACGGATCACTTTCACGGCATCCGTAATATCAAAACCAGACAGGTCAACCGGTTCCTGGCTGCCCTGTCCTACTTTCATGATGATGTCGCCTTCTTCCAGTTCACCGGATTTCCAGGCCGGGCTCCCAGCCACAATGCTGATGATTTTGATGGTACCTTCCGGCGTTTCCTGCAACTGGGCGCCGATACCGAAGAAACGGCCACTCATTTGTTCATCAAAATACCTTTTATCAACAGGCGGGAAAAAGTTCGTGTGTGGGTCCATGGTAGAAGAGATGGTATTCACCAGCAGGTTAAAACGTTCTTCTTCCGTGAATTTATTTTTCAGCCTGTCGAACATGTCGTGGATGGTCTTCTTCACTTTTTCGCGGGCCTCTGTTTCCAGTTCGGCATCGGTTTTTACCTTAAAGCCTTCGGTACCTTTGTTTTTCTCGCGCAGGTCCAGCAGGTCTGCGTATCGCTCAAGCGTGAGGTATTTCAGTTTTTTGCGCCAGGCATCTGTTCTTTCAGCGGGTGTAGCCGCATAGTTATTCTTTTCCGGATCCAGCGCGATGGTTTCGTTGGTGGAGAAATCAAAAGGTTTGGCCAGCAGTCCTTCATAGATGCCGGACACTTCCATCATTCTTTTCTGGTAAACGGCGCTGATGGCGGGAAAGAACTGCAACGCGCCACCATTGATTTCATCGTCAATCTTCGTCTCGTATTTCTTCAGTTCCTGGATATCGGATGCGAGGAAGATGTTCTTATCGCGGTCCAGGTCCTCCAGGTATTTTTTAAAGATGACTTTTGAAAAATCGTCGTTGATATTTTTAGGACTGTAATGTCCCTGTGATAACATCTCGCCCAGGTTTCTCAATATCCTTTCATATTTGGTGGGCGGTGCTCCGTGTGTGCCAAGGGAACGGTAAGCCAGGAAAAGGCCACACACCAACAGCAGTGCAACCACCGGTAAACTCTTTTTGCTAAACATAGTTTGTACTAATTTATTCATGCCTGTCAAAAATAACGAATTAATAAAGGGTTTCTTGTTAATGCTTTGCTTAATAATCTTTTGAAATTTATTTTGTTGATTTTGAATATTTACTATTTTTGCAGCCTGTTTACGGAGGGCGTAGCTCAGTTGGTTAGAGCGTCAGTTTGTGGCACTGAAGGCCGTGGGTTCGAAACCCATCGTCCTCCCCGGAAAGAGAGCTGTAATATTACAAGTATTACGGCTCTTTGTTTTTAAACAATCGCTTGTTGCGCATTTTTCCCATCACGGTTATTGCATTTATAAAGAAATTGTAACCCAGGTTTGACATGATCTACTTACTTCCCATTATCGCGGCGTTCACCGGCTGGATCACCAATAAGATCGCTATTAAATTATTGTTCCATCCCCGGGTGCCTGTCCGGTTCATGGGGATGACCATCCAGGGTGTTTTTCCGAAACGACAACAACAGTTCGCGGAAAAACTGGGGAAACTGGTGAGCAGGGAGTTGCTTTCTTTTGATGATATTAAACAGAAGATAGCCCGTCCGGAGAACGTACACAAAGTAATGCCCCTGGTTGAAAAGCACATCGACCATTTCCTCCAGGTGAAGTTGGGCGAAAAGATGCCCATTGTTCGGGCATTTGTGGGAGAAAGCACGCTGAACCAGATGAAGTCCATCCTGATGGAAGAACTGGAGGCGCTGTTCCCCGCCCTGATGGAAGATTACATGCACCAGGTGAAAACCGACCTCGACCTGGAACAGATCGTGACCCGCAAGATCGCCGCTTTCTCCACCGATAAGCTGGAAGCCATATTGATGCAGATCATGTCGAAAGAATTCGTCTTCATCGAAGTGATCGGGGCGGTGCTGGGTTTCATCATCGGATTGATCCAACTGGGCCTCACATTCCTCTGATTCAGCGCTTTTTTCTTAGTCTTTCTGCCAGTTTCGCAAGATTTTTCTTTGTGCGGCGTCTTATTCACCATTCATCCAAATTATGGGCTATGGATGGTTGGATTATCAGATATTTGCGCCCACTTAACACAAACACATGAGAAGGATCGTACTGCTTTTCGCACTAATCACTGCTTTTCAATCAATTGTTACCGCTCAACCTCCCGCAGGCATGCGCCCCGGCGCCGGAAACGCCCAGATGAATATTGGTCGTTTTTATGGTAAGATTGTGGATGCCACTACAGGAAAACCTGTTGACGCCGCATCCGTGCAGCTTTTACAAAACCGTTTTGATTCCGTTTCAAAATCAAGAAAAGATGTTGTGGTGGGCGGTCAGCTTACCAGGGCCAATGGTGATTTCAGCCTGGAGAACCTCTCTCCCATGGGCAATTACAAGTTGGTGGTAACCGCCATCGGTTATAAAACAGTGGATCAGAAAGTGGCTTTCGAATTTAAACCCGGTGGTAACGCCCAGCAAATGATGGGCGCACTGGATAAGGACCTTGGCAATATCAAACTGGAGTCTGAAGCCAAAGTGCTGGAAGGCGTTACCGTAACAGCCTCCAAACCCACCCTGGAAATGGCGATTGACCGGAAAGTATTCAATGTGGAAAAGAACCTCATGAGTACCGGGGGAACCGCGGAAGATGTATTGCGTACCGTGCCTTCCGTAGCCGTGGACATTGATGGTAACGTGACAATGCGCAACACGGCCCCCCAGATATTTGTAGACGGAAGGCCTTCCACGCTGACCATCGACCAGATTCCCGCCGACGCGATCCAGAGCATAGAACTCATCACCAACCCCTCAGCAAAGTATGACGCATCCGGCGGTATGGCCGGTATCATTAATATTGTGATGAAGAAAAACCGCCGTATCGGTTACAACGGAAGTGTACGTGCGGGTGTCGACAAACGCGGCCGGTTGAACGGAGGTGCGGACATCAACGTGCGCCAGGGAAAAGTAAACGTGTTCGCCAGCGGCAACATCAACCAGCGTAAGTCCATCAGCGAAGGAACAACGGATCGAATGGAATACACCGCCAAGGGGAATAAAAGAATCGATCAAACGAACGATTCCGAAAACAAAGGCACCTTCGCCATGGGCCGCTTCGGTATTGATTATTTCCTGGACAACAGGAACACACTTACCTACACGCAATCGCTGATGCGCGGCAGTTTTAAATCTTCTGACGTACAAACCACCACCAACCGCTTCCTCGCAGGGCAGGATTTTGATTATATAGGTCAGCGGAACGGCCTCTCCGACCGCACCTTCAACAACCTTGGTTCATCGCTGGCATACAAACACCTTTTCGCCAAACCCGGCAAAGAAATTACTGCCGACCTGAACTACAACAGAAGCAAAAACGACAACAACGGCGATTTCATCACGAAGTTCTATAACCTGAACATGCAGCCCTTCGGCACCAAACCAGATGCCATGCAGCGCCAGATGGGCGAAGGGGAAAACGGGTTCTTTACGGCGCAGACCGATTTCGTGAACCCTTTCTCCGATAAAATGAAACTGGAAATGGGCGCCCGTATCGCCATCCGCGATTTTACTTCAGTGAACAACAACTATATTTTCAACCAGTCTACGGGCAACTACGAATTGCAGGCGGCCGCCAGCAACCAGTACGAGTTCAACGATAAAGTGTATGCCGCTTACGCCAGCTTCTCCAACCAATACAGGAAACTCGGTTACCAGATTGGCTTAAGGGCAGAAAGCTCCGACTATACCGGTCTGTTGATTGACCAGAACCAGGAGTTCAATACGAAGTACCCGATCAGCTTGTTCCCAAGTGCCTTCTTTACCTACAAACTTTCTGAAACGCAGGATATTCAACTGAACTATACCCGTCGTGTAAACAGGCCCAGTTTCTTCCAACTGATTCCTTTCACTGATTATGTGGATTCGCTCAACATCAGCCGTGGCAACCCCGCGCTGAAACCGGAGTTCACGCATTCTATGGAACTTTCTTACCAGAAAACATTCAGCCGCAGCCATAATTTACTCGGATCGGTGTACTATAAGAATACCACTGACCTGCTCTCCCGCTACCAGTTCACGGAGTACTCCGACCTGGTGGGCGATTCAGTGATCATCAACTCTTACCAGAACGCGAGTGAAAGTTATTCTTATGGCATGGAACTTACTTCCCGCAACGCATTCACCAAATGGCTGGAAGTAACCTCCAACCTCAACCTGTACAATTCCATCATCGACGGTAGTAATATTGAAAAGGGATTGCGGAACGAACAATTCTCTTACTACGCGAAGTTGAACACCAACTTCAAGTTGCCTTCCAATTACAGTATTCAACTTACAGGCGAATACCAATCGAAGACGGCGATCCCCGTAAATACCGGCGGACGTGGTGGCGGTGGCGGATGGATGGGGCCACAGGCTTCCACCACACAAGGTTATATTCGTCCCAACTATGGACTGGACATCGCGTTCAAGAAAGATTTCCTGAAGAACAACGCGGCTTCCGTAACACTTACTTTCTCAGATATCCTGAGAACGCGCTTGTACGACGCATATTCAGTTTCCAGCTCATTTGAGCAGAATACGAACCGCCGACGCGACCCACAGTTCGTACGCCTGAACTTCAGCTACCGCTTCGGGAAATTCGACGCGAGCCTGTTCAAGCGTAAGAACAACAGAGGTGGCATGGATGGTATGCAGGATGTGCAGATGTAATTTAAACTTCCTTCCCGGTTAACATGGGAACAAAAGAGAAGCGGTCGAACGTTTCTTTGATAATGGAGCCATCGGCTTGTTTGGTGAGGCGCAGCATACGTTGTGCCTCACCTTCGTTTAGGGGAATCACCATTTGTCCGCCCACGGCCAGTTGATCGATCAGCTTCTGTGGTATTTCCGGCGCAGCCGCGGTGATAATCACTTTGTCGAAAGGCGCATAGGTAGGAAGCCCTTCGAAGCCATCGCCGTAAAAAAACTTAAGCCAGCGGTATTTTTTGGGATAGGCGAAAGTCCTGATCTCATAAAACAATTGCTTTTGCCTTTCTATCGTATACACACGCGCACCCATTTCGGCCAGTACACAGGCCTGGTAAGCGCTGCCGGTACCAATTTCCAGCACCTTGTCCATGGGTTTCACGTTCAGCAATTGCGACTGGTACGCCACCGTGTAAGGTTGTGAAATGGTTTGTCCCACGGAAATGGGAAAGGCTTTGTCTTCATAAGCTACTTCAAGAAAAGCCGATTCCAAAAAGAAGTGACGGGGGATATTGTTCATCGCCTCCAACACGTTTTCGTCTGTAATGCCTTTTTCGCGGATCTGATCCATCAGTTTTTTCCGCATACCCTTGTGTCTGTAATCGTCGAGTGTTGGTTTCATCTATGTTGCTGAATTAGAAGCAGTGCTGTTCGCTTTAGGAAGAATGTGCAGCGCAAAGGTAGAAAAAGTTTGAGGGAGTACTTTCACCCGCCTTATATTTGCCAACTACGCGCATGAAATACAATTTTGTTACCATCGAAGGCAATATAGGAGCAGGGAAAACCACGCTTTCCCACCTGCTCGCAAAAAAGTTTCAGGCCCGCCTGGTATTAGAGGAATTCGCGGACAACCCTTTCCTGCCGAGGTTCTATGAGAATCCACAGCAATATGCCTTTCCCCTTGAGTTGTTCTTTATGGCGGAACGGTACAAGCAACTGAAGGAAATGGTGCACAGCAAGGATCTGTTCAATACCATTACCATATCGGATTACCTGTTCACCAAATGCCTGTTGTTCGCGAAGGTGAACCTCCCGGAAGAAGAATACCGGCTTTACCAGAAGCTGTTCGAGATCATCCACCAGCAGATCATTCAACCCGATTTACTGATTTACCTGCATGCCCCGGTCAAAAAACTGAAAGAGAACATCCGGAAAAGGAACAGGCCCTACGAACAGGGTATCCAGGACGAATACCTGTTCAGCTTACAGGAAACGTACACGCATTATATCAAGCAACACAACATCAAAACGATATTCATCGACTGCAGCAATGCAGATTTCCTGGGCAACGAAAAACACCTCCAGGTGGTGCTGGACGCACTGGAAAAGGACCTGGATCACGGGCAGCATTATTTTACATTGCCCTGATTTTCACAAAATTCCCTATCTTGCCCCCTGTTTTGAATAAAATTTTTGAATCGCCGAAGTAACTGAAAAAACTGAGCATGACACACGAAGACGATTTTGAATCCAGTCTGGCCGGAGATGCCGGGCAGCCCGACCAAAAAGCGAGCTGGTTTAAAAGGATCAAAAAGGGCATTCTTACTTCTACTTCAGAAAAAAAAGAGACCCCCGAAGGGCTTTGGAGCAAATGCCCCGAATGTAATTATATATGTACGGCCAACGAATTGAAAGAGAATGTATATGTATGCCCCAAATGCAACCACCACCACCGGGTGGGCAGTACGGAATACTATGATTTCCTGTTCGATAATGGCGAATACACTGAATTATTCGGCAACATCCTTTCAAAAGACAAGCTCGGTTTCGTGGACCTGAAGCCTTATAAGAAAAGGCTGGAGGACATCTGGGCCAAAACCGACCTGAAAGACTCCATGCGCGTGGCCACCGGTAAAATGGAGGGCGAAGATATTGTGATCGCCTGTATGGATTTCGAATTCATCGGCGGCTCACTGGGTTCCGTAATGGGAGAAAAATTCGCCCGTGCGGTGGATTACGCCATCCAGCACAAAATGCCTTATATGGTGATTTCCAAATCAGGCGGCGCCAGGATGATGGAAAGCGCCTTCTCCCTGATGCAACTGGCCAAGACCTCCGGAAAACTTTCACAGCTTTCCGATGCAGGACTTCCTTATATCTCCTTGCTCACCGATCCCACTTTCGGCGGTATCTCCGCTTCCTTTGGGATGCTGGGCGATATCAACATTGCGGAACCAGGGGCGCTCATCGGCTTCGCGGGTCCCAGGGTAATTAAAGAAACCATCAAAAAGGACCTTCCACCCGGATTCCAACGCAGTGAATTCCTCCTGGAACACGGGTTCCTCGATTTTATTGTAGACAGAAAAGAAATGAGGCAGAAGCTGGCGCAGATGATCCGGCATTTTAAATAGAACCAGTGGCAGACATCAGGAACAAATCGGCTCGCTTTGAATTCTTCATCGACGATACTTACACAGCGGGCATGGTACTTACGGGCACGGAAGTGAAATCGTTGCGGGCGGGAAAAGCCAGCTTCAACGACTCGTTCTGTATTATCCATAAAGGCGAATTGTTCCTGAAGAGCTTCCACATCTCTCCTTATGCCTTCGGCACCTACAATAACCACGATCCCCTTCGCGACCGGAAACTGCTCCTCAATAAAAAGGAACTCCGGAAAATCGAAAGTAAACTCAAAGAGAAAGGGTATACCGTTGTGCCCCTCAGGGTTTTCTTTAACGAGAAAGGGTTTGTGAAAATCGAAATAGGTTTGGGTAAAGGAAAGAAACTCCACGACAAACGGGAATCCATTAAAGAACGGGACACGGAACGCGAATTAAGGAGGTATAAATAATTTTGGATGATATATTTTGAATGATGGTTTGCAGCTTTGCCTGAATCCACGTTCAAAATTCTAATTCATCATTTAACATGCTTCTCTGGCCCCTTTTTTGCGCATTCCCCTACAATTCATAACTTTCCCGTATGCACAAAATCACCCTTTTAACTTTATTCTCCTTCCTTTATACTATTTCTTTCGCTCAAACCGTAACCGGCAGTTGGTATGGAAAAGCTTCGGTGCGCCTGGGTAGTGATGGCAGTAATAACTATTTAACTGAATTGCAGATACGCCAGAAAGGCGATGAAGTGGAAGGCGTACTCGGTTACTACTTTCGCGACCAGTACCAGAGCATGTTTGTGCGCGGAAAGTACGATAGCAAAACAAGGGAAATGGTGATCAGGAACATCCCGATGATGTATTTCCGTTCCACCGCCAGTTTCACCATCGATTGCTTCATGAACCTGAGCCTGGTGCTCAACAGTTCTCAGGTGGGAAAAAGTTTGAAAGGACATTTCTTCAGCCTGGAAGAATACAAGAACACCTGTGGAGACCTCTTCGTCAGCTTCACCTTAGATCCAACGGATTATAGTCACGACAGTACATTTAAAGCGGGCTTTTCCACCACCAAAGTTTGGCGCCCTCAAGTGGAAGACGTTGTTATCTCGTCCAATCCCATTAAAAAAGATTCCATTAAAGTGGTGACTTCGATGCCTGTTCCCACAGAGAACTCGTTGAAGGAACTTTTTGATAAACGCAGAAGTATTATTGCCGATAATATTTATGTTGAAAGTGACTCTATCCGCGTGAGCCTCTATGATAACGGAGAAGTGGACGGCGACAGTGTTTCCGTTTTTTTCAACAATACGCCGGTGATCATGAAGCAATCACTTACCGCGAAGGCGCTCACGGTTTACGTGGCGTTGGATACCACGAAAGAGGTGAATGAGATCAGTATGTTCGCGGAGAATCTAGGGAAGTATCCGCCAAATACTGCGTTGATGGTGGTTTCAGATGGGGTGCGGAATTACGAGGTGTTTATGTCGAGTTCGCTGAGTCAGAATTCGGTGTTGCGGATAAGGCGGAAGAAGAAGTAATTTCTCGCAACGACGCGGCGACCCTACGCCTAGTTTGTTTTTAGCATCTCTAAACTTTATAACGGCGTAGCGCTAATCTTTTCAATAAATACCTTTATAATACAAATGGGTGGGTCATTAAACTGACCCACCCATTTGTATTATAAAGGCATATAAAGTAATTTTTTAAATCGTAGGAGATACCGGCGCTCCCCATGCAGCAAATAATTAAGGCGTTGCGCCGCTGCGTCGTTGCGAGAAATGATGCCCTTACTTACGCACCTTCATTTCCACCCGCCTGTTCTTCGCTTTACCAGCGGCCGTATTATTATCCGCCACCGGTTGATCAGGGCCAAATCCTTTACTGGTAAGCCTTGCGGCATCGATGCCTTTGCTCATGAGGTATTTCTTCACCGCATCCGCTCTGCTTTGCGAGAGCCTGGTATTGATAGCGGCTGAACCGGTGTTATCGGTATGCCCTTCAATATCAAGTTCAAGTGTTTCATCTTCTTTCAGCACTTTCACCACTTCATTCATGTATTTGTAGGAGTTGGCGGTAAACTTAGCGCTTCCGGAAGCGAAGAAAATCTGTGATGCGGCCATATTCACTTTTTCAATGATTTCCTGCTTTACTTCAGGGCATCCGTTGTTGGAAGCGGGGCCTGCCTCCATGGGGCAGTGGTCCACTTCATCGTTCAGGCCATCTCCATCGGTATCGGGGATAGGACATCCTTTGAAACGGGCCACACCGGCAACATCGGGACATTTATCTTCACTGTCTATGATACCATCCCCATCTTTATCAGGAGGGGGACAGCCCTGGAAAGCAGCCAGTCCTTTTACATCCGGACATTTATCCTCTTTATCGGCAATGCCGTCGCCATCTTTATCGGGGCATCCTTTCAGGCTGGCAGGACCAGATTCATTGGGGCAGGCATCTTCCGTATCCGGAATACCGTCTCCGTCCGTATCCAGCGGAGCTGTTGGGATTACCACCGGTTCAACTTTTGGCGCTTCTTTTTTCTTCCCGATATTACCAAGGAACCCTACGCCCCAGTAAAAATGGTAATTGGTATTATCGGATATGCCTAACCGGTATTGCGATTGAAGTTGGATGAATGTTTCATCGAAAAGGTTTACCTGGATCCCCGTTCCCAAAGGAATGTACGTGCCCCAGTAGCCGCTGTAAGAAGAAATACCGACACCGGCTGTAAGGTAAGGCGATACCCAGTAATTATCAGGAAGCATTTTCGCGTTGGCGGTGGCATCAATTTCCATCAGGAACTTTTCCTGTGTGCCTGCAGGCCTGTTCTTGAAAGGATATTTGAGAAAACTTCCGGAAAGATTGGCCGCGAAATCTAAGTGATTGGTCACTCCCTTCCAATAGCTGATGGCAAGTCCGGGGGACATTTCAGAAAGCTTCGCGAATTTTTTATCGTTGATGGCGGCGCTGAGTGAGTTGGCGCGTAAATAAGTTGCCGAAGGAAAATCCTGCATGATAAAATGCACACCAAGTGCTGGTCTTTTGGTGTAATCGGGTTTCACTGGCGTTTGCGCCATCACATCTCCGAACGCAACGGAAAGGAGCAGCGCTGATGCGGCGAACTTCTTCATAATTAGAGTTTTAGTTAATAGTACTGAACAAATTTAAGGAGGTGGAGGTGAAAATAAAATAAATTATCCATTACCATTAATCGGCCGGTTTTTTCTTTCCCATCACTTCCACTTTTACCCGCGCCAGCCCTGAACTGAGCATACCGAGTTTAGCCGCGGCCACCCTGCTGAGGTCAATTACGCGTTTGTTGCGGTAATGCAGGCGGTCGTTGACCTTTACATACACCCATTTTTTGTTTCGGAGGTTGGTGACCTTTACCCAGGTGCCAAAGGGTAACTTATTGTGTGCGGCGGTGAATTTGGACTGGCTGAAAATCTCTCCGTTGGCCGTTTTTCTCCCATTGAATTTATCAGAATACCAACTGGCCGTTCCGGTTTGAACGGTTCCCTTCTTTCCAAATGGCAGTGTATCGGTGCTGCACAGCCCGCCGGCCCTGGCAAAGCAGGAAAAGCAGAGAAAAAACAATATGGCCGGCAGTTTCAGAGGCATAATGGAAAAAGCTATTTTTACGCTTACCGGACGACCTGGCCGCCCAAAAAGTTGCTAATGATAAACAATATAAGACCAGTTTCGCGAAAATACAACCTGTTGCTAATTTGTTGCTTCGCCTGTTTTGTTCACAGTTGCGCGCAAACGAAAAAGATTCCACTCAACAAGTATGGATTGGAAGTGGTGAGCGACATTAAACTTTACAGGCAACTGGTGCGTTCAGGAAAGGTTCCCGGACTTTTTCCCATCGCGCAGCTTCCGGCATTGAAAACGGAGCTGCGTTATGCGGGCACCAATAATTTCATGGGCAAAATACTTTATAAGGAGGGCGCCGCCGCTTATCTTATATCGCCTGCGGCCAACGCTTTACGCAAAGTGGTATATGAATTGAAAGAAAAAGGATTGGGGTTACTGGTCTGGGACGCATACAGGCCTTATAGTACAACGGAAGAAATATGGCAGGAAGTGCGTGATGAACGCTACGCCGCCAATCCAACAAAAGGCAGTGGCCACAACAGGGGCATCTCCATCGACTGTACCCTGTATGATCTTCAAACAGGAACAGCGCTTGAAATGCCCACGGATTTTGATGATTTCTCCGAAAAAGCCCACCATTCTTTCACCGCACTTTCCGCAACCGTGCTGAAAAACAGAAAAACACTGCTGGATGTGATGGAAAAATACGGTTTCAAGGCCCTGAGTACCGAGTGGTGGCATTACTCTTTCCCCAATACCGGACATTTTCCATTGCTTAATATTCCATTTAAAGCACTTCGATAAAAAGAAATTCCGGCCTAATCGGAAAGTATTATATTTGGTGCGGTTTCCCTATACCTTACCCTACTTGTTAACCCTAGTCCGATATACAAAATCAATATTGTGTTTAACCCCTTACAACATGAGGTGCTCCTCAAAAACCAGTGGCATGAAATCATTTATTTCAAGGCGGTTAATCTTATCAGGCACAATTATACCACCTATACCAAGCATATGGATGCGGGAAACTACCGTCAGGTAATGCGGGAACACGCTCAACTGCTGAAAGAAAAAAATCCGGCTTTTATACTCGAGGATACGCGCAACTTCCACTTTGTGATCAACCCGGAGCTTAGGACCTGGTTGCAGGATTACATGAAAGAGCAGATGAAAGAGATGGAAGTGTTGAGAACGGCGATTATCAGTGGAGATGATTTTTTAGTACAACTCAGTATCGAACAACTGATTCCGGATGATATCGAGAGAAATGTAATGAAGGAACTGAGGTATTTTGAAGAAGAGGAAGAGGCCCTGCTTTGGCTCACAGGACCTCTTTAGTTTTTAAAGATCAATTACTTCTTCCACGGCATCTATGTTGATGGGGCCGTAAATATGCGGAAAGGTTTCATTTACCGAGGGCGAAGCCTCATATTTCAAAGGATGTTTCAGCTTTTCCGTTTCCAGCAGAAGCGCCACCAGTCCTTTTTTTCCATCAAAATAGCGTTTCAGCACGCTTCTCATTTGTTGTAATTCGCAGCAGTGAATAAAGTTTTCAGCCGCCAGGGAAGCCGCTTCATAAGAGCCTTTTTTTTCTGCTTCCTTCCACTCCTTTTTGGAGGTGATGTGATAAATTGTAGCCATTATTTCCAGATTCTAGGTATCAGTTGTTGTTGCATCATCAGGTCACACAATACGATCGCCGTAACCGATTCCAGTACCACCGGCACACGGAGTGCGATACACAGGTCGTGCCGGCCACGAACAGCGAAAAGTTCCTGCTTTCCGGTTTCGCGGTTGAAAGTGAATTGTTCTTTGGGCGTGGAAGAAGTAGGCTTTACCGCCACGCGGAACACGAGGTCGTTCCCGTTGCTGATGCCGCCTACAATACCGCCGGCATGGTTGGTGGTGGTTTTGCCGGTAGCATCTTCTATCGAATCGTTGTGATCGGAACCGAACATATCCGCTGCCGCGAAACCAGTTCCGAATTCCACACCACGTATGGCGGGAATCGCAAATACCGCGTGACTGAGTACGGACTCCACGGAATCCCAAAATGGCTCGCCGATACCGATGGGCATCCCGGTAACCACGCATTCCACCACACCGCCCACCGAGTCTTTCGCGTCGATGCCTTTCTGCAGTCCTTTCTCCAGGTCGGTTTCCCCGGCGATGGATACGATATGCGCCTTTACTTCCATTCCGGCCATCAGTTTCTTGGCCACCACACCCGCCGCCACCTGTGTGAGGGTAAGCCTGCCACTGAAATGTCCGCCGCCTCGGAAATCTTCATATCCTCCATACTTTTCAGTTGCTACCCAATCGGCATGGCCGGGACGGGGAACAGCGCGCAGCTTTTCATAATCAGTGCTGCGGGTGTTATTGTTCGCGAACATGATGGTAAGTGGCGCGCCGGTTGTTTTTCCATTGAATACACCACTTTTGAATACGGGAAGATCATCTTCCTTTCTGGGCGTGGTCCCCTTCTGGGTGCCTCCTCTCCTTCTTTCCAGGTCGGGAAGAAAGTCTTCCACTTCCAGAGGAAGTCCCGCGGGACATCCATCAATGGTTACGCCCACACTTTCGCCGTGCGATTCGCCGAATACATTTATGCTGAATAAAGAGCCGAAATGGTTCATCCGTGTACTTTTATTCCGTGAGTAGTAACATCAGCGCCCAATTGCTGAATATGTTCATAAAAATCGGGGTATGATTTATTGATGGCTTCCGCCTCATCAATGGAAACGGGGCCATCTGCTCGCAACGCGGCCACAGCGCAGGCCATGGCGATGCGGTGGTCGTGCCGGCTGTGCACCTTCGCGGCTTTCAGTCCTGTTCCGCCTTCAATCAACATCAGGTCATCCTGGAGCGTGATCTTAATGCCCATCTTACCAAATTCATCCTGCAAAGTAATACCGCGGTCACTTTCCTTGTGCGCAAGGCGTGAAACACCTGTAATTACCGTGGTTCCCTGACAACAGGCCGCCAAAGCAACCAGTGGAGGAAAAAGATCAGGACAATCTGTGGCATCGAACTGGAACGCCTTCAGCGATGAGGGGCGAAGTTCTATTTCTTTATCGCGCACAGACATGCCTGCCCCGCTATCCTGCAAAGCCTGCAGAATGGCCTTGTCGGCCTGCGTGGAGTTCATGTCAAGCCCGCCCACTGTAATGTTGCCTGCAATTGCGCCGGCAACCAGTAAGAACGCGCCGCCGCTCCAGTCGCCTTCCACTTCATAGCTGCGTGTAGCAGCGGGAGTAACGGTAGTAGTATCAAAATAAAAACTTTCGTAGTTCCTGTTCTCCGGCACTTTCATGCCAAAACTGCGCATCACCGATAACGTTAGATCGATATAGGGTCTGCTCTTCAGTTCATTAACGTGAATAGAAACGCCGGAAGCGCCTGCGGCGGAATAGGCCATCAGCAACCCGGTAAGGAATTGGGAACTGAGGGAACCGTCAACGGTAATGTCTGCCGGTTGCAAAGGCCCCTGGATATCGAGGGGGAGTTTCCCTTGCTGGGACTGAATATTCACTTTCAGTTTAGGAAGAATCTCATCGAAGAAGTTCATGGGGCGGGTACGCAAACTGCCCGTTCCATCAATACGGAGTGCGCGTTCACTTAATGCCACCAGGGGCGTGAACATGCGGATACCGAGCCCGGATTCCCCGCAAAAAATGGTATCAGATAATGGTTGAATGCCTTTGCTTTTCACCACAATCTTATCATCCGATTTTTCGATTTCAGCGCCAAGTCTGGTAATGGTATCCATGGCGGCCATATCATCATTGGAATGGCCGGGATTCAGTATCTCCGTGGTTCCTTTGCAAAGCAATGCGGCTGCGCATGCCCGTTGCATGGAACTTTTGGAAGCAGGAGCGCGTAGGTTTCCGGAGAGTGCCCCCGGTTGTATGGTAACCTGCATCGTAGCTATGTTTTACAGCGCCAGAACAATTTCCTTTAATTCGGGCATAGGAATGGGATGTACAACGGCTTTACCGGTTTTTTGCAGCAACACAAAATTCATGGTATCCTTTTCCCGTTTTTTATCCATCCCCAATATTTCCAGCGCTTTGTTTTTATCAAATTCAAGTTGGTGCGGCAACCTGTATTTACGGATCAGTTTGGAAAGACGATCCGATTCTTTGAACCCTGTCAGTTTTTCCGATATGCCTGCCGCCGCCATCATGCCTACCGCCACGGCATGGCCGTGTTTCAGTTCATACATGTTTTCGATAGCATGACCAATGGTGTGACCGAAGTTCAGCAGCCTTCTCTCCCCTTTCTCAAATTCATCTTTCTGCACCACTTTAGTTTTCAGCAACGCGTTACGGCGGATGAGCTTTGAGAGCAGCGCCGGATCTTTTTTCAGGGCCGGCAAACTGGTTTCCTCCAGCATGCTGAACATGGGCGCATCTTTGATGGCGGCGTGTTTGATCACTTCCGCCATGCCATTCACCCATTCTTCGTTGGGCAGACTTTTGAGCAGGGATACATCGTACAGCAGGAAATCCGGTTGCCGGATCATACCCACCATATTTTTGTATACGCCTACGTCAATGCCATTCTTTCCACCAATGGAAGCGTCCACCATCGCGAGGATAGATGCGGGGAGAAAGCCGAAGCGTATGCCCCGCATGTAAATGCCTGCAATGTAGCCGGCCATATCGGTTACCACGCCACCGCCTATTCCTACCAATGTAGTGGTACGGTCGGCTTTCATCGCGATCATCTGGTCGATCACGGAATCCACCGTAGCCTGTACCTTATATTGTTCACCGGCTTTCAGCACAATCGTGTTCCAGTCTTTGAACTTTTTACCGTGTGCGGCAAAAATGTTTTCGTCTGTAAGCAGGATCGCGTTGTGTTTCGGCGCCAGTTTTTCCAGGTCGGCAAAACTTCCGGAGAAGTAGAAACTGGTGGTGGCGCGGGAAAATTGAATCGTCTTTTTTTCCATCCTTAACTAGTCGTTCATGATTTTGTTCTGGCGGTTGATGCTTTCCATGTGAACGGCATCGAAGTACTTGGTGATGAACTCGCGGCTCAGACCAAGTTTTTCGCCTTTATTAGCGGCCCTTTCCAGAATTTCGTTCCAACGATTGGTTTGGAGAATGGTGATGTTGTTTTCTTTTTTATAGGTACCGATTTTATCGGCGATTTTCATCCTTTGTCCCAGCAACTGCATCAGTTCATCATCAATATGGTTGATTTGCTCGCGGAGCTTTTCCAGGTTGGTGATGAATTCTTTTTCAGTGGTGGTTTCGTGGCGCCATTTGATTTCGCCGAGCATTTCAGCCAGTTTCTCCGGCGTGATTTGCTGTTTGGCATCGCTCCACGCGTTATCTGGATCGATATGGCTTTCGATCATGAGGCCATCGAAGTCAAGGTCTATCGCTTTTTGTGCAACATCCAACAGGATATCCCTTCTGCCGCAAATATGGGAGGGGTCGCAAACCATCATCAGTTCGGGGTTACGGCGTTTCATTTCGATGGCCATATGCCACATGGGGGCATTGCGGTAATCGGTATTGCCGTAAGCACTGAAGCCGCGGTGAATGAGGCCGATGGTGGAGATGCCTGCTTTGGCTATTCTTTCCACGGCGCCGGTCCAGAGTTCCAGGTCCGGGTTGATGGGGTTTTTAATAAGCACGGGCACATTGGCGCCGCGGAGCGCATCGGCCACTTCCTGCACGCTGAAGGGGTTCACGGTAGTACGGGCGCCTACCCACAGTACGTCCACGCCAAAGTGGAGGGCGTCTTCCACCTGCTTACCTGTAGCCACTTCCACGGTGGTGGGGAGGCCGGTAAGTTTTTTGGCCTGTTGCAGCCAGGGAAGCCCTTTGGTACCGATCCCTTCAAAACTTCCGGGGCGGGTGCGGGGTTTCCAGATACCGGCGCGGAGCATGTCCACTTTCCCGGTGGCTGCCAGCCTGGTGGCGGTTTCCAGCACCTGCTCTTCCGTTTCGGCGCTGCAGGGTCCTGAGATCACCAGGGGGCGTTTTTTGAGTAACTGTGTAAGGTCGGTCGCTTGTGTTGCTGTTGCTTGCATATGTTTGTGAATTGTAATTTATCGGCTGTTGGCATCGTTCATCCGGATGCGGCGGCCACGATAGGTTTTCCCGTCGATGGCGCGGATCATTTTTTCACTGAACGATTTTTCCACTTCCACCCAACTGTTCATCTCTTTCATGTCAATTCTTCCCAGCACCTGTTTTTTCAGGTCGCTCATGTCCAGGATGAACTGGAGGAAACTGGCTTTATAGAATCCGTCTTTGGTGCCCAGGTTCACGAACAGGCGGGCGTAATCACCGTTGCCACCGAATTCCCGGCCACGGGTATCTCTTTTTCTACCACTGTCGAACCTGTCTCCTATACGTTCTCTTCCACCAAAATCTCTTTCACGTGCACGCACGTTCAGGTCTTCTGCATTCTCATAGTATTTCAGGAAGCGGTCGAACTCCATGGCGGCCACGCGCTTCAATACATCTTCTTTAGATACATCGGCGAACTTCTCTTCCAGCATGGGAACATATGTTTCATAATCCCCATGACTGATATCCGTTTGCAGGAGTTTGTCCATGAAATAGAAGAACTGCTTGCGGCATACATCTTTTCCTGTAGGGATTTCCATTTTATGGAACTGTGCCTGCACGATCCTTTCGATCTGTCTGATCTTGCCCACTTCGCGGGAGTGCACGATCGAGATACAAACCCCGGTGTGTCCTGCCCTTCCGGTTCTGCCGCTGCGGTGCGTGTACACTTCGATATCATCCGGCAATTCGTAGTTGATCACGTGTGAAATTTCTTTCACGTCAATTCCCCTGGCGGCCACATCGGTGGCGATCAGCAGTTGCAGGCTTTTATCCCTGAACTGGCCCATCACCTTATCGCGTTGCTGCTGGGTAAGGTCACCGTGCAGCGCGTCGATATCGTATCCTTCTCTTGTAAGGCGTTCAGCGATTTCCTGCGCGTCGGCCTTTGTACGGGTGAAGATGATGCCATAGATACCCGGGTTGAAATCGATCAGCCTTTTCAGGGTTTCATAACGGTGCTGTGCATTCGTTACGAAATACTGGTGGTCGATGTTTACATTAGCCGTATTTACTTTACCTACCTGTACTTCCACGGGGTTGTTCATGTACTTCTTGCTTACCCGGCGTATTTCCGGCGGCATCGTTGCGCTGAACAACCAGGTACTTTCCCGGTTGGGGGTGTTTTTCAGGATGAATTCGATATCGTCCTGGAAGCCCATGTTCAGCATTTCATCCGCTTCATCCAGGATCACGTATTGAATTTCTTCCAGGTTCACCGCTTTCCTTTCAATCAGGTCTATCAATCGACCGGGTGTGGCCACTACAATGTGCGCGCCTCTTTTCAGGTCGCGGATTTGTTGTCCGATGGAGGTTCCTCCATATACGGCTGCCACATGCACGCCGGCCATGAATTTTTTAAAGAGCTCCAGTTCCTTCACGATCTGCAGGCAGAGTTCCCTGGTGGGGCAAACCACCAATGCCTGCGGATGTTTTTTTTGTGCATCTATCAGATGCAGCAGGGGGAGGCCGAATGCCGCCGTTTTACCCGTTCCTGTTTGTGCCAAACCAACCAGGTCCTTCGTTCCGCTCAATAAAACCGGAATAGCCTTCTCCTGGATGGGTGTCGGGTTTTGGAATCCAAGTGCGTCCGTAGCCTGTACGAGCCTTGCATCCAGCCCCAACCCTTCAAATGTGATCATATATTAAAATTTGCGCAAAGGTACCTTTTTTAAGGGGGATAGGGAATTTTGAATTTTGGATACGCCTCAAAATTTTCTATCCACAATCTTCCTGATGCCGTTCGCTCCCTCTATCAATTCTTTCAAATAATCCCAGTTTTCCTTTTCAAGACATGCCTTGAATTTCCGGAGTTGGGAAATATGTTCGTTCAGCACATCCAGCACATTCTCCCGGTTCTGCTGGAAGATGGGCACCCACATGTCCGGATTGCTTTTCGCGAGCCGCACGGTACTTTCAAAACCACCGCTGGCGAGTTCGAAGATGGCGTCTTCTTCCCTCTCCTTCTCCAGCACCGTATTGGCGAGGGCGAATGAAGTGATGTGGGAAATATGGCTCACATAAGCCACATGTGTATCGTGCGCGTTGGCTTCCATATACACCAGGTGCATGCCTAATGCGCCATATAGCTGCTCCACCATTTCCACGGCGTCCACATCCGTTTCAGCTTTGTTGCAGATTACGGTGGCCTTTTTGCTGAAAGCCCCACTCACCGCTGCTTCTGGTCCGCTGTATTCTGTTCCCCACATGGGATGCGTGGCCACATAACGACCACGCTTATCGTGTGCCGCAACCGCCTGTATGAGGGAATGTTTCGTGGAACCAACATCCATCACCACCTGACCGGTTACCAGGTCCAGTACCTGCGGAAGCAAGCCTACGGCAGCGTTCACGGGAACCGCGAGGATAACGAGGTCGCTTTGCGGAACGGCCTTTTCCAACGGCAGCACTTCATCTACCAATCCCAGTTCCAGCGCCTTTTCCTGGTGCCAGGGATTATTGTCTACCCCGATTACTTTCGCGCACAATCCTTTCTCCTTCAGCGCCAGCGCCATGGAACCGCCTATCAATCCAATGCCTATTATTGTAGCGTTCATACCTTTTCTGTTGCTTTGATGCGGCGCAGCGCCTGTTCAAACCTTTCTACCGGACTGCACAAACTGATGCGGATATATTGGTTTCCGCCTTTTCCAAAAATGCCGCCCGGGGTTATAAAAACTGACGCCTCGTGCAATATCTTATCGCTTAATTCAAAGCCGCTTTCGTATTCAGCCGGGATAGCTGCCCATACGAACATACCTGCCTGATGCGGATCGTAGGTGCAACCCAGTTGATCCATCAGTTGAAATACTTTTACCTGGCGTTCCCTGTATTGCGCGTTCAGCGTGTCGTGCCACTCTTTCCCGAGACTCAAAGCCTTTGCCGCGGCCAGTTGCAGCGGTTTGAACATGCCACTGTCCATATTACTTTTGAACGTGAGCACTTCCTGGATGCGCTGCGCGTTGCCCGCCAGAATGCCCACACGCCAGCCGGCCATATTGTGGCTCTTACTGAGCGAGTTCAGTTCCAGCACGGTATCTTTCGCGCCCGGCAATGATAAAAGACTAACGGGATGATCGTTCAGGATAAAAGAATACGGATTGTCGTGGCAGATCAGGATGTTTTTCTTCTTCCCAAAAGCGATCAGTTTTTCGAAGAAAGATGCTTCCGGCAATTGTCCGGTGGGCATGTGCGGGTAATTCACCCACATCAGTTTCACCTTCGGTGTAAGCTGTTGTTCGATGGCTTCAAAATCGGGCTGCCAGTTGCTTTCAGCATTCAGCTCGTAAGTCAGCGGAATACCTCCGGCCAGTTTTACAGCGCTGGCGTAAGTAGGATAACCGGGATCCGGGATCAGCGCGATATCTCCTTCGTTGAGGTAGGTCATGCAAATGTGCATGATGCCTTCCTTCGATCCGATCAGCGGCAGTACTTCCGTATCGGGATTCAGTTCCACACCGTAAGCGCGTTGGTACCAGTCGGCCATGGCTTTCCGGAGCTGCGGGATACCTTTATACCCCTGATAAGCGTGGTTTTCCGGCTGCGCCGCTGCTTCCTGGAGTACGCGGATCACTTCGGGGTGCGGGGGCAGATCGGGGCTGCCGATACCGAGGTTGATCACGGCTTTGCCGGCCTTGTTCAATTCCTCGATCTCCCTGAGTTTGGCGGAGAAATAGTATTCGCCGATGCCGTTAAGTCTGTTCGCTGTTTGCATGTTTTGTTTTGCTTGCCTTGAATATTATGAAGTGGCAGGGTTCTGTCCTTTTTTGTAAACGCCGTACACTTTAAGATCGTTGGTAATGGGCTTAATGGCTTCAATTGTTTTGTGGAACTGGTCCATGGAATCGAATTCCATATCGGCATGAAAGGAATATTTCCATTCGGAACCAGCGATCGGGAAAGATTGAAGCTTACTGAGGTTGATGCCGTGGTCGGCGATTTTAGTAAGCACTTTCGCCAGGCTTCCCTGCGAATGATCGGTATGGAAATACAACGATGATTTGTTGGAAGCCTCGTCGGTAACCGCTTCGTTCTCTCTTTTCAGGATCAGGAAACGGGTATAATTGTTTTTGATGGAATGAATATTGGGTGCGATGATCTCCATGTTAAAAAGTTCCGCGGCGAGTTTACTGGCGATGGCAGCCGCGTGTTTCATACGGTGTTGGTGGATGTGTTTCGCGCTGAGCGCGGTATCTTCCGTTTCCACAAGTTTCCAGTTTTGTTTATCGAGGTAATCGGTGCACTGGAGGAGTGCCATGGGGTGCGAATGTACTTCTCGTATGTCCTCCAACGTTACCCCCGGGTTGGCCATCAGGTGTTGGCGGATGTGGAGGTATACTTCTCCTACAATGCGCAGACTACTTTTCTGCAACAGGTTATAGTTCGGAAGAATACTCCCTGCGATAGAATTTTCAATCGCCATTACCGCGCCTTCGGATTCTTTCTTGGAAGAGGCCACCCGCACCACTTCCCTGAAAGTGGCGCAGGGAATCACTTCCACTTGTTTTCCGTAGAATTTCTCAGCGGCTTCCTGGTGGAAACTTCCTTCATAACCTTGTATGGATACTCTGTTCTGCATAATGGTATTAAAACAAAAAGTCCCGGCGGTTGGCCGGGACTTTTTACGTTTGGTATTTTTATTCGATTCACCTTACATAAAGCGGTCCCGGTCCACTTGTAAAAAAGTAGAAGTAAAAATAAAATCCGGTAAACGCTTTGCTCAGGTTCATGCTGATCGTTGCTTTATTATACCACCAAAGTTATGAACTAATACGAAGGCGCAAAATATTTTTTGGAAATTTCAGAAAAAAGACAAAAACAAACGGTTGTTTGTTTTTCTGTTTACATAAGCCTGTTGCCGATTTGCTGATCGATGATCGAGAAAAGATAATTGGGCTGAAACGTACGCCAGTTGGGCTGTTCCATCAATTCAACATATCGTGTAAGGCGGGCCCTTTTAAAATCGTATTGGGTTTGTTCGGGCATGTTCAGTATTACCACCCAGCCTTCTTCTTCTGAAACTTCTTCGTACCATTCTTCATAATATTCACTGTCGCTGCTGTGGAAGTTGAGCACATTCTCAGCAATCAGAATGAATTTAAAAATGCCTTCGGTTTCCAGTTTGTCCGTCACTTCGCGCTTCAGCGTCATCACATCGTTCTCCACGGCATCGTTCCATTCTCCGATCAGTTCGATTACCGCGAAGCCCGATTCGTAATCCACGAACAACAGCTTCATATAAAGATTATACGCACCGAACTCATCCCATTGCGGATGGATATAATAGTTGTAAACAGTTTGAGAAAATTCAAACTCACTGTATTCCCGGCCATAAAAGGGAGACCGCGGATCATCTTCACTGGTGTACAAATGCCTCCAGTTGTAAAAAGGTTCAATATCGTGCATAGTAAAGGTTACTGGTGGAATTTAACCAGGCCATCCATGGGTTTCTGCAGTACCCGGCCCAGTTCCAACTCGTAACTATCACAAAGTTCCTTCAAAACATCTTTAAAACCATACGCCACGCCGCCAACAAAGTGAATGGGATACAACCAGGATTCCCTGTACTTGTACAGATGCTGGAATATGAAATCGCCCAGCCCGTCTTCTATAATGTTCTCAATCATGTAATGCCCGCGGTTCTCGGCGAGAAAAGCCGTAAAGGATGCAAGGTATTTATTGGGCAAAGGCTGCTTGTACACACGATCCAGTATTTCGTGGTGCGATGTATTGAACCGCAGTTCAAACGCTTCGTGCAACTGTGCGTCGAACGTTTTATACAGATAATACTGAATCACTTTTTTGCCCAGGTAAGCGCCACTCCCTTCATCTCCTAATATAAAGCCCAGGGCGGGGTTGTTCTTCACGATCTTTTTCCCGTTGAAGTAACAGGAATTGGAACCCGTTCCCAATATGCAGGCGATGCCTTTTTCGGTGCCGCACAAAGCGCGGGCGGCGGCCATCATATCTGTATCAACAATGGTTTTTGCGCCTTTAAAAACATGCTTCAGCGCCTTTTGAACTTTTTTTACATTTTCAGGATTACCGCAACCGGTGCCATAATAATATACTTCTTCCACTTCCGCCTGTTTCACCGAAGGCCACAGTTCCTTCATCAAAAGCGCGGAGATTGTTTCCACATCCATCAGGTACGGACTGATGCCGCCGGTGAGCACGGTCTTTTTCCTGCCATTCTTCAGCAAACACCATTCTGTTTTCGTGGCCCCGCTATCGGCGATCAATTTTACAGGTGGCATGATTATATAAAATTAAATAGTGAAATTCGCACCAATATTAAGTCAAGTTACCGAAAGCGCAGAAAATGAACAATAGAAAACTACAGGTATGGTTGCCCGCTTTGTTTGCACTGGTGATGGTGGCGGGCATGTACCTGGGATACAGGTTGCGGGAGAACACCAATACGGCAGGAAGTTTTTTCAGAATGGAAAAGAAATCGCCGCTCCAGGAGGTACTCGACCTGGTCCGGTTGAAATATGTAGACCCTATCAATACCGATACACTGGGTGATGACGCCATCCGTGAAATGCTGATGCACCTTGACCCCCATTCCGTTTTTATTCCGGCTTCCGATCTGAAGAACACCAACGCCGACCTGATGGGCAACTTTGATGGTATAGGCGTGGAGTTCCAGGTATTCAGCGATACCGTGAATGTGATGAATGTACTGAAAGGCGGTCCGTCTGATAAAGCAGGCCTTCAGGCCGGCGATAAACTCATCAGTGCCGACGGTAAACCACTTACCAAACCAAATATTCAGTCGGAAGATATCCGCGTATTGCTCCGTGGCCCCCGTGATAGTAAAGTAGTACTGGGCATCATCAGGGGAGGTAAAGAAATTAAAGCAACCGTAACCCGTGGCCGCATTCCACTGCCCGCGCTGGACGCGGCTTATATGATTGAACCAGGAACCGGGTTCATCCGTATCAGCAAGTTTTCGGAGACTACGTACGAAGAGTTCATGCAGTCGCTGGAAAAACTCCAGGCGCTGGGCATGAAGCAACTCATCCTTGATCTCCGCGGTAACGGCGGCGGATTACTGAATGAGGCGATTGATATGGCCGATGAATTCCTGGACGACAATAAACTTATTGTTTATACGGAAGGCAACAAAGTACCGCGCCAGGATTACCGGGCCCGGAGGATGGGACTTTTCGAAAAAGGCGACCTGGTGCTACTGATGGATGAAAGTTCCGCTTCAGCCAGTGAAGTGCTGGCTGGCGCACTGCAGGACTGGGACCGCGCCACCATCGTGGGCAGAAGAAGTTTTGGGAAAGGATTGGTGCAGGAACAATACCAATTGGGCGATGGTTCAGCATTAAGAATCACTGTTGCCAGGTATTATACGCCCCTAGGCAGAAGTATTCAGAAACCTTATGATAAAGGCGTAAAAATTTACCAGGAGGAGGTAAGCGAACGTTTTCACAATGGTGAAGTGCTGCGTACCGATACCGCTTACGCCGTGAACGGGAAAATATACAATACAAAATCCGGTAAAAAACTATACGGCGGTGGCGGCATTACGCCGGATGTAGTGGTTCCAATAGACACGTCATTATATGCGCCGGTGTTGAGTGAATTGTATGTAAAAGGCACAATTTCCAACTTTGTGTACAATTACTATCTCACGAATAAAAAAGAACTGGATGCGCTGAAAGGCCCGTCGGACCTGACGGGTTATCTTAACAACAAGGCCTTATTGCCGCTCCTGGTTGATTTTGCAAAGAAAGATTCCATCCGGGTACCGTCCCTGAATGCCGTTCAGCAAAACGAACTGGAACTGAGAACACGGAACCTGCTTGCCAGGCAAATCTGGCGGAGCGAAGGCTATTTTGAACTGAGTAACGCCACGGACCCGGTAGTACAACAGGCTTTGAAAACTTTACACCAATAGTTCCACGGAACGGAAACACTTGCCAATGGACATCAAAAACAACATCTTAGAAACCATCGGGAACACCCCGCTGATCAGGCTGAACAGTATTACCAAAGCCCTTCCCTGCCCCGTGCTGGCGAAGGTGGAATACTTTAATCCCGGCAATTCCATTAAGGACCGGATGGCCCTGAAAATGGTGGAAGTGGCCGAAAAGGAAGGAAAACTGAAACCCGGTGGCACCATTATAGAATGCACCTCCGGCAATACCGGAATGGGCCTTGCGCTTGCCGCGGTAGTGAAGGGATACAAATGTATTTTCACCACTACCGACAAACAATCCAAAGAAAAACTGAATATCCTCCGGGCCGTGGGCGCTGAAGTGATTGTTTGTCCAACCGATGTGGAACCGGACGACCCGCGCTCCTATTATTCCGTGGCCCGCAAACTCGCGGCAGAAACCCCCAATTCTTTCCACTGTAACCAATACGACAACTTCGCCAACCGCCAGGCACATTTTGAAACCACCGGCCCTGAAATATGGGAACAAACCGACGGAAAGGTTACGCACCTCATTGTGGCGACAGGAACGGGTGGAACCATTACCGGTACCGCGCAGTACCTGAAAAAGATGAACCCGGAAATCCAGGTTTGGGCCATAGATCCCTATGGATCGCTGCTTGCGCACTATTTTGAGACCGGGGAAGTTGACATGAGCCAGGTACATCCCTATATATCAGAGGGCATCGGTGAAGACTTTGTGCCGAAGAACTACGATATGAGCGTGGTGGACCGCTTTGAAAAAGTAACCGATAAAGAAGGCGCCATAATGGCGAGAAGGATAGCACTTGAAGAAGGTATATTTGCAGGATACAGCGCAGGTACGGCATTACAGGGGCTGATGCAGTTATCGACCTTGCTGAACAAGGATAGTTTACCGGTTGTGATCTTTCACGACCACGGCAGCCGTTATGTGGGGAAAATCTACAACGATACGTGGATGAAAGAAAAAGGATTCCTTTAGTAAAAAAATATGCCAGCTGATCCGTTAAAACACGGATGCGGAAAATCCCGCAACAGATTAATCTCAACTTTAATCCGTTGCGGGATCACCTGTTTTTAAGAGGTTCTACTTAGTTTACCACATGATTCATAGTAAAAAATAGTAGTTATACGATGTTTCAGACCGTAATTCAACAGTTTCAAAATGTTGAATATCCGATATACAGGGGAAATACTGAAGAATATAAATAGGGCAATAATGCGCTTGTGCAGGGAATGATGTAATTGTACTTTTGTATCAGAAGTTGATTGATAGAGTTGCTCAAATCCAATATCCGGTTGACAGAAACCGACCAATATCCAAGAAATCCAAGAAGACCGTCCAAAAAGTATTTCCAATTCCTACAAAAAAACCGAAGCAAAATCCAATATCAATCAGCTTCTTCCTTTTTTCCAATATCCACCTGAAATAGCCGCCAATTCCTGAAGAGCCGCATCCAATCCTTAGAACGAAACCTGAACCGTTTTAAACCTTATTGTATCCAATCCATCCTTCGTAAAAGCCGGAATTAAAATCGTCCTGGAAGAATCTATTATCCATTATCTATTAGATCTTAGCCATTAATCCAATACCCTCCTGCTGACCGCAATTCAGCAGGAGGTAAAGTGAAAGGAGTCCTTCCCGGTAACTTTAAAACAACTCCCCCATTTCAGGCACGCTTTTTGAAAATAGCATCCGCTTTCCCAGTTTAACAATTCAGTTTTACGGACCTCTGCACTTTCAGTTCACAATTCATTAATAATCAAACAATATGCTGGTGTAGTAAATTTACTACCCCTACCGTATTTTCTGAAACGTTAAAATCCAGCATATCTCCTCTTGTGCAAGTTTTACCACATTTATACTTTTGATCCAGAAGTTGATTGATAACAATTGGTATCCAATATCCAAAAAAACCAAGATCACTAAATCCAATTATCCGATTAAGAAACCGTCCTGAAAGAGTTCCAGATCCTTGAAAAACCAGCGACAAAATCCAATATCAGTCAGCTTCTTATTTTGTCCAATATCCGGGTCCTTAAAAAGACCTGCTAAATATGAAAACCGAAAGTCCAAAATGTCCAAGTCCATCTGATCCGATGATCCTGATGAAAACCGTCCAAAATCCATCCGAAAGGAAAACCAGATCTGTCCTGTAGAGAACTTTATGAAATCCAATACCCTCCAGCTAAATGTATTTTTAGCTGGAGGTAAAAGGGAAGGAAAATGTACCTTTAGCCTGTATGGCAATCTCTACCGACCAATTGGGAAGAACTGTTTTGATTCCCGCTCCTCCTCAGAAAATTATTTCCCTCGTTCCTTCGATCACTGAACTATTGTATGCACTCGGTTTGGAAGACCGCATTGCAGGCATTACGCGTTACTGTATTTTCCCCGATCATTTACTCCGGGAAAAAACGGTGGTGGGTGGTACGAAAAAAACGGTACCGGAACGTATCCACGCCATTGCACCCGATCTGATCATCGCTTCCAAAGAAGAAAACATACAGGCGGAAGTTGAAGCGTATGCGCAGCAATACCCGGTATGGGTGAGCGATGTTACGTGCCTTGAAGACGCGCTACAACTCATCCAAAGCATCGGGCAGTTTACCGGCACAATGTCCGCTGCCACTCAGATGATCGAAACAATCCAGGCCCGTTTTAAAACAATCCCCGCCATTCAGCCCTTAAAAGGCGCCTATCTCATCTGGAAAGATCCGGTGATGACCATCGGCAACGACACATTCATCCACGATATGATGCGCATCGCTGGTATCCGGAATGTTTTCGGTGCTGAAAAAAGATATCCCGTTACAACGCCTGAAGCCATAGCCGCGCTGTCGCCAGATGTAATTCTGCTTTCTTCCGAGCCCTACCCATTCAGGGCGGAACACATCACGTGGCTAAAAGAAACCCTGGGCGATATCCCGGTACATCTCGTGGATGGCACCTATTTTAGTTGGTATGGGAGTAGGTTACTGGATGCGCCCGCTTATTTTCGTTCAGATATTCTTCCGATAATAAACCGAAAAGAATAAAGTTAGTGTATCTTAGCGGCGCATAATTTTATTGCCTGCTTTCATCGAAAAAGCCTGCTGGCATGGGTCAGCAACGCATTTTTCACAAACCAATTCAGATAGATGAAAAAGTACAAACCGGGCGTACTCTTTGGTGAAGAGTTGCTGGCCCTTTACAACGACGCTAAAGACAATCAGTTCGCACTGCCCGCGGTAAATACCATCGGCACCAACTCCATCAACGCCACGCTGGAAACGGCCGCAAAGGTGAACTCTCCCGTGATCATTCAATTTTCCAATGGTGGCGCTCAGTTCATCGCCGGTAAGGCAATGCCAAACGATAACCTGCAAGCCAATATTTATGGCGCTATTTCCGGTGCGTTGCACATTCATACTGTAGCAAAATATTATGGTGTGCCCGTAGTATTGCATACCGACCATGCCGCTAAAAAATGGTTGCCCTGGATCAGCGCGTTGATTGATGCGGGTGAAACTTTCCATAAAGAAAAAGGGCAGCCCCTGTTCAGCTCACACATGCTGGACCTTTCCGAAGAATCCATCGAAGAAAATATTGAAACATCCGTTGAATATTTTAAAAGAATGGCCCCATTGGGTATGGCCATTGAAATTGAACTGGGTGTTACAGGCGGCGAAGAAGACGGCGTGGACAACAGCGGCGTTGAGAACGACAAACTTTATACGCAGCCGCAACACGTTGCCTACGCATATGAAGAACTCAGTAAAGTAGGTAAACTGTTCAGTGTGGCGGCCGCTTTCGGTAACGTACACGGTGTTTACAGCCCTGGAAACGTGGAGCTGCGCCCCATCATCCTGAAAAACAGCCAGGATTATATCCAGGAGCAATTTAAAACAGCGGAGAAGCCTGTTTACTTCGTGTTCCACGGTGGTTCCGGTTCTCCCCAGCACCAGATCAGGGAAGCTATTGGTTATGGTGCCATCAAAATGAACATCGATACCGATATGCAATGGGCTTTCTGGGAAGGTGTGAAGAACAATTATGTGAAGAATGAAGCTTACCTCCAGGCTCAACTTGGTAACCCGGAAGGTGCGGAGAAGCCCAACAAGAAATATTACGATCCACGTGTATGGCTCAGGAAAGGGGAAGAATCTTTTGTGAAAAGGCTGGAAGTGGCTTTTGAAGATTTGAATTGCATCAATAGGAACGCGTAGGCCTCACCCCGCCCCCTCTCCCAGGGGAGAGGGGCAATGTTCAGTTGAATTGAGGTGTTGCGTTTTTTAAATAATGAAGGGTGTATCGTACTTGATACACCCTTTTTTATTCGGGTCCCTCCCTGATGGAGAAAATTTCCGTTCATGCAATGCTAAGAGGCTTCAATTAATTTTTGAGATAACCTCTTTTTTTGAAGCTGAAAGGTATACAAAACAACAAACCCTCCACAATAGCGGAGGGTTTGCCTTTCATGATAACTTTCCACTAAACCAGCCGTAGGCGGTTTTTCGGGGCAATTACCATATAGTAGTGCGGTCTGACTTATTTTGCAGAATCAGCAGCAGCTTTCAGAGAATCTACAGCAGCGTTAGCAGTAGAATCGATAACAGCGGTAGTGCTGTCAGCTACAGCAGAGATAGAATCAGTTGCTGCGTTAGCAGTTGAGTCGATAGCGGCTTCAGCAGTTTCAGCGGCGTTGTTACAAGCGGCGAAAGCAGCAGCGATGGCGAGAACGGCAAATACTTTTTTCATTTTTAGATTTTTACGTTTAAACGAATAATTTGACATTTATACCCAGAACGGCAAAAGGTAACCCGCTTTTCAAAAAAAAATTTTCACTTATTTTTTGGGTTACTATTTTACTTTTCAGGTATTAAATACAGACTTGTGAAAACGGATCATAACGAACAACATTTATTGGAAGGGTTGGCGCAGAACGACAGAAAGGCCGTTGAAAGTATTTACCGTTCGCATTACAATGTGATCCAGACATTGATAATCAACAACAACGGAAGTGCCGACGACGCGAGGGACATATTCCAGGAGGCGCTGGTGGTTTTATTTGAAAAAGTACGTTCAGGCTCTTTTGAATTGCATTGCCAGATAAGAACCTACCTCTATTCTGTCGCTAAAAGATTGTGGCTGAAAAGATTACAGCAAATCAAACCTTTCACGGGTGATATCGCTTACGCGGAAGAAACCATATCGGTGGAAGAAGACGCAGAAATGCACGATAAAAAGCAGGAATCGTTCCGGATCATGGAAAATTCGCTCGATCACCTGGGAGAACCTTGCCGGAGCCTTTTGAAAGCGTATTACATGGAAAAGCAACCAATGGCGGAAATTGCCGCTCATTTTGGTTATACCAATGCCGATAACGCGAAGAACCAGAAGTACAAATGTTTGACCCGATTGAAGAAAATATTCTTCGCTCAATATAAAAATGACGTGTGATGGATGAACTGATACTCTTGGATGCTGTGGAAAGATACCTCCGGAACGAAATGAACGGTGAAGAGAAAGCCATGTTCGAAAAACTACGTCAGGATTCCCCGGATGTGGACCAACTGGTAGTGGAACACCAGCTTTTCCTCCGTGAAATGGAAGAATATGCTGACCACAGCCATTTCAGGTCGAACCTGCACCAGGTGCACCATGAACTGGAAGAAGCCGGCGCATTCAAAAAAGCCGAGGCTCCCGCTAAAGGTAAGCTCGTGCAATTCTGGCACCGGAACCATAAAACCATCTCTGTTGCCGCGACCATCGCAGGTATTACGGCCATCGCCATGAGTGGATTGGTAAACCTCTTCTCTCCTTCCGCCAAAATTCCGCAATCTGAGGTAAAGCAACTTTCGATAGAGCTCAACCGCACCAAGTTGAAGGTGGATAAGCTGGATAGTGAATTGAAAGAAAAAGAAGCCGGCATCAAAATGGCCCCCTCCAAAAGGGATGGTACAGGCTTTCTCGTAGACGGATCTGGCTACCTCGTAACCAATGTGCACGTAGTGAAGATGGCAGATTCGGTGTATGTGGAAAATACCAAAGGAGAATTCTTTAAAGCCGCCGTGGTACATGTGAACGATAAGACCGACGTGGCCATTCTCAAAATAGACGATAAGCGTTTTACGCCCGTGAAATCACTGCCCTACGGTCTCCGCAACAAACCCGCGGATATCGGAGAAGAAGTATTCACATTGGGCTTCCCCCGTCCGGAAATCGTGTATGATAAAGGTTATTTAAGTGCGAAAACCGGTTACAACGGAGATACGATTTCTTACCAGGTAGCTATCGCTGCCAATCCGGGTAACTCTGGTGCGCCGTTGTTCAATAACCACGGAGAAGTGATCGGGGTGGTGAGTGGCAAACAAACCACGGCCGAAGGCGTGGTGTTCGCGGTGAAATCCAAGAACATCTTCAATGCGCTGGACGCGTTGAAAGAGAACAGCAATTACGGTAAAGTAAAAGTAAATACGGTATCACACGTGAAACACCTTTCAAGAGTAGAACAGATCAGGAAGATGGAAGAATGTGTGTTTATCGTGAAGAGTTACTAATCAGCGCTGCATTAAAGAAAAAAGTCCCGGTTCATCAGATGAACCGGGACTTTTTTTATAAAGCACCAGGCTTATCAGGCCCAGAGATTGGATGGATATTCTCCTGAAGCCACCAGGTCGTTGATGGACTGCTGCACCACCGGCGCGTCTTCCTTATAAGTAACCCCGAACCACTGTGCCGAGGTGGGAATTACATTTACAACACCCATACCCTCTTTTACATACTGATCGGCCACGATGGGAATGAAGAACTCTGATTTTGGGTCCTCAATATTTCCGGCGAGGAACTGCTGGAACATTTTTTCAGATACACCAAAAACGCCGTCGTCGAAACACCAGAAGTTCATGGAAACCTTAGAATCTTCGGGCACTTCATACTGCACGCCATTGTCTTCATATTTGATCTTTCCATCGAAGCGGGCGATCTTGGTGCGTTCATTGATGCCGGCCATATCGCCTTTTTCGTCCAGTTTTACCACGCCCCTGCTCACTGTTCCGTGGTCGGAAAGTGTATTGGCGAGTTCATAGCCAATGATGGCATACCTGGAAGGACTGCAATCTTCCGTAAGGAACTTATAGGCTTTCTCGAATGCGTCACGGCCATAAAAATCATCCGCGTTGATGACGGCGAAAGGTTCTTTCACCACTTCGCGGGCGCACAATACGGCATGGGCTGTTCCCCATGGTTTGGTGCGCCCTTCGGGCACCTGGAAGTCGCCCATATGAGCGGACATCTCCTGGAAAACGTAGTCGATCTCGATCTTTCCCTTCAAACGGGGTTCGAATATATCTTTGAAATCCTGGGCGAAATCCTTGCGGATGATGAACACCACTTTGCCGAAACCGGCGCGGATGGCATCATAAATAGAGTAATCCATAATGGTTTCACCTGAAGGACCAAAACCTGCTATCTGTTTCAAACTTCCATACCTGGAGGCCATTCCTGCCGCCAGGATCAATAAGGTTGGTTTCATCTGCTGTTTTTTCTTTTGGTTTGCGTTACCCGGCTATTGTGCTGTGTAATAAAATAGCATGGGCAATGCGTTTTATGATTGGTTAAATTAACTAGGGCCTTGCAGTAAGCGGAACGAAAATAAAAAAATATCGTACTTAGCGTTTAAAAACTTTCCATATATGTCGCTCCCATACCTTCATTTCCCCTCAAAGCTCCCGGTTCAAACCATTGCGCAAAATTTTTCCGGAGGTGTGGATGTACTGCGATTGGACGAACTTCACCCGGTTATTTCCGGCAACAAATGGTTCAAACTGAAAGAGCACCTGCACCTGGCGGTTACGGCAAAAGCCACCGGACTGGTTACCTATGGCGGCGCCTGGTCCAATCACCTCGTTGCCGTGGCCTATGCGGCCCGGCAGTTGAAGTTGCCTTCCGCCGGCATTGTCCGTGGTGAGCAGCTCCCCTTTTCAGCGCTTTCTCAAACGTTGAAAGATTGTCTAAATTATGGGATGCAGCTGTTTTTTCTCTCCCGGGAGGAATATGCGCATAAAGATGAATTAGTGGCCATAGCTTCCCTTCAGCAACAATTCCCCGGTTACCACCGCATTCCGGAAGGCGCCGCCGATGCCGCGGGCGTTCATGGCGCCGCTACCATTGTAAATACCGTTCCAGCCTTCCATACCTACACCCATATCTGTTGCTCCATTGGTACCGGAACCATGCTGGCCGGGATCGCTTCCGCCTGTGCCGCGCACCAGACCGCCATAGGATTTTCCGTATTTAAAAAAGCGGATGGCATCAGAGAAATGGTGGAAGCCCTTGTTCCGGCAAGAGATATACCCGTACGTTTTGAACTGGAAACCAGGTATAGCTTTGGCGGCTATGGAAAATTTCCACCTGAACTGATTGATTTCATGAACCAATTCTACCGCGAAACTTCTATTCCGACAGATATCGTGTACTCGGCGAAACTCATGGCGGGCGTTTCAGATTTATTTAACAAAGGATGTTTTCCACACGGGGCAAAGGTACTGGCCGTTCATTGCGGCGGCTTACAGGGCAACCGTTCCCTTCCGGCGGGCACACTACTTTTCTGAGCGAAGCAAAACCTTATCTTTGTGCCCATGCAAAGGCTTTGGGCAATTCTCGTTTTAGTTTTCAGTGTAACCCTTTCTTACGGGCAGGATACCTTACCAGACTTCTCCGTTAAAAAAAGAGAAAAGGGCAAACCCGTGATCAGTTGGCGCAACCAGTACCCCAACGTGCGGCAGTTGACCATCCAACGATCGCCTACGGGAAAAAATCCTTATAAATCTATTCTTACATTACCCGATCCGAACCTTCCGGAAAACGGGTTCATGGATGTTTCCGCCCCGCACGACAGCATGTATTATCGTTTGTATATCCTCCTGGACAGTGGGAAATATGTTTTCTCTACTCCCCAAAAGGCCGTACTGGATACAAGTTCAACCCAGGAACCATCCAATATTACCACGGGTAATGTTTCCACAGGACGGATTCCGGGTCAGGGGGCTACCAATCTCCCTCCTTCCACCGGTCAGCCGGTGTACATTAAAGTGAAGGATTCCCTGGCGGGGATGATCTACGATTCCCAATTGAAAAGGTTCCGTGATTCCGTATTGTACAGAACAAAAGATACGTTACTGTTCCTCACAAAAGACACCTTGCAGATCAGGCCGTTCGTGCCCAAAGAAGTGTACAGGCCATCCCTGTACGTATTCACCGGAAAAGACGGAAATGTTCAGCTTTCCCTACCGCCGCTGCAACAACCCTATAAAGTGCGGTTCTTCGAGTTTGACACCAACGATTTCCTTTTTGAACTGGAAAAGATCAAAGCCGGAACGCTCACATTGGATAAGGCGAACTTTATAAAATCGGGCTGGTACTGGTTTGAATTGTTTGAGGGCGATAAGTTGAAGGAACGGCACAAGTTGTATATCCCGAAAGATTTCTAGGCCATCACCTGCTCCGCGTAAGCAACTTCGAACACTTCGCTGAAGTAGTGTTTCCATTTGGATTTCACTTCTTCCATATCCAGTTCGCGCCCCAGTTCTTTTTGAAGAGAGGTCACCGCTTTATCCTGGATACCGCAGGGCACGATATAATTAAAGTAAGAAAGGTCGGTATTCACATTAAAGGCGAAACCGTGCATGGTGATCCATCGGCTGCAACGCACGCCCATCGCGCAAATTTTACGTTCTTTCCCCTTAATGGAGGCATCCAGCCAAACGCCGGTTTCACCAGGCGAGCGTTCACCTTTCAAGCCGTAATCCGCCATTACACGAATCACCACTTCTTCCAGGTTGCGGAGGTACTTTCCGATATCGGTATAAAATTTTTCAAGATCGAGTATGGGGTAGCCCACCAATTGTCCGGGTCCGTGAAAAGTGATGTCCCCGCCCCTGTTTATTTTGAAGAAAGAAATCCCTTTCTCCCGCTGCTCTTCCTCAGATATCAGCACATGTTCCATGTGGCCGCTTTTTCCCAACGTATATACCGGGGGGTGTTCCACCAGTAAAACCTGGTGTTTTGTTGGCACGAGATTGGGGTCCGTAATACCTTCCTCGCGGGCGCTCGCTTTAACGTCCAGGTTTTCCTTCAAAATCGCCTCCTGAAGATCCCATGTTTCCTTGTATTCCTTTCTGCCCAGGTCGGTAAGGTGAATAAGTCGGCTTTCCTTCATAATATTGCAAAGTTAAAGGATGCCCACTAAATTCACGCTGATGATGGATGATGATAAGGATTTGCAGGAAAGTTCAGAAGAACTGTATGAACGCCAGACTATTGTAACCAATAAGGGACAGGAGCCTTACCGCATAGATAAGTTCCTGATGAACCGGATCGAAGGCGCCACGCGCAACAAAGTGCAACAGGCCATTGAAGCCGGCAGGGTACTGGTAGATGGTAAGCAGGTGAAATCGAATTTTAAAGTGAAGGCGAACATGGAGATCGTGGTCTATTCCGACCGCGAACACATTGGCGAAGAAATTATCCCGGAAGAGATGCCCCTCAACATCTTCCATGAAGATGAGGATATCATTATCATCAATAAACCCGCCGGACTGGTGGTGCATCCCGGCTCCGGCAACAGATCTGGCACGCTCATCAACGGCGTAGCCTGGTACCTGCAGCAGCAGAACAAAGCCATCAGCGAAGAAACACTGCCCCGCTTCGGCCTGGTACACCGCATCGACAAGAACACCAGCGGACTGATGGTATTGGCGAAAACTTCCAAAGCAGTGAGCTCACTGGCCAAACAATTCTTCGATCATACCGTACACCGCCGGTACATTGCCCTTGTTTGGGGAGATGTGCAGGAAGATGAAGGCACCATCATCGCGCATGTGGGCCGTCACCAGCGCTTCCGGAAATTATTTGAAGCCTATCCTGAAGGTGAATATGGTAAAGATGCCATCACGCATTACAAAGTGCTGGAACGCTTCGGTTACGTAACACTGGTAGAATGCAGACTGGAAACAGGAAGAACCCACCAGATCCGCGTGCACATGAAACACCTGGGGCACCCGCTTTTCAACGATGATTTTTACGGCGGCGATAAGATCGTGAAAGGTACAGTGTTCAGTAAATACAAACAGTTCGTGGACAACTGCTTCGAAATATGCCCACGGCACGCGTTGCACGCGAAGGAACTCGGTTTTGTGCATCCGGGCACGAAGGAGTTTATCCTGTTCAACAGCGAGATTCCGCAGGATATGGAAAGGGTGATTGAGAAGTGGCGTGGGTATGCGAAGGTGAAGCCGGGGAATCTGCCGGAGTAGTTTTTCTGCTTCGTTCCTCGCAGTTACATGATTGATTCGTTTCTCGCAAAGACGCAAGGGAGCGGAGACGCAAAGCCTTGTTTGTATTTGAGCTGGTTTAGTTTCGGTAGCAGTTTATCACGCGATTGCTTTGTGCTGCGCACTGCAAGGGAGCAAGGGCGCAAAGAGCGGTTGAGGTGTTGCTTGTTGAATTTTTTGTTTCACGCAACGACGCCACGGCGCGACGAACTGTTCAGTTGGGAATGGTTGATTTTTTAGAATCAATTTATTTTATAAGAACCTTTACTTTTTTCTGTGGCTCTTCCAATATATTTAATTAATTACCTGCTGTTATTAAACAACCTCAACAAGAAATTAAATAGCGCTCTAACGTTGCGCCGTGGCGTCGTAGCGAGAAAAAATATATCCGAAATAATCTGTCCAAACACAAACAAGACTTTGCGTCTCCGCTCCTTTGCGTTGCGCAGTGCGCAGCACAAAGCAATCGCGTGGCTCCGAGGAACGAAGAAGTCGTGTGAACCCTATTTAGGGAACACCATCCTGTAATCCACCCGTATCTTCCCTTTAGAAATATCGTCCAGCTTACCTTTCAGCAATTTTCTTTTTAAGGGCTTCAGATAGTCGATAAACAGTTTCCCTTCGATGTGGTCGTATTCGTGCTGGATGATACGTGCGGTAAGGCCATTGAACGTTTTTACCTGGGGTTGAAAATTCACGTCGAGGTATTCCATGGTGATCGTTGCGGGGCGGTACACATCTTCCCTTACTTTGGGGATGCTGAGGCAGCCTTCACTGTAGGCCCATTCTTCTCCTTCATAAGTAGTGATTTTCGCGTTGATGAAGGTTTCCCTGATACCTGGTTCGTCCGGGTATTCTCCTTTTTCATCTTCTTCCTGGCTTTCAAATATCTGGGCGCTGTCCACCACGAAAAGGCGGATGGGCTTATTGATCTGGGGCGCGGCGAGACCTACGCCGTTGCTGGCGTACATGGTTTCCCACATATCGGCGATCAGTTTTTCAAGTCCGGGATAATCTTTTGTGATGTCATCAGCAATTTTTCTCAACACCGGCAATCCGTAAGCAACGATCGGTAAAATCATAGATTAATCTTAATGGGCAAAGGTACTATTTTTTGGAGAGTGGAGCGGTTACATCCTGTTCATATACTCCTGTAACAGAATGGTGGCGGCTATTTCGTCCACCAGGGCTTTGTTCCTTCTGGCTTTTTTTTTCAGGCCACTGTCGATCATGGTTTGGACGGCCATCTTTGACGTGTAGCGCTCATCCACCCTTTCGAGGGGAATATGGGGGAATTCCTTCTGCAACTTTTTAATCGCGGCTTCCACTAGTGGCGTGGCATGTGTATCGGAATCGTCCCAGTTTTTCGGTTCCCCGATAATGATCTGCCCCACCTGCTCCTGCTGGAAATATTTTTTCAGGAAAGGGATCAGTTCCTGGGAAGGAATGGTGGTGAGCCCGGTCGCGATGATGCGCAGGGGGTCGGTAACCGCGATGCCAGTTCTTTTTCCGCCATAATCTATTGAGAGTATCCTCGACATAATTTCAGTTTAAAAAACAAGCATATCGCTCACTACAAAAACGGCGAAAGCCACGCTGGCAATGCCGTTCGCGGTCATAAAAGCGATGTTCACCCTGGAAAGATCATCCGGTTTAACAATGGAGTGCTGGTAAACCAGCATACCAGTAAACAACGCTGTCCCCAACCAGTACAGGAGATGAAAATGGCCAACGAACCCAATGCTTACAACAAGAATTCCAGCCACCACATGCAATAGTTCAGAGAACCGGAGCGCGTTCTTCCTGCCCAGCCAAACCGGGATCGAATGCAGTTCCTGGGAACGGTCGAACTCCTCATCCTGCAACGCATAGATAATATCGAATCCACTTACCCAGCACAACACTACCAATGAAAACAACACAGGTACAATATGAAAGACGCCGGTTACCGCAAGATAGGCCCCGATAGGCGCCAGGGAAAGCCCCAACCCCAGCACCAGGTGGCACAAAGGTGTGAAGCGTTTGGTATAACTGTAAAACAGAATCACGAACAAAGCCACAAAAGACAGGTAAAAACAAAGCGGGTTGATGAACCAGGTGGTAACCACGAACCCAATGCAATTCAGGATCACGAACAACAAAGCGCTGTTGGCCGAAATGATACCCGCCGGAATCTCACGGATGGCCGTTCTGGGATTCTTCGCGTCGAAATGTTTATCGAGCCAGCGGTTGAATGCCATGGCGGCGCTGCGGGCGAACACCATACAGAGCAATACGAGCAGGAAGGTTACCCACAAAGGTTTGGGGCCTTCAAAATGCCAGGACGAATGCGTTGCATCCGCATGGAAGACATTGGCGAGCCACAATTTTACCGGCTCCGCCGTTGCCAGAAAAAAACCTATGATCGCAAACGGCAACGCGAAAATGGTATGCGAAAATTTGATGAGGGATAAATAACTGTTGACCTTACTACGCATTGCTCCTGATTTTTGAAAAAAGATCCCATGCCACGATGCCCGCTGTAACCGAAACATTGAGGGAATGTTTCATACCCAGCTGCGGCACTTCAATACAGCCTTCGCACAAAGGTAATACGGAAGCCTGAACGCCCTCCACTTCATTGCCCAGTATCAGGGCCAGCTTCTCTCCTGCTTCCGGTTCAAATTCATTCAGCATCCTACTGCCTTCCGCCTGTTCTATCGCCCAAACTTTATAGCCGTTATTAATCAGTTCTTCCACTGCCTCTTTTAATGAAGCGGCATAACGCCATTGCACGGTTTCCGTGGCGCCCAAGGCGGTTTTATGGATATCGCGGTGCGGTGGCTGCGGCGTGTAGCCGCACAGTACGATACTTTCCAGCAGGAAGGCATCGGCCGTTCTGAATATGCTGCCCACGTTGTGCATACTCCGCACATTGTCGAGCACCAATACCAACGGTGTTTTTTCGGAAAGACGGAATTCCTGGACGGTTTTACGCCCCAGTTCATCCATACTCAATTTTCGCATGGGCGCAAAGTTAAGCCTTTAACCCGCTAAAATCTGAATGATCATCCAGGTGAGAAAGGCGACCAGGGTCCAGCCCGCGTACAGGAGCCAGTTGGGATACTTATAATTTGCCGGGAGCACTTTACCTTGGTGCACGCCAATTAAGAGCAGGGCCACCGCTACCGGAAGAATGAATCCGTTCATGGTGCCCGCCCAAACCAATACCTGAACCGGGTTTCCGATAAAAATAAAGGCAAGCGCAGACAACCAAATGAATACCAATGTTATAGTACGATAACTCTTGTCGATTACCGGGTGAACAGAGCGGAGAAAACTGATGGAGGTATAAGCGCATCCCACAACAGAAGTAATGGCCGCGGCCCAAAGGATAAAACCGAAAATCATCCTGCCGGCATCCCCCATCGCAAACTGGAATACCATGGCAGCGGGATTGGCCCCGCCCTCCAGGTTCGCACCGGCCAGCACCACACCCAAAGCCACCAGGTACAACAAACAGCGCATTACTGTGGCGAGCAGGATGCCCCTTACACTGCTCCGGGTTACTTCCGGAACAGCGGATACACCCTTCACACCCGCTTCCAATAAGCGGTGCGCTCCGGCGAAACTGATGTAACCGCCTACGGTTCCGCCCACCAATGTAACAATGGCCCTGGCGCTCGTTTGTTCAGGCAATACAAATCCTTTCAAAACCGCGGTTCCGGGAATGGAAACGCCGCTTAGTACAAAAATCATCATACCGATCATGGTAACGCCAAGTATTTTGGTGAACCAGTCCAGCGCTTTACTGGCATCTTTCAAAGAAAATATTATGGTGGCGATAACAGCGCTGATGAGTACACCAGTTTTTACAGGGATACCGGCCAACGCCTCTAATCCCATCCCCGTTCCCGCGAAGTTCCCGATGTTGAAAACCAGTCCACCGGCCACGATCAGTATCGATAAAACAGTGCCCATACCGGGCAAAACCCTGTTCACGATATCTGGCGCCTTTTGTTCGGCCACAGTAACGATGCGCCAGATGTTCAGTTGCGCCACAATGTCCAGCAGCACCGAAACAAGTATCACGAACCCAAATGAGGTGAGCAGTTCTTTGGTAAAAAGGGTGGTTTGGGTAATGAAACCCGGACCAATGGCCGAAGTGGCCATAAGAAATGCCGCACCCCAGAACGGCGTTGTTTTTTTTATTGTCATAACCTTTTCAGGAAGGATTTATTAGAGATGAATGTAAAGCGCGAGCAATGTCCAGCGCAGCGGGATGGTCACCATGGAGACAAAGCGTATCGGCTTCCACCGAAATTATTGTTCCTTCGGATGTATGAATTTCTTTGCTGAAAATCATACTACGCGCATGTATAAGCGCCGCCTCCGGCTCATTGATGACCGCATTGGGGTGTGACCTCGGCAGCAATTTCCCGTTTGATGAATAATTCCTGTCTGCGAATACTTCATTGGCGGTTCTTAATCCCACAGCTTCCGCTGCAGCTATCATACAACTGCCGCTAAGTCCATAGAAAACAAGATCGGGATCAACCTGCATGGTTGCTTCAGCAAGCGTTGCGGCCATTTCCCTGTTCTCCGCGGCCATATTGTACAGCGCGCCGTGCGGTTTTACGTGGTGCAGTTTCAAACCAAGTTTCACGGCCATTTCAAAAGCTTCTTTAACCTGGCGGTAAAACAATTCGTACAGTTCGTTTCTTTCAAGTCTCATTTCTTTTCTGCCAAAATGCTCCTTGTCATCGAAACCAGGATGCGCCCCGATGTTTACCTGGAAAGCGTGGCAAAGCCGCATGGTATGTTCCATCAGCTCCAGGCTCCCGGCATGGCGGCCACAGGCGATATTGGCGGAATGAATATAGGGCATGAGCGCGGCATCGTTGGGCATTCCTTCGCCCATATCGCAATTGATGTCTACCTGCATTTGTATTGTTTAAGATGCGCGTCTGTCGCGGCCTGAAGGATGTGCAGTTCCTGCTCCATGGCATAACAGAGTTTTTCTGCCACAGACAGTTCAGCGGTATGGAAACGAACAAACTGTCCGGGTTTAAGCTGTGCAAGTTTGGGAAGATGCGCGCTGATGATATGTCCAACCCTTGGGTATCCTCCGGTGGTCTGATGATCGGCGGCGAGAATAATGAGTTGTCCCGAAGGCAGCAGTTGGATGGTGCCCGAAGTAACGGCGGAAGAAATCAACTCTTCCTCGTATACTCTTTTCAGTGCGGGTCCCTGTAACTGGTACCCCATTCTATCGGATGCTGGTTTTACCATAAAACCCTGTGAGGATACGGCATAGCGCGATGTTTCGGTTAACGTATCCCATTCTTTTCCCCGCGTGAAGAAAAGTGTATTCGGGTTGTGGTACACGGGTGCCACATTGGCCTTCCAGGGGAGGGTTTGGAGCAGATGATCATCGTGTACCCAGGTTTGCCAGTCGATTTCACATTCTTTGAAAATGATCGCATCTCCGTTTTGCAACTTGCGGCCCCTGAAACCTCCTTTGCCAATGCTCAAACCCGTTCCGGTACTGCCGAGCCAGCTTTCGGCTTCAATGCCGCCGGCGATCGCAAGATAACCACGCATGCCGGAGCCGCCGCCCCTGAACTGAAGAATGGTATTTCGCCGCACGATAACGGGTTGCCACACTGGCAGTGGGCGGTCGTTGAGGAAGGGTTGCCATTCCGCGCCACCAATGGCGATGAGCGCATCTTTCTCAAAAAGGAACTGGCCGGAAGGAAAGTGCATTTCGATCACCGTTTCATTCATGGGATTCCCTACCAGCAGGTTCACTACCCGTGCCGCGTAGCGGTCCACGGCGCCCCCGGGATTGATGCCCCAATGCTGAAAGCCGTACCTCCCGGTATCCTGCAGCGTATCCAGCACGCCTTGTCTGATCACTTTAATGCTCATCGGGCCTGTGTTTTTCTTTTATCGTCCTGAATTCCTCTGCTGAAATAGGGTAAAACTGCACCTGGTCGCCTGCGGCGAAATAAGTGGGGTGGTCCAGGGAAGGATCGAACATGGGAACGGGCGTACAACCCAGTATGCACCATCCACCCGGAGAACTGACGGGATAAATACCCGTTTGTCCCGCGGCTATCCCCACGCTGCCCGCCGGCACCTGCTGGCGCGGCGTTTCTTTCCTGGCCACTTTCAGTACGTCGGGCAGCACACCCATATAGGGAAAGCCGGGCAGGAAGCCGAGCAGGAATACCTGGTACACTCTTTCCGAATGCAGTTGTACGATTTCCTCCCAATGCAGCGCTGTGGCCTGCATTACTTCCTGTTTATCCAGGCAATATGGTTCTTCGTAACAAACAGGGAGCCGGTTTACAGGCAATGCTGTTCTCTGGGCAGGAATGGCTTTTTCCCAGGCATCTTCCAACCGCTCCCGCATAAACGCCGCCGCATCTTGCGCCCCTGACTTACGAATCGGGTACACATCATATATAATAGTAACTGAATTGTAAGATGGAACAGCATCCTGCAGTCCGGTAATGTGCTGCTGGCGCAACCACTCTGCCATGGTCACCATTTTCGCGTTCACCGGCAGGCTGATCTTATCCCCTGTTTGGAGCGTAAGGCTGTGATCTCCAAGGGAAAATATTTCGTACTCTTTACTCATATTGGGTTGGTGCCATGAATTTAAGACAATCTCCCGGCAGCAGATGCAATTTTTTATTTTCGGCGTTATACACTAAACTTGCATCGAAGCGAGGCATAATTCATCATTATAATTGAATATGGCAAAGAATTTACTGATCGTGGAGTCGCCGGCCAAAGCCAAAACCATCGAGAAGATCCTGGGAAAAGATTTCGAGGTGAAGAGTTGTTACGGGCATATCCGCGACTTGGAGAAAGATGATATGGGAATTGATATAGCCAATAATTATCAACCCCGTTACACCGTTCCTGATGAAAAGGAAAAGGTGGTGCGCGACCTGCGTCAGCTTGCCAAAAAAGCCGATGAGGTTTGGCTCGCATCGGATGAGGACCGGGAAGGAGAAAGTATATCCTGGCACCTTGCGGAAGTGCTGGGACTCGACCCGGCCACTACCAAACGCATCGTTTTCCACGAAATTACCGCACCCGCCATTAAAAAAGCGGTGAGCAACCCAAGACACATCAACCTTAACCTGGTGAATGCACAACAGGCCCGCCGTGTACTCGACAGGCTCGTGGGCTTCGAACTCAGTCCCGTACTCTGGCGCAAAGTAGGCATGCAACGCAGTCTCAGCGCCGGAAGGGTGCAAAGTGTTGCCGTAAGGCTCATCGTGGAAAGGGAACGTGAGATCAATAACTTCCTGCCCGAAAGCAGTTATAAAATAGAAGCTTTCTTCTCCGCCCTCAACATCAGCAGTAAAAAAGTAACCTTCAAAGCCGAAGGTCCTTCCAAACTGAATAATCCTGAAACCGCGGAAAAATTCCTCGAAAGCTGTAAAGGTGCGAATTACCGTGTATCAGACATCCAGGTGAAGCCCGCCAAACGTACGCCGGCTGCACCTTTCACCACTTCCACCCTTCAGCAGGAAGCCTCCAGGAAACTGGGATATGGGGTAAGCAGAACGATGTTGCTCGCGCAGAAACTGTACGAAAGCGGTAACATCACTTATATGCGTACGGACAGTATCAACCTGAGCGATACGGCCATGGAAGATATCAAGAACGAGATCAACCGTTCCTATGGCGGCAATTATTACCAGCCGAGGAAATACAAGAATAAAAATGAAAGCGCGCAGGAAGCGCACGAAGCCATCCGCCCCACCTACATGAGCAATCATACCGTAGATGATCCGGACGCCAAAAGATTATACGACCTGATCTGGAAAAGAACCATCGCCTCACAAATGAGTGACGCGGAATTCGAAAAAACCATCGCGAAAATTGACATCTCCACCAACCGGGAGCAACTTACCGCCACCGGTGAAGTGCTGAAGTTCGATGGTTTCCTCAAAGCTTATACCGAAGGAAAAGATGAGGAAGAAGAGGATACTGACGCTGAAGGCATGTTGCCACCGCTGGCCGTGAACCAGCAGCTCGACCTAGAGGAAATGACGGCCACTGAAAAATTCACCCGCCCTGCTCCGCGTTATACGGAAGCATCACTCGTAAAAAAACTGGAAGAACTCGGCATTGGACGCCCCTCCACTTATGCGCCCACGATCACCACGATCATGAAACGCAATTACGTGGAGAAACGCGATAAGGACGGGATCAAACGCGAAGTGCACATCATCCGCCTCGATAAGGGCAACCAACTTAAAAAGGAAGTTTCCATTGAAAATACCGGTGCTGAAAAAGGAAAATTGTTCCCCACCGACCTCGGTATGGTGGTCACCGATTTCCTGAAGCAACATTTCAAAAACGTGATGGACTACAACTTCACGGCCAAAATCGAGGAAGAATTTGATGAGATCGCTGATGGCAAACTGAAGTGGAATAAAATGATCGACAGCTTCTACCGGCCCTTCCACAGCGATATCGAGGTAACCCTTGAAACCGCTGAACGTGCCAAAGGAGAACGCGAACTCGGTATTGAACCCGAAACAGGCAAACGTGTGATCGCCAGGATGGGACGTTATGGGCCCATGGTACAGATCGGGGAAGCCACTGATGAAGAAAAACCACGCTTCGCCAAACTGAAAACGGACCAGAGCATTGAAACCATCTCCATGGAAGAAGCCATGGACCTGTTCAAACTCCCGCTCACCTTAGGGGAATACAAGGAAAAAGAAGTCTCAGTGAATGTAGGCAGGTTCGGCCCGTATGTGAAATGGGGCGAGGAATACATCTCCCTTCCAAAAGGAGAAGACCCGCTGACGGTAGACATTGACCGCGCCATTCATCTGATCGGCGAAAAAGAACTTGCGGACGCCCCGATAGCCATGTACGAGGGCAAACCCGTTACCAAAGGCAAGGGAAGGTTCGGGCCATTCATCAAGTGGAACGATCTTTTCATCAACATACCCAGGGCATACAATTTCGACCAGCTTACACAGGCGGATTGCCGGGAACTGATCGAAAAGAAACTGGATAAAGAGGCGAACAGGTACATACAACAGTGGCCATCGGAGAAGATATCGATTGAGAACGGAAGATGGGGCCCCTTTGTACGCTTCGGTAAAAAGATGCTTAAATTGGGTAGAAAAGCGGATAATACGAAATACACCGCTGAAGAAGCCGCGGAGATCAGCCTGGAAGAAGTTAAAAAGATGATTGAAGCTGAATTGCCGGATGCTTTTACCAAAAAGGCCCCTGCCAAAAAAGCGGCCCCGAAGAAAGCAGCCGCGAAAAAAACAGCTCCTAAAAAGGCCGCACCCAAAAAGAAGGCCTAAACGTTTACAGCGCGCATGAATGAAACGAAAGAAATATCGGCCCTTTTTCATTTGATAGACGACCCCGATGAAGAAGTTTTCAGTACGGTGGCGAACAGGATCGTGGGCTATGGAAAACCTATCATTCCGAACCTGGAGCACCTTTGGGAAAATACCCCCCAGGAAGCGGTACAATTACGTATTGAACTGCTGATCCACCGGCTGCATTATAAGGACCTCCTGGCCGATTTCACACAATGGGCATCCATGAAGGAACCCGACCTGCTTTCCGGTGCCATACTGGTCGCGCGTTTTCAGTACCCGGATCTTGTTGTGAGCCAGGTATTGCAGGAAGTGGAAAAACTACGCCGAAACGTATGGCTCGAACTCAATACCTACCTCACTTCACTGGAACAGGCCAATGTACTGGGCACTATCCTGTACAATTATTTTAACCTGAAAGGACTGGAAACGTCCTATCAGCAACCCAACGATTTCCTCATCAACAAGGTACTGGATGCCAAAAAAGGCAACCCGGTGGGCAACGGAATACTGTATCTCATCCTTTGCGAAATGCTGGAGGTGTCCATTAAAGTGATCAATATCCCCCGCCAGTTTATTCTCGCCTATTTCGATTCAGAATTTGATTTTGAAGAAATGCGGCAGGAGCCTGAAGATAAAATTCAGTTCTACATCGACCCCATGAACGGGCATGTATATACGCAACAGGATATAGAAACCTATTTTAAACGGATATCCGTTCCGCCCACTGTTTCTTACTTCAAGCCCTTCAGCAACAAAAGGGTGATCCAGCACCTGCTGGAAGAACTCGCCAAATGCTTCGAGGACGAGAAGAATCTGTATAAGAAAGAAGAGTTGCTGCAACTCGCCAATATCGTTCACCCGTAATGACCATTCAAAGTTCCGGCTGGCAAACCGATGCACTGGTAACGATTCCCGAATCGTTGCTGCTCTCTTATGCCTGGTATTGCTTTGCCAGTGCCCATACAGACTTTACTCCTCATTTTTTAACCGGCGGGATCATACTTTCATGCTTCGTGGCGCTGCTGATGAGCGCGGGCGCATGGCTGGCCTGGAAAAAAGAAATCCGGGAAAGTGAGGCTGCACGTGAGACACAACTCATGCGCGCACTGGATATGGAGGAAAACATCCTCCACGAAGCCGTGAAGGACCATGAGCTGGATCAGCTAAAGTGGAACGAGATGATCCGTGAAAACATCGGGGCCACACCGTTAAAACACCGTTCCATCGTACCTATACTCCTTCGTACATTTGTATTCGCGTTACTCGCCTGTTGTTCCCTTCCATTGCTGCATGCTTCCGGATGGATTCAGCATGCCTGGCAATTGCACGCCGTGGCAGCCGCACTGCTGCCTGTTGTGGGCGCATGGAAGTTCGGTATTACAGGAAGGAAACCCTGGCCCGGTGCATTGCGGATGCTGGCCAATGGTGCGGTTATATATATAGTCGTGAAAATATTGTTTGCGATTACGGGATGAGATCAAATGGAACAGTTTAAATCGTTAGCCTTTCATACAAACTATTTGTTTAAATGAAAGGCTGCGAAAATATACTCCTACCCTTTTTTCTCTACTGGTAATTTCATAGCCGGGAACAAGGATGCGATCAGCATACCCGCTGATGCCACCTGCGCAAGGATGATGCCCAGTTTCAGTTCGGGACATTCGCCCGCGTAACAAACATTCATGATCAGCAGGTTGCGGATGCTCCAGGCCAGGTTGGCGCCACAGAAAAAGAAGTTGTACCGTTTTGCCCAAACTTTCGGGATCAGGAAGAATGCGATCGCCGCCACGGTAAAAACGAGGTTCATGTAAGCCGGTCTGCCGAAATTGGTGCCTTCCGCATGCAAACCTGTTACCGTGATGTCCTTGGATTCGATATAAATCCATGGAAGAAAAACGGAAACGATCATCAGCAACGATGCCACAAGGCCTGTTTGGGTGGAATACTTCATCCGGGAAATTTTCGCAAAAATAAGGTATTCGCCCGCTTCGGAAACTATTCTTTACCCGGCATTTATTCCAGGATCAGTTCAATCACCGGAACCTCTACGCCTGGTTTAACAACAGGCAGTTGGAGCACCACATCCCCCGCATTACCTGTTTCCGTGGTATGGCTCCCTGAAGCAGCGGGTGAGCTGAACCTGATCTCTGAACCATCGTGCAGAAACTGGGCATAACGGAATTTACCCTTATACCCGGGCAGGTGCAGCGATTTAAAGGGCCATTGCAACACATGGATATAGAGTCTTTTGGTGGTGGCGTTGTAGGTAAGCAGGCAGTTTGGGGGTTTGCTGAAAGTGGCGGGCGCTTCCGTGCAACCATAGATCGAACGGTTGTTGTAACGCATCCATTTTCCAATACCTTCCAGTCTTTCAGTGGCACGTTCATCAAAATTGCCCCTTGCTGTTGGTCCGACGTTCAGCAACAGGTTGCCCCCCTTGCTCACCGTTTCGATCAACATCAAGATGAGTTGGTTCACGGACTTCCAGGTGTTTTCATCTCGGTGATACCCCCAGGATCCGGAAAAAGTCTGGCAGGTTTCCCAGGGTACTTTCTTTCCATTCACCTTTACCCATTCAGAAGGTATGAATTGTTCCGGGGTTTTATAATCCCAGCCCCAATCGGTATCGTTCAGGTCCAGCCTGTCGTTTACGATGATCTGCGGCTGGAGCTGGCGCACCAGTTTCAGGAGGTTTTCCGAATCCCATTCGTTCCGCCCTTTTCCGTTGTAGGAGAAGTCCAGGAACAGTTCATCTATTTTTCCGTACTGCGTCAGCAACTCACGGAGCTGGTCCTTCATGTATTGCTGGTATACCTTCATATCGCGCTTCGTATTTTCTTCCGCCCTTTTCGCAGGATCTGCAGGCGTGGGAGGGTGACTTCCATCCAGACTGAAATGGGGATGATTCCAATCGATGAGAGAATAATAAAAGCCGATGCGGATCCCTTCCGCACGAAAAGCTTCCACCATAGGTTTGATCAGGTCTTTGCCATAAGGCGTATTGGTGATTTTGTATTCCGTGAACTTTGTATCCCAGAGGCAAAAACCTTCGTGGTGCTTGGTAGTGATCACCATATATTTCATACCGGCTAATTTTGCCTGCCGCGCCCATTCTTTCGGATCGAACATATCTGGATTGAACAGGGAGAAATATTTGCGGTAATTTTCTGGCGATATTTTTTCATAGTGTTGTACCCATTCGTGGCGCGCCGGCATGGCATAAAGTCCCCAGTGAATAAAGAGTCCGAATCTATCGTTCGTCCACCAGGCCATTCTTTTTTCTTTCTGTTCCGGTGTTTCTTTTGCCCAGGCAGGCCGTTGCTGCGCGAAAGTTCCTTTGAGCAGACAAATCACTACAAGGGAAGCGAACATTCTTTTAACGATGGAAGGCATCATGGCAAATCGTTTTATCCCTACAAATGTACTGGTTGCGTCAGGCAGCCGTTGGCCGGAATTGGCTGAATTATAAAGTATTTTGGCCGGACATGCCACGCAAACCTTTGCGTAAATTTCCGCCACTGTTAAGATTTATTTAACACTATTTGAACGCAAGCCGCACTAAAAACACGGGAAACGAACGCAAGTTTCATCATGTATTGCCGTCTTAACCTCTGTTCCTGACGGAACAACCAGGCTCATTAACCACCACATACCCAATCGCTCATGAATAAACGCATCAGCACCTTACTGATCGTTGTGTTAGTAACCTTTGCCAAATCTTCACTTTTCGCGCAAACCAAGGGGGATATCCGCGGCGTTGTGATCAGCGCTGAAACGGGTAAACCCCTTGAGAACGCGACCATTAACGTGCTTCTTCAGAAAGACTCTTCCACGGTTGGCTATAAGATCACTGATAAAAAAGGGGAATTTTCTATTGCCAACCTCAATTATGGCGCTTATGTTCTGAGCCTCACCTTTATAGGCCATGAATACAAAGAGGTACCCTTCGTGCTGGACAAAAAATCCCTTTTGCTTGATACCGTTACCCTTATGAACTCCGCGGCCACCCTGGATGAAGTAGTGGTGAGCTTCAAAAAGCCGCCGATGGTGGTGAAAGAAGATACCATTGAATTCAACGCCGATTCCTATAAGGTAAAACCAGAGGCCCTTGCGGAAGATTTGCTCAAAAAACTTCCAGGGATTGAAGTGGACCGCGATGGCAACATCACGGCGAACGGTCAGCAGATTACCCAGGTTTATGTGGATGGGAAACCTTTCTTCGGCGGAGATTTCAAGATGGCCACGCAAAACCTGCCCGCGAACATCCTCGATAAAATACAGGTGGTAGATAAAAAAACAGACAAGGCACGTTTCACCAAAGTGGACGATGGCCAAAGGGAAAAGATCATCAACATCACCATTAAAAAAGACAAACGCTTCGGCTATTTCGGGAGAGGAAACGCCGGATACGGTACTGATGACCGTTACAATGGCCGCGTTACGTTTAACCGCTTCAAAGGCGACAGGCAGATTTCCGTTTTCGGCTCCGCGGGCAACATCAACGCAGGTGGCCGTGGGGACGACCAGCGTGCCAGCAACGGACTAAATACCAACCAGAGAATGGGTATTAACTACAGGAACAATTATGATAAGAAACTGGACATCGCTTCGTCGGTTTCTTACGGCAACAATGAGTCCATTACCGCCAACGACATCAAAAGACAAAACGTTCAAACCAACCCCGTACTCATTAACGATGAACGGCAAAGAGGGGAAAGAAACAATAAAAGCTTCAACTGGAACGCCGATATGGAATACAAACCGGATTCCATGACGGAAGTAAGAGGAAAAATCAATGCCACTTACGGTGATAACAACAATATACAGCGCAACGCCATTTACCTTCTCCGCGGTTTTACCGATACTTCCAGCGCGGGTTACCGGAATAACTTCAGCAATGGCAATACCCTGAACTTCTCCGGAGAACTGAACATCATGCACCGCTTCAAAAAAGAAAGAAGAAGCATGACCTTCGGCCTGACCTCCAATAACGGTTTCAGCAACAATGAATCTATTGTTAATTATTTCAACGAAGGCACTGATGTGAACGGAAATCCGTTTACAGAACGGCGGGACCAACTTACCAACAACGATTCCAGGAACAACCGCATCAATTTGTCGTTCTCTTATACAGAGCCGATCTTCAAATCCAATCTTATTGAGTTTACCTATGGCTACAACTGGAGCGTAAACAACAGTGACCGTGAAACATTTGACGCGGACAATGGCAAATACGATCAGCTGAACGACTCGCTCACCAACAGGTTCGTAAACAGAAGCAATAATCAACGTGCGGGATTGAAGTTCGTGGGCATAGGAAAATTCTACAATTACAATTTTGGCGTAGATATGCAGGATATCCTTCAGCGAAACAACAACATCACGAAGGACTCCCTCGTAAAACAGGATTTCACCAATTTCCTGCCGTCGGCCGGCATCACCTTCTTCAATAAGAAAGGTCGTAATATAAACCTGTTTTATAACGGAGAGGTGCGCCAGCCCACCCTTCAGCAACTGCAACCTGTTCCCGATGCCAGTGATCCATTGTACCAGTTCAGTGGGAATCCCGATCTGAAAAATGAATTCACGAACAACTTCAATTACAAGTATGATGAAGTGATCAGAAATTCAGAAATCAACATCAATTTCGCAGGAAGTTATAGTACCACCCGCGATAAGATTATCAACAATACTGTTGTTGACCGAAGTACCGGTAAACGTTTCGTAACGCCAGTAAACGTAAACGGTGTTTGGCAAACAGGGGCTAATCTGGGCTACGGCATGCCCATCGTCAAAAAAGTACTCCGTTATTCACTCAGCTTCGGCACAAACTATAATAACGGCGTATCCTTCGTGGAAAACAAGCAGAATAAACTGACCAACTTCAATTACAATATCGGCGGAAGACTGAACGCGGATGTAGGTGAATGGCTTGAATTCTCTTACAGCACACGTTTCAACCGAAACAGCGTAAAATATTCACTGCAATCAAACCTTAATACGGTTTTCTATACCAATACCCACAGCTTCGATATTTCCGTTGAAGCGCCTGGTGGCATCGAACTGAAATCCGGTTTCGATATTCGCGAAAACAGGGGGAATACCGCGCAGTTCAACCAAACCGTTTCCCTTCTGAACGCAGAACTGGTGAAGCACCTTATGAAAAGAAGAATGCAGATTTCCATCCAGGGATTTGACCTGCTGAACCAGAACCAGAACATCAACCGGACAGTTACCCCTGAATTCATCCTCGACGAGGTTAGGAACACACTCACCCGCTATTTCATGCTGAACATCGCTTACCGTTTTGGTAAGTTCGGCGGCGGTGGTGGTGGCAGAGGTCCGGGCGGACCAGGTGGCGGGCCACGTGGCGGTGGTGGTGGTTTCGGTGGCGGACGAGGGATGAGAATGTAATGTACCCGGTTATGGCTGCGGGAAAAACTTCAGTTCCAGCAACGAAACGGTGCTTTCTTTGATCTTAAAACGCTCATCAATCCGGTAACCGATTACCCAGGCAATACGGCCCGCGGTTTCCACTACATATACCCGCTCCTTTTGATGCACCGGCATTTTAAGATCAATAAGGAACCGGCTGATCTTCTTTTTTTTCTTCATCCCCAAGGGGTAAAAATAATCTCCGGTTTTCCAGGGACGAACAATGAGGGGATACCTGATTTCATTCTCATTCAACTGCGCAACAGTTGCTTCCAGCTGCGGTTGCCAGTTATCAGCTTTGCTCCTGGTTTCTATAGATAGTGTTCCCACGGCAAAATCTACCTGCCGCACCCCTTCTTCCACCACAACCATACCTTCGGGGCGCAATTTAACTTCAGTAATCACCAACCAGTTCCGGTGCCGGATGATCCTGTGACTGGCAGACTGCACCTGCCTGCCCGATTGCGCAGCCAGTAAACGCAGTACCTCAGGCACCTGTGCCGCCGAAAAACCATAAGGTTTCAGTAATTCATACGTAATGGTGTGCAACCCCGGCTGCTTTGCCAGGAGCAACACCGGGATACCTTTGGGTTGAATAAGTTTCTTCCGGAGTTTTTCAATGTAAGCTGAATACAGTTCATGCGTATCCCTGAAGCGATGGATATTCTCCAGTAAGTTCTGTTCCACCTGCGGATATACTTCTCTCAATAAAGGAAGTACCGCATGACGAAAATAGTTCCTCGTATATTTATCAGACAGGTTGGAAGAATCTTCTACATAACTGATATTGTTTGCCTTTGCGTATTCGAGGAGTTCGGATTTCCGGGCAAAAAGTAACGGACGAACAAGTTTGTTTTGCCGTGGCTCCATGCCACAAAGTCCGTTCAACCCGGTTCCCCGGAAGAACTGCATCAGCAGCGTTTCAATGTTATCATCCGCATGGTGCGCGGTGAGTATGATATCTGCCACCTGTTCTGTTCCCTGCGCGATAAGCGTGTTGAACCAGCCATAACGCAGGTCACGTGCCAGTTCCTGGATACCTTTTCCAGCTGTTTCGGCAAGTTGAACGGTGTCAAAATGCCGCACCAGCAATGGAACCCCGAGTTCATCAGCCAAAGTGCGCACAAATGCTTCATCGCGTTTGCTTTCTTCGCCACGCAATTGAAAATTACAATGCGCAAGCGTAACCAGGTAACCGGCTTCCACACAAAAACGGGCAAGCAATACCGAATCCACTCCTCCACTAACGGCAACGAGCAGCCGTTCGTTGGGGTGAATGATTTTTTTCTCCTTGATGTATTGTCTGAATGCTGAAAGCATGAAATAATTTTGAATGATGAATGTTGGATGTTGAATTATGAATGGAGGGGCAACGTAAAAGCCATTGCGTTTGCGGTCCCATAAACCACAAAACAGCCATCACTCCTCATCCATCATTCAAAATTCATCATCCAAAATCCCTATTGTGCTTTCTTCACTTCTTTTGCCCACGCATCTTTCAGCGTAACGGTACGGTTAAACACAAGTTTTTCGGGCGTACTGTCCGTATCCAGGCAGAAATAGCCTTTCCGGATAAACTGGTAGGCTTGACCGTTATCAGCGTCCAGCAAAGCGGGTTCAATGTAAGCGTCCGTTACCACTTGCAGACTATCCGGATTGATGTACTCCTTGAAATCACCCTCTTCTGAAGCGGGATTTTCCACTTTGAACAGGCGGTCGTACAAACGCACTTCCGCTTTGGCCGCGTGTTGCACGCTTACCCAATGGATCGTGCCCTTTACGTTGATGCCGCTGGTATCGGCACCGCTTTTACTTTCGGGAATATAAGTACAGTGAATTTCAGTAATGTTACCTGCCTCATCCTTTTTGAAATCCTCACATTTTACGATGTAAGCGTGCTTCAAACGGGCCATCAGTCCTGGTCCGAGGCGGAAGAACTTCTTGGGAGGGTGCTCCATAAAATCTTCTCTTTCGATCCAGAGCTCACGGGTGAAAGGAATGGTACGGGAGCCGCCGCCGTTTTCCGCTTCCGGGTTATTCTCTCCTTCCAGTTCCTCTACCTGCCCTTCGGGATAATTGGTGATCACCATTTTAATGGGATCCAGTACGGCCATCCTGCGGAGCGCGGTTTTGTTGAGTTCTTCCCGGATGCAGAATTCGAGCAGACTCATATCAATCACGTTCTCTCTTTTCTGAATACCGATTTTATCGCAGAAAGTACGGATGCTGGAAGGGGTATAGCCTCTCCTTCTGAAACCGGATATCGTGGGCATCCGGGGATCGTTCCAGCCCGAAACGTGCTTTTCGTTCACCAGTTGCAGCAGTTTGCGCTTACTCATTACCGTGTAGGTGAGGTTAAGCCGTGCGAATTCAAACTGCCGGGAAGGAAATATTTCCAGTTGTTCAATGAACCAGTCGTAGAGCGGACGGTGCGGAATAAATTCCAGCGTACAGATAGAGTGCGTAATATTTTCGATACTGTCGCTTTGTCCGTGTGCGAAATCGTACATTGGGTAAACGCACCATTTATCGCCGGTACGGTGGTGGTGCGCGTGTTTGATGCGGTAGATAATCGGATCCCTGAAGTGCATGTTGGGAGAAGCGAGGTCGATCTTCGCGCGGAGCACTTTGGCGCCGTCGGCGAATTCCCCGTTCTTCATGCGGGTGAACAGGTCGAGGTTCTCTTCTATTGTTCTGCTGCGGTAAGGCGTGGGTATACCGGGTTCAGTGGGTGTTCCTTTACCTGCGGCGATTTGTTCGGGCGTGCTGTCGTCCACATAAGCGAGTCCTTTCTGAATAAGGGCCACGGCGAACGCATAAAGCTGATCGAAATAATCGGAGGCGTACAATTCATTTTCCCATTCAAAACCGAGCCATCTCACATCTTCCTTGATACTGTCCACATATTCGGTGTCTTCGGTAACCGGGTTGGTATCATCGAAACGGAGGTTGGTTTTTCCTCCGTATTTGGCCGCGATGCCGAAATTGAGGCAGATGCTTTTGGCGTGGCCTATATGCAGGTATCCGTTGGGCTCCGGCGGAAAGCGGGTTTGAACGCGGCCGCCATGCTTACCGGAACGGATGTCTTCTTCAATAATTTCTTCCAGGAAATTCAATGTTTTTTTCTCTTCGCTCATCTAAGGAAACTTTATAAGTTGTGGCAAATGTACGGGAATGTTAATATACGAGGTCTTCCCAGGCCGCCTGCAGCTCGTTGTACGCGTGCTGATCGCCTGCGGCTTTGGCCTGTTCCATTCCTTTTTCGTACCACTGCACGGCGGCTTCCGTGGCGCCGGTCCTTTCCAGCAATTTTCCGAGGTGGTAATAAGAGCCGATGTACCCGGGTTCGCGCGTGAGAATTGCTTCAAACAATTCTTTCGCAGCGGACTCATCGCCCAGTTTAATGTATTCCAGCGCAAGCGCGTGTTGCAGGAACGAATCGGTGGGATTCTGTTCTAAAAATGCTTTCAATTTCACAATCCTGTCCATAAAATGACATCCATTTTTTTATTACCAGGTAATTGAATCTATCTTTACATTTGTAACAAGGTAGTTGCATAAGCAACTTTTTTCACACACAAAATACCTGGAATGAAGATTTTAGTTTGTATCAGTAAAACGCCGGACACAACGGCAAAAATAGCTTTCACCGACAACAATACGAAATTCGCATCCGACGGTGTTCAGTACATCATCAACCCTTATGACGAGTGGTACGCGCTGGTGCGCGCCATTGAACTGAAAGAAAAGGACGCGTCCATTGCGTTGCACCTCGTAACAGTGGGGGGCGCCGATGCGGAACCCATCATCCGCAAAGCGCTCGCGCTGGGCGGCGATGAAGCCATCCGCGTTAATTCCGACAACACAGACTCCTTTAACATCGCCAGTCAGATCGCGGCCATCGCGAAGGAAGGTGGTTACGACCTCGTATTTACGGGCAAGGAAACCATCGACTACAATGGCTCTTCCATTGGCGGCATGGTAGCCGAACTGCTTGAGCTGCCTTATATTTCCCTGGCCACCAAACTGGAACTGAATGGCGCCGTCGCTACGGTGAACCGCGAAATTGAAGGCGGGGAAGAAACCAACGAAGTAGCACTTCCCGCCGTGATCAGCTGCCAGAAAGGTATGGCTGAAGCACGTATTCCCAATATGAGAGGTATTATGGCGGCACGTTCCAAACCCCTGAAAGTGGTGGAGCCCGTAGCAACCGAATCACTCACTTCCATTGCCGGATTTGAACTTCCACCCGCGAAAGCAGGCGTAAAACTGATCGCTCCCGATAACGTGGGCGAACTGGTGAAACTGCTGCACGAGGAAGCACGCGTTATATAAGCGCTTTCTTACCCGGTCCATATTACTTCATATTTAACTACAGCTTACTATTATGTCGGTATTAATATTCATCGATCAGGCCGATGGCCATGTAAAAAAATCTGCTCTTGAAGCATTGTCTTACGGCGCAGCCGTAGCCGCGCAGGCAGGTACCACCGCTGAAGCCGTGGTGTTGGGCACAGTAAAGGATGATCTTTCCGCGCTCGGCAAATACGGGGTTACAAAGATCCACCACATCAGCGATGCCGCACTGGATAACGTTGATGCACAGGTGTATGCCCAGGTGGTGGCCGAAGCCGCGCAAAAAACCAATGCGACCATTGTTATTCTATCGCACAATACAACGGGTAAAGCCGTTGCGCCAAGATTGTCTGCACGGCTGAAAGCCGGACTGGTAGCAGGTGCAGTTGCTGTTCCCGAATCAGTTGCTCCTTTTATCGTTAAAAAGAATGTATTCTCCGGGAAAGCGTTCGCGCGCATCCAGGTGGATACGCCTGTGAAGATCGTTTCACTGAACCCGAACGCTTTCGCCATCAAAGAAACCGGCGGTTCCGCAACGGTAGAAGCCCTTCAGGTGAATGTTCCCGCTCCTAAAGTGAAAGTAACCGCCACCAATAAGGTTTCCGGCGAAATCCCCCTGAGTGAGGCAGAAAGAGTGGTGAGTGGTGGACGTGGTTTGAAAGGCCCTGAAAACTGGGGACTGGTAGAAGACCTCGCCAAAGCACTGGACGCCGCCACCGCCTGCAGCCGCCCAGTTTCTGATACGCACTGGCGTCCGCACCACGAACACGTTGGTCAGACAGGCCTTGCCATCGCGCCTAACCTGTACATTGCCATCGGTATTTCAGGGGCCATTCAGCACCTCGCCGGCGTGAACAGAAGTAAGGTGATCGTCGTGATCAATAAAGACCCTGAAGCGCCATTCTTCAAAGCCGCCGATTACGGTATTGTAGGCGATGCTTTTGAAGTGGTACCGAAATTGATTGAAGAAGTGAAGAAACTGAAGTCCTGATTTTAAGCCTGAGCACGGCACGGAAATAAAACTTTTCCAACTGACGCTATATTTATAAAGGTTTTTTGGCAGCAAGGGGGTGTATCAGAAATACGATACACCCTCTCTTTATAAGGCTCCCTGATGGAGACTATTTTCGCTTATGCGATGCTCAAAGCCATCATTTTACTTTTGAGTCCCCACTTTGCTTTTCCTCGAAATCGTTCCCGCCCCGTTCCAAGCCAATACGGATTTCATTCCATTTAATGCGCTGGCGCGACCTTTAAAACTTATCTTTCAAAACAAACTATTCCTTCTCAAAAAATACTATTTTCGGGCTTCAAATTGAACAAATTCCGAGCGTTGGTATGAAGAAAATAGAACTGGAAATAGTTGCCTTGTCCCACAGTATTACGCAAACCCATTCGTATGCGGTGGTATTGGGCGAAGTGAACGGTTTGCGCAGGCTGCCTATTGTAATCGGTGGTTTTGAGGCCCAGGCCATTGCGGTGGCGTTGGAGAAAATGCAACCCAGCCGCCCCCTCACCCACGACCTGATGAAGAATTTCATGAACGCCTTCGGCGTTGAACTCCAGGAAATCGTCATCAGTGACCTTCAGGAAGGCATTTTCTATTCCAGGCTGGTTTGCCATAACGACCGCGATACTGTTGAGATTGATTCCCGCACATCCGATGCGCTCGCCCTGGCCGTTCGCTTCGGATGCCCCATATTTACTTACGACCATATTCTCGAAAGCGCGGGGATCCTGATGGAAGATAACGGTGGTAAAAAGAAGAAGTCTTCTCCCCAGCAGGCTCCGGCCAGCACTACTTCAGAAGTAACCCATGATGACCTCAAAGCGCTTTCGCTCGAAGAACTGAATACCCTTCTGAACGAAGTGGTGGAGCAGGAAGATTATATCCGCGCCATCGCTATCCGTAACGAGATCAACAGCCGGAAAGCTTAATTCAGATGGTGGTTTTCCCCAATGGAAAGATAAACCTCGGCCTGTACATCACTGGTAAAAGGCCCGATGGCTACCACAACCTGGAAACGGTGTTTCTCCCCGTCCCCATCAGAGATGCACTGGAAATCCTGCCGCTTAAAGACGGAACTGAAGATGTTTTTACACTTACAGGGCTCCCCGTAGAAGGCGATACCACAGGTAACCTGTGTCTCAAAGCCGTGCGTTTAATAAGGGAGCACCACCCTTCCATTCCATTTCTTCGTATACACCTGCACAAAGTGATTCCAATGGGCGCCGGACTCGGGGGCGGTTCAGCCGATGGCGCATTCACCCTTTCATTGCTGAATAAACTTTTCCGGATCGGACTTACTGCTGATCAGCTCAAAGCCTATGCACTTCAACTGGGCAGTGATTGTCCGTTTTTTATAGATAACGTTCCTTCTTATGCCGAAGGGCGTGGTGAGTTGTTGGCACCCGTCCAGATTGATCTTTCCTCCTTTACATTGGTATTGGTGAATCCACGGATCCATGTTTCAACGGCTCTTGCTTTTGCCGGCATCACCCCATCCCCTGCTCCGGTTCGTTTACAGGAAATTATCGCGCAACCCGTTCGTACCTGGAAAGATCAACTCCACAATGATTTTGAGGATCACGTTTTTGAAAAGTTCCCTGAAATAGCGGCCGTGAAAGCGCAGCTCTACCAGGCAGGTGCCACTTATGCGGCCATGAGCGGAACCGGCTCCACCGTGTTTGGACTGTTTGAATCCGCCCCCGAACTGAAGATGCCAGAAAACTACCTGGTACTGCAAATGAAGTTGAGCTGATTTTTGTACCTTTAAGGCCATGTTCCAATCCTTCACAACAGATTTTTTGGGTCAGAACCTTGACTTCCTCGATCATCCCGTTGGGTAACCTCCATCATATATAAGGTTATCTTTTGAAAGCGATGCGGCTTTCAGCTTTCACGTAAGCAATAGTTGTTTTTTATTTAGCATTAAAACTGACGCACCGTTGTTGAAGCGTGTGAAGTAAGGTTATTTACTTCACTTCTAAACGAGTTTGAGTTTTCAGTTCAACCAAACCAGCAATCCCGTCGTGGATATCTACACATTCATCCGGAAGCACTTAAAATTAAATACATGAAAACAAGTTCAATAAATTCATTATCAACGTCTTACTATCTGGAACTTGAAGAAAAATACGGGGCACACAATTACCATCCCTTACCAGTTGTGCTGGAAAGAGGTGAAGGTGTTTTCATGTGGGATATAACGGGAAAAAGATATTATGACTTTCTCAGTGGTTATTCCGCGGTAAACCAGGGACATTGTCACCCACGGATCATCCGTGCTTTAACGGAACAGGCGGGGAAACTCACACTTACTTCGCGGGCCTTCCACAACAACTTACTGGGTGAATACGCCCGTTACATTACGGCGTATTTCGGGTACGATAAAGTGCTTCCCATGAACACCGGCGTGGAAGGCGGGGAAACCGCCATAAAACTGGCCAGGCGATGGGCGTATACGAAAAAGGGTGTGCCTGAAAACCAGGCGAAGATCATTTTCGCTGAAGATAATTTCTGGGGCAGAACCATGGCTGCCATCTCTTCCTCCACCGATCCATCCAGTTACAAAGGATTCGGCCCCTATATGCCCGGCTTTGAACTGGTTCCTTACAACGACCTTAACGCGCTGGAAAATGCACTCCGGGATAACAATGTCGCCGCCTTCATGGTGGAACCCATCCAGGGCGAGGCCGGCGTGGTGGTACCGGATGAAGGTTACCTGAAAGGTGTCCGGGCATTGTGCGATCAATACAATGTGTTGTTTATTGCCGATGAAATCCAGACCGGTCTTTGCCGCACCGGAAAAATGCTCGCCTGCGACCATGAAAATGTTCGTCCCGATATACTCATTCTCGGCAAGGCGCTCAGTGGTGGCGTATTGCCTGTAAGCGCTGTTCTTGCCGACGATGAAGTGATGCTGAACATCCATCCGGGAGAACACGGTTCCACTTACGGTGGAAATCCCCTCGCCTGTGCCGTGGCCATGGAAGCGCTCGCCGTTTTGAAAGACGAGCAGATGGCGGAAAATGCAGCGGCTCTTGGCGTTCTCTTCAGAAAACAAATCGCGGCGCTGAATCATCCTCATATCAAAACGATCCGCGGAAAAGGACTGTTGAATGCTGTTGTGGTGGAACATCCGGATCCGAACGCGGCCTGGGAAATGTGCCTGAAAATGATGGAGAATGGTTTGCTGGCGAAACCCACTCATGGCGATAAAATCAGGTTCGCCCCCCCGCTTTGTATTACGGAAGAACAATTGATGGAATGCGTGGGGATTATAGCGAAGAGTTTGTAGCCTCACCCAAACCCCTCTCCTGCAGAGAGGGACTTTTGTTCACGGTCGTTATTAAGTTTAGGTAAAACGAGGTATTGTTACTTATAATGAGAAAAATATATGGTGGCTTACTGATGCTTTTTTTGAAGTGCGTTCAGTAATACAAATATTTGGTTTGTTAATTAGCAGGCGCCTGTAGAAGTGTATAAACGGAAATCGTTCCACTAATCACCAAATAGAAAGAGAGACTGTCTCAGAAATTAAATGAAACCTCTGAAAATAATATAAACGAAAATTGTCTCCATCGGGCACCCGAATTAAAAGAGGGTGTATCGCATTCTCGATACACCCTCTTATTTATTTAGTGAATGAACAATGGGTTCAGGGAAGTTTTTCAGCTCCTTAACATTATTCCCTAATACAACCGCACACTCCGCCCTCATCCATCATTCAAAATTCATCATTCAAAATTACAACCATCCATCCCTGTACTTCTTCGTAACGAATTCATTCGCGGGGTCAAAGTTGGTGATCTTCATGTTTTTCGCGTCCCAAAGCAGCTTCTTCCTGCCGGTGAATTTGTTGTTGGCATCTTTATAGGTCCAGCTGCGGAGCGCGAGGTTACCCATCAGGATCGTTTCCGTAAGCGGTCCGGCATAATCGAAGGGAGAACTTAGTTTGTTCTTACCGTATCCGGCGATGCAGGCGTTTACCCATTGCTGGTAGTGCCCTTCGGGTACACGAGCCAGTTTCTGGGGGAAACTGAGTCCTTCACTTTTCGAGGTAGGCAGTAACTTAGCGTTTGCGCCATAAGTGCTGCACATCATTTTACCTTTGGTTCCTTCAATGATCGCGCCACCGCCGTCGTCACCCATTTGCTCGTCGGCACCAAGTTCTTCGGGACGTTCCGGACGAATACCGCCATCCATCCAGGTCAGGTTGACGTGCTTGCCGTTTTTAGTAGGGAACTTCATTTTTACGGAGGAAGAGATCGGACAGCTTTCAGGATACCAGGAAGGCGACCACATTTTTTCGTACACATCACCCACACTGCATTCCACTTCACTTGGATAACCTAATCCCAACACTTTGAACACGGGGTCGATAATATGGCAACCCATATCGCCCAGCGCACCGGTACCGAAGCTCCAGAAACCGCGCCAGTTAAAGGGCACGAACTCTTTGTGGTATTCCTCATATTGAATAGGGCCGAGCCAGAGGTCCCAATCGAGTTCTTTGGGAATTTCATCCGCGCCGGACTTCGGCTTACCAAAACCTTGTGGCCATACGGGCCTGTTGGTCCAGCAGCGCACGGTATGCGCTTCCCCGATAATGCCACTGTCGTACCATTCCTGTAATTGGCGTACGCCTTCTCCTGAGGCACCCTGGTTGCCCATTTGCGTTACTACTTTGTACCTTTTCGCCGCCTCGGTGAGTTGGCGCGCTTCCCAGATGGTATGGGTAAGCGGCTTCTGTACATACACGTGTTTACCGAGCTGCATGGCAGCCATAGTGGGCGCAAAATGCGTATGGTCAGGGGTGGAAACGGAAACGGCGTCGATGTTCTTCTTTTCCTTTTCCAGCATTTCGCGGTAATCTTTGTAATACTTCGCCTGCGGGAAATTGGTGCGGGAAGTAACGGCCTGCCTGTCGTCCACATCGCAGAGCGCCACGATATTGGCGCGACCGCCTTTTGCGAATTCAGCGATATCGCTGGTTCCTTTACCGCCCACCCCTATGGAGGCGATGTTCAGCTTGTCGCTGGGCGCGATGTAACCGCGGCCCAATACGTGCCGGGGAACGATGAAAAATCCTGCCGCGGCGAGAGAACCATTTCTAATGAAGTCTCTCCGCGAAGCGGCGCCAGTGGCTTTAAGATTGTCTTTTTTGCTCATCGGGTTAAATTTGTGAGAATTGATTGCTCAAATTAAGGCTTGTTTGGCAAATTTGTCGTTTCGTATTGTTAACAGAAATAAAAGAAGGAAAACTGAAATAGAGACAGGTGGGAATACGTTAAACCTCTGGAGCAATATTCCGTCTAACCACCCAAATCATACTTATGAGGTACCTTTTCGCTTGTTTGATAAGCGCTATAATTTTCATCAGTTGCAAAAAAGACAGTACAACACCCGATACTTCAGCCCCGCAAACCATGTATTTCCCGCCTAATAACGGCAGTACCTGGGAAACCACTTCAATGACCGCGCTGAACTGGAACCAGAATGCCATACAACCGCTCAAAGATTACCTGCAACTTAAAAACACGAAATCGTTCATGATCCTTGTTAACGGCAGGATCGTGCTGGAAGAATACTTCAATGGCCACAACGCCACCGCCACATCGGCCTGGAACAGCGCGGGCAAAACACTGGTTACCGCCGCCGTGGGTATTGCCCAACAGGAAGGACTTGTAAACATCAACAACAAAGTGTCGGATTACCTGGGTACCGGATGGACCAGTGAGCCCCTTGCCAAGGAAAACCTGATCACGTTGAAGCACCTGCTTACCATGACTTCCGGCATCAACGATGAGAGCAACCTCGTGATCAAACCCAACCTCACTTATCTTGCCGATGCCGGCACAAGATGGTCTTACCATAATGTTTTTCAAAAATTGATGGATGTGGTGGGCGAAGCGGGCAACCAGGCGTATGAAACCTATTTCAACAATAAACTGAGGAATAAAATCGGCATGGATGGCTCCTGGAACGAAGGATTAATCTTTACCATCTACCATAGCAATACGCGCAGTATGGCCCGGTTCGGGTTGCTGGCGCTGAACAAAGGAAAATGGGGCAACGAACAGGTGCTGAACGAAACCTTTTTTACCGCTAGCGTGACCTCTTCCCAAAACATCAACCCTTCTTATGGCTACTTGTGGTGGCTGAACGGCAAAACGAATTTTATGGTTCCGGGCGGACAAACCGTTTACCCGGGCGCCCTCGTGCCCAATGCTCCAATGGATATGTATGCCGCTATGGGTGCGGGCGACCAGCGCATCTATGTGGTCCCTTCCAAAAAAATGGTGGTGGTCCGTATGGGAGATGCTTCGGATCCCGCAAATCCAAGTTTCGCCTTGTCAGGTTTCGACAATGAACTTTGGCAAAAGATCAACGCGGTGATTCAATAAAATGGGCTTACTGGAAGTAAGCGCAGTTGCTGGCATGTATCATTTTCCGTTAAACACTACCTTAGCGGCAAAACAACAGCATGGAATCCAACGCAGATCAACTGAAAGCCCCCATCGAATGGAACGATTTTGAAAAGATAGAGATGCGCATCGGCACCATCATTGAAGCCGTTCCGTTTCCCAAAGCAAAGAAGCCAGCCTACCAGCTCAAAGTGGATTTCGGGCCTTTGGGCATCAAACAATCTTCCGCACAGATTACGGCACATTATGCACCCGAAGCGTTAGTTGGAAAACAGGTGATGGCCGTGGTGAATTTCCCGCGTAAACAAATCGCCAATTTCTTTAGCGAATGCCTGGTGATGGGTATTTACGATGCGGCCAACGAAGTGGTTTTACTTCAGCCGGAACAGCGGGTTCCCAACGGCAGCCGTGTGGGTTAGCTTATTTACAGGCTTCCAGGAATGCGAATATCTTTTTGTTCAGCGCCGCCGTACTTCCGTTGTAGCGGTTCACCATAATGGAAAAGCAATATTCCTTTCCATCTTTACCTTCCAGGAAACCGGTATAACATTTCACGCCACCGATGGTGCCGCTTTTAAGGTGCAACCCGTTACTCACGGTAAGTCCCTTGTAAAAGGCGCCAAACCAGCTTTGCTTCGCCGCGTACACCAGTACTTTGTTGAGCGCCGCGGCAGTTACGCCGTTCTGTGGTGAAAGGCCGCTTCCATCCTGCATTTGCAGCATCAGTGGCGAAATTCCTTTCGCAGCCCAGAATGCTTTCAATTGTGCAGCACCGGTTTCAGTGTCCCTTCTACCCTTCTGAACGAAAGCGATTTCCTTCAGCAACGCTTCTCCGTAAAGGTTCACACTTTTGTTCAGGAACCAATATACAATGACCTCAAGCGGCGGAGAGGGCTTCTCCAACAACAACAAACTGTTACGGGCCTCTTCTTCATCCGCGCTCCACCTGTTTTTCCCCGTTACTTCAATGCCATTGGCCATCATTGTTCCGGCGAGTTCCGAGAGAAATTGCGCGGAAGGATCAGGCAATGCCCCGGAGATGGAGAATGCTGTTTTGCCTGGTGGTATGGTGCCGCGCACGGTCAGTTTTTCTTTGCCGGGTTCGAAGTAGATATAAGCGTTATCTCCGCTCCCAACCGCACCGGCTTTAGCCGCCAGTTCAATGGTTTCAAGGTAAAGTTCAGGCTCCGTACGAACGAGTTTTACGGCGGAACCTGGGTTTGCCCCGGAGGACAGTATCATATCATACTGGTTCTCGCGCCAGTTAAACCCGGAAGCACCAGCGCCGTAATAATTGCCCAGGTCCTGCCATATCCAGCCATCGGGAACGATGCGCTCATTGTCGGAAAGCAATACCAGATCGCCTTCGATGGTATGGATACCTTTCTGCCGCAAGGCGGTTGTAATGGAAGAAAGGAATTTCCCGGCATCCTCCTTTTCGTAGCGGGAACTTCCCAATGTAGGGTCGCCACCGCCTTTTACAATAAGATCGCCTTTCAGCCTGCCCGCTGTAACCATACCTTTCAGCAGCACCCGTGTATTAAAGTGGAAAGAAGGTTGCAGCAACTCCAGCGCCGCAGCGGCCGTAAATACTTTTTGCGTACTGGCCGGCGACAACAGCAGGTCTTCATTCACGCCGAATAGCTGTTTCCCATCGGTGCGCTGCACCAGTTCAAAAGCCGCGGAAGCATGTTTTAACTGGGAATCGTCCCTGAACGCGCGCCAGGCTTTTTCCACGGCATTATTGTTGAACTGAGCGATTAACAGGGACGGAAACAGGCACAATAAAATGAAAAAGTATTTCATGGTACGAATGTAAGAAATGATGCTGTTGTAAAACTTAACATACATATTTCACTTCATTTCCAGTAATTTGTAATAAACCGGTTTTTCATGGTGAGTAATAAAAGAAAGACGATCCCAAGAGACATCAGCTGGCTGTCCTTCAACGCACGTGTATTACAGGAGGCCGCCGACCCCAGTGTGCCCCTGCGCGAACGTATCCGGTTCCTGGGCATCTTTTCCAATAACCTCGATGAATTCTTCCGTGTAAGGGTGGCCACGCTCCGCAGAATGGGCGAGGTGGGCGCCAAAAATAACATGCACCTGGAAGTTAACCCCGAACAAATCCTGGAAGACATCCAGTTAACGGTGCTGCACCAGCAGAATGAATTCAACCGCATCTGGGAAGGCATCATCAAAGAACTCAAGAAAGAAAAGATATTCCTGGTTACGGAGAAGCAGTTGAACAAGGAACAGAAGAAATTCGTGGAAGATATCTTCGAGAACGACATCAGCAACAACATCATCCCGCTGATGATCGAGTCGTTGCCGGAATTGCCTTATCTCCGCGATAAATCCATCTACCTCGGTGTGGTGATGTCTTCATCCTCATCGGCATACCAACAAAAGTATGCGCTGATTGAAGTGCCCAGCAAAGTGATGGGTCGTTTCTTCCTGCTTCCGGCCAAACAGGGCGAGCACCATATTATTTTACTGGAAGACATCATCCGCCATAATCTGCCCAAAATATTTTCCTACTTCGGCTACGATCAGTATGAAGCGCATGTGTTCAAAGTAACCAAAGACGCCGAGATTGATATAGACAATGACATCGCCACCAATTTCATCCAGAAGATTGAAAAAGGCCTGAAGAACCGCAGGAAAGGAAAGCCTGTGCGTTTCGTGTACGACCGTGAAATGAACCCCGGATTGCTCGAATACCTGGTACGCAAACTGAACCTCGCCCGTCGCGACAACATCATTCCCGGTGGAAGGATTCACAATTTCAGGCATTTCATGGACTTCCCCGACTCGGTTTTCAGCGTAAAAAGCGCCCGGCGGCCCAGCTTTGAACATCCTTTGCTTCAGAAAGAACTCCGGGTAACCGATGTGGTCCTGAAAAAAGATGTGATGCTCGTGTTCCCATACCATGATTATAGTTCGGTGATCGATCTCCTCCGTGAAGCGGCCATGGACCAGCATGTGACGGAGATCAAAATCACGGCCTACCGGCTGGCCAGCAATTCAAAGGTGGTGAACGCGCTGATCAACGCGGTGCGCAACGGTAAAAAAGTGGTGGTGATGCTGGAACTGCGCGCCCGCTTTGATGAAGAGGCCAACCTGGAATGGAAGGAGAAACTGGAAGAAGAAGGGGTGCGCGTACTCATCGGCCTGCCGAACATGAAAGTGCATGCCAAACTCTGTATCATCAAAAAGCGGGTACAGAACCGGACCATACAATATGGTTTTGTAAGCACGGGCAACCTCAACGAAAAAACGGCCCGTGTATATGGTGACTACTGCCTGCTTACGTCCAACCGGAACATCATGGCCGATATCAACAGGATCTTTACGTTCATCGAAAAGCCCAAGACCGGCCTGCCATTCCTGAAAGCCTGCAAAACCCTGATCCCCTGCCCTACGGGCCTGCGGGCGCAACTGGATAAAATGATCGTAAAAGAGATCAAAGCGGCGGAAGCGAAAAAGCCGGCGGCCATCACATTAAAAATGAACTCGCTTTCAGACGAGAAACTTGTGGCCAGGCTGGAAGAAGCCGCCAAAGCGGGCGTGAAGATACAGATGGTGGTGCGCGGTATATTCTGTATGTTCTCGGAAAACAAGAAGTTCAAAGAGCCCGTAAGGGCGGTCAGCATCGTGGATGAATACCTGGAGCACGCGCGGCTGTTTGTGTTCCACAACGGCGGTAAAGAAAAAGTTTACATATCTTCGGCGGACTGGATGGTCCGGAACCTGGATCACCGCGTGGAAGCTACATGTCCGGTTTTGGATGAAGACATTAAGAAGGTGCTGAAGAAAATCGTGGAGATACAGCTGAACGACAATGTTAAGGCCCGCTGGCTGGATAACGAGCTCAGCAACGATTATGTACGCTCCGGTGGTAGAAAAAAGGTGAGGTCACAGGTAGAGATTTATCATTATCTGCACCAAAAAACACAGAAAAAAATTGAGACTGGCGGCCATTGATATAGGGAGTAACGCGGCCCGATTGCTGATTTCGGAGGTTACGGAAAATAATACCGGAGAGGTTTCCTTTAATAAGCTGAACCTGGTGCGTGTGCCTTTGCGGCTGGGATTTGATGTGTTCGAAAAAGGATACATCGGTCCCATGAAAACCGACATGATCATCCGCACCATCAAAGCCTACAAATACCTGCTGGATGTGTATGATGTGCGCCACCACATCGCCTGCGCCACTTCCGCCATGCGGGACGCGGACAATGGTCCGGACATCATACGACGGGTAAAACTGGAAACCGGGATCGAAATAAAGATTATCTCCGGGCAGGACGAAGCCGCGTTCATTTACGAGAACCATATCGCGGAGAACCTATCTAAAGATGATGGTTATCTATACATAGATGTAGGCGGCGGAAGTACAGAACTCACATACTTCGCCGACAATAAACTCGTCTTTAAGGAATCTTTCAACATCGGCACCATACGGCTACTTAAAAACCAGGTAACAGATGATATCTGGGACAAGATGAAAGATTACATCAAAACAAAAACCAAAGGCACCCGTAAGCTGGTGGCCATTGGAACCGGGGGCAATATCAACAAAGTATTCTCTCTTTCTAAAAAGAAAGATGGCAAGTCCCTTCCCCTGGAACTACTCAAAGATTATTACAAGGAATTCAGCAGCGTTTCCCTGGAACAAAGGATACGTTTATACAAACTGCGCGAGGACCGCGCCGATGTGATCGTACCCGCCATCCAGATTTACCTGAACGTGATGCGTTGGGCCGGGGCGGATGAAATCTTCGTTCCTAAAATCGGCCTTGCCGATGGATTGATCCAGCATTTGTACAGGCAGGTGTACAGTTACAGATTTTAACCGGGCCGGAAGGTCCTTAAACAAGCTATTATGTCGGTAAACAAAGAAGTGAAACGTGTTACCACCCATACCCTTCAGAAAATGAAGGAGCAGGGCGAAAACATCTCCATGCTCACGGCTTATGATTATTCCTTCGCCACCGTAATAGATGCGGCGGGTATTGACGTGATCCTGGTGGGCGATTCCGCTTCCAATGTAATGGCGGGACATGAAACCACGCTTCCCATTACACTCGACCAGATGATTTACCACGCGGCCTCCGTTGTAAGGGGCGCACAACGTTGCCTGGTGGTGGTGGACCTGCCCTTTGGTGCTTACCAGGGCAACACAAAAGAGGCACTTAATTCCACCATACGCATCATGAAAGAAACGGGCGCGCACGCCATTAAACTGGAAGGTGGTGTGGAAATTGTGGATTCCGTTAAAAGAATCGTTTCAGCGGGTGTTCCTGTAATGGGGCATCTTGGCCTTACGCCGCAATCTATCTATAAATTCGGCACCTATACCGTCCGTGCCAAAGAAGAAGCGGAAGCCGCGAAACTGAAAGAAGACGCCTTACTTTTGCAGGAAGCAGGATGCTTCGCGCTGGTGCTTGAAAAAATTCCTGCCGCATTGGCTAAAGAAGTAACAGAGAGTCTGCATATTCCCACGATAGGCATCGGCGCGGGACCACATTGCAACGGACAGGTGCTGGTAATGCACGATATGCTGGGCCTTAACCAGGGTTTTAAGCCCCGTTTCCTGCGCCAGTACCTGGATATGTACAGCCAGGTGAAAACAGCCGTAGGACAGTATATCGCTGATGTGAAATCAGGTGATTTTCCAAACGAAAAAGAACAATATTGAGGTGGTGCATCCATCATTCAACATTCAAAATTTCATCCCATGGACTTTCTTTCCCAACTACGCATAGACGAACAGAATCCCGGCGTTTCCACCGGATCTGAATGGCTTACTTCCCTGGGCGATATTATCGCCTCCTACTCTCCCGTTGACGGCGAATGGATCGGCTCTGTTGCTTCCTGCGACCGTGAGTCTTATGATAAGGTAGTCGCCAAAGCATCGGAAGCATTCCTGGAGTGGCGTTTATGGCCGGCTCCGAAAAGAGGCGAGATTGTGCGCCAGGTGGGTGATGCCCTGCGGGAGAAGAAGGAAGCCCTGGGTAAACTCGTGTCTTATGAAATGGGAAAAAGTTTACAGGAAGGATTGGGCGAAGTGCAGGAGATGATTGATATCTGCGATTTTGCCGTAGGACTTTCCCGCCAGTTGTACGGACTCACCATGCACTCTGAGCGTCCCGGGCACCGTATGTATGAGCAATGGCACCCTTTGGGTGTGGTAGGCATTATTTCCGCCTTCAATTTCCCTGTAGCGGTTTGGAGTTGGAATAGCATGCTGGCCTGGGTTTGCGGTAATACATGCGTATGGAAGCCATCTGAAAAAACGCCGCTCTGCGCGGTGGCATGTCAGCATATTGTGCAGGAAGTATTCGCCCGGAACGGCGTGCCCGAAGGCGTGAGCTGCCTGGTAACCGGCGCCCGTGATACCGGAGAATGGCTGAGTGCCGACCACCGGATCGCACTGGTTTCCGCAACCGGCTCCACGAGGATGGGCAAGGCCGTTGCATCCACCGTGGGTGCAAGGTTAGGCAAAACATTATTGGAACTGGGGGGCAACAACGCCATCATCATCTCGAAAGACGCGGACCTGGACATTGCGCTGGTAGGCTGTGTTTTTGGCGCCGTGGGTACGGCCGGCCAACGTTGCACCACCACCCGCAGACTGATTATTCATTCCAGTGTGTATGACGCTTTCAAAGAAAAACTCGTTAAGGCCTATGCACAGCTGGTCATAGGTGATCCCTTAAAAGAAGGAGTACACGTCGGGCCATTGATCGATAAAGATGCGGTGCACAATTACATGCAGGCAATAGAAAAATGTAAGGCTGAAGGTGGTCATTTTGTAGTGGAAGGCGGATTGCTGGAAGGAGAAGGTTATGAAAGCGGCTGTTATGTACGGCCATGCATAGCCGAAGCAGAAACGCATTATGAAGTAGTGCAACAGGAAACCTTTGCGCCTATTTTATATTTACTGAAATATAATACGCCAGAAGAAGCGATCGCTTTGCAAAATGGCGTTCCGCAAGGACTGTCATCGGCCATCATGACCCTGAACCTGCGGGAAGCCGAATTGTTCCTTTCAGCGGCGGGATCCGACTGCGGTATCGCGAATGTGAACATCGGCACCTCCGGTGCGGAAATTGGCGGCGCCTTCGGCGGTGAAAAAGAAACCGGCGGCGGCAGGGAAAGCGGAAGCGATGCCTGGAAAAACTACATGCGCCGGCAAACGAATACCATCAATTATTCCACGAAGTTACCTTTGGCGCAGGGCATCAGGTTCGACCTGTAACGGTGGCACCGCTATAGCGGTGGCACCGGGTATGGTGAAAACACGGTTTAGCCCTTGAAACACCATACGATATTCACCCTTAAAATACTAAAAGGCCCGCCCTCACGTTTTTAAGGGTGGATTTTTACTTAATCAACTGAAATACAACATCGTTCCATATCCTTCAAACTCAAAATATCCGTGATGAAGAACCAGGCTTTGAAAAAAACTTCTTTCTTGTGCATGGCTGTATTGCTGCTTTGCCAGTATGCCGCACAAAGCCAGGTCAGGCTCTTCCTGACAGGTGGCCCGCAAGTTGGGAGCGTTGAATCATCCGGAACAACCGCCGGTTATGGCACCGATGTTCAGCCTTTCCTGAAAGGCAGAACCAGCGCCAGGATTGGCATTCAGGCGGATATTCCTTTCAAACCCGCATCCCGTTGGGCACTTCAACCCGGCATATTTTTCAGTGGAAAGGGCAGTCTTTTTCAGAAGGAATACGATACCACCGGTGCAAATGCCTCTCCCTTCTATTACCGCCAAACCACGAATAAGAGCGATTATATCGATATCCCCGTTCAACTGGCTTATAAATTGCCCCTCTCCAAAAAAGTAAATTTCTTTCTGAGTGGTGGCCCGATGATTTCCGTATTCTATGCATCGAAAACAGTGGATGAATTATCCTATTACACACCGCCCGTAAGTCAGGGTGATTTTGGACGTACCGAAATCAGAACGGAAGAAACCAAAGGTGAAACCGGTACTGATCCCGGGAAATTCAAATCTGCTTATTTTGGCGTTTCAGGCTCTGCCGGCTTCGATTTTGGGCCAGTAATGCTGAGCGGCTTCTTCACAAGAGGCTTATCCGAATTTGACCAACCTACCGTTCCCGGTAGTTTCTACCACCAAACCGTAGGCGGATCACTTTCGATAAGGATCGCCCGACAAAAAGAAGCGATTTCGCAAAAGCCTCCCGTGGTTACCCCTGAAAAACCCGGCGACAAGGACAACGACGGCGTACCCGATGCAGAGGATGCCTGTCCGGATGAACCCGGAAGTAAAGCAACCAATGGCTGCCCCGACCGCGACGGAGATGGTATTCCGGACAAAGATGACCTTTGCCCTGATGTGAAAGGTTTGATCAAATACAAAGGATGCCCTGTTCCTGATACCGATAAAGATGGCATTAACGACGAGGACGATGCCTGCCCCACTGTACCTGGTGTGGCACGCTTCAAAGGTTGTCCCATCCCGGACCGTGACCATGACGGCGTGAATGATGAAGAGGACCTCTGCCCGGATCAGCCCGGCACAAAAGAAAACAGGGGTTGCCCCGTGGTAAAAGAAGAAACATTGAAGAAAGCCGCTGAAATAGCCGCATCCATTCAATTCGCTTTCGGAAAAACAACCATTGATCCGAAATACCACAAAACCCTGAATGAAATCGCGGCAATGCTCGCAAACGACGCGCAACTCAAGCTGTCCGTTGAAGGACATACTGACAATAAAGGCAGCGCCGAAAGGAACAGACTGGTTTCGCAACAACGTGCGGACGCCATACGCAACTACCTGATTTCCAAAGGAGCCCCGGCGGAAAACGTGACCGCTACCGGTTTTGGCCCCGACCAACCCGTGGCCGGCAATGAAACCGAAGCCGGAAGGGCGAAGAACAGGCGCGTGGTCTTTAAACTCAGCTATTGAACATTTAACAAAATACTTGACCAGCGGCAAGGCAAATTAGCGCCAAACCAATAAATTGCGGGTCTATTTAATACATGTGAATATGAATAAACTATTGAGAAACGCCGGGTTCACCGGAATGATGTTGCTTGCCTCATTTGGAACCTACGCACAAACCGCCGCCGCTAAGGAAACCGTTCCCCAGGGCTGGCACCTGCTGGATAAACAAAACGACGGCTACTATGGTATCGGCGTCGAAAAAGCTTACAAAGAACTCCTCAAAGGAAGAAAGAGCAATACAGTGATCGTAGCCGTGATCGATTCCGGTATCGATACCTTGCACGAAGACCTGAAACCCATTCTCTGGAAGAACGCCAAAGAAATTCCGGGTAACGGAATAGATGACGACGGAAACGGGTACATCGACGATGTGCATGGCTGGAACTTCATCGGCGGAAAAGATGGCCGCAACGTAAAAGAAGATTCCTACGAAGCCGCACGTGTTTACCATAACCTCAAACTGAAATTCGGCAGCACGGAAGGAAAAGATACCAGCGCCTGGGCATCTGATCCTGAATACGCCATGTGGCAGAAAGTACGCGGAAATATTGAAGGAAGCGGAAAAGAAAGCCAGATGCAGGTAGCCTTCCTGAAGAACGCTTACAGCAACTTCAAGAAAAGCGACGAAGTGATGAAAACGGCCATGGGCAAACAACAATACACTGGCGCTGATCTCGAGAAATACGAAGCCACCACCGACGAAGCGAAGAAAGCACGTCAGACCTTGCTCGGCATCATGAAAGGAAACGATATGATGGACATGACCGTCGATAAGTTCCTGGAAGAGTTCGGCAATTACCTGAGTGGTGAAGAAAAGAAAGCTGAAGCCAGCAACAAAGCGCCACGCGATTACCGCGGCGAGATCGTAAAAGACAATTACGCTGATTTCAACGACCGTTATTACGGCAACAACGATATCATGGCCAATACGCCCTTCCACGGCACGCACGTTTCAGGCATCATCGGTGCAAAAAGAGGCAACAACCTAGGTATTGATGGTGTGGCCGATAACGTACGCATCATGACCATCCGCGCCGTTCCCGATGGTGATGAACATGATAAAGACATCGCACTAGCCATCCGTTACGCGGTTGACAATGGCGCACGCGTGATCAACATGAGCTTCGGCAAAAGTTTCTCGCCCGAGAAATTCTGGGTAGACGATGCCGTTCGCTACGCTGAATCAAAAGGTGTTCTCCTGGTGCACGCCGCTGGTAACGATGCGAAGAACGTGGATGTGGAAGACAACTTCCCTAACCCCAACATCAATGTAACCAAGTCCCGCGCTTCCAACTTCATTACGGTAGGCGCCAGTGGCGATCCCAAATCCGGTGGCATCACCGCCAGTTTCTCCAACTATGGTAAAGACCAGGTAGATGTGTTTGCTCCCGGCGTGAAAATTTATTCCACTATTCCCGGCGGCAATACTTACGGTAACGCACAGGGTACAAGTATGGCATCGCCTGTTGTAGCTGGCGTGGCCGCACTTATTCTGCAATACTATCCCCAACTGACGGGTCAGCAGGTAAAAGAGATCATCGAAAAATCTGCTGTTCAACCGGATATCAAGGTGAAAACACCTGGTAAAGGTGGTGAAGTGGAACTTTCTGAGCTGAGCCGCACTGGTGGACTGGTAAATGCTTACGAAGCCATTAAACTGGCGGATAGCATGTACGGTAAATCCAAGTCGCTGCCGAAGTCTACGATGAAGTCGGGCAAGAAACAATAGTTTTAAGTAGTATATAGCTATAATGAATAAGCCGTCTCGTGTTGAGACGGCTTATTTTATTTTGGGCCTCACGCCAACCCCTCTCTCATTCTATTTCCAAACCCCAGGTTTTCCCTTTATCTACGGCGGGCACACCTTTGGTCATCCATACGGGAGCGGGTTTCCCTTTAAGGTAATGGTCGAAGAACTGGCCGAGACGAACGGAAAGGTCTTTTCTGTTACGGCGCTCCACGAGGTTGTGGTCTTCGCCGTTGTATTGCAGCATCCACACTTTTTTACCGAGGCGGCGCAGGGCGGTAAAGTATTCGATGCCCTGGTACCAGGGAACGGCGCCATCTTCATCGTTGTGCATGATTAGTAAAGGCGTGTTCACTTTGTTAGCGGTGAACAGGGGGGAATTTTTAATGTATAGATCGGGGCGTTCCCACAAGGTGGCGCCGATACGGCTTTGGGTACGTTCATACTGGAACTGCCTGTTGAGGCCGGTTCCCCAACGGATACCACCATACGCGCTGGTCATATTGGCAACCGGGGCACCTGCGCCTGCGGCCGCGAACATATTGGTACGGGTTACCAGGTAAGCCACCTGGTAGCCGCCCCAGCTTTGTCCCTGAATGGCCATTTTCTTCGCGTCCACCCACGGCATGGTAGCAAGATATTGCGCGGCGGACACCACGGAATTGTAAGCATCTTCGCCCGGCTGGCCCGTTTTGTAATAAATATTCGGGTCAAAAACAATGTATCCGTTGCTTACAAAATAAGCGATGTTTACGGTAGAGGCACTTGGCGCGGGCGTTTTATACGTGTACAATCCGTCGGCGTTCTTCTCATAAAAATAGAAGATCACCGGGTACTTTTTCTTCGGATCAAAATCTTCGGGTTTGTACAAGAGTCCTTCAGCGGTCTTTCCATCAAACATCTTCCATTTTACCAGTTCCACGGTGAGCCAGTTGTAATCCTGCTGCTGCGGATTCAGGTCGCTTAGTTTGGTGAAAGAAGCGAGATTGGTACTGCTGAATACGTCGGGAGATTCCTTAATATTCATCCTGCTCACGATGTATTGCTCCGCGCTGTCTGCTTTAAGCGGTGTTGAAAACGAATAGGGCCCCATCACCAGTTCTTCGGGCGCTTTGCTGTTCGGCGACAGTTTATAAAAGCCGCCATATTTGGTGGTGCGGTTGAATGCTTCCAGTATAAGCGATGCGTTGTTTTTAATGAACCGTTCTTCCCTGTTGAAGTTCACCACGCGAAGAATGGTTTTGTTTTTTCTACCTACTCCTCCGGTAATGGCGACCGGCGCGGTTTTGCCGGTGGGGTCCACTTTCCATACATCATACATGTCGTTGATGAGCACGGCCGCATCTTCTTCGAACCAGCCATCCAACCCGAAAGATGGCGGATCATCGGGATGATCGTCTTCGGTATCATAGAGGGGGAAACTGATTTTTGATGAAATGTTCCTGGTGGTGCCGGTTGCGGTTTCATAAGCATAATACTGCCTGTCGGGCAGGTTGTACCATACCACGAATTTTCCTTTGGGCGAAACCTGGAAGAAGCCTTTGTGCTTGTCTTTCACCAGTTGCTTACTGCCATCCTTAAGCGAAACGAGGTATGCCTTACTGATGGAACGGCCGGTCCATTGCGCGGCGATGCGCCCTTCTTTGTTGGTGGAAGCGAGTACGAAAGGGGCGTTTCCTTCATCTACCAGCATAACATTCTCGAGTTCCGGTGAGCCGAGTTGCAGCACAGTGGAAGCATCTTTGGAGAGCACGGCCATGTAGCTGCGGTTCAGTTCCGTGTTCATTTGTTTGAGTTGCTGCGGTTGAAGGTAATCATCGGCATAGTGCCACACATCGAGGCGGGCGGTTTCAAAATCCACCAGTGTGGTGTCTTTTGGCGCACGGATGGGTGTGGTACCGAAAAACATGCTGCGGCCGTTCTCACTGAAATTGATGTTGGCGTTCTCACTGATGGTGAAGCCTGAAGGAATGCCGGTGGTGAACCTGTTGGCTCTCAATACAGCGGAGTCGGTACCTTTCGTGTAATGGTACAAGTGGTAGAACTTCTGGAGCGCTTTGGCGCTGCTGTCTTTTTCTACAATGAAACCCAGTTGATTACCGGCTTTATCGAAAGCGTAGGATTTGATGTCGTTCGCTTTGGAGAAGATCGTTTTTGCCTGACCGGAAGCCAGATCGAGCCAGTTGATATGCAGTTGACTCGTGCTGTCTTTTTTGTTGGGTGTTACTTCCATTACCAGGACGGTTCCTTTTTCATCGAAGAGAAACTCGTTGATAAACGGGAACTTTTTTTCTTCTCCCGTGAACAGGTTGCGGAGCAGCAGCTCCGTTCCTTCTTCAATTCTTTTATTGGGAAGTGTGGAATCCGTCGCGAAGGAGAACAACGCGTCTTCATCTCTGTTCCTTTTCTTCTTTTTACCGGATTCCGCCTGCGTGTTGATGATCAGGGTAAGCGAATCGATCACTTTTTTAAGGCTATCGACCGCGGGGTTAGCGGCAGTGCCGTTGCGCTTTCTTCCCGCAGTATCGGCTGGCGCTTTATCCAGGTGCACGGCCAGCCAGGCGCTGTTCTTTTCGGGTGTGCGGAAAGTTTTGAATTTCGTGTAACGAATAATGGAATCGGTTCCCAGCAGTAATACGCCCAATGTATCCTTCGGCATATCGGCAGGACTTTTCTTCTTGATTCTTGCTTCCCGGGTATCTTTGAAGAAGGGCTTCACGCGGAACACCAGGAATTTATTATCCGCGACAATGGTAGCGTTGTACCCGCGGTCAATCGTTTTGGCATAAACGCCGTTAGCGGATTGGACCACCAGTTTCCCATCTCCTTCCTGCGGGTTCACGGTATAGACCACCCATTTGCCATCGGGTGATATTTTCCGTTCCCCAATGCTTTGCCATCCATCATAAACAGAATGATCCAGGGGCTTTTTCTGAGCGGAAACGCAGTTCGCAAGGGCGAATAGCCCAGCAAACAGCAGCATAGTTTTTCGCATGTGTTGTACGTAATGGTTGAAGAACAAATATAAAACATGCGTGAGATTGAACTCAACGCTTTTTTTCAGCGAACACCTTCACCATCTGCAATACAATAGCCAGGAGAATGAGGGAGGAACCGAGGTAAAAACTTCCCTGTACTTCCCTGTTTTCCTGGAAAAGGGCAAAGGCGAGCAGTATCCCGTAAAGTGGTTCCAGGTTATAACTGAGGTTTACGGTAAAAGGAGAAATCTTTTCAAGTGCGCGAAGGGAAAGCTTGAACGCCCACACGGTGCAGCACCAGGCGAGCAGGATCAGCCAGCCGATATCGGAGAAAGAGGGCCATTCCAGTCCCAATCCGAATAGTGGCAGGTAGAATGGCAGGATGAGCGTAACCGTGAGCAGGCCACCCGTCATTTCCCATCGGGTAACGGTTTCGGCATCGTGGCGTTCCATTACTTTTTTGTTGAGCACGGTGAAGAGTGCGCCGAGAAAGGCGGAAACGCCCCCGAACAAAATGCCTTTTTCGTAACGGGTATCGAAATGAAAGATGAGCGCCACGCCCAGTACGGCCAGCAATCCGAGCGCAAGTTCGATCCAGGAGAGTGGTTTGCGTAGAAGGAAGGGTTCCAGAATTGCACTGAAGAAGCCCAGGGAAGAAAAGGCGACAAGCGCTACCGATACGTTCGCGTATTTGATGCTGCCATAGAAGCTCACCCAATGCAGGCCCACCACGGCGCCAATGCCCAACATTGTACGTATCGCCCTCCCATTTAAAGGAGTCTTCGTTTTCGAAAAAGCATACAAACCCCATAAGATCGCCACAGTAAACAATAGGCGGTAAAAAACCAGCCAGGCTTCGTTCAGGTGAATCAATCGCCCCAATACACCCGTTACTCCGGCGAGTAAAATGGCAGTGTGTAACTGGAGGAATGCTTTTTTCATCAGGCTTTATCGAGGGCCTCTTCCTGGAAAAAGCTACGGGTAGACTTAGCAGGATCCGTTTTTACCCTTTTGCGGTAATTTTTGAAGATGGAATGCCAGCGGAGTTTCAACACCCCAAGGATACCTTCTTTCACAATACCCTTATTCATTTTGGACACCCCGAATTTCCTGTCCTCGAACTGGATCGGCACTTCCACGATACGGAAGCCCAGTTTCCAGGAGGCGAACTTCATTTCTATCTGGAACGCGTATCCTACAAAACGGATCGCATCGAGGTTGATGGTTTCCAATACCTCTCTTTTATAACACATGAACCCGGCGGTAGGGTCCTTGATGGGCATCCAGGTAATCAATTGCGTATATACGGAGCCGCCTCTGGAAAGGAAAACCCTGTCCCAGGGCCAGTTCACCACACCTCCACCCTTCACGTAGCGGGAGCCGATGGCTACCTGTCCACCACCTTCTTTACAGGCGAGGTACAAACGTTGGAGGTCCTTTGGATTGTGGGAGAAATCGGCATCCATCTCGAAGATGTATTCGTAGCCTTTGTTCACGGCCCATTTGAAACCGTGGATGTATGCGGTACCCAGGCCGAGTTTGCCTTTTCTTTCTTCCAGGAAAAGTTTACCGGGAAACTCCTGTTGAAGCCTGCGCACAATATCAGCTGTTCCATCCGGGGAACTGTCGTCTATCACCAGCACATTAAAATCCTGGTTCAATCCGAAAACGGCCCGGAGAATATTTTCGATGTTATCCTTCTCGTTGAAGGTAGGTATGACAACTAGCTTTTCCAATGGCAATGTTTATCCTTTCTTTAACAGGGTTCTTTTAAGGATCTCGGTTAGTTTCTGCTTGGTGTGAAGGGGGAAATCACCTTTCATCATCCAATCGTAGTATTGGGGTTCGGATTTGAGGACATCAGCAACGGGTTTACCTTTGTACTTTCCGAAGTTAAATGTTTCCACGCCATTTTCCATCACAAATCTGCGGGCGAAATCCACGATCTGGTCGTCGCCGATGCACTTGATAATGGATTCAACAGTATCTCCCAATTGCGGGTACCTTTGCACCTGCGCTTCCAGTACTTCCCAGGTTGCGGTGGCATCCACTTCAGCACCGTGCGCCCCTTCAAGGTTTTTATTGCAATAGAACTTGTATGCCGCGCTGAGTGTGCGTTGTTCCATCAGGTGGAAAATCTTTTGGACATCCACCAATCTTCTGCCTTTCATGTCAAATTCCAGGCCAATGCGCAGCATTTCTTCCATCAGCAATGGAATGTCGAACCGGTTGGAATTGTATCCTCCGAGGTCGCAATGCTCCAGGAACTGCTTGATTTCGTTGCCCACCTGTTTAAAGGTAGGGGCATCTTTTACCATTTCATCGGTAATGCCATGGATATCACTGGAAGTTTTCGGGATGGGCATCTCCGGATTCAGGAGCTTCCGTTTTACCTGCTTTTCGCCTTCAACGGTGATCTTTACGATAGCGATCTCCACGATCCGGTCCGTACTAAGATTGATACCCGTAGTTTCAAGATCGATGAAAGCCAGGGGCCTGGTAAGCTTCAGTGACATGTTATTGGTATGCTATTGGGATTGCGCTGTTATTTGCTGCGCAAAGGTAAGGATATTAAATCCACCATAATTACCCGAACTCATGAATAAAAGTACCGTATCGGCAAAATTTTGCGCTTTCAGCCAGGATTCGAGGACCTGCGGGTCGTTAATCACCTCCAGTCCGGGCAGGGAGAAGCCTTCTTTCACCACATTGGGATCCAGTGGCGGCATTTTTTTGATCTCCAGCGCATGGGCGGAAAAGAACACGACGGCTTTATCCGCGCCATCCAGCGCACCGGCATACTCCTTCATAAAGTCAGCATTCAAAGAGCTGTACGTATGCAGTTCGAACAATGCCAGCAACTGCCGTTCCGGGAATTGCGCTCTTACAGCCTGCACCGTGGCCTTTACTTTGGAAGGTGCGTGCGCGAAATCCCTGTATACCACCAGCCCTTCCTTCTCCCCTATTTTTTCCAGCCTTCTGGCCGCGCCCGTAAAACCGGTTATCCCCACCAGGAATTGTTCCAGGGATAGCCCCAGTTCTTCCACCACCAGCCAGGCCGCGTTGAGGTTCATCAGGTTATGGGCACCGAAAACCTCGAGAGAAGTATCTCTACCGCCCAGTTTCAGGATGGTGCCCCCTTTCTCAATGCTGTGTGCGGGCACCCCATAAGGCTTCAGTGTAATATCCGTTCTTCCGGCGCTTTCCACCAGTTCTTTCAGCACCGGATCGGTTTCGTTGTAGATCAGTGTTCCACCTTCTTCGATCATCCCGATGAATATCCTGAACTGTTCCAGGTAAAAATCGAAGGTGGGAAATACGTTAATATGGTCCCAGGCAATCCCGGTAAGTACGGCGATCTCGGGGAAAAGGAAATGGAATTTGGGCCTTTTTTCCACGGCGCTGGCGGGATATTCGTCTCCTTCACAAACGATCAGCGGGGCTTCGGTCACTTTTACGGACTGGTCGAATCCTTCCAGTCTTGCGCCCACGAGGTAATCGAAGTCCTTCCCGGCTGTTTTTAACACGTGCATGATCATGGAAGTGGTGGTGGTTTTACCATGACTTCCACCTACCACAACACGTTTTTTGAACCGGCTTTCCTGGAAAATATATTCGGGGAATGAATACACGGGCAAGCCAAGTTCCTGCGCACGAACCAGTTCGGGGTTATCCAAACGGGCATGCATACCCAGTATGACCGCATCCAGGTCGGGGGTCACCCTTTCCGGATCCCAGCCTATTGCAGCCGGAAGTATGCTTTCTTTTTCAAGATTAGTACGGGAAGGCTCAAAAATTTCGTCGTCGGAACCGGTTACCCGGTATCCTTTACGCTTCAGGGCGATGGCCAGTTGGTGCATGACGCTGCCCCCGATGGAAATAAAGTGGATATTCATGTGTACCTTTGCAAACGAAACAGCAAGGTAATACGTTTATAGATAAAGCCTTCAGATATGAACAAACAAATTTTGGCCATTTTCCTGCTTTTTGCCCTGGCGGCAGGCGTGGTTTCCTGTACTTCCTCCCGGAAAGCCGGTTGCAAGGTGAATTCAGGCTACAGTGGTTACTAAGGAGTTGAACATTAAAATAAGATACAGTGAGTTGGATTGAATTGAAAGACGCGGCGCAGTTGGAAGAGATTATTGCGCAATCTAAACATACGCCCCAGGTTATTTTTAAGCACAGCACCCGTTGCAGCATCAGCACCATGGTGAAAGCAAGACTGGAAAAAGGGGAAAAGCCGGCCAATACCACCTTCTATTACCTTGACCTGATCAGGTACCGCGATATTTCCAACGCCATAGCGGAGCAGTTCCATGTTTTCCATGAATCGCCGCAGGTACTGCTGATCAAAGACGGTGAATGTATTTACGACGAGAGCCACAACGGCATCCGGATGGAATTCATCGCCGAGCAGGTCAATTAGTAACGCAGGTATTGCACTACCCTGCTCACAGGCAGGCCCATCACATTATAGAAATCACCCTCCACACGGGCAATGCCCACCACGCCTATCCATTCCTGGATCGCGTAAGCACCGGCTTTGTCGTAAGGTTTGTATTTTTCTACATAAAACTCAATCTGATCGGGCGTGAGCGGATGAAAATGAACGGTGGTGATGTCGTAGAAAGCGGTTTCCTTTTCTTCCTGCAAGATCGTAACGCCGGTGATCACACGATGTGTGTTACCTGCCAGTTTCCCAAGAATAAAAATAGCATCGGCTTTATCCACGGGCTTTCCGATAATTTCCTCGCCGAGTACCACTACGGTATCCGCGGCCAGGATCACTTTTTCTTTCCCTACTTTTTCACGTACCGCCAATGCTTTCTGTCTCGCGATGTGTACGGGCGCTTCTTCAACGGAAATTTCCGGAGGAAAACTTTCATCGGTGGGCACCACCACGATGTCGAAGGGCACTTCGGCCCATTCCAGCAACTGCTTTCGGCGCGGCGACTGAGAGGCCAGCACCAGTCTATCGGTTGAAGAAATATTGAACTCAGCCATAAATACTAAAAAAGATCATTGATAAAATACCCGTCATCATCACCAGTTTGATCCTGCTGCTGATTTTATGGAAATGCTCGGGTTGGGAAGCGGCCATCAGCGGACGGAACAGCAGGATCAACGGCACCAGTATAAAAAGAATGGAATAGATGGAAGACCACCACCATTTTAGCTGGAACGCATACACCTGTATGATGAGCACGGCAGCCGTAAGTACCACCATCCAGGTAACTATAAAAAGCTTAGACGCATTAATTCCCCAAACGATGGGCATGGTTCTGCAACCGTATTTCTCATCGCCATACATATCTTCCATATCTTTCACCACTTCACGGATCAATGAAATGATGAACGCAAAAGAAGCGTACAGTACACCGAATTTGTATATCCTGGTTTGAACGGCGGTGAAACCGGGATAAGTTTTCCCGATCCTGATTTCGCAGAACCAGATTACAAGCACCACCCATGCGGTAAGCAATGAAATGAGGATGTTGCCGATCAGCATTTTCTTTTTCAGACTGGTGGAATACACCCAAAGCAGCGCAACACACATGAGGTTGGCGGGGCCTATCAGGTGATTGCCGGTTTTCAGTCCCACCCAAACACCCAGCAATACACCGGCGGCGGAAAGGCCCAGGTGCCAGAGAATGGCCCATCTTCTACGAATGAGTTTGTCTACGATCAGCTTATCGGGTTTATTGAGCCGGTCGATATTCAGGTCGAAATAATCATTGATTACATAGCCCGCGGCGGCGATCAGTATGGAAGACAGACTGATACAGGCGAAGAGCGGCCAGGAAAGTTTGTGCGGATACACCACACCGTTAACGTTAAATGAAGGCAGTTGCAGGCAATAATAAAACAGGAGTTGCGTGAGTGCAATGAACACCAGGTTAGGCCAGCGGACCAATCGGAGGAATGCACCTATCAGCTTCATTTAGACTGTTGAGGATGACTTTTGAATGATGAATAAAGTACCCGCATGAAGTTATATCATTGGAAACAATTCAAAATCCAACATTCAAAATTTATAATTTCATTTCGCCGCGATATCCGATCCTATCTCCCAGTCGCCATTCAGCTTCAGCACTTTTTCAATCACTTCCCTGGCGCAACCGCTTCCACCAATGGTATTGGCCACATACCGGGAGATGGATTTGATTTCTGGCGCGGCATCCGCGGGACAACAGGGCAACCCAACCATGGTCATGGGGAGGTAGTCAGGAATATCATCGCCCATAAAAAGCACGTTTTCCCAGGACAATTCCTTTCTCAGAACAAGGTCGGCCAGGCATGTTTTCTTGTCCTTGACGTTCATGAAAACTTCGGTTATCCCGAGTTTCCCCAGCCGTTCCCGCACGGGTTCCGATATTCCACCGGAAATAATCACCACATCGTAGCCTTTCTTAACGGCCAGTTGCAGGGCGTATCCGTCCCTGATGTTCATGCGCCGCGCCATCTGGCCACCTTCCAGTACAAGAAGGGAGCCATCGGTGAGCACACCATCCACGTCAAATACGAAGCAACGGATCCGGGCGAATACCTCCAGCAGGTTCATAATTTATTTTTGGTTGTCTCTCCATTCGTACACCCAGGAGCTCTGGATCATTTCCAGGTGTCCTTCGTTGCTTTGTTCGCGTGTACCGGCAAAATTGGGTATCTGTAAAACCCATTCCAGCAGGTCGGTAAAACGGATGCGGTATATTCTTCCTTCTCCGAATTCGTCGCCGAAACGTTCGTAGAGTTTCATGGCAATATCTTCGTAGTCGTTCCAGTGAATGGGCGGCTCAAAATGAGACATAAAGTGAAATTTATAGCGTAAAAAACGTTGTTAATGAAGCGGTTATTCTCCGAGGAATTGAGTTTGGTCGGGCAGGGTCACCACCACTTCCCCCGAACCTTTTTCCAGCATACACTGGCATCCCAACCGGGAGTTAAGGCGTGGGTTTATGGCCCTGTCGATGAAATCTTCTTCCCTGTCGGTGATTTCCGGGAAGAACTCCTCGCCTTTCTCCACATAAAGATGGCAGGTGCTGCAGGCGCAAACGGCGCCGCAATTGTGGTGCAATTCTATATTGTGATCGAGTGCAATTTCCAACAGTGAGTCGCCCGGGGCGATGTTCTCCAATGTGACCGGCTCCAATCCTTTCTGCTCGAACTTGAAAGTTATCGTGTACATCTCAGCTTCATTTTGGGGGCAAAGCTACGGCAAAAATTAATACCGGGAGGGGGTCACGCACTGCTTCCAACCTCGCAGGCGCAAAGGAGCGCTGCTTCATTCTTCGCAGACGCAAGGAGTTGGTGATTGGGGTGATGGTTTCAAGGGAGCAATGCTTCATTCTTTGTAAATGCGAAGCGTTGCTGATTTAAGAGAGGGTTTCACGAGATCACTGCTTTCTTTTTCGCAGATGTGAGGAACTGCTTGGCAGGCTGATGCCTTCAAATGGTGAAAACACGGTACCCGGTGGCACCGCTATAGCTGTGCCACCGGGTACCGTGTTTTTCCGCGCATCGCCTCGTTTTATCACGGTTACCATACTTCAGGCCGTATTTTTGCGTTAGTTTTCTAAATCTTTCAAACGGATGAAGTATCTCTTTCTGGTTAGCATCGCCTTTTTACCGATGGTCGTTTCCGCCCAAACCGGCACGAAAAAGACAACCGTACCCGCACAAAAAACAGTTTTCTCCACCACCTGGGGCAATTTCCGCTCCGCAACGGCACCCGCGTCCTTCCTGAAAGCGCTGATCGATTCCGCCTTGCGGGTGAGCGATAACAAGGGAAACAAATACGAAGTGGAAAGTTTTGAATTCACTTACCGGCAAAAAGACGAGTTCACCAACGACGAAACCGGTAAAAGAGAAGTCCTCTTCCGTACCGTGCAACACAAAGCCGAAGGCCCTTTACTGCCCGAGCTCTGGCGCAATACAATCAGAGAAAAACTGAAGAAAGACGAAACCCTCTGGTTTGAAAAGATCATCATCAAAAACAAAGAAGGAAAACGCTTTCTGGCCCCGTCGCTGGAAATTAAAGTGCAATAACCTGCTTTGCCCGGCCAATAGCATACCTTTGCACGCTTAACCAGGCGAAGGCTATGAAATTCGAACAGTACAATATTTCCCCCGACATCAAACAAAGTCTGGCCGAAAACGGCTTCAGACGGCCCACAGATATCCAGTTCAAGGCCATTCCCTCCATCCTGAAAGGAGAAGATGTGCTGGCCATCGCGCAAACTGGTACCGGCAAAACGGCCGCTTTCGCTATCCCCATGCTGGAGATGCTGCTGCGTGGCAAAGATCCCGCCCCCAACCAGGTACGCAGCCTGGTGATGGTGCCCACCCGCGAACTCGCCATCCAGATCGCGGAAGCCTTTGACATGATCGGAAAGTATACCGGTCTCCATATTGTAGGCCTTTACGGCGGCGTGGAACAGGAAGCGCAGATAGAACTGATCGAAGAAGGAATAGACGTGCTCATCGCCACCCCCGGCAGAATGTTCGACCTGGTGCACCAGAAAAAACTGGACCTCCGGAAAGTGGAAATACTGGTATTGGATGAAGCCGATCACATGCTGGACCTGGGTTTTATTAAGGATATACAGGATGTAAAGCGCCTGCTTCCCAGGAAGCACCAGACGCTTTTCTTCTCCGCCACCATCAACAAAGAAATCAAGGACATCGCTTATTCGCTCGTTACCAACCCCATCCGGATCCAGGTTTCGCCACAGGACCCCGTTTCCAAAAACGTAACCCACTCCGTGGCTTACGTGGAAATGGACGATAAACGTTTCTTCCTGGAAAGACTGGTACGGGAGTTCCCTGAATCAAAAATCCTGGTATTTGTAAGGACCAAGGTACGCGCAGAGAGGGTGTTTGAGGCCATGAAGCGGGTTGGCATCGCTTCCATTACCATGCACGGCGGAAAGGAACAGGGCGACAGAATGCAGGTGCTCGATGCATTCAAAAAAGGAGAAGCTAAATTACTGATCGCCACCGATGTGAGCGCCCGCGGCATCGATATCCCCAATGTGGATTATGTGGTGAATTACGACCTGCCCGAAGTGCCCGAGAACTATGTGCACCGCGTGGGCCGGACAGGTCGCGGCGTGCAGAAAGGAAAGGCTGTTTCGTTCTGCAGCACCGAGGAAAAACCTGTGCTGGAAGCCATTCAGCAATACATCGGCAAAGAGATCACCGTAATGGAGATTGATGCCAAAGACTATGATTCCACCATCTCACTTTCAGAAGAAATCCCCAACGACAACTACAAACTTCTCATCAAAGAATTTGAGGAATCCAAAGAAAAAGCAAAACGGAAAAAGAAAAAACGCTGAGTTAGAACAGGTTCACGGGAACGATGAATTCGTACTGGTTCGGACTTCTGCCAAAAATATCATCATCCAGTAAACGGCTGTAACGCAACCCGAAACTCACGGGCAACTGGTTCCACCATTTCGTGTCGAAATAAATTTCCACCCCTGTGGAGCGCTGGTCGAATTCGAGGTAACGTACCTGGTTGTTCGATAGTCTGAAATTGTCTGCGATCCTTGAATGATCGTAAAATAGGTTTGCGCGCAGGCGCATCAGGTAAACGATGTTGCCGAAGCCCCAGTCGGGGTATGCCAGCGGAAAATGGTAGTTTACCGCCGCTTTCTGCATTTTGTAAAGATTCTCCGAAGTAAACCCGCGGGCATGCGGGAAACGATTGCTGAAACGGTAGTCGTTGGCGCTGTCGCGACGATGAATGGCTCCCGTCAATACTAGGTTATGCGTTTTGTGTAAGCCGGGCAGGTATAAACCTGCGGTAAGCAACAATTGCCGTCCCGTATAATTGTTGACGATAGATTGAAAATCGGCGGATAGGCTATAGGCGAACCTGGGAAAGATATGTTGCGTAGCCTGCTGAATCTGGGCGGAATAAGAAATGGTACCGCGCAGGAAATTGAACTTCCGGTTTTGCAGGGTGTCCTTTGCCAATCCTTTAAAAAGAATGGAGCGGTTGTTAAAACTGGTGGCCATTGAAAGTGTTCTGTAGAACCTGCCCGAGTTGAACTGTAAGGGCACCTGTGCGCCAATATTGGCTGTAAGTTCGTTCCAGGCCAACCTGCGGCCCCCACTTACCAGTGCATTGCGGTCCATATTGTAGTCGATACCCGCACGGATATAAGGGAACCATCCTCCAAAAACGCCTGCGGCACCAACAGCATGGCTTCCTTCGTTTATATTGTACCGGTAGTAGGTCTCCGACTGAAAGGTGTTAAGCACGTTTTGCCCATACACCGAAAAACTTAGTTCCGAAGCCTCGATGAAGGGCCGCCAGCTGTGAATATTGATGAAACGATGGCTTTTTTTGTAAGGGTATACCTGGAAGGAGTCCCGGGCGGCACGGGTAATATCCTCCACTTCTTTTAAGGTTTTGGGAAGATAGAGCGGTGTTGTGTTCCATTCCCCGGGTTCCACCGGTTGCCAATTTTCCTCCGTATGCTTTACTGATCCCGGGAGTGTTCCATTAATGGTAAACTTTCCAAATACAATGGAGTCTCCTGCTAAGGCTGGCGCGTACGCCCTTGTTACGCCGGTATAGAAAGTTGTGGCACCGGTATTCTTATCGATTCTGATGAGCCTGTCTTCATAGCGCAGGCCCGCGTTTCCATATATATATTGCTCCGTTACATTGGGTATGCCAAGTACCTGGAACGAAGGTGAGGTGAGCAACCTGAAATTTCCGGAGGAAAGCTGCATGGTAGCAAGCGCGTTCGTGCCATTTGGAAAACGGAGTACGGTGACTAACGCCGTATCTCCATCAAATTTCGGGTAGGTGAATACACCGTTTCCGGACACGTTTTTTAACAGATGAAGGGGGAAATCAAACCTGCGGGTGATGGTGCCCGTGGTATCCAGGAGAACGAGCGTACTTTTTCCGGTGGTATTGTTTTCCACGGCCGCTATCGTGGTACCTGCCGTATTGATGTCGGGAGAGAAAAGCCGCTGGCGTTTCGTAACTCTTTTTTCTTTCCTGGAAGAAAGGTCCAGCAATACCACATCACTGTATTCGGTCCAGGTCCAGCGGGGATGAATGCCGTACCTGGTGTACACGAGTTTACCGTTTCTTTCGGAAAAATAATCGTCGGTCCCTATTTGCCTGGAGATGATTTTTCTGGAACCTTCGCTTGTTTTCAGATAGAACGCGGGGATATCCCTGTAACTGCTTTTGTGCCATAGCACCCCGTTCTCAGCAGGATGCGGGTTCGCCCAATTGGAAACATAACCCGCTCTTTTCGTTCCGGTGTTCTTTTCTTCAAATTGTTGATTGTAATATTTCAACGCATCCTGCACAAAGTTTTGATACGGAATGCCCGCATGTTTTTTCACCGCTTTCTGAAGCGGATAAAACAGTCCTTTGAAACGGGCGGCATCATCGGTTACTTTTCGCCAGAAATCAGTGCCGTATTTCTCATAGCCATATCCCACCAGGAGATATCCCAGTTCATAATGCCCCGGATACAGGTAACGGTAAGATCCGTTGCGCAGTTGCATATAACTGAACGATGCGCCAGATTCCTTCAACACTTTGAATTCATTGAAGAAATAAGGGATCCGCCCCCTGCCCTGTCCGGATTCCGCGGTTTCCTGAAAAACAGCGTCTCCTTCAAAGAACCAGTCAGGTATGGAAGCGGCGTTCATCAGCGCCTGTCCTTCTTCTCCCAACACAATACTGCCCAGTTTGGAAAGCCCTTTATTAAAATTATTGTATTGCTGCACGTGGCGGTATTCATGCGCGGCCAGTTGCAGGTGCCAGGGCAAAGTGCCGAGGCTGTAACTGCCGGCCGGAGGGTTCATGTAGAATTCGCTTCTAAAAGGAGCCAGTCCTACATATCCGTTGGAAACGACCGGACTATATTGCAGGACGATGGGCACCTGGCGCACTTCCTCCCCAATGGTTCCGCTTGTTTCTTTTGCCAGCAAACGGATGAGTGAAGCTATTTCTGCTGCCTGAACATCAAGGCCCGCCGGGAATATGATGCGTGCGGTATCGTTCCGGATCTGCTTCCATTTTATACCCGGACGGTTACCGCCAAAGCGCTGCGCCATTACAGCAAACATACTTAGGGAAAACAGGCATACAAGGCCGGTCCGGAGGATCATCTGCATGGGAAAAGAATTGGTCACTAATGTACGGAAATTAAGATTTGAACAGATTTTTCCCAGCTCCGCAAAAGTTTTTATTTTCATGGCAATGATACAGATACGCGCTGCCATACACGAAGACATTCCAGCCATTCAAGCCATCGCCAACGCCGTATGGCCACTTACTTACGGCGCCATTCTACCCGAAGGACAGGTGCCTTACATGCTGGAAATGATGTACAGCAAAGATGCGCTCACGACCCAAATGGATAGCGGGCACAGCTTCCTGATCGCGGTGTCAGAAGGTATGCCTGTCGGCTTCGCCTCCTTCGGTTTTACCGCTCAGCAAGCTGTGAAACTGCACAAGTTGTACGTACTGAACAATATTCAGGGGAAAGGAATCGGGAAAGCCTTGTTTGAAAAAGTGGTGGAAATGTCAAGGAAGCACAAAGCCACACTGCTTTACCTGAATGTGAACAAACAAAATAAAGCGTATCATTTTTACCTGAAAACAGGGTTCCGCGTACTTCGGGAAGAAATAATTGATATCGGTAACGGGTATGTTATGGATGATTACATTATGGGCATCGACCTTTAACGATCACTGCCTGCCCATCGCGGCGCTTTTCATTTCATCGGCAAGACTATTACCAAGATACTTATCGATCCAGGCGTGCACACCATAAATAACAGGTGTGAGGGCAATCGCCACCACGAACTTATAAATATAATTACCGGTGCCCACGGCCAGCAATTGTTCCGTACTCCAGGGCGCGCCGTTAGAAGGATCGATGGATGGCCCCAGTACGAAAGCAACATACAATACCACGAAGCTGTCGATCAGCTGAGAAATCAGCGTGGAGCCGGTGGCCCGGAGCCAGATGCTTTTTTCCCCGGTAAATTTTTTGATGCGGTGAAATACCAATACATCGATCAGCTGACCGATCAGGAAGGCGATCAGTGAACCCACAATGATCCACAGTCCCTGTCCGAAAACAGCCTGGTAAGCGACCTGCATATCAGGTACACCCGCGGTTGATTTACTGCCCGTCCACCACCCTGCCGGCGCAAGCCGGATCGCGAAAAAGAACATGATGAACGCATATGCTATAAGCCCGGCGGCCAGGTAGGAAAGGAACTTCACCCCTTTAGGGCCGTAGTATTCGTTGATGATATCGGTCATGATAAACACCACCGGCCACAACAATACGCCTGCGGTAAGGTTGAAGGAAAAATCGATCCCGAACAGGTTCAGGTGGGCCTGGTGTACGCCCAGTGAATCTTCCAGTGAAAATATCTTCACGCCAATAAATTCCGCGATGAGCGCATTGGCGATAAAAATTCCTGCAAGGAGGATGAAAAGTTTGGTGGGTTTGTGGGAAATGATATTTTTTATCATAAAAACAAACTTAACAATATCTGGGTGAGCAGAAACAAAAAGTTGACCAGCGCCAGCCATAATGGAACATATTGCTTCAACTTTTTCCGCGTGAGCAGCAGCCATCCGTAAGACAGATTAATCAATACCGTGCCGTACAGCGCCATTACGGAGCCCATGATAATGATACCTGAGGTAAGGAATACTTCGGGAACCTGCGGCGCCAGCCTGATGTACAGGGCCAGCAGGTAGAACAGGTTGCAGATGAACACCACCCTGGAAAAGAAGTAAATCCAGCGCATACGCGAAACGTTAAGTGTACGAAGCTACTGAATGTTTCCCGTATGGGTTACCGCACCAGCATGATCTGCCCTTTCCGCGTAATATCACCGCATAAGCCTTTGGCCCGGATAAAATATACATAAGCCCCAACCGGCAGCGCTTTTCCTTTAAAAGTACCGTCCCAGCAACGTCGCGGATCGTTGGAGGAAAACACCCTTTCCCCCCAGCGTGTATAAATGGAGAACTCGTGCAGTTGTACGCTCCCCCACCTGTTCAGGGAAATACAGTCGTTGATGCCGTCGCCGTTCGGGGTGAACGCGTTGGGCACCTGGAAACCCGTGGGCCCGTCGGTGGTAACGTTCACCAATACACTATCATAAGCAGAACAGCCGTACTGGTTGGTGCTTTTCACCGTAAAATAACCCGGTTGTGTAAGCGATCCCACTACTCTCGTGGCGCCGGCAGGGTTATCCACGGCTGAAGCGGGACTCCATTCAAACCGTGTTCCCGCCTCACTTACAGCCGAAAGAAAGGTGGTGGTATTCAGGCAATTGATATCATTGGAACTGGAAGCCTTTACTGTCGGGTTCGGGTTCACCCTTACGCCAACCGTAAAACTGGTATCGTAGCCGCATGTACCTTCAGTAATCAACACTTCATACTGCGTGGAAGCGATTGGTTTCACCACTGGATCTTTCAGGGATGCGTTATTGAACGCTGATGCAGGCGACCATTGGTAAGTAAACGCATCATCGTTCGCGCCCAGCATGGTAACGGTGCTATCGGCACAAACATCACGGTTGGGTGGGCGCACGAAATCCGGCCTGGGAATCACGGCCATCAGTACGGAAGCGGTATCAGTGCAGGAGAGCGCGTCGGTAACGGTTACTACGAAACGCGTGGAAGTATCCACCACAGCCTGCTGAACGGGCAACCCAGCATCACTGAGGGCGGCCGCGGGCCACCAACTGTACGACACGCCACCTGATGCCTGAAAGGATACCGTACTTCCCTTACACACCAAAGCCCCATCACTCACCATAGCAGTGGCGGTATCCAACTTCACGACGTGCACCACGGAATCCATGCAGCCGTTCCCATCGGTGGCGATCAGTTTTACATCGTATTCCCCACCTTTAGCGTAGCTGTGCGTTACCGCAGATGAAATGCCTTCCGTGCCATCATCGAATACCCATTTCCAGGTTCCGATCGGGCTGGGTTCCGCGAGCGCTGTGGCCTTGAACTGCGGGCTCTTGCAATAGGGCACACTGAAACTAAAATCCACATCCGGGGTTTCGTGGACGGTGATGGTCACGGAATCCCGGACCATCTGTAACGGCGCAAAAGAAATATCGTCAAGTGCAAAATCGTTCCCACCTGTATTCAGGTTGATGTTCACAATAGAAATAACTGCGGAACTGCTGTTGCCGGAATTCCATACCGCATAGAACTGGTCCCACCGGCAGGTGGCCGCATTGGCGCTGATGGTAGTGCCCAACTGAACACCATTGATGGAAAACTGCAACTGCGCAGGATTGGAAGGCACCAGTGTTTGTATCCAGGCTGAAAAAGCATAGTTGGTATTCGGCTGTATAGGAATAGTTTGCGACCATACCCGCGCATTAGCGGTTCCGGAACCGTTTACCAGCAGCATATTGCCCGTGCCGTTCGTGTGATCGCCGCAATTCGCGAAGCTGGGATGCCAGGCAGGCACATTTGCTGAAACGGTATACACCCCTTCATTCACCCCGCTTCCGGGATTAAAATTATAATCGGAGGTGAAGCTATTGTTCCCGTTCGTAAACCCGGGATTGTTCACCAGGTTCCCGATCGGCATCAACGCATTAAGGTAATAAGTGGTTTGCGGTACCGGCGTATTGATCACAGGATTCGCGATGTTGGGATCGGACAAACCGGTTGCGGGCGTCCAGCAGTAAGAGAGCGCGGGCAAAGCGTTGAGCTGAACAGGTTTTTCGAAGCAATAAACGGAGTCGCGGTTAATGATGAGTGAATCACGTAAGAGCACTACCGGCACTTCTTTGGAAATCGTTTTGGAGCAGCCGTTCTGTAAATCGGCTTTCAGTTGTACGGTGTACGTTCCGAAGGGGTTATAGGTAACATCCGGCGCATCGGTATTGGTTTCAGTTCTGCCGTTGCCGAAGTCCCAGGTAAGTGTGGTGTAATTGGAAGATTCGTTTTTGAAATGGATGAGCGCAGGGTCGCATACATCCTGGATAAAGGAGAATTCAGGGGCGGCCTCGGGTTTTACGATAATTTGTTTACAGATGGAAGCCTGGGTGGGGAGCCCCTCATCCACGGTGAGCGAGATGTTGTAGGTGCCGGGAGTATTGTAGATGAGATTCTGCGGGGTAATATCGGAAGTGCCGGGGAGATCGGGGTTGTTGCAGCCTTCGAATTTGAAACGGGTGATGGTGTTGTTGCTGACGTTGGTGGTGAAACAATACACATCTCCACCCTGACGGAAAATTTTTGAAATGCTATGCGGAAAGTTCAATCCTCCGATATTGCCGATTTTGGTGCCGGACGGAGCGTTCAGCAGGTTATCTCCAAAATCGATTCTTACCAATTCATTGGTGATGGCATTCACAACGAAAGCAGAAACATTGCCGCAGTAGTTAAACACAGAAATGTCCCGTGGACGGGTAAGCGCATTTCCTGGATTTCCTAAATTCACCGGAACCGGAACATTTAAAAGTGAGCTTCCGAAATCAAGCCGTATCAGGGTTGGACTTCCGGCTGAAGGGGATTCATTGGTGATGAAAGAATACCAATTTCCATTACTGAACATCGTGTAAATACCCGTTGGGTAATCAAACGCTGATGGAAGTGGAACGGTGGAGCCAGTTGGTGTATTTTCAAAACTCTCTGTAAAGTCAAAACGGGTAAGGGTATTGTTTGCAGAATTAATCGTAAACCCATACCATCTGTTGCCATCCTGGAACAAATGGAGGTCAATCGGAAAGGAAAGGCCATAACTATTCCCCCAGTTTGTAGCGGTTGGCGTGGCGTTATTCAATGCTGTTCCGAAACTTATTTTCACCACGCGTGACTGACCTGCAGCCTGTGTGCCCCCTACTATAATCGCATACCACTTCCCTTCATTCTTCACCACTTGAATTCCTTCCGCGCTGTTCGGAATAGCTCCTCCAAAGTCACCAAGATTCACCGCTACCGGAGTATTCAACAAACTATTACCAAAATCCAATCGTACAAGTCCTCCCGGGAAATTATTAACGACAAAACCATAATAATTACCATTGTCAAGCGCGTAATCCATAAATACCGGGCCTTGCAGGTAACCACCAAGGTTTCCAAGATTCTGAGCCGCAGGGATACTGGATAGATTTGCAGCGCAGAAATTCCAGTAATATTTAGATGCTCCAATGGAATTATTGGTTATGGTAACCGGTTCGTTTGCACATACAGAGGAAGGAATTGTGAAATCCGGAATGGCAAGTGTTGGTGTTGGAATTATATTACAGGAATCAATCACAAAATTATTACATGCGGGATTTGTCCTGCTAATGGCGGCTCCGCCTGAAAGTGTTCCATTAAACAATGTATTCCCCTGTTTATTTAACAGATTATCAAACGTATAATAGCTGCGCAGACCAGCTTGAGCCGAGGGATTAGCGAGGGATCCGGTCATATTATCCCTGATTTGCTGTTGTGTTCTGGCAACACTCCAGATTCTGACCTCATTGATATAGCCTTTAAGATTCTCAGCAAGCGGAGGCGAACCGAACGCTTTCTCACCAATTGTAGTAATAAAATCATTTTGATAGAGGTCCCCGGTTGCTGCCACCTCGCTCATCAGGTAACCGTTCCTGTAGAACTTTAATGTACTTCCATCATACACCATGGCCACATGGTACGTTCGGTTCAGTTGAATATCACAAACCTGAGGTGTTGCAAAGTAGCCATTGCTGGTTGTAATTTCAGCGCTACTGGGACGTAAGAGATAATTAATATTGGAAGGATCATCATGCTTTGAAACAATATTTCCCGCATATAAATAACCGCCTGTATAAGCCACGGTTCTGGTAAAAACAGCTTCCACGGTCATCTGATTACCGGAAACGTCGATATCTCCGACTTTAATACCATCGCCAGGATTCATACCATAAAACCAATTGTTGCAGGACAAAGACGCCGAAGCGGAAACTTTAAGCTGTTGATTCTTACTTCTAATAGAATCTTCTACAGCAAAAACATGCACACCCGAGAGCAGTAAAATAAAAAAAAGGAATACAGGTTTTGCAATGAAAGGTTTAGGGCAATAACACATATAAACTATATCGAACTTAAATATATTTCAAAACATTGAATGATAAGCATATTCTGTTGATTTATGGCCCATTTCATCTAAAATACCTTATTTTGCCACGCATAATTTTTAAACGTATGAATGCTTTTTTTCAAAAGAAAGTAGTGCCGCATTTCGCAGCGATTGCGGTTTTCCTGCTGGTATCGGTTTTGTTTTGCATCCCAGCCTTGCAGGGAATGGTACTTGATCAGCATGATACTGCGGGTTGGAGAGGAATGGCGCAGCAGTCTTTTGAATTCAAGGAAAAATACGGGCATTTTCCTTTATGGAGCAACAGTATGTTCGGAGGGATGCCGGCGTATACATTTGCGATGGAGGGACCAGCACTTCATATAGGTTATATACAAGAAATACTGATGCTTGGTCTTCCGGTTCCTGCCGGCTACTTTTTCCTGGCATGCGTCTGTTTTTACATTTTGTGCATGTCGTTAGGCATCAGGCCCACCATAGCCGTCTTGGCTTCAATTGCCTATGCATATTCCACCTACAATCCTATTATTCTTTCTGTTGGGCACAACACAAAAATGCTGGCCATCTCCTACGCTCCGGCAGTGATTGGCGGGGCCATATTACTTTTCAATAAAAAATACTGGTCAGGAGCAATAACCACTATCATAGCTTTCGGGCTTATGGTGGCTTCCCAGCACCTTCAAATAGTGTATTATACACTAATTATATTGGGCATTCTCTGCCTGGTTTTTATTATCCGGTCTATAAAAGCAAAATCCGGTGCAGCACTAGTAAAACCCCTGATTATACTGGTGGCTTCCACTCTGATCGGTTTCGCCAACTATGCGGTGAGCATGCTTCCCCTGCAGGAGTACGCGAAAGAAACCATGCGTGGTGGCGCCTCTGAATTAACAAAACCCAACAGCGCTACGAAGACCAAAGGTGGATTGGATAAAGATTACGCTTTTCTTTACGGAAGCTATGGTATAGGTGAATCTTTCACCATTATGGTTCCACGCTTGTATGGCGGCAGTGTTCCAACGGTTGTAAACAATGAATTAAAAAGTGAATTTGGCGAAAACACAAAAACTGCTGAAAAGCTTTCTGAGCTTACCGGTATGGGAGAGGAACAGGCGAACCAGTTCGTAAAACAACTTCCCGCGTATTGGGGAAACCAACCCTCTCATGCGGGGCCTGTTTATCTGGGTGCCATCATTGTTTTCCTTTTTATTTTCGGCTGTTTTTATGTTGATTCCTGGCACAAGTGGTGGATCATCATCGCCTCTGCTATCGCATTTGTTTTGTCGTGGGGAAAAAACCTGGAGACCGTCAACTATTTCCTGTTTGATGCGCTGCCTTTCTATAACAAGTTCCGCGCGCCGGCGATGTCGCTCGTTATTCCTCAACTTGCTTTCCCAACACTCGCCGCGCTGGCTTTAGAACGACTTGCATCGGGAAAAGACGAAAACAAACATGTTCTTGCAATCTTTAAGAAGTCACTGATCGCCACCGGAATAATAGCAGCAGGAATGCTTTTCTTTTACATCAGTTCCGATTTCAGCAACGAAAACGATAAGGGGTTAAAACAAAACCTTTCAGGAATGATGCTTCAGCAGGCAGGTGCCAACGCTTCGCCGCAGGTTCAGCAACAGGCCGAATCTTTCGGTAGTTCCATTGTGAAAGCGTTACAAGACGATAGGAGAAGTCTTTTCGGAAGTGATCTTTTCAGGAGTTTACTGCTCATTGCATTGGGTGCGGGACTTATCTGGTTCTTACTGATGCAAAAACTTAAACTCAATATCGTATTGCCCGCTCTCTTATTGTTAAGCAGCTTCGATATACTCTCCGTAGGAACAAGGTACCTTAACAGCAATAATTTTATTGAAAAATCAGATTTTGAAACCCAGCCCACGCAGGCTGATCTGCAAATCAAGCAAGACAGTAATCTTCCATTCCGTGTTTTTGATCAAGCCGACCAGCAAGGGCCTTTCAATAGTTCCAGGGCTTCTTTTTTTCACAATTCTGTTGGGGGATATAGCCCGGCAAAACTGGAGCTATATCAGGATTTTATCGAATACCAGCTTTCTAAAGGAAACATGCAGGCGTTTAATATGATGAATACGCGGTATTTTATTGTTTCAAACCCATCGAACAATCAACCTGTTGCACAACTGAATCCTGAAGCATTTGGACCATGCTGGCTCGCCCGATCCATCAAATACGTTCCAAATGCAGATGCGGAAATGGCAGCATTGGATAGTATGCCACTAAAGGAGGTAGCGATTGTTCAGGAAAAATTCAAATCTATTGCGGGAGAACAGCCCGTATATGATTCAACCGCGACCATTACCTGGCTGGAAAACAAAAATGACCTGATCAGGTATAAAACCAGTGCGCTTTCACCACAATTCGCCGTGTTCAGTGAAGTATATTACAAACAAGGTTGGAACGCTTATATCAACGGCAGTAAAGCAGACTTTTGTAAAGTAAACTACATCTTACGCGGTATGAAAATTCCTGCCGGGCAAAATGAGGTAGAATTCCGTTTTGAGCCGCAAAGTTATAAAACGGGCTCAATGATTACCATGGGCGCAGCAGCCGTTACCTACCTGCTGCTTTTGCTGGCCGCTTTTGTAGGATGGAAAAATTATTCACGGTTAAAGAACAAAGTATAAGTTCTACTTAAATCATCTTGTAAAAATATGGCGTCAGTCTTACCATTTTTGGAAATAGGCGCCATGTTTTTATCATATTCGTAAAGAAACCCGACGCTTTATCCGCATTATGCAACACAAGCTTTCCGGAAATAAGATTTTGGATGGGAAAGATGAACAGGTACAACAAAGCAGCAAATGAATAAGCGGCCAGGTGAAACAAATACCATAGCAGTCCCCACTGTTTCCTGACGCGTAATAAATTAGATACAATCAACTGAAGCCCTTTTTTATCGTATAAGTTGTAGTAGCCTTTTTCCAGGTTGCCAGTAGCCGCATTTATCGTTTCTCCCTGCAGGTGAACAATATCAAGATCTCCATAAACGCATAATTCTCCGGTTTTCCTTAACCGGCTGCACCATTCTATTTCTTCAGCATAAAGAAAAAAATCTTCGTCAAGCATACCTGCTTGTTGCACCACCTCTTTTTTTACCATCAGGAAAGCGCCATTGATCCAATCCACCACTTCCAAACTTTTGGCTTCTTCAACATTTGTTTTCTTTACCCCAAAAAACTGACCGGCCTTCTTCACCAGCGCTCCTATGTAAGGCAAAGGCAGCAGCAGATTCAATGCTCCCTTTATAAAATAATTTCCGGTAATCTGCGGTGTACCATCGGCAAACCGGAGTTGAACGCTGCAAGCAGCGTAGGAAGATTCATTGAACCTTTGTAAACAACCGGGTAAAACATCTGAAGAAAATAATACATCAGGGTTAAGCAATAAAAAAACATCTCCGGAAGCTTTTCGCATACCGGCATTGTTGGCCCGTGCAAACCCTGCATTGTACCCCATACGAAAATACTTCACAGAGGGGAAGGCCTGCTTTATCAACTCCATACAATTGCCGTCAACTTCGTTATCCACCACGATCCATTCATAGGAGAGAAAACCGGGGTATCGGGATGCGGATTGAAGGCAGTTCAGGATATGTTGAACTGATTTATAATTAACGATTATAATGGACAACATCAAAGCCTGAAAATTATCCTGTTATACAAATAATTCGCTGTCATTAAAGTTTTAGAGACAAACCCATTTTTAAGCGCTCCGACAGGGATGCAACGCTGCACATGAAACATACTTTTAATTACCATGGGTACTTCCTGCGTTAAAAACGCATGCTCAAAGTCCTGCTCGTCTTTAAAAGCGGCGTTCCTCACCATTCTCCATACAATATCATAACTCCTGATATTACGCAGCACATGCTTTCCTTCTTCTTTCAACAAGTTCATTTTTTCAGGCAGCAACACTTCTCTTAAAAATAATTCATCATGTGCCCCACTGATACCACCTAATCCAAAAAGACCAACTATTACGTCAATATATAACGGATCGACCTGCCTGAAACATTTTATATTCAACGCCCAATCAGCATGCTGCCTGTAACGCTGATCGTAGAGGCCAAACTTTTTGAACAGTTCTTTCTTATAAAAACTGGCCTGATGTGGAATATTTTTGATCAGCAGTTTGCTGAAATCAAAAGGACCATCATATTTTTCGGGGCGATCTCCCATTTTTACGTTGCCATAAACGAACTGTCCCGGTGCATGTTGCAGCATTGGTGCCACTACTGAAAAAACTTTCTCAGCATAAAGCTTATCGTCAGATCCTAAGAAGTAGATCCACTCTCCTCTCGCAAGCGATATGCCCTTATTCATAGCATCGTACACTCCATTGTCTTTCTCCGAAACATAACTGATCCGGGCATCATTGTTCGCGTAATTCCTGATGATATCCAGCGTGTTGTCTGAAGAGCCCCCGTCTATAATTAGAAGTTCCCAGTTTAAAAAAAGCTGTGATTGCACACTTTTGATAGCCACTTCTAATTCATTTTGCGAATTATAAGTTGGAATTACCACGGTTATTAATGGGTATGGGGCGTTCGGTTCAACCATTATTCTTGTATTTCTTGTAGTACAAGTTGAATATCTTTCCCGAAAGCCGGTTTATATACGAGCTTAATACCGTAGCAAGGCTGCGTTTCTGCACGGTATTATTTTTCGCATTCACAAGCCTGTGGTGATGAAGCAGCTGTGGATAAGGCGAATTGCTGAACCAATTTTGCGCATAGAAACTCACTTCCTGCTGGTAGCGTTGACTAACACAGTTGAATTCCCCTGGCACTCTTAATTCAGGCATTTTATAATGATTTCCGTATTGAGAGGCCTGCCTGTACAATGAGTAACCATACTTTTTTGCCAGAATAGATAATATAGACTGGTCGTGGCGGTGTTCAATAAAGCCGGGAAGGTTTCTTTTGCCACTGGAATTAGGAATATCCGTGAGAATAGATTCGTTAGATGCATAATTCAACCACTCCTGTACAAATTTCACGCTATCACTTCCTTTTCGAAACAGCGCAAAAGAAGCATCACATTGTATGGCCAGCCAATAAGCCGGGGCATCCGCGTTCATCCGCACAAAACAATCCCGTTTAGTCCAGGCGGCATTTAATAAATTACCATTGGCAAACAGCACCACTGGCTGCTTAGCGGCACAAATTTCAACCAAAGGACTAAGGTCTTCAATGATTTCAATTCCGCAATCGGAATAAATCAGAACGTCTCCATCGTTTAACTGTTCCAGTGTTTCCAGGATAATATAGGGCTTCCAGAGCCAATATCCCAATCCCCTTGGCTGTGCAAGAATATGCTCAAACTGTTTAAAAAACGGTTTTCCGGAAAATGATTCGAAAGAAAAAGAATAAAGGTCCTGCACACCATGCTTCAAAGCTGAAGTGTTCAGTCTCTCACGACCTTCATTAAAAGAATGATTGGAAAGATTTGTCAGCGCAATTTTCATACTACAAAGGAAAACTGGAAATGATACCAACGGTATGCGGCGCCTCATGCTCTCCAATCCATCCGTTAATGTTTACCAGGTAAATATCATGGATGGGATAATTCCTTTTGTATTTATTGATGATCCTGAAGAAGGATTTCTGCATCTTTCCCACCAGGTCATCCCATACTATCACGAATTTTTCATCCAGCAGGTCATATTTAACAAGCATTTCAAATTCAAACAAGATCGCCTTTGGCGTATGAAGCGCATCCGAGAAAACGATGTTGTACTTATTCCCTTTGAGCTTCGCCCAACTGTTCTCATCCCATACATCCCCACATAAATAGCGCACATCCAGCGCATTCCTCCGGTATTTTTTCAGGTATGACTCGTTTTTCTTGATGGAACCCGCTGGTGTTTTCCAGGTTTCAGTTTCAACCAGCTCCAATTCATTTTCAAGTACCGGATTTATTGTTTCAATATCGAAAGCGGTAAAAGTCCCTTTTTCGTGACCATTGATCATTTGGAAAAAGTTCTTTCCTACGGAAACACCAATCTCGAAATAATTCAAGTGGGGAAAATGTTTGTCAGAAAAATAAAGCAGCAGGTCTGAATAAGTAAGGGTTCTGCTGATGGGCTTGTTAATGTCCCCCCTTATAAAGGAAGGCACGCCATAATCGAACCAGGATTTTTTAAATGCATCCTCATCAATCCAGTTGGGAATGAGAGAAAGCGCCTGCCTGTTTTTATCTATGAATGGCTCCAGGGCCGCTGCGGGAAAATCAATTTGTGATTTAAATTCCACTTTATCGGGAAATAGCCACTTAAAAAGACTCATATCAATTGGGTTTAATAGCAATACGGCCTGTGTAATCTATCCGGTTTAAAAATATGCGTATCTCTCTTTCCGCAAAAAATTCATCTACAGCTTTTCTTGCTCCACTCCAATGCCCATAATCATCTATGATCAAAATGCCACCGGGTACCAGCAGATCATACAATGTTTCCAATTCATGCTTGGTGGACTCATACCAATCGGTATCAAGTCTAAGCAAGGCTATCTTTCCAATTTCCGGATGCGGCAGGGTTTCCTCTACCTTACCTTTGATGAAGTGTATCGAAGAAAGCGGGTAACCAGTTTGGGACAAATTGGCCTTTACCTCATCAACAGGCGAATAACACCATACATTATCTCCGTTAAGCCGGTCTTCTTTTTTCAAAAGATCCTCGGCTTTAGAAAGGTCCACCGCGCTTACATCCGCACTTCCGGGTTCAGACATGCCCTCGAATGTATCAAATAGAAAAAGCCGTCTTGCAGTATTATTGTATTCCATCAATTTTCTCGCGACGAGCATCATACTGCCACCTTTCCATACACCGCACTCTACAATATCCCCCTCAATTTTACCCGATTCTAAGTGATCTATTGCACGCGCCAATGTCACCAGTCTTTCAGGGCTCGTCATTGTTTTTTCCTTCACAAAGTTGATGTGCTGCGCTTCAGCTGGAGAAAAATCAGAAGGAAACGTTTTATCAAGGTTTCCCCTGGCGCTGGTGAGCTCATCTGCCATCGCCTTCGGTATGCCGGTTAAGCCTGCTGCCTTTAAAATTTTCTTCAATAACATATACAATAAATCACGTTTCTGGTAGCTGTAAATATTTCTCCCTGCAATATTCTGCAAAATATTTCAGCCATCCACAAAATCCCTAAAATAGATTAATTTGGCGCGAATAAGCGCTTTTCTGATGGAAATCAACAAAATAAGTATCATTATCATCTCTTACAACCGCCCAGCTGACGCGCTTGAACTTCTTCAAAACATCACCACACTTAAACAAACAGCTGAGCTTCTTCAAGAGGTTATTCTTATAAATAATAACTCCTCTGTTTCTTACCAAGATGTTGAAGCCTATATCAGCCAGCATAATATTTACCCTTTTAAGTACGTCTCGTCACCAGAAAATCTTGGCGTTTCAAGGGGAAGAAACCTTGGCATCTCACTAGCCACGGCCCCTATCCTATTCTTCCTGGACGACGATGCATTGCTGGACGACGCAGGCGCTCTGCAACAAATTCATACAGCCTTTTCAGCCCCCTACAAGGAGCGGGCGCCAGGCATTTTGTCCTTCCGGGTTTTGTACCATGAAAACCGTCAATGGCAGATCAATGCTTTTCCGCACAAACATTTTAAGGCGTACAGTCATCTTCAGGCATTTGGCACCTACTACTATGTAGGCTGCGCGCATGCCATTAAAAAGGAAGTCTTCGAAAAAGCCGGCATGCTGCCCGTAGATTTTTTCTATGGGATGGAAGAGTACGACTTAAGCTACAGAACTATTGAGGCGGGATTCTCTATACAATATAATTCCGGCGTAACCGTGTTGCATAAAGAATCACCCCATGGGCGACAGCCTAAACCGGAAAAACTGAAAGGGATGTGGATTAATAAATCCAAAGTGGCCTGGCGCTATTTGCCAAAAAAATACTTTTACAGCACGGCAGGCATGTGGGGACTTCTATTTCTTCTTAAAACCGGCTTTAATATCAGGCTCTTTATTTCCGGACTTAAAGCATTGAGTGCCATTCCAGGCGCAGAACCCAGAAAGCCACTTTCTGAAAAAGCAATGCAATATATCAGGAGTACAAATCCGCGTTTGTGGTATTAATAATTCACTTCACCAAGCTTCATCATCCCATAAAATATACAACTCACATGCATACTCTGTAAAATCTCATTCCGCCGCAACATCTCCTTCAATTCCCCCATCTCCACCAGGTGCACCTCAATTTCTTCATTATGATCCAGCATCTGCTCCTGCACTTTCTTCCCCCCTTTCGCCAGGAACATGTACATCATATTGTTATTGGTACTGGGATTAGCAGATATTTCCCCCAGAAATTCAAAAGAATCAAACGCGTACCCCGTTTCTTCCAGCAGTTCGCGTTGGATGGCCGCTTCTGGAGAAGCATCGGTATCATCAATGCAGCCGCCTGGAATCTCCATACAGGTTCTTCCTATGGCATGACGGTATTGTTTCACGAGTATCACTTTTCCATCTTCCGTAAGCGCCAGAGCGGTGGCCCAGTTGGGGTATTCCATCACGTAATAGGGCGTCACAATGGTGCCATCGGGCCTTTCGCAGGTATCTTTGCGGGCCGTGAGCCAGGAATCTTTGAAAAGGTATTCACTTGAAATCAGTTTCCAGTCTAGCGGATCTTTCATTGGTAGAAATTTATCGGTTGCTGCCGGGGAAATATCTGAAGATGAAGGGTAGCATTCTACCAGTTCATCCTTTCCCGGAGCGATGTAATATGCGCCACATGGTGCTTTCCATGCCAGGCGTAGGAACCCAGCATAAACCATAAAGTTTGTATGTTTCCGTACACCGGATGGTATATAGTGCGCTCCCATTGTTCACCGTCAATACTACTCATCAGCGTGTACCACCTGGCGTGCAGGGCATGCAGCAGGGTTACCGACATGTTCACCGGCACCGCGAATACGTCGGGCAGTTCGGCCCAGGCTTTTTCGTCGTAAGGTTTTACGATGGGCTGCTTTTCCGTGAGCGCGAGGCGGCAACGGATAAAAGCATTCATATGACTGTCCGCCAGATGATGCACCACCTGCCTTACCTGCCAGCCGCCTTCCCGGTAGGGTGTTTCAAACTGAAAGGCATCCAGACCATTGATGGCGTGTTCCAACAGTTCCGGAAGGTACCGGATATCGTTCAGCCATATTTTTTTCTGCTGTTCGGAATACCCTACCGGCTGGTATTTGCCGATAGGGTATTGCAAAGAAGTTCCGTCCATCTGGATTATTTTAGGATCTCGAGCATTTCCACTTCAAAGATCAGCGCCGCGCCACCGGGAATATCTCCTCCGGCACCACGATCGCCATAACCCAGGGAAGAGGGCATGTAAATGATCCACTTATCCCCTTCTTTCATCAGTTTCAGGGCTTCTGTCCAGCCTTTGATCACCTGTCCAACCCCTATTTCCAGCGGCTGGCCGCGGTCAACGGAGCTGTCAAACTTTTTACCGTTGATCAGTTTTCCGGTGTAATGCACTTTCACGCGGCTGGTATCGTGTGGATGCACGGTGCCGGTACCGGTTTTTAGAACTTCATACTGAAGGCCGCTGGGCAATTCGGTTACCCCGGCTCTTTTTTTGTTTTCCGCGAGGAATTTTGCGCTTTCTTCTTTCACTGCGTTGATTTTTTTGTTGGCGAATGCCTGAAGTTTTTCCTGTAAAGTCATATTTGCCTGCATTTCATCCAATAAAGGAGTTTTTCCGCCCAGCACATCAGCAAAGGCTTTGTTCAGCAATTTGTAATTCATGGTGTCCACACCCTGTGTTTTAAAGTAGCTGGCCACGTTCACCCCTATCGCATAAGAAAGCGAGTCGATGGCATTCTTCATGGCGGGGGCCGGCGCCACTACAGGTGGCTTGGGATTTACCGTTGTTTTGGTGGTAGTGGTTTTGGGCTTGGTTACCGGGGGCTTTGTGGTGGTTTTTGTCTGAGCGAGGGAAACAGAACATACCGAACTGATTATCAGGGAACCTATCACCTGCTGCGCGATTCTTTTTGTGCTCATTGAAATTTTTGCGATTTAGACCTGAAAGGTAGTGAAAAGACTAAAATTTTACGAAATTCACTATCCTATAGCCATAGTAGACTACATTTGCTGGTACAACTACGTTTTATGCCAGGCGATTCATTCAGAGAAAGGATATTCAGGCGCCACGTGGCCGCCGCAGCTACCGCATTCCCCGCTACAAGTGATGTTTGCACCTTTTCGAGTGCTTTGCTGAACTGGCTTTTCCCGGAGCAGACCGGGCATTGTTTACCTACTGAAATAGCGCTGGCAGAAAAATATGAAGCGTTGCGCGAACAGTTGGAGCAACTGTTGAGTCCTATGGAAGCGCAACTGGAACAACCGGCCACAACAACAGCCGATCTCTTTTTCCAGTCCATCCCCGCATTGGACGATATGCTGAATAAAGATGCCACCGCCATACTCGAAGGAGACCCCGCCGCCACCAGCAGGTACGAGGTAATCCGCGCCTATCCTGGCTTTTACGCCCTCGCTTTCTATCGGATGGCGCATATCCTTTACACACTGGGCGTACCGCTTCTCCCCCGCCTTATGACGGAATTCGCGCACAACCGCACCGGTATCGATATCCATCCCGGCGCAAAGATCGGCGCCTATTGCTGCATCGACCACGGTACTGGTATCGTGATTGGCGAAACCACCGTTATCGGGGAACACGTTAAAATATACCAGGGCGTTACCCTTGGTGCATTGAGCGTTGAAAAAACGATGGCACTCCAGAAAAGGCATCCCACCATTGAGGACCATGTCGTAATCTATGCCGGGGCCACCATTCTCGGCGGAGAAACCGTTGTGGGCCACCACAGCATCATTGGCGGGAATGTATGGCTCATCCGATCTGTTGCACCAAACGCACGTATTTACTATAAGGCCGACGAACACATCTCGATTTCAGAACAAATTTTATAATAAGCATGACCGCATCTTCTGTATTGGAACTCGTGGGGAACACCCCCATGGTTAAACTTAGAAACGTTTTTAACAAGCCCGGCGTCACCATTTACGCGAAACTGGAAGGCCATAACCCCGGCGGTTCCGTGAAAGACCGGGCTGCGTATGGCATGATCAGCGCCGCTTTGGAAAGGGGAGATATTAAACCAGGTATTAAATTAATTGAAGCCACCAGCGGCAACACCGGTATAGCACTCGCCATGATCGCGAACCTGTATGGCATCGCCATCGAACTCGTGATGCCGGAAGACGCTACCCGCGAACGCGTACTCACCATGGAAGCTTTCGGCGCCAAAGTTATTCTTACGCCCAAAGAAAAATCTATGGAAGGCGCTATCGACTACGCACATGCGCAGGTTAAAAAAGGGGGTTATTTTATGCTGAACCAGTTCGCGAACGAAGACAACGCGAACATGCACTTCAATACCACCGGCCCTGAAATATGGCGCGACACCCAGGGCGAAGTGACGCATTTCGTTTCGGCCATGGGTACCACCGGCACCATTATGGGCGTTTCCCGCTTCCTCAAATCACAGAACCCCGCCGTTCAGATCGTAGGATGCCAGCCCACAGACGGTTCCAAAATCCCCGGCATCCGCAAATGGCCGGAAGCGTATCTTCCTAAAATATTCGACCGCTCCAGGGTTGACCGTGTAGTGGATATCGCCGAGAAAGATGCCCGCATCATGGCCAACCGCCTCGCTAAGGAAGAAGCCATCTTCTCCGGGATGAGCAGTGGCGGGGCCGTTCACGCCGCCCTGCAGATAGCGGAAGAAATCGAATCCGGGGTAATCGTGTGCATCATCTGCGACCGCGGCGACCGCTATCTTTCCTCCGACCTTTTCGGTTAATTCATAAACAACAGCTCCAGCTGTTTCTCCACTTTTTCAGGCCCGGTTTCTCCCTTGGCGAGTTTCCGGGCCAATATTTTTCTGGCCTCCGGACTGTACCTGAAAGCCGTAGCGAACAGGTCAACCACCAGGCGTATCACCACCAGCAGTATCGCCGCCATAAGTCCCGCATGCAGGAAAATGATAAAAAAGCCGCCGGTAATGGCCACGATCTGTTGCACGAATATCCTGACGTAAGGCTGCATGAACATGTCGGACAATACAGTTTCATGGTATTTCCGGGGAAGAAAAAAATCGGTTACCGACTGCATTACATTGAAAAAAGCAATGGAAGCAACCGCCCAGCCCGCTCCGGGCTGACCAAGCATGTAGGCGAAATTCTCCACCACACTGAAACTGTCCTTCACACCCTTGTCATCCACGCCCAGCAAGAGGAAGATGAATACCGACTGAACAAAAATGAAAAAATTGTAATGCACCAGGAAGAACGGCACCATGAAAACATGGTTGTTGTGGTCGTGGGGCTTTTCCAGACGAAGTACTTTTTGCTTCCGGCCCAGTATAGAAACGGTGAGCATTTTCAGGGCATGAACCAATCCGATTACCAGTGTTTCCACCAGGTAAGCGAACAGGATAGTATTGGGCCGCCACCAGCCGAGCAGCAGCCCCGCAACCATCACTACGGCTGAAAACCAGAGGGTTTGGTTCCGGGCATTGGGAAGAAACCAGGGAAATTTCATGCTGAAAATTAGGGGTTTGATGAAGCGGGAACAATACCCACCTGAAGGTATTTAACACCACTTCAAGATAATCTTAACATGGCTTTAAATGTTTTTTCAATGTTTGAACATTATCTTTGTACGGTAATCAAATGATCAAAGCGAAAGGATATAATTCAGACTGGAATTAACTTGAAACAACGAACCATAATATATTGATTATCTGATTAAAGAGTTAAGGGTTGTAGGGTTAATGATTAAGCTCTTCCTTTTAGGAAGGGCTTTTTCTTTTATGCTTTCATCACTTCGTACACCGGGCTGAAAAGATAGATTTTCCCGGTCGCCATTTCTTCACAACGGATTCTTTTCCGGATCTTTTCTCCCCTTTTAAAAATTCGTCCCTTTTCAATGGTGAATAGTGCGCCTATTGGCAGTTCGTCTACCAGCACGTGTCCATCCTTTACGGGATCATAACGACGCAATACACGAAGCAGTTGTTCATCGGCGCAACTGCTGGCGGCAGGATTTCCCAACGAGTCCAGCAGCGCCTTCGTGATGTCTGCCGGAAACACATTCAGCCGGATGAACTCCGCGAGGATATGACTGAACAGGGTTTTCCATTCCTTGCCATGCGGGGCCACGCGGTGCCCGTACCGGTCGAAAGTGAGCAGATGCGCCAACTCATGTAATAAGGTTACCAGGAAAGCATAACGGTTAAGATTGCCGTTTACCGAAATGCGGTGGTTCTTTTCATTGACCGCGTTCCTGTAATCGCCCAAAACCGATTTCCGGGCCCGCGTAATAGTAAGGTGCACCTTATAATGTAAAAGGTAATGCTGCACCTGTTCAAAGGAACCATGCGGCAGGTAGGAACGGAGCGCTTCCAGCGGGGCTTCCTGTTTAGCCATTCTTTTTCTGCAGACTATTGAGTTTGGTTACGATCCTGGTTTCCAGGAAGGTATAAAGAAGATAGAAGAACATGCAGCCAAACAGCGCGGGTTTGTTTACGCCTGATTTGGCTATGATGATGTAAACAAAAGCAGCGATAAGGCATCCGAACATTTTGATGAGCATGCCGCCATACACTGCGTTTACAAAGCCCATTGATGTTTTTTTATTGAGCGCCCGCACGTGCAGGGAATAGGTAAGTGTGGTAAGAAGAAAGATCAGGGTGTGGCCAATAATTAATACATCCCTGTCTGCTTCCCATTTGGCCAGCAACGCTTTTCCAAAAATCAGGAAGCCATTCAGCGCTGCGAAAACAACTACGATCGCTAAAAAGGATTTCCTTGCCACCTGTTTGTCCATATAAAAAATTTAGCCACGCGGGGTTTTACCGCGTGGCTGCAAAATTAGGGAAAAACAAAGAGGAACTTATCCCTGCCCTATGGCGAGGGCAGGTATCCTTTTGTCGTTTTTTTCTTTTGACTGGGCGGCGGCCATTGCGGGTGCAGGAACAATCATCTGGCATTGCCCGTTGAATTTGGCCTCGGGTTCCACCTGGAGCTGTTTCGCGCTGATGTTGCCGTCCACAACGGAGCCTCCACGAAGGTACAGCAGGTCGTTCACCCTTACGGAGCCGGAAACACGCCCCATAATATCAGCCTGGTCGCCTTCGATATCGCCTTCTACCAGCCCGTCCGGGCCGATTACGATCTTTGCTTTGCTGGAAATATTCCCTTTGATGGTACCGTCGATGCGCATATCGCCGGGGGCTACAACATTGCCCGTGAAAATGGTGCCTGCGCCAATAAGGCTGGTTCCGCCGTTGGTGGAAAGCGGCGTGGAATCGGATTTGGATTTTGAGTTGAACATGGTCCGGATTTTAGGATTATCAAAAATGGTTTATTCATTGGTCGTTTCCACGTGTGGTATGGCCAGCAATGTTGTGTCCAGTACCACATTTCCATCTCCAGTAAGTGCTTTTTTGATCCCTTCCAGGTAAACATCCTTGTACTTCATTTCCCTTTCCAGGGAATCTGTTCTTATTTTCAGGTTCATCAGGGCCTTTCTTTCATTCAAACTGCCATACCCCGGAATATAATACCTGAGGGGGGTAAAAACGATCAGCGCCACCGTGAGCCCCACCAGCACAACAAATATCGTGCTTAAAAATACATACACACTGAGCCTTGAAAGTTTGAAAGTGACCACCTCTTCATAGGTATCATCGTTCATCACCACCAGACGATAACGGTTTTGAAGGCGTTTGAGTGTGGAATTGGCATCAGATTTGGCCATAAAGAGAGGTTTGCGGATCGAAAGTAAACGATTTTTGCCAATCAAATTACAATAATATTATTGAATTTCAGTTATTAAGGTGTAGAATTGCTTCATGCGGGCGGTCATCAGAAATCTTATATTATTTTCCACTTTTTTTTCCCCGACAGTGCTTTGTTTCGGGCAGGAAGGTTATGAACTCAGGTTAGAGAAACCTAAAAAGTACGAGAACAGGGCGTTGGGTTATGAAAAAACCTACACGAAAAAGTTCACCGGCAGCCGGAGGTTCGTTCAAAACACCATCACCCATTACAATTATTTCTACAACGCAACCCTGAAGATTGATAATGTATTGAAGCAGGCGAAAACCATGCACGTGGATGATTTCACCAAACTGCTCCCCTTTTACAATTATTCTCTTACAAATACCGCAGCCAGCAAGGCTGAACTGGATTCCGTTATTTACAAGGCGACGGCGGGCATCGTGTTGCACGACCTCCGCAACGACTGGATCGACAACATGTACCTGCTGATCGGCAGGGCTTATTTCCTCCGCAACGACCTTGATTCCGCGGCATTGACTTTCCAGTTCCTGAATACGGCGTTCGCCCCGAGGGAAAAAGACGGCTACGCGAAAATAATCGCCAGCAATTCCAGTGAAGGTGGAAACGCGTTTCTGGTTTCCACCAAAGAAAACCGGAACCTCCCTAAAAAAATGTTCTCTGAAGCCCCCTCCAGGAACGAGGGCCTGATATGGATCATCCGCACCGCTATTGAACAGGGTAATATGGCAAAAGCTTCGGCCCTCATACAATCGCTCCGGCTCGACCCCCAGTTTCCTGAGCGGCTGAAACCCGAACTCGCGCAGATGCAGGCCTATTATTTCTACACCAATAATATATACGACAGCGCGGCTTTTTACCTGGAACAAGCACTGCCCTCCGCAGAAGGCACTACGGAAACCTCAAGATGGCAATTCCTGATCGCACAGCTCCACGAAAAAGCGGCCCACCGGAATGAGGCCATCGATTGGTACAATAAATCAATCAAAAGCACGCTCAACCCCATCCAGGATATTTACGCCCGCCTGAACGCCATCCGCCTGAACAAAGAAGGAGGAGATAATTATATCAATGAGAATATCCTGACGTTGTATAAAATGGCGCGCCGCGATAACTATACGACCTACCGCGACATCATATATTTTACCGCGGGCATTATGGACAAGGAACGGAACAACCATACGGGCATCATTCAATCCATGCAACGCAGCATCCGCTTCAACAGCGCGAATGTTTCTTTGCGCAACCAGGCTTGGGTGGAACTGGGCAACGCCTATTTTAATACGGGCGAATTCCTGCTGGCCAAAAACGCTTACGACAGCATCAACCTCGATGAACCCGCTATTGAATCTGCGGACCTTATCCTGGCGAGAAAATCGGCGCTGGGCACACTCGCCGCAAATGTTGCCGTGGTAAAAAGGCAGGATAGCCTGCAATACCTGGCCCGGCTTCCGGAAAATGAAAGGGACGATATCCTGAAAAAAATAGCCAAGGCTTCCGCTAAGGCCCAACGCGGCAAATATACCGGCTCCGCCGCACTGAATGAAGAAGCGCCCGCCGACCTGTTTGCCGGAACCGGTAAGGGAGAATGGTATTTCTACAATGCCGGGCTCCGCTCGAAAGGAAGAAGTGAATTCAATGTAAAATGGGGCGATCGCCCGGATGCCGACAACTGGAGAAGAATGTCGGCCATTGACCGCAATACACAAATCCAGGAGGTGACTGCATCCAATGAGCAGGTGCAGGACTCTACGGCAGAAATTACGTATGAATCACTCTTAGCCAAGGTGCCACTTACCGAGCAGCAAATGCAGGTATCCAACGATTCCATCCGCAACGCGCTCTACGAAATTGGTTTCGCCTACCAGGACAAACTCGAAGATTACGCCAAAGCGGCGGAACAATATGAAGCATTGCTCGCAAGGTTCCCCAATACGACCAACAAAGAAAATATATACTTCAACCTGTATTACTGCTATTGGAAACTGGGATTAAACGATAAAGCCGCCCGGTTTAAAACACAACTTCAAAAAGAGTTCCCCGGCAGCAATGCCGCGGTAAAAACCGTAGATCCCTCACAGGTAAAAAACAGTGCCGCGAACCATGAAAAAGCGGCCACCGCTACTTACGAAAAAATCTACAACAAATTCATTGAAGGCGCCTTCCAGGAAGCACTGGATATGAAACGCAGCGCCGATAGTATGTACGGGCAGGTGTACTGGACCCCGCAGCTGTTGTATATCGAAGCCGTTTACCATATTAAACAGCGCGATGATGCCAATGCGATCCAGCAGTTGAACCGCATCACTTCCTCGTTTACCACGTCTCCCCTTGCGCCGAAAGCCGAGCACCTTAAATCCATCCTGGCCAGGAGGAAAGAAATTGAAGATTACCTCACCAAACTGGAAGTAACCAGGGATGAAGATGAAACCGCGCCTGTTGACAGTTCTATTTTCGCGAAAAAGACAGTGCTGGAAGAAGAGATAAAAACCGTGCAATCGGCAGGTATAAACACCAGTATTCAACCAGGTATTAAAACGGATATCGCTCAAAAGAATATACTCAACAAAAATTCATCCCTCAAGGCACCCGTTACGCCCGATAGTATCATTCAAAAGTACAAGGATGTGGATGCCGCGAAGAATGTACGGGTGGATTCCGCGCAGCAACTGGTAAAAACACAACTGCCCGTAAAAAAAGACAGTATCTCCTCCAATCTTCCGGCCATAAAACCAGTGGCACTCTTCTCTAAGAACGGGTACATTTATAACCCGGCGCAGCCGCACTACGTAATGCTTGTGCTGGACAAAGTGGATCCCGTGTACATTTCCGAAGCCAGGAACGCCTTTATCCGTTACAACAGGGAATATTATGCCGGTCAACCCATTAACGCGGGAAACATCCAGTTGAATGATACCATCCGCCTGTTGAGTTTCTCCGGCTTCGCCGATGCCGCTTCCGCTATTCAGTACGCCAATGGGGCCCGTGCGAAAGCCGGTACGGAGATCGTGCCCTGGTTACCCGCGGCCAAATACAGCTTCCTCGTGATCAGCGAAGCGAACCTCCCCACCCTGCAGGAAAAACGTGAAACGGGCGGTTATCTTGAATTCTGGCAGGAGGCTGTTAAAATCAAGTGATTAAATATCGCTGTGCCCAACTATAGGTACATTTTTTGTTAGCTTTGGGCGGGATTAAATTGTAAATTACTGTATGAAAAAATCCGTTCGCATCCTCTGGAAGGTCTTCTTTGCAGGTCTGGGTGCTTTTATTCTCCTGATCATAGGCGCCAACTTCGGTTTGTTGGGTTCTATGCCCTCTATTTCGGAACTGGAAAACCCTTCGGCTTCCCTGGCCACGGAGATTTACGCTTCCGATGGTACCATGATGGGGAAATATTATCTACAAGACAGAACTTCCGTTAAATATAAAGACATCAGTCCTTTCGCCATCAACGCGCTCATCGCCACCGAAGATGAACGTTTCCACGAGCATTCCGGCATCGACGCCAAATCATTGGGAAGGGCCGTATTCGGGGTACTTACCTTCAACAGTAAAGGCGGTGCCAGTACCATCACACAACAACTGGCGCTGAACCTGTTTGGAGAATCAAGAGCGCGTAACCCACTCATGCGCGCCGTTCAGAAATTGAAAGAATGGATCATAGCCGTGAAGCTGGAAAGGAATTTTACCAAAGAAGAGATCATCACGCTTTACCTGAACACGGTGGCTTTCGGCGACAACGTGTATGGAATCAGAAACGCATCGAAAACTTTCTTTCAGAAGGAACCCGATCGTTTGCAACTCGAAGAAGCGGCTGTACTCATTGGTATGCTGAAAGGGAACACCATTTATAACCCGCGGAGGTATCCTAAAAATGCCATGGACCGCAGGAATACCGTGATTGACCAGATGGTGCGCAATAATGTGGTTCCTGAAGAAGAAGCGCAGAAGTACAAGCTGAAGCCGATTAAACTGAACTATAAGAAAATGGATGAAAACGCCGGCATAGCGCCTTATTTCAGGGATGTGCTGCGCGATGACCTGAAGAAATGGTGCAAAGAACACAAAAAAGAGAACGGTGAAGAATATAATATTTACCGCGATGGCTTAAAAGTGTACACCACCATCAACCCGCGGATGCAACTGGCGGCGGAAATGGCGGTGAACAAGCACATGTCCACCCTCCAGAAAGTACTCAACAGCCAGGCCAATATCAAGAACGGATCCATCTGGAAGGGGCGCGAGAACATTCTTGAAGCCGCGATGAAGAACAGCGACCGCTGGCGCTCCATGAAAGCGGAAGACATTTCAGAAGAAGATATCCGTAAAAGTTTTAAGGAAAAAGTACCCATGCGGGTATTCGCCTGGAACAGCAAGCGGTATACCGATACTGTAATGACACCGATCGACTCCATCAAATACCACAAGCAAATGCTGCAAACCGGCTTCATGGTGATGGACCCTATGACCGGCGAAGTGAAAGCCTGGGTGGGCGGCGTGGATTTTAAAACATTCAAGTACGACCACGTTAACATCAATACCAAAAGGCAGGTGGGTTCAACCATCAAACCCCTGCTCTACGTGCAGGCCATCAAGGAACTGGGCTTCACGCCTGAAACCGCTTGTGAGAACACCCCACAATGTTTTCCCGCCTACAACAACTGGTGCTCCAAAAACTCCAGCGGCAACAGCAGCGCTTCCACCAGTATGGCCACAGGTTTGGCATGGTCGCTCAATAATGTGACGGCATATCTTTTAAAACAGGTGGGCATCAAGCGGTTCGCGCAGTTTCTGAAGGAATGTAAAATTGAAAGTGAACTTCCTGAAGTACCCACGCTCTGCCTCGGTGTTCCCGATATCTCATTATATGAGATGATGCGCGCCTACACCATGTTCCCGAACAACGGATACAATACCAAACCGGTTTATATCAGCAGAATCGAAGACAAGAACGGTAACGTGCTGGAATCCTTCGTTACGGAACGCATCCAGATGATCACCGAAGGTGAAGCATATACCATCACCAATATGATGCGCGGTACCGTGGATTTCGGAACAGGTCGTGCGTTGCGTGGCGCATACGGCATTACCGGCGAGGCCGCGGGAAAAACAGGTACCACCAACGACAATACTGATGGGTGGTTCATGGGCTTTACCCCCCAACTGCTTGCGGGTGCATGGGTGGGTTGCGATGATCCGTTCATCAGGATATCCAGTAATTATTACGGACAGGGCGCATTGATGGGCCTTCCCATCTGGGCTTATTTCTTCAACGAAGTATACAAAGACAAAACTTTAGGCATAGATGCTTCCGCCAAGTTCGCTGTGCCTGAAAGCCTGCGCAACGAAGTGATGTACGATTACCTCCACGTAGCGCCGGAAGTACCGCCGGGAGCTGAAGGACAGGACCCCACTTACGATGCCAACGACTACATGTTCACGCCTACGCCTGGAAATAATATCCCGGTAGAATCGCAGCCGCTTTCAGATGATGAAAAAAAGGTGCTGGATGAGGCCCGGAAAGGAGAAAAAAAGGATACGCCCAAAACCCAGGATAAAAAAGAAGCGACCAAGCCCGACGAAAAAAAAAAGGGCGGGATATTGAAAAAGATATTCGGGAAAAAGGATAATTAGTGTGTAAAAAATGAATAGTGTGCATCTCTCGAACGAAAACAGTTATACCATGATCGCAGTACAACAGGAAAATAAAAGCAGGCAAAAAGCGCTGATCTACGCTATCGTAAGTTACGTCTTACTGGCGGTGATCCTTTTTTTGGTGCGCTGGAGTACCCCGGCACAGCCGCCTGTGTTAATAGAAGATGGAATTGAAGTGAACCTTGGCAACAGCGATGAAGGTCTTGGGGAAGAACCACCTTTAATTCCTGGTCCGCCATCGGCGTCCAACGAAACTTCTTATGATCCGCCCAAAACATCTTCTTCCACTACGGAACAGATGAAAGATGTGGATACCGATGAAAGTGACGAGGCTGCACCGGAAATTGCCAAACCTACCCGTGCTTCCACCTCAACGAAGATTACGGACAAACCGGTCAATAAAACGGTTAAAAAAGCTGAGACAGTTACGCCCCCCGCTCCCAAGCCTCAGCCTAAAGCGGTTTACAAAGGAGGAACAGCTTCCGGCCCGGGCGGCAACAATGCGGATACTTACAACAAATCCACCAACCAGGGCATCGCCGGAGGAAAAGGTGACCAGGGAAAGATCAATGGAAACCCGGACAGTGATAGTTATACCGGTAATGGCGGAACCGGCAAGTCTGGCGTAGCGATCAGTCGTGGACTTTCAGGACGCAGGATTACCACCTATCCTTCTTTTGAAGATGATTTCAATGAAAACGCCAAAGTAGCGGTCGATATCCGTGTAGATCAGAACGGACGCGTTGTCGCGGCCACTTTTCAACAAAGAGGGTCTACTACATCCAATCCTAATCTTAAAGCGATTGCAATAGAAAAAGCGAAAAAAATTAAAATGAACGCGTCTCCGGATTCACCAGCTGAACAGGTCGGTACCATCATTTTTAACTTTAAAGTGCGCGGATAGCTTTCCTTTCTTAAACTTATTCCATGCGGATAACAGTTCATACCTTCGAGTTGTTATCCGCTTTTTTTATTACAATGTTCATCAGGTGACTTACGCCGAAACGCTCGACTACCTCTACGCCCGCCTGCCCATGTTCACACGCATTGGCGCGGCCGCCATCAAAAAAGACCTCACCAATACCCTCCTGCTTTGCAAAAAGGCAGGCAATCCGCAGCAGTTGTTCAAATCCATCCATATTGCCGGCACCAACGGGAAAGGTTCCGTGAGCCACATGCTCGCCTCCGTTCTGCAGGAAGCAGGGTATAAAACCGGGCTGTATACCAGTCCCCATTTGCAGGACTTCCGGGAACGCATCCGCATCAACGGAGCGATGATACCGGAAGCAGAAGTGATCCGTTTCACCGAAGACTATAAAACATATTTTGAAGCAATAGAACCCTCGTTCTTTGAAGTAACCGTAGCCCTGGCATTCCGGTATTTCGCTGAACAACGGGTAGACGTCGCCGTTATAGAAACCGGGCTCGGCGGCAGACTGGACAGCACCAATGTAATCACCCCTGAACTGAGTATCATCACGAATATCGGTTATGACCACATGCAGTTGCTGGGCGACACGCTCCCCCAGATCGCGCATGAAAAAGCCGGTATCATCAAAGAGAAAATACCGGTGGTGATCGGGGAATCCCACCCGGAGACTGTGGCTGTTTTTACCGAAAAAGCACGAGAAAAAAACACGCCCATCATATTCGCCGACCAGCTATTTCGTCCTCAAACAATCCAATCCTCTCCTGTTGAATTGAACGTTGAATACGCTACGGAGGACGGGACAAGTTTTTTTTCAACCGATCTGCCCGGAAGATATCAGGCTAAAAATATGGCGACCGTGCTGGCCGCAGCTTCCATACTTCAGAAACAATTCACCGCTTTGAATAATGAACACCTGCGCAAGGGACTGCTGCATGTAAAAGAAAACACCGGGCTGATGGGCAGATGGGAAGTATTACGGGAAACCCCTTTGTTTGTATTAGATGTGGGCCATAACGAAGATGGTATGCGTCAGATTCTGGAACAACTGGAACACCAGCAGTACGAAAAGTTACATATTGTAATTGGGATGGTGAAAGATAAGGATGTGGAGAAAGTACTCAGTCTGCTCCCTCAAAATGCTGCCTACTACTTTACCAATGCTTCCATTCCAAGGGCATTGCCTGCGGAAGAACTGAAAGAAAAAGCAGCAAAATACGGATTACAAGGCAGTATTTTCCCTGTGGTGGATGAGGCCGTGCAAACTGCGTTAGCCGCTGCTACCGCAGATGATATGGTATTGGTTTGCGGCAGTGTGTTTGTGGTAGGGGAAGTGGATAGGGAGCTTTACAAGCGCGCCAACTGAAACAAGAACTCCCGGAAGCTAAGCTAACCGGGAGTTTAGAATTACTTATAGAATAGAATTTACTTATCCACCCTGTATTCCACTACCAATTTTGGATGTTTTGATGCATCTGAATGTCGGCTGGAGCAGAAAATACGTGAATTGTAGAGTGCCTCATTCTGCAATTTCATAGCAAATCCGTAATTATTGCTTTCTACCATTGCAGCAACCATACTTTTTACATCGACATTTAAAAGGTCCAAAGATGGCAACGCGGTATGCGGAACAATTACCTGTCCGGTTGAAGTTGTTGAAGGTTTGTTATTCCATTTCAGGGAAGACACCGTCCACGGACTGGTAACCCGCTGAATAAGCATTGAGATGTCCGATCCGGAATTGGGGCTGACGTGATTACCATTTGAAGGATTGGGATGGCTATACAATGATAACTTTGCGCTTACGATGGTGGCATTGGCAGGAATACTGCTCAAATCAAATTTCACAACCGGCCGCATCCCATAAGGAACACCCTGGTCGGTCCAATATATTACTCCGAGCTCGTGCGTTTGCCAGGAGGCTTCATATCCGTTGTCGTTACCTGCAAGATATCCTTCATACTCATTAAAGGAAGGCTGTTGGGAAAGCTGGATAATGTCTGAAGGCAATACTTCTATTTGTACCGTATCAAAACCTCGGCCTCCTTTGTCATCAATAGCCGTAAACTCAAACTGGTAAGTACCTTTTGTAAGTCCCATAACAAGGGCTGAATCTGAACCGCTATTGTCCAAGAAAGGACGGTTAGGACCAGAAACCATCTTCCAGATATAACCAATCAGCGAGCCATCAGCATCAGTGGCAGTTCCTCTGAGTTTCACAGTATCCTGGGGAAGTTTAATAGAACGCGACATACCCGCATTGGCAATAGGCATGGAGTTCTCAACGTCTTTTGTACAACTAACAAGTGCGAAGATGCAGGTAGCGGATAAGGCTAAGGATTGAATCAGTTTCAATTGATTTAAGGTTTAGGTTAAATGATGGGGTAAAGATAGATAAAAAATCTCCGTATTATATACCTACAAGCGCTTCAACTGAAACAAAAACTCCTCCAGCCCCGCACGTTTTCTTTCATCCAACTGGTAGCTGATGTGCTGTTTGTAATATTTTTTAAGGTCGAAAACATCATAAGGATGCGCGGCCACGATTTCGTCGAGGTGTTGAAACCCCACTGCGTTAGCGGTATTGAAAGCACTGATAAAATCCGGATCGATGGGTTTATTACTGATCCAGGCCGCGAAGGTGAAGGATAGTCCGGTATGGTCCTTCCAGGCATCTGCAAGGTCATAGATATAGGTAGATATCTTTCGTTGTTCCAGGGCGCGGTCGCCAATCACCAGGCCCGCGGTGGTTCCTTTGATGCGGCTGCGGTAATCTTCGCCGCCGCCATCTTCGATTACCGGATCCATGCGCCAGTAGTTTTTCAGCAGCACGCGGGTAAGCGCCGCTGAAGTGCGGCTCTGGTAATCGAGCAACACTTTTTCTGTTTTGTGCAATTCCGTTTCACTGAAAAGACAAACGGAAGCCACATCGCCATCGGCGCCGATGCAGAAATCGGTATTGATATGCCATTCCCGGAGACGCGGAATCACGGCCACGGGTACCAGCCCCATATCAATCTCATCATTCAGCAGCATTTGCGCCACCTTTGCGGGATAATCCAGCACCAGATCCATATCTTTCCGGCATTCCGCGCGTTCAATACCATACAACAAAGGCTTCGTATTCAAATAACTGACCGCCCCAACCCTTATCTTTCGTTCCAATTCACTTAATTTTGCCCGCAAACCTACGTTAAATGGTCTTCCCTGCAAAGGATGGGCACGTTTCCGCAGGGATCACGCAACAAAATAAAAGGTAACAATACATGGAATTGAATGCTCTTTCCGCCATCTCCCCCATTGATGGCCGCTATCGTGGTCAGGTGCAGCACCTTGATGAATATTTCTCCGAATACGCCCTCATGAAATACCGGGTGCTGGTGGAAATTGAATACCTCCTCTTCCTCGGCGAAAAAAAGATCGTGAAACTGCCCGCCAAAGTTAAGGCACACCTGCGGAAAGTAGCCGAAGAATTCGATTTCGCCGCCGCACAACAGATCAAAGACATTGAAAAAATCACCAACCACGACGTGAAAGCCGTGGAATACTTCCTGAAAGCCCGGCTCGATGAAGTGGAAGCAGGCGAAGTGAAAGAATGGATCCATTTCGGACTTACCTCACAGGACATCAACAATACCTCCATCCCGCTTTCCTGGAAGAACGCGGTGGAACACGAATACCTCCCCGCCCTGCTGAACCTTCAGCACAAACTGCACGATTTCGCCAACGACTGGAAGCATGTGCCCATGCTCGCCCGCACACACGGCCAGCCTGCATCCCCCACCCGTCTGGGAAAAGAATTTATGGTTTTCGTGGAAAGGCTGGAAGGACAGGTTGAACTGTTCACGCACATTCCTTTCGCCGCTAAATTCGGTGGTGCCACCGGTAATTTTAACGCGCACCATGTAGCTTTCCCTAAAAGAAACTGGATCGACTTCGGCAACGAATTCGTGAATAATATACTGGGACTGCACAGGATGCAATTCACCACCCAGATCGAACATTACGATAATATGGCCGCTCATTTTGATGCCATGAAACGCATAAACAATATATTGATCGACCTGTGCCGTGATATCTGGACGTACATCTCCATGGATTACTTCAAACAACAAACCAAGAAAGGAGAAGTGGGTTCTTCGGCCATGCCACACAAAGTAAATCCCATCGACTTTGAGAATGCGGAAGGCAACCTCGGTATCGCCAACGCCTTGCTGGAACACCTCGCCGCAAAACTGCCGGTTTCCCGTCTGCAACGCGACCTTACCGACTCCACCGTGCTCCGCAACCTCGGCGTTCCGTTCTCTCATATCATCATCGCCATCAAAGCGATTGAAAAGGGATTGGGTAAACTTTTGCTGAACGAGAAAAAACTCCATTCCGACCTGGAAGACAACTGGGCAGTAGTGGCGGAAGCTATCCAAACCATCCTCAGAAGGGAGAACTATCCCAAACCATACGAGGCACTGAAAGAACTTACGCGCGGCAAAGCGCATATCGATAAAAAAGCGATCCACAGTTTTATTACAACGCTGAAGGTTTCTGGCGAAGTGAAGAAGGAGCTGAAAGCGATTACCCCACAGAATTACCTGGGTGTGGTGGGAGAATTTTAAATTTTGGATGATGAATTTTGAATGTTGGATGCATTGTAATTCAACATTCAAAATTCATTTCATTAACGGGACGGGCATGTTTTAAAACGAACAGCTACATGGAGAATAGCGCAGGGTAAAAACACATTTTCGCGTTTCTCCCCTTTCAATAGCAAGAAGTAATTCTGTATTCAAAATAGAACTCTTCCGGCCTAAACAAGTTTCTTCTGACCTAAACAATGGCCTGGCCTGAATCGCAAAACAGCTATTAAGGATTTAAAATTTCAAGCACCCCAATTCATCATTCAAAATTCAGCATCCAAAATTACTTGTGTACTTCACTCGTAAAGTGAAACTCAATATCCGGGTTGTTGGTGCGTTCTGTGTTCAGGAACCACTCACTCTGCGCGAGGTACACCAGGTGCCCGTCCTTATCTTCCGCCACGTTATTTGATTTGAAGCGGGTAAATTCGTTGAGTTTGTTTTTATCATTGGAAGTGATCCAGCAGGCTTTATAATAAGGCAGGGTCCTGAATTCGCAGGATGCGCCGTATTCCTGCAACAAACGGTATTGAATCACTTCAAACTGGAGGTCACCCACGCAACCGATGATTTTCTTGTTGCCCCCGAACTGGGTAAACAACTGGGCCACCCCTTCGTCCGTAAGTTGCATGATGCCTTTTTCAAGTTGTTTGGTCTTCATCGGATCCTTATTCACCAGTTCCTTGAATATTTCCGGTGAGAAAGTGGGTATGCCGGTGAAATAGAAATCTTCTCCTTCGGTAAGCGTATCGCCGATTTTGAAGTTGCCGGTATCGAACAGGCCAATCACATCTCCGGGATAAGCTTCTTCAATCACATCTTTATCGCGGGCAAGAAAACTATAGGGGTTACTGAAACGCACATCTTTATCGAGGCGCACGTGGTGGTAGAATTTGTTGCGCTCGAACCGGCCGGAGCAAACCCGGAGAAACGCGATCCGGTCGCGGTGCTTAGGATCCAGGTTGGCGTGTATTTTGAAGATAAAGCCACTGAACTTATCTTCGTTCACATCTATCACTCTTTTAGACGTTTCTCTGCTCCGTGGCGTAGGTGCGATGCGGATAAATGTATCCAGCATCTCCTTCACCCCGAAGTTGTTCACGGCACTACCGAAGAAAACTGGGGCCACTTTTCCTGCGAGATAGTCTTGCACATTCAACTCTCCATGCACGCCATCCACCAGTTCAACATCTTCCCGGAGAATTTCCGCGTCGCGGTCTCCTAGTTTCTGATCCACCACTTCATCGGCGAGATCAGAAATATGAAGTGAATCTTCTTCTGCGGCCTTTGTATTGGCGGTAAAAAGCAGGAGGTTTTTATCGTAAAGGTTGTAAACGCCTTTAAAGTCTTTTCCGCTGTTGATGGGCCAGGTAAGGGGGTGCAGACTGATGCTCAGTTCTTTTTCAATTTCTTCCAGCAGGTCGAAGCGGTTCTTACCATCCCGATCCATTTTGTTGATGAATACGATTACGGGCGTATCTCTCATGCGACAAACCTCCATCAGCCGGCGGGTTTGTGCTTCCACCCCGTTCACGCTGTCCACCACGAGAATAACACTGTCCACGGCAGTAAGGGTTCTGTAGGTATCCTCGGCAAAGTCTTTGTGACCGGGTGTATCGAGCAGGTTTACCAGGCATCCTTTGTATTCGAAGGTCATCACGGAAGTAGCTACCGAGATACCTCTCTGGCGCTCGATCTCCATAAAGTCGCTTGCCGCATGCTTCTTGATCTTATTGCTTTTAACAGCACCCGCGGTTTGAATGGCACCACCAAACAGGAGGAATTTCTCCGTAAGCGTTGTTTTACCCGCATCCGGGTGGGATATGATGGCGAACGATCTTCTGCGCTTTATTTCCTGCTCGTATTTCATGAAAGCCCTTGTTTATCTGGAGGCGCAAAGGTATGCTTTTATACGGTAGGAAGCTGTGCTACAGTGAAAATCCGGCGGCTATCCGGGGATAATACGGACCTGCCAGCCCCGTGAAAAAACATTACCGGGTTCCAGTTTTTCTATCCCTTCTTTTGTTGCGATTTCGCCTCCGGCGTTCCAGGCATCCGCAATACCGCACCAGGGTTCGATACAAACAAAGTCTGCATTCTTTGCGGCCCAAATGCCGAGGAATGGAAAATCTTTCCAGGTCACTTCCAATCCGGGACCACCTTTAGCGGCACGAATGAGGATTGAATCGGCAGGAAACTGCTTAAAAACCAGCGCATCCTTTTCGAATAATTCATGAGAAAGCGGCAGTGTTGCGTTGTGTTCCAATAACGGAACCGGGCTTTCCGCAATCAGCCCATCCTCGGTAATAGGCCAGCGCCCGGCCGTAACCTCCCGGCCAAAGAAAAGTTCGTAGCCAGTATACGCAGTACCCGGAAGGAATGGTACGGCGAATGCCGGATGCGCCCCTACGGAAAAAAACATGGTTTCCGCCCCGTTATTTTCTACTTCATATTGCACAAGGAGCGTATCGGCTTCAAGCCTGTATCTTATCCTGAAATGAAAAAGGAACGGATACACCTTCAGCGTATCCTCATCCGAAGAAAGCAACAAACTGCATTCGGTCGCAGCTGTGTGTTCAACGGTAAAAACTTTATCCCGTGCGAAACCATGCCGGCTGAGTGAGTAGGTATTTCCGTTGTGCGAAAAGTTGTTGTTTCTTAAGGTGCCAACGATCGGAAAAAGTATCGGTGAGAACTTCCCCCAGTAAGCGGGATCGCCGCTCCACATAAAGTTGATCCCCTCTGCAATTGAAAATAACTCCTGTAATTCGGCACCTTTCTCCGCTATTTTCACCCTGAGTTTACCGTTATCCAACGTAACCATATTCAGTTTTTTTCTTCCCGCAATGTAAAGAGATAATTTTTATGAACCATTCTTAGAAAGGGTTTGTTAACTTTCTGCCTCAATTGATTTTAAAACAACAAATTCATACAATGAAAAAGATCTTTCAACGTGCAGCCACAGTTTTGCTGGGCGCAGCTTTTGTTCTTTCCACCACTTCCGCCAATGCGCAGCAGGACAAGTCTAAACGTCCCAGTCCCCCGGCCACCGTTACCCAAACTGTAAAGGGAACAACCATCACTATTGATTACAGCCGCCCCTCTGTGAAGGGGAGAAATGTTTGGGAAGGCAATTTTGCTCCTTATGGAAAAGTATGGCGCACCGGCGCAAATGAAGCCACCATTTTTACCGTGGATAAAGACGTAAAAGTGAACGGAAAAACACTGCCCGCCGGAAAATATTCCCTCTTCACTATCCCGGGTGAGAAAGAGTGGACCATCATTTTCAATAAAACCGCAGAGCAATGGGGCGCTTATAAATACGACTCCACCGCCGACCAGTTGCGCGTTACCGCAAAACCCAAGGCCAACGCCATGACAGAGCAATTCACGATCAACATCACTCCCAAAGGCGTGGTTGAACTGATGTGGGATAAAGTGAAAGTGCCTTTTACGGTAAAATAAAAGTGAAGCGTGCGGATTGCATTAAACTTGACTAATGCGATCTTGTACCGGTTACAATTTCTTTAAGAAAAAAAAGCTCCCAACAAGTGTCGAACTTATTGGGAGCTTTTTTATAGGACTGTAATAACTTCAAGTAAGATGATGGAAGAAGCCCAAAAGTTAAAGCAGTATCTCTCTTAAGCGTCAGCAATGATTTCTAAATTGGAAGAAAACCTATGCTTTGAATATGATGTCAGGTTTTATAATTTCAAAGGATTCAACCTCGCCTCACATGCTCAGGCAGGTATCGGCATCACCGCTAATTATGCTCTAATAGGAACCTGAGGGTGGGACAAAAACTCCTGTAAATTCATATACCAAGGTCGCCATTGGCCGAACATTGAAATAGAGCCAATTTATTCTTTTCCAATTTTGGAATAAATAAACGCCGCTTCTGTGATGGAGTTCGTTTACCCTTTTAGCAAAACAACGATAACAAGTTAGATTACTTATTATTATCGGGCACACATTCAACTTAAACAGCTGGAACAAACGCCCCTCTCCCCCCTGAGAGGGGTTGGGGGTGAGACTTCACACCAGATACGCCCCCGTTACCCTTTCCCCTTCCACTTCCACGAATATATGCTCCTGCAAGGTGGTAGACAGCGACAGCCCCACATAATCCGTATGTACTGGGAACTTCTTATGTGTTCTCTCCACCAGCGCCAGGGTCTGGATACTTTCCGGGTGAAATTCCAGCAGTGGTTTTAACGCGTACAACATCGTTTTTCCACTGTTGGCCACATCGTCTACCAGCACAATGGTTTTACCGTTAAAATCCCCGGCATCGCTCCAGGAAATAACACCGGGATGCCGTTTGTCCAGTTCCACTTCCAGCACCTGTACCGGGGCGGGGTAGATTTGTTGTAAAAGATGTTGTAAAGAGCGGGCGATCACCACGCCATTGTCGCGGATCCCTGCCAGGATGAGTGCTGGAGGGGTCTCTGTCATGTTCCTTTCCGCAATTTCATAGGCCATCCGCTGGATCTTTCTTCCGGCTTCTTCTTTATTAAGAATGTACTTTTTCTGTTCCGACATAAAACGATAGCGCTTATTTGGTCGTAAATTAATAAGACTTAGCTATTTAACCATCGAAACACGCAAAACTCTTATCTTAGTGGCGCACAACTGCTTATTATGTCGATTCTACCGCAGATACTTTTCGTGGCGGCTGCAGCTGCGGCCATCTTTCTTTTCGCAGGCAAGGCGAAACAAATTCGCCGTAATATCTTATTGGGGAAAGAAGAAACACTGACCGATAACCCGGCGGCACGCTGGCGCAACCTCTTATTGCTGGCTTTCGGGCAAAAGAAGATGTTCAGGAATCCTTCTGTAGCCATCATGCACTTCATCATCTATGCGGGTTTCGTAATCATCAACATAGAAGTGCTGGAAATATTCCTGGACGGCATCTTCGGCACACACCGGCTTTTCGCGCCTTACCTGGGTGGCTTCTATAATTTTCTGATCAACTTTTTCGAGATACTGGCTTTGGGTGTACTGATCGTGTGTGTCATTTTCCTGATCAGAAGGAATGTAATGAACATCCGCCGCTTCAGAAAGAAAGAACTGGACGGCTGGCCCCGTTCCGACGCGAATTACATCCTCATCACCGAGATCGTACTGATGAGCCTGTTCCTGACCATGAATGCCGCCGACACGCTCCTTCAACAACGGGGCGCGCCTCATTACAGTGCATTCCTTACAGGTAACTTCGTGGTATCTTCGCTGTTACAGCCCCTGTTTTCAGGGCTTTCCGACAGCGCACTGACCGGACTTGAGCGCACCTGCTGGTGGCTGCACATCCTGGGCATCTTCGCGTTCCTGAACTACCTTCCCTATTCAAAGCACCTGCACATCATACTCGCGTTCCCCAATGCTTATTACGCAAGGCTCGCGCCTCAGGGACACATGAACAACATGCCTTCCATCCAACAGGAAGTGTTGTTCGCCATGCAACCCGAACTGGCCGCGCAAGCCGGAGACGCGCCGCCGCCCGCAAAATTCGGCGCCCGCGACGTAATGGACCTGAGCTGGCGCAACCTCCTGGATGCTTACTCCTGCACAGAATGCGGCCGTTGTTCAGCGGCATGCCCCGCCAACGCAACCGGGAAACTGCTTTCTCCCAGGAAGATCATGATGGATACCCGCGACAGGCTGGAGGAAGTAGGGAAAAATATTAACGCGAACAAAGGCAGCTTCCAGGACGATGGGAAAAGCCTGTTGCACAACTATATTACCACGGAAGAACTCCGGGCATGCACCACCTGCAACGCCTGCGTGGAAGAATGCCCCGTGAGCATCAATCCGCTGGAGATCATTCTTGAATTGCGCCGCTCCCTCGTTATGGAAGAAAGCAACGCGCCGCAGGAATGGAACATGATGTTCGGTAACATCGAAAACAATTTCGCTCCCTGGAAATTCAGTCCCGACGACCGGGATGCATGGGCAAAAGCATAATGCTTACAGCGGTTTCTTCTTCACAAAAAACATCCGGTAAGCCTGTATCATCGCGGTAACCGCGAATACGCCGCCAATAATCCAATGCAAGGTATTCTGGTTCGCGTTCAGCGTATCTACCATTAACCGACCACCGAAAATAAATACGGAATTACCGAACAATGTACCAAGGCCAATGCCCGCGATGTATATGTTGTAAAAGGATTCTTTGGTTTGAAGGATGTTCTTTCCAAACAGCACCGAACTCCATCCGAACCAAAAAGGAATCTGAACAGGATTCAATGCGCTCATACTCACGCCAAGCCAAAAACGGGGCAGCGTACTGCTGAGTATCACATTTTTTTCCACCACAGGACTTGTGGCGGCCACAAAACTCGCCGCGGCTAAAACGAGGATGATCAGTAAAGTGGCCCATTCCAGCCAGCGGAAAAGTTTCTCCTGTCTTCTTACCCAGTCCATCGCTACCAACGACAGGCGCACGTAAATCATCTCCACCAGTAGTGCGCCCAAAGCGAACAACAATGCAGGACGCAACCCATCGGTAACCGAAATCTGCATCGCTGCGATATTAAGCGTACCCAACGGCAATGTGCCCAGGAAACTGATGAACAGGCCATAGGAAAAAGCACGGAACAACATGGGCTTGAATTGAGACGTTTCTGGTTACGCTTTGTGATCGGCCAGCGAAGGTTTGTACGTTCTTTTACGGATGATGTACACTATAATACCCGCGATCACCAGTCCGGAGGAAATTAATTCCGCCTGCGTGGGGTGAAAACCGAAAATATCGTACGTGGTATTTACGCGGATTTTTTCAATCAGGAATCGTTCTACACCATTCAATATAAGGTAAACCGCAAACAGGGTTCCGGGCACTTTGAGTTTTGTGCGCATCAGCATAAGGGCGGCGAAAATCAGCAATCCCATCACGGTTTCATAAAAAGGCGTAGGATAAACCGGGTTCGCGAGTTCGTTGCAATATTGTCCGACGCAACCAGGAATGGGTATACCTTCCCCGTTCACGTTATTGGGGTACGTATAACTCCACATCCAGTCTGGTAACCACGAATATGGATTAGGCGTTTTGTTCACGATGCCCCAATCACCATCGCCAGAAACCTGGCAACCGATGCGGCCCACAGCATATGCCAACATTAGTCCGGGCGCTGCCGCGTCGTTCAGGTGCCAGATGTTGATATTGTTCTTGCGGGCATAATACCAGATGGCCGCTGCGGCGCAGATAAGTCCGCCATAGAAGGTAAGACCACTCGGGGAAAACAAGGCCCCTATCGGATCCTGCACAAATTCACCCCAGTTTTCCAGGTTATGGAACACTTTGGCACCTGCGAAACCAAATATCGCGGCGAAGATCACCAGGTCGCCTACCCTGTCGTGCGGCCAGATGCGTACCAGTCTTTCTTCGGGTTGTTTCAGTTTTTGTTTGTTCTTTTCCTGCCATTTGAAGAAAGCCAGGACCGAGCCAAGGAAAAGTCCGGAAAGCAAATGCCCCTGCGAGGAGAAAAGATACTCCTGCGTATTCTCGGTAATGGCAGCATCTAAAAAGAGTGTTCCTAATAATTTATAACCGAAAAGAAATCCTATTATGAAGTTGAGCAGCAGTTCCCCGATACCAGCGGGTTTACCCACCACGATCTTTTCTTCTTTGGGATGAAGCAATCCCTCCCTTTCCTTCCGTTTTAATTCACGGGTAAGCACAACCGCCGCACCTATAAAAGCCAGTGCCACAAAGAAGCCAAAGGAATTCACAAAACGAAGGAATTTCCATTCCACACCAAACAGGTCCTTAAACGCGAAATATAGGTTGGGATACATGAATGTTATTTGGTTAAGATTCAATTTACAATGATATAGAATAAACAGGAAGTGCGAAAACCGGGCATCATAAAATATTGCCCGGCACAAAATAAAAAACTCCCCCATGCCTGGAGGAGTTTGTATACAGGAAAGTTATTTACGGGTATAATTAACCGCAATATTGTTCAAAGGCGCCGATCAGGTTGTGCGCGATCATTTGAGCGGGACGCCCTTCAATCTGGTGTCTTTCGATCATGTGCACCAGTTGCCCATCCTTAAACAAAGCGATAGCGGGTGAAGAAGGCGGATAAGGCAGCAGGTGTTCGCGGAGCTTGCTTACCGCGGCTGTATCGAAACCGGCAAAGCTTGTGGTGAGCCTGTCGGGACGTTTTCCACTGTTCGCTACCGCCATCAATACACCCGGACGTGCACTTCCTGCGGAGCAACCACATACTGAGTTGATCATCACCAGGGTGGTACCTGACTGCGTAAGTGTGTTCGTCACCTCTTCTGGTGTTACCAATTCATCAAAACCATTATCTGTAAGTTCTGCCTTCATCGGCATTATTAATTCTGCTGGATACATACTTTTTCTTTTTTCTTATTTCGATATGCAAATATAGGACGATTGAAATAGATTAAAACCAGACATTATGTCGCTAAAAAATAAGCGAAAACGACAATTAGTCATATTGATGAAGTTAGAATCAGACAAATTTTCTCTGCAAAAGCCATTTTTTTCAACTGGTCCCTGATTTGATCTTAGCCTATCGTTCAATCAAATTCAAAAAACATTAAAAAAGAATAGCTATGACACTGGTAAAAGTTAACAACCGCCCCGCAAACAATTTGTTTGAAGACTTCTTCAATTTTCCCTCCGTATTCGGAAAGCACGCTTTCACCGGTTCACCATTTCATCATCCCGCGGTGAACATTGTAGAGAAAGCCGAAGGTTACCACCTGGATGTAGCAGCGGCCGGGTATGAGAAAACAGATTTTAAAGTGAACCTGGAAAACGACCTGCTCACGATTTCAGCGGAGAAAAAAGAAGAAAAAACCAACGAACAGGAAAAATATGTTCGCAGGGAATTTACCGCACAGTCTTTCAAAAGAAGTTTTTCCCTTGATGAAAAAATTGATGCGGCAGGCATCACCGCTAAATATGAGAACGGCGTTTTGAAACTGTTCCTGCCTAAAAAAGCGGAAACAGCCGCACCGCAAAAATCCATTGAGATTCAATAACAAGAAAAGTTTAGTTCATAAGCAGTTGGTTTGGTTTGATATCCTCCCCGTTCCCGGGGAGGATTTTTTATACCTATTTCACACTGATTTTGTGTGGTTTGTTTTAACTTCGGCCCTTGATCAGACGGCTACATAACACACAAAATCCAAGATGAGGAAACGCATTCAAAAGTCCGGGCATATATTATTATGCTTTCTGGTACTCTCGATGAGCAAGTTTGTACGGGGCCAGGAACATGGCGACAGCACGGTGATCAGAACAGACACGACGTACCACCCGGTTTTCCTGGATACCGCCCTCCGGATCAGGAACCTGAATCCTTATGTGACGCTGCACGTGGATTCCACCCTCACCTACCAGTTTGAGATCAACAAGAACGATGGGAAATATTTCTGGTTCCTCCGCAATTCCCCGGTGGGACTGAAAATCAATAAGGATAACGGCACCCTTTCGTTCAAGGCGGAAAAATCGTTCTTCCTTTCCGGGAAGCTCAAATATGATTACGATTACCGTGTAAACATCGGAGTACAGAATCTTTCCAATCCCGAAGAAAGGATAGATACCGTTTTTACCCTGGTTTTCTACAATACGGAGATTATCCCTTCCAGGGTTAAGCCCAACGTAAACAATACGCTTTACGTGGACGAAGGCGATACCATCAATTTTAAGGTGCAATGCGATATCGGAAGTTTCCCGATCGAACAGATCACGATGCTCTCGAACATCCCCTTAAAAAATTATACGGTTGTAAAACAATGTGATGACGATTTTATCTGGTCGCCACCGTATGACTTCATTAAAGACAACGAAAAAGAAAAGGAAAAAACACTGCTGCTCTATTTTGTCGGCTCCAATAAATTCAGGGCGAGGGATACCGCTATTATTAAGATTGTGGTAAAAGACGCGTTGAACTACCCGCTTGCCCTCCAGGAATATGAATATGTAAGGAAGAACCTCAGCAGCTATGTGTTGCAATTGAAATATACGTTCCTGCAAATGGACAAGCGGTTGAAGAAGACGAAAGGTACACGTACCACTTTTGAACTGTCCTCGGCGGCCACAGCTTTGGGAGGAACCGTATTCTCTTCCCTTCCAACCGATGGCCAGAAAACAGCCGGTAAAATACTCCCTGGCGTTGGTGTGGCTATGGTGCCGGTGAAAGAAAGTGTGGCGCCCACCAAACAGGCTGAACAGAACTCGGCTGCGGTGGTAAGAAGCAGCATCAAGCGGCTCGAATACAACCTTCAGAATAACTCATTACTGGGCGAAGAAGATCCGGATATCAATACCAAGGCGCAGAACATGCGCAATGAGATGAAACAGATCCAGGTGCAACTGGTAGATGTGCCGATAGATATCGCCATAGGGATGACCGAAGAAGAACTGAACCAGTACTTCAACAGCCCGAAAGTGAATAAGAAATACAAAATGAAAAAGCGATAATCAGCAACCCTGCCCCTACCGGCAGGGTTCTTTTCTTCTGGTATCGATCAAATACTGAATCTTCCATTCCCCGTTCAACCGCACCAACTGGAAGGAGTTCACCCCACAATGGCTGAACTTTGTTCCGATGTAAAACTTGTAAGGCGTCCATACACTCGCCAGGTCGCCATCCACGTCCACCCTTTCAAAAACGATGCGTTCATCATACACTTCAGTATGCGGTCTTCCTACGGATTGAACAAAGGCATCTACTTTATCCGTTCTCACTTTCGTTTGTCCACCTGCGTTAGTTATGGTTTGAAGGATCGCTTCATTTGAAAAAGCGGAACGCAGCAATATGGTATCACCTGTACGCATAGCCGTAAACAGGTTATTCACGGTTTGTTTCACGCTATCTGTGGCGGTCTGCGCCTTTCCTTCCTGCATGGCAGCAAGTATTGTTAAAACAATGGCAACGTACCTCATTAACGGAATTTTAATGAAAACTGGCAAACAAATTGGCTTATAGGTAAATATAAAAACATCGCGTTATGAAAACCAGATTTTTACACCAGTGGTTACTGATTACAGGAACAATTGGACTTCTCGCGAGCAGCAGCACTACTTACGCACAACAACGCAACCAACAGGCCACACGTTACCCGGACGGAAGTGTGAGGTATCCTGATGGCACGGTGCGCTACCCCGATGGCAGCGTACGTTACCCAGGGGGCCGTACCAACGACAGAGATCGCCGTGACAGGGACAGGGACCGGGATAGGGACCGGGATAGAGACCGCGACCGCAACTGGGATAACGACAGGTGGGAAAGAGACGGCGGCCCCGTGGTGATTATTGACGGCAATGGCAGAAGAGGCAACGATTTCCGCCACCTGCCTCCCGGACACGCGAAGAAAGTGTACGGTTATAAATCGGCCCGGAATTTCTCGCCTGGTCAACGTAAGAAATTACAGAAAAGATATGGCTATGTTCCCCCGATAGTGGTTTCCGTTCCCGACCGCTACTGCAAACGCGACGGCGGCAGGTACTATTATACCGACCGTAGCGGGTTCACCTACTGGAAAGACCGTGATGGTTTCTATGTACTGGACAACCGCTACTTTTAACCTACATACTATGGACGGTTTCAATAAAAAAACTCCCTTCGTTACCGAGGGGAGTTTTCATTTATGTATGTTCCTGCTTATTTAATATAACCCAGGATCTTCAGCATGGATTGCGCAGATTGCTCTTTCGCATATACCCAGTCGATCAGCTTGCCGTTCTTATCGTATTCAATAATAATGTGCTTGGGCGAAGGAATCAGGCAGTGTTTGATACCGCCGTATCCGCTGATCTGGTCCTGGTAAGCGCCGGTATGGAAGAAACCCACGTACAATGGTTCTTCGCCCGCGTTCACTTTGGGTAGAAACACTTCGTTGATGTGTTCTTCTGAATCATAATAATCATGGCTGTCGCAGGTGATCCCTCCTAACACCACCCGCTGGTATTCGTTCTCCCATTTGTTGATCGGGAGCATCAGGAATTTCTCTCCTATCCCCCAGGTATCGGGCAAAGTGGTAATGAAAGAAGAGTCGATCATGTACCAGGTTTCACGGTCGTTCTGCGATTTGTTGCCGATCACGCTATAAATATGCGCCATACTCTCTCCTACGGTGAAACTGCCGAATTCTGTGAAGATATCGGGCATGGGCACTTTCGCTTTTTTACAGGCGATCTTGATGTTACGCACGATCTCGTTGATCATGAACTGGTAGTCGTAATCGAAGCCGAGCGAGTGTTTAATGGGAAATCCGCCGCCGATGTTGATGGAATCCAGTTCGGGGCATATCTTCTTCAACTGGCAATACAGGTTGATGATCTTGTTCAGTTCACTCCAATAGTAGATATCATCTTTTATTCCTTTGTTGAGGAAGATGTGGAGCATTTTCAGTTGGAACTTGTGCTCGTTCCCTTCGATCTCGTCCACATAGAATTCGAGGATATCTTTGGCGCGGATGCCGAGTCTTGAAGTATAGAACGGAAAGGAAGGTTCTTCTTCCGCGGCTACCCGGATCCCGATCTTGAAAGGCGTTTTTACGGAACGCTTATAGAGGTTCAGTTCCTCTTTATTGTCAAGAACGGGCACAACATTCTTGAATCCTGCGTTCAGGAGTTTAGCGATGCGGCTGGTATAGGCGCGTTGCTTAAACCCGTTGCAGATGATGAAGGTTTCCTTGTTGATCTTCTTTTTTTCGTACAACTTGTTGATGATCTCCAGGTCGTAAGCGTAAGAAGTCTCGAGATGAATATTGTGTTTCAGCGCTTCTTCCACCACGAAGGAGAAATGGGAGCTCTTCGTACAATAACAATAATTGTATTGACCTTCATATTTGTGGCGCTTGAACGCGTTAGCGAACATGGTCTTTGCCTTATTGATCTGCATCCCGATCTTAGGCAGGTAGGTTACCTTCATGGGGGTACCGTACTTGTCGATCAGGTATTTCACATCAACGCCATTAAAATGCAGGTATCCGTTTTTTACGTCAAATCCTTCCTGCGGAAAGTGGAAGGTTTGTTGCACCAGGCCGGTGTACGTATTGTTCATTTACTCCAGAGTGTATTGGTAATGAAGATTTGTTAGCGCCGTTTTCGCGGCGATGCAAAAGTAGTTTTTTTTGAGGGGTGCGAACAAAAAAAACCGGGATGTTTTTCAACACCCCGGTTCTGCTATTTGAAGCTGGCTCCTTATTTCACGGAGTCAACCAGTTTTTTGAAGCTTTCCGGCTCATTCATCGCGAGATCGGCCAGTACTTTACGGTCGATGCTGATGTTCTTTTCGGCCAGTTTGTTCATGAATACAGAGTAAGTAAGTCCTTGCTCCCTTACGGCGGCGTTGATACGCACGATCCACAGGGCGCGGTATTCGCGTTTCTTTAATTTGCGGCCAACATAACGGTAGGTAAGTCCTTTCTCGAGTACGTTTTTCGCAACGGTATATACGTTTTTACGTTTGCCGTAGAAGCCTTTGGCTTGCTTCAGCACTTTTTTCCTTCTTGCCTTAGATGCAACAGCGTTTACTGAACGTGGCATGTTATAATGAGTTTAAAAAAGTTAATAATAAGAGGTAAAGGGGGATTATTTCAGACGCAGGAGGCGCATTACGAAATCCATGTTAGCTGGCGCTACAACACCTTTTTTGTTAAGGGCACGCTTGCGTTTTTTGGATTTTTTGGTAAGAATGTGGCGCTTGAAAGACTTCTGAAAGGTGATCTGACCCGTACCGGTTACTTTAAACCTTTTTTTGGCACTCGAATTGGTTTTAACCTTTGGCATTTTGATCCGAATTTTGCTGTTACACCCTGCTGGTGGCTCTCACCGGAGAACACTTATGGAACCGTTTGGGCAATTTCCGTTTCTGAAAATCAGTGACTTACAAAAACGTCCGTATTTTAACGGGATGCAAAGGTATATTTTTTTCCGAAATAAACATCCTTCCGGTATACTTTTTCTGCCAATTGAGGGGATAAGTCTTTCATACTGAACACCGTTGCTGAATACCAACCCGGAAGTGATGAAACAGAAGAGGGCATATCTCTTAAGATACGCCCTCACCAATATGCTGTATAAAGAACCTAGGCTTTCTTCTTGGCTTTCGGCGCGAAGATTACGAGCATTCTTTTACCTTCCATTTTTGGCATTCCTTCAAGCACACCGGTTTCGCCAAGTCTTTCGGCGAATTTCAAAAGAAGGAGTTCACCTCTTTCCTTGAACATGATGGCCCGTCCGCGGAACTGCACATAGGCTTTCACTTTGTTGCCTTCCTGAAGGAATTTCTCGGCATGTTTTGCTTTGAAATCGAAATCGTGGTCGTCGGTACCAGGTGTAAAGCGGATTTCTTTTACTTCGGAGGCCTTGCTTTTGGCCTTCATTTCCTTTTCCTTCTTCCGCTTTTCGTATAGGAATTTATTGTAATCGATAATACGGCAAACGGGAGGATCTGCGTTTGGGGAAATTTCCACCAGGTCCAACGCCTTTTCCTGCGCCATTTTCATGGCATCAAAAGTGGAGTAAACGCCTGGCTCAACATTGTCGCCCACCAGTCTTACCTGGGGTACGCGGATCATTTGGTTGGTACGGTGTTCCTGCTGTACCTGTCTTCTGAAATTAGGATTGAATCTTCCTCTGTTTGGTAATGCCATTTATGTTTTTTGATTAAGAATAGTGCCTGTGGCAAACAGGTATTAAAAAGTTTTATTAACAATTTCTTCGGTGATAAGTTTAACGAAGTCCGCGGTTGGCATGGTGCCTACGTCTCCTTTTCCCTGGCGGCGTACCGCCACCTGTCCTTCGTTCACCTCTTTTTCACCCAAAACGAGCATATAGGGGACTTTCTCCAATTCTGTATCCCTGATCTTTTTCCCTATTTTCTCGTTTCTGTCGTCAATTTCCACACGAATATCAGCAATTTTCAATACATCCGAAACATTTTTGGCGTAATCGAGGAACTTATCGCTGATGGGCAGGATCTTCACCTGGGTAGGCGTGAGCCAAACCGGGAATTTACCCGCGCAGTGTTCCGTGAGTACGGCGATGAACCTTTCGAGCGAGCCGAACGGGGCGCGGTGGATCATCACGGGTCGGTGTTTCTGGTTGTCTTCGCCCACATAAGTAAGGTCGAAGCGTTCAGGCAGGTTGTAATCCACCTGGATGGTACCCAGTTGCCATTTCCTGCCGATGGCGTCCTTCACCATAAAGTCGAGCTTAGGACCATAAAACGCGGCTTCTCCGTATTCCACCACCGTTTTCAGCCCTTTTTCAGCCGCGGCTTCAATGATGGCTTCTTCGGCCAGGTTCCAGTTTTCGTCGGTACCAATGTATTTGGAGCGGTCTTCCTTGTCGCGCAGGGAAACCTGGGCGGTGAAATCGGTAAAGCTGAGTGAATTGAATACATACAAAACAAGATCGATCACCTTTTTGAATTCATCCTTCACCTGGTCGGGACGGCAGAAAAGGTGCGCATCGTCCTGGGTAAACCCTCTTACACGGGTAAGTCCGTGCAGTTCTCCATGCTGTTCGTAGCGGTACACCGTTCCGAACTCCGCCAAACGGAGGGGCAAATCCTTATAAGAACGTGGTGACGCTTTGTATATCTCGCAATGGTGCGGACAGTTCATCGGTTTCAGGAAGAACTCCTCTCCTTCCTGTGGCGTTTTGATGGGCTGGAAACTGTCTTTTCCGTATTTCTCGTAGTGGCCCGAAGTCACGTACAGGTTCTTATGACCGATATGTGGAGTTACCACGGGCAGGTAACCGGTTTCGATTTGCGCTTTCTGCAAAAACTGCTGCAACCTTTCGCGGAGCATGGCCCCTTTCGGCAACCACAGCGGAAGACCCATCCCCACTTTTTCGGAGAAGGTAAACAGCTCGAGTTCCTTTCCCAGCTTGCGGTGGTCGCGCTTTTTCGCTTCCTCCATCAGTACGATATACTCGTCCAGTTCTTTCTGGTTGGGGAACGTAACGCCGTAGATGCGGGTCAGCATCTTTCTTTTTTCATCGCCCCTCCAGTAGGCACCGGCGATGCTGGTCAGTTTCACGGCTTTGATGAAGCCGGTGTGCGGAATATGTGGCCCACGACAGAGGTCTGTGAAATTACCCTGGGAGTAAAAAGTGATTTCCCCATCTTTCAGGCCGTCGATCAGTTCGAGTTTGTATTCATCGTTCTTATCGGTGAAATAAGCCAGGGCATCCTGCTTTGAAACGGATTTACGTGTATATTCCTCGTTGTTCTTTGCGAGTTCAGCCATTTTCTTTTCAATCGCACGCAGGTCTTCCTCCCCGATCTGGCGGTCACCGGTATCGATATCGTAGTAAAATCCTTTTTCAATGGAAGGACCTATTCCGAATTTCGTTCCGGGAAACAGGGCTTCCAGCGCCTCGGCCAGCAGGTGGGCCGAAGAGTGCCAGAAAGTGGACTTGCCGCCATCATCATCCCACGTGAGGAGTTTCAGCGTAGCATCCGTGGTTATGGGTCGCGTGGCATCCCACACTTCTCCATTTACATTCGCTGCCAAAACTTTCCGGGCCAATCCTTCTGAAATGGATCTGGCCACTTCCAGCGCCGAAGTTCCCGAAGGATACTGCCGCACTGCCCCATCTGGTAATGTGATGTTGATCATGATTTTAATTGTCCTATCTTTCGACTTGTTATTTGAGAACGGCGAAATTAACAAACTCTTGGCAGAAAGCCGTGGCGTATTTTCGGAATTTCACATAGGGAAAAACACTATGAGGATATTGATTATTTTACTGTTTCAGCTTTCGGTGATTTTTACATCGGCCCAGAACATCACGGGCATCTGGCGCGGCGCATTTTCCGGTGGACAAACATCCGTTTTTGAAAGACTGCATAGTCCACAAGCCGCCAATCCTTATAAATACGAAGTGCAGATAAAGGACGTTTCGGGACAACTCAAAGGCGTCACCTATTCCTACCAGGACACCAGTTTTTACGGGAAGGCTTCTTTCAGCGGCACTTTTGATCCAAAATCAAACCGGGTGCTGGTGCAGGAAAAGAAAATGCTGGAACTGCGGATCGCCTCCAACAGCAGCGCCTGCATCATGACCTGTTACCTTGAATATTCAAAACTCGGCAGGGAAGAGTTCCTTGAAGGCCCCTTCACCTCCCTGAACGTAAGGGATTCCAGTGATTGCGGCAGAGGAAGGGTCAGGTTAAGAAAAGTACCTTTCTCCGACTTCAAAAAAGAACCTTTCCTTTCTGCGCCCAGGCCCGATCTTGATGGCGCTCCCGACCCGCGCGACCGTGTAAAAACAAGTGCGCCCACCGTTAAAAAAGCGACACCCGTTACGCCAAAAAAAACTACAACACCCCCTAAAACAACCACTCCTTCTAAAACCAATACACCGCCTACGGTAAAAACAAAACCGGATTCGGTGAAAAAAGCGAATCCCGTAGTGATTGAGAGCATTCGTCCCAACGAGACCAAGCCTGCCGTTGCCGCGCCAAAAATTACCCCGAAGGTGATCGCGGGCAGGGAAAATGTTTTGGTGAGCACCATAGAAGTCACCAGCAAAGAGGTGACCGTTAAACTCTACGACAATGGCGTAATTGATAAAGATACCATCTCCGTTTACCGCAACAACCAGCTTATACTTTCCAAACAGCAACTCACCGCGAAACCGCTGACGCTCACCTTCCGCATTGAAAACGCAGACGATATCCAGGAACTGGTGATGGTGGCAGAAAACCTGGGCGAAGTGCCGCCCAATACCGCGCTGATGGTGGTGGAATGCGGCGACCTGAAAAAGGAAGTGCGGCTGACTTCAAACTTACAAAAGAGCGCCATGATCCGCTTTAAACTCAAAGAATGATCAACGCTGGATAAACCGGAAACGCACCATCGCGCTTTTCTCCAATGTGGACGACATTCTTACCTCAAACCGCTCCTCCCCCGAACGTATGACCATCAATGCTGTGTTGGGAGGGATTTCCCCTAAGTTCTCGGCGCGCATCACCAGGTCGTACACCACACCGGGTTCCAGTTTCAGTTCGTAGCGCAGCGGCTGCGCCGCGAGCCTTACCTTTTGCGCGATCGCCCGGTTGTTGACGTGCAGACTCACGGTATCGCCATCAATTTCAGCATTATCATACAGGAGAATTTCCATTTCCGGCGCATGTACATCAATGGTAGAAACAAGGTCCGTAATGCGGTCCGTCAATGTATTTGAAGGCGTATCAGGCGCAAGTCGCTCCACAGGGAACACCGGTTGCGGGTTCCGCAACAAGCGAATTTCTCCGGGCGGACAGGGCGCGCCTTTTTCAGCATCCACCCCTTTCCAGGAACCGGACAACACCTCTAACCCATCCTCTTTTGAATATACAAGGTCATAACTTTTTATGCACGGCACACAATGTGGTGGAATCCGCACGGCCAGCATTTTCGTTTCTTCCAGCACCATTCGTTTGGTGAGCGCATTGTAGCGGCCGGTAAACCTGTGTTTCACGTACTTCGTGGTATCGTAATAGTCATAGCTAACACCCATCAGTTGGACCCCGTCTTCCTGTAATTGAATCTCGAGGTAATAGACGGGAAAGCAGCCTCCTTCACGCTGGGTGAGCGTGCCTTTCCAGACGCCATTCAGCGGTTGCGCACGTAGTTGTGGCGCAAATGATAAAAGGAATAAAACTACCCCGAACCTCATGTTTGAATTTACGAAACTTAAACAGGTTCAGCGGGAGGATTGGATGAACGGCGTGGGAATGGTATTATTACGAAGCAATCACGCATTGATTAAGAAACGCCACCTAAAACCTGAAATTCCAGGTAACCGATGGAAGTATCGGAAAAAGCGACACCTGCAAACTCTCCACCTCCAGCGTTCCATCATACGCGCTTCCCGTTTGATCGAAATAAATAAAATAGGGATTCAGCCTGCTGTACACATTGTAAATACTGAAAACCCATTCATTGCGGAACCGCCGTTCGGGGCGACGGGGCGCGGGCGAATACGTGGCGGCGAGGTCAAGCCGGTGGTAAGCGGGCAACCGATACGCGTTCACCTTACTGTATTCCTGTGTCAGTACGCCTTCCACGAGATAGAACCGCTCGGGAAGCGTGGTGGCGTTACCGGTACCATAAACAAAAACAGAGGACAGTTTCCATTTCTTGCTCAACTCATAAATTCCCACCACGGATAGATCGTGCCGACGGTCATATTTAGCGGGGAACTTCAATCCATCGTTCAGTCCGGGAAACTTGCGCCAGGTCCAGGACAATGTATAACCTACCCAGCCCGTGAGCCTTCCTTTCGCTTTATTTACGTAAAATTCCGCACCGTAACTCCATCCTTTTCCGAAAGTGAATTCTTCTTCCGGATCTTTCAGAGAAGGCGTGTATCCTTCCCGGTATTCGATCTGGTTTTGCATGTCTTTGAAATAGACTTCAACAGAAGTTTCCCAGGTGTTTTCTGAAAAATTCCTGAAGTACCCCGCGGCATATTGCCAGCTTAATTGCGGTTTCACGCGAAGGGTACTCGGTACCCAGAGATCAGTCGGCAACGTGGAACCCGCATTGCTGACCAGGTGAATGAACTGCTGGTTGCGGTTTACGGCAAATTTCAGGGAGGATTGCGCATTCAGTGTGTACCTTACCGTTAAACGCGGTTCAATGCCCTGGTACATTTTTACGCGCTCGCCCCGGTTGTATACCGTGCTGTCCAGCTTGTTTCCGTCCGCATCCGTGGTGAAGGTTTTGTACGGACCCGTTTGTGCGAATCCACTCCAGCGCAGGCCCGCATTGAGTTTAAGTTTATCGCTCACAGACCAGTCGTCCAGTATATATAACCCGGTTTCATGGGCATATTTCGTATTGCTGTTGTTGGGATTGAAGGTGGTTTCACCCTGACTGCCGGAAAGCACATTCGGCACGAAAGTGTGGTAGGTCCATAGTCCGCCGAATTTCAACTTATGTTTCGGAGAAACAAAATAATCGAAATCCGCTTTCGTGGTGACGTCCCTGATACCTGAACTCAGTTTCAGTTCGAAATCCTGCTGGGCGGCGCCGAAGGAGAACTTATAATCGTTGTACACCACGGTGGTATTGGAGAACAGTTTTGGATTGAAAACATGGTTCCACCGGATGGTTGCCGTTGAATTACCCCAGGGGATATCCGCGTTGAAAGCACGTTCCCGGTTGCGGAACGTAAATACATCGCGGCCAAAATAACCGCTGAGATAGAGCCGGTCCTTATCGGAAAAAGTATAGTTCAACTTGGTGTTCAGGTCATAGAAATAGTATCCTGAACCATAGAACGAACTTGATTTTGAGATGAACGGTTTTATCAGGGCATCAATATAGGTCCGGCGGGCGGAAAGCATAAAAGATGCTTTGTCTTTTTGAATCGGCCCCTCCACAGAAATGCGCGAAGCAATGAGCCCCACGCCGCCCCGGGCTTCCCATTCATTCATATTACCATCTTTCATGGCCACATCCAGTACCGAAGACAACCTTCCTCCGTATTGAGGTGGCATTCCTCCTTTGATGAGCGAGGTATTTTTGATAGCGTCGGAATTAAAAATGGAGAAAAACCCGAATAAGTGGCCGGTGTTGTACACTACGGCGTCGTCCAGCATAATCAGGTTCTGGTCGGGGCCACCACCGCGCACGTAAAAACCGGCATTGCCTTCCCCCGCATTGCGCACGCCGGGCAGCAGTTGAATTGTTTTAAGAATATCCACTTCCCCGAAAAGCACGGGCAGCGATTTCACCTGGTTCATAGACAGGCTTATCTTACCCATCTGCGCGTCCTTCAGGTTGTTGTCCCTTTTCCTGGCGGTGACTACCACTTCATTGGCGGCCGCGGTGCGTGGGGTGAGCAGCAAATCAGTTCGCGTGTCCGCGTCCAGTTTAATACTTTTACCCAGCACTTCGTACCCTACAAAAGAAACGTATAACTCATATTCCCCGGCTGGCAAAGTAATAGAATAGAAGCCGTATTGATTGGCCAGTACAGCCCGTCCGCTTCCGTTCACGGCAATCGTGGCGCCGATAAGTGTTTCGCCAGACAGGGCATCTTTTACATACCCGCTGATGGTAAATTTATCTTGAGCTGAAAGCTGATGGGTGAAAAGAAAAAGAAAAACGCTGAGTAAAGTTCCTTTCATGCTGGGAATAACAAGTTTTTCCGGGAAAGGTTGGGGGTTCCCGGAAGAACGGGGGGGGTACCCGGTGTTTATCCCCGCGGGTATCCCGTGATTTCACTGATGCAGGGCGGAAATTCTTAATAAGTAAGTGTTTACGGGCATCGTGGAGGAATGGCTGGTGGAGGAGGGTTGGAAACCGGTGCCACCGACGTTGTTTTCCGGGAGACGAGACAGTGTTACGGCCCGGAGTTGCCCGGTGAAAACACCACATAAAAAATCCCCCGGAAGTATTTAACCGCCGGGGGATTTTTTATATGTCATTTTACTGGCATAAGCCAATCGCTAGAAGTTGAGCGAATCTTTCACCTCGCCGCAAACCAGCATTTTCTTCCCGAAATACGGATTCTTGATATCGCTGGAGTTGCTCAGCCAGTAAGCGCCCTGGTTATCGAAGGCCATCGGGCAATATTGGTGGTACACCACCTGCTCATCGTATTGAACTGTTCTTACCAGGTCGTACATCGCGTCGGATACCATCTGGAACTCTTTTCTTTTTGCTTCGAGATCGGATTCGGAACGTAGTGTTTTAGAGAGATCACTGAGTGTTTTGGTATAATCGGCGGCAGTGGCGGCGATGGCGCCGGTGCTGTCGTTGGAGATTTCGTTCAGTTTTACGCTATCGGCGGCGGCGCCCATTTTCGCGGCGGCAAGGTTGGCTTTTGCGGTATCGCTGGCCACCAGTGCATCTTTCAGTTCATAGTATCCACCCAGCAAAGCGGAAAAAGAGGAATTGAAGGCGGCGGTATGTTTACTCACTTTCGGTGGAGCGGGTTCGGCATTTTCAGGCGCTTTGGTATCGGAAGAACTACAGGCCGCCAGAAAAGCAGCAGCGGCAATGGCCAGGCAAAAGAATTGCTTCATGAGCGAAAGTTTTTTTACAAATGTAAGGCTTACCGCCCTAAACATGTAATACCTTTGCGGGGCGGCAGAAAAAACGCCGGAAGATAATGCTGATTGGATTACAGGATGTTACGTTCGAATTCGGGGCCAGAACCATTGTACGCGATGCCACCTGGCACCTGAACCCGGGAGAAAGAATAGGCCTCATAGGCTACAACGGTACGGGAAAAAGTACCCTGCTGAAAGTACTGGTGGGGGAATATACGCCCAGTGCCGGTTCAGTCGTGAAAAGTAAAGAAACCACTATTGGCTACCTGCACCAGGACCTGCTGAGCTTTGATACGAACAACAACATCACCCAGGTGGCCATGGAAGCCTTCGAAAAAGTGATGGCCCTTCAGAAAGAACAACACGAACTCGAAAAGCTGCTCGAAGCCAAAGAAGACGAAAAACTGCTGAACAGGTACATGGATGTGCTCCATGAGATCGATCTGCTCGATGGCTACAATGTGCAACACAAAGCAGAAGAGGTTTTACACGGACTCGGTTTCAGCGATACCGACCTCGTTCGCCCCTATAAAGAATTCAGCGGTGGCTGGAGAATGCGCGTACTGCTCGCTAAAATGATCCTGCAACAACCCGATGTGCTGCTGCTGGACGAACCAACCAACCACCTTGACCTCCCTTCTATCGAATGGCTGGAGAAATACCTGCTTAATTATAAGGGCAGCGTGGTAATTGTGAGCCACGACAAGTTCTTCCTCGACAAAATGGTGAATAAAATCGTGGAACTCTACCAGCAGGAGCTTCACATATACGTAGGCAACTACTCTTACTATGAAACCGAAAAGGAAGTAAGGGTGGAAATGCAGAAACGCGCTTACGAGAACCAGCAGGATTTTATCCGCCAGCAGGAACGCTTTATTGAGCGCTTCAAGGCCAAAGCTTCTAAAGCCGCTCAGGCACAGAGTGTGCAAAAACGATTGGATAAGATAGACCGGATCGAAGATGTGGAAATTGAGCGCCCGAACATGCGCATCAACTTCTCGGTGGGCAAAGAGCCCGGCAAAATCATTTGTACGCTGAAAAATGTGTCGAAATCTTTCGGAGACCTGCAGATTCTGAAGAATGCCTCCGGCGAAATTGAACGCGGCGATAAGATCGCGCTGATCGGTGCGAACGGTAAAGGTAAATCCACACTCCTCCGTATTGTGGCCGGTACCGAACCCATTGAAGGGGAAAGAATATGGGGGCATAACGTGGCGGAAAGTTTCTATGCACAGCACCAGTTGGAATCACTCGGACTGAACAATACGCTGATCGAAGAGATGAACAGTTCCCGCGCGGGGAAAACGGAACTGGAATACAGAAGTCTTTTGGGCGCGTTCCTTTTCGGCGGCGACGACGTGGATAAACGCATCAAGATACTAAGCGGTGGGGAAAAAGCACGTGTGGCTCTGGCAAAAGTTATTGTGAGCAAGGCCAACTTCCTCATGCTCGATGAACCGACCAACCACCTTGATATCCATTCCGTGGAACTCCTGGTGGAAGCGCTGAACAAGTATGAAGGGAGCATCATCCTGGTGAGCCACGACCGCTACTTCATTTCCAAAGCCGCCAACAAGATATGGGAGATCGTGGATGGTAAAATCAAAGAATTCAAGGGCACCTACCACGAATGGGTGGAATGGAAGGAGAGAATGGCCGCCCGTGCGATAGAAGAAGCGCCTAAAAAAGAGGAGAAAGAAAAAGAAAAGTCGAAGCCCGCCCCTGTGGCGCCACAACCGCAAGCAAAGCAAGGGAACGCCCCCATCAACAAGGAGCTTCAAAAATTACAAAAGACTTTCCAGCAACTGGAAGAAAAAATAGCCGCTAAAAAGGCGGAAAAAGAAAAACTGGAAGCCGCGCTGGGCAACCCGGATACTTATTCAGACCCGAAGAAATTCCAGGACACGGAGAAATCCTACAAAGCCGTGGGTGCTGAACTGGAACAGATGAATGTGCAGTACGAGGAGCTTTTTGAACAGATTATGGCGCTGGATCGTTAACTGCCACTACGTGCGCCTTCACAAAATCGGTGACCAGGTAGGAGATCAACTTACCGGTGGTATCGCTGCGGCGCCCATCGGCAAGTTGTTGCGCACCCTCACATATGTGGAGATAAGCCACATTATTTTCTGAAGCTGTGTAATAAACGTATTGCCGTGCATTGATCGCTGAAATACCAACAGGCGTTTCGGCACTGCTGAGTACACCCTGGATGGCATCAAGGTCCAGTTCGATACCGGTGTAACCATCTTTGGTGAAGTCTGCCGCATGGGCCACGGCCTGCATAAAACTGCGCCTTTCGTACAGGAAAATATCTTCCCAGGTAATGTAATCGGTAAACGGATTCTCGGCCATGTCCGTCAATACGTTCTGCGGAACGTAATTTTCATGTATGCCCACCACACAATACTGGTGCAGGAACCCATCCTCATCGGCATACCGGAAACCGTTACCGCTGTGTCGCCCTTCCAATGGACGGTAATCAGTATGGGCATCCAGGTTCACCGCGTTGATCTGGGCAAGTGGAATGATGCCCGCTTTGGTTAATCCCTTTGCCACGCCTTTAATCAGGGGATACGCATTGTTGTGCCCCCCACCTATCACCACCGGGATTTTGTTCGCAGCGGCAATCACCTTCACCAGTGATTCCACTTCCTCATCAATGGCGTGCACCGCGTGCCGGTAGGCATCCACCCGTTCTTCTTCGTTGCTGGCATTGTTCTCGATCAGGTATTTCAGGTCCCCGAAATCGAAATGCCCCAACACCATCATTTCTTCGCCGGAAAAATAATCGTTGCTTTGGATGTTCAGGAAAGCGGAAAGAAAAGGCAACCATACACTATCGGCCCCGCCATTGCCAAAATTCCCTTTCACCCCAATATCTTCCGGAATACCGATAAGGATATACTTCGCGGGCGAATGGCGCAGCGATTCTTCCCATTCATCACTGTTGGAAAGGGTGGCGAGCCTTTCTCCCAATTTGGTTTCGAAACGTCGGAGGCGGGTAAGAAACAGCAGGTCTTCCCTGTTGTAAAAGCGGAAATGTTGCATGGCAGTCAATTGTAAAATGAATGTAAGCTATTCCCCTGAAATAGCGAGCGGGGAATACCATTTTCCATTCAACATTACACGGGAGATCAGGTTGGAACCGAAGGCGTAAGGGAGGTAGGCCAGCGATGAAAGCGGTTTGGTGAAGAAAAAATTCGCCAGCTTTCCTTCCGCGATGGAACCCACTTCGTTTTCCAGTTCCATGGCGAACGCCGCATTCGTAGTGGCGGCATGCAACGCTTCTTCCGGAAACATTTTCATTTGTATGCACGACATGGAAACCACCGTATTCATATTTCCGGAAGGAGAGGAACCGGGATTGAAATCAGAGGCGAGGGCAATGGCGCAACCCGCGTCCAATAATGTTCTTGCGGGCTGAAAATCCATCCGCAGGAAATACGCGGCCGTGGGAAGTAAGGTGCCGATTGTAGTTGAAGCGGCCAGCGCGTTGATGGCTGCTCTATCCATCACTTCCAAATGGTCCACGCTCACGGCGCCATTTGCCACCGCGGTTTCTACGGCCCCGGAGGCGGAAAGCTGGTTCGCATGAATGCGCGCTTTCAGGCCGAACGCCGCTCCTTTTTTGATGAGCCGCGCCGTTTCTTCGTTTGAAAAGAAACCCTTTTCGCAAAAAACATCTATATAATCCGCCAATCCTTCGTTAGCTATGGCCGGAAGCATTTCTTCTTCTATCAGTTTAAGGTAGCCTTCTTTATCCTCTTTGAACATTTCAGGAAGCGCGTGCGCCCCTAAAAAGGTGGCTTTAACGGGAATAGGAATATTCTGTTTCAGCCGTTTCACCACGCGCAACATCTTCAGTTCCGAATCCGTTGTTAAACCGTATCCGCTTTTTATTTCGATGGCACCCGTTCCCAGCAACAACAATTCTTTCAAACGTTGCGCGGCTACCTCGTAAAGTTCCTCTTCCGGCATCGCCCGGAGTTTCCGCGCTGAATTTAATATGCCCCCACCCGCGGCAGCGATCTCCGCATATGACTTCCCTCCTATCTTCATCACAAACTCCTCTTCCCTGCTGGCCGCGAACACAAGATGGGTATGGCTATCGCACCAGGAGGGAAAACACCATTCGCCCTGCGCGTCCCAGACTTCTTCATCGGTGTTCGAAGTATCAATTGTATCCATGGCGCCGAAACCCAATATGCGGCCCTCATGTACCCGAACCCATGCATTGGGGATACATGCCATAGCTTTCATGGCGGCTCCGCGAAGGGGATGTTGGTGGTGCCCTGTATTAACGAGCATACCGAGGTTAGTAATGAGCATGTCCAAAGGTAGGACTGTTTTTTATTCTGCGCATGAAGGGCTCTTCATAACTCACACCAAGTGGCAACTCGCTTGTCCCGATCTTTAAAGACCTGTTCCTGATGGCGCTGATCTGATTAAGTGCCACCACATAAGAACGGTGGATGCGCATAAAACCTTCAGGAAGCATTGTCATCAACGCTTTCAGGGTGATGCGCACCAACAGGGGGCGACCTTCCTTCAAATGCAATTTCATGTAGTTATCGGCGCATTCAATGTAGAGAATATCCGCCGGATCAATTTTCACCAGACTGTAATTCACCCGGAGAAACAGTGGCGCGCCAGCTACGTTGGATTGAATCATATTCATACTACCCGGTTTTGTTTCACTGAAATTACCAAGTGAGAAAATCGAATGAAAACGTTTATGGACAGAACCGGGAAATGCGCCGATGAATTGAAGTTTAAACACGGGTTTTAACGAAAATTAACATTTCAGCATTTTCTGGATACGTTTTATGCTATCCCGCACTTATCACTTTGGCCTTTCCTTTTTTGAAGGAATTGTATCTCCCATCCAGCTCGGTTGCATTTTTTCATCATACACCAAAACGGTCTCCCATGCCCTTGTTAATCTCTTCCAAATACAGTCTTTTCACCACTAAGTACGGCGTTTAAATACCGTCTCCACAATAATAGTTTCCCCCTTTCTTTATAAAAGAAAACGTTGCGCATGTAAAGAGTTCTACGCTGGAAAAACCACAGGCATGAATAAACTACTATTGAAGGCACTACCGGCTACAGCGCTCGTTTTAATTTGTTGCAATGAAACTTCCGCCCAGATTGATCCCTGGAAATATGAACTCGGGATTCACGCTGGAACATTTATTTACCAGGGCGACCTTACACCCGACAAAATCGGTTCCTACAAAACCATGAAACCCGTAGCGGGAATTTCAGTGGCCCGTCTTTTAACCCGTTCCTTCTCAGTGAAAATAAGTTTGCTCAGGGGTAATTTACACGGGAACGAAGCACGCTATGCCGATCCCGAATGGAGAAGATGGCGAAACTTTCAGTTCACCAACAAGATCACTGAAGTATCGGCCGCATTGGTTTGGGATGTGCTGGGCAATAACCACAATAGTACTTCAGGCAAATTATCCCCTTACCTCGCAGCCGGAATCGGTTATTCTTTTATGAAGGTGCACAGAGACTGGAGCGCACTCAATTCAGAATATTTTTCTCCCGAATCGGCATTAATGACCGGCCTGGCCGTCGACACCGTTACCTCACCACCAAAAGGATTGATCAGTTTACCGGTGAGCGCGGGACTGAAATACCGGTTTTCAGAACGACTATCCATTGGCGTGGAAACCACTTACCGGATCAGCTCCACGGATTACCTGGATGGGTTCAGTTATTCGGGACACCCTACGGAAGGTGATTTTTACTTCTCCCATACCATCGGCCTATATTACAATTTTATTCGAAGAAACAGACTGAATTGCCCGAAGTTCTGACAGAAAAACTTTAAGCTGGTTCACAAAAAAATGTAAAGCATTGCATGTCTAAAATTTGACTACCAATATTTTACATTCAATATATATTATTCTACATAAACTCCGGCATATCCAGTTTCTTCGCGATCCGAAACGCAGCGTTGATCAATCCCACATGACTATACGTTTGCGGGAAGTTCCCCCATTGGGAGCCATCAGTAGAAACATCTTCACTGTAAATGCCGAGGTGGTTAGAGAATTTAAACAACTGCTCCAGGTTCCTACGCGCATCATCGATCCTGCCCACACAAGCCAGCGCATCCACATACCAGAAGGCGCATACCAGGAAGGTGCTTTCCGGAAAACCAAAATCGTCATAGTGCTTATAACGGTAAAAAAGACCGTGTTCAGCGAGCAACTCTTTCTCCAAAGCCTCAATATGGAGTTTGGCGGCTTCTTTGTTGTGATCGAGGTAGTTCATGGTCACCATCGCCAGCGTACTCGCATCAAGGTTAGAGGTATGCATCGCCTGGGTATATACTTTCCGATCCACATCGTAACAGGATTTCAGCAATGCATCGGCTTCCTCGGCCAGTTTACCCGCCTTCTGCATCAGCGCCATATCGGAGAAGGCTTCGCCGATTTTATAAGCGGCTTTCGCACCCGCCCAATGAAAGAGCAACGTATACGAATGTACCTGAGTCTGGTTCCTGAATTCCCATAAGCCGGAATCCGGCAACGTCATGGTGCGTTCAATCTGGTTGAGGAGCCAGGGAACGATTTTGAGGTAACTGCTTTTCTTGGAGAAAGTCAATCGCTTGTCTGTGTAAAGCGGCAGCAGGTTCACCAATACCTGCCCGTATACATCGTGTTGGGTCTGTATATAGGCTTTGTTGCCGATGCGCACTGGCTTGTTCCCCATGTACCCATGCAGGTCCAGTTCCAGTTCCACGAGGTCCTTTTCGCCGGTAATGGAATACAATGGCTGGAGGGAGTCTTCCGCGTTGTAGATGATGTTCTGAATGAAATCGAAATATTTTTCCAGTTCTTCAAAGTGACCGATCTGGTTGAATGCTTTCAGGGTGTAGTACGCGTCGCGGAACCAGCAGAAACGGTAATCCCAGTTGCGTGTACTGTCGTGAAACTCGGGCAGACTCGTAGTTCCGGAAGCGATAATGCCGCCGGTATCTTCATACTGGTGCAGTTTCAATACCAGTGAGGAACGAATGATCTGATCCTGGTAAATTGTGGGGATGTAAGAACTTTTGACCCAGGTTTGCCAGTAGTCGACTGTTTTCCGGATGAATTCTTCCGAGGTTTCCTGCAAAGGCGCTTCCAGCGGAGCCCCGTAGGTTAGCACGATGTACCGGTTCTGGTCGAGGACGAAAGGCTTTTCATCCTGCACATAAGTAAGCGGGATATCGGTGGTAATGCGCACCTGCTTTTCGAAATTGAGGAACCTGATGTGGTTGCTGCCCATCACCGTCTCCGGAACAAGTTCACCATATTCCCCGCGTGGCTGACACCGCACTTTTATGGCGGGATCACCATTCAGCACTTCAATCTTACGCACCAGCATCAGGGGTTTGAACTGCCTTTCGTGCACCATCATGCGCGGCGCGCAGTCGATGACCCGGAAACTTCCTTCAGCGGAAAGAAATTCAGTACATAAAACATTGGTGTTTGGAAGATAATATTGCTTTGATTCATAGATCTCGGCTGCCGGACGAATATAGAAATCACCTCCTTTTTCTTCGTCGAGTAATGATCCGAAGAGAAAACTGCTGTCGAAGCGCGGCATACACATCCATTTCACATTGGCGGTTGTGTCCACGTAGGCCAGGTAGGAACAGTTGCCCACCACGCCCATATTGTATTTATGCACCGGCATATTCTGGTTTATTTTGTTGAGTAGTTACTGAATGGAGGAAAGGAAGTACCCTTTCCTGCGAGATAATATTGTACTGGGCGGCGGTGTTGCCGTTCCCGATCTTAATGGTAAAACCACGGTGCTCCAGCACTTTGAACATATCTTCATCCGTGGTATCGTCGCCCATGCAAAGAATAAAATCGGGGCGACTGGCTTCAACGAGGTTCAAAGCAGTAATACCCTTATCCACGCCTGTAAGCCTTATCTCCACTACTTTATTACCGTCTATCACCTGTATCGGCGTATTCTGCGCGAGCTGGGAAATGGAATTGATCAACTCCCTGGAACGCGTAAAACCGAATTCAGGCATGGTATTGCGGTAGTGCCAGGCAAGGGTGTTCTTCTTTTCTTCAATAAACGACCCTGCGCATCGTGTAACAAAAACCTGGAGCAAAGGCCTGATTTCCTCCTTCCAGGCATCGGGAATACTGGTAGTGGAAACCCAGTCCGCGCCTTTCTTCCTGATTTGCGCGCCGTGTTCAGCCACGAGGGTAATGGGCAGGTGACCGAGCCACTGGTCGAGGGTTGCCGCGTCTCTTCCGCTGATGATCGCCACTTCATTCTTCTCATCCTCGGCCAGGCGTTTGAGTAAGGTGATTACGCCCGATTCAGGACGCGCATCACCCGGAAGTTTCGTGAATGGCGCCAGTGTTCCATCATAGTCGAGGAGAATGGCTCTTTTCTGCGCGCTGGCATAACGTTGTTTAAGCATACCTGTTATGCGGTCGTCCAATAGTTTTACGCCGATCTTGTTCTGTTCTTTTTTCACCGCTTTGAGTTGATCCATAAAATCGTTTACCCATCTTGTTACATTGTAATCGATCAGTCTTTTCTGCATCAGCAGGATGCGGTTGCGCTGTTCGGCAACCGGCATGGTAAGCGCCCGGTTGATGGTGGCGGCCACATCTTCCACATCTGTAGGGTTCACATGCAGCGCTTCGCTCAGTTCGCTTGCGGCACCGGCCAGTTCACTCAATACCAATACCCCCCGGTGCGCGTTGCAACTGGCTACAAACTCCTTCGCCACCAGGTTCATCCCGTCGCGGAGCGGCGTAATCAGCGCCACGTCGGCGGCCTGGTACAAGGCGCAGAGGTCGTCGAACGGCAAGTGATTGTACCGGTAAATAACGGGCTGCCAGCTGAGGTTGGAATAAATACCGTTGATGGTACTTACCTTCTCTTCAATGCGGCGCTTCATTTCATTGTAAGTTTCTATGCTATCGCGGGACGGAACTACATTCAATATAAAAACAACGTTTTCTCTCCATTCCGGGAACATTTCAAGGAACTTTTCAAAGCCCTGCAAACGGTACATCAAGCCCTTCGTGTAATCGAGGCGGTCTACGGAGAAAATGATTTTCTTTTCGTAGAAATTCTTTTTAATGCCATTTCTGATCTCCAATACTTCGTGGTTATTGGTGGCATCGTGAAATTTATTGAAGTCGATACCTATCGGGAAGAGGTCCGCTTTTACGAGCCGGTGCTGATAAGTGAGTGTATTGTAATTGTTGTCAATGCGCAGAAGCATTTTTACCGAATGAATAAAATGCTGCACATAATCGAAAGTATGGAAACCAACAAGGTCGGCACCCAGCAAGCCTTTCAGCAACGAATCCTTCCATTCCGAAGGCAACAGACGCAACAATTCGTAGGATGGGAATGGGATATGCAGGAAGAAACCAATGGTCGCATCCGGTATTTCGAGACGCAGCATTTGCGGCAGCAGCATCAGTTGGTAATCGTGCACCCAGATCACGTCGCCGGGTTGTAACATGGGTATCAATGCATCGGCGAACTGGCGGTTCACTTTTACATAGGCATCGAAATATTCTCTCTTATAAACCGCCAAGGAAGGGAAATAGTGGAACAGTGGCCAGAGTACAGAGTTGGAAAACCCATTGTAATAATCGCTGTACAATTGCTCATCGGTGAACAATGGTAAAATAGAAAAGTCCTGGGTATCCTCGTTTTTCCTGATTTCCTCCCATTCTTCCGGAGAGAAGTCGGCCACGCCGGCCCAGATTTTTTCGGAGAATTCACATCCCTCCTGCCCTTGTTCAATATAACTCTTAATAGCCGATACCAATCCACCGGAACTTTGCCTCAGCCCCACCTTATCTCCTTCTTTTTCAAGGGAATAAGGAAGCCTGTTTGAAATTATGATCAATCTGCTCATAGTATAGGGTAATTGATGAGGTGATAAAAAGGGTATGGCAATTTCCATACCCTGTTCGGGAATGCGTCAAATATGCCCGGAGCAGATTAAAACATGGTGAAACTCAGATTAAAAGAACATTAAAAACGGCTTTCCAGATCAAGTTTATGGGCCTTTGCCGTTTGCCCGGCCAGTTCATACCCTGCATCGAAATGCCTGATCACCCCCATGGCCGGATCATTCCTTAACACCCTCGACAATCTTTTTTCAGCGGCATCGGTACCATCGGCAACAATCACCATTCCCGCATGTATGCTGTATCCCATACCCACGCCGCCGCCATGGTGGAGGCTCACCCAGGAAGCGCCGCCAGCGGTATTTACGAGCGCATTGAGGATAGGCCAGTCCGCCACGGCATCAGAACCATCTTTCATGGCCTCCGTTTCCCGGTTGGGCGAAGCGACAGATCCGGTATCCAGGTGATCCCTTCCGATCACGATGGGCGCCTTTACTTTCCCTGAACGTACCAGTTCGTTGAATGCAAGGCCCGCTTTTTCCCGCTCTCCTTGTCCCAGCCAGCAGATACGGGCGGGCAATCCCTGGAAAGCAATTTTTTCCCTGGCCAGTTTCAGCCAACGTTGCAACGATTCATTTTGTGGAAAGAGTTCCGCAATTACTTTATCGGTAACGGCAATATCTTCGGGATCACCACTCAATGCCGCCCAGCGGAACGGCCCCTTGCCTTCACAGAATAACGGCCTTATGTATGCGGGAACGAAACCAGGGAAGCCGAAAGCGTTCTTCAAGCCTTTTTCATATGCGCGGGCCCGGAGATTGTTGCCGTAATCAAAAGTAATGGCACCTTCATCTTGCAGCGCCAGCATCAGTTCAACATGTTCTTTCATGCTGATGTAAGCCGCTTCCAGGTAAGCCGTTTTATTATCAGACCGCAACCTGTTCGCCTCTTCCAGGCTCATCCCATGCGGAATATAGCCCACCAACGGATCATGCGCCGATGTTTGGTCAGTAAGCACATCCGGAACAATATTTCTTTCGCGCAGCCTGCGCAGGAGATCCACGGCATTGCACAACACGCCGATTGAAAGCGCTTCGCCTGTGCTCTTCGCTTCCAAAGCACGATCGATGGCGGCATCTATATCTTCGATCATTACATCACAATACCGGGTTTCCAGTCTTTTTTCAATGCGCCAACGTTCCACTTCAGCGGCTAGACATACGCCGTTGTTCATGGTTACGGCCAGTGTCTGGGCGCCGCCCATACCACCAAGTCCTGCGGTAACGCAGAGTTTACCTTTCAGGGTTCCTTCAAAATGTTTATCAGCAACCGCGGCAAAAGTTTCGAACGTACCCTGTACGATGCCCTGGGAGCCGATATATATCCAGGAACCGGCGGTCATCTGACCATACATCATCAGGCCTTTTTTTTCGAGTTCATCAAAATGCTCCCAATTGGCCCAGTTGGGCACGAGTTGTGAATTGGAGATGAGTACGCGTGGCGCATCTTCATGCGTGGGCATAATGGCTACGGGCTTACCGCTTTGCACAAGCAGGGTTTCATCGTTTTCAAGGGTGATGAGCGCTTTTTTGATGGCCTCCAGCGCCTGATGGTTCCGGGCGGCTTTGCCCCTTCCGCCGTACACTACAAGGTCTTCGGGACGTTCGGCCACATCTGGGTGGAGGTTATTTTCGAGCATTCGGAGGGCGGCTTCCTGGAGCCAGTCTTTGCAGCGGAGGGTGGTGTTGTTCATGGTAGTTTTTTTGTGGTGGTGCGGGATGTGATTCTAATGTTATTTATTTTTTCACGCCATTGCTTTGTGCTTCGCACTGCGCAGCGCACTGCTTCGTACTTCGCAGGAGCAAGGACGCATTGCTTCGTGCCTCGCAACGTTGTTTGTGTTTGGAATGGTTCATTTTGGGATATTTTTTTGTTTCACGCGGCGACGCGGCGACGCAACGGGCTGCTTATTGAGGAATGGTTGATTTTCTTTGGAAGAACTTATTTAATTCTTTACACTTCACGCTAAATTCTCCCTGAATCTTTTCAATCAGGAAGCATCCGGCCCCTTCCTTTCAAATAAATCAACCAGAAATTATATAGTACGCTAACGTTGCGTCGCCGTGTCGTTGCGAGAAATAACGCCTCAGCAAGCTACAGTCTCAACCACTCCTTACGTCTGTAGGGCAAGAAGTCGTTGCGAGAAAACACCTCTCAGCGAGCTGCACCACAACCGCCCCTTGCGTCCTTGCTCCTGCGAGGAACGAAGCAGTTGCGTGAAACTCACTCACAAATCAATCCCCTTCTCCCGTGCGAAACCATTCACCTCTTTAACAAAACGCTCATTGGCTATCATGGCGTGTATCTCCCGGATATCATCAGCGAAAATGCGGTCCTCTTCGGCGAAGCCCACATAATGCCGTACATGGTCATGCGCGAATTCAAGCAGGGCACTGGAACGTAGTGGCCTTCTGAATTCAATGGCCTGACAGGCCGAGAGCAACTCTATGGCCAATATCTGCTCAAGGTTATCGATCACGCGGTTGAGTTTCCTACCGGAGATACTGCCCATGCTCACATGATCTTCCTGACCTAGGGAAGTGGGAATACTATCGGCGCTGGCGGGGAAACACAATGTTTTATTTTCTGTAACCAGTGCTGCCGTGGTGTACTGTGGGATCATGAAACCACTGTTTAATCCCACATTTTTCATCAGCAACATAGGGAGTCCCCATTTTCCTTCCAGCAAAAGATAACAACGGCGATCGGATATATTCCCCAGTTCAGCGGCGGCGAAGCAGGCATAATCCAGTGGCAGCGCCATCGGCTGACCATGGAAGTTCCCGCCCGAAATGGTATCACCGGCGCTGAAGATAACGGGGTTGTCGGTAACCGAATTGAGTTCTATTTCCGTAAGTGTTTTCAGGTGGATCCAGGCGTTACGTGTGGCGCCATGCACCTGCGGCATACAGCGGAGTGAATACGGATCCTGGACGCGCCCGCAATCGATGTGACTTTGCATGATCTCGCTACCCGCCAGCAGTTTCCGGAGCCGTTGCGCGACCAGTATATTGCCTTCAAAAGGCCTGAGCTCGTGGAGCCGCTCATCAAAAGGGGCCTGGGTACCGGTAAGCGCTTCCAGACTCATGGCGCCGATAATATCAGCCGCTTCCAGGCAGTTGAACAAACGTGCGACGGCGAGTGTGGCATAGGACAAAATAAATTGCGTGCCATTGATCAGCGCAAGTCCTTCCTTCGGCCCGAGTACCACGGGTTCCCACTGTAATACCTGCATCACTTTGGCAGCGGGTTGCCGCGCTCCTTTGTACCAGACTTCTCCCAATCCTATCAAGGGCAAACAAAGATGCGCGAGTGGCGCAAGGTCACCGGAGGCGCCTACCGAGCCCTGTTCCGGCACCACGGGCGTAACTTCTTCATCAATGTGCGCGCACAATCTTTCCAATGTGGTCAATTGCACACCGGAAACTCCCTTCGCCAGCGCATGCACTTTAGTGATGAGCATGAGCCGGGCGATCTGTACCGGAACCGGTTGTCCCACCCCTACCGAATGACTTTGTAATATTTTATACTGCAGGGTGCGCGTATCTTCTTCCGAAATGGGCGTATCGGCCAGGATGCCAAAGCCGGTATTCACACCATACACCGTTTTCCCTGAAGCAACAATCTCCTGCACATCCCGCTGACTTTTAAGAATGGCTTCCCGCGCCTGCGGCGCAATGATTCCCTTCAATGTACCATTGGAAATTGCGATGGCCTTTTCCACCGTAAGCTGCTCCGTTCCGTATAAAAAAGTGTTTTCCATATGCTGCAATGTAGCCTCGCTTTCTTCCAGGTGAATAAAGCGCGGTGGTTGTTATGATTGAATTTGTTGAATGATCCTGGCGGAAAGCGGTTTTGTTTCCAGCGCTTTTTCCAATTGAAGCACCGTTTTTAATAGCTGCTTCAGCGCAACATTTTCCTGCGATAAATCCTCCAAAGATGCCTGTAACGCTGTCCAAACAGGTTTTACCCGCTTCAACAACTTCTTACCCTCCGCCGTAAAAGAAAGTACCTTTTTGCGGGCATCCACTTCAGATACCACGCTTTCCACCAATCCCCTCTCCTGCAGGAGCGATACCAATTGACTTACGGCGGAATGTGACACACCCGCTTTATCCGAGATATCACGTATAGAAACCTGTCCTTCCTGATCGAGCAGGTAAAACACAGGGAACCACGAAGCGTCAAATGGAATGTTCAACGCGCGGTAAGTGGCGTTAATCTCTGCGAGAAATCCTTCACTCAAACGGCGCAGCCGGCTTCCGAAGGCAAGAAATCCTAATTGCTGGTACAACATAATTATATAAGTACTTATACAAATGTAGGGAATTTCTTTATGGAAATATTTTTATTTCAATAAACCTACAACCCAAACAGGGCAGGATTGGGATAACTATAGTACACTACGCTCTATTGCGCTATGCAATACATGAAGCGCTATAACTTCGGAAAAATCTCAATAAGAATCATCCGACATAAAATCACCGCACATTTGCTTATTCTCCCGTATACGTGTTTACCCACCACTGGTTGCCGAACGGGTCCTCAAATCCACCACCATAGCCGTATTCCCGTTGCGCCAGCTCCTGTAACTGTTTACACCCTTCCGCAAAGGCTCTTTCGAAAATACCTTCCACCGCTTCCACATAAATAAAAACTGAACCTGGAAATGGTTTCCACAATTCCGTAGCGTTGGCAAACATGATCACCGCATCTCCTACCTTCAATTCTCCATGCATAATCCCTCGTTCACCGGGAACAATCAGTTGTTCCTCCGCTTTAAATACATGACGCATAAACCGCGCAAAAGCCTGGGCATCCTGAAGGATGAGATAAGGCATTACTGGTAAATACTGGGCTGGAATCTTCATGAAGTTTGTTTTTTGATGTTGAACATTTTGCAGAATCATTCCGCGACAAATCAAAAATACTAAATTTTTTAGCAATTTGAATTTTATTTATTAGCTTTGAAATCATGAGGGAAAGAACACTTGAGAAACTGGAAATTCTGGCTGATGCAGCCAAGTATGACGTGTCCTGTTCTTCGAGCGGCAGCAAGCGGGGCAATGCCGGAAAAAGCATTGGCAACACCACCGGGATGGGTATTTGTCATGCTTACACCGAAGATGGCCGTTGTGTTTCGCTGCTGAAGATACTGCTGACCAACCACTGTATTTTCGATTGCGCCTATTGTGTGAGCCGGAAAAGCAATGATGTGAAAAGAGCCGCGTTTACGGTAGACGAGGTGGTCGAACTCACCATCGGATTTTACCGCCGGAATTATATTGAAGGCCTGTTCCTGAGTTCCGGCATTTTTAAAAACGCGGATTATACTATGGAACGGTTGGTAATGATCGCCCGCAAACTACGGACGGAACACCGCTTCAACGGGTATATTCACCTGAAAGCCATACCCGGGGCCAGCGAAGAACTGATGAAAGCAGCCGGACTGTACGCCGACAGGCTCAGCGTGAACGTGGAGATGCCTACGAAAGAAAGTCTGAAGCTGCTGGCGCCCGATAAAAACCAGGAAGACGTGCTTACGCCGATGCAATACCTCAGTAAGGAAATTGTACGCCAGAGGGAGGAAAAACGAAAATTCACCCATACACCCGCTTTCGCACCGGCAGGACAAAGCACCCAAATGGTGATAGGCGCCAGTCCGGAGACGGACCGGCAAATCCTCCACATCGCGGCACATTTCTACCGTTCCTATTCTTTAAAGAGAGTGTACTATTCAGGCTATATACCGGTGAGCACCGACAACAGACTTCCCGCGCCCGGCACCCCGGTTCCTATGCTGCGGGAAAACAGGTTGTACCAGGCAGACTGGCTGCTGCGGTTCTACGGTTTTCAGCCGCAGGAAATCGTACCGCCGGAACACCCGCTGCTGGACATGGAGATAGACCCCAAACTGAGCTGGGCACTCCGGAACATGCACCTCTTCCCGGTACACCTTCAAACAGCGGACCTGGAACAGATCATCCGCGTCCCGGGCATCGGTATACAAAGCGCCCACAGGATCGTGGCCGCAAGGCGCTTCGGGAAGATAAGTCTTGATTTGCTCCGGAAAATAGGCGTAGCCGTGGAAAGGGCGCGTTATTTCATCGCCGAAGATCCATCCTTCCGGAAAGACCTTTCCGACCTGCAGATCCGGCAGCAGATCATTTCCCTGCAACAATCGAAATACGCCCCGAATTTTTCACCCCAGTTAAAACTATTCTGACATGACGCAGGTGGTGTACGACGGCAGCTTTGAAGGACTGCTCACCGCCGTCTTCGAAATCTACGAATACAAATTTACCGACGCCAGCATTCATCCTGCCCCCACCTTCAACGCGAACGTGTTCGGCCAACAACACAACGCCATTTCCAACCGGGAAAAAGCAAAGCGGGTATGGAAAAAACTCGCGGCCATCTCACCACAAACGGCACGCTTGGTGTACCTCACCTATCTTGCTGAAATCCCTTATATGGAAAGCCTGGTGCTTTCGTTTATCCGGTATGTACTTTCCGGCAGGAAGGGCGCCGAAAGAAACATCGGCAACCCACATGTATTGAAGGTAACGCAGACCGTTAAAAAAGTAGAGCGGGAAAAACACCGCATGGAGGCATTTGTACGCTTCCAGCTCACCAGCGACGAGTTGTATTACGCGATCATAGCCCCCGATTTCAACGTGCTCCCGTTGATCGCGCCGCATTTTTCCAACAGGTATGCCGACCAGCGCTGGCTGATTTACGATGAAAAAAGAAAATACGGCATTTATTATGACCTGCAGCAAACCACCAATGTAACCCTTGATTTTAAAGCGGAAACCGCCAATGGAAAAGATATTTCTCACATCATCCATGAAACGGAGGCCGCTTTCCAGCAATTGTGGAAAAGGTATTTCACCAGCGTGAACATACCATCAAGGAAAAACATGCAACTGCATATCCGGCACATGCCCAAACGGTACTGGAAATACCTCATAGAAAAAGGGACCGGTTAGCGCATCAGCTTCCTGTAAGCCGCGTCATCCATATATTCCAAGAGATCACCAGGCTGGCACTCCAACACCTTACATACCTCTTCCAGGGTAGAGAAACGGATCGCCTTGGCCTTACCGCTTTTTAAAATGCTCAGGTTAGCCAACGTAATCCCTACCCGTTCACTGAGTTCAGTGAGGGACATCTTTCTTTTAGCCAGCATCACATCCAGGTTTACTACTATCGGCATATTATCGGCTTCATATGGTGAACTCCTGTTCTTTCTGCAAAGAAAGTCCTTTTTTGAACGCTTTCGCCGTGGCCAGTACTGCTATGGCGCCCATCATCAATCCGATATTATCGTGCAACAAAGCGCCAACCGGCACGTACACCTCGTCCGTTAGCGTATGCCGGAAAATAAATTGCAGGATAAAACGCAAAACGATACCACCCCAGGACATGATCAGCAGGGTTACGGCAATAAGATGCAGCGCACGCACATTCCTTGCTGAAAATGCTTTCCCCTGGGAAATACGGATGACCATTTTTAACGGAAGGGCCACAAGAATGTAGATGAATGCAAAAAAAATAATCCAGCCTGCCCGGATCACCACACCAAGCACCTGGTGCGCCGACTTACTGATCTCAATAAGAATACGCCCCCTGTTTCTCTGTTGTACAGGCGTATCCCTGGTTGTTACATCCTGGAAAATATAAGGCACTTTAACGGATGTGACCTTTGCGTATTCCACGACATTGTCTTTGCGGGGAATCTTATTGGTGTATAGAATTCGCCTTTCTCCATTCACCACCTTGAACCGGCTGATGTTGTGCTTCAGCGCGAAATCGTTCAGCGCAAAGTAATACCGCTTATCCGACTCTTTACTCGTAAATAAATCTGCTGATGCAGAACCGGTTGCCACCCCCCACATGCCTACATACATACCTCTTACAATATTCCCCTCATCCATCCGCCTTTTTTGTTTTTTCCTGGATTCAATAGTACGTTGGAGCGATTGAAACCCTGAATAGGTAAGCAACGAATCCGGTCGAAGCCACCCATCTTCTTCATTTCTGATACCCAGAAAATATTCATCCTCTCCTGTTACAAAAAATTCAGAATGTCTGGGCAGACTGCCGATGATGATCGTTATCCCAATAAAAACCATCAGGAAAACATCCCAATGTTTCAAAAAATACTTTGATCTCATAAGATGGTGTTATGGATGCAAAATAATAAATTATTATTGATAAACAATAATAAATAAAAATAAAACGATATGATTAAAATTCTGCCTTGAGTTATAGCCGCTGCCATCATTACAAAGCACACATCTGGCCGCTTACCTGATTACTGCTGAGGGTGCATCTTTTTTCAGGCATTTCGGCTATCAATATTTTATCGTTCCATTGCGGATTTAATCGCGCAATATTAAAAGCAATTTCCCTTATAAAGGAGTTTCCCGATATATTGAATATTCGCCGGGCGGCAACCTGAAAGCCATGAACCCAGCCTTCTTCGGGTTTTCTTTTACCGAAAGCATTTTTTGATGGAGCGGCCTGTTGTTGATCAGCACGGACTGGCCATCAGGTATGCTTACAATAGCAGTAGCTCCTGCCGGAACAATCAATTTCACGGCAAAACCACCTGCGTTGTTTTCAAACGATGAATGAATGTTTCCTTTTACCGTGGGGATATCTATTGTGGCACTTGTAAAAGTTGCCGGACATGGTTCTACCAAAAATGTTTTATACCCCGCCTCCAGTGGCTTAATTCCGAAAAGATATTCCCCTATCACGATCTGTGCCCCGCCGCTCCAGGCGTGGTTGGTGGTACCTCCGCCATATCCCTTCTCTCCAATGCCCCATCCTTCAAAAAGCGTTGTATAATCACGATGCTCCACCATTTCCGAGAAGCGGCGCTTTGTTCTTTCAAGCGCGTATTTCCCCTCGCCCATAACAAACAACGCTTCCATTACATATTTTTCCATGTACGGACTTGCGAAGCATTGGGTTTGAAATAACTTCAACAGTTGCTCATACTTTGAAGCATCGGCGATACCGGTTATCACCGCCAGTGCCTGTGCCCTGTCGTCGGTTTCCAGCTGATAATCCGGATGGCGATAAGCCTGTCCATTCCAGCAACGGTTGAATCCTTTTTTTACTGTTTCCATTGTATGGGAAAACATTATCCTATCTGCTTCGTGCCCCAGTAAGGTGGCCATGTTCGCGGCGCCTTTCAAAGCCAGGTAATGCCAGCCGGCCATGATCAGCCTGATGTCTTTGTTTTCGCCCCAGTCGCCCCACAGCCAGTCGCCTTTTCGAAGCACCGTAAGCCCTGTTTCATCCGTTTCCCATAAGGCGAGGTACTTTTTTACGGCAGGATAAACCGATTCTATCGTTTTGCGGTCTCCAGTATTCTGATAATAGTTCCAGAAACCATAGTAGCCGATACTGGTGAGCATCTGGTCGGGCAATTCACCTTTAAAGTTTCCGGGTATGGGGGAAAACAGCTGACCTTCAGGACGCTGCCAGGCAGCCAATTCACGGATCGCTTTGCGCATAAGGGTATGCGTGGAAACGGAAGCCGTATAAAAGCATTCACCCATCAGCAATACAACATCTCCCCACCACTGGGCGCGTTCCCTGTCGGGACAATCGAAATAATTATCGCGCATATTCACATACAAGGTACGTGACGCTTTTTTCCAGAACCGGTTATAAAATTCATCGCTGCAATGAAAGCTTTGCGTTATTTCCGTGTTGAAACCAGTTTCACGGTATTTAACCGAAAGTATGCTGACCCCGGCGGGCACGGTGAGTATTATTTTTTCACCATTCAGCCAGCCGTAAGATTCATATTCCTGGTATCCCTTCTTTGTAACGTATGCAGCACTTAGGTTCACATCTCCACCACTTCGGCTGTGATCGGTGGCGATGCCAATCAGATTTCCGCCCAATTGGTCATCCGCAGAAATGATTGGAGTCATCTGCATGTTATAGGGCAGGCGTGCAATGATGGTATCTACCTTTGAGCCGGTGCGGCGTTCAAACGATAATGACTTTATGCCGAAATCTTTCCAAAGGGGAATCGGGCGTTCTATCAGCTTGTTCCAAGGCGCATCACCCGGACTTCCGATTTCCTTTGCGGATTGAAAGCCGTAAAGATTGGCTACGGGTAAGACCTGCCAATCCGGAATATCTTTTGCCGCGTCGAACCTGATGTTGGATTCCGGCAAACGGCTGTTCGGAGAGGGCCCATCTGCTGTACCATAAGCGGGATGGATACGACAAACCCATTTTTTGTCGCTGATTAGTTTAAAGCGGCCAGATTGCATGCTGAAAAGAAGTCCTGACTTTCCGCTGTTGATATGAGAGAAGCCATCTTTTCCGAAATGCCAGACCAGAACAGCAATGGCGTTATCGCCTTTGTTAAGGTACGGCGCAAGGTCAACCTTATCATAATAGGAATCGGAGGGTGTGGGGCCGCGTTTTAGTCCGCCTTCAAATACCACCAGTTTCCCATTTATCCAAAGCCAGTACTTGGTATCGGCAGCGATAATGGCTTCGGCATGTTGCGGTTTCTTTTCCAATGTAAAATCTCTTCTGAAAGCGATCCAGGTGTTGGGTGCGTTCACTTGTTCTTCAGGGGATGTAATCCAAAAACCAGGTTGTGTTTTTTCCGTAGCACAAACCTGCTGCGTATAGCTAAGCGAAAGACAGACAAGGATGAATAGCCCGAATAAGCCTTCAATTTTTATTGTATTGAACTTTTTTTTCATTTCCGGCAGCATATCATTCATACTTAAATTTAAGTCAGGCGGAAAAAATACTGAAACCATTTGCCTTTCAATCAGCAGTCTTTCCCGCCTTCACTTTATTATTATTCAGATGGTTATTTTTAAGCTGACGCAAATATCGCAAAGATACGCCCAGAGCAACGGGGGTAAATCACCGATAATAGAGGGTTAAATTGACTTTATAGTCTATATAATCAAACGGTTCCAACTTTACCCGCAGTCGCATTTCACCTCATTTTTGTCAGTTTAGCACCACATTAAAAATGGTAACCGCTCTAAATTTACCGTTCACTAAAAAACTGCGACTTCCATGGCAGCGGTAAATCCCTATCTCACCTTTAACGGCAACTGCGCCAGCGCCTTTCTTTTCTATAAGGAAGTATTCGGGGGAACTTTTATCCATTTTATCAGGTTCAACGCTGTTGAAAATGAGAGCAGAGAAGAGGGGAACAAAGTGATGCACGTATCACTTCCGATTGGAAATGGTACTATTCTGATGGGAAGTGATGCCCCTTCCACCTTCGGCGAACTGGTCATGGGGCAGAACATGGCCGTTTCGGTGAGCACCTCTAGCGAAACCGAGGTAAAACGTATTTATAACGCACTTTCCCGGGAAGGCGTGGTGGTTATTCCGTTGGAAAAAACTTTCTGGGGCGCGCTGTTCGGCCTTTTCTACGACCGGTTCGGCGTACAATGGATGGTAAATTATGACTATGCAGGAAAGAACTAGCGCCAATAGTATTGTCCATTCCATGTTAAAAAAGGTTATTAAATGGTAATTATCCCTTAAAATCCGCAAACCCCATTTTGTAATTAAACCTTTTCTTGCAAATGGAGGGATCATGATGCGTATTTCTTATACCAAAAACTGCTTACAATCAGGCAAAAGAACATTTTTAGTTCTGTTGTCCTTAGTATTTTGTGTACATCATGCCCAGAGTACTCCTCCCACTTCAGTCAGAAATTTAAGTATTGAATCAGGCCTTTCCAACAACACCATCACCAGCATTTACCAGGACAGGTTTGGCTTTTTGTGGATCGGCACTTACGATGGTATTAACCGGTATGACGGTTATGGCTGCAAAATTTTCAGGCACCGGCTGAACGACACCACCTCCCTGGTGAACAACAAGATCACCACCATTACCGAAGACAAATCGGACCGCCTCTGGATAGCCACTAAAAAAGGGCTCTGTACTTTTTCAAACACCACACAGCGTTTTTCACCCGTATACTATGCTACAGGTTTGAAGAATGCGCCAAAGAAGGCGCTGAAAGGCATTCCGGTAAACGAAGTGCTCGCCACGAAAACAGGTGAAATACTCGTAGCGCCACAATCATTAGGGCTGTTGCGGTACAATAATGCATCGGGCCTGCTGGAACAGGTACCGGTAAAATCGGGTAACGGCAGCATGGTATACGACGTTCAGGTGAACGGACTGAAAGAAGATAAGGATGGCACAATATGGGTGCTGGTGTACCAGATGGGAATAGGAAAATATAATCCCTCCACCAAAGAAATCACCATCCTGAACACTACGCTCACCACCTGCTCGCTGATGGAAACCGATGGGAAAGGTAATGTGCTTATCGCTTTGGTAAACAGGTTGTACAGCTATAATATTCAGTCGAACAAAGTTCGTTCGCTGGGCTACCCTTCACCTAAAGGAGAAAGAATTCTCTGTTTCTATCAAACCCCGCAACGCCTGCTGATGGGAACAGATGGCGGCGGCATTTATGCATTTAACGAAGCGCAAAACATTCATGTGCCCGCTGACCTGGAAGATATCCACGGCGATTTTGTCTCAGCTATTTATATAGATAGAAAGGAAAACAAATGGGTGGGCACTTTACAGCAGGGGCTGTTCTGCCGGCAGAAAGGAAAAAAAATATTCGGTTCACTTGAGCATCTGCCTGATACCCCCAACAGTTTACCGGGGAATTTTGTATCCTGCTTTGAATATGATGGCAACGGAAAATACTGGATTGGCATTGAAGGCGCCGGGGTATGCCTTTGGGAACCCGCGGCAAACAAATTCAAAACCTTTAACGGGAAGAACGGCCTTTCAAGCAGCGTAATCACTGCCATACGCAAAACCTCGGACGGAAACGTATGGGTGGGTACGTATGGCAAAGGTGTTGATAAATTTGATGCGAAGAGCGGTCGGTTTACCAACTACACCTTCATCAACAAACAGGCGCGCACCTACGAAGGAAACGTATGGACACTTTTAGAAGACAAGAGCGGAACACTATGGGCGGGAACGGTAACAGGTGCCCTGTTCACCTTCAATAAAAGCACCAATACATTCGAAGTATATGATCAAAGCCTTCGGGACATACTCTGTATTACAGAAGACCGTAAAGGTGAACTTTGGGCGGGCAACTTCGAAGCACTCATCAGGATCGACAAAAAAAGTGGCAAACACCAATTTTACAATACTGAAGCCCCTGTACGGGCCATCCGCGAAGACAAAAAAGGAAGGTGCTGGATCGCCACCGAAGGAAACGGATTGCTGCTTTTTGACAGGAACAGCGGACAATTTGAAGCATTTACGGAAGAAAACGGATTGGCCAACAACTCGGTATTGAACATCGTGGAAGATAAAAACGGAGACCTTTGGCTAACTACTTTTAACGGATTATCAAGGTTGAATACCGACACAAAAAAGATCACGAATTACTTCCAGACCGATGGCCTCCAATCGAACCAGTTCATCTATAACGCGGCTTTCGCAGCACCATCGGGACAACTTTTTTTCGGCACGCTAAAGGGAATGAATTATTTCGATCCGGATAGTATCGCACTCAGTTATTCCCCCGCTCCCATTGTGATCACAGATTTACGGATCAACAACCAAACGGTAGCGCAAAACAGCAGTTTCACCGGAAACCAGGTGATGTACACTTTGAGTGAACTCGAACTACCTTACGACCAGGCGATCTTATCCATTGACTTCGCATCGCCGGAATTCAACAACCCCGATCAGATCGCTTACGCCTATTACCTGGAAGGCTGGGATAAACACTGGAACCATTCCGGCAAACTGAGAACGGCGCATTACAGCCGCCTGGAAGAAGGATCATATACTTTGCGCATCAGGTCAACCGATCCAGGTGGTACCTGGACGGGCAATGAAAAACTCATTTCCATCAAAGTATTGCCGCCCTGGTACCGGAGTTGGTGGGCATGGACACTTTATGTTTCCATTGCCGTAAGCATCCTCGCGATGTACCTGCGCTTCAGCAGCCGGCAGGCCAAACTGGCTTTCGAAGTAAAACTCGCGCACCTTAACGCGGAACGGGAACAGGAAATCAATCGCCGGAAACTCGATTTCTTTACCAATATCGCCCACGAATTCAGAACACCCATCACGCTAATCATCAACCCGATAAAGGATTTGCTGCAGAAACAGGGCAACAGCCTGGAAACCGCGGGCATGAAAATGGCTTTCAGAAACAGTAAAAGATTGCTCAGTCTGGTGGACCAACTCCTGCTTTTCAAAAAAGCGGACAGCGGCGCCGACGACCTTCGCATAGCGAAACTCAACATGGTGCACGTTTGCAGAGAAGTGTTCCTCTGTTTTTCACAACAAGCCAAAACGCAGGAACTGCAATACAGTTTCGAAAGCGCTATACAGGAACTGGAAATATACGGGGACCGTGAAAAAATTGAAATCGCCATCTTCAACCTTATTTCCAATGCGATGAAGTTTACGCCGCCGGGCGGGCGTATCCGAATAATGTTGTCTGAGCGGGAAAACGAAGCTGAACTAGTTGTAGCGGATACCGGATGCGGCATTCCGGAGGAAGAAAGTGCGCGGTTGTTTGAGAGATTCTACCAGTCTAAACAAACCAGCCCCGCCACCAAAGCTGGTTTCGGCATTGGCCTCTTCCTCGCGAAAAGTTTTGTGGAAGCGCATAAAGGAAGCATCGGTTTCACTTCTGTCCCAGAAAAAGGAACAAGTTTCACCCTTACGATTCCGAAAGGCCGCGCCCATTTCTCCTCAACACAAATCAAGGATTCTTCAGTACAACAATCAGAATTGTTACAGGAACTTTCCATTCAGGAAGAACCAGCAATACTGCATGCTGAAGAAGAACTGCCGCCGCCGGAAGTTGGCATCAGTACACTGATCAACTCGGGACACAGCATACTGGTTGTGGACGACAATGAAGGCATACGCACCTACCTGAAACAGGTTTTCCACGAAAACTTCAGGATACTGGAAGCCACCAACGGAAAAGAAGGGCTGGCCATGGCGCGGCAATACCAACCAGATATCATCATCAGCGATATCGTGATGGATGAAATGAGCGGTATTGAATTCTGCGCGGCCATTAAGGAAGATCCCACACTCAACCACATCCAACTCATCCTGCTTACAGGTAGTTCCTCCGCGGAAATTAAACTGAAAGGCGTGGAATGCGGCGCCGATGATTACATCACCAAACCTTTTGAAAAAGAACTACTGCTGGCCCGGGTGGCGAGTTTATTAAAAAGCAGGAACAATATTCAGAAGTATTTCTACAACGAAGTGACCTTGCAAAGGAACAACCTGTCCATTTCTGAAGAATACAAAATCTTCCTCGAGAAGTGCATCGAAATTGTGGAAGCGAATTTCGACAAAGACGACTTCTCCATTAAACAATTCGCGCGCGAAATGGGCATGAGCCATTCCAACCTGTATAAAAAAGTGAAACATGTTTCGGGACAATCCATCAACGGCTTCCTTCGTTTTCTCCGACTGCGCAAGGCGGCCGAATTACTGATTACCACAGATTGCAATGTGAACGAGGCCGCTTTCCAGGTAGGCATAGGCGACAGTAAATATTTCCGGACCCAGTTCGCGAAACTTTTCGGGATGAACCCCTCTGAATACCGGAAGCGTTACCACCATACTTTCGGAAAAAATTACCAGGTGAACGAGAAAGCCGTGAACAGGCCCTAAAGTCCATACCCGCTTTTTCCGGGTGATTTTTACTATTACACCCCCCTTTTTTGAACATTCACCCCCTATAACTTCGCTCCATAACTGTGCATTTTGCATTGGCTGATTCATCCATTGACCAAAACAAACAGTTATGAAAAAACTTTTGCACCTGCCATTACTTGCGGCCGTAGCCGTAGGCTGCATTTACGCCTGTAACAAAAAAACCGGCGGAACCAACGACCCCGGCACGGTAACGCCGGAGCTAACCCTACCCTCCATTACCGCCGACAGTGTTCGCAACATCACCACCGCCGGGGCCACTTTTTACGGCAACGTACCCTCCAATGGCGGAGAAGCGCTTGCCGACCGCGGCGTTCTTTTCGGCACATCCGCCACCCCAACGGAAAACAAAACCACGGCCACCAGCTACCTGACCAGCGGCCGGTTTACAGTGGACCTGAAACAATTATCCCCCAACACTACTTACTTTGTCCGGGGATATGCCACCAACAGCAAGGGTACATCCTATTCCAAAGACATTCAGTTCACCACAACCCGTGTACCCCAGGCCGAACTTTTCACGGACACCATCTTCGCCAGCGGGGCCACCACCCTTTTCGCCGCGGGCAAAGTGGTAGATACCAAAGGCATCGCCATGCGGGAAGTGGGTATTTGTTTGAGCAAAAACCCCAATCCAACCATCGCGGATACCAAAATCGCCGCGACCAGCAGTAACGATCAGAATCTTTTCCTCCGCTTTTCCAACCTGGAGCCATCCACTACTTACCACATCAGAAGTTATGGCACGAACACCTACGGCACAACAGTATATGGCGCCGATGTTACGGTGTCCACCATCGCGCGCGGCAATGTAACCTACACCCTGAACCAAAACGCGAACCCGACCGATGATGAAAAAGCGGCCTATGCCAGAATAAAAGCCGCGTTCGATGAAGCGTTGGTTTATTACAACAATTACACTTCCATCACCAAGCACCTTACCGTGAATTACAATCCGGGCGTACAAACGGCCGATGCCACCATTGCCGGAAATGTCCGCTTTGGCCCTAACACGAGTTACCAAAGAACGGGTACGGCCTTGCATGAACTCGCCCACACGGTTGGAGTTGGTACACATGCGGTATGGAACCAACTCATTCAGGGAGGGGTATACCAGGGCAAAAATGCCAATAAGATGCTTCGTTTCATGACAGGAAGTACAACCGAAACCATTAAAGGGGATGGTATGCATTTCTGGCCCTACGGCATCAACGGCGCAAACGAAGACAATGGCCAGGAAATGCTGTACATCACCAATGTACTGATTGTTCAGGGTATGAAAAAAGACGGCCTTCCCAGCAGCTACTGAGAAAATAACACGCCTGGGCTGAATTACCGATTCATCCCCTTTTTTCTGCGATCTACCCCCTATGACAACAAGTTAATATAGTGCAATTTTCAGGCATCGATTGCTTTAATATAAACCAAAAACCCTCAATCATTTCATTTCAAAACCCACTGTTTATGATCCAAAAACGACTATCCCGCAAGATGGGGAAAGGAAGTTTTTTCTTCCTGCTCTTCCTTTTTCTTGCCAACCTGAATGCTTCGGCCCAAACCGAGATTACCATAACTGGTAAGGTGCGGAGCGACTCCTCCGCACTGGAAGGTGTTACCATTACAGTAAAAGCGAACCCCGGACGTTCCGCTGTTTCTGGCCCCGGAGGCGTGTACTCCATTAAAGCGCCGGCCAACGGCACTCTGGTATTCACAAGCGTGGGCTACCAGACTTTGGAGCAGCCCATCCAGGGAAACGATAAAATTGATGTTAAACTGACCACCGATTACCAGGCGATGGAAAACGTGGTGGTAAGCGTTGGTTTCGGTACCCAGAAAAAAACCAGTCTGGTGAGCTCAATCACTTCCGTTGATCCCAAAGAACTGAAGGGCCCCACCAGCAACCTCACGAACATGCTTGCGGGAAGGGTTTCCGGTGTGATCGCCTACCAAAGAACCGGAGAACCGGGGTCGGACAACGCATCCTTCTTTATCCGCGGACTGGGTTCTTTCGGTGCCGGTAAAGTAGATCCGCTGATCCTGATTGATGGCGTGGAATCTACCAACAACGACCTGGCCCGTTTACAGCCCGATGATATCGCCTCCTTTTCCGTGCTGAAAGATGCCACAGCCGCGGCTGTGTACGGCGCAAGGGGCGCAAATGGGGTACTGATTATTACCACCAAAACCGGTGTGGCAGGCACCACCACACTAACCGGAAGGTTCGAGAACTCTCTTTCCACCAATACCAGGAACTTTAACCTGACGGACAATATCACGTATATGAACATGGCCAACGAGGCCGCGCTCACCAGAGATGCGCCAGGAGGCGCGCCGTACTCACAAACCAAGATCAACAGAACAATTGCCGGAGACAACCCGCTGCTGTATCCAGACAACAACTGGATCGATATGCTGATTGATGATTATACCATCAACCAGCGCTTCAACTTCGGCGTATCAGGCGGCGTGGCCAAGGCCCGCTATTACATAGCAGGAACTTACAACGTTGACAATGGCCTGTTGAAAGAAAACAAATTGAATGGTTTCAACAACAACATTCAACTGAAGAATTATTCCGTTCGTTCCAACATCGACCTGAAAGTAACCAATACCACGTCTGCCGCATTAAGAATGTACGGACAGTTTGACGATTACAATGGTCCGATAGGCGACAGAAGAAGCGATGGCACTATGGGAAGCGGCGGACAAAGGGTATTCAACCAGGCGATCTGGTCGAACCCCGTGATGTTCCCCGCTATTTATCCGCAGGAATACCTTCCCCACATTAAACACCCTTTGTTCGGGAACAGCACTATTCCAGGGCTATCCAACCCTACCATGTACAGCAACCCCTATGCGAATATGATGTCTGGTTTTGCGCAAAGCAATGCCTCTACGCTTCAGGTGCAGGTGGAAGTAAAACAGGATATGGGTGGTATTACCCCGGGCCTTTCGGGACGCCTGATGTCGTACACCAGAAGATACGGCTACTTCGACATGACCAGGAGCTATACCCCGTTCTATTATAAAGCCCTCTCCTACGATGACCGTAATATCGACGACCTCATGGTCTTGAATGCGGGCGGCCCCAACCCGATAAACCCCCAGGGAACCGAGTTCTTAGGGTATTCAGAAGGCTACAAAATGGTGAACAGTATTTTTTATACGGAAGCGGCGTTGAACTACAACAGAACATTCAACGACGATCATGAAGTGTCGGGTATGGTGATCGGTATTTTAAGGAATTACCTTACCGGCAATGCGCCTACCCTTGAGGCCAGCCTGCCAGCCAGGAACCTGGGCGTTTCAGGACGTTTCACTTATGGATACGACCGGCGCTACCTGGCGGAGTTTGATTTCGGTTACAACGGATCTGAGAAATTCGACAAGGCATCCAAGCGTTTTGGTTTCTTCCCCTCCATAGGCCTGGCCTGGAACGTTTCCAATGAGAAATTCTTCGACAATCTGGCCGACAAAATCACTAACCTGAAGCTGAGGGGTACCTATGGACTGGTTGGAAACGACCAGATCGGCAGTGCCAACGACAGGTTCTTCTACATGTCCAGAGTAAACATGGACAATGGTAATTACGGTTATAACTTCGGACTTGATTATGATTTTCGCCTGAACGGTATTTCCATTGACCGATACGCCAACCCAAGGATTACCTGGGAAAAATCCCGACAGTTGAACATCGGCATGGACCTTACAATAATGAACTCGCTCACTTTTACGGTGGACGCCTACAAAAACAAACGGTCACAACTCTTAATGCCCAGGTCCTATATCCCCACCACAATGGGCCTTCAGGCGGGCGTTTCGGCGAACGTAGGAAAAACAGAGGTGAAGGGTGTAGACTTGTTGATGAACTACAACAAAACCATCAGTAAAAAAATATGGGTGGAAGGACGCGCCAACCTCACCTACGCCACAGGAAAAATAACAGCTTACGACGAGCCTGAATATGGTCCGCAACTCGCCAACCTGTACAGACTTGGCGCAAGGATAGGACAGGTTTACGGTTATATTGCGGAACGTCTCTTCTATGATGAAAAAGAAGTGTTGAATACCCCAAGAACACCGTATGAGAATGTAATGGGTGGCGACATTAAGTACCATGATGTGGACAAAGACGGAAGGATTACCAGCAATGATGTGGTACCCATCGGACTTCCCACCACACCTGAGATCATTTATGGTTTCGGTGGATCTGTGGGTTATGGCAACTTCGACTTCAGCGTCATGTTCCAGGGCTCAGCCAGGTCATCTTTCTTTATCAACCCGCAAAACATCTCTCCCTTCGTAAGAAACGGCGGTTCACAGAATGGATTGCTTAATACCATCGCGAACGATCATTGGAGTGAAGACAACAGGAACAGTTACGCCTTCTGGCCACGCCTCAGCAACCAGTTTATCGACAACAACAACCTCACTTCCACCTGGTGGATGAGAGACGGTTCTTTCCTCAGATTGAAAAACATGGAAGTAGGCTATTCTATTCCCACTTATCTGCTTAAAAAAATCGGCTTAAAAACGACAAGGGTTTACCTGAACGGAAGCAACCTACATGTATGGAGCGCCTTCGACATGTGGGATCCGGAAATGGGCGGTAACGGTCTCGGCTACCCTGTGCAACGTGTATTCAACGCCGGTATCAACTTCAATCTCTAAATCAACAGAAATGTTCAAAGGAAAAAATATACTGATCGCATCCGTTTGCACCGCGCTCGCTTTGACGTCGTGCAAAAAATATATGGACATTGTTCCCGATAACGTGGCTACGATAGACCATGCCTTTTCACTCAGAACCCAGGCGCAGAAATACCTGGCCACCTGCTATTCCTATCTCCCGAATAACGCTGATCCGCAAGGAAACGTAGGCTTTCTGGGTGGAGACGAAATCTGGTTCCCTTCAGAATACAGGGAATTTGATACCGAAATATGGAGCTGGAGCATCGGAAGAGGCTACCAGAACGTAACCGAACCTCATGTAAACTACTGGGATGGCAGCAGGTACGGCGTGAATACCTTCCAGGCCATCAGGCAATGCAACATTTTCATGGAGAATGTTTCCGACCTTAATAAAGTAGTGGACCTCTCCAGTTCCGAAAGGGAAAGATGGCTGGGGGAAGTGAAGTTTCTGAAGGCTTATTACCACTTCCTGCTGCTGCGCATGTATGGCGCTTTCCCATTGATGGATAAGAACATTCCCGTATTCGCGGAAGCGGACGAAGTGAAAGTGAGCCGTGTGCCCTTCGACAGTTGCGTGAACTACATCGTAAAACTGATCGACGAATCCATCCCTTCGTTGCCTGCATTTATCGCGGACAGAAACACGGAGTTGGGGCGCATCACCGTTCCCATCGCGAAAGCCATCAAGGCCCGTGTGCTTGTACTGTCGGCCAGTCCCCTTTTTAACGGAAACCCCGATCTGGCTTCCGCCAAAAACCACGACGGCACCCCTTTGTTCAACAACGAATACGATCAACAAAAATGGGTAAAGGCCGCACAGGCTTGTAAAGAAGCAATTGAGGAAGCCGAATTACAGGGATTCGCCCTTTACAAATTCCCCGCCACATCGTTCCAGCTTACGGAACACACCAAAACACAGCTGAGTATCCGGCAGGCGGTATGCGACAGATGGAACGTTGAAAAGATATGGGGAAATTCCGGCAGACTCGCCAGCAGGTTGCAACAAACATGTATGGGAAGACTCACAACAGCCGCGGCTTCCAATACCAATATGAGGGCCATGTTCAGTGCTACGATGAAAATGGCTGAAATGTTCTATACGAAAAACGGCGTCCCCATCAACGAAGACAAAACCCTGGATTTTAACACCAAATACGGGCTGCGCGTAGCCGTTGACAGTGAAAAATACCTGATTGAACCAGCGTATAAAACGGCCAGGCTCAACTTCGACAGAGAACCCCGTTTTTATGCCGACCTGGGCTTCGATGGCGGTACCTGGTACCTTTACAGCAGTCCTACACAATCCGACCTCGGTACCTATGTGATGAAAGCCAAAGCAAACCAGTATGGCGGCACCGATATTGGCGGAGGCATCAACCAGACAGGGTATTTTATCAAAAAGCTGGTAGACTGGAACTTCTCCTTCACCGAAAACGGTACCACTGTTCGTGGTTATGAGTGGCCGGAAGTAAGGTTGGCTGATCTATACCTGCTTTATGCCGAAGCGCTGAATGAAGCGGATGGCGCACAGAATGAGGTGTGCGACTACCTGAACAAAGTAAGGGAGCGTGCAGGTATTCCCACCGTGCAGGTTTCATGGGGGCAGTACTCCAACAACCCCACCAAGTACACCACTAAAAACGGCAGAAGGGAAATCATCAAAAGGGAAAGAGCCATCGAAATGGCTTTTGAAGGAAGTCGTTTCTGGGACCTGCGCCGCTGGAAAGACGCTTCGTTCGAAATGAACCAACCGGTAAAGGGATGGACCATCACGGGTACAACGGACGACACCTATTACCAGGTGAGAACCCTCTACCAGCAGCGGTTTGTATCGCCACGTGACTACCTGTGGCCCATCAAGCTGTACAACCTTTCCGTAAACCCCAACCTGGTGCAAAACCCCGGATGGTAATTCTTCAACCGAAAATCAAACCTGAATATGAACTTACGCAATATATTGCCCGCGATCCTGGTAGGCTCCATGAGCATACTGGCCATCGCGTGCGCAAAAAAAGAAGCATTTAACGACCCGCTCACCCCAAGCAGCGGAACACCAGGTCCCGTTTCAGCGATCACGGTAACAAACGATAGCGCTAAGGCGATCATAGGCTATAATGTGCCCAATATTCCCGACATCGCTTATGTAAAAGCGGTATACGATCTGGGCGGTGGCAGAATGCGGGAAGTGAAGGCAAGCATTTATGAAAAATTCCTGGTAGCCGACGGATTCGGCGATACACTGCAACACGACGTAAAACTTTACGTGGTGAACAAAGCCGAAGTAGCCTCCGATCCGGTAACCGTACAGGTAAAACCACTGGAAAACCCCATCTGGGGCGTTTTCAGAAACATGGAAGTACTGCCAGACTTTGCCGGCATCAGGGTAAAAACAAAAAACCCTTCCAAGTACGATCTCGCCATTGAGGTGATGATTGACTCCGTTGGGCAATGGTTCCCCTATTCAGGCATTTATACCAGTCTTGACAGCATCAACTCCGCCATCAGGGGCATGGACACCCTTCCCAAAAAACTGGCGATTTATGTGCGGGATCGGTTTATGAACATTACGGATACTTTGTTTAAAACACTTACGCCATTTTACGAAACCGCATTGCCTAAAAACGGCTACCGTGAGTACAACCTCCCCGGTGACGCGCCTTCCGCCTGGTCCTCCAACAGGGTCGCCAACCTTTGGGATGGCAATACGGAAGGATGGCCGATGGTAAACATTACAAAAGATGAGGGAAAACCATCCGTGATCACTTTTGATGTGGGAAAGCTGGCGCAACTCAGCCGGATCGTGATATGGGATTATCCTGAATACCTGAACTCCGGACGCGGCTTCTTTTATGGCGGAAACCCAAGGAAGTTTGAAATATGGGGCAGCGCCAACCCTCCTTTGGACGGCAGTTTCAACAATTGGACCTTACTCGCGGAGTGTGAAGAGAAAAAACCTTCCGGCCTGCCTTACGGACAATCAACGAACGAAGACAGAACCATTGGCTTCGCGGGCTTCAACTGGGACCTTCGCTCCGATGTACCCAAAATGAGGTACGTACGCATCCGTTGCCTTCAAAACTGGGCCGGTTCTTATTTCCTCGCGCTCGCTGAAGTACAGGTATATGGCGATCCACGCTAATCATTAGGTAACCAACAACAACTATTCAAGATGAAATCTACCATATCAAAATACTTCCGGAAAGGACTGTTTGTGGCGCTAGCCGGCACTATGGCACTGTCCTGCTCCAAAATGGATGAGTACAAAGAAAAATACGTTCCCAACGGGGAGATCGTGTACACCGGGAAAATAGACAGCGTGCACATGTATCCGGGTAAGAACAGGGTGGGCTTTACCGCCTTCCTGAATAACGATCCCCGCGTTACGATGTTCCGCGTTTACTGGGGCGCGAAAGCGGATTCCGCAACCTTTACGGTAAAACCAGGAGAACTGGGCACTGCCGTATACAAGACCATCCCCAATGTACCGGAGGGTGAACAATCTTTTGAGTTCGTAACGTTCGATGCCTCGGGTAATAAATCCGTATCACTTTACGGAAGCGTCGCCGCCTTCGGAACCAGGTTCCAGGAATCCATCAGCAACAGGGCTATCAAGGAAAGTAAGTTGAATCCCCAACTCGAAACTGTAGTAGTGCTTGGAGGTATGGACACCGCCACCAAAGCGATCCTTACTGAAATCCGTTACCTCACGGTTAATGGCGACAGCGCTTCCACAAGGGTTCCACTGCTCCTTCCCAATACAGAATCGGAAGGTGTATTGCCCAATCATAAATATGGTTCCGAAGTACTGTACAGAACTTATTTTCTGCCCGCCAAAAACGCCATAGACACTTTCTTAACTCCCTACCAAAGCTATCAGCCCATATCCGGGGCGGCATGGATAGATGTTTCCGCGCAATATGTAAAGAACCCGGGCGCCCCCTTTAACAGGGCTTCATGGGATGGCGCAAGATGGGGCGTTTTGGCCGACTGGACCACTTCCGCAGATGTGAAAAACGCATCGGGAGGAAATGGCGGATGGGAACTTAGAAACAATGCCGGTCATCTTTCCATGGAAGGCGGATGGGGATTACCCGCTGTGCCAAACGGGAAAATATACCAGGTGGTGCATCTTCCATTCGCCGGTAAATGGCGCTTTACCTCGCACATGAGCGACCTCGGCGCAGCGGGCACCAAATACCTGGTGGTAAACAAAGCCGCTACCCTGCCCGACTTTGCAGACATCACCTCCGCAACATACTACCTCAACTTCTCAACGGTTTCCGCAACAGCCACCCCATATATTGAGTTCAGGGTTGATGAACCAACCAATGTATGTATCGGCTTCGTAGCGAACATGCCCAATACCGGAAGCTATTACAAAGTAAGAAAAGTATCCCTCAGCTTCTATAAGGAATAATTACATGATTAAACCTTCCCTGAGCGGGCGTATCCATTAAAAAGATACGCCCGCTTTCTTTCAACCCGTTATCCCGTCATTTTCTTTACATTTAATGTTTCAGAATTGTATTACAATGAGATTACCCTTACTACCCCTTCTTATCTTACCGGCAACAGGCTTCGCGCAGCAAAACAAAGCCATCCGTTTTACCATTCACACCGACCGTAAAGAGCAGGTCGTAGATAACATCGGCGCCTCCGGCTGCTGGTTCTCTGAAGGCATCGGCAAGCACTGGCCCGAAGGAAAAAAAGAACAGATCGCGGAATGGCTCTTCAGCAAAGAAATGGATCAAAACGGCACCCCTAAAGGAATCGGTCTCTCCGCCTGGCGCTTCAACATTGGTGGCGGAACCGCTGAACAGGGCGACAGCAGCGGTATCAAAGATTTCAGGAAAAGAGTGGAAAGTTTTCAAAACCCGGATGGCTCCTACGATTGGAGCAAACAATCGGGTTACCTGTGGTTTGTAAAAAAAGCAAAAACTTACGGCGTTGAAAACCTGATCGCTTTTTCCAATACGCCACCCGTGCATTTTACGAGAAACGGACGCGGATTTAAAACGGAAAAAGATTTCACCTCGAACCTTCGTCCCGACAAATACAGCGCTTACGCGGGATTTCTTGCGGATGTGCTGAAGCACTTCCAGCAGGAAGGCATCAACTTTAAATACATCAGTCCGGTGAATGAACCACAATGGGACTGGAGCAATAAACCGGGGCAGGCCAGCCAGGAAGGAAGTCCGTGGTACAATGGAGAAATATATAAAGTCATAACAGCACTTGACAGTGCGCTATCCGCGCAGCAACTCAGTTCCCGCATCATGATCACCGAAGCGGGCATGCTGGATTACCTCTATACAAATAAAGGCCGCGCGGGTACGCAGATACAGACTTTTTTTAACCCGAAAAGCGCCCTGAACGTTTCAAAACTTACACACATGGCGCCATTTATTGGCGGACACAGTTACTTTACTGATGGAGGCGATACAAACCGCATCCGCATCCGGCAGGCGTTGAAAGATACCGCCCTTGCCTACGGCGTAGATTACTGGCAAACTGAATATTCCATGCTGGGCGAAAGTTTCCGGGAAGGAATCCGGGGAAGAAGAAGCGCCATGGATTGCGCGCTGTTCCTGGCTAAAGTGATCCATACCGACCTGACTGTAGCCAATGCAAAGGCCTGGCACCTCTGGAACAGCTATGAACCTGGCAATCCCGCATTTGATACACGCTATTTCCTGATTGCTCTGCGCCCAAACGCCACCCATACCGACGGAGATTTCTACCAGACCAAAGGATTATGGGCCATGGGAAACTTCAGCAGGTTTATCCGTCCGGGTATGCAGCGCGTGCAAACAAGTCGTAACGACGGTAAAGATGAATTCGCGGCCGCGCAACATCTGATGGCCTCCGCGTATGTGTCAGATAAACAGGTGGTGGCGGTATTCATTAATTATACCGATACAGTTCAATCGTTGCAACTGAACATTTCGGGAAAGGGTCGCGTGAAACGCGCTACAAAATATGTAACATCGAAAGAGGATGACCTGAAAGCATATCCCATTAAAGCCACGCAAGCGGTTGAATTGCCCGCACGCTCCGTTACAACCGTGGTGCTGGAAAAATAATTACCCGCCTCAAACTTTCAGCGAGGCACGGAACGCCCTGGCCGCATAATAAGACTGTACGCCGTTGTGGTAGAGAAACACAGTATCGTACCGCCGGTCGCAGAAAAGAGCGCCGCCGAGCTTCCTGATGTTTGCGGGCGTTTGCACCCAACTGGATGTTTTCAGGTCGAACTTCCCGAGTTCCTGCAGGAAACGGTATTCCTCTTCAGAAAGCAACGCTACCCCCATTTCATGGGCCATCCCGATGGCGCTGCCCTGGGGCTTGTTTTCTTTCCGGGCCTCCAGCGCTTCATCGTCAAAACACAAACTCCGCCGTTCTTTCGGCGACTCCGCGGAGCAATCAAAAAAGAGAAAAGTGCCTTCGGCTTTATCATACCCTACCACATCGGGTTCCCCCCCTGAAACTTCCATTTGTTGGAGCGACCATGCTTTATCAGGCTGCTTTGTGATCCGCTCTTCCACTTTCGCCCATTCCAGTCCTTTGTGGCGGTTCATGTTTTTTTCGAAGCGGGATTTGAGGGTGGCGAGGAGTTGTTGGAGTTCTGTGTTGGATAGTTTGTTTTTTGCTGGCATGGGATCGTTTTTTTGAAGATGGCTTATGCAGTTATCTTTTGTAATAATGTTTCCAGGCGATTGTGTGCCATGTTATGACCGTGTGCGAACGGTAATTTCAGCATCTGGTGCCTTATCGCACAGACATGGTAAATGATACGCATTCCTGTGCGGGCAGACCTACCTGTTAAGCGCCTGCAATTTCTTATAAACAGCAAGCATTTCTGTTTGAAGTGCTGGCAGATCATTCCTGATTACATTCCATACTACAGGAAGATCAGTTCCAAAATATTCATGAATGAGCCTGTTCCGCATTCCCTTGATCAGACTCCAGGGAATTTGAGGATTTCCTTCTTTCACATCCTCTGGTAAATGTGCCGTAGCTTCACCAATCACCTGAATGTTATAAAGACATGCCTCCACCACCATAAAGTTGGAACAAAAATCATCAAATGAGAGATCAGTGGTATAAGTCTGAATGTGACTGATGCATTGTAAAATATCACCGATCACGAGTGAAGGAACACGTTTAGACATAGATAATGTCTTTTTCTACATAGGGTAGATAAGCGGGCTTTATGGAACGGCTAGGCACCACATCGGTTTTAATTCCGAACAGCCCTTCAATTTCATCAGCCATTTGGATAAAACTTAACCCCATTGGTCCGGTAATGTCAACGGCAATATCAATATCGCTATGCTCAGTGGCCTCTCCCCTGGCATATGATCCAAATACGCCAAGCCGTGCAATAGGATACTTTTTTTGAAGTTCCGGCTTGTGCTTTTGCAGGATATTTACGATTGCGTTTAACGTGTACATATATTGCAAAATAACTTTTTTCCCGCACACCTTTCTGTCATGCGTATAAAAAAACCGCCCTTTTGAGGCGGTTTCCTGTGAACCGGATTGGATTCGAACCAATGACCTACTGCTTAGAAGGCAGTTGCTCTATCCAGCTGAGCTACCGGTCCGTTTTTGGAGCGGCAAATATACCGAATTTTACCGTTCCGCAAAATGGTAGTTTAGTTTTTCCTTTTTTCGGCCGCGATCAATTCAGTTTTCATCACTTCAAACACCCGCTCCCGGAACGCTTTCACGCTTTCTCCCGAGGCCGGACTCATGGATGGAAGAAAATGCATTTCCAGCGGATGAGGCCAGAGGAAGAATATTTTTCCTGCGGGCATCACCCCTCTTGTATGGTAAAGTAAAGCGGGCATTACCGGCTTCCCTGTTTCAAGCGCAAGGCGGAAAGCGCCATCTTTAAAGGGTTTTAGCGGTTCACTGGTTTTGTTGCGCGTTCCTTCCGGGTAAATGCACATGTGCAGGCCCATTTCCAGTACGGCTTTCATTTGCTGGTAGCCATCTCTGCGGCTCTGTTCACTTTTCCGGTCCACCAAAACGCTGCCCAACTGGTAAATGATGCCGAACAGGGGAACTTTAGCGAATTCTTTTTTGGCGATGGTTTTGTTCGTACCCGGTATGCCGGGGGAAGTGACCGGTACGTCCATCAAAGAATTGTGGTTACAAACGACAATATAATTTTTACCTTTTTGAAAATTCGATGTACCCCGCACCTTCAACGGGCAACCGATCATTGGAAGATAGATACCCATCCACAAACGGGAAGCGCTGATGAAGGCCGCAGTTCTTTTCGGTTCGGGTAAAAACCACCTGCAATACAGAAACCAGGGAAAGAAAAGCAGCATGGTGGCAATGAACCACAACATGCCCCACAAGGCGAAGAACCTGCCTGCAATAGATTTGAACATGCCTAAAATTAAGGATTGTGGCGCATATCAGAAGCCGGTGTAGAAATAACGGGTACGGTTCACTTTCAGGTCGCGGAGCAGGCCCGATTTAGGTTGAAGCGTGATGTTGAAGAAACGGTATAAACCCACGGGCGTGATGTTGATGGACATCTGCCAGCAGTGCATTTCACGCGTGATGAACATGGTGAAAGACTGAATTTTGCCTGTTTTGAAATCGAAGAAAGTATTTGCGCCCATTTTCCATTTCTCCGTGAGGTTAAAATCTCCTCCGAGATTCAGGTTGGAATTCACTACCGTTTCGAAGCCGGAATAATCTGTTTTGGGTACACGCTGAAAACTCAGGGAGAAAGAAGTATTGATAGACCAGGGTATATTAAAATCCGCGAACTCTCCCGGGTTCCGGCGGGCGAAGTCTAGCTGCGCCTGCTGTTCTTCCGCGGTCAATGGCCCAAGTTCATCTTCCATTTCCTCTTTTGTCTGTTGCTTTTTATCGTCTTTGGGTTTGCTGCTGAAAGAGGTACTCATGGCGATGCTTCCGCCTGTGATCCTGCCCAATGCGCCGGGAGAGAATTTACGGCCTTCCCACATGTATTCTTTCAACCGGTATCCCTGGGCATCCACTTTGTAAGGGCTGAGGTTTCCGTTGGCGGTGATGTTCAGCTTCTCGAATAATGTACTCCTGATGTACAAACTGATATCCGATAATTTGAAAGAATCGGCCATGAAGTTGTAAGAACCATTGAAACCAAAACCGTCAATCAGGCGCACTTTTTTAATGGCTGCGTCGCCAGTATCTTTTTTGGAGCGGATTTTCATCTCCAGGTTATTGTCTACACCGAAGCTCATGCCCCCGAAAGTACCTTCGCCGAAGCCGCCGAAAATACTTCCGTCGAAACGGGAGAAGCGCTGTGCCCTGCCGGAGGTATCCACCTGGGAGGTATAATAATTATCTTTTTGGAAATCGGGGCGATAGTTCAAACCAACTGATGGACGTATTACGTGGCGCAGGGCCACGAGCCGGGAGTTCTTAAAGTTTTTGGTACCGAAGATTGCGGTGTTGAAGCCCAGGCCGAAGGCCATCTGGCGGGCGGAATAGAATCCTTTGTTGATGATGGTATCCACCTTTCCGTCTGTCGGGTTCCATTGGCGGATGAATTCCTGCGCGTACCATCTTTCATCGAAACTCACGGAAGGCGCAATCTGCAACGGGCCCAGCGGCGGCAAAGAAAGCGTGATAGGCACATTATGGGAAGCGCCCCACTGGAACGTATCAATCAATTGGCGGAAGCTGAACGCGGAATCATAAAACGATACCATGCTCCGGAAGTTGGTGTTCAGTCCTACCCCGAGTTTTTCGTACCATTTCGGCTGTCCCACCATTTCTTCCCGCTGGAACGGGTACAATGTATTGACCGTAAAACCGATATCCGGCAGGTTCAACTGTACCAGCCTGGTAACGGCGTTCTGGTTGTGGTTGGCGCTGGCCGTGAGGTTGGCCACGCCTTCCCAGGTTTTGCTGTACGCGATGGAAGAGTTAAGGTTATTGTTGAAATTGGCGGTGGGGTTATTGGGAATATACTGGTTGAATTTGGTGGAACCGGCGTTCACGCTGGCGGAAAATGTTTGTCCGGGTCTGGCCTTTCCATCCACACTGTGGTTCCAGGTAATGTTGAAGGTTTTTGTTTGCGTATAATCCGGGTCGCCTTTGAAGTTCACTTTAAAATCCTGCATCCTGAAGGTCATGCCACCCTGGTAGCGGTAACGTTTCCTGTACGTGGGCTGAACGTTCACCGACCATCCACCATAAGAATATACGTTGGTGAGTAAGGTTACATCAAAATTATCGTTCAGCACTTTGTAGTACCCCAATCCTTCCAATCCGAGGCCGAACTGTTCGTTCGTGGAAAAAGTTGGTGCGAGGATACCGGATTGTCGGCCACCTTTCGACATCGGGAACAAGCCGAATGGCAGGTACAACGGGATGGGCACACCTTCAAATTCCGGGTGAATAGGGCCGGTAACGGCCAGCTTCTTGTTCACCAGTTTCATTTTATTGGCCTTGAAGGCAAAGTGCGGATGGTCATAGTTACAGGTGGTAACGGTGGCACGGAGGGCGAAATAATCGTTCTCGTTTACCTTTTTGATCTTCTCCCCGGCCACATACATTTCTCCCTGCTGGGTGAACGTGGTTTTCGTAATGCCGCGTTGTGTTTTGAAATTATACACAATGGTATCCGCGGTGAAAGGCGTTTCCGCCTGTTTCAGTTTGGGCACGCCCACCTGGGCGCCAGCGGTGTCCAGCGTATAGGTGGCGGTAACCAATTGTGTAGCCTGATCGAGACTGATGCGGTCGGCGGTCAGGTTTACATCTTTGTATTCGATCACACCCTTCCCATACATATAGGCCTTGTTCTTTTTGATGTCCCACACGATGGAATCTTCCGCCTGGTAGTTCACCGGAGCATCTAAAGAGTCTCTGGATATCTTTATATCGAGTGTATCAATCTTTTGTACAACGGAATCTTTTCCACGCAGTGAATCTCCTTTAACAGGAATCGTATCATTTAGATTGAGTCTGCCTGAAACCGGCAACAGGGAAGAATCTCCGTTCCGCAGTGTTGGTCTTTTGAGTGTTGGCGGTGGAACAGTATCCTGTTGAAAGACTGTTAAAAAATTACGAAAAGGCTCGTTGTTGGATACAACCGCAGTAGATTTAAGCGTTATTCCAGATAAAAGCAAGGCTATTATCCCGGTAAAAATGTAAATTGGACTAACTTTGCAACGGTTGTTCATAATGCAGTGGGGGCAAAAATAAGAGAATAAAGTTGTGAACGATACCCCAGTTTTTGGTTTAAGTAAATATTAAGATTAGGTATGCTCAAAAAAATCAGTCTGTGTCTGGCATTGGTGGCCATTATTGTTACCGCGATCTCTTTCAGGAACAATTTATCTCCCAACAGGGCCAACGCGCTGCGCACCATTATCATAGATCCCGGACACGGGGGTAGCGATGGAGGGGCTAATGGCAGTTTTTCCAAAGAAAAGGACATATGCCTGGCTGTTAGTTTGAAGCTGGGTGATCTGCTGAAGAAAGAATTGCCCAATACCAAAATACTTTTCACCCGCACCACAGATATTTACCCTGACCTGCATTCCCGTGCCAATTTCGCGAACGAAAGCAGGGGCGATCTATTCGTTTCCATTCACGTGAACTCAGCACCCGCAAAAAAAGGCAGAGAACTTACAGGATATAAAACATCCACGTATTGGAAGAACAAGAAAAAATACACCCGTAAAGTACCTCAATACCGCTACTATACCATTCCTAACCCTGCCAAAGGAACAGAAACATACATTTGGGGTTCTCATAAAAATGATGAAAAAGAAGTGGCCTTGCGCGAAAACGCCCCCATGTTAATGGAGGAGAATTACCAGGCCAAATATGGTGACATCGACCCAAATTCGCAGGATTTTATCGTGATGGCCAGTCTGAAAACCAAACAATTCTTTAAAAGAAGCGCGACCCTTGCACTCCATGTGGAAGAAGAATTCCGTAAAGTGGGCCGTGCCAGCCGTGATATCAAGCAACGCGCGGTAGGCATCTGGGTACTTCAGGCCACCGCGATGCCAAGCATTCTGGTGGAAACCGGCTACATCTCTAATAAAGAAGAAGAAGAATACCTGAACAGTGAACCCGGCCAGCAGGAGATCGCCCAATGCATCGCCACGGCCATCAAACGCTACAAGGTAGAACTGGAATCTTCACAGGTGGGCGGTGTGGAAACTGGTTCTCCTATCAGCAACGAACCTCCTTCCCCATATTCACCTTCGGTATCCAAAGAGGGAACGCTGCCCAAAAAATAAGTTGACTATCACCGATTTAACTGCATTTTCACGGTCGTGCGGCACAATTTTTATACATTTGTTGCCATACAATAAGGAAAGCACTGACCCATGCGCATATCAAACGAAACCAAAATAGGTGTACTTACGGCCATCGGCATCGTGGTACTTATTCTTGGGTTTAATTTTCTGAAAGGCAATTCCCTTTTCGATAAAAAAACAAACTTTTACGTGGAGTTCCCCAACGTGGACGGACTGGCCCCTTCAAATCCCGTTATGATCAACGGTTTGCAGGTGGGTGCCGTTTCCACGATGCGCGAAAAAGATAAAAACGTGAGCGGCGTGGTAGTGGAGCTCCGTATGAGTAAAGAACTCCTCATTCCAAAAGATTCCAAAGCCACCATCAACCCCAGTCTGGGAGGCCTTGGCGTTACCACTATTTCTATCGCGCTGGGCACCTCTTCGGAATACCTTCAGAACGGCGACACCATCGGGATACACAACAAACCCGGTGTGGTGGAAGAACTGAAAAAGAACCTAGCCCCCACCCTCGAAAGGGTAAACAGTGTGATGGATTCGCTCAAACTAACTTTGGGCGGCATCAACCAAACACTCGATCCCGACGCGCAACAGAACATCAGGGCCACGATTGCGCACCTCGCCGCCAGTACCGCATCGCTACAACAACTGCTGAACGCGCAACAGGGTGCCCTCGCAAAATCACTCAACAATGTAGAGCGCTTTACCGGAACACTCGCCAACAACGAGCAGAAGATCAATAATGTGCTGGAGAACGTGGAAAAAACCACGGCAAAATTTTCTGAAATTGAACTGGAAAGCACCATAAGCGCTTTAAACAGTTCAGTAAACTCCCTGGATAGCGCCATGGCGAAACTCAATAATACGGAAGGCTCCGCGGGCCTGTTGCTGAACGACCAGCAGCTTTACCGTAACCTGGAGAATTCCACCAGAAGTCTGAACATATTGCTCGACGACCTGAGGATGAACCCCAAAAGGTATGTAAGCTTCTCCGTATTCGGCAGAAAGGAAAAATCCGGTCCGCTAACGAAGCCCGCCCCCATTGATCGTGACACCATAACGGTAAAAGGAGATACCGTGATCGTTAAATAAAAGATGAAATATTTTACCTGGTCATTCATTGTGGTACTGGGCTCCTGGATGTGGGGCAGCCAGGACAATACAAAAGCAATACAACATCTGCACTTCGCTCCCGTGCAGGATACGATGAAGCATATTGAACTGCGTTCGTTCGACAGGCTGGGTTATCGTGCAGACAATGACTCGAGCAAGTTCCGTACCGTTGTGGGCCACGTAAAAGCGTTGCACGAAGGCACCTGGTTCTTCTGCGACAGCGCCATCTACAATATTAAGGAACGTAAGCTGGAAGCCTTCGGCAATATCCATATCAACGACGGCGATTCCATTCATACTTATGGTGATTACCTGCGTTACCACGCGGACAGAAGATATGCTTACCTGCAGAAAAATGTGCGTCTTACCGACGGCAAAGCCGTGCTTACCACCAATGAACTGGAATACGATGTAGCGCTGAAGATCGGCATTTATAAGAACGGCGGAAAAGTGGTCAACGGAAAGTCGGTGCTTACCAGTGAAGAAGCCTACTATTATTCGGACATCAAAGATGCCTATTTCAAAAGGAATGTGGTGCTGAACGACCCGCAGTACAACCTTAAAGCGGATTCACTGCTGTACAACCTCACCACCGAAACGGCAAGGTTCATCACCAAAACCACGATCATCGACAGCAGTAAAAGAAAAATCACCACCAGTGAAGGTTATTACGACCTTAAAAACGGCGCGGCGCAGTTCGGTCTTAATCCAGTGATTGAAGACGGCGCAGTTACCGTTACCGGTAACAAGATTGCTTTTGATGAAAAAACAGGTATCAGTCAGGCTGAAGGAAACGCCGTACTGATCGACACCGCACAAGGTATTACCATCCTCGCCAACCAATTGTTCAGCAACAGAAACTCCGGTGCCTTACTGGCCACCAAAAAGCCATTGCTGATCATCAAGCAGAAAACAGATTCGATTTATGTTGCCGCCGACACTTTGTTCTCCGGGAAACTGTCGGACCTCGCCACGCTCCGCGACAGCACCAATGCAGATACCCTGAAAGGACTCACCGTTGTAAATACCGAATCACTGAAAGACAAAAAAGACACCGCCGCTTCGGATACTGCTTCCCGTTATTTTGAAGCGTATCGGAATGTGCGCATCTTCTCAGATTCCCTGCAGGCTGTTTGCGATAGTCTGTTTTACTCCGGAAAAGATTCTATTTTCCGCATGTTCCGCGACCCGGTGGCCTGGGCCAACAAAACGCAGATATCCGGTGATACGATGTACCTGTATACGTTGAACAAACAACCCCTCCGCGCTTACGTGTTCAACAATGCCATCGCGGTGAACGAAACGGCGAAAGAACTGTACAACCAGATCAAAGGGTTTACCATCAACGCTTATTTTATCAACGGGAACATTGATTATATAAGAGCGAAAGGAGAAGCGGAAAGCATTTATTATGTGATGGACGACGACAGCGCTTATGTGGGCACCAACCGGATGACCGCGGATGCGATAGATATGCGTTTTGACTCTACGAAGGAGTTGAGTCAGATCGCGTTCATCAATCAGCCAAAGGGGACGCAAACGCCTATTAAGCAGGTGAACGTGGCGGAGATGCGGCTGCGGGGTTTCCGGTGGCTGGAAGCGAGGAGGCCTAAAACGAAGTATGAGTTGTTTGAGTAGGGGGAGTGGGTGGTTGTGGAGGAAGGATTTGTTGGTTGGCTGAGGGGTTGGTGGTTGAGTGGGGAGTTGGTTTTGAGTGGGGAATTTGTTGGGAGGGCGGGATTTGTTGTTGAGTGGGGAGCTGGTTAGTTGGCTGGGGAGTTGATTGATGGGGAAGAATTGGTTTGTTGGCTGAGCGGCTGGTTGGGAGAGCGGCTGGTTGGGTAGAGGTAGTTGAGGGGAGATCGCTTCGGCCCTGCGGGCCTCGCGATGGGGGGCACAAGGTATTTAGACTAAATAAGATATTTCATGAGCAAAGTTCGACACATTATCCGTTCACGTTTCATTAATCCGATACTCGAGTTTATACACGATAGCCGTGCCGTGGGCATTACGCTGTTTGTATGTACGATTATATCGATGGTGCTGGCCAATACAGGCGCCGCGGAAAGGTACATCGGTTTCTGGAACATGGAACTGCATGCGCCGGAAATACTGCACCTCCCCCACTCCCTGCTCCACTGGATCAACGATCTGTTGATGGCCGCCTTCTTTTTCCTGGTAGGCATGGAGATTAAGCGGGAATTGTTGGCAGGAGAACTTAGTTCCTTTAAAAAATCCATTATGCCCATCGCCGCCGCCATAGGCGGGATGCTGGCTCCTGCGGGGATATTTCTACTCTTCAATGCAGGCACAGGGTTTCAGCACGGCTGGGGCATCCCGATGGCCACCGATATTGCGTTTTCACTGGGTGTAGCCAGTTTACTGGGCAAGAAAGTGCCCTTTTCCCTGAAGGTTTTCCTGATGGCCCTGGCCATCATCGATGATCTCGGGGCCATATTGGTCATCGCACTGTTCTACGGTGGGGATGTGCAGGTGAAGTTTCTGCTGGCCGGGGCGGCCATTTGTGTGGCGCTTTTCATCCTTGGAAAAACTAAAATGAAGTTCAACTTCATCCACATCATACTGGGACTGCTGCTTTGGTATGTGGTGTTCCGTTCCGGTATCCACGCTACTATTGCGGGGGTGGTATTCGCGCTTTTCGTCCCGTTAAAGGACCTTTCCAACTTTATACACCGCTTACACGATCCTGTCAATTTTCTCATACTACCCATTTTCGCGTTGGCCAATACGGCCATTCCTATCCCGAGCGATTTTGCCGGAGCGATCAGCACCAGCCTGAGCTGGGGCATCATTGCCGGCCTTGTGATCGGGAAACCGCTGGGCATCACTTTCATGAGCTGGCTCACGGTAAAACTGAGACTGGGTGAGAAACCTAAAGGCAGTACCTGGTTCCAGCTTGGGGGCATCGGCGCCCTGGCGGGCATCGGCTTTACCATGTCCATCTTCATCTCCATGCTGGCGTTCCGTGAAGTGGAAAACCAGGACATCTCGAAGATCGCGACACTGATCGCTTCCCTGGCCGCGGTGTTCATCGGCTACCTGTGGCTGAACTTCCCGGGGAAGAAAAACCCCAATTAACAACAATTTAGCGGCTCTGGAACAATGACGGCACAGGTTTGGTTGTTAATCCCGAAACAACCTTTTATGAACCCATGTATCCGGTTATGCGTGGCGGTTACTTTGTGCATCGCCACTTCCGGCTCCGCCAAAGCCCAGGATTACAAAACCGCCATAGGCGTAAGGCTGAGCCCCACGGCCCCCACCATCAACAACTCTCTTTCTTTCAAGCATTTCATCTCCAAAGACGGCGCCATCGAAGGACTGATTTCCTTAGGTAATCCCTATGGCATAGGCGCTTTATACGAAATCCACCAGCCGCTGGCCGCGGAGGGATTGCAATGGTATTTCGGCGGCGGCGGTTATGTAGGCTCCTTTGAAAAACGTGCCCGCGTTGGCGCCGCAGGTGTAGTGGGACTGGACTATGTTTTTCCAACGGCGCCGATCAATATTTCCCTGGACTGGAAACCGGAACTGAATATGGTTCCCGAATTGTTTTTTGAACCGGCGGCGTTTGGGTTTACGGTAAGGTTCGTGTTGGGGAAAGGAAAGAATGCGGTGAGTACGGGAGAATAAAAAAGGACCGCCGGGGCGGTCCTTTGGGGGGATTAATATTTCATCGGAAAACATAAACTAAATACCGGTTAATAATCCGTAACAGACGAAACACCTCTCGCTGTGGCGCCAGTACCTGTAACAGTATAAACACCCCGGAAAACAAGCGTATAGCTACGCTTAGGAGTAGTTGAATAACCATTTAACTTAACAAGCGTATCAGTTGCACCGGCTGGGAGAATAGCCAGCGTGTCAGATGTGAGTGAGGGGTAAGAGATGTATCCGGTAACATCATTCAATGCAACATTGGTAAATATCAATTGTTTTCTGTTGAAAGAGTAAACATCGATTGCGGGAGCAGGCGTGGCCCTTCTGAAGCTGAAATTTGCAAACCTGAGCCTGGATGTTGTGTCAGATGGGATCACAATATCGTTAACGACCAGCTTATTTTTCATTGCGGTAACAGTATCGTACAGAAAGATCGAATATGACTTTCCTGCTTCAGCTGTCAGCGCAATATTTTGAACAGGCTGGGTAGAAGTTGCACTAGAATCCTTTATCACAAGAGATTTCTGACCGGGGGATACAACAAAGCCGGTATTTGCCGCTGATGTAGGCCAGGTGGAGTTATAGGTGAACACCGTCCGTAAGGTAAGTATATCATTAATAATTAACTGATTTCTTGCGGAAGAAACCGAAGCATTAAAGATTTTAATGGTGGCTGAATCCGAAAGTTCATCCAACATAGGTGTGTTTTCCTTGAACTCTTTCGTACAGGAAAGCAGCAAACCAAATGCTAACACCAGAGATGCAAATGGAACAAATCTTTTACTAGACATTATATAATTTTTTGACGTTTAAAATTAGGGTTCAGAAAACCACATTTTTTTGGTGTGGTAATTTAAATCTAAACCTCCGACCTTCTGAAGCGCCTCAATATTATACAGGTACTCAGAGTTATAACGTGGCCTGGCGCGGTAAACAGGTTCTCCAAGGTTGTTGACATAAAACGTGGAGGGAAGTTCAAAACCAGTGTACACCTGTCTGGCAGTGCCTTCTTCAGTATCTGTATAATTATACCGTCTCATATCCACCCAGGTTTCAATTACTCCATAACCATACATTGCTATATATTTCTGCATCATGATATGGGAAAGATTAAAGTCGGCAACGGCCGGCACAATTGTCGGTTCATTCAAATAATCACTTATCATGGAAGGCGTCAACAACTTATCTGAAGGAACATTCGTTGCAAAATCAGTGGCCAGCATATTCATGCTTAATTCAATTCCTCTTTCATAAGCGACAAGTGCAGCCGCTTTCTCCGATTTGTGATAGAGCGCTTCAGCTTTCATAAACTGTACTTCCGCTGCAGTAATAATAGGGTAAAGCGGGCCATTTCTGAAAACATATTTCGCACGACTATCATTCGCGGGCGCCACAGTGGAATCAAAGCGTTGTCCCCAGAAACCATTCGGACGATCGTTTACGGCAAGGGATGTAGCAGACTGGGCAATTCTAAGTCCGGTGAACGTTCCATTGGGATTGGATTGCAATATGTACCAGGCCCGCGGATCCATTACGCCATTAAACGTTTCGTTCTGACCGGTCATCAGGTTTGCTACAAAATCTGTTTGCCGCTGCGCCCCGAAATTAGACCGCTGAGGTCCCCAGAAATGATAGGTGCCCACTGGTCCTGCATTGGTAAAGCGGGCGTATGCGTTGTCAACATTATCATTAATAGCCAGATCGCAATACTTGATGACAGAATCGGGTTTATAATCAGCTTTATTCGACATGTGGTTGAAAGAACGTGCGAGAACGGCATATACAAACTTTTTCCATTTCTCCACATCGCCCTGGTAGAAAAGTTTGTCGCCGATCGCAAGATTTTCTTTGCTGACATTACCATCGGTTCTGTTTAAATTTTCAAGTGCAAGATGGGCAACCCTTCTCACCTCCGCATAAATCTCTTCTTGCGAATCATAATTGAATACACGCTGACTGGTATTAAACGCTTCCTTTAGAATCGCTTCGCCGTATACACTTGTAAGTGTAAGCCAACCCCATGCCCTGATTGCATGTGCCACCCCTACATAATCCCATTTTTCCTGCTCCGTTCCCCACTCTACCACCCGGTTCAGGTTTTGCCCCTGACCGTAATAATGCATGGCCCAAACACTGCCCAACAAATCACTGTTTCCAATAGCACCTCCCATAAGGTCATACTGGTTATTAGCGGTATTGGTTGTCCAGAACTGAATGTATTTACCAAAGTACAAACCATCATTGGTTGTACCGTAATTTGTTCCGGCAGCTGGCGTATAACTACAGGTCATATTATCGATTAAACCAGGCAGAAGTTGTTCAATCGGCTTAACGGTTTCCGCATTGGGATTAAGATAAGCTTCATCGATTTTTTTTGAACACCCAACCGCCGCCATAACGGCAATTGCAGGAAGTAACCATTTATTATGAATTCTCATTTTCATCGTTTTGCTGATTAATTATTAGAAAGAAGCACGTAATCCAAAGTTTATGCTAACCGGAGCAGCCACTGTTGAATAATCAAAACCAAAAGACCCAACTCCCCGCGTACCTGCACTATTCCCACTTACACTTGGATCAGCACCGGTGTAGTTTGTAATCAGCACCAGGTCATTTGCGGTGCAGAAAATACCGAGGTTTTTAATCCCTTTGATCTTTCCTGTGATAGATTCAGGAACAGTGTAACTTAATGTAACGTCCCTCAACCTGAACCAGTTAACATCCTTTTCAATAAACAGCGCATCCGGCATGTTTGCCCCATAATAATTAAAGTTGTATCCGGGTATTATCTGGATGGTATTTTTGGTGGGATTGGCAGTCTCTTCCAATCCGTCGCGAAGCACACCTTCTACAATTCTTGGCGTATAACGGTCTTCGGTAATCGGGTGCCTTCCAATAGCCGTAAGGTATTTCGCAGTGCCATTGAAAATATCACCACCCAACTTAAGATCCCATAAGAAATTAAAGCTCCAGTTCTTATAGCGGAACTGGTTGTTCCAACCCAATCTGATATCCGGATTACGATCACCAACTACGCTATACACTGTATTTACCAGTGGAAGTCCGGTGGCTGGATCTATCAAAATATCTCCCTTGGCATTTGTAAGATAGTTTGCGGAAGTAATGGATGTGGTTGGAGAATTTAAACTTATGCCACCTCTTGTATTGTTGTAAACCCATGTATCCGCAATGTAATATTCCAGTACGTTAGCGGGCATTTCAATAACACGCCCCCACATCCTGTTCATGTTAAACTGTGTTCTGTAGGAAAAGTCATTCTTTTTAACCACATCAATACCTATCACCGCTTCAACCCCCTGGTTCCTGGTGCTACCGGCATTTTGCGTATTTAAAACATATCCGGTTCCGTAACTGAGGCGGAAACTTTCTATGATCTGAGACTTGGTAAGCGTGTTGTAATAGGCAAGATCGAAAGTGAGCCGGCTGTTGAACATTCTGACTTCTGTTCCCACCTCAAAGGTGCTTTGTCTTTCAGGTTCAAGATTAGGGTTATTGTTCGTAAATCCATATTGATAGCCACCACCGCTGGATGAAACGTCCGCGAATATAGATTGTGTGCTATAAGGAAGATTGAGCCGGGCCGTTCCAGCAAGCGACCCACGAAGTTTTACAAAATCAACTTTTCCAGCTGACATGCCAGGCACAATATCACTTAATATCACGCTAAGACTTGCACCAGGGTAATTGTAATTTCTATTTTGGGAAGGCAGCGTGGAAGCCTGCTCAAAACGCTGGGAAGCTGTCAGGTATACAAGGTCCTTGTAACTCAGCATCGCCTCGCCGAAATAGGCGATTTGCCTGAGTTGGGAAAGGTTGTATTCTCCGATTTTATTCCTGAGCAAACGATCTCTCGTATTTGGAGCCGTATTACTGCTGTCGGTCCTGTTCGGATCAGTTAAATTGTTTCCGGTAACCGCATACATACTTGTTTCATAATCCTGCCACATTGTTCCAACCATCAAGCGGCCAGAAAAATTTTTGTTGAATTTCTTTTTTGCAGTAGCCGTAATCGTATGGTTATATCCTTTGTACTTTCTCCACCAGTTGTCCTGAATACCGTTCACACTGGCTGAGATGTAATAAGACTGCGGGTGGTATTGAAGATAACCATAGGTATTGTAGGTTTCGTAGCCAAACCTTCCTGAAACAGATAACCACGGATAAGGATTAATATTGATCCCCACTGAAGCGTTGTACCTGTCCGTTTCATCATAACTTTTGTTTTTGTACACATTGAAAAGTGGGTTATCGTAATCGGCGTTCGGGTTAGCATTGAAAACAGGCACTTTACCACCTGACTCATCTTCATAGTCACGGATATCGACTGTATTAGGCCAGCTTAGCAAGCTGATCATGAAGCCGCCTGTGCTTCGAATTACTTTTCTGTTGTTGCTGCCTATATAAGAAACAGTAGGCGTAATGTCTACGTATTTGCCGATTTTAGTAGTATTGGATACTCTTATATTGTTTCTTCTATAGGTATTGTTAGGAACCATACCATCCTGATCAAAGAAAGAACCTGAAACCCTGAAAATCGATTTTTTGATTCCAAAGTCCAATCCCAGGTTATGAGTTTGTGAGAACCCGTTTTTAAAGAAATAGTTCTTATTATCGAACAGCACCGTTCCTTCAGGGTATTCTGGTCCAAAATAACGCCAAACATTACTTGGAACACCATTTTCTCCGTTTTCATACTTATCAATCGTTTCAGGGAAACGTGTAATTTTCTGTAGCCTGAAACTGTTGTCGTACTGAACGGCCAGTTTATTGGATTTGCCTTTTTTTGTAGTGATTACAATAGCTCCGGAACTTGCCTGGCTTCCGTATAAGGCAGTCGCCTCTGGTCCCTTAAGTACAGTGATACTTTCAATATCATTCGGGTTTATATCCGCCATACGGTTGATATAATCGTTTTTCTGATTATTGGTTGAGGTCAATCCTGCGCCACGCTGAACAATACCTATTGATGCTCCTCCTTTAGAGTCCTCATCTACTGATTGGTTGTCAAGAATAACGCCATCCACCACATACAAAGGTTCATTACTTAGAGAAAGAGAGTTAAAGCCTCGCAGCACGAGGGAAGACGAGGCTCCTGCCGCTCCCGAGGTAGGGTTTACTGTAAGGCCCGCAACCCGCCCCTGTAAGCTATTCAGAAAATTTTCCCGTTGAGTTTCTTTTACATCATCCCCATCAACGGTCTGCGTAGCGAACCCAAGTTCGCGTTTGCTTCTCTTAATATCCATTGCCGTCACAACCACTTCTCCCAGGTTTGCTCCAGCAGGCTTCAGCACTATAGAAAACGCTGAGCGGTCACCCACTCTGGCTTCCTGAGGTTGAAATCCTACATAAGAAAATTCAAGTACATCTGTACTGTTCACCCGGAGACTGAACTTACCTTCAGCTCCGGTTTGAGTAGCACGTGAACTTTTCTTGATTCGCACTGTCACTCCTTCTAATGGAGTTCCCAGGTCATCAAGTACGGTTCCTGTTACCACCTTTTCCTGCGCAAAAACGCAGTTTGCCATAAATAATAGGAAAATGCCCAGCAAGAGGCTTAGTTTAGGTAATCGCATAAGTCAGTCGTTTGTACCCGTAAAATAAGTAAAATATTGCAACTAACAGTTTTTATATGCGTTTTTTTGCCGTTTTTTGCAAGAGTAGGGACGAATACCTGCGGACACATGTGAAAACGGGCTGTATCTTAATTGATACAGCTTTTTTTTATATGCCATTTATTCTTAGGTGAAAAACGCCATTATTATTCAGTGTTTTTCTGCCTAACGTCTCCGTATTTAACTATAGAAAAACACCATCAGCCACCAACTCAACTTCTACCGCTTTACCTTTGCCCCGAATCAAAACACAACAGATGAACAAAGCGTTTCTTTTTGACCTGAACGGAACCATCATAGACGACATGGCTTATCATTCCAAAAGCTGGTTTGATATCCTCAACAACGACCTCGCGGCAGGATTAACAAAAGCCCAGGTAGATAAAGAGATGTATGGAAAAAACAGCGAACTGCTGGAACGTATTTTCGGTAAAGAAGCGTTCACGCCACAAGAGATCGATCACTGGTCCGTTGAAAAAGAAAAACGTTACCAGACGGCTTACCGGGAACACATGAAACTGATCAACGGATTGGATTCCTTCCTTGAAAGTGCACACAAGAAAGGAATACCCATGGCGATAGGTTCCGCGGCCATCCCCTTCAACATCAGTTTTATCCTGGATGGACTGGACCTGCACAAATACTTCCCGGTTATCGTGAGCGCGGATGATGTGGTACTGAGTAAACCGGATCCGGAAACATTTCTGAAAGGTGCTGCGCAACTTAATATTGATCCTGCGCATTGTATTGTGTTCGAAGATGCGCCCAAAGGCGTTGAGGCGGCCGCCAACGCCGGCATGAAAGCAGTGGTGATCACAACGATGCATACCGCGGAGGAATTCAGCAAGTACGATAACATTATCGGCTTCATTGAAGATTATACCGATCCGTTACTGGAACAATTACTGCACTAACGCAGTTCCCAGGTATCCGTACGGAATGGTGAAACGGGAAGCCCGTTGCTGTTGAACAGGTTGGGTATGGAAGTATCGGTGAATCCAAAACGGACAGCCACCGGGTTTGGCACTTTATCGCTGGTGACGAGCAATGTATTTTTATCCACTACTCCCTTCGCGGGGTAGAATACCCCATCGGCTCCTGCAAGGAAAAGATCGGTCACTTCAGTGCCCTTCACCACAAGAGCGCCGTTGAGGTATTTGAAGTGAATGCGCATGCGGTTCTTCTCGATTTTAAAATAGTCGAAAACAGGACTTTTGTAGTCGATCAGTTTGCGCTGGTACATTTCCGCCAGCGCGATAGCTGCCAGGCGATCTCCCACTTCTTTTTTGAGACGGGGATGAATGTCTTTTACATTGTCTGTAATATCAGTTACCACTACCATTGCGGTGGAAGGCAGGGAAAGTGTTTTTTGTTGTTGCTCACGCAACAGGGCCGCCGATTGCGCGCTTCCCGAATTGTAGGTATAGGGTGCGATCTGGACAAAGTAAAATGGAAACTCATAGCCCCATGCCTGTCGCCAGGCCTGGATCATGCCGGAAAAGAGCAGGTGGTAGCCCTGCCAGGTGCCAACATTCGATTCGCCCTGGTACCAGCAGGCGCCGGCGATCTTATACCCTACCAGGGGATGGATCATCGCGTTCCAAAGTACACCCGGCGCAACGGGCCAGTGTATACTATACTTTTGCTGCGCAGCGAACCCTTTCAGAAAAGGGCTTTCCGTTACCACGGCCTCCGGTGTCCAAACCTCCGCGGGCGTGCCGCCCCAACTGGCGTTGATCACGCCAATGGGGACGTTAAGTTCGTTCTGAAGTCTTTTGGCCAGAAAGTACGCCACAGCGCTGAAGGATTTCGCATCTTCAGGATTGCAGACCTTCCAGGTATCCCGCAGGTCTTCCTGCGGATGCTCCGCTCCTTTTTTCTGCACATGCATCAACCGGATGTTCTTATTGGTAGCATTGGGCAACTCCGCTTCCATTTGTGGTAACCCATTGTAAACATTCCATTCCATATTCGATTGGCCGGAACAAAGCCATACTTCGCCGATCAACACATCTTTTAGCACCAGCTTTTCATAGCGGGTCATCACGTGCAGCTCATAAGGTCCGCCCGCTTCCGGCGTAGAAAGTTTCAACTCCCAACGGGCATTCTCCTTCGACTGAACCGTAACCGTGTCTTTCAACCAGGACGCGGTTACGCGCACCGTTTCATTGGGCTGACTCCAACCCCATACCGATACAACACTATTCCGTTGCAAAACCATGTGGTCAGAGAAAATACCGGGAAGGCGCAACAACGCAAAAACATCAGATACCAGGAAGAAAAGGAAGGCAAAAAGCAAGCATCGTTTCATGGAGATCAATTTTTAAAAATCAACGCGTATGCTAACTGGTTATAAAAGGATACGCATGTCAGGATCGGAATTTACAAAATTTCGCACACGAAATCCATTATTCATGTTTGGGAAGAATACATGGATAAAAAAGTATCAGAACGGCACTTTGTATTCAATGATCACAAAGTTTCATGCCTTATCCGTAAAATGTTTCCTGGTTTTATCCTGAGAGAACTTTTGCTGGTTAAATTGCGCGGACTGGTTAGGAGGAATTGAAAGGTATTGCCAGCTTTCCCCTTTTATCATCTTCCCGATGTACAGGATTTGCCCTACGTGGCTGGCGTAATGCGCAAGTTGCCTGTTCACGGCCTCGATTACCGTGTGCCCCTCGTTGCGGATATACACCACCTTCTCGAGATCGTCCTGTTTCAATAAAGACAGGGTTTCCAGGAGTACGGCCCAGCCTTTTTCCCAATGTTCCAGTAATGCCGTGCGCGCACCCGGTTCAGCGGAAAACTCCGCGTCGCGGTCCCGCCAGTCTTTTTCTCCGTCGGAAACCAGGAAATCGGTAAAACGACTCAGCATGTTGCCGGCCATATGCCGCACGATCGTGGCGATAGAATTACTTTGAAGATTGTATTGCCAGAACAGTTCCTGTTCTTCTAATTGGGCCATGGTTTTATCGGCCTGCTCCTTATAATAACGGAACAATTTGATGGTGCTTTGAAGATAACTTTCCATGGCTTAAAGATACGGCAACCATCGTTTCGGTGATTTTTTGGTAGTTTTGCGCCAACGATTTGCTGCCATTTTTTAGCGCAGAAAACAGTAGCAGCATGAATTTTTCCCTTTCTTTCACCACACAACGCTATTTCAGGGTTGGCGTTAGCACGTTCTTCTTTTTGCAGGGACTCGTCTTTTCCACCTGGGCCAGCCGTATCCCCGATATTAAGAACGCACTCCATCTTTCCGACGGGGGACTGGGCGGGGTATTGTTTGCCCTCCCATTGGGACAACTCACCGCCATGGGGCTTTCCGGCTACCTGGTGAGTCGTTTCAGCAGTAAAAAAACACTGACCACCGCGGCAATGCTGTATCCAGCCGTGCTGGTAGCGCTGGGCACGGTAACGCAGGTATGGCAACTTACGCTGGGACTGTTCATTTTCGGGATGTGCGGCAACCTCTGCAACATCAGCGTAAACACACAAGGTGTAGGTGTTGAAAGGATTTACCGCCGCAGCATCATGGCTTCTTTCCACGGTTTGTGGAGCCTGGCCGGCTTCACCGGTGGTGTGATCAGCAGCTTTATGGTGGCCGACCACATTTCACCTTTCAGGCATTTCTGCATCATCTACCTCATTACGCTTGTATTGCTTGCTGTGGCACACAAATACATTCTCCCACGCGATGCGGCCAGTGCCGGAAGCGCCAAACGAAAGATATTCGTGAAGCCCGATAAAAAGATTTTCACCCTCGGCATGATCGCTTTCGCCAGCATGATCTGTGAAGGAACCATGTTCGACTGGAGCGGTATTTATTTTGAAAAAGTGGTGAACGCGCCTACTGAGATCACCCGGCTCGGATATGTCGCATTCATGACCACCATGGCCGGAGGCCGTTTCGCCGCCGATTTTCTGGTGACCCGCTTTGGCAACACACGCATCCTTCAGATGAGCGGCCTGCTTATTCTGGCGGGCATGGGACTGGCTGTGGCCATCCCCACTATTTTTGCGGCTACCTGTGGCTTCCTCCTGGTAGGACTGGGAACATCTTCCGTAGTACCGCTGGCCTATAGCCAGGCCGGCAAATCCACCACCATGCTTCCAGGTGTGGCTCTTGCGGCTGTATCCTCCATAGGGTTCCTGGGTTTCCTGATCGGACCACCCATTATCGGGTTCATCGCTGAAGTCGCCAGTTTAAGATGGTCTTTTATTACGGTGGCGATACTTGGTCTCGGCACAACGGTATTGGGAAGAAGATTGGCAGAGAAGCAATAAAAAAGCCCCTCCGTTGCGAAGGGGCCCATTCAAAATTCGACTCAACCTGTTCTACTTATCCAAACTCATGGAGTACGGCCAGGCCGATTGTACCGCACCTCTGTCTTTTTTAGGAGAAGCGCCCATCTGGAAACGGAGGTTACCGCCTTTCATCAGCTCAAAATGATCAAGCCAGTTCTTTGTGTACGTGGCACCATTCAGTTTCAGGTCCTGTACATAGATCGCTTTGTCTGAATTGCCGGGCGCCTCAATCACCAGTTTTTTCCCGGCTTCCGGCTGAAGCGTAATTTTGGGGAAAAGCGGCGCGCCCAATACATACTGCGTGGTACCCGGGCAAACAGGATAGAAGCCCATCGCGGAGAACACGTACCAGGCCGAGGTCTGGCCATTGTCTTCATCACCGCAATAGCCATCGGGATTGGGGTTGTACAATTTGTTCATCGCCTCGCGCACCCAGTATTGTGTTTTCCAGGGTGCGGAAGTGTAGTTATAAAGGTAGATCATGTGCTGGATGGGCTGGTTGCCATGCGCGTACTGCCCCATGTTCATGATCTGCATTTCACGGATCTCGTGGATCGTGCCGCCATAGTAAGAATCGTCGAATACGGGAGGCATATTGAATACCGAATCCAGCATGCCGATGAAAGATTTATCGCCACCCATGAGTTGCTTCAATCCTTCAATATCCTGAAAAACGGACCAACTGTAGTGCCAGGAGTTCCCTTCCGTAAACGCGTCACCCCATTTGAACGGGTTGAAGGGCGACTGGAACTTCCCATCCTTGTTCTTTCCACGCATCAGTTTGGATTCGGGATCGAACAGGTTCTTATAGTTCATCGCACGTTTCTTATACAGATCAATCTCCGCCTGCGGACGCTTCAACGCTTTAGCTAGTTGCCAGATGGTGAAATCATCGTAAGCGTATTCCAGCGTACGTGCCGCGTTCTCGTTGATCTTCACATCGTAGGGAACGTATCCGAGTTCGTTGTAATACTGTACGCCTTTTCTGCCAACCGCCGTCATCGGCCCTTCATTGTTGGCACCGTTCTGCAGGGCTTCGTACAGTTTTTCAATATCGTATCCTCTCAGTCCTTTCATGTAAGCATCTGAAACCACGGAAGCGGAGTTGTTGCCGATCATGATGTTGCGGAAACCGGGCGCGGACCATTCGGGCAGGAACCCGCCTTCTTTGTACGCGTTCAGCAAACCTTCCTGCATCTCTTTGTTGATGGCCGGATACATGAGGTTAAGGAAAGGATACAACGCGCGGAAGGTATCCCAGAAACCGGTTCCGGAGAACATGTAGCCAGGAAGTATCTTACCATTGTACGGACTATAATGCACCGGCTTCCCGTTCGCATCTATCTCATACATTCTTTGCGGGAACTGAAGCGTGCGGTAGAGGCAGGAATAGAAAGTACGTGTCTGATCCACGGTACCGCCTTCTACCAGCAACCTGTTCATCTGTTTGTTCCAGGCTTGTTTGGCGGAAGCCATAACCGTTTCAAAAGATGCCTTTCCGATTTCGGTGGAAAGGTTGCGCTGCGCCTGTTCCAGGCTGATGAAGGAAGATGCGACCTGCACCAGTACAGGTGCATTTTTTACCGTTTTGAAACCAACAATGGCACCGGCATGGTGCGCGTTTATCTCCAATGTATCTTTGGCAAGGTTCTGTCCGCGCCAGGCATGCGCCACGGTAAAAGGCCTGTCGAACTGAACCACGAACCAGTTTTTAAAATCTTTCGTCACACCACCACTGTTGCGGGTGGAGTACCCGATGATCTTTCTTTCTGAAGGAATGATCTTCACATAAGAACCGCGGTCGAATGCGTCAAGTACGAGGAAAGAACTGTCTGTTGTGGGATAGCTGAAACGAAAGCTGGCCGCTCTTTCCGTGGGCGTGAACTCGGCGGTCACATCGTGGTCGGCGAGGTACACTTTGTAATAATAAGGTTTTGCCGTTTCAGCTTTGTGGGAGAACCAACTGGCACGTTGCTCCTGGTCGAATTTCATGGAGCCGGTAACGGGCATCAGGCTGAACTGACCGTGGTCGTTCATCCAGGGGGAAGGCTGGTGGGTTTGTTTGAATCCCCTGATTTTATCGGCATCGTAGGTATATGCCCATCCATCTCCGTTCCGGCCCGTTTGGGGCATCCAGAAGTTCATGCCCCAGGGAACGGCGATGGCCGGATAGGTGTTCCCGTTAGACAAACTCACTTTCGACTGTGTTCCCATCAATGGATTCACCCACTCAACGGGGTCGGTCACAGACAATACTTTTTGCGCTTTCGCCTGAGGTCCGGCCAGCGTGGCCGCCATCAATACTACCGCGAGGTGCTTAGGCTTCATCAGTTGTTGTTCCTTTTATCAAAAAATAAAAATTACCGGGTATAGGGCACCAATGGAAAATCGGACTGCGCCTTGGTGAACTGGGCCTCGTATTCAGCGGGCCATCCGAAAGCGATCGTCGCCTGCGCCTTCAGGTTCACCCCGGCAGCACCGCTCCAGAAGTGAATGAACTCACCCCAGTTCATATCGCGGGTGAATTTGTTGCTGGCATCTTTCGGAAAATGCGCCTTCAGCATGGCAAAGAAGTTCACCAAAACTTTTGTTTTTCCATAGTTTTCATAGATCGGGTAGAACCAGTTCTTGAACCACTGTGTTCCTGCACGGGGGAAGTTATCGGTTTGCACCATCATCTCGTCGTACAGTTTCTTCGCTTCCTCTTCCCTTCCCAATCCTTTGTACACATCATAAATATAGATCTCGCACCATTTGCTGTCGCCCCATATCTTGAAAGCGGGAGAACCTTTAGTATTCAGGCTGGCGCTCTCCACGATATGTCCGATCTCATGGATGATGATGTTCCTTTCCTGCCAGGTCTGGTTCAGCCAGGCATCTTTTCCACCCAGGCCGCAATCTATGACATTTCTGTAATCGTGGCCGGCGTCAAAATAATAAGCCGGGTGACCGCCGCCGTATTTGTCGGCATGGAATACCGCAAACAGGCGCGGACTTGGGCCATAGCCGTAGTTGTATTCCTTACGGGTGTACTGCCAGGTATCTTTGATGAGTTTGGTGAGCCAGGTGGTGCTTCCGCGGTTCACATCATCATCCAGATAAAGTGCCAGCAAGCTATCATAGTACACTCTTTTCACCAACTGCCTGTGCTCGAACCAATGTTCCTGCCAGGTTTCGGGAGGTGGGGGTGAATTGTCTACCGTTCCGGAGCCACCGCCGGTATTGGTATTCGGGATGCCTTCGTATTTTTTTTGTCCGCACGCGATGAGACAGCTAAAAACAGTCGCGAGGGTAAGGCCATGGGCCAGTTTCTTGAGGGGGATACGCATAGTAAGCAGGTTTAGATTCATAAAAAAGAGATGGAAAAGGAAGCCCTTTTTGAAGGGGCCTCCCTCCCATCTCAGGTGTATTCAAACATTAGCAAGGGTTACTTGAGCTGGAAGCGCACGCCGAACTCCATGTTTCCTTTCACTTCCTGGCTCAGTCCGGAAGGCTGCGTGGTATACGCTGCGGAAAGCAACGCCACTTCCTTGATCCGGATGCCCAGTCCGAAAGTCAGGTTTTTGGAAGAATGGTACATGCCGTACAGGTTCAGCAGTTCCTGCTTGAAGGAAAGGTTCACACCACCATCGATGATGCCTTCCTGCCCCTGGATACCGCGGTAACCGAGTTTGGGTTCCACGCCCACTTCATCTTCTTCGATCCCCACTTTCAGTTTGTAGGAAGCGGCGGCGAAGAAAGTGGTCCTGTTCACGAGGTCGCTTTCTCCTTTTCTGAAATAAGTGACCATATTGGGGAAAGCGCCCTGAACGGTAAGTTTTCCATCGGTATAGGCCGCGCCGAAATCGGCGTCAAAATCGAAGCCGCGGTCCTGGAAACCGATCACCAGCGGATCATCTATTTCACCGCTCATCGCTTTCTGGTCGAGGGACTGGAAAGCGCCTCCGGCGGATATGCCGAAATGCAATCCCTTCTCTCCTTCCAGTGGCAGGTGGTAGGTATAAGTAGCGCGCAGAGTGGTGTTGCGGATCAGGCCCGCTTCATCGTTTACGGCCATCAGTCCCACACCCACCCGGTTAGAGAAACGGTGTTCACCGGTAAGGTATTGGGAAGAACCTGAACCGGAGATGGTGGATGCGAGTTGGCGGTAGCCGCCGTTCAGCAAAGTGCCTTCCTTCAACCCCGACATGGCGGGGTTGTTCAGGTACTGGTTCTGGAACCAGGAGGCTCCGAATGGGCTAAGCTGGGCCGAGGCTTCCTGGGCCATTCCGCCGCCGATCAGCACCAGCGCGAAGACGCCTTTCAGGATGCTGCTTTTGTATATTGATCGTACGCTCATTTGTGTAGGTTTTGGTGGTGATGGTTACTTTCTCTCGCGGATAAGGGTAAGTGTTCCTTTCAGTGGCTCAATACCGGAGCCCAGCTCAATCACATAGTAGTAAGCGCCCTCCTGAAGTGGTTTACCGTTGAAGGTACCATCCCAGTTGTTGGAATAATTGCGCTGACGGAACACGAGGCGGCCGCTTCTGTCGAACACGCTCACGGTGTTTTCGGGATACCTGTTGATGTTCCATACAATCCAGCGGTCGTTCTTCCCATCGCCGTTGGGCGTAAGGATGTTCACGGCTTCAGCCAGTACGCCGGCGGAAAGCTGAACGGTGATGGTGGTATCGGCGGTGCAACCTTCAGCATTGCTTCCGGTAACCCTGTAAGTGGTGTTCACCATGGGCTTCACGGTAATGGAAGCGCCGTTGAGCGGACTGATGATGCCTGCTGAATCATCCCAGGCGTAATTGGGTGCGCCTGATGCGGTGAGCTGCGCAGTGCTGTAACGGGTGATCTGTGTGCCGGGGTTAGCGGTGATGGAAACTCTGATTGGATTAATGATGACGCGGAAGGTGCGTGAGAAGGTGTTCCTTCCCCCGTTGAGTGTTCCGCCGTTATCCGTGGCCACTACAGTTATAAACGTAGTATCCCTTCCGGTTCTGGCGCCTCTGCCGGTAAATGTGATTTCAGAAGCTCCGTTATTTACAGTCGCCACATCCAACTGCCTTAATACACCTGACTTGCTGCTCATTACCGTAAGCGCTACATTCTGCCAGGCTTCAACACCAGGCGTAATGGAAGTAACGGGGATCGTATATTGCTTTGATGCGCTACAGGTCATGGTATCCGCGATCACATCGAAAGAGGGCGCTGTATTCTGCCCAAGTGTCACGGCATTGGCGATATTCGAATAGAAGGAAGTACCTGCGGCGTTGATCGCCCGGATACGGTACCAGAAGCGTGTGGCAACGGTAAGTGCCGCATCCTGGTCGAGGTATTCGGTGACATCAGCATTTACGGTGGCGATGCGGGAGAAAAGCGTACCATTAGCGGAACGTTCAATCTCAAAATTTGTCTCATTCGCGGAGCGGTCGCTCCAGTTGATCCGGATAGAATTTTCAGACAAGGGGGTGGCCGTTAAGTCACGCGGGGTAAGCGGAAGTGCGGGATCCCAGTCGGTTGTAACACTGATGGTATCGGTCCAAACGGAATTCGTCGGTTGCCCTTTGGAGCGGATGCGGTACCAGTATTGGGTGCCACCATAAAGATCGGCATCTGTATAGGTTGTTGCTCCTGCTGCCGAGGATCCTACAACGGCGAAACTTGTTCCGTTTTCAGAACGCTGAATATCCACACCGGCTGTTCCGGCGCTGTTCCATGCCAATGCAACAGTAGTAATCGTTTTACCCGTTATACGGAAACTGGTGGGAACGATAGGCGCATTGGGGTTGATGCCCCAGATTCTCCATTCCGACATCTGGAAAGAAGCCACTGTGTTTGTGGAGCCATTGTTTTGCGTTACGAAAAGACGGAAAAACTTGAAGGCTTCAGAAGTGGTTAAAGGAACAAAGAGTTCAAAGTTCCTTTGCGGAATGGAAACATTCGTTTTCGTATCCAACACCGTCCAGTTCTGTCCGTCATTGGAGCCTTCAAATCTCCATGTCCTGGGATCACGATCTGTGGCATCGTTACCGGTTACAATGGTATAGGCTGATGGTATGTAGGCCGCTGTGGCTTCATATTGCATCCACAAGCCTGTGGCCGGGAATGGTGAATTATAAGGGAGATACTTGGTAGAATTATTATTGTCTATCAACTTGGAAGATCCCTCACCTGAGGCTGCTCCACTGCTGTGTTCAAGCAATACGGTGAGTTTTCCGCCATCCTGTGTGATGCTTTTCAATTCGCTGCTGATATTCCGCGTTTGTAATGTGAGCACATTGGAGGGAGCGGAGTTACCGTATTTGTTGCCTGACCTTACACGGAACTGATAAGTGGTGCCGGGTTGCAGATCGATAACGGAAAATGAGGATGGCGTGGGGCTTGTTGTGCCCGCAACTACGAAGTTGGTACCATCTGTTGATTTTTCGATCACCGCTGTAACATCGTTGTTGGCATTGCGTTTCCAGGCCAGGTTAATATTTGCTCCGGAGAGTACGGTGCCGGTAAGTTCGGTAGGCGCTACGGGCACTTTGGCTTCAAACAGCCTCCATTCCGCCAGTTGGAAGAGTGGATCACCATTAACGGATGTGATGGTAACACGGTAAAACTTATATTCCGCAGGTGTGGCGATATCAAATATCCTTGTTTGCCCGCGGCCGGAAAAGGTTTGGTTGGTACGTGAATCGAGCAGGGTCCAGTCAGTGCCGTTGGATGAGCCTTCCAGGCGCCAGTCTTTGGGATCACGGCCTGGGGCATCCCCGCCAGAAGTTAATGAATATTGGGCGGCTGTAGCTGGAGCAGTGCATTCGAACTGCATCCACAAAGGGTTTACGAACGGGTTGATGAGGAATTTGGAGCTGGTATTATTGTCTACCACTTTCAAGGATCCTTCTCCAGCGTTTGGTCCTCCTGAGTTGTCCCTGTTTACGGTGAGTGTTCCTCCCAGCGCCGTAATATCCTGCGCCATGCTGTGGTTAAATACACCCAGCAGCAGAAGAATGCAAAGTGCTTTTGATATAAATGATTTCATTTTATTTTTTTAGGGTTATGAGAGGAGTTACCATCCGGTGTTTTGTACCAATTGGGTATTGATGTTCATCTCACTTTGAGGAAGAGGAAACAGATAATGTTTCTTTTCAAAAACTCTGGTCTCAAATGTTACCACGTTATAAAACTGCGTGCCGTCGCCATTGATGTTTAGTCCTTTAAAGGCTCCTTTATCAGTTGTTTCGGCAATTTTCCACCTACGGGTATCGAAATACCTGCTGCTTTCAAAAGCGAGTTCCACCCTTCTTTCTTTCCTTATCGCCTCACGAATGGCTGCCTGTCCTGCAGGTACCGGCAGCGCGTCGGGGCTGCTGCCACCATATTGCGGAACGCCTGCTCTTTCCCTGATCATGTTCAGGTAGGTCATTACTTCATTTGCGTTGCTCGCGCTGTATTCGTTCAACGCCTCACAGTAGTTGAGGAAAAGCTGCGCAAGGCGGATCATTGGTATCGCACGGGAGGCGGAGTTTCTGCTTCCGGGTATAACATTTTTCCTGACAACGTATCCTGTAGGACTAAAATCACTTGCGGTGGCCTTAACACCTGAATTACCAGAACTTTCAAGATTGGTAACCAGTTCACCATAGTCTCTGGTAAGCCAGAGGCTGTTGTTGTAAGTAACGCCCACATAAAACCTGGGCTCTCTGCCTACCCACTGGTTATAAGTTTGACGTGGCGCTATGTCTCCAGGAGCCTGGAAGTTGGAAAACCCTGTATTCATGTAGCCGGATGAGGGATCATCGATGCTGCGGCCATTGGCCATAAAATAAGCGTCTACCATGGTTTGCGTAACCCCCAGCGCGCCACCACCTTTCACATCGATCTGAGCTGTTTGCGCATGGTTGGGCGTTCTTTCATATTGCGTGCTTCCCATGTTTGAACCGGGACGGGCCACGATCCATTCTTTGTTGGTGCTTGAAATTCCCCAATCAGTGAGCATCACATTTCTGCAGGAAAGGTATGCGCTGAATTGGTTTGTAGTAGGATCGTTCTCTTTATAAAGCGCAAAGGTACCGGATACTACATACTGATTGATAAAATCTTTGGCGGCATCCGCTGCTTTTTTCCATTTTTCAGCATCATACTGCTGACTGATCAGTTGTTTGCCATCCTTATTTTTCAAGTCGGCGTAGTCTGTATTCCCATTAAATAGCGGGCTTGCATTTAGCAGCAGCACTTCTACTTTATAAGCCATGGCCACCGCTTTGTTCACGCGGCCATACTGGTCGTTGGAAATGGGAACCAAAGGAAGTTGCGCGACGCACGCATCCAATTCGTTTACGATGTAATTAACACATTCATCCATGGAACTTCTTGGAAGCGCAAGTTCATCAGCCGTAGCGTCTATGGAAAGCATCTGGTCGCCCAGCATTACCACCGGACCGTAAGTTCTTACCAGGTAGAAATAGTAAATCGCCCTCAGGGCCCTAGCTTCATGTTTGTACTGATTACGGAGTTCTGCTGGAAGGTCGAGACATTTGTCCACATTCTGGATAAAGTACGTAGCGTTCCTGATTCCCATGTAATAGTTCCGCCAGTAAGCCCGTACAATACTTGAAGTAGGGTTCCAGGAACCATTGTTGAAATTATTCGCCTGTACGAAGGTCCAATTGTATTTAGCCTCATCCGATGCCGCGGTCCAGGGGCCGTTATTATTTGTCGGCGCGAAACGGCCATCCGATTCATCGGGCATCTGGCTGTAAACGTTGGCGAGAAATTGTTCCGTGGTATTGCGCTGCAGGAAGATCGCTTCTATAGTCAACCTGTCATCTGGCACCTGGTCCAGGAATCCTTTTGCGCAAGAACCAGCCCCGGTCGCCAAAGCTGCAATGATAAGTGCGTTGTATATGAATTTCATTGATTCAATTTTTTGGAATGTACTCAGGCCGCATTAGAAGCTTGCCTGTAAACCGATAGATGCTGTTGTGATGTTGGGATAAATCGTACCGTTGTTGGTATTCAGTTCAGGATCCCACAGGTCAAATTTGCTGATGGTTAAAAGGTTAACACCCTGCAAATAAACACGTGCGCTTTTTATACCTATGCTGCTGAATGTTTTTTTAGGGATATTATAACCGAGTTCAGCAGTTTTAAGGCGCACAAAACCTACGTCTTTCACCCACCATGAACTTGCTACGGCATTATTGGCGTTCTGTGTGCCCCAGCCCAGTCTTGGATACAGCGGATTCTCCTTAGGGTTATCCGGTGTCCAGCGGTCTACGGCTGCAGCAAAAAGGTTACTTCTGTCGGCACCGGTACTGTTGTTGAAGGGAATCACACCATCACCAGCAATCATCCTGTCGGCCAGCGCAGTGCCCTGAATAAACAGATCGATGTAAAAATCTTTCCAGGTGAGGCTCGTACCAAATCCATATACTATGGCGGGAACATCTCCGCGACCAATCCTTTGAATATCATCGGCGTTGATCACACCATCATTGTTCAAATCCTTGTATTTAATGTCGCCGGGTCTTGGAGTACTACCCACTTCCTGCTTCGGACTTTTTGCGATATCATCTTCATCTTTAAACAGCCCGAGAGCTGTGTAACCAAATCTTGACAAAGAATTCCAGCCATACCTGTTCAACCAGGGATACTTCTGTTCGGGCTGGTCGTTGTCAATAATTTTGTCGATGGCATAGGTAAAATTACCTCTGAGGGTGAGTCTTGTTTTACCAATGTTGATACCCATCGCTTCCACCTGCCCGTCAATACCACGGTTCTCAATGATACCCACGTTAGCAGGCGGAACGTTCAGCAAACCAACTATATCAGAAATGCTTCCACGGGCCAGGAACTCCCCTGTACGGCGCTCATGAAAACCATCTACAATAAAGGAGAGTTTATTATTCAGCACTTTGAATTCAAGCCCAAGGTTTCTTTTCCTTCCTTCCGCCCATTGCACGAAAGTTCCGTATTGCTCTATTGCTGCTCCTGAAGTGGAGGCACGCGCACCAGCTCCGCCAAAAGTGTAACCGGCAGCCGACTGTGTAACAAATGACAGGAAGGCAAAACGGTTCACGTTGCTTGAACCCACATAACCATCAGAATACCTGAATTTCAGGAACTGAACATAATCTTTGATGTTGTCGAAAAACTTCTCGTTGGATACTACCCATCCCAGGCCAACCGAAGGGAAGAACCCATACCTGTTATCGGGGGCAAAGTTTTCCGAACCATTGTAACCCATGTTCAACTCAACAAAATACCTGCTGTCATAAGCATAGGTACCTCTTGCTGAAATACCCCTCGTTCTGTTTGGGATAGAGGCCTGCAGGTTGCCAGGTGTAAATGTGGTGGTATTATCCAACTGGCTGTACAATACCATACCGGTAATGTTACTGTTGCCAATATCTTTTGTATAGTTGATAGCGCTTTCTGTGTAGTATCTTTTGTTACCTCCAACGGCACTGCCAAAACCGAGCGTGTTGTTTCCTGCAAAGGTTCTGATCAGGTTAAGTGTGCCATCAGGATTACGCGGCGTGGTCTGGTTTACGTACCAGGTATCTCTGCGTTTTGTTCTGGAAATGGTTTGAGAAACGAAATTATCGAACGAGAACATGCTGGTAAATGTAAGTCCGGGTGTTATGAAACCCAGGTCCTGGTTTACCCTCAGGTTAGTATACAACTGGGAGTTAGCTGTATTGCTGAAGCCTCTCTGCGTGATATCTGCATAAGGGTTACGCTGGTCGCCCTGGGAACTTACGCCGGGAACAATGTTTCCAGGGTACATGATGGGGAACACTACCGGTGTAATTTGCATCGCTTGCGCGAAAGCGGAAGAAGAACTTTCGCCTGAATAGTTCGCGTTACTGATGTAACCCTGAACGCCCAATTCAAACTTTGTGGTTTTGGTAAGGTCCAGGTTCAGGTTAGAAGTGAAGTTATACCTTTTGAATCTTGTATCAGCATTGTATGATTGCAATCCATCAGTTTTAAGCAACCCTGTTTCATCATAATAGGTGAGTGAAACATAGTAGTTTGCGTTTTGCGCGCCTCCTCTGGCATTCAGGTTAAGTCGACGATTCTTCCCAAAATCGTTGAACAGCGCATCCATCCAGTCCACATTCGGATAAACGAACGGATCTTCACCTGTGGCCGTTCTGTCGATATAATCCTGGGAATACTTTACGGCTCCCGGCGCAAATCCGCTGGCGATCTGCGCTTCGTTCACCAGTTGCATATAGGTAACGCCATCGGCGAGCTTAGGCGTCATGGTAAATGCCGTCATCCCCTGATCGTAACGGGCGTTGAATTGCGGCTTACCAGCCTTACCCGATTTTGTTTTAATCAGGATCACGCCGTTGGCGCCATTTACACCATACATCGCTACTGCGGCGGCATCTTTCAGCGTGGTTACCGATTCGATATCCTCGGGTTCAAGCATCCCGATTCCACGGTTGGGTACGCCATCCACATAAATCAGCGGACCGGAACGGGAAAACGACGCGATACCTCTGATCCATACGTCTGCGCCATCCCTACCTGGCTCACCGCTTCTTTGCACGCCCACCAAACCGGCGATTCTACCGGCCAGCATGGCAGAAACGTTGGCCACAGGTGTTTTTAATTCTTCAACATTTACGGTAGACTGGGCACTTACCAGGTTCAGCCTTTTTTGCTTACCATAAGCCACCACTACTACTTCGTTCATGTTCCCCTCTTTGCCATCCATCGTAATGTCGAGGTCAATTACGTTGTTGATGGCGTAGGTTAATGTTTTATAGTTGATGTGAGAAAGTTCCAATGTTCCTTTCGGATCAGCCTTAATGGAGAATTTTCCCATATCATCCGTAGCTACGCCCGTTGTGGAATCCGCTCCCACCACGCGTACGGTAACGCCGGAAATAGGTGTGCCCAACTTGTCGCGTACTGTTCCTCCGATGTACAACGAACTGGGCGGTTGCTGAAAATAGCCTTCCGGCGCGTACACCGAACGCCCTTCGGCCCTCGCGTCCGCATGCATCAGAAGGGCGCTAAAGCTTAAAAGGCCTATTCCCAACACGGCACTGCCACCGCGAAGGGAAACGCTTCTTTTTTTACTCATAAACTGGTTTGTTTGGTTTGTAGAATTTGGCGAATCGTTGTATATGTGTTTGTTTTTTATTGTTCTGCGGCATACAGCTGCCACAATGCATCCAGCCCCATGCCCATCTTCTCTTCAATCATGGCTTCATTGTAGCGCTCGCGCATCATGCGGTGGTGCAGGTAATCGTTGAACCCGGGCGATTGTACTTCCATCCAGTTCAGGAAACGGGCGGTAACCCGGTATGCATCCGTATAATTTCTTGTTTTGGTATCGGCAGGAAGCGGGAATGCTTCATGGGCGATCTTTTTGTAGGTGTGACGGATGTAATCGGCCATGCCTTCCACCAGCCAGCCGGGAACGCCACGCTGGTAATCTTTCTGCAACAGGTGAATCGCCTCATGGGTGAGTACACCAATATCATTAGGGTTCTTTTTGAACCATTCGTTGCTGAAGGTAAGCTTGCCGTCGCTGGCGTAAGCGGGCACATTGGTGAGTTCCGGGTCGAAGCGCACATATACTTCCCAGCCTTCGTTGCCGCCGCGTTTGCCGTAACGCTCGTGGATCATGGGATATACTTCGTAGAAGAAAGCTTCCACCTTCTTGACCACGGGCACCAATACCGGGTCGTTGTTGAAAGTGATGTGTATCTTATATTTTTCGTGGTTCTTTTTGAATACCTGGAACCTTCTCCACAACTGCTGTTCGGTTTCTTTATAGGTATTCCACAATACGGGAGAAGGCGCTTCCTTCTTTTTCAAACGGGTGGAGAAAGAATCGACTACGGCTGTGTTCCAACTGGCCAGCCAGTCAATAAAAGCTTCGCCTTCCGCCTGGGAAGAGAGGTAAACCGGCTTATCGGTCTTTTGCGCGTCGTACCAACGGATCAGTTGCCGCGTAACTTCTGTAACATTGGGTTCTACCGGGAGCATTCCCGCCTGTACACTGGAAAAAGAAAGGCAAAGCGCTGCCTGGAGCAACAAAATCGTTGTTCTTCTCATAACAATTAGCCGGTTTTATTTATGTAGGCAAATTATTCAAGGGCGGCCCGGTTTGTTGTCAACGGAATTCAAACGGAATGTTAACGGATTTTAAATTTGAAGGCGCTCCGCGGAATTTGCCGTTACTTTAAACTCCGGAAAGGTTATGAAACAATCCCTGAACACTTATCGGATCATCGCCATTATCAGCTTCCTGATTTTGGCCTGCGTACAGTTCTACCTGGTGTGGAACACTTACCAGTTGACCAATGAACGGTATTATTATTCGGAAAAAGGCATTCTGAAAGAAAAGTATGGACTGAGTGTACGCAACGATAAGGTTTTCCCCGGTGGCAGAAAGATCATTGATTCCATGCTGAACCCGAAGTTGTATTATATGGATTCCCTGCGGCAGTTCGCGCCGGCAAAGCTGAATCCTTATGTGGGCAAACTGGCCGATTCCATTTTCCACGAACTGATCCGGAAAGAAAACATCGGACAACTGATCCAGGAGGTGAAGAAGCAAAACAACATCACCGATTCTCTCGAATATGCCTTACGGATAGATGACATGCACATCGTGCTTTCCGATGTAAAATACCTCTCCGTTTACAACAAGAAATTCGTTTCGCCCTATATCTCAAAAAATATTCAGTCGCCCACGGGCATCCTGATCGGAGGTAACCTGAAGGACCTCAACAGCCAGAACAATGTATCGGCTTTCACGGTGAGCAGTCCTGAAGCATTTAATTACGGTGTTACTTTTACGTTGTATGTGGATACGGTAAAAAGAAACATGGAGATCGTACGCCGCATGTTGTTAACACTTGGCCTGTCGCTGGGTTCTATCCTGATTATGCTGGTGCTGTTCTTCTTCACTTTCAGGAACTGGCTCCGCCAGAAGAAGCTGGCCGAAATGAAATCGGATTTCATCAATAACATCACCCACGAGTTCCATACGCCGCTCTCCGCCATCATCGTCGCGAACAAGAACCTGCGCAACGAACGCATCATGGAGAAAAAGGAGAACATCGTTTCTTTGGCGGAAGTGATTGCAAGGCAGGCCGACAGGCTGAAAAGGTTGTTCAACCAGGTACTGGACATTACCCTGATGGAAAACAGGAATCTCGACAAAAAAGAATACCTGCTGCCCGAACTGATCCAGGGCATCATTACGGATTACAGGCTGAAACTGGGTGATACACCCGTTAATATTATTTACAACAATACCTTAAAGCAGGAACGGGTATTACTGGATGAATTCTACTTCACCACCATGGTGATGAACCTGTTCGACAACGCCATCAAATACAATGAAAGCGATGTAAAGGAACTGGTGATTGCCACGCGGGAAGAAGAAGGACACATGGTACTCTCTATACAAGACAACGGCATGGGTATGTCACCCAAAAACATCCGGCATATTTTTGAAAAATTTTACCGGGAAAAGAACAGCTATTCCCACCCGCTCCGTGGGCTTGGCCTGGGCCTGTTCTATGTAAAAGAATGCGTAGATGCCCACGGCTGGAAAATTTCCGTTTCCAGCGAACCCGGAACAGGCAGTATCTTTACCATAATGATCCCGCTTAAATAAAACGGGTACAATAAATTTTAGTGATGAAAGCGAAGGTTTTACTGATTGAAGACGAACACGATCTGGGGAACGTAGTAAAACAATACCTCGAAGTGATGGATTTTGAAGTGGCCTGGTGCAAAACCGGTTTGCAGGCCCTCGAAACCTTTAAGGCATCGCCCTACCAGTTCCATATCATCCTGATCGATATCCAGTTGCCGGAGATGAATGGTTTCGAGTTAGCGGAACGCATCGTGTCGATGAACACCAAGATACCGTTCCTTTTCCTCACGGCACGCGGGGAAAAAACCGACCGTATTGCGGGGTTAAAACTGGGCGCGGACGATTATATCACCAAACCCTTCGATATTGACGAACTCGTGCTCCGCATCCGGAACATCATCCGGAGGAACCAGTCGGGCGCCTTCCACGAAAAAAACGACGTGCTGGAAATGGGCAACCTCCGTTACCACAAGGACTCCCTCAAATTAATCATCGACGGACAGAAAGAAGTAACGCTCACCCCAAGGGAGGCCGAACTCCTGGAATACCTGTTCAACCACCCCAACCGGGTGATCAAACGCGCGGAGATACTCACCCGGCTTTGGGGGCAGAACGATTATTTCCTGGGCAGAAGCCTGGACGTATTCATCTCCCGCATCCGCAAATACATCGGGAACAATCCCGACATCAGCATCAGCAATATTTATGGGGTGGGATTTGTGTTTAAGGTGAATGAGGCGACGGTGAAAAGCAACTGAAAATACCGGCCTGGCACCGCTTATCCTTCAAATTTTAATATAAAATGCCCAAGTCCTATATTTGGGTATGCTAAAAATCCTCGAAGTACTCTGGAGCAGCTTTAAAATGGCTTTACAGGAGTTGCGGGTAAACAAACTCCGCACCTTCCTTTCCCTTTTTGGCATTACCATCGGCATATTCTGCATCATCGGTGTACTGGCCACCATCAGTTCGCTGAAATACAATATCCAGGAGAGCGTATCCTCCATGGGCGCCAATACCATTTACATCCAGAAAGAACCCTGGGGCGACGATGGCGGTCCCAATTCCTGGTGGAAATACGCCAACCGGCCAAACCCCAAATACGAAGAACTGGAATTCATCAAAAAAAGATCGTCCCTTGCGCAAAACGTGGCCTTTATCACGTTCAGCGGCTCTAACGTGGAATACAAGGAATCTCAGCTGAACAACGTAACCTGGTATGCCGTTACCGAAGAATACAGCGATATCCAACCTATTGACGTGGCTTATGGCCGCTACCTGAGCGCCAATGATTTTCTCAGCGGCAGCAACGCCATGGTACTGGGCTATGCCAACGCTGAAAAACTCTTCGGCAACCCCGAAAGGGCCGTGGGCAAGGAAGTCACCATCAAAGGCAGAAAAGTGCAGATTGTGGGCGTGATGAAAAAATACGGCCAGAGCAACTTCGGGGGATGGGATTTCGACAATATCCTGATCGTGCCCTACCTGTTCGCCCGCGCGCTTATCAATGAAAAATACGCCGGCGGTATCCTGATGGCCAAAGGCGCCGAGGACCTGCCCGTTCAGGCCTTAAAAGAAGACCTGACCGGTGTGATGCGCTCCATCCGGAAACTCTCTCCCACCCAGGAAGACAATTTTGCGCTCAACGAAATATCCGCCGCCAACGACTTCCTTGATTCCATCTTCGGTTCCATCAACGCCGGGGGCTGGGCCATCGCGGCATTATCGCTTATTGTAGGCGCCTTCGGCGTAGCCAATATCATGTTCGTGACCGTTAGGGAAAGAACCAGCCAGATCGGCCTGAAAAAAGCTATTGGGGCGAAAAAATCCATCATCCTCACCGAATTTCTATTGGAATCGGCTTTCCTCTGCATCATTGGTGGACTGGTAGGTGTATTGCTCGTATTCATTTTGACCAAAATACTCAGCGCCGCCTTCGGCTTCGCCATCTTTGTTTCCATACAAAACCTGGCACTGGCCATCAGTATTTGTATATTGCTCGGCGTGCTTTCAGGTATCATTCCTGCCCGGACAGCCGCAAGGCTGGATCCGGTGGTGGCCATCAGAACGAAGTAATTTGTAATTTCGCACATCAAACCTCCTCCAGTGCCCACCATACTCGCCATAGAATCTTCCTGCGATGAAACCTCCTCCGCCGTTTCGGTGGACGGGGTGATCCGTTCCAATTTTATCGCCAACCAAACCGTTCACGAAAAATATGGTGGCGTGGTGCCCGAACTCGCTTCCCGTGCCCACCTTCAGCACATCGTTCCCGTAGTGGACGCCGCGTTGAAAGAAGCCGGGGTGGAAATGCGTCAACTCGATGCCATCGCTTTCACGCAGGCACCCGGACTGATCGGCGCATTGCTCGTGGGCGCGCAGTTCGCCAAATCACTTGCCCTTGCACTGGACATTCCGCTTATCGCCGTGCACCACATGCAGGCGCATGTGCTCGCCAACCTGATCGATGACCCCAAACCGGCATTCCCCTTCCTTTGCCTTACCGTAAGTGGCGGCCACACGCAGATCGTGCGCTGCGATGCGCCCAACCGCCTTACCGTAATCGGCGAAACCCTGGACGATGCCGCAGGTGAAGCATTTGACAAATCCGCAAAAATACTGGGACTGCCCTACCCCGGCGGCCCGCTCATCGATAAATACGCCAAACTGGGCGATCCGCTCAAATTCCGGTTCCCTGAACCCCAGATACCCGGACTTAACTTCAGTTTCAGCGGACTGAAAACAGCCATACTTTATTTCGTGCAGGAACAACAGACCAAGGACCCGGATTTCCTGGCCAATAACATGAATGATGTGTGCGCTTCCATCCAGCACAGGATCGTGAGCATCCTGCTGAATAAACTGGAAAAAGCGGCGAAAGAAACAGGGATCAAAAACCTGTGCATCGCCGGTGGCGTATCCGCCAATTCCGGGCTGCGAAACGCGCTCACCGCCCTGGGTGAAAAGAAAAAATGGAACGTATTCATCCCCGCTTTTCAATATTGCACCGACAATGCCGGGATGATCGCCATTACAGCCCATTACAAATACCTGGATGGCGACTTCAGCGGCATGGACGTAACGCCTTCCGCAAGGGCCACCTGGTAAATCACACCGGGTTTCATTTTATCACACCGATAGGCAGGTTCATCACACCACCGTGGTAGAATACACGGAACTGCAATATACTTGCGGAAAGTTTCCGAAATGAACCTGCGAAAATTTGAATTCTGGCTCGTCACAAGTTGCCTTATCACTTACCTGCTCCTGCTGTCGTACCAGGGCATCACGGAGCCTTCCGGCTACTACCTGGAAATCCCCGCTGATGAGGACATGGGCCAGGCCGTCCGTTTTGATTACATCAAACACCTGATGGCCCCGCGCATCCTGCAGGTACTGGCATCATATGTGGTTTTCCTTTTGTTGAATTACAGAACTTTTCCCGCACTCCAATCGGGTAAACAACCTTATTATGGTGTCCTCACCATTTTCCTCAGCGGCCTTTTTCTGCTCACGATGTTCTTCTTCGCCTCTTATCTTTCCAATACACATTTCTTCATCAGTTCAGCTTCAAGAACCACCGCCAGGATATTGTGGCTGAAAAGCGCGTTCAGTTACAGCATTCTGGTGATGCTGGCCATTGGAAGCTATTACATCATAAAGACCTTCGTACAATGGATACACAACGAACATCTCGCAGGTAAAAAGGAAGAGCAGAAAATCCTGAGAGAGATCACGGTTGCAGCCATGCTGTGGATGGGCCTTTCAGCCGTAATGCTCATTCTCTCCAACGGGCATCTTGGTGTGGTACAATTCTTCTTCATCTATGAAATTCCGGTATTCATTTTATTCTTTTTCCTTTGGGTGTACCGCATCATTCCCCGCTACAAACAACATGGCAAAAAACGAAAAGTATTTCTACCCTCTTTCTTTCTGCTGCTGGTATCACAACTGCCGATGATGTTCTATTTCATCGCCGTCCGTTTCCACCGAGAAGAGATCATTATGCTGCTTTTCATTTCAGCCGCTATTATCCCCGCCTTCATTATATGGCCACTCAGCAAATATTATTACAATATCAGACAGGAGCAGCAATCAAAGGTGCATACACTGGAAACCGCGGTCAGCACCTCTTCCGCCAACCTGGATTTTCTCCGCTCACAGATCAACCCGCATTTCCTGTTCAACGCGCTGAATACCATTTACGGCACGGCACTCCAGGAAAACGCGGACCGTACCGCCGAAGGGGTGCAGAAACTGGGCGATATGATGCGCTTTATGTTAAAGGAAGATCAACATGAAAAAATTGCACTCGAAGAAGAAATTACTTATCTTCAACATTACATCGACCTCCAAAAACTTCGCACCGAACAATCGCCCGACATCGACATCAACTTTACCGTTCACGAACAAGACTGTGACCACCAGATAGCGCCCATGCTGCTGATACCGTTCGTAGAGAACGCGTTCAAGCACGGGATCAGCCTGAAGGAAAGATCATGGATAAGAATCAACTTATCCTGTGATGCTCAACACGTGTATTTCGACGCCTACAACAGCATCCACAGGAAAGATGAATCCGATCCCGAAAAGGACCGTTCCGGCATCGGGCTTGAAAATGTAAAACAACGTTTAAACCTATTATACCCGCAACACCATGCACTCAACATCCGACAAACCCCCGATGAATTCTTCGTTCACCTCACCATCACAACCCGGTAACGAAAATTCGGGCTGGGACCGCTTCCTCTGGTGGATGGCCGCCGCCGACCCCCAACTGATGAAAGATTGCGGCCCGGACAGGTTCCGCTATTCCATCATCGGGTACACGGTAATGGCTACCTGGATTTTCGCCACGCTGGCCTGGGGCTATTTCTTCTCCACGCTGCTCACCGAATCACTGCTCATCATTCCGTGCGCATTGTTCTTCGGGTTCATCATCCTCACCATCGACCGGGGACTGATCGCAGGCATGAACAGCAATGGGGGAAAGAACAAATTGTTGCCCCTGGCGTTCCGGATCGTGCTGGCGCTCACCATCGGTTTCTTTCTGTCGCAACCCGTTGTACTGTGGTTATTCGAAAAAGATGTGGATGCGCATTTGCCGGTGATCAAAGAGAAAAAAACTACGGCCTACCTCGCGCAGGTGCGCCAGGAAAACGCCATCACCCTGCAACAGGCCAAAACGGAAATTGAACGCATCAGGAATGAACAGAAAAGAAGAGAACAGGAGATCGCCGACCTGAAGAGCGGCTATATCCGCGAGACCGACGGCACCGGAGGCTCCGGCAAAATAGGCGAATACACCATCGCCAAAGTAAAAAAACTGGCCTGGCTGAAGGCCGAAGAAGACCTGATTGTATGGAAGCGGGAACAGCAACCCATGCTGGACTCCGCCCTCGCTAAAGAAAAAAGAACGGAAGAACATATTGCCGCACGCATGGCCGAATTTGAAAAAGGGTTGAACGACGGATTCCTGATCCGCATTGAAACCCTGGACGACCTGATGCTGCTGCACCCCCCGGTTCAATACCGCTACCGGCTCGTGATCTTCCTCATCATGCTCATAGAACTGATGCCCCTGTTAACCAAGTTGATGATGCCCTCGGGTTTGTACGAAGAGAAACTGAACGACGCAGTGAACGCCCAACGCACCACCCTTCAACTGGAACGCGGCGCCAGGCAAGCCATGGAAAACAAGTTCTACGAACAGGCCGCCCAACAGGATCAACTCCTGCAGGAACAGGTACTGGCCGAGATAGACGCATGGCGCCGCGAACAGGCATCCGAACAGTTCAGAGCATGGAAACAACAGCCCGGCCCTATCCGTAAATTCTGGAACAGCATCAAAACAAGCCTGTTCTATTTTCAGAAAAACTAGCACAGTATGCAAACGGCAGCAATTACCGCGATTTCAATAGACGATGAACCGATGGCCCTGGAAGTGATCAGGCAACTCGCTTCGAAAGTGCCGTTCCTGGAACTGAAAGCCAGTTTCACCAACGCGCTGGAAGCCCTGCACCACATTCAGCAGGACCCGCCCGATATGCTGTTCCTGGACATCAAGATGCCCGATATTTCCGGGCTGGAACTGGTGAAATCCATGCAGTCGCCGCCCATGGTGGTATTCACCACCGCGTACAGCGAACATGCCGTGCAAAGTTTTGAACTCGACGCGATCGACTACCTGCTGAAACCATTTTCGTTCGCGCGTTTCCTGAAATCCTGCAACAAAGCATTGCACCTGCATAAACTGCAACACCCTTCAAAAGAAGTACCTGAAGAGCAGCCCTACATATTCGTGAAGTCCGGCTACGACCAGATACGCATCCTTTTAGACGATCTTATCTACCTGCAAAGCGCCGGCAATTATGTGCATTTTCACCTCCGTTCGCAGAAGATACTGGCCCGTCTTACCCTCCAGGAGGCGGAGCAACTACTGCCCGAAGGCCGGTTCGTGCGCATCCACCGCTCTTATATCGTGGCCGCGGCCAACATCAACCGCATCGAACGCACACAGGTATGGCTCAGCAACCAGGTCTCCCTGCCCGTTGGGCCGGGTTATGTAACAGAACTCGGGCAGATTACCGGACGTTGATTACTTTTGCCCTGCTTATGGCAAACACCTGGTTCCAGTTCAAACAATTCCGCATAGAGCAAAGTAAATGCGCCATGAAGGTATGCACAGACGCATGCATCCTGGGTGCATGGTTTGCCCGCAAAGTCCCGAATTACGCCACCATACTGGATATTGGCGCGGGAACCGGTCTGCAGATGCTGATGCTGGCGCAACAAACCAAAGCGCGTATACATGGCATTGAAATAGACCTGGACGCTTTCCGGCAACTGAAAGACAACGTGGACCATAGTCCCTGGAAAAGCAGCATCACCATCTTCCCCGGCGATGTACGGCGTTACCAGTTCCCCCATTCTTACGATTTCATCATTTCCAATCCACCTTTTTTTGAAGGCGATCTCGTGTCCGGCAATGCCGGTAAAGATGCTGCCAAACACAGTACCACATTAAGTTTGCAACAACTCCTGGAGACGATCGACCAGTGGCTCTCCGACTCCGGAAGTTTCGGTCTGCTCCTTCCCTTTCACCGTTTGCAAGAAGTAAAGGAAATAGCCGTGCCCCTGGGGTTTCACCTGCATGAAACATTATTGGTGCAACAAACCACCACACACAACTGGTTCCGGGCCATCGTGCAATTTTCGCGCACACCCGACCCCTCGCCTACAGAACATACCCTCTCCATCAAAGTGGACGGCGATTACACCCCCGAATTCCGGGAACTGCTGAAAGATTATTACCTGGCGTTTTAGCTCATCGTTTCGTGCTACCTTTGCACCGAACAAATTCCTGATGATGCAGTATTTCGAATTGTTTGGCGAAAAACCATCCTTCAAAACGGATCCATCCTTATTGAAAAAGAAGTTCTACGCTTTGAGCCGTGAACTTCATCCCGACTTCAATACATCCGGATCGGAGGAAGAACAGATGGTTAACCTCGAAAAAGCCGCCCAACTCAACAAAGCGTACAAAACACTTCTTGATCCGGATGCGACCATCGGCTATATACTGGAATCCAAAGGATTGCTGGAAACAGAAAAACAAGCCCCCCTCCCGCCCGATTTCCTGATGGAAATGATGGACATCAACGAAGCGCTGGCGGATGCCGAAATGGAAGGGAACACCGCCACAGTGGAGCAAACGGCGCAACAAATTACCACACTCGAAAAAACATTATATGAAACTGTTGAAAAAGATCTGGACGCTGACCCGGAAGATCCTGCTGCCGAAAAAGCGCTGCTGCGCGTAAAAGATTACTACCTGAAGAAAAAATACTTACAGCGGATTTTGGACAGAATAGCCGGAATCCGTAATATTGCTGCCCGTTGAGCAAAAGCCCAGATGGCGGAATTGGTAGACGCGCTAGACTCAAAATCTGGTTTTCGAAAGGGAGTGCAGGTTCGATTCCTGTTCTGGGCACGAGAGTTAAAGGTTGGAGTTTTCTCCAGCCTTTTTTTTTTGCCGTCAACACAGTTTTTCCCATTATATATGTATCTTAAATGCTCAATTCAGCCCCCTTAACGTCTATGAAGAGAAGTAGCCTTTTTCTATGCTCAGCACTTGTCGTAATGATTGCTGCCAGTTCTTGTGAAAAAAGTACGGAAACAGAAATTATTTATGCCCCTGTTAAAGACACCACGTTGGTTATAACTGCTAAAGGCTGGAATGCCTTCAGTTTCCAAACGCTTGATTTGCTGGATTCAGGTTCCACTACATACCACACCACAACCGAAGGAGTAAAAATCCACGGACAAAGCTACCGAAACGGTGCAAGACTGCAAACGAAAACTGCACTGCCCTTCAGTGGAAAATCACTGTACTTTAAATGGAAAGGAAATGGCGGCGGCCAGTTTGCAGCTTTCGTTGTTCAGGTCAAATACAACCCATTGACCAACGATGGTACTCCTTCAATACAAGGCGAAGATTTGACTTTTTTTACTACCAAAAATAGCTTCAATGGGTCTACACTCATGCAGGAAGATGTGTGGTATTACACGCGAATCACACCTGTTGCCAACACGGACGACTACATGGTTGTGACCGCAGCAAACAATTACAGCAATAATGGAGGAGTAGTGGTCGAAACTTCAGTGCATCCGATTTATACCAAATCGGCCTACCTGGCATTCCGGATGGGAGACAATTACGCCACAAATGCTTACGGCATACTGGGAGAAGTTAAAATAGCAGATTAAACGCTGAACATACTGTATAAGTTACTTCTTTGTGAAAAGCAAGCTTTGATAAAAAAGTAACCTATGCCATCTTCCACCGCTTCGCCAACAAACCCGTCGCCTTCGAAAGATCAATCTCCGCGACCAGCGCACCGGGCAATCCGTAGGGCTGATGCGCCATCAACCCACCGTCCGGCGCGATGATGGATGAGGCCGATTCAGGGAATTTTGTGGTGTAATTAGCGCTCGCGAAATAAATGGTATTCTCCAACGCGCGCATCATCATCGCCTTCTCGTAGTAAGGCTGCTCCATACTCCCCCACTGTTCCGGCTTTCTGCCCGAAATATCGCTGCCCGCAAAATGCGGATGGAACACGATATGGGCACCGTTAACAGCCGCCCAACGAACCGTCTCCGGATAACGAAACCCTTCATGGCAAATGGATATCCCAAACTTCAGCCCACCGGTCTCGAATAAACGCCGTTCCGTTCCCGGCACCCAGATATGATCTTCCGAAGGATCCAACTGCACTTTAGCCTGAAAACCGAGCCACTCCCCCGATGCGGAAATCACCTGCGCCACGTTCTGCAGGCCCGATTCCGAATACCAATCCATGGGAAGAATGATGGCGATTTGATACCGAAGCGCTGTTTTACAGGCAGTTTCAAGCGCCGATTCCAATTCCTGCTTATCCGGAGCCTGGTAGGGATCATCCGTTTTAAGTGGGTAACCCGGTATAAACGTTTCCGGAAAACAAATGATGGAAGCGCCTTGTCCGGCGGCGTCCATAGTGAGCTTTTCCATTTCAGCAAGAGCATGTGTTACAGACAAAGGATAAACCGGGGAAGCGATGGCTATTTTCATACAAAATGGTTAATGAAGGCGGCTGAATTTTTATCCTGGTAAATTTAAGCAGCTTAGGGCAATGAAAGTAGCCGATACGAAGCATGGCAAAAGAGAATATTTTATCTTTACCCCATGCACATCGAAGCGCTTCAGGCATACTGCCTTTCAAAACCAGGCACCGAAGAAACCCTCCCCTTCGGTCCGGATACACTTGTTTATAAAGTGGGCGGTAAAATTTACCTGCTCACCTCGCTCGACAGCGAGCAGTTCGGGTTCAATGTAAAATGCGATCCCGATCTTGCCGTTGAGTTGAGGGAACGTTATCCCTGTATTACACCCGGTTACCACATGAACAAAAAACACTGGAACACCGTTACGCCCGATGGCTCAGTGCCGGACGCGGTATTGAAGGAATGGATCGATCACTCTTATGAACTGGTGGTAAAAAGTCTGCCGGCGAAACTAAGGGCTGCATTGTAAACTTATTGCTGCCTGACCAGCAACCCCAGGTTGTAAGCGGCTTTCAGGAGCGCGGGTGTATTGTGTACATTCATTTTTTGCAGCATATTCTTCCTGTGCGTATCAATCGTGTAAATACTCAGGCAAAGTTTCTCCGCGATCTCCTGGCTGGAAAGTCCTTTATCGAGTAAGGATAGAATTTCTTTTTCCCGCCTGGTCAGCATGGGAATCTGCTGCGGATTGATGTCCAGTTCCCGGAGTTGCTGGAGTATTTTATCGTTGGCCGCTTTACTCAGGTAAACGTCTCCGTCCAGCACTTTGTTGATGGCCGTAACCAGTTCCGTTTTTTCCATATCCTTGAGCAGGTAACCATTCGCTCCTTTGCGGATCATCTGGGAAATGATGCCCGCTTCGTTCACAGAAGTAAGGCAGATGATTTTTACAGAAGGATACAACCGCCTGATCTGTTCGCAGAGTTGAAGTCCATCGGTATCGGGCAGGTTAATGTCCAGCAATACAAGATCACATTCGGGGTGTTCCCCCAATATATTTAAGGCCTGCCTGCCCGTGCGGGCGGCGGCAATCACCTCCAGGTAGCACTCATCCTTCAGCATGGTGGCCACACCATCCACCACCAGCGGGTGATCATCTATAATCATCAGTTTTACCATAAATTCAGCGATGGTCAAATGTACGTTATCGGTTCAAGGATTGCCCTTCGTCCAGTAAAATATCGATCAATACAGTGGTCCCAACATTGGGCACGGAATCGATCGACAATTTCCCGTTCAGGTATTCCACACGGCTTTTTACGGTTGACAAGCCCATACTCTGCGCCTCGCCGGTACCAGTGGTATCAAACCCTTTGCCATTGTCTTCCACCACGAGGCTGAGCCTGTCCCCTTCCCTGTTCAGTTGCACCAGCACACTGGTGGCGGCCGCGTGTTTGATAATGTTGTTCATCAGTTCCTGCACAATACGGTACAACATCACTTCTGTGGTGCGGTCGAGACGGTTTTCCAATCCGTAAGATTGAAAGTTAACGGATAACATTTTGCCTGCGCTGATGTTGTTGCTCATATCCCGGAGCGCTTCGGGAAGCCCTACTTTCAGCAATACTTCGGGCATCATATTGTGCGCCACCCGTCTCAGTTCTTCAGAGGCGGCACCGATCAGTTCCCTGGTTTTTTTATACAGCGGATTGCCCGTTAAGCCGGGCACCTCTTCCTGTAGTGTACTGTAGTGCATCCGCACGGTGGAGAATAGTCCGCCAAGCCCATCATGCAGGTCCTTCGCGATGCGAGTGCGCTCCGCTTCCTGCCCGTTCACCATCGATTGGAGCGAGATCACCTGTTGCTGCCCCTCCAGGAATTTGATTTCATCTTCTTTCAGTTTTCTATCTTTTTCGGCCAGTATTCTTCGTTGCCTGCCCGTTCTGTAAATCAGCAATACCAAAAGCAACAACAACAGGGCCACGCCCAAGGATACCAGCAGCCAGCGGTTCTTCTCCAGCACCTCCAGTTTCCGCAACGCATTCTCTTTTTCCAGGGAAGAAATATGGGTCATGCGTTTTTCGTTCTGGTATTTGGCTTCCAGGAAATTCAGTTCCTTCAGTTTTTCATCTGTTTCCAGACTATCGCTCAGGCGGATGGCTTTTTCACGGTAATCCAGGGCTTGCTGAAACTGCTTTCTTCCCTTAAAAATATCGGCCAGGTAACCAGCCGCTCTCCGGGCATTAAACGTAAGTCCGGTGGCGACGCCGGCCTGGTATACTTCTTCGAACAACGGAATGGCTTTGGGAATCATGCCCGCCTCATAATAACTCGTAGCCAGGTTTTGCATGGCGGAAAGGCGGCTGCCTTCATTGTTCATTTCTGAAGCCGTTTTCAATGATTGTTCATGCGCGGCGATCGCTTTATCGTATGCCCTGAGGTAATCGCGGAAGAAATTCCCTTCCAGCTTATAATATTCATAACGGGTATCCAATGCCTGGTAAGGACTGAATTCTGCGGTTGCGATCAGGGTTTTCATTTCTTTCAGTACGCGGTCTATACCAGCACTGTCTTTACGCACACTATAGAGTGAATGCAATTCGTACAAATAATCGAAATGATAAATCGGCTTCGCCTTTTTCACCTGGGGCTCGGCGCTCGCCAGGTATTCCGCGGCTTTGTCGAAAAGTTTCAACTGCCGGTATTCACTCGCAATGTTGCAATACACAATCACCAGGTTGTTAGGATCAGGCGTTTGCAGTTCCGCGAGTTCAAGGGATTTCAGGCGGTGCGATAAAGCCGTAGCGTAATCACCATTCCGGTTGTAGATACCCCCGAGGTTATTATGGGCCATCATGTGGGCACGGAGCCTGCGGAGACTGTCTTTCGAAGGTGATGGCTCAGTAAGAATAGCTTCATAAGTCCCGATCGCTTCCAGCCAGTTGTTCATCTTCACCGCGTAGTTGCCTTTTGCGATCAGCGACTGGCATATACCCGTATAATATTTCTCCTTCCGCGCAATATCCAGCGCCTGCCCAAGCAGGGAAAGGCCCGCCGTATCCTGCTTGTGCGTGAGCAGGTAGCCCCCCAGCCGGTTCAGGGCGTCCACCCGGGTGGTATCGTCCTTCGGTTTCCGGATGATCTGCCAAAGGCTGTCTTCGTTCACTTTCTGTGCAAGAAGAACACCCGAAACCAGCACCAGTAGCAGAACAATACATATCTTTTTATACAAGAGCCGCATACAATAAAGCATTAAATATTACGAATCATTGAACCTTGCACGATTCAGGCTTGAAAACTACTACAATCGCCGGTGACCCCAATACCAAATATCAGGTATTTATCCCGCTGATTTTTCGCCAGGAACCGGTATATACTGAAGCCCCTTCACAACGGACATTTACAGGGAACAAAACCAACAGGAGTACATCCCCGCAAATATGCCTTTCATGCGACAACTATTCTTATTACCGCTACTGCTTCTTCCTTTCGCCGGATTCGCACAGGAAGAGGAAAGCAAGTCCGGACGATTATCACCGAAAGAATTCGCTATTCCTCCTTCTCCCGTATTCGACCTGATGGGCGTAACGCCTTCCCAGATCAACCGCACTTCTGATATCAAGGATTTTAAGGTAGACTGGTCGTTCAAATCATGGCGCCTCAATCCAAATATCGCCATTCAATCGCAACCGGTCTGGGAATTGTTGTACCGGAGAAAAGACCTGAAAAAATACCAGCGCTCCGATTATTTCATGAGAAGACTGGCCTCACTCGATGTATCATTGGGAACGGTTCAGAACGAAGAAAGCGACCGGAGAATAGGCTTCGCTGGAAAAATGAACATCTTAAAAGGCCGCGACCCTTTGATGGAGAAGGACCTTTATGAAGAAATTTCCATTCGTTTCCAGGAAGAGCAAACCACGCTGGAAGCACAATTAAAAGCCTTGCAGGAAAAGCTGGACACCAGTATCAGTATCATTGAAAGATCGGCCATCCGCACCGAAATCAGCAATACGAACGCTGAACTGCAAACCCTGAACAGCCGGCGGAACACGGAAATAAATGAACGGGCCGCATTGTTCGTAGCGGAACATTGGAACGCCGCCTCGCTGGACGTTGCTTTTGGCCGCGTATACACTTACCAGAGCGATAGCGCGGGATCATTGAACAAATTAAGACTGAACCGGAATACCGGATGGGGCATGTGGGTGAATGGCGGTGTTCCGTTGGGAAAACGATGGCTGCTCTCCGGCCTGATCCGCACTACCTGGTATGAAGAAGAACTGAACTTCCTGTTAAGAGATAAAAATACCGGGGAAGAAACCCAACAATTGGCCGTAGCCGAAAACAAACTTTATTCCGCGGGTATCAACCTCCGTTATGGCGGACCACTCTATAGCTTTTTCGTGGAATTCCTCTATGAAAAGAAAGCGCTCAAAACACCCATAGAAGCACTGAGCGAAGCGTTTACCGCTCCGGCAGATGTGGAGATTGTTGAATCCTCCGTGAAGTGGACCACCGTTCATCCCAACGCCTTGAGCCTGGGTGGCGACTGGCGCATCAGCAGGAACGTGATCATCAACTACGGGATGCGCTGGATACTGGATAAAAACGGGAAGTCGCAGGCATTTATCCCCGTGGCGGGTATTTCCTGCATGATGCGGTAATCTTTTCAATCCTCAATCACCATTATATGAAACGAGTATTAATGTTCATGCTGCTTTCATTCAGCATTTGCTTCAGCGCAAAAACACAGGTCCGGTTCTGTACCGACCCGCGTTTTGCCTTCGATATTCCTGAAAAGGAAAATAACTGTATGCAGTATTTCAATTACAACGAAACCGGCATGACGCCCGGGAACGCATTCATTCTCGCCAAGATGAGTGAACTGATTTACCCGGAAAGACTGTATTACCAAACGCGCTACCTTCAGAATGGCCAGCGTCCGGTCACTTCCATTTCCAGTACCGATTGGATCGAACAGAACAGCACGGTAAACAACAGTAATATTGAAGCCGTGTTTGCCGGGCGGTTCGCGCATTACTTCTTTGATGAACGGCAGCGACCGAAACGCCTAGCGCTCCTGGCCGTTCCGGTAAAGATGGTGCCCGAAGCGCAGAAGGTAACCAAATTACCTGCCAACATTAACCTCAGGCTGGATTCTTCGAAAAGCACCGTGCCTCCGAAAGCGAGTCAGCCGGTTGCCCGGAACTTCGAAGAAGATTCCATTGCCTGGGTGAACGAAAACACGGCGCAATTCAAATTTATCCGCCAGCGCAACGGGGTGAAGATACTGGGCATTGATGCGGGCTTCGATCCTGAACTCATGATGATAGATGCGCCAAAAGCGAACTTCATCGTTTTCCGCGGCACCGATGCATATAAAGAAATCGGCAACAGAGGGGAATGGATCGGAACCGACTTTCTCGCCACGTTCAAGGATGGAACCGGTTCGCTGTCCGGCACAAAATTGCACAGTGGTTTTTACGAAAGTTACCTGCTCATCAGGCCCGAACTGATCGGCTTCCTGAATGCCAACGGCGGGAAATCGAAAAAGATATGGCTCACCGGCCACAGCCTGGGTTCCGCCATGGCCGTGATCGCAGGGGTTGACCTGAAAGCCGCCGGATACAATGTACAGTCCGTATACGGTTTCTCCGCACCAAGAGTACTGGGCAACGATGCCTTTAAAAACAAAGGAAATAGTTTATTGCCCAACCGCATCCACCGTTTTGAATACTATCTGGACCCGGTAAGTGTAGTAGGCGTTCCTTTCTACCATGCGCCGGGCAAACGCCACTGGTTCGACCATGTGGAATACGGCGATCTTCAGAAATACACTACCGACGACGACCGCTACCTTTCCCTTAACCCCTGCGAATTCAACAAATGTCCGGGCGATAGCCGAAGCGACAACACCGTTCGTATCCTGAAAGCGAGAAAAAGCGGGGTAATGACCGATTTCATGGCTGAACCCACCAAACTGATGGGCCATAACCACAACCCGCAGTGGATGCTGCGGGGTATTTACAAACTGTTATCCGCAACCGAAAAAGCCCGTCTTCCTTCTATTGACGACAGCTTCCCCTTCCTCTATGCCAAAGGTCCAACCGATACCCCCATTCCCGGCACCCGCTAATATTCCTTCATCCCACAACATACAATTATGAAAAAAGTATTCCTCCTCGCGGGCACCTCGTTCCTGCTCGCAAACAGTTCGATGGCCCAGAACAGGATCGTCATCGAAAACAGGCAGCCGGTCAGTTTCAGCGGCAAAACACCGGTCGCTTTTAAACGATTCGACCTTGCAGAAGCCAAAGTAAACGGGCAGCAAATGAAGCCTACCGACAAAATTAAAACCATCAGCGGAAAAGAAATCACGGTGGAAGAATACCTGGCGCGCGTCAATAAAATTGAACAGGAAATCAGCAAGCGGGGCTATTCCCTCCGGAAATATGAGATCGGTAAAACATCCCTCAAGTTCAAACCGGTCAACATTTCGAATACGGAAATCCTGCGCAAGAACCAGCTCATCAATACCGGGGTGAAAGCGCCTTTGGGCCGTCAGCAACGGGTAACCATGTTGTTTCCGCAAAAAAAGAGCACGGCAACGGCTTCGGCTACCACGCTCAACAAGACTGCCAACAACGGATTGATTACACAGAAAAAACCGGTATCGAATGTAAACCTGGAAATCAAAAGAGAAGAAAAAAGAATTGAAGAAGAATACTCCATCGCGCAACTGCTGAAACCACTTACCGACCAGATACAGGAATCGATGGGCAACGATGGCGCTAACTTCAGCCTATCAAACGCCTCGCTCAAAGTTTCCAGTTACGCCGTGAAGCCACTGGGCGGAAACGTGGAAAACGGCATGGGCACCACCGGCTCAGAATACAAAGTAGCGGTCAACTTCAACGCCAATGTCAGGGGGTCCTTCGGGCTGCCTTTCACCATCACTATTCCCATGGCCACCATGAACGGAGAGTTCACCGCCAAGGCCAACAACAACCAGGCCCATGAAAGAAAAGTGGTGGTAAACCTGATGGGCAGATCTTTTTTCAACAGAACCACCAATATTTCCAGCGCCACCTTTTCTGAAAGTGATGAGGAAGAATTGCAATTGAGTGAAATTATGCCCACCCGCACCTTCTCTTCCCTCAACTTTATGGACTGGCTTCCTTCCATCGGCATCAATACCACTTTCTCGCTGGGTGGATCTGTAGGATGCAGCTACGACGTACAGATGGACAGAAACGGAGTTTCCGCACACATCGGCCCCACCTATGGCACGACCCTCCGCGTAGCCGCCTCTTATGGCATGGAAGATGTGCTGGAAGGCGGCATAGAAGGCATCATCACTTTAGTGAAAGGAGGACTGGGCTTCGGCGGCACTGCCGGTCTTGCGAGAGAAGAAGGTGTTTGGCGGCTGAAGAACATCTCTTCCGTAGAAGCCACACTGGAAGCGCTGAAAGGAGAGATCAATCTTTTTGTAAGATACCCTGACCTTTCCAACTGGAGTTGCTTCGCGCCCTGCATTAAAAAAGAAACCATCCCCATTTATGAAACACCTGCCGCTTTCCGCCTGAATGGCACTTTGCTGGAATCCGACAAAGGCTTTAACCTGAACTGGTAATTTTATGACGACAGCGTATTTCCCGACACGGCTTCTTTCCTTCACCAAAACGGCAACCGTTTTTATTTACTGTCCCCTCATGGTCCTGCAAGGATATGCGCAGGAAAGAAAGCTGGTGTCCCGAGCGCCGGAAGCCTGGGAATACGCTGTCGTTTTTAACAGTGGTGTGCAAACAAACCTTTCCTTTTTTAATGCAGCGATCGCCGACACGCAACTGAATGCCGGAATGGAAGGACTGATAAATATCTCAGTACAAAAGGATAAGAATGGTTCGCATGTTTGCTGCCGGTTTACTTCCATCAGCAAACTCAATCTTCCCTTACCGGAATCTGTGAAAGAAGCAGTTAACAACAGCCTACTTGCAGGATTTTGTTTCACACGTCATTCAAATGGGTTGATCGATAGCATCTTTTTTCCCGGAACACCAGGAGATGCGGCTGAACACCTCGTTGTCCAGTTTATTGAAGGATGGCAGTATTTCAATCCCGGAACTTCCAGGCATAAACGGACAAACGAAATATATCTTTCAGATGGAAAGGTAAACGCGGTTTTTAACCACAACGGCCGCACCCTTGTAATGGATTCTCTGAATGCCGTGTATGAAAAATCCAGCCGGCATCCCGATCTCATTCCCCAACATACTGTTTACCACAGCCACCTTCGTTTTACGTTTGAAAAAGCAGCGGCGTTTCCTTCGGAAGTAAACGGCTTCATCAACCGGCAATCTTTCATCAGTCATCACCTGGCCAGTGCAATGAAGAACAGCTATGCTTACAGCAGGAAACAAATTTTAAAAAATAATGCGGGCCACAGCTCCGATTCATACGCTTATAAACGACCATTTTATTACCCGCAACGGGTGCAGTTGCTGGAGCAGAAAAGAATACTGGCGCGCGCGGAAAATATACGGTCCGCAGACCTGGAAGCGGCATTGGCCACCATTGAAGACAGCACCACCGAACTCCGGCAACAGCATATACTGGACGACCTGAAAGCCTTTCTGCTGGCGGAAAAGCCTCTATCGGAACAACTGGAAAACATTTTTTTGGAAACCAACCCTCGGACAGCCCGTTTCAAACTGATCAGGGCCGCATTGATTGGCGCCGCTACAACAGAGGCCCAGGCTATAATGGTAAAAATGATCAAAAAATACCGGCATGAGGAGGTGAACCTGCTTCGGTATATCGTGCCGTCGGTTGGTCTTATCCAAACACCTGGATATGCCTTACAATACGAACTGGAAGACATTGTAACGGACCCGAAAACACCTTCCGCCCGCAAATCATCCACCTTTCTTTCGTTGGGCAATATGGCCGGCGCGTTGAGTACAACCGATCGTTCACGCGCAGATTCACTGGTAGCACGATTGATCCACCTGCTAAAACCTATCAACGATCCCATGCTGTTGCTTTCCGTGCTGGGCAACGCCGGAACAAACAACGCTTTACCCGCCATTCTTCCCTACCTGAAAGACACTACTGAAACCATCAGTGGTATGGCCTGGTATGCCCTTCGGTTTGTTGAACATGAAAAGGTGGATCGTTTATACCTTGATGCAATTTCAAATGGCGCGGCATTTAACGAACCTGTACTTAGCACTATATTGGAAGCGATGTTCTATCGCCACTTCAGGCCGGAGGCGTTGCCACATCTTGAAAAAATACTACAAACAGGTTCAGAGAAATTACAGCTTCAGTGCCTGCAACTCCTTTGCCATTATTCTTACCACTATCCTTCTTTGCTGGAGTTGATCGGGCAAATCGCGGTTTCACATCCAAATGAGAAAGTCCGGGCCGCGGCAGCCGCCTTTCATTAGTTCCATAGTGCTTCTATTTATAGTACGTTTCTCGACTTCATAAGCGTGAACAAATGATCGGCATCTTTTTTACGGCACAATGCCGTTCCCTCGTTCATTGTAGCCGCTGTTCCGCAAGCCACACCGTACCGGACGGCATCCTGAATGCTCCTGTTTTGCGCGATGCTCCACACCATACCGGCTACCATACTATCGCCCGCGCCAACCGTACTCTTAATTTTTACTGCCGGAGGAAAGATGTGCTCCGCGATATCTTTCGTTACCACCATAGCGCCGGCAGCGCCCATAGACACCACCATTACTTCGCAGTGGCCGCTTCTGATTACTTCCCTGGCCGCATCATCCACCAGTTCTATATCCAGGTCGTCTTTCTCCACGAGCGAAGCGAGTTCGCCGAGGTTGGGCTTTAAAAGATAAACACCCGCCTGAACAGTTTTCTTCAGGGCATCACCTGAAGTATCGATGATCAACCGGGCTTTGTTGCGTTGCGCGATGGCGCCTATCATCAGGTATACATCATCGGGAACGCCTTTTGGCAAACTGCCGCTAACTACGATAATATCCGCATCCTTTGCGAGTTCCAGTCCGTTCAGGCAATCACGCCATTCAGTCTCCGAAATTTCGGGCCCCGGCATTCCAAAACGGTATTGCTGCCCCGATGCCGATTCCAGTACGATAAAATTCTCCCTGGTATTTCCTGCAATAGGCGTAACCACCGATTCCACGCCCTCTGCTTTCAACAAATCCACAAACGCCTGCCCGGCATAACCGCCCGCCAGGTAAAAAGCCGTGGCCTCACCCCCGAGTTTTTTAATGGCCCTGGCCACATTGATGCCCCCGCCTCCCGGCTCGAATACCGGATCACCACATCTGAGTTTTTTCTCCGGCATTAACACCGGGACAGTGGTACTTTTATCGATCGCGGGATTGAAGGTTACGGTGATGATCTTCGGCATACGAATGTTTTGTAGACCTGAATTTATTGAATATTCAACTTCAGGAATTGAAAAACTTCTTTTTAGGTGTAATTGAATCCATCCACGCAAATGTTCTTCACACCCCGAACTCGGCCCAAAGCGGGAAATGATCCGATATTCTGTAAGAAAGTTCCCTGGTGGTATAGTTTCGCTGTTTCAGCACTTTATCCCTGAAATCGTACACGCCGCCTGTTTTGTATTGAAGGGAAAGTGTATTGTTGAACCACGCGATCTGGTCGTAGTAAGAATAACTGTCTTTAAAGATGGTTCTGCTGAAGGATTCCAGTTCCTGCGGCACCTGTAACCCTGTGGACACAAAGGCTTCATAAGTAGGATCACCTCTTTTCACGATATTAAAATCGCCGAGCACCAGCAGCGTATGGTCCCAACTGTGTAATTCATCCGCCCAGTCTTTTACCCAGTTGGCGATGGCTTTCAGTTCGGGCACCCTGTCGGCGCTCCTGTCGCCATACAACACGTGCATGGTAAGTAGAACAAAAGTTCTTCCCCCAGACAAGAAACTAACGGCATAGGGTGTACGTACGAACTGCCTTTGCAGGGCATCGGCTCCAATCATGCGGTTGGCTTCCAGCACTTCATGGGGCACTACGATTTCGCAGGCGAGGCCGGACAATTTCACTTTCCGCGTATCGTAAATGAACGCGAGCCTTTCATAATTTCCGGAACCTGAATTGTTGACATCCGTCATCAGAAAGGCCCAATCGGAGCCGAGAAGCTTCATGGTATGGCGTAAGCATTTGAGGTTGGCCCTTACTTCCTGCACGGCGATGATATCGAACCGTTTTATTATTTCCACGATAGCGAGGAGGGAATGAAGGTCGCGTTTGGGCGACTGATTCGGCCCGGCTTCCCAGGCTTCCGTGAAGTCACCGAAAGCACGGATGTTCCAAGTGGCGATGAGTATGTTGCGATCGAGTTGCTTGGCGGGAATGGAAAGTGAAAGATCAATCGACAAATCTGTCAACTCCTGCTGAATAAATGGCGGTGGCGTATCGAGGATGGATGGCATGAACAAATCGTTGGTTTCAGCATGAATGTAGTGATTTTGTGATTGCGTTCAAAACCACTACATTCTGTCAACACAAATTACGCGGCGGTCATTACAATGCCTTTACCCTGCCTGAGCGCATATTGCACTTGTTCATCAACTGTATCTCCCACTGGAAATCCGGGTATTGCTGCTGAAAACCCTCCGCAACGGTTTTACCCGAAACACATAATCCATACCTCATGGAAACGCGTAGAACACCCTGGTTAACGGTTCCTGAAATGAGTTTTACATTATAGCTGTTGTGTCCTATCGACCAATCTGCACCAGGACTCTTAAAATAGAGCCTAACCGGATAACAGGTAGTGCTTGCATCGCATAACGCGGAATAAGACCCGTCAATCAGAATTCCCGGACCGTCGGCAGTGAACGGTACCAGAAAGGAAAGGGTTCCGGCAGTGCCATCGGAACAGGCAAGTGTGATATTGCCGATAACGGGTGCATGTACAATCGCGGGATCGCATTCCACCGATAACTTAAAATTCAGTTTGGCCACCTGTTCGCCTTTGTAAAGAATCGTTACATGAGTGGATTGATCGGTCTTCTCATTGGTGGACAACTTCAAACTAAAACCATCATCACCGGGGACCAACTGGTGGTTCACGAGACTGTTGCCCACCTCTCCGATGGTTACATCGCTGTAATGAATGTACAGTTGTCTGTTGTCTTTATTCACCAGTTTGAAATCCCGCGCCACATTGTTAAAAACGATGAAAGGCGTGGACAGAACGGGTGCGCCGTTCACTTCAACCACCTTCGGTTCCATGTAGGAAAGCGACAACGAATGCTCCAGCGGCTGCTGTCCTTCTCCCCCCACCAGTGTGCAGCGCGATTTCAGGCTTGAATAACTTTTATAGTTGGTGATCGTGTAGGGGTCAATCTGAAAAACGAGCAAGCCGTTTGCCGGAACAGAAGCTTTTGCGGTTTTATAAACGATGTTACCGGAGGCGGACATCAGTTCAAAGTCGGCAAAAACAGGCTTTTTCGTAAAAGGAAGTTTCGTATCCGCATCGTTAACAACATAAGTGAACTTTGCGGTGATATCGGTTACTTCATCATAATTCATATCCGATGCGGCGGGCACCAGCGCGAGTTCCAGTGAAGGTTCCGCTTTCAGTTTACGCAGTTGCTCTTCCAGGCTTTTCAGCAATCCGGACAATGCCGCGGATTCCCATTTGAGCCCTGACAATTTTCCGGTAACGGCTTTTAATACGGCGGAGAGTTTTGCCCTTGCATTTTCGAGCAGTTGTATCTTTTCCAGTTTGGGCTTATAGGCATCGAGAGATTTGATGGCATCCAGCGCTTCGGTGAACGCGTTCTTAATAGTTGAAAGCGCCGGATAGCTGTCCCATGCGAGTCCGCCGCAGGCGTGGTATTGCAGGTGATTGTCGATGGTTTTGTCCAGGTCTTCCGCAGGCTGCGGCTGCGCGCAATTCCAGGGATCCGTTCCCTGTTGCTGGCGGAAAGCTGAATAGCCGGCGGCTTTCTCCCCATCATTAAAATAAGCGCTTTTCAACACCTCTGGTTCTCCCCCGCCTGTTTCGTCCAATACAGCGATCTCAAAGTTGTTGTTACCGAAAGCCCTTTCTTCCAATACCAGTCCATCGGATACACCGCCCGTTGTAGTGTAATAACGACTGCTTCCCGTAGCCGGGTTGATGTGGCATACATACGCATGCTGTCCGTTGTTGAAAGTGAGCACCGTTGCGGAAATAAAGGCCACGCGCCCCTGCGCGTCGGTACTGGCATAAGCCGCAAGGGTATCGTTACCGAACACCAGCTTCATGGCGAGTTGTGCTTCCTGACCGGGCAACAGGTCCGTTTCAAAATAAATATTTCCCAATCCGGGAACTTTTGCCGCATTGTATGCAGCATCGGCACTACGCTTTTCTTCAGGCGTAGGCGTGGCATCCTTTTTTCCACAATTTAAAAATGGAACCAGCAGCAATAGTAATATTACCTTCTTCATACGGTAGAGATTATGTTTTTACCTGGGATATTGAGCAGAAGACGAACACCGCCTTCAGGCGGCAAATTACAATAGGCGTTTATGGGAGACAATACCCATAAATAGGTACATAGCAGACCCTGCAATTAGAAAGAAACACATTTAATGAATCGTTCCACTACGATTGAAATATGTTTCTGCCAGAAAAAATAACTGATCACTTTCAGTACTCGTAAGATGAGGTGAATTCCGACTACCACCAGCGAAATACACTCCGACCAGAAGAGGCTTAAACACGCGGGCCAGCACTGCGTTTTCTATAAAAAAAGGACTTTATTTCAACTGGTCCAATATGGCGCATTTCATTCGTGTAAAATCCAGCACAAGTACTTTTTCCTGAAAGAATTCATTCCCGATCAAACCCAGCGTTCCCGCCTCCCTGAAGATATTGGTATGGAATTTATCCGGATCCGGGTGAATATAAAGTTTCGGCTGCTTGATCTCCATTTTACCGATGAATACTTTCTCTTTAAAAACACCGCCGGGCACATCGTGCGACTTTCCCCAGGTGGTGATGTTCCGAAGTGTATCGGTGTAATTTACAGCCGGAAGTTCACCAAGGAAGGACGCGGTGGATTTCAGCGGGAACAAACTCGCGCCGCTGTCGTAGAAGAAACGGAGTTTTTTTCCGCCCACGGTAACCGGAAGAATGATGCGGTTCTGATACAACATGAAATCCACCACATTGCGTTCCTTTTTAGCATAAAACGCCTCCTTTAACACTGATGTGAATCCGATTTTATTGTCTTTGAAATTGATGACCAAAACCCCATCCCGGAACAGGTCAATGCCAATGGTTCCGATGGTAGCGGAAGCGCCCCTGCTTTCCAGAATTACAGCAGGTTCCACCGCATTGCCATAATTTTCCATTACGCCCAACCGGTTTTTGGGCAATAACTTTCCGCTGATACGCACCAGTGGGTTCGCCACCTGGGTAAAGCCGTCCAGTCTCGTACTATCGGTAATGAAGAACCGTTTTCCCAGGTATGGATACGCTGCCACGAAGGAGTTCCAGAGTTTGCCATAGAAAAAAGTACGGGGCGAGCCCGTATCGAACTGCCAGCGGAAATTAAAGTCAATGGTATCAATTCGTGAACGAAGCATCATCGCGTCCCGGGGATATTGTTCATCCCCATCCCAATAGAAATCGTACCATAAAGTTCCGGGAAAAAGGAGTGTATCCTGCGCGGCCAGACGTTGACCGGAAAGAAGGACCACAAGGATCAGAAGTGTTTTTCTCATGGGAAGTCAGTTTCCATATCAAAGTACTGATTTTAGATTTTTTTTCAAAATCGCTTCATGTTCGCGAAGGAGAACTTTGATAAGAACTGGTAACTTAAAAGTAAAAAAGGACGCTCAGCATCGCATAAGAGAAAATCATTCCCATAAGGACCCAAATAAAAAGAGGGCGCATCGCAAAATGGACACGCCCTCGCGGTTCAATTTCTATTAACTGTTACGCGATATCAAACCTGTCCAGGTTCATCACCTTGTTCCAGGCCGCCACGAAATCTTTCACGAATTTTTCCTTAGCGTCGTCGCTGGCGTACACTTCAGCGATGGCCCTGAGTTCGGAGTTGGAACCGAATACCAGGTCGGCGCGGGTGGCGGTCCACTTCGCTTTTCCGGTGGCGCGTTCGCTGCCGAGGTAGAGTTCCTTGTCGTCGGACATTGCTTTCCAGGCGGTACCCATATCGAGCAGGTTTACGAAAAAGTCGTTGGTCAGCTTACCCGGCTCTTTGGTGAACACACCGTGAGCGGAGCCATCGTAATTGGCGTTCAGTACGCGCATGCCTCCTACCAGCACGGTCAGTTCCGGAGCGGTAAGGGTGAGCAGCTGGGCCTTGTCGATGAGCATTTCCTCGGTAGAAACGGGTAAACGGGAAGCCCTGTAGTTGCGGAAGCCATCGGCTTTGGGTTCGAGGTAGCCCATTGATTCCACGTCGGTTTGTTCCTGCGAAGCATCCATACGTCCGGGCGTGAAAGGCACTTTAATGTCATGTCCCGCTTCGTAAGCGGCTTTTTCAACGGCCGCGCAACCGCCCAGTACAATCAGGTCGGCAAGTGATACTTTTTTGCCGCCGGTTTGCGCGTTGTTGAATTCGTGTTGAATACCGGTAAGTACGTCCAGCACTTTTTGCAGTTGCGCCGGGTTGTTCGCCGCCCAGTTCCTTTGTGGTTCCAGCCTGATGCGGGCTCCGTTCGCCCCCCCGCGTTTATCGGAGCCCCGGAACGTGGCCGCGGAAGCCCAGGCGGTGGTCACGAGTTCGGATAAAGTGAGTCCGGAGGAAAGTAACTTTGCTTTCAGGTCCTGAACATCCTGCTCATTCACCAGTTCATGGTCCACAGCGGGTATAGGATCCTGCCACAGCAGTTCTTCCGCCGGAACATCCGGGCCCAGGTAACGGGCACGCGGCCCCATGTCGCGGTGCGTTAATTTAAACCAAGCTCTTGCGAACGCGTCGGCGAAGGCATCGGGATTTTCCAGGAAACGCCGGGATATCTTTTCGTATGCAGGATCGAAGCGCAGGGACAGATCGGTCGTTAGCATGGTGGGCAGGTGCTTTTTCGAGCCATCGTAGGCATCGGGAATGATGCTGTCCGCATTCTTCGCCACCCATTGGTGCGCACCGGCCGGACTTTTAGTGAGTTCCCATTCGAAGGCGAAGAGGTTCTCGAAAAAGTTATTGCTCCATTGCGTGGGGGTTTTGGTCCATATTACTTCCAGTCCGCTGGTAATGGTATCGGCACCTCTCCCGGAGCCGTAGCTGCTGCTCCAACCGAAGCCCTGTTCTTCAATGCCTGCCGCTTCCGGCTCTTTGCCCACATGCGTGGCGGGTGCGGCGCCATGTGTTTTTCCGAAGCTGTGGCCGCCTGCAATCAACGCCACCGTTTCTTCATCGTTCATGGCCATGCGACCGAAGGTATCACGGATATCCTTAGCCGCAAGTACGGGATCAGGATTACCATCGGGACCTTCAGGGTTCACGTAGATCAATCCCATCTGCACAGCGGCGAGTGGATTTTCCAGGTTGCGGGAATGTATCTTGCCATCGGCATTGTCGTCGGAGGATACCACACCATGTTCTTTGGGCACCCCTTCAGAGCCATGCGCGTAACGGATATCGCCACCCAGCCAGGTGGTTTCAGAACCCCAATACACTGATTCATCGGGTTCCCACACATCTTCCCTTCCGCCCGCGAAACCAAAGGTTTTAAAGCCCATGGATTCCAGGGCCACGTTACCAGTGAGTATCATAAGGTCGGCCCAGGATATTTTTTTACCGTATTTCTGTTTAATGGGCCAGAGGAGCCTGCGCGCCTTATCAAGGCTCACGTTATCGGGCCAACTGTTCAGGGGCGCAAAGCGTTGCTGTCCCGCTCCCGCACCGCCACGCCCATCCCCTACACGGTAGGTACCGGCGCTGTGCCAGGCCATACGGATGAATAATGGTCCGTAATGACCGAAATCCGCCGGCCACCAGTCTTGCGAATCCGTCATCAAAGCATGAAGGTCTTTTTTTACCGCTTCAAGGTCCAGGCTTTTAAAGGCTTCCGCGTAATTGAAGTCTTTGTCCATAGGATCTGAAGCGGGAGAATTCTGGCGCAGCACGCCGACCTTTAACTGAGTCGGCCACCAGTCGCGGTTTCGTGTACCACCTCCGGCAACGCTTTGTTTCATTTTACCGTTGTGGAACGGGCACTTACTGATGTCGTTTGATTCCTTTTCCATGTGTATAAGTTTTGTTCGATGATTTGAAATTGCTTCTATTAAAGTACGTAAAATTAGGGGTTGGCAGCAGTAAACAAAATCAATGTATTTTATTATCGAATAGCTTTAGTCTATATATCTCCTCCGAATCAATCTTTTAGAATAAGCACCTGCACTCCGTATCAGAATATTTTAAAAGATAACCGAAGTGTTTACAGATTGAAATGGATGTCTTGGTTAAAGCATGTTTTTTCACTGAAGCAGCAGAGCAGTAACACGTATGTGCATCACGGTATTTCAACGGTGGGTGACGCAGGAAAACAACGTCGGTGGCACCGCTTTTCCAAACAAGATAAGCATAGCCTTCCTGAAAGCGGCTTTCCAAATCCACATCATCAGTGTAAACACCCATCCCGGAAGAAGATTTTCCCCCGCTCTACCCAAGAAGCATAACGGGTAAGACAATCCATTACCACTTTCAGTTCCATGAAGCAATTTTGAAAATGATTTCAGCAGGTAAACCGGATACTATGTATAAGGTATGAAATAAGACACTGGTCATCTACTAATGAAGGATTTTAAAAACATGTCCTAAACCATTGTCCGGAAATCCTGTTATCAGCGGGTGAAAAGTACAATATCAGATCAGGCAACCGGTGCGTCCAAACTACTGAACACCATTTGTTCCAGGAAACGCACCACGCCAGCATCATCGGGCTCTTGCGCAAAATCGGTGAGTGAGGGCAGGTGGTGTTTAAAAAAGAACTGGTAATGCGCCAGCTCAAGGAGTGAACTGGAAAGTGAACGGGGATATTTATAGGAAGGGTTGTACGCTGTGAAAATATCGGCTATTCTTCCACAAAGATCTTTGTAAGGTTTAAAGAGGCGGTCGCGGTTGTCTTCTTCCACATGCTTGGTCAGGTAGGGTTTGCTTCCTTCCGTAATCGCCACTTCGTACAATCTTGTTTTGTCGATGTGCTCGAAAGTAAACTCATCCTTCAACCGGGACGTGAGCAGTTTGATGACCGTTAGCACTTTTTCGCGTGCGGAGCCCATGTTGTGGGTATGGTAAACGATCTGGTATTCGAGCCAGGTCCAGAACCAGGCGATAATATAAGTGAGCAGCCGGTGCTTGTTTTCGAAATATCTGTATATACTTGCTTCCGTGGTGCCGATTTCCTGGGCAAGTTTTTTAAACGTAAAATCTTCAAAACCCATTTTATGGATCATCAGAATACTATGCTGCACAATACTCCTGCCCAACGCCGATTGTTCGGGGTCGCGGAGGTAGAGCTTGGGGTTCATTTTAATCTGAATCTGGAAGTCCATAAGAACGAGATTAGAGCAAAATTAGAATATTATAACTTTCATTAAATATATTTATCCTTTCATTAACAATAGTAATACTATTATTTAAGTTAGTAAATATAATTTTGTTCAGCAAAAAAGAAATACCCCTATGCAGCAAAAAACTGCTTCCATGTCGGCCGCTATCCGTCAATTGAACCAGGTACTTTTCCCGGACCGGAAAGACGTGGTGGCCATGTACATATTCGCTTTGTTCGCGGGGTTGGTGCAACTTTCGCTGCCGCTTGGCATTCAGTCCATTATCAACTTCGTCATGGCGGGCACATTTTCAACCAGTATTGCCGTACTGATCGGGCTGGTGGTGTTCGGAGTATTTATCGCCGGCCTGTTACAGGTGCGTCAGTTGCAGTTGCTGGAGAAGGTGAAACAAAAAATATTCGTCCGGTATTCCCTTGAATACAGCGACCGTATCCCCAAACTCAACATCGAAAAGCTGGATGGCGAATACCTGCCTGAATTAACGAACCGCTATTTCGACACGGTTTCGCTTCAGAAATCAATGGACAAACTCCTGATTGATTTACCGGGGGCCATCATCCAGGTGACGCTCGGGCTACTTCTGCTGGCTTTCTACCACCCTATCTTTATAGGCTTCGGCCTGTTCCTGATGGTGACCGTGGCCAGTATCATCCGTTTTACGTCTCCACAGGGACTGAGAACCGCGTTAAAAGCGAGTTCTTACAAATATAAAATGGCGGCCTGGTTGCAGGAGATCGCCCGGTCCATCAAATCATTCAAATACACCAAGGGTACTTCCCTGCACATGAACAAAAGCGATGAAGTGGCCGGTAAATACCTGGAATCCCGTACCGGACATTTCCGTATCCTCCTTACCCAGTTCTGGAGCCTGATCTCTTTCAGAATCGTGATTACGGCGGCCATGCTTATCATCGGCGCCTACCTGCTGGTGAACCAGCAGATCAACGTGGGACAATTCATCGCGGCGGATATCGTGATCATCGCGATCATCGCCTCTATTGAAAAGGTGATCACCAACCTCGACTCTATTTACGACGCACTGGTTTCCGTTGAAAAACTGAACGCCATCGCTGGCGCCGACCTGGAAGAATCCGGCACGGTGAAGCTTGCGCCCGAGAAAGAGGGCGTGGACATCAGCTTTAAAAACGTGCATTTCTCTTATGAAAACAGTGACCAGGTGCTGCGGGGCGTTAACCTGGATATTCAAAAACAACAGATCGTTCAACTGAAAGGCGCATCCGGCTCCGGAAAATCCACCGTACTGCGCTTACTCACCGGCGCGTTCTCTAACTTTACAGGCGATATTCTGCTGAACGGTGTGCCGCTATCAAATTATAGTGTGGAAAGTCTGCGTGCACAAACAGGCATCTTACTCAGTGTACAGGACATTTTTGAAGGTTCACTCTGGGACAACATCACCATGGGCAATAAGTCCGTAACACTGGATCAGGTGTCGAAGCTCGCGGAACTTTGCGGCCTGCAGCAATTCATCCGTACCAGCCGTAACGGTTACGACAGCCAGTTGCTGCCGGTGGGCAATAAACTGTCGCGCAATGTAAGGAAGAACATCCTCCTGATGCGTGCACTCCTGGGTCCCAGCCGGCTGCTGTTACTGGAAGAACCGTTTGAGCACCTGCAGGAACCTTACCGGACGAATATGATCAATTACATCCGGCAGGAAAAAAATGCCACCATCGTAATTGCTTCAGAAGACGAAAGGCTCGCGCCGCATTGCGATAAAATTATTCAAATGGACAACCAACAGTAACAGCCACAGGGAAAAACAACAACAATGAACAACTACCTATACCAACCGATTGAAGCAGGAACTGAAAAGTGTCCGTCGGCTTTCGGAAAAATATACCGGATCGACCGGAAAAGCCGGGCCAAACGCTGGCTCTTCGGCACCCTCTTCGTATTGCTGGTGTTCATGTTCCTTCCGTGGACACAGAACATCCGTGCAAGGGGTTCGGTGACCACGCTCCGGCAGGAACAGCGTCCGCAACAGATCAATACCGTGATCGCCGGTTCCGTGTCCAAATGGTACGTGAAAGAAGGAGATTTCGTGAAGGCCGGGGATACCATCCTGCAACTGGGGGAAGTGAAAGCCGAATACTTCGACAGCAACCTGCTCCAGAGAACCCAGCAGCAGATCGTCGCCAAACAACAAAGTATTGATGGCTACCGCAACAAAGCCAACGCCAGCGAAGCGCAAATGGAAGCTTTGCGGGAAGCGAGGAAGTTCAAACTCGAAACATTAGACAACAAAATTACCCAGCAACAATTAAAGATCAGAACCGAAGAGGCTGAACTGATTGCGGTAAAAAACGAACTGGACGCCTACCAAAGGCAGATTGACGCCGCAAAGGTACTGCTGGACAATGGCGCCATCTCCCTCACTGAATTTGAAAGAAGAAAAATTAACTTCCAGAACAGCACCGCAAAACTGAACAGCGCCACCAACAAACTGGAACAAAGCAGGCAGGAACTGGTGAACCTCAGCATCGAAAAACAATCGGCCATACAGGAATATACGGACAAGATCGCCAAGGCACAGGGAGAAGGCTTCTCCTCTTTGTCCGAAGCGGCAACAGCGGAAGCCGAAGTGGCCAAACTCCAGAACGCCTATGCCAACTACGATGTAAGGAACAAATTGTATTATATACTGGCTCCGCAAAGCGGGCAGGTATCGAAGGCCAAAAAAGCGGGTATCGGCGAGTTCCTCAAAGAAGGTGAAATGATCGCTGAAATCGTACCCGATAAGGTACAGTTCGCGATAGAGCTTTTCGTTTCCCCCATGGACCTTCCCCTCATCAGCATCGGCCAGAAAGTGCGTTTCATATTCGACGGGTTCCCGGTAATCGTTTTCAGCGGATGGCCCGGCGGCAGCTACGGCACCTTTGGCGGAAGAATAATAGCCATCGAAAAATCGGTGAGCGTGAACGGCAAATTTCGTGTATTGGTAACCGAAGACCCAGACGATAGAAAATGGCCCGAGCAACTGAGCATCGGCGGTGGCGCTGAAGGCATCGCCCTGCTCAAAGATGTGCGCATTTACTACGAAATATGGCGGCGCATCAATGGTTTCCCGCCGGAATATTATCAGGCTCAGGCTGCACCCGTTCAAAAATAAAAAGCGTCCTTACTGATGAGAGCAAGTTCAATCTATACATTTCTCCTGCTGGCGCTTTTTGGTGCGCGGGGCACGGCACAGGATACCGCCAACACGTTAAGCGTGACCCGTTTTATTGAACAGGTACGCACTTACCATCCTGTGGCCCGGCAGGCCAACCTGCTCACTGAAATGGCGGAAGCCAACCTGCTGGCCGCACGCGGCGCGTTTGATCCCGTAGCTGAACTGACCAACAACGCCAAATCGCTTGACGGTACCAATTATTACCGCAACACGAACCCGGAACTGCGCCTGCCTACAGCATTTGGCGTGGAACTGAAAACCGGTTTTGAAAGAAACGAAGGGGTATACCTTAACCCCGAACGCACCAAAGGAGTGGCTACGTACCTCGGTCTGGAAATCCCTGTATTGAACGGATTGCTCATCGATAAACGCAGGGCAGCTCTACAACAGGCGAAAATTATCAGCACCAGAAGCGAACAGGAAAGACTGGCCGCTTACAACAACCTGCTGTTTGACGCCTACACCACCTACTGGCAATGGGCCGGCGCCCACCAGTTGCTGCAAGTATACCAGGAGTTTGAAGCCATCAGCGCGGAACGACTGGCCCTGGTGCGGCTCTTATTCGAAAACGGCGACCGCCCCATGGCCGATACCGTGGAAGCCCACAGCCAATTGCTCAACTACCGGTTGCTGGCCACTGCCGCGTTGCAGGAACGCAACAGGCAAGCCATTGAACTCTCCGGTTACCTGTGGTCCGAAGCGGGCAATCCTATGTTGTTACCTGAAAACGCCATACCCGACAGCCTCAGCACCAATCTGGAAGCACCTGAAGCATTGCAGGCGGAAGTCATGAACAACATCATCCTCAACCACCCGGAACTAAGGGCCTATCGTTTCAAACTACAGGAAATGGATGTGGAGCTCCGGCTCAAAAGACAGGAACTGTTGCCTGTACTTAAACTGAAAGCGAACCTGCTGAGCAAAGAGTATTATGACTACAAGGAAATCAATCCCGCGTATTTCCGCAACAACCACCAGTGGGGACTTACCTTCAAAATGCCCCTGCTGCTGAGAGAAGCGCGAGGCGCCTACAGGAACGCGCAACTGAAAATAGAATCTGCCAACCTGGATATCGCACGCAAATCCTTTCAGATCGAACAGAAAATTCTGCAATACCTCAACGAAGCGAAACTCCTCCGCTCCCAGTTGCAAACGGCCACTTCCATGTACAACGACCTGAGTTTTTTGCTGAAGACGGAAGAACTGAAATTCTCCCAGGGCGAAAGCGCTTTGTTCCTGATCAACAGCCGCGAAAGCAAGGTGATTGAAACACAACAAAAACTGGTGGAATTGCAGGTGAAATACCTGAAAGCGCTGTACGCCATTGAATGGGCCAGCGGCAGGATGCGGTAGTGAACGAAACGGCTTAAAAAAGGAATCTGAAAATTTTCTTACCTTCATCGCTCCTTAGAATCTATGCATTGAAAAACCTTATCAGCACAACTACGAAAACCAGTAGTTATTCCTTTCAATGCAAAAGATTCTTTATGAAAAGAAAATTCAACGCCTCAATTGTTGCTGTTCTGGTCGCATGCTGCGCCATTTTTATCGGAAGTTGTTCTAAATCCGGGGATGATGGCGGCTCCGGCGGTGATTACTATTTCAGGTTCAAAGCCAACGGCGCTACCGTAGATTACAGCAATACCATTAAGCAGGCTTATTATCCCGGTACCACTTCGGTGAACACCACCACTACCGGCGTTTCCGGATTTTCAGCCATTATTTCCGCCACCGCAGACATCAACCAGGTATTACGCAACGCGGTTTCCGTAGTAATGAATGGCGACGCCGCATTCACCACGGGTATCGACTACACCACCGCCAGCAATTCACCACTCGCACTCATGAACTTTGGGTACTATGATAATTCCGGAAAATTGTTTGTAATGTCGAAAAGCCTGAATATCGTGAACAATCCCGGCTCAGCTACAGTACGTTATTCGGTTATCAACGACGACATCATCCAGGGTGTTTTCTCCGCGCACCTTTATGACAACACCTTAAACGCCCACGTGCAGATTACGGAAGGCGAATTCCGGGTAAAGCGGAAACCATAGCAATATACGTGTTAGAGGGTATGGTATAAGCGTTCCGCAGTTGTTATTATTGCGGGAAGGATCAACCCTGTTCCGTATGAAACTGAAACAACTCTTTTACCTGCTTTCCCTGAGCCTGCTGGCGTGCTCGAAGAACACCACGCCAACCGAAGAGCCGTCACCCGGCAACACAACAGCGGCCTGGATCGCGGATGCGTCCTTTGAAAAAATAAATATCGCCGGAGAACGTGCCGTAAAAGACATCGTCTTCAACGAAGGAAACGCCGCCTACCTCGACGACCTGAACAGGATTTTCTTCTCCTACAGTAACGGAGCGGAATGGAAAGAACAACTCAACATGAGCGGGAACACGATCCGGTGCATCGCCCTCCGGGCCGATGGCGAAAAACTCTTTCTCGGGGGGATCAGTCTGGACAATTATACCTACGGCGCTAAGTTCTGGGTGTACAATACCCCGAAAAACACCGGGGCCACCCTGGATTATAACGGCGAAGCGCTGATCGCCAACCTCAACGACCCCATCCAATGCGATTTCATGCGTGCCTCCTGGAACGGAGACGGATCGGTGTACGCCAGTTTCGGAAGAAGCACCATGAAAGACGGCTTCTTCGGCAATATCCGTCCCGATGGCAGAAAAATCTTCAACCAACGCACGCCTTCGCACACCTATGTAATGGGTAAGAACCCTACCTTCCTGAAAAATCATTGCGAAGGTTTTTACATCGCGGGCAATACCGAACGCACCACACTTTGCGTGTACGAATATGTGCCCAGCGCCAACATGAATATTCTTATTCCGTATTACTCTGATCAGAAAGGCCATAACAACAGCTGGCTTCCTTTGGTAAGCTACTGGAAGGCCGGACTGGTATACCATATTGGGCAGGACAAAACAGGGCAACATGCCATTTACGTTTCACAGGCCAACAGGCTTTTTTACAACGGACAGGAGGAGATTGCCTTTAAAGGTATCCAGGGAAACCTGCAATGCGCATCCATCGACAACAACAATTTCGTTTGGGTAGGAACGAGCGCGGGATTATTCAAAAGCCTGAAACCAATACTTTAATTCCAATTCGATTCTTTCATTCTTATCAACTGATATTCAATGAATCATATCCTTAAATCTATAGTATTACTGGCAAGTGTATGTTATGGAAATATACTGCTTTCCCAGGACCTTAAAATCAGCAGTCTGGGATTGGGATTCTACGGCCTGACGGATCAACAAAATAATGAAGTGGTGAAACGGAAATACCATAAAATATATGACGCCCCCAAAGCCGGCTGCTTTATCGCGGAAGATAAAAACCATAAAGTGGAACTGCTTCACAGGCAAACAGGGAAAGTAATTAAAAAGGGGAAAGACTTAACCATGCTGCCTCAAGGGTACGCGGGCAGCAATTTTATGGTATTGGGTAAAAATGGAAAATACGCCTTGTATAATTTTGATTTTCAGCCATTCAGCAAAGAATACCATCAAATAAAAATAAACTACCATTACCCACAGTATGTGCTCTTCTTTGAAAATACGGACTGGGGCCTGATGAATGCTAAAGCCGAAATACTCATCCCGGCACAATACATGACGATGGACTTCGGACAGTTGAAAGACGATGGCATTTTTCATCCCACGCCGTACTTATTCCGGGTATCGCGACCCAATCAACAAACTATTTATGTGGACAGCACGAATACCATGGACATTGCCGCCACCGCTGCAAACTGCTGTTACCGCGGTGGTGGACTTGGCACCGATTACCTCGCTCAAAGAGCCTTCCTGCTGCAAAACCTCGACAAACTAAAAGGAGTAGGCAAAACCGCTATCGCCAAAACCTACCACACCACACACGACAGCATCAACAACCTGGCAGAAGCCTACAAATGGTACAAAATGGGATGGCAAGAAGCCCCCTCTTCGTTATACGCAGGTTTAAGTCTGGCCGAATTCCTCCGCACAAAAACCGAGTTTCGTGACCTGGACTCCTCCCTCTCCTTCGCTCAACTGTTCAGGGCCGTAGCCGATATGATGCCGTATTACAATATTGAGATCGCAGCTCTTTTTATGAAGAACAATCCCGACAGCGCCCGTTTCTATTATGAGAAAGCCATTTCAAAAACAAAGTTCAATAGCTATGCGCACCTCTACGCCAATATAGGCCTGGCCAAAATACATTATGCAAAGGGCGACAAAACGCTGGCGGCATCGCACCTGCTGAAAGCGAAAAGCGCGGCGGCTGCCAACCACACCCAGGTATATGCGCACCAGGTAGAAGAGCTTGCCGGGATGAAACTGGCCGCGGACGTACTTCAGTACGGACAGGTGGTGCTATTCAATGGAAAAAAAGCAATGGTACTGCATACTTCGCTGAACGGCAGAAACCTCAGCAACGGCGATGTGATTCCGCCCACGGCCACCAATTTTAAAATATTGAACGAAAGCAACGAACAGTTTTTTACCAGATGTCCCGAATGCGCCGGAACCGGCACCGTTACCAAAACCATCAAATCGCCCTATACCTATTCTTATTCGATCAGCGAAAAACATACCGGCTCATCGGTTTCAGGTGACTATATCAAAACCACTACTTATACACCGCCAAGCACGTACAAAGGCGAGGTTACCTGTAGCCGTTGTTATGGCACGAAAAAGGTGGTGAAAAAATAACCAGGAAAATTCCTGCCCTGTTGTAACATTCTGAAAGCCCGCGTATCTAATTCGAAAAAACAATATGCGGCAGGTTCAACCATTCATTCTTTTTACTTTTCTTATCGCCTTCAGCAGCTTTGCACAGGCGCAACAGCTTTATGTAAAAACCTTCGGGCCGGCTTCAGGAAAACCACTGCTCTTTTTACACGGTGGTCCGGGCGGAAGCACCCTCGATTTTGAACTGACCACCGCGCCGGAACTCGCGAAAAAAGGATTTTTTGTGATCGTGTACGACCGTCGTGGCGAAGGAAGGTCCATCTCCGATTCCGCGAAGTTTACTTTTGAAGAAACGTTCAATGATATCCATGGTATCTACAAACAGTACAACATAAAATCTGCCGCCTTATTGGGTCACAGTTTCGGTGGTGTGGTGGCCGGTAAATTCGCTGCGCAATATCCTCAACAGGTTAATCATCTTATTCTTGCGGGCGCGCCGCTTTCTCTTCAGCACATGTTCCGCACTATTCTTACCAACGTGCAAAACGCCAGCAAAGACTCCGGCCTTCTAAAGCAATTGCATGAAGTAAAAGGGTATGATACCGCTTCCATCCATTACAGTTCAGGCTGTTTTATGCTTGCCATGCAGGCGCGCCTTTACAACACCGGCAATCCAACCCCGAAAGCACGGCAATTGTATAAGGAAATGATGGAACATGAAGCGATGAAACAATATACCGCTTCCCTCACCGCCACCAACTACAAAACCATGCTCAATCCTGTGATGGGCTTCTGGAAAAATGAAAAATACACCACACTGGACATTACCACTGCGCTGCATAAGGTCAGCAAGGAAAACATCCCCATCTATGGCATTTACGGCAAAGAAGATGGTTTGTTCAATCCCGCGCATATCAATACGCTACGCGGAATCATAGGAAATGAATCACGGGTTTTATATCTTGACAATTGTTCGCACGGCGTATTCATGGACCAGCAGGACATATTCATCGCATCTATAACCGATTGGCTGAAATGAACAATTTCGACGAGGTGTACCACCAATACTGGGACAGGATTTTCCGGTTGTGCATGGGTTATGTAAATGACCACGACCTGGCACTCGACATGGCGCAGGAGACTTTCGTGATCGTATGGAAACAATTGCCAACCTTCAGGGGAGAAGCAGCCATCGGCACCTGGATTTACCGGATCGCTGTAAACCTGTGCCTGCGGCAGATCGAAAAAAACAACCGCGAATTCAGACTGAAGAAAGATGCTCCGCTGCACCACTACGACACGGAGCATGACCTGGAGCCACGCATCCGGTTGCTGTACCGGCTCATCTCCGAACTCCCGGAACTGGACCGCATCATCATCTCCCTGGAACTGGAAGCGGTGAAACAAAGCGAGATCGCGCGCATCACCGGTATTTCCGACAGCAATGTGCGTGTGCGCATTCACCGCATTAAAGAAAAACTGACTAAAAAATTCAAGGAAAATGGATACTGATATCAACTTCAGCGCCCTCTGGCAGGAACGGCCCACACCCAAAGCCGACAAAACGGCTGTCCTGAAAAGAATAGAAAAATTCAGGTCGCGGAGGATGAAGCGGATCGTACTCGTAAACCTGATGTTATTGGCCACCGCCGCGTTTATTGTGTGGATATGGGTGCATTACCAGCCGAAACTCATCTCCACGAAAGCAGGTATCGTATTGATCATTCTTGCAATTTCTCTTTTTTCAGTGGTATCGGGTAAAATGATCCCACTTTACCGGAACAACGATAACGGCAGCAACGGGCATGATTTCATCGAAAAAATGCGCGCCATCAAAAAAGGAGAACAGTTCCTGCATACCACCATCATGAACTGCTATTTTGTATTGCTCACGGTGGGACTATGTCTTTACCTGTATGAATACACCTTGCGCATGAGCGGTACCGGTAAACTGATCACTTATGGTGCCACACTGCTTTGGGTAGGATTCAATTGGTTTTACATCCGGCCCCGGCAGATCAGGAAGCAACAAAAGGCGTTGAATGAAGTGTTGGATAAGATAGAAGGGATAGAAAAACAATTCAGCGAAGCCTGATGAAAAATGGTAAAAAGAAGTCGCCGCGGTAAGCATTATTACCGCGGCGACTTCTTTTAATGCAAAAGCTCTTTCAACTTTTTACTGAGCGCTTCCCCTCTCAGGTGCGTCGCGATGATCTTCCCATCCGGACCGATGAGGTAGTTCATCGGGACACTGCTTACGCCATACAACTGAACGGCGGCGCTGTTCCAGTATTGCAGGTCCGATACATGCGTCCAGGTGAGACCGTCTTTATGGATCGCGTCCAGCCAGGCCTGTTTGGCTTTTGGCCCGTCAAGTGATACAGCGAGTATGGTGAAATTTTTGTCTTTGAATTCGTTGTACGCTTTCACTACGGAAGGATTTTCATAACGACAGGGCGTACACCAGGAGGCCCAGAAATCAAGCAACACATATTTCCCTTTGAAGGACGACAGACTTACGGGATTCCCCAGGGTATCGTTCATGGTAAAGTCGGGCGCCATTTTCCCAGGAGCGATCCTTGCGGTCACTTCCAGTTTTTTCGCGATATCCTGTCCGGCCAGACTTTGTTTCATTTCCCGTGAAAACCTGTTAAACGAGGCTTCCACCTCGTCTCTGTTTTCCGCAAGCGCCTTCGGATTGGCACGTTCCTTCAACATATTAATGGCGACATAAGAGTTGGGATTGTTTTTAATGAAAGCCAGGTTCACACTATCTTCCTGCTCCCGTATCCTATTCAGCTCCGCGATGGCGCGCGCCTTTCCGACTGAATCATTCGCTTCACGGAATGTGTTCATCTGAAGTACCGTTTCCACCTGTTTTTCTTTAAAGGGTTTCAACGCGTTTTTAAGTGTAAGCAATTCCTTCGTGGATCTTCCGCCTTTTATTTGCGCCACCGACATCCCCTTCCCTTCCAGCAGAATGATTCCTTTTTCGAGGTACACATCCGCACGGTTAGGAGGTGGCCCCAGTAACTCGGCCAATGTGGCGGGCTTTGTAGTGGCCGCTTTCAGAAGAAGCGTTCCCTGCACAGGTTGCGCCACGGTGCCCTTAAAGTAGAAAGCCCCGTTTTCCAGCACCGTACTGTCTTTCCGGCTCTGTCCGGCATCGTTATACATGAGGTGAACTTTCGCGCCTTCCAGGGAAGGATCAGAGATTTTACCTTTTATTTCGAAGGATTGTTGCGCCTGCAGAACTGTGGCTGATAGTAATAATGCGGAAATAATGATTGTATTTTTCATAATTGTGGGGCCTCACCCCGCCCCCTCTCCTGCAGAGAGGGGCAATGTTTTTTGGTAATCGAATTGTGTTTTCTTCAAAGAAATCAGCATAATCAAGCTGCTTTCACGTTGCGCCTGCGAGACTGCGAGACTGCGAGGTACGAAGCAGGAAGCAGGCGCCGTCGCGGGAAAAATTCCATGTATCATTTAATGAAAACAGTTCACCTTGCGCGCAATCAGTTCACCGCCCTCCAGTTCATGTTTTTCACCTTCAGCAACCCACTCCAGGAAACGCCCGGCGTGAGCGCTACCACATTGGGATCGCTGCCCACAATGTAGCGGCGCAGTGTGCCCTTCGTTTGCGCATTGTAAGTTGCCACGTACAAGGCATTGGTAAGTTGATCCACCTGTGTATCGAATTTCAGCATCGTGATTTCGCCCGCATCAATATCAGGAAACTGGTATATTTTCTCGTTCCCGGTATTGTAATCGTAGGCGTATAATTTGTTGTTGGCAACATAAAACACCACGGTACGCCTGGAAGAGAAAGCATAAAAAGTCGCTTTATCGAAGTCGGTGGCCATGGGTTTTACGGTATAAAAACTCCGCTTTCCCGGAGCCGCGCCGTTCGCGTAGAACTTATAAATGAAAGCTTGGTTGGAATTGTCTTTCAGCACAGCGAAAGAGTTGCCGTTGGTGGAACCGCCATCAGTATTGCGTGTATTCTCCGCGTAAACCAGTTTGCGGCCCGTACCCGCCTGGTTCCACGGAAATATATCGCCAGGATTGTCTTTCATGGCTACGGAAGAAGTATTCAGCAGGAACGAACTGTAGTTCATGAACCGATCGTTATCGGTATCGTACCACACCATTGAGTTCATGCTTCCGATGGGATACAACATATAGGGCGCGGCTTTGAGCATCACGTTCATTTTTGTGGCCTCGCGGTTAATGGGATTGGTATAAAAATCCCCGTTCAGGCCCAGGTAAGTAGCGAAGATATTCCCGTCGGAACACAACATGGCCCTGTTTGAAGTGCTGCTAACCGCGCCACCGATATCCCTGATTTGCGGTGCGATCAATATAGGATCCAATCCATCTTTATTGATGGGATCTGTGGTATACACCAGTCGTCCGAACCTGTTGGACGCAGCCCCTCTCATGCTGAGGCGATCCAACTGGTAAGTTCCGGAGCCCGTCATCACCCAGAGTTTCATATAACTTGCGCTGCCGCCGGTATGTACCACACCGATGGGAGTTTTCAGCACGGGCAACCCGCTTTGGGAAAGGACGCCTTTTACGTGGGCGGTATCCACCACCATGGAGAGCATTTCAATTTCAGCATTACCGTTTTCATCTTCACCCATCAGCATCCAGCCTCTTGAATAGGGCGTTGCCACATTGAAGTTGGTCCTTGTTTTCCAGACCACACCCGTTGTTTGGTCCAGCACCCGGAAATGCAGACTGTAGTTATCGGGTGGAAGATTAATCGCATAGTCCAGTGCGGCTTCGGTGCCGATGGTATCTATCACGGAAGTACCCTTGATCACGATCCATAAATAGCTGAATCGTTCCGGATCACCATTGCTCATGGTCATGGTGATGGTGGGTTCTATTTGCAACTTATCTACCCCTGTCATCCCGGCGTAAACAGCTTCTATTCCCGAGATCGTGATCTCATTGATCTCTTTATAATCGTAGTTCCCCTTATCCTTGTAGCAGGCGGTTACACCCAATACGATGAGGGAAAGCAGTATGATGTTTTTTTTCATGCTCAAATGTTTTAGTCAGCTCCGGCAGCGGGGTACAGGCGACCTCCACCGGCCAGTTTTTATGAAGTTCGAAAAGTGGATCCGGCCCAAGTTCAGGGCCAGGCATCAGGGGCCAGGCACCCAGGGTACGCCAATGTAGGAGGTCCAGGGAACGGCGCCCATGAACATCAGCCGGCCGTCATCTTCCAATACGGGATCCTTGGCGTTGTACCTTTCAATCAGGTAGTTACCGCCCTCAACGGCGATCAGCAGCGCCAATACAGTGGGCATGGTGGTCGTACTTCCAAAATCAGCGTAAGTCAGGTTGAAGAGACGGCACATCAGTTCTATTTTCTTTCTGGAGAAAGCGCCCCACAAACCGGACTCCATGTTTCCGGGCTGGATGGAACCGATCCACACCGCGGGTTGCACCATAAAATCGTTCACGTTGATCTTGTGCAGGCTGGCGTCGAATTTTTGCACGATACCCGTGGAACTGGCCGTATAGCCCGGTACCGCGTCCCATTCCGGGAAGGAAAGTTTGAAATGCTCATTGGGCAGCAGTTTCAGCCCGATACTTTTCGCCGAGGTCTGAAGGTCGTTGGTCCGTTTCAGGGTAACGGGCACATAAGCTTCCATTTTCCCTGCCGGCACCACCAGTTCCTTAGAAATGGTTTCAAAATGAACGCCCGCCTGCGCCGTGGTAGAATCGGGATCGATTTCCACCAGGAAAGGGCGGTCATAATCTTTGGCAGGCCCGGTGATCATCACCTTTATGTTGATCGTCACCTCGTTGCCGGTAAGTTTTACAAATTCAACGTTGGTAAAAGGCTGGTAGGGCCAGGAACGTTCGTTTCCCCAGGAAGCGCCGTGCTGCACGGCGAAGTAAACGCCTTCCACCCCTTCATACTGCATCATATCCTTTTTGCAGGCGGTCATCGACAGCAGGAAAAGCGATAAGAGGAGGACTATTTTATTGTTACGGAACATAATCTTTCTTTTTTGCTGATGAATATTTATTTGCCACGCTGACTGATTTCACTGTCTGGCAGCGGCACCACATAATTTTCAAGCACCATTGTTTTCGTACCGGTAAGCGCGGCGTTGTTGGGAATGGTTTGGATGGCGTTGCGTTTGTAGTAGAAGAACATTTGTCCCTCTCCAATCATTTCGCGCCTGAACTCCGCGGTGATGGCCGCTTTCAGATCGGGTTCACCGGCGGGGGACACACTCACGCAGTTCCTCGCGGAACGCAGCGCGTTCAGGTAGGCGGTTCCCTCTTCCAGTGTACCACTGCATTCAGCGGCGATCAGCAGCAATTCGCTCAGGCGGATCAGCGGGATCATATAACGACCAGGGGCATCCACAAAATCTTTGTACTTCTGGTTGGTAAGCAGTGTCGCATTATCCAGTGTAACGTTCTCCCATATACGCCTGCGGTAGTCGTTTTCATCGTTGTACATTTCGTTCACCCGCGCCATATCGGCGTTCCCGGCATTGAAGGATAGTCTTGCCCCGGGCTGAATGGCAGCCGAAAAAACATTGTTGTAAATATTGATCCGGTTGCTGTTGTACAGGGCGAACATCACTTCCGTGGAGAACATACGGTCGGGCTTATCCGCACTGGTAGCGGCGGCGTTCGTTACATAAGGGAACACCGGTTTTGAAGGCGACTGCACTTCTTCCAATATCGCCTTAGCCTCCTGGAAAGCGGCGTTCTTTTCTTTCATCCAGCTGTAAGCCCGCGCCATCAATGCGCGCACGGCATAATAGTTCAGGCGGTACTGGCGGAAGAAGAGCTCGTTCGTTCCGGCAGGATTGGCGGCATTGCGTACGCCTTCCGTAAGCACCGGATCGGCTTCGCGCAGCAGGTCACGCGCGGCGGTGAGGTCTGCCAGCACCTGCTCCATCACCTGAGCCGAACTCAGCAACGGAGTCACTTCCGTTACCGAAGTGGTTTTGTAAGGAATAGCCGGCAGCGATTTTTTTTCTTCGGACCATATCGGCCCGAAAAGCCGCAGCATATCAAAATGCAACAGGGCACGCAGCGCCAGCGCTTCGCCTTTCACGATACCGAAGTAGGGCGCGGGCAACAAAGCGTTTTGTTCCCCGCATTTTTCGATGAGCACATTACAATTGGCGATCAGCTCATAGCTTTTCTTCCACATGTTGTCGAAACTCAGCTTTGTGTTGTCGGCCGTGTAGGTGAACATGGTGTAATTGTAATACGGATGGGTGGAAGACACCATATAATAATACTGGGCCAACACATCTAGCACGGTGGCAGACATGTTCTGCCCGTATATCGAGTTATTCGTGAGTTCCACATAAACGCCGTTCAGCGCTTTCAGGTAACCATCGCGGGTAGCGAAAAGCATATCCTCCGATAAACGATCAGAAGGCTTTACATCGATCCACTTTTTACAGGAGACCGAAGTAACCGCGAATACCGCGCAGGTGATAAATATTTTAAGCTTCATACAAACTTGTTTGGAATGGTGTTAAAAACGGATACCCAGCGACAACGATACGGAACGGGCGAAAGGATAATCCAGTCCCCTTTCGTTGACCACGGTAGCGATACGGAAGATATCGTTCATGTACGCGCGCACATTCATGGACGAAGCGCCCATTTTATGCAGCCAGGCGGCGGTGGTGGTTTCATACCCCACCGAAATGGACTCTCCGGATATCAGGTTGTTGTTGGCGATGAACCGGGAAGAAATCGGCGTTACGTCGGAAGAAGAGATCGCCCGGAATACCGCGTTGTCTCCGGGATTTTTCCACCGGTCATACAAAGCGCGTTTATCCTGGTTCAGCGCGATATTGGCCATCGAAATATTCTCCACTTTTTCATAAAGGGTCTGCATGAATACCTGTCCGCCCAAACGGTACCGCAGGTTAATGGAAGCGGAGAAACCTTTGTAGCGGGCCGTTGTGCCGATGATGCCTTCCAGGTCCGGATCGCTGTTGCCCACCACCCTTTCGTCGTTGTAATTGTGTACGAAGGTTTGCTTGTCGTTGCTGTTCAGGAACACTTCCCTTCCCGTAACGGGATCGATGCCCAATGAACGGACGGCCCAAAGATCGGAGGGGCTGCCACCATCATAGTATCGTACGAGGTTACGGCTCTTGTTCTCCTCATTGAACTGATCCAGCGCATTGCCAATATTACGGTACTCCGATTTCCATTGGCGCATGTTCACATTCACAAGCCAGTTGAAATTTTTCCTGCGGAGGAAGGTATAATCGGCGATGACGGTGAACCCTTTTGTTAGTTGCTCTCCCATATTCTGGGGGATGCTGGTTACGCCGGAAGAAGAAGGCATGGCCACGAAAACCAGCAGTGGATCTGTGTTCTTGATGAAATAATCCGCGTTCACCCGCACGCGCCTGTCGAGCAGCACCACGTCCAGACCGATGTTCTTATCCAGTGTTTTCTGCCATTTCAGGTTGCTGTTGCCGAAATTATTGATCACCACACTGGAACCGAAAGGATTGCGGTTTTCATTGTTGTAGCGGTACACCCGCATGGAAATATAATCACTGAAATTCTGGTTACCAGGATTCCCGATGGAGCCACGGAGTTTCAGCATATCGAACCAGTTCAGGCTTGAGTTCCGGATGAAGTCTTCGTTGTGAAGGTTCCAGCCCGCGCCGAACGACCAGATGGACGTAAACTGTTTGCTGGCGCCATACACGGAGGAACCATCGGAACGCAACGTGGCGTCGAACAGGAACCTGTCGTTGTACGCGTAGCCGGTATTGAGGAAGAAACTCGCGTTCCTGCGTTGCGCTTCTTGGTAAACCGATCTTTTTCCTTCAGGATAGCCAAAGGCAAAAGTGGGATTACTGAAATCATCGTCCACGAATCCACGCACTTCATAACCGCTCATTTCGGATTCCAACTGGTTCATCCTCACCCCCGCAACAGCGTTCAGCATATGCTTTCCGTTCAGCAATTTGCCGTACGTGAAACTGAAATCGCCGTCGTAGTTCATCTCCTCCGAAATGTTCTCATTGTAGGAACCTTGTTGCAGCACATCCACGCCAAAGAATTCGGAATTGAACGGAGAGCGGAAAATTTCATCTCTGGCGGTGATCCTGCGCACGCTGGCGCGGCCCCTGGCCCGGAGTTCATCAAAGATGCGCCATTCTATTTCAAAGTTGTTGGTAAAGCCCTGCGAACGCGATTCGTCCACATTGTTGTTGCTCATATCATAGAGCGGATTGAACACATTCATCGTTTGAACGGAAAACGTGCCGACATCCAGGTATTGAAAAGATTCCATCACCTTATCGATGCCGCCCTGCGCGTTGTATTTCCTGTGATAAGGATTCGCCCTGGAGAAACGGGAGAAAGGCACACTTTCACGGCTGGCGCTGGTATAATCGATACTCAGCGAGTTATTGAACGAGACTTTTCCTTTGCGGTAGATGAGCCGTATGTTGCCGCCGGTTACATCGCGGGAAGAGCCTTTCATCACCCCGTTGGTATTGCCGATGGTGAGCATGGCGCTGTAACGCAGGTTCGCGTCGCCGCCTTCGGCCATCAGCGTGTGTCGGAGCACGGGCGCGAAGCGGAGCGGTTCGTTGGGCCAGTAGGTATTCACACCGCGTTCCACTTCTTTTTTCCGGTCAAAATATTTCTGCTCCTGCTCATAATTGGTGAGGTTGCCGTTCGCGTCGCGGGAACTGAAGAAACCGGAGAGCTTTTCGAATTCGAGTTTCTCCGCGGCGTTCATCAGGTTATAATCTGAAAGATCGGCGAAAGAAAAGGAGGAGTTGAGGTTGTACGATACCCTGAGTTGGCCGGGCACAGGTCGTTTTGTTTCCACCACCACCACACCGTTGGCGGCCCTGGAACCGTAGATGGCCGTGGCCGCGGCATCTTTGAGTACGGTGATGCTTTCCACGCGGTCCATGCTCAGGTCGCTGATGATGGTAAGCGTGGTTTCAAAACCGTCCAATATAAACAAGGGTTGGTTGGGATTGGTGCCGTATTCTTCCGTTAAGCCGATCACACTGCTTTTGCCCCGGATTTCAATATCGGGCAGGCGGTTGGGATCGGAGCCGAAAATATTGTTATCGAGTACCGCGAACGAAGGGTCCAGTGTTTTCAGACTTTGAAGGATATTCTGGTTGCCGATGTTCTTCAGTTCTTTTGCGGTATAAGTAGAGGAAGAACCGGTAAAACTTTCTTTTTTGCGCTGATAGATACCCGTTACCACAAGATCGGTCATGGCCGCGGCGGACACGATCATTTTTATCCGCAGCGGGCCGGAGCCATTCACTTTCACCAACTGGTTTTCATAACCAACATAGGACACCACCAGCGATTGCCCGCGTTCGGCTTCCATACTGAAGTTGCCCTGGGCATCGGCGCTCACCCCTTTGCGGGAACCTTTCACAACGATACTCGCCCCGGCAATGGGTTCGTCCTGTTCGGAAAGAATGGTTCCCGTTACACGAATCAGCGTATCGGCGCGTTGCACAGGATTTGCCGGTATTTTTTCGGCGGCAGGTTCTACAGAAACAATTTTACGGGACAGCGTAACCGTTTTTCCATCCAGGCGGAACTGCAGGGGCTGGTCTTCCATCACCTTCCCGAGGAAAACTTCCAGCGGCATTTGCTTCGCGGAAACATTCACCGGTTTAGTACCGGCCAGTAACCGCTGGTTGTAGAAGAATACCACCCCGGTTTGTTGCTCCACGAGGGAGAACAGTTTTTTCAACTGGATACCCTTACCCGAGATGGTCACGTTCTGGGAACGGGAACTGGCCGACACGGTAAGGGAAGCGACGAACAGAAAAAAACTCAGCATTCTCATAGCTTTCAGAATTGGTTTCCAGCGACCTTCCCTCCATAGCGGGAAAGCGCGTGGCGATCTGCCACACAGGGTAGCAGACACAGCAGTTTTTTGCATACTTTTGTTGCAGTTTGGTTGTTAAGAAATATGCTTACAGCGCATTTTTATACCAGCCATCTTTTCGCCGGGGGTGTCGCAAGCACCTCCGGCTCTTTTTTGGCCGGTTCTTTCACAGGTAGGTAATGGTTATATATTGATCTTCTTTTTTAAGGTAACACAATCAGGCGCCGCCCCTCCATCCGGAAATGCACCTCGGATTCTTCCAGCGATTTCAGCACACCTGATAAACTCACATCTTTCCGCAGTTTCCCCCCGAAAATGATATCCGGAATTCCTTTTTCGTACACCACTTCTATATCGTACCAGCGTTCCAGTTGCCGCATCACTTCTTCAATGCCCGCACCATCAAAATTGAACAAGCCGTTTTTCCAGGCCATCACTTTATCGGTATCTACTTCTGTTTCAAGCGCAATACTATTGGCATTGCTTACTGGCAGGCGTGCCTGCTGCCCCGGACGCAGCAACAGTTCCCCTTTTCCGACCGCCTTCATCTTCACCTTTCCTTCCAGCAGCGTAGTATAGATCGCCTTTTCATTGGTGTACGCGTTCACATTAAAACTGGTACCCAACACTTCCACTTCCGTTCCGGCGCCGATACTCACCCGGAAGGGCATATCCGCATTGTGGGCCACTTCAAAATATACTTCTCCTGAAACCTGCACCCGGCGCTCGTTCCCGGAAAAAGCGGTGGGATAACGCAAACAACTTTCAGCGTTGAGCCAGGCCCTGGAGCCGTCGGGCAACAAGATGCTGAACTGGCGCCCCTTTGGCGTGGCAATACTGTTGTAAGCGACAGCGCCTTCCTTTTGCTGTGGTTCATACGCCACCAGTCCATCTTTCAGCACTACTCTGGTCCCGTTCTGGGTGGAGATCACCCCATTTCCCAGACTATCCAGCACCACCTTAGAACCATCCGCGAGCGTAAGCACGGCCCCCTCTTTCCCGGGCTGAATTTCTGCCGGAGTAGTGGCTACCTGCGGTGTGTCTTTCCCTTGCTGTTGGGAGAACAACCAAACTGCCCCTGCCAGTACTACCATCGCGGCTGCGGCCCAACCCCAGTTGCGCAACCTCCGCACCTTAGCGGTTCCGGAACCAATTTCCGCTACCGGCGAAGCAGCCATGCGGGTTTGCAATTCCCTGTACCATTGTTCAATAGCTTCTTCTGCAAAATTATTTTCAGGGTTTTCTTTCAATTTCTCAGCGATCAGTGCTTCCCATTGCTCCGCACCTTCCTGGCGGTGAAGCAATTCCCTGAACCTTTTGATTTCCGATAAGGCCATCTTTCCTGCCAGGAATTTCTCCATTAATTGTTGCTGTTCAGTAGTATCCATAAGAAGTTGTTACGGTAAAGACACCGGTTCACCGCAGGGTAATGCGTTCGGCAGAAAAAAAATTAACGGAGTTTCCAGAGCGCAAGCAGCAACACCAGCAACTGTTCTCCCTGCCCGGAAAGCTGCCTGCGGATGGCAATAAGGGCGCGGACCACATAACTTTTAGATGTGTTCTCCGAGATACCCAGTTTAGCAGCGATCTGCGCGTGGGTGAGCCCTTCGAACCTGCTGAGCCTGAAAACGGTCTGCATCTGGGCCGGCAAACCCGCTATGGTTTCCATTAAGCGCTTTTCGAGGTCCCTTGTTTCCGCCTGTTCCAGCGGTGTGGTGTCTTCGTACAGCAGGAATGACTCGAGGAACTCCCCGGAGCCGTTAAGCGGGAGCTGCTTTTTCAGGTCGTTGAAAATGCAGTTCCGGGCCACCACATAGAGGTAGGCTTCAAAATGTTCCACTTCGCGGAGTTTTTCCCTGTTGGTCCAGATGCGGAAGAAAATATCCTGGGTGAGGTCTTTGGCGCGTTCGTGGTGTTTGGTAAAACGGAAGGCGTTGTTGAACATGGCGGGGGCATAGCGCTCGTAGATTTGTTTGAAAGCGCGCTGGTCGCCATCGGCGATTTGCTGGGTTAGTTTTGTATCGTGGTATTGCCCCATGGGAGATATGGGGCGAAACTAAAACAAAATTGGGAATGCGGGAGATTGCGCATTAGGGCTTCAGATACGCATGATATATTTTGCTTAAATTAGCCGTATTACAAATTTGAAGCGATAGTGGGTGTTACTGCATCCTCCAACCTTAACTATGACATATTCATTCAAAACGGCTTTGCTGTATAGCGCAATTTCACGCCTTGTAGCAGGCATCCTGCTGTGTTTCCCCACTACAGTAAAGGCCCAATCCAGTGTGAAAGGAACATTACAGATGGTGAAACGATCCGATACCACCATTACGCTTCTTTATTCACCTCCGTCATTGCTACGGTTACCTGAAAACATCAGGGCTGCCGTAGTCTACAAACACGAAAACGACTACCATTATTGCGCTGCGCCACTCTTTAAAAATGGCGACAATTTCAAAAGCGTAGTAAAGCTGCCCGCTAAAGTTATTGCCGTAGTGGCAGCAGTAACTGATCAGAAAGGAATGGTTCTGGACAACAACGAAACAGGATACCGGCCATCTGTTTTTGAGAAAGGGGCAAGCATCCCCATGCAAACTTATGCTGAGACGGTAGAATTACTCAGTGACTACGCCTGGCGTATCTTAAAATTAAACCGAAAATCAGCAGAAGAAGCCATCATCAGTATATACCAGCAAGTATTTAAAGATTACCCTGAGTTGAAAAAAAACGACCCGGACTTCAGGTATTACTTAAGGTTAATGTATAGCCGCAACCAGGATTCCATGCGACCAGTCCTTTACCAACTTGCGGATTCACTTTCAACCTTGTCAAAAAATGAAAAAAACTGGGGAAACGCGCGATTCATTTATAAACTGCTGGGTGAAAAATATGCTTACGAGCAGCTGGAAAGAAAAACAATCACCCAATTTCCAAATGGAACTATTGCCCAGGATATTTTTCTGGATAGCCTGGAAAGAAGCACCAATGATACAGAAAGTACAGTTCTAGCAAAACTTCAATACTATATTCAAACGTTCCCGGACACATCGGAAAGAAAGAAATATGTTTTCTATAATAAGATTCTACACCTGCAACTTGATCAACTTCGAAGTGAAAAATTAATTGAATATGAGGAGCTGATCAATAAACCTGCTGTTGTAGCCAACTCATACGAATATTATGCTGAAGCGTTATTAACACAGGAAAAACCATCGAAAAATAAAATACATTTTGCAGGCGTTCTCCTTCAACGTGCCATTCGAATGGTTGAAAAGCAGCTTCAAAATTCGCTTCCAGAACAAAACGATGGAACACTAAACACTTCATATCAAAAATTACTGTACCAATACGTCCAATACCACATTAGCGAAAAACGCTTTGACTCCGCATTTCATTTTGCAGAAAGCATGGCGGCAACGGGCATTCCGATGAATGAAGAAATGTACAACACCTACCTTACGGTAACAGAACAGGTAAAGAGCCCCGAATATGCTTACCAATTCCTGCTGCAGAACATCAACAACAATGAATATGCCCGGTTCAACCTTCAACACCTGAAGCGCCTTTCAGCCGTTCCTGGAAAATCCGGTAAAGAAGCCGACTCGCTGCGCGTTCTCCTCGTTCAAAAAATCAACCAGCAGCAACGAGATAAAGTGCTGAAACAAATGGGAAACTTCCACATGCGGAAATTCGCACTTCAAAACCTAAACGGAGACAGCGTTACCACGAAGGCGCTGAAAGGAAAAACCATTGTGCTGGACTTCTGGGCAAGCTGGTGCCGCCCCTGCCTTGCCACTATACCAGCCATGAAGCAATACATTGACCAGTATGAAAATGACAGCACGGTGGCGATATTACTGATCGATACATACGAATTCGATACACCGGAGAACACAATCGCCCAGGCGAAAAAAATAATAAATGACAAGAAATACTTCGGCCGTGTTTTAATTGACCAACAGCATAGAATAGCCAGGCTGTATCATATTGAATCCGTTCCGCAACAAATAGTAATTGCACCATCCGGAGAAATATTTTCAGTTGGAGAAACAGATGACCTGCGAACGTTGATTGAGGTTTCAAAAGGGATATGAGCCGGAGTAATAACGAAACACATTAAAATACTATCTGCCTCCAGTAATATCACATCAATACTTTTCAATTCCCTGATCTAACTTAGCATCAACAGTGTCATTTCTTCCAAAACGATCAGTTGCAATATGAAAAAACTATTCTTCCTGCATGCATATATCCTGCATTCTATTTGCGCCTTCTCCCAACATACATCCATAGATAGCACCCAATACCCATCTTTAAAAACTTTTACCGCGCAACAAGACCAGGCCAACATGATGGCGCAGTTGGGCATCAAAACGCTGCGTCCCGGACCAAGTGCTAACGAAGCCGACCCCAACCATGCGAACTATGAGGAAGCGCTGGCGAACCCATGCCCGCAGTTGCCCGACCCATTCACATTAAAGAGCGGAAAGAAGATAACAACAGTACAGCAATGGTGGTCGCAGCGCAGGCCCGAAATCGTTGCGGATTTTGAAACTGAAGTGTATGGCAAGATCCCTGCTAACGCTCCCGCAATACAGTGGACCACAAAAATAACGGACCATGAATTCGTTGGCAGGATTCCGGTGATTGCCCGGCAGGTGATTGGCGTGGCCGACAATAGCACCTATCCGCTTATAGATGTGCGCATCAATATGGTGGTGGTGGTACCCCGGAACGTAAAAGGCCCCGTACCACTGCTCATTATGTTTGGGCGTCCTGCATTGCCCGCACCAGCACAACCATCGCCGGAAGACATGGAGAAAATCAATGCCGCGTTAAAAGAGTTGCTTTCAAAAAATAACCCGGAACTGAAACAAATTTTTGACAAATACCCGGCCTACGCGCCCGCCACCCGGCTTCCGGGCCCGAACTTTTTCGCCCCACCGCCCAACGGCGACTCTCCACCCACCGAACAACTGCTGGCCGCGGGATGGGGCTATTGCGTGCTGGATCCGTCGAGCATCCAGGCCGACAATGGCGCAGGGCTCACGCGCGGCATCATTGGCCTCACCAATAAGGGCCAGTCGCGCAAGCCCGATCAATGGGGCGCATTAAGGGCCTGGGGATGGGGCGCCTCGCGTGCACTCGACTTCTTCGAAAAAGATACTTTGGTAGATGCGAAGAGAGTAGGGATAGAAGGTGTTTCCAGGTATGGCAAAGCGGCATTGGTTACCATGGCGTTCGACCAAAGGTTCGCCATCGCCCTCATCGGTTCTTCGGGCAAAGGTGGCACTACGCTCCACAGGAGGATTTTCGGAGAAGCGGTGGAAAGTCTTGCCAACAGCGGCTCCTACCATTGGATGGCCGGAAACTACCTGAAATACGCCGCGGAAACAGCCGGTTTCGGAAGGAAAACAGGTTGCGATCTTCCTGTAGATTCCCACGAACTCATTGCGCTTTGCGCACCCCGACCCGTGTTCATCAGTTATGGCATCCCCGAAAAAGGTGACGCAAAATGGCTGGACCAGAACGGCAGTTTCAAAGCTACTGTTGCCGCGGGAGCCGTTTATAAATTGCTCGGGGCAACCGATCTGGGGCTTAGCAACGATGATCAAAAAGAAGCAATGCCTCCGGTATTGTCGGGGTTGATGGACGGGAAACTGGCATGGCGCCAGCACGATGGCGGGCATACCGATGCGCCAAATTTCCAGTATTTTATTCCCTGGGCCAATAAAATACTGAAGTAAGATCCCCCATTACGGGCAAAAAAATGTACGCCTGCTCCCTATTCGCCGTGGCATAGCCTTTTCAGCCCGGAAGGTATGGAACCGGCAAACAAATATCCTTTCGCGGGGGCTTTCGTGATGAATGATGGCCACTGCCTTTTCTCCGTATGGGCACCCCTTGCGGAAAATGTTCAACTTATTTTAGAAGACGATTACAGGGAAAAGGCTTTTCAGCTCGACAAAGATGATTCCGGCTACTGGCGCATTATCTTACCCGATATTCCCCCAGGCATGCATTACCGTTATAGTGTGGATGGCGCTGAAGCAATACCCGATCCCGCTTCCCGCAGGCAACCGGATGGCGTGCACGGCGCTTCAGAAGTGGTGGATCCGCATTTCACCTGGACCGACACCGAATGGAAAGGTATACCGCTCCATGACATGGTGATGTACGAATTGCATACCGGTTGCTTTACTCCTGAACATAGTTTCGAAGGCATCATAAAACGCCTGCCCTACCTCAGTTCTATCGGCATCAACACCATTGAGCTGATGCCCGTGGCACAGTTTCCCGGGAAAAGAAACTGGGGATACGATGGGGTATTTCCTTTCGCTGTGCACCATACTTACGGCACACCCGACCAGTTAAAGGCATTGGTAAACGCCGCGCACCTGCATGGCATCGCCGTTATACTGGATGTGGTATACAACCACCTGGGACCAGAAGGCAATTACCTCGAACAATACGGCCCTTATTTTACAGAGAAATACAAAACACCTTGGGGAAAGGCGCTCAACTTTGACGATGCCTGGTGCGATGGCGTACGTTCTTTTTACATCAACAACGCATTGATGTGGCTCAACGAATTCAGAATGGATGGATTGCGGATTGATGCCGTACACGCCATCTGGGATTGCGGCGCTACCCATTTTATGGAAGAACTCGCCAACGCGGTGCAACAACTGGAAAGCATTTCCGGGAGAAAAAAAGTACTGATCGCGGAGATAGACTACAACGCGCCCCGTTATATTAAACCGGCCAACGAAGGCGGATACGGCCTCTCCGGACAATGGACCGATGAGTTTCACCATGCGCTCCACGCTTTACTCACCAATGAAACAAATGGTTATTACGCCGATTTCGGGAACGTGGCGCCGTTTGTAAAGAGTCTGCGTGAGTCCTATGTGTACACGGGTGAATACTCACAAGTGCGTAACCGGAAATTTGGAAGAAGTCCGGAACAACTTCCCTACCACCAGTTCGTCGTTTTCACGCAAAACCACGACCAGATCGGTAACCGCTTAAAAGGAGAAAGGCTCAGCTCCCTGGTATCTTTCGACGCACTGAAGCTGGCCGCGGCGGCCATGTTGCTCACCGCGCACACCCCAATGCTGTTTATGGGTGAAGAATACGGGGAAACAAATCCGTTCCTCTTCTTTACGGACCATTCCGACCCTGAACTCATCAGTAACCTGAGAAAGGGAAGAAAAGAAGAGTTCAAAAGCTTCAACTGGGCAGACGAAGTGCCCGATCCACAATCCGAAGATGAATTCAGCAAATCCACGCTTTCCTGGAACACGGATAATGAAAAAGCAGCTATACTTATCCGTTATTATACCTACCTGATCGCCATGCGGAAGAACAGGGCAGCACTCCGGAATACGGACCGGAACGCTACAGTTGTGGAGGAACCATCGGGTAAACTGATTTCCTTCGAGCGCAAAGCGCCCGGAGAGCATCTCCTGGTACTGCTGAACTTCTCGGATAAACCCGAAGTTTTCCACGACAAACAATATCCATCCCTCAAAAAAATATTCGATTCCTCCGAAGCACAATGGAGCCTTTCCTCCACTGAAACAAAAACATCATTTATTCCACCTTATACCGCCGTTGTTTATGAAATTCAACCCTTCTGATCTTACACCAGTAGCCAGCTACCGCATTCAATTCAGTAAAACATTTACCTTCAGTCACCTCAAAGAAATCCTGCCCTACCTCCATCAACTGGGCATCTCCACACTGTATGCTTCCCCGGTTTTCAGTGCTGTTCCCGGAAGCACCCACGGCTACGATGTAACGGACCCGCATACGGTAAATCCGGAGATCGGCACATTGGAAGAATGGCGCACGCTCTCCACCGAACTCAAAAACTACGGCATCTGGTGGCTGCAGGACATTGTTCCCAACCACATGGCTTTTCATGAAAACAATTACCGTTTGTGGAACGTACTGGAATGGGGAGAAAAATCGCCTTACTGTAATTATTTCGACATCAACTGGCACCATCCCCATCCGGAACTGAATGGAAAACTGATGGTACCCTTCCTGGGAGAAGAAGCGGACGAGGCCATCGAAAAGGGCAACCTCACCATTCAATTCAATAAAAAAGGATGGCACTTCAATTATAACGATTCTTTCTTCCCGCTTTCCCCGGATTCACTTGAATTGCTGGCTGGCTTCGCTTCCGCGGTACCCGGCATGGAGCCAGTGGAAAACAGCATCCGTAACCTGCTTACCGGCATGAAAGAAATTACTACTTATGAAGCCTTGCAGGAAATGAAAACAGCATGGATACAAATCTTAAATACCAACGAATCCTTTAATGCCGCACTCGAAAATTTTCTTACACAGGTCAACAACAGCATCCTGCTGCGCAAAAAAGTGCTGGAAGCCCAACATTACCGGCTCACTTACTGGAACGCCACTTCCGGCCTGATCAATTACCGGCGTTTTTTTACCGTGAATAATCTTATTTGTCTGAACATGCAGGATGAAAGCGTGTTCCGCGAATACCACCAGTTGCTGGCACAACTTTACAAAGAAGGATTGGTACAGGGATTCAGAATAGACCATATTGATGGATTGGCCGATCCTGAAAACTACCTCCACAGGTTCAGGGCAACTTTTGGAGAAGCCTGTTATATAGTAGCAGAGAAAATCCTGGCGCATAATGAACAGGTTCCGGCAACCTGGCCGCTGCAAGGTACCAGCGGGTACGATTTCCTGCATTTCGTCAACCAGCTTTACCTGCACAACGAAGGCTTCAACGAACTCAAAACATGCTACCGGAAACACATTTCGAAAGATGATCCCGAAGCGATCATTCAGCATTCAAAAGAACTGATTCTTGAGATGTATATGCGCGGGGAATGGGACAACCTGGTTCATACCGCTGAAACGAATGGCCTACTGAGCAATGGGGTTACCCGTGAGGGGGCACGCGCAACCTTAAAAGATTTCCTGACCCGTATGCCCGTGTACCGTCTTTACCCGCCCCACCATCACCATCCTGCAGAAAAGAGCATTCTTGAAAATATATGGAAAGAGATGCGGTCGGCAACGGCTTCTACCGCATGGCTCGAAAATGTATGGCAACGTGAAGCAGACGAAGCGCTTTCTCCAAGCAGTACTTTTTTCCTGCAGCGGACCTGCCAGCTGGCTTCACCACTGATGGCCAAAGGCGTGGAAGACACCACTTTCTACCGGTATATTCCGTTAATAGCGCTGAATGAAGTAGGTGATGATCCGGATGGTGAAAAGATCAGCCAGGAAAAATTTCACCAGCTGATGTCGCAAAGAATGGAAAACAGTCCTTTCACCATGAACGCTTCTTCCACGCACGATACCAAACGCGGCGAAGATGCGCGCATAAGAATTCTGGTCCTCTCCCATTTACCTGAAAAATGGATGCAAACCTTCGAGCAATGGCAGCGCCTTAATGATGCAGACATTCAAGCCAATAATATCACACCGGAAGAAGCCTGGTACATTTACCAATCCCTGATCGGCGGATTTACAGAAGAGAAGGATTTTGCCGACCGGGCCGTTCAGGCACACCTGAAATGGGTGCGCGAAGCCAAAGTGAAAACCTGCTGGAACGATCCGGATACTGATTACGAACAACGCATCGAAAAGTTTACCAGAACATTGTGTGATGCCACGAATCTTTTCTACCAATCCCTTTCAGCTTTCGTGGAAGAAATGGATGTGTACGCGCAATCATGTTCCCTGGCTCAACTTGCCTTGAAGTGTATGGCCCCGGGTATGCCCGATATTTACCAGGGCAATGAAAGCACGAACTTCTCTTTTGTAGATCCCGACAACAGGCGCCCGGTAGACTTTAAAGCATTGCATAAAACTGAAACGGGAAATAGAAATTGGGAAGCAGCAAAAATCAGGTTAACGAAAGCGTTGCTGCGCATCCGCAGGCAATACATCGATTGCTTTACAAAAGGAAACTATATTCCACTTGATAGATCAACGAAGGAAGAAATATTTTGCTTCGCCCGTGTATACGATAGAACCTGGGTGCTGGTTGTAGTGCCCGGGAAGAAGGGTATTGCAAATCCCGTATCAGCTAAACTATCTTCTTTCATTCAACTTCCGGAAGATGCGCCTGAAGTATGGCGGGATGAACTGAACGGGAAAGACGGTTTGCGTTTTGAAGACATTCAGCTTCATTTAAAACAACAACCGATATTGATTTATACCGGTACAAAAGAATAAGCCACCAATCCCCCAAAAAGCGCTGAAAGAACTTTTGAAAAAAAAGTTTAAAATTATTTGTCTAGTATTTAAGTAGACTTTATATATTTGTCCACCAAAACACTAGACTTTTAAAAATTCAGCAGCGCTATGAGCAAAAAAATACAACTCAGCCTTCTCCTATTCTTCGCTTTCAGTACTGTTTTCGCGCAGGAAACACTGGAAGGAACGGTAAAAGACCAGAAAGGCTTCCCTGTAATCGGAGCGAGCGTAACCATAAAAGGATCAAACGTTTATGTTGTGGCCGACGCCGATGGCCATTTCAAAATCCGTAAACCCGAGCAACTTCCGGCTACCCTGCGGATCAGTTCCGTAGGCTTCACACAACAGGATGTAGTGGTAACCACGGAAACGGCCCTCGCGCCCATAGCGATCGTATTGGTGAGTGATGAACAATTAAAGGAAGTAGTAATTTCCTCGCGCCGAAGACTGGAAACAGCACAATCGGTACCCATCCCGATCACCGTGGTAGGCGGCGGGCAGGTAGCGGATGCCGGCGCGTTTAACGTGAACAGGTTGAAAGAATTGGTACCCACCGTACAACTTTATTCTTCCAACCCAAGAAATACCACACTGAATGTGCGCGGCCTCGGCTCCACCTTCGGACTGACAAATGATGGCATTGATCCCGGCGTCGGGTTTTACGTGGATGGTGTTTATTATGCCCGTCCCGCCGCCACCACACTTGACTTTATTGATATAGAACAAATCGAAGTGTTACGCGGACCGCAGGGAACGCTGTTTGGAAAAAACACCACAGCAGGCGCTTTCAACATCACCACCAGCGCACCCACTTTCAAACCGGGCGCTAAGTTCGAAGTAAGTTATGGCAACTATGGTTACATACAGGCCAAAGCTTCCGTTACAGGAGGCATCACCAAAAAGCTGGCCGGCAGGTTATCTTTCTCCGGCACCCAGCGAGATGGTGTGTTGGAAAATATCGCCACACAGAAGAAAGTGAACGACCTCAACAACCTCGGTGTCCGGGGCCAGTTGTTGTTCGTTCCGAACGACCGTATCAAAATCACACTGGCAGGAGATGCCACGCAGCAACGTCCCGACGGCTACGCGCAGGTAGTCGCCGGTGTGGTGCAAACGCAACGTGCGGCATACCGTCAGTTCAACAACATCATCGCTGACCTGAATTACCAATTGCCTTCTCTCAATCCTTTCGACAGAATCATCGACCACAACACCACCTGGCGCTCCGGCAACGACCTCGGTGGCGTATCACTGAATATTGACGCGAAGGTTGGCAGAGGCACACTCACCTCCACCACCGCATGGCGCTACTGGAACTGGGATCCCTCTAACGACCGGGATTTCACGGGCCTGGCCGTGCTCTCGCTTTCACAGGCTACTTCCAAACACAAACAATGGACACAGGAAATCCGCTACGCCGGTGACCTTTCGGCCAAACTCAGCGGCGTGATCGGCGCGTTCCTCATCGGACAGGACCTCAAAACCGATCCTTACCATATCGAAGAATCCGGCGATGCACAGTGGCGATTCTCCCAGAGTTCCACCAGTTCATTGTGGCAAACGCCGGGCTTGTTTGAAGGTTACGGCATCAGAACCAACTCTCGTTTAAAAAGTTTCGGCGCAGCCGCATTCGGTCAGTTAGACTGGGCCATCACCGACAGGTTGCACGTACTGCCAGGACTCCGGTTCAACTACGACCAAAAGGAAGTAGACTATGACCGCCAAACCTATGGCGGACTGCAAACATCAGATCCAGCATTGCTCGCGCTGAAGAACGCCGTATATACCAACCAGGCTTTTAAAGCCGATGTGGATGAAAGCAATCTCTCAGGACAACTTACCGTCTCCTTTAAAGCCGCCGAAAAAGTAAATACCTTCGCCACCTTCAGCACCAGTTACAAACCCATCGGCGTAAACCTTGGCGGTCTTCCCACTTCCGGCGGGGAAGTGATGATTGAACTCGCCAGGATCAAACCTGAATACGTTACACACTATGAAGTGGGCGTTAAATCACAACCCGCACGCGGTACCACTGTGAACATCGTCTTCCACCATACCGATATCAAAGATTACCAAACCCAGGTACAAACCGCTGAAGTAGGCGTAAACAGGGGCTATCTCGCCAACGCCGAAAAAGTACGCGTGCTTGGTGTTGAACTCGATGCAAATACACGGTTAGGCAAACATGTTAGTCTGAACGGTGCCATCGCCTATATGGATGGAAAATATGTTTCCTTTAAAAACGCCCCGGTTCCCCTGGAAGAAACAGGTGCTCCCTCCGCTTTCAAAGATATCTCCGGCGGTGAACTTCCCGGCATCTCCAAATGGGCCGGCTCACTGGGTGGAGAACTTACTTCCAACCAGGCGAAGTTCCTGGAGCAGGATGGAAAATATTTCTTCGCGGTAGAAACTTATCACCGCTCCTCTTTCTCTTCCAGCCCCTCGCCTTCCAGGTTCCTGAACATCGACGGGTATTCCCTCGTGAACGCCCGGTTAGGTTTCCGCGCACTGGAAGGGTTTTCCGCCTTCATCTGGGCACGCAACCTGTTTGACAAGGATTATTTTGAACAACTATTGCCCGCGGCAGGCAATGCCGGACACTATGCAGGTGTATTGGGTGATCCAAGAACATTCGGCATCACGCTGAGGTATACTTTCTAAGGTGGTGGTTACCTTAGAAAAACAAAGCCCGGACAATACGTTCCGGGCTTTTCTGTTTTACGTGGCAGCGTTGTTGCTGGAGATTATTTTTTTCACGCGAAGACGCAAAGGCGCAAGGTACGCAAGGAGTTGTTGTAGCACAAGATGCTGGAAATTGATACTGTAACAAAGAAGCAAGGCTTTGCGTCCTTGCTTCTTTGCGTCTTGGCGTGGAAAATTACTTATTGTAATGATTATACTACTCCGTCAAAATGAACATTGCCCCTCTCCCCTGGGAGAGGGGGCAGGGTAAGGCTACTTAAACTCAAAACCTCCCTCTGAAACATACAAATTAAACGCTTTCACCCTTCCTTTTGAAACACCTGTCCGTGGCAAATACTTCATTCCTTTTACTTTTCTTGATGTACCAAGGTCAATGATTACCTGGTGGGGCAACTGCTTTTCGTTTTTGCTCCAGGCGGTATGCCAGTAAGTGGTGGGTTGGTTATCGGCCAGGAGATTGGCCAGACCGTTTTCCTGTGAAAGTTCTTCGCTGTCCGCGAAAACGATATTGTATTCTTCTCGGGGAATTTCTTTTCCCTGCGCATCAAGGAAACGGAGTTCGGCGATGGTGGTATAATTCACGTTACCGTAGGACGCATTCGCTTCGAGGCAAATGTAACGGCCGGAGAAGGTGTTGTTGAACGAAACTTCCTGCCAGCCGTCTTTGTCTTCGAGTGTGCCGGCATATTTTTTGTCGGCGTCAGGCAATACGGGGAGCATTCCGTTTTTTCCGTGGAGAAGAGAAGAATCCACTTTTGTGTCCCAGATTTGTTTGGTGATGCCTGTTATTTTTGGCTCCGCGATGGATTCACTTTCCAGGATCATGATTTCGTTTTCCCCTTTTTTCAACCAGCACCCGGGAATAAACAGGGTTTGTTGCGGACCTATGAACCAGTAGCGGCCTATATGTTTTCCATTCACCCATAATAAACCCTTGCCCAGTTTCCGGGTATCAAAATAAGTATCGCCTGTTTCACTGAGTGTAATCTTCGCACGATAGAGGTGCGGGTACCCATTCCTGTGCGCAGAAGGTTTGAAAGCCGCTACATTGTTGAGCGGGAGTTTATAATGTTGCCAGCCGGTCAGTTCTTTTCCATTGAACCATACCCCTTCGGTGATGCCCTTTCTTTCTGAGTCGATGGCGTTGCCGAAGTTCACACGCGCCTGGTGTTCCACTAAGATTTCAATGCGGTGCTTTGTGTTCTCTTTAATATCCAATGCTAAGGTGGATTGGTTCAATCTTCTATCAAGCACTCCGATTTTTTTTCCATCCACATACACTGTAGCGCGATCCATCACTCTTTTAATGAGCAGGTTGCCTTGCAAGGGACCGGCGGTTTCGTGTGCATACAAAATATAACCGGAGTTCTGGTCCAGCATTTCCATGGGCTGCGGCTTCTCGGAGATGATGGGTTTCGGTAAGTTTTCCCGAAGGGAGGCCACAGGTTTGAAAGTAAATTCAGGAATCGTAATCTTTTTGAGGGGTGCCGGAAGCGCGGGAAGTTGCAGCGAAGGATATTTATCTTTGATGACTTTCTGGAAAGCGTAAAACTTTTCGTTGGGTTCACCATCTTCACTCAGCGGCGCGTCGTAATCGTAGCTGGTGGTATAAGGCGTAAAATAAGTATTGCTGCCATTTGCTCCGGGGAAGAAACCGTTGCTGGTGCCGCCGTGGAACATGTAGAGGTTCACGGACACCCCGTTGTCTACCATCCATTTGAAGTCGGCGAGTTTTTCTTCCACGGAATGCACTTCGTGTTTTCCGCCCCAGTAGTCGAACCATCCGGTCCAGAATTCGGAGTTGAATTTAGGAACGTCTGGCGCGTATTTTTCGAAGATGGCGAAGTTCTTCTGTGCGCCGCCACCGAAATTAATAGATGGCATTACACCTTCAACGTGCGCGTTGTCGTAATAATTCTTTCCGGCCCAGTCGCAATGGAAAAGGGGTACATCTACGCCTGCATCCAGCAAAGTTTGCTTAATCGCGTTTACATATACTTTGTCTCCGGCATAAACACCATATTCGTTTTCCACCTGTACCATCAGGACGTTCCCGCCTTTGGAGATGAGGTTAGGTTTGAAGGACTGCACGGCCCTTTTCAGGAAAGCCAGTGTGGCGGGCATATACTTCGGATCGGAACTGCGGAGTGTGATACCTTTGTTTTTGAGCAGCCAGGCGGGCAAACCGCCGAGGTCCCATTCGGCACAGGTATATGGACCGGGACGAATGATCACCCATAGTCCTTCTTCCTGCGCGATTTTACAGAAAGCCGCGATGTCCAGGTTGTCTTTGAAATCGAATTTTCCGGGTGTGGGTTCGTGCGCGTTCCAGAACATATACGTGCAGATGGTATTGAGTCCCATGGCACGGGCTTTTTTCAGCCTATCCCGCCAGTAAGGCCGGGGTATCCTCGCATAGTGCATTTCACCACTGATAATGTGGAAGGGCTTTCCATCGAGGATGAAATCTTTTTTGCCGATCTCAAAACTGTGTTTCGGCTGTTGGGCCGAAGCTGCGGTTGTGACCATTACAACCAGCAAAAGAACCATGATCTTTTTCAACATCAATTTTCGGATTACAATAAATCAATAAAGGAGTATTGCGCGCAAGTTAAAGGGTTAAGGAGCGGAATGACTTCGTATATTTTAACCATTCCTGCAAGTATCGTATTAAGCTTACTGTTTTAACAATTGCTTAAACCCTTAAAGGCCATTAAAAGAGAGGGACATGTAGAAACATGCCCCTCGTTGATTGCAAATGAATCTAACCAAACTGCCTTAATTCTCAATAAAGTTGAATGCCCTTACATTACAGAACCTGCCTGGATCTCCTGCCGGTTGCGTGGTAAGGTAGCCGATACTCACTTCTTTCCTTTCGGTTAAAGTGAAGGTCACTTTTAATTGGGCCAGGGGTTTTCCGTTCACGATCTTGGTGTACCCGATCGCCGTTTGTACCTGCGCCACATCCGGCAAACCATCGCCTTCTGAAACCACCAGGTAGGCATTATCCGCTTCCGTTAAATTCGTATCCCTGAGGTCGGAGATAGCGAATGTATATGTTCCGGGATTCAGTACCCGTGTTTGCCATATTTTGCCATTTGTTACTGCGGGAGCGCCCCATCCAGATTCCACGTTGAAGATATTACCGTTCCATTCGTCCCAGCCGCCGTATCCGCCATGACTTTTCACGGCGTCATTCGATTTCCAGTCCGCAAGATTCCCCCATCTTCCGCTTCGTCCTGAGGTGATGAATGGTACTTTCCGGTTGAGCAGTTGCGGGGCGATTTTCACCAGTCGCTCGGTATAAGGGACATGGAAAGTATCCACACTGGTAGGCTCAGGCTTGTATATTGTTCTGTAACGGATAGTAGTGGTGGTATCCATTCCGGGGAGCGCTATTGAAGTTTCACCGGGTTTGATGAATACTGATTTCACCATGCCACTATCGGTGTATTGTATTTCCGTGAACTGTGGCCCAATAGAAGGATCCAACTGCTCCCAGGTGATTATGGAATATCCGGGTTCGAATTCAATACCCGCGATCAGTCGATTGGTTAATTTACGCCGGTAAGCATCCCCATAGGAAACACCTGTGACCGTTACCGGGACCGACTTATTTCCTTTGGCATCATAAGTGTGTATTGTAAAAGGCCTTATACCTTCAGGAATATTGATGTATTGGCGAAAGGTATCAATAAGGGAAGGTTTTATTTCGTACACCACCGAATCATTCTTATTGTTCCAAAATACTTTCAGTGTTGTGATTTTAGGATCGGCATTTAAAAGTCCGTAAACCTGTATGCGTTCTTTTCCCGAAAATATTTTCGCGGAGTCCAGTTTTCCGGTGTAAAGAATTTCACCTCCTTCAATATGTTGTTTATAATCGTCCCATTTTGAACAGGAGAGCAGTAATGTTCCGGAGCACAGGATGGCGCCGGCCACCGCCATTTTATTTTTTATAGCTGAAAACAGTTTCATGATGCTGTTTTTAATTTAGATGAACGGGACACACTTAACGCGGGTCACCATATACTTTCAGTTCATTGATACTTTGCGCCGTTCCTCCCGCGAAATTCTCCAGGCAGCGGATACGGAGGTATCTTACCCTAGGCGCATCAAGTCTTATCTCCCAGTTAAACCCGGCGCTGGCTGTTGTCTGATCAAGGTTATTGTCGGTACCATAAGGTAATCCAGAAGGTTTAACCACTTCATAGTAACCAAGCAGTGTCCAGCTTGCATCCAGCGCGCCGTTGGAAGAAGGATTCTCTGATCCGTAGATTTCAAAGCGTTTCATCGTGGTGAGGAAATACCACCTGCTTCCTTCCGGATATGGTCTTATGTAAACGCGGCTCAACTTAGAAAGCACGCCCATATCGAAAGTAATCATGTGTGGTTGCGGTCCTCCATTCACCTGGTGGGTGAAGCTGGTGTAGGGCCAGCCCAGCCTGTTGTCCCAGGCGTACTCCAACCGGGCGCCGTTGGTAACCTGCGGCGCGTCGCCCGGAAGTGCCAGCCCTCTGAATTTAGAAGGGTCGAGTTGCACTTCAAAAATGGGTTTTATATCCTGGAAGAGCGTATCCGTTGTATTGCCCCAACGATCGCGTACCAGGAAGCCGAGTGTTACCAGGGTGGTATCCAGTCCTCTGATTTTCTGAAGAATGCTGTCCACATTGGTGAAAACGCTCCAGTTATTGTTGGCTTCGTATTCCAGGAATTTATTTTTAGAAAGCACGATCAGCCCGATGTTATCCTTTGAAGGATTTTCAGCCGTTATATTGAAGCCGCCGAAAGCATTCAATACTTTCATGCTCTTAAACACTTTCCATATCGGGGCCTCTTGCGGCTGCACTTTTACCACCACCGGTTCAGATTCTACGCCACTTCTGGATACGGAATACAATTTCACCTCATACTCCTTTGTATCGGCAAATCCTTCCACAATCAGGGAATCCAGGTAATAAGATGCCTTAGCTTCCGCCGGCACACCCGAAGTGGGCACGTATTCCGCCTTTACATAAAGCAACCTTTCATCATTCGGAACCTGGTACGTAATTTTCGCCTTGCCGGGCAGGTTCACGACCGAGACACCCGTAACCACCGCAGGCGGTACCGGATCATCGTTTATAGGGTTATGCCCTTCGCTTTTCCTGCAGGAAACAACAGTTCCCAGCAGCAGCATTATCATGATTGTTTTTATTGTCAGTTTCATAATTTCTGGTTTAAATTGAGCTTACCATCCTGGGTTTTCAACGAGATTAGGGTTGCGGCGGGTATCATACAATCCTATCGGCCAGAAATAATCCCTTGGAGAAAGAAAACGCTGGCTGTAGATTACCCTTTCCCTGTAATAGGTCTCCGCGGTTTTGCCCATGATGGTCCATCCGGTGATGTCCTTATTCTGTTCTTCGAATGCTTTTTTCCAGCGGCGGAGGTCCCAGAATCTTTGTCCCTCGAAAGCAAGTTCGATAAGGCGCTCTCTGTGGATAATTTCACGGAGACCATCCTGTGTGGTGTATTTAGTGGGGTTGCTGGAATAATTGCTCCAAGATTGCACTACACCTTTCAATCCGGCTCTCTCCCGCACCATATCCACGTACTGGATGGCCTGTGCGGATCCGGGTTCCACTTCATTCAAAGCTTCGGCATACATGAGCAGCAGATCAGACATTCGGATTTCCGGCCAGGGGTATTGTTTATAAACGGGTGCGGAAGAACCTGCGGTTGTGGATTCCCAATGCACCAGTTTTTTAATGAAATAGCCCGTTTCATTCCAGTTCACGAAGTCGCCGAAACCTGCTTTGTCGCCATTTTTCGCTTTCACATAGAAGGTGTTCCTGTCGTTTCCTGAGGTAGTGGCGTCTTTCATGTACCAAACACCACCATCGAATCCAAGCGAAGCGTAGAAGCGCGGTTCACGGTCAAAATTCAGGCGCGCGGTCACGAAACCAGGTTCAATATAATTGCGTTCAGCGGAAGTGGCCGTGCGCAATTGTTCATAGTTCGAGAAATTAAGGGTGCGGTCTTCTTCTATCGGCACACCATTTTGGGTGTAGAACATTTTTGCGATTTTCATCGGCGGCGCCCAGATCCCCTGCAACTGCGCCCTTGTTGTATTGGTACCCCTTTCCATCGGCGGCATACAAAGCGCTTCGTTCACGAAGTACATTTGCGCGTTGGGCCATACGTTTTCACGTCCCCATCTTTCTGTAACCGCGTTCCTGATGCTCAGTTGGGTCTTTGTAGTATCGGTAAGCCCGAGGAAATCCACGGTGTATTTATACAGTCCGTGACCGTTGGCCTCAGCGGTTTCAATCGCTACCTTAATGGCATCGCGCGCCTTCACCCATTTGTTGGCATCGAAGGTCGGATTAAAGAGCGCTACCCCTTCTTTATCACGGAACGAGGCCATATCGGCGTTTCCATTGAACAGCGGACTGGCGGCTGTGATCCACAGTTTCGCTTTCACCGCCATGGCAATGGTTTGCGTGATCCTTCCCAATTGTGTATTTTCTTCTGTAATACGCGGGGGAAGCCTGTCGTATGATTCATCGAGCAGATTGGAGATGTAATTCACACAGGAATCAACGGGCATTCTTTTCGACAAAGAGCCATCCACATCATCATCCAGGCCCAGGTTCTTATCCATAATGGGAATCGGACCATACATACGCATCATGTAAAAATGGTAGTAGGCCTTGAGGAACTTGGCTTCAGCGATCCAGCGTTCTCTTTCAGACTGTGTAATATCGGGCACCAGCGTAGGGTTCTCCATATTCTCAATGAAGATATTGCACTGCCTGATGCCTCTCCAGAGTTTCTGGTGGTCGAAACGGGTACTGTTGCCTTTCCTGGAGCCTGTCCATTCATCAAACAGCGGCGCATCTTTGTTCTGTTGTCCCTGCGCGATCCGGAAGATTGGATGCCAGTGCGCCTGGTCGTTTTGCGGCAGCCATATTTCGTCACCGCCCAGCAATCCTACATTGTACCATCCGTCTCCCCCTTTGGGCTGATAAGAATAAAGGGTGAACAGGTATTTTTCAGCTTCGTTTCTTAATTTGAAGGCATTCTCAATGGTGGCCACGTTGTCCGGCACCACATCCAGGAATTTTTTACAGGAGGCCAGCATCGACACAGACAGGGAAAGGGCCACCGGTATCCATATATTTTTACGTTTCATAATTTGTTCAGTTTTTCCTTCAGGTTAAAAATTCACTTCCAATCCAAGACTGTACACCGATTGGATCGGGTATCCCAAACCGTTACCGCCCATTTCAACGTCCCACAATTTAAAATCGCTCAGCACAAAGAGGTTGGTGGCGGACAGGTATGCCCTTACACCTGATATACCCACGGCGGGTATTTTTCCGAAAGTGTAACCCAGGTCCACACTCTTCAACCGGAGGAAATCACCATTGCGCATCCACCAGGTGGAGGTCTGGTTGTTGGGGTTTACCCTCCAGGTACTGAGGCGGGGCCAGAAAGCATAGAGGTTCCTGTTCTCTTCGCTCCAGTGGTCGTTGGCGATCACGTTCAGCAAGCCATTCTGGAAGCCACCTTCCTGGAAGAAGGGCTGGATGGCCGCGGGGTTGATGAAGAAGGAAGAGCGGGCCGATCCCTGGAAGTAGAAGCTGAAATCAAGTTTCTTGTAACTCATGGACGCACCGAAACCATAGATAATTTCCGGTTGTTGCGGATAACCGATGGCTACACGGTCATCGGAGGTGATCACGCCATCTCCGTTGATGTCGCGGTATTTGATGTCTCCCGCCATCAGCCCTGGATCATTGAACTGCGTGGGAGAGTTCGCCACTTCTTTTTCATCGATGAACAAACGCTCGGCGATATAGCCCCATGCCTGCGAAATGGACGAGCCGGCGGTGCGCAGGTGCGCAAGGCTCTCATCGTACAACAACTCATCCACCGTTATACGCTTGCTGGTGGCGTAAGTGAAAGTTCCCCGAAGGTTTCCATGAAAGTTTTTGCTGAAGGATTTCTGGTAGCTGGCGGAAAGGTCAACACCCTGCGTTTCAGACTTACCATAGTTGGCATATGGCACGGCCATCAGGCCCAGTGCGGACTCCACATATGTCTTGGGCAATAATATCTGGGAACGTTTCTGTTTGAACACATCCACGATCAGGTCCAGGGAGTTGAACAATTTCAGGTCCATCCCCAGGTTCAGTTGTCTTGATTTTTCCCAGGTGATACCGGCATTCGCGTAGCGGGAAATGGATACACCGGGGCGGTAATAAGTAGCGGTACCATCGTTCCTGCCAAAGGAAGCGCCGAAGCCGCCATCGTTGAGGTTTACATTAGACAGGTAGAAGAAGCGGTCGTTCACGTTGCCGATCTGGTCGTTACCCACCACGCCGTAGGTGGCCCTGAACTTCAGGTCAGTGATCACGTGCGAAAGGCCATCAAAGAATTTCTCATTAGAAATTTTATAGCCGATACCGCCTGAAGGGAAGAAACCGAAGCGGTTGCGGGAATCAAACCTTTCGGACCCGTTGTACCCGAAGTTGAACTCGGCGAGGTAACGGTCATCGAAACCGTATGTCATCCTTCCGGACAAACCGCTGTTCCTGCTGGGTAAGGAAGAAGCTACGGTTCCGGCGTTACCGGTTTCATAACTTGACATGTAATAAATCAATGACCCACCAACGCGGTGCTTCTCAGCGAAAAGCCTGTTGTAAGTAAGGGTTCCTTCCAGCCAAAGCCTGGAATCCACTACTTTTCCCCCTTCACCATATCCCAGGTATTCGGTACCGGTTGTTCCCACAGAGGTGGCTGAACCATCGTTCAATACCATGATATCATAGGATTTACCATCTTCTCCCACCACACTATTATAGTAAAAAGGATTGTAAGACCTGTTCACATCAAAATAGGAATACCTTCTGAGGTAGCCCATGGTACGGAAACTCAGTCCTTTGGTAAGGAAGTCGAGGTCCTGCTTCAGTTCTAACTGAGGTTGCACATTTGAGGTCTTATACACGCTATAGCCCCGCACCATTTCGGCGTATGGGTTAACATAGAGGGTGGAGGTAAGTTGTCCGTTGGCCTGGGTGAGCGCGGAGCCGAAAAGCGGATGATCCACATACGGCCTTTTCTCCCTTGGGTAAAGGGCGGGAAACATCACCGGATTGGAGCGGCGCGCATAGTCGAAAATAGCAGCACCTCCGCCTATGGGTCCGCTATAATCATCAAACTGGCCATATAAACGCACCACCAGTTCAGTACCCTCCCGAAGGTTCAGAGTAACAGTGGAACGGAGTGAATATTTTGAAAGTTTGATGTTGTTGTTGAAATCATTGATGGGGTCCACTTTCAGCACCCCGTTGTCGCGACCATAAGAGGCGGCCACATGGTATTTAGCACGGGGCGTTCCACCGTTCACACTCAGGTAGTTGTTCTGGTTGATGGTATTTTTCCTGATGAGCTGATCGATCCAGTTGTTGCTGGGGTAAAGAAAAGGATCATCTCCATCGATGGTGTGGTTGATCTTATTGGGAGAATACGGCAGGATAGCGTTCGGGGAACGGGTAAGCGCGGCCTCATTGGCCAGTCGCATATAAGTAATATTATCCGCCATATCGAAATTCTTCGTATTGGAAGACATCCTGGTTTCACTTCTTAGGAAGAATTTGGCCACGCCTTCCTTACCGGTTTTTGTATTCACGAGTATCACCCCATTCGCGCCGCGTGCGCCATACACTGAAGCGGCGGCGGCATCTTTCAATACGGAAAAATCAGAAATATCATCGGGTTGAATCCGCGCAAGGTCGGTTGGAGAAGACTCCACCCCATCAATCAGGATGAGCGGATCCTGTTTACCAGTTCCGAACGTAGACAATCCCCTGATGTAAAACGCGGAGTTATCCGTTCCACGCCCCGGCTCACCGCTTTGCTGGAAAGAGATCATCCCCGCCACGCGGCCCGCAAGCTGGTTGGTAAGGTTCCCGGTTGGACCGGTGAGGTCCTTCACGCTTACAGTAGTAATGGAACTTACCAGGCTCGACTTCTTCTGCGTGCCACCGAAACCGATTACGGTTACTTCCCCAAGGTCAGCGTTCAGCGGGATCATCTTAACGGCCAGTTCAATCACCCCGTTGGCAATGTTCTTTCCCGAAAGGGCCACCACTTCTTTCTGGTAACCTGTAAATGTAAACTCCAGAATGGCGTCTGACGCCACTGCTGCTTTAAAACGTCCCAGTTCGTCGGTCACGAACTTTTGCGTTTTACCTGAAACGGCGATGCTTACGTTAGGCAATCCGCCAACACTATCGGCCACCGTTCCCTGAACGGTCACCTGCTGCTGGGCAACAGCGCTGTGGAACACGAAGAGCAATATCCACATCACCCAAAAACGGCTATTTTTCCTGAAACTCATGTAATGGTTTGTTGTAATTGATGAATGGGCAGTGCAGGCACGGCAAACCCGTTACACGGGGGAGCCACGCGTTCACGACCTGAATCCGGGTAATGTTACCGCCGTTTAAGAACCGGAGGCGGAACCGTACCGAACTGAAATTTTCTGAAATAATGGTAAAAAGGATGGTTTGTCCCTGCAAGGGGGAGCCTGTGGGAAAGCCCGGAATTTTCTCATTTTATATGGCAATTTTGGTTTCGTTACTTGGGTGCTGATGCAATATTAACCTCGTTGCACCCGATTTTAACCCTCATTTTCTCCCAATTGGGGGTACAATTTCGTATTTCCCCTGTTGAAGCTGATTATTTCCGTTTGTTTGTGGTGTCCGTAAGGTGGTAGGACCGGCCAAAAGCTTTCCTGTACTTTCGTATGTACTCTGATGGCGTAACCCCGAACTGCCTGGTAAACTGCTCCCTGAAGTATTTAATGCTGCTGATGCCCACCTGGAAAGCCGCTTCGTTCACATTCGAGGGGGTATGAATTAATATTTCAGCTGCCTTCCGGAGCCGTATAAAGCGGATAAAGGCGTTTACCGATTGTCCGGAAATGGATTTCACTTTTTTATACAGGGCGGAATGACTCATGCCCAGTTCCGAAGCGAAAAGTTTTACGTTGAATTGTTCATCGTCTATATGCCGCTCCACAATGGCCATACATTTTTCGAGGAACTCCTTGTATTCGGCAGGTATTTTCAGCGGATTATCCTGGAGGGTGACTTCATTGTAGAAATAGTGCTGGAGATTGGACCTGTTCTTCAATAAGGATTGTACCCTTGCGAGCAGCAGGTCTTTGTCGAACGGTTTGGTGAGGTAATCATCCGCCCCGGTTTCCACGGCTTTCAGTTTCATCTCCTGGGAAGCGCTGCCGGTGAGCAGGATCACCGGAATAAAGTTGAGCGCGGGATCCTTTTTTAATATGCCGCAGAGTTCCACGCCATTCATGCCGGGCATGTTTACGTCGCAGAGGATCATGTCGGGGAGATGCCGTCTGGCGAGAACCAGCCCTTCCTCTGCGTTTTCAGCCGTGTACACCGTGAAACCGGTGAACATCCCGGCGATGTATTGCCTGATCTGCGGATCATCATCCACTACCAGCAGCCCGGGTTCTTCTCCGATAATGGCTTCCTGCTTTGCTTCCAACCTGATTTCTTCCGCCACACAAAGTTCATCTTCCACCAATTCGTTGAGCAAACCGTTGCCGGAAGCCGCCTTTTCTTCTACAATGGCATCCTGCAAATGGTCATTTCCTTTGCGGAAGGTGATGGTAAATTCCGTACCGGCACCTTCCCGGCTTTCATAATCAATATCAGCCTTCAGTTCATCTACAAACTGCTTCACCAGGTACAGTCCGATACCAAATCCGGGTTTGGCCACTCCCGGCTGCTCCACCTGGTAAAAGCGCCCGAACAATTTGTCGCCCACATGGGCGGGTATCCCTGCACCTGTATCCGCTACTTTTAATACCACCTGTTCTTTTTCCTCTGACAAGCCAACAGTAATTTTTCCACCGGCTGGGGTGTATTTCATTGCATTGGACAATAAATTGTACAGGATAATTTCCAGTTTTCCCCTGTCACCGAATAAGGCGACTTGTGGTTCGGCGCACTCGAATACCAGTTCAATCTGCTGAAGCCTGGCCTGCTGGGTGAATGCCTGGTAGACTTCCTCACACAATTCCCGGAAATTCAACTCGCTTACTTTCAATTGCTCTTCCATTCCATCGGATTTACGGAAAAGCAGCAATTGGTCCACCAGGCTCAACAGGCGGCGCGCATTCCTGTACACGATCTGCAATTCATCGGCGGGCGCGTCTTCTTCCTCCCGCTTCCGGCGGATCATATCTTTCAGCGGATTGATGATTAAGGTAAGCGGCGTGCGGAATTCGTGCGAGATATTGGTGAGGAACGAGATGCGTCTTTCGTTGATCTCTTTTTCCTGGTTGCTTTTTACCTTTTCCATTTCATGCTCGGCCCGCTCCTTTTCAGCGTTCAGCTTCACGAGTCTCATTTCGTAAGACAACTGCTGCTGCCTTGCCCTGTAGCGGAGCAATACATAAAAACCGATGGCTGCAAGTATAAGATAAGCCGCATAGGCCCACCAGGTGCGGTACCAGGGCGGTAATACGGTAATGGGTAAGCGAATTTGTCCCGGGTTCCAGACACCATCAGCATTGGTAGACCTGATGTGCAGCACATAATTCCCCTCCCGCAACCTGGGATAACTCACCTGCCGTTGTTTGCTCGCTTCATGCCAGTTCTTATCCCAGCCTTCCAGGAAGTAGGCATAACTTACTTTTTCCGGTGCGGAAAACTCCAATGCCGCGAAACTTACGGTTACCGATGCATCATCATAAGGTACTTCCAGTGCAACCGGCTCGTTCTTTTCATTCTTCACATACCGGTTGCCTTCGCGAAGTGGAAGGTTGTTGATGCTTAATGCAGTAAGCGACAACGGTGGCATGTACGACCGCGGCACAATGGATGACGGGAAAAAAATATTTGCGCCGCCAATACCCCCCAGGAGAAATTCACCAGATTTTAACCTGAGCGCCGCGTTGTGCAGGAACTGGTTGCTTTGTAAACCATCGGAAGAGAAAAAACGGGTGAAGGTATTTGAAGCGGGGTCGAATTTGGTGAGGCCGTTGAACGTGGTGAGCCACAACACCCCCTTATCATCTTCCAGTATTCTGAGGATGGCATTATTACTTAATCCATCCTCATCACTCCAACGCTTCAGTATTTTACCTGTCTTCCTGTCGTATTGCATCAGCCCGGCTCCTTCGGTACCAATCCAGAAACGGCCTTTTTTGTCTTCATGCAATGCCCTTACGGGTTTGCCGATGTCTACATACTGGTGCTGGTGATTTTGCTTATCGATCCGCACCAGGTAATAACAATCGCCGGCCCACATGGTACCGGCCCTGTCCTCATAAAGAGAGAACAGGTCATTTAGTTGCTGGTCGAAGGGAAGAAAACTGTTTTTCTCCGGATCATACCTGTACAGTTTTCCAGCGCTAAAGGTGGATACCCACAAAACATGGTCGCGGTCTTCGAGGAACTGCCAGGCATTGGGGTTAACAATTTTTTCCCCGCTGTTGAAGCAGGTATAATGCTCAAATGTGCCGCTGTTTTTTTTGAAGCGGTTCACACCGCCACCGAAAGTAGCCACCCATATTTCCCCACGGCTATCCTCATAAATATTCGTAACCTGGTTGTTGCTGAGTGAGGAGGCATCTCCTGGACGGTGCCTGTAATGCACCACCGTATTCAATTTTCGGTTCCACCGGGTTAAACCGCCACCTTCCGATCCGATCCAGATGTACCCTTCAGAATCTTCGCAGAAGGAAGAAGTGAAATTGTTCGCCGGCAACTCCTTGTTGCCCGTGAACGTGAGGTCCACGGCGCGGAACCTGGTTTTGAAAGGATCCATGACGTTCAGACCGCCTTTCATGCTTCCCATCCATATTCTTCCTTCGCGATCCTCGTAAACACTCAATACCGACTCGCTGTTGAGCATGTACTTCCCTTCCCCGTATTTCAATTCATCCCGCCCCAGGCCATCACCCCTGAAAATAGTGACACCACCACCTTCCGAGGGTATCCAGAGGTTTCTGCGCCCATCAAAAGCGATGCTGGTGATTGTTCCGGTAATGCCGTTGCTCCTGTTGTCGCGGGTAAGTTTTTTTGAAGCGGGATCGAAACGGAACACGCCTGCGTCCGACGCAAGCCATATTTCACCCTGCTCCCCCACAGCCATACTCCTTACGAGAGGAATGGGCGGATGCACCAGCATCAGTTTTCCCTGCTTTGGATCATACCTGCACAACCCGATATCGTTCAATACCCATACCCGCTGCGCACGATCCACATCTATATCGAAAGCATTATAAAAATACGTTTCAGCACCATTTACCTGCACCGGCACCACCTTTGCGGCATCGCCCCCCGCCTGCTGCACCATAAAACCCAACCCGTTTGAGCCGATGTACACGTTCCCTTTCTCATCGGCCGCCACCGCATTAACACTGGTGATGATGCGTTTCTTTTTACCGTCTCTTGGATCAGAAAAACGGGCGGGCGTAAAAACATCCGTGGGCGGGTCATATATACCGATCCCCTGCCCTGTTCCGATCCACAAACGGTTTGATTTATCTTCCGCGATACTGTAAATGAAATTGTGGGAGAGCGAAAGAGAGTCGCCCGGTCTGTTCCTGAACACCTTAAAATCGTAGCCATCATAGCGGTTCAGGCCATCGTAGGTACCAAACCACATGTAGCCGTTATGGTCCTGGAAAATACAGCGTATTGAATTATTGGAAAGGCCTTGTTCTATGCCAAGTTTGTAAACAGGCTCCTGGGCCATGGCGGTGTTTTGTGCGCACCAAATCAACAAACACAACACCACCGAAGTGTATTTATGGCAAGTGATATTCATAGTAGCAATCCAGTTTTGGCTCCCGAATTCAATCGTTAGAACAAACTTATTTAAAATAATTGTCTTTTTTACATTTATTTTAACACTTACAGCAAAATTCACCTAAGCCATTCATGCTCTAAGGATTATGAAATTCCTCCGCAAAGTTCCTTTTCTTTGCAGCAGGAATACCTTTTATGGCTTTATTTGCTCCGCAACTCAGAACAGTAAACGTGACCCGTTACATCACCCCGTTACGGGAGGGCGGTTCCCTGCCTGCCATTACCGAAGCAGACGATGGTTTTATGTATGTACTGAAATTCAGGGGTGCGGGACAGGGTTCCCGTGCACTGATCGCCGACCTGATAGGCGGAGAAATGGCCAGACTGCTTGGGTTCCGCGTTCCGGAACTGGTTTTCGCCCAACTGGATGAGGCTTTTGGCAGAACAGAGCCTGATGAGGAAATCCAGGATCTCCTGAAAGCGAGTGTGGGCCTGAACCTGGCACTGCACTACCTTTCCGGCGCCATCACCTTCGATCCCAACGTTACGAAACTGCCTTCCCGTACCGCATCCGAAATTGTGTGGATGGACGCCTTCCTGATGAATGTGGACCGTACCCCCCGGAATACCAATATGCTGGTATGGAACCGGGAACTGTGGCTGATAGACCACGGCGCCTCACTTTATTTCCACCATACCTGGACCAATTGGGAAGAACAAAGTACCAAACCCTTTGTGCAGGTGAAAGACCATGTACTGCTCCCCTATGCCACGGATATTGAAGCAGTGGATGAAGACTTTAAAAAGCTGCTCACACCGGAACATATCCGTGCCATCACAGAACTCATCCCCGACGAATGGCTTACGCACCATGAAAGCAGTGTTCCTGAGCAAAAGAATATTTATGCCCGTTTCCTGGAGAACAGGCTGCTCCATTCCCGAAACTTTGTAAACGAAGCCCTCCATGCAAGGAAAGCACTTATATGAATATGCCGTAGTAAGGGTGGTACCACGCGTTGAAAGGGAGGAATTTGTAAACGTGGGGGTGATTCTTTATTGCAAGAGCCTGCGTTTCCTGGAAACGAAGTTCCACATCAACCACGAACGCATACATGCGTTTTCCGACGCGGTGGATTGCGATGAGATCAGCCATCACCTGAACGCGTTCAGGGAAATAAGTCTGGCGCTGCCCGGTAGCGGCCCCATTGGCGCATTGGATGCGGCGGCGCGTTTTCGCTGGCTCACAGCCACGAGAAGCACGGTGGTGCAATGTTCCAAAGTGCACCCGGGATTCTGCGAAGACGCTGCCACCACCCTGGAAGAACTTTTCCAGAAACTGGTGTTGTAATTTTTATCCTTTGGGTTCATGCGCCAGCACGCGGTTCCATTCCGGGTGCTTCTTCAGGAACGCGAGTACATATACACAAAGCGGGATCACCTTCAGTCCGTTCTCTTCCGCAAAAGTAAGCGCCGCGGTTACCAGTTTGGGCGCGATGCCCTGTCCCTGCATGGTTTCAGGCACTTCGGTATGGATGAGCATTAACTGGCGGCTCGTTTTTTTATAATCAATGAACGCCGTTCCTGACGGTGTGGTCCATTCAAAATGATGTTCCTGTTCGTTATCGGAAAATTCCGGTGGAAAATCTTTCATATCGCTTTTCAAAAAGTAAAATAAAAATCCATGCGGATAAAGTAAATTGAAGGTAATTAAACCGGATCAATATGGAAGCATTGGTGAAAGAAATACACCTTACCGCACCCGCCTCAAAAATATGGAAAGCCATTACCGACAAAACCCAGATGAAAGAATGGTATTTCGACCTGGCAGAATTCAAAGCGGAGCCCGGGTTCACCTTTGAATTTGATGGCGGAACGGAAGCACATACTTATACACATATTTGCGTTATAACGGAAGTGGTTCCGCAACACAAACTCGCCTACAGCTGGCGCTACAAAGGATATGAGGGAGATTCACTGGTTAGTTTTGAATTATCTGAAGAAGCGAACGGCACGTTGTTAAGACTAACCCATAGCGGACTGGAAACATTTCCGGCCGACAATCCTGATTTCGCGCGCAAAAACTTCGAGGCGGGGTGGAATGAGATCATCGGCACTTTATTAAAAGAATATGTTGAAACGGCGCGTATTGTACTTTCCATAGAAATAAACGCAGCACCTGCAAGGACCTGGGCCGTACTCACCGGAACTGAAACCTTGCGCCAATGGGCCGCCGCCTTCGGAGAAGGCACCTGGGCCGAGACCAACTGGGCGCAGGGATCGGAAGTAGTATGGAAAGACAACGATGGCAACATGGGCGCGAAAGGGATTATTCTCCTTAACGAACCCGCATCGCTGTTAAAGACAGGTTATTATGATGACATCAACAGCGTTCCCCCCACACCGTTAGGAGAATACACTGAAATATTTGCCCTGGCTGAAAAAGCCGGTGGCACCATACTTTCCACGGATGCCGGTCCGCTGTCGCTGAAGCACATCAAAGTACACCAGCCGATGTGGGAAGAAGCGTTGCAACGCATTAAAAAAATCGCCGAAGGCAATAAGGTTGTGTAGCGCCATCAACCTACTTTAGCATACCACGTCTTTGCATCGCGGCGAACCTGGCCAGCATTTCCAGCATGCCACCCTGCGCCACCAGGTCGAGTTCCTTTTCTTTTTTAAATAGGCCGTTCGCGGATTTCTGGTGAAGTATTTCATGGTCAAGGCAGGCACGGAAAGCGACTATATGCGTTGTATCAGCATCGTGCCGCAGCAGGTGCTCGTATCCCCGCAACAGCACCGCGTTGAACCAGTAAGCATCGAGGAATTTTTCACCGGAAAGAAAATACGCCGTGGCAGCCTTTGCTATGCTTCGCGCCTCGGTAAGATAAGCTGTATCACCCGTTGCTTCATATAAATACACATTAGCCTGCAACATCGTACCTGCGTTATAGGAGAACATCCATTTTACAAGTTTGCCACCTGGCACTTCAATGTTATCGTAAAAAACGCCATTGGGCGCTTTCAGTTGTTGATTGGTCCATTTGTATAAAAGCAGGGCCGTATCGAGATAGGCCTTTTCTTTTGTAGCATGGTGCAACTGCAGGGCAAGCAATATGCCCGGTCCATTGCTGCAGGTGTTCTTGGATTTTTTCTCATCTTCCTTCCAGTACAATCCTCCTCCTGAGATGGTATCGTATCCTGTCATCATGAAGCGATAGATCAATTTCCCGGTTTCGAGGTATGCCTTTTTTCCTGTACGTTCATAGGTGTCCATGGCGGTGATGCCGATCCATTGGTTATCGTCGTAAAAGCGGGAGCCGCCACCTTTCTCCATGGGGTAAGAAGCATAGCCCGGAGCCGGGGAACGGGGATCGAGGTATTTGCCGATCACCATATACACCTGCTTCATCAACGGCGCATCCCTGGCTTCATTGGAAGCCTGAAGCATAGCGCAAAGTGGCCACAGGTAAGACACAGGACGGCCATCTTTTTCGGGATGAACGGTTTCTTTATAATAGCCTTCCTTTTGCAGAAAGAAATATTGTTGAATGTTCCGGCTGAGCGCCTTCATTTCCGCCTTGTAATTCACCTGCGCAGTTGCAGGTTGAAAAGAAATAAAGCAAAGAAAAAAAAGCAGGGTAAGAAGACATATCCGTTTCATGCAAAATACATTGCCGCGAAGTTAACCGCTTCCCACGTTAATTGTGTTATTTGTACCAAAACATCCCGGGCAAAAAATCATTCCAAGCCAAGCAGAAACTCCGTGACCTTTTTCACCCTTGTGAGGTGCAGCAGGTGTCCGGTTCGCGGCAGCATGGTTACCTGTATGCTTTGGGCGTGCACGAAATGTTGCCGCATATAAGCTACGTTCTCCGGAGGCACCATTTTATCGGTGGCCCCATGGAGAATATATACCCGGGCACGAATGCGGTCCAGTTTCTGCGCCAACAGTTTCAGGTCGTTCTTAAGGTACCACAATTCAATATTACTCTGGGGAAAAGCGCCGGGCAATAACGAGCGGAGCGGCTCCCTGTTCAACAATGGCCGCCAGGATTCTTTCTTTTCCAATGCAGGATCCAATGCGCCAGACATAATCACCAATCCATGCACCAGTTCAGGGTAATCGGCTGCAAGAATAGCCGCAACAGGCCCACCCAATGAATGGCCGGCCACAAACAAAGGTTTTCTATTGCGAAGGGCGTACAATACTGGCCCCAACAAACGCGACTGCTCCTCCAACGGATAGGATGTTCCAAAATTACTAAGCCCAAACCCCGGACGGTCCACCGCCACCACGCGGAATTTCTCCAGCAATGCCGCACTCCTGAGGTAAGGAAGGTATTCCCTGCTGCCCCCCGGACTGCCATGTAAGATAACGAGCGTGGGCATAGTATCCGATCCGGTTACGGTATAGTGTATACGATCATTTCCATAGGTCAGCATTACAGAACGGGCATCCACCCCAGCACGATTCAGCTTCCGCAACATCTTACCCTCTTCCATCCTGAAGGTGAAACAGGAGGAAAAACAAAGCATGGAAACCATATATACCAATAACTTTGATCGAAGCATGATACAGGATTGAATGGCAGAGCCCACAAAAGGCCTATCTTTCACCAATATAAAAAATATCAGCCACCACCTGCTATGTTCGATGTATTTGACCTGGAACTTCACCACCTGGGAACCGACTATTCCTTTGCCACCCAATTGCAGCAAACGGGGTATTCACACCGGTTCATCGTTAATATACAGGATTGTACATTTCATTTTGAACCCGATGATGAGGGCAACTACCGGGCAATAATACCCTATGGAGCAGATGAAAAGGCTTATATGAAAACGGACCCCGGGCTGCTTAGTGCGGTAGCGGAAAAAATCCGGGAAATACTTACCTGAACATTTCATTAACAGTTGCCATAAAACCCTGTTAATGAAATCCTCAACATCCTTTGTTTAACAAGTTGTTAGTAAGCTTTGGGCGGATATTGACTTCCTATCTCCAAACCCAAAATTTACAACTATGAAAAGGGCAATTTTACTCCTGATGCTGGCCAGTACATTTGTGTTAAGCAGTTGCAGCAAGGTGCTCATAGACAACAACCCGGATCCCCAGGAATGGATGCGTACGCACGAGCGGGGTACCGTTGCTTATGTGGACCATTTTACCGGAAACTATATTGTAGAAACTTTCAGAGGATATTCAGTGGTCGAGTCACTGAACGGCGTTGCGCCCCGCGACTTTGACCTTGAATACGCCAATTTCAACAGTTGGGGCGTTCAAACCACGTACAACAGAACAGGTAATTACTTTACCCAGGTAAGGATCGTAGAATCCCGGCTCAGCTGGCAGGATGCCCTGTATGTTTTCGACCAGATCAATTATTAAAAAAACAAAAGCCCCGGTAGACACCGGGGCTAATAATGGTTAAACCATTAAACCTTATCCTATGAAAGCACAAATGTATATGAAAGAAGTAAATATCACAGCTTTTCGGAGGTTAAAATTTATCCAGCTCTAATATTATGCCTTTTATGGGCTTTATGCTGTCCGATAAGGGCATACGATCAATAAAATCATTTCATATATTCTTTGCCACCATCATTTTATCAATTCCAGCCCCCACCCAGGGAGCGGTACAATTCAACCCCCGCAGTAAGATGCGCTGTTTTTACGGCCACAAGGTCAAGTTCGCTTTGTAATACATTTGCCTGTGCGGTAATCACTTCCAGGTAGCTTGCTTTCCCATTCGCAAAAAGCAGGGTGGCGTTTTGAATCGCTTTTTGCAGGGTTTGCGTGCGGTTCGCTGCGATGAGCTCCTGTTCCTTCAGTTTCTCCAACTGTACCAATGCATCGCTTACTTCCCCAACGGCGGTAAGTACGGTACCGCGGAAACGGATCACGGTGTTTTCCCTTTCTATCAGCGCCAGTTCATATTGCGTCCTCAGTTGTTTTTTCAAAAAGAGCGGTTGTGTTAAACCTCCGGCCACCGTTCCGAAGAGCGAAGCAGGTAAGTTAAACCAGTTGCTTGCTTTGAAAGCGTTCAGTCCGCCGGAAGCCGTAATACTCAGCGAAGGGTACATATTTGCCCTGGCAATGCCTGTTCTTGCATTGGCGATGGCAAGCGCGAGTTCCTGCGACTTTACATCGGGCCTTCTTCCCAGTAAGGTGGCCGGTACACCCGCGGTAAGCGCGCCCGCGAATGAGGCGCTGGCTGGCAACGGACTGCGTTGGATGCTACCGGGCAGTTTCCCCGAGAGGATACTCAGCGCGTTTTCACGGATAGCGATTTGCTGTTCCAGCAATGGGACCAGTTGCTGCGCCGCCATCTGCTGTGCTTCTGCCTGTTGCACACCCGCCAGGGTTACTTCGCCCGCGTTGTATTGCAAACGAATGATGCGGAGTGTGCTGTCGTTGAGCAAAATGTTATTTTTTGCGATGCGCAGTTGCTCGTCCAGCATCTGCAGGTTAAAATAACCTTTCGCCAGGTTCGCCACTATATTGGTCTGAATGGCTTTACGCGCTTCCCCGGTTTGGAGAAAAGCGGCCAGGGCTGCGGCTTTTTGGTTCTTTATCTTGCCCCAGATATCCGCTTCCCAGGAAAGCCCGACTGCCGCGGTAAAATCTTCCACATGGGTGGTGCCGAGGAACTGGCTGGCGCTCAAACCGTTCAGACTATTGTCTGACGGGCGGTTTGAACTGGCCATAACCTGTAAACGCACATCGGGAAGGTAGGCGTTCTTCAACTGCTTCAGGGTAAGTTGCGCGGCTTCCATATTTTTAAGGGCCACCTGCATATCATAGTTCCTGATAATAGCGGTATCTATCAGTGCCAGCAACCGGCTGTCTGTAAAAAACGCTTTCCAATTCACTGCCGCTACAGAAGCAGTATCGGATGTAGTCGCATAGCGGAAAGTATCCGGTAGAGGGATTTCCGTGGCCGAAGTATTCTTCGTTACATTACATGCGTTCAGGATCGAAAAGATCGCGATGGCAAGAATGGGTATATTCAGTAATTTTTTCATCTTTTTACTGTTGATTTTTTGCTGATGGAATGAAGGCCTGCATTAGCAGACCGCACTGGCATTACCTTACAGGCACTTCATTCATTTAAAACATATCAATTCAATCAGGCGGGTTCCAGCGCAAGTTCAGGTGTTTTTCTGCTGACCAGTTTCTCCTGGAGTCCCTGGAACACGATGAACAATACGGGGATGAAAAACAATCCCAGCAATACACCGCTCACCATACCGCCTGCGGCCCCGATGCTGATGGAGTGGTTACCCTGCGCCGATGGACCGGTCGCGAACATCATCGGGATCAGTCCCACAATAAACGCGAGAGAGGTCATGATGATAGGACGCAACCTCAGCCGCGCCGCTTCCAGTGCCGATTCCAGCAAAGTATATCCCATCCGGCGGCGCTGTGCCGCGAATTCAACGATAAGGATAGCGTTCTTCGCCAAAAGTCCGATCAGCATCACCAGTGCTACCTGCACATAGATGTTATTCGAGATGCCGGTCATACCAATCGCCGCGAACACACCAAATACACCTGTTGGAATGGAAAGAATTACGGCAAGGGGCAGTATATAACTTTCGTATTGCGCCGCCAGCAGGAAATATATGAACAGCAGAGAAAGGATGAAGATCACCGCGGATTGTCCGCCGGAACTGATTTCTTCCTTTGTCATCCCGGAGAATTCATAAGAATAACCGGAAGGCAATTGTTGCTGTGCTACTTCTTCCACGGCACGGATCGCGTCACCGGAACTGAAACCGGGTTTGGCCATGGCGTTCACACCGATAGAATTGAACAGGTTGTAACGCGAAGCGGTTTCCGGCCCATAAACCCTGTTCAGGCGCACGATTGTATTGAGCGGCACCATTTCGCCTTGCCTGTTCTTCACGAATACGGCGTCCAGCGCTTCGGGAGAGGCTCTTTCGGAGACATCGGCCTGCACCATTACACGGTAGTATTTCCCGAACCTGTTGAAATCGGAAGCCTGCGCACTGCCGAAATAGGCCTGCATGGTCTGCAATACATCGCGGAGGTTCACATCCAGTTGTTCCGCCTTCACTTCGTCCACTTCCATTTCCAGTTGCGGGTAATCAGCTTTGAAGGAGGTGAATGCCACGGCTATTTCCGGGCGTTTCATCAATTCCATGATGAAGTTGTTGGCCACGCCGCTGAATTTCTGGAGATCACCACCTGTTCTGTCCTGCAACACAAAATCAAGTCCGTCCACATTGCTAAAACCGGGCACTGTCGGGAAAGTGAACACAAAGAAGTTGGCGCCTTTAATCGCGGCCAGGCGTTGGTTCACATCTCCCATGATCGCGTTGATGTCTTTCAAATCTCCCCTTTCCTTTGCGGGTTTGAGCAGGATAAAGGCCACACCTGCGGAAGGACTTGTGGATTGCGTAAGGATATTGAATCCACCCAATCCCATCAGCGTTTTTTTAGACGGAAGCGCAGCCAGTTTCTCTTCCACTTCTTTTACGATCGCGTTGGTGCGGTCGAGGGAAGCCCCTGCCGGTGTGGCGATGGAGATGGCGATAAAGCCCTGGTCTTCTGAAGGAATAAACCCGGTCGGTGTTTTACGCACCATGTACACAGTGGAAACAATCACCAGCAGAAGCGCGGTCAAACTGGCCCAACGGTATTTTGTCATGAACCTGATGGATCCGGTGTACTTATTGGTGAGTTTATTAAAGCCTGAATTGAACCCGGCGAAGAACTTCTCTTTGAATGTTTTCTTGTTTCCGTGTGTGGAACCCTCGTGTTCTTTCAGGAAAAGCGCTGCCAACGCAGGACTCAGCGTTAACGCGTTCACCGCGGAAATCACGATGGCAATAGCCAGGGTAAAGGCAAACTGCCGGTAGAATACGCCGGTGGACCCTTCCATAAAACCTACCGGCAAAAACACCGCCGCCATTACCAGTGTGATGGAGATGATCGCGCCGGTGATTTCACTCATCGCGGATACCGTGGCTTTTTTGGGAGAAAGGTGTTCGTGTTCCATTTTTGCATGTACCGCTTCCACCACCACAATGGCATCATCCACTACAATACCAATGGCCAGCACCAGCGCAAACAACGTGAGCAGGTTGATGGAAAAACCAAGCAACTGCATGAAGAAGAAAGTACCGAGGATGGCTACCGGAACGGCGATCGCGGGAATAAGGGTGGAACGGAAATCCTGCAGGAAAAGAAACACCACAAGGAACACGAGAATGAACGCTTCGATCAAAGTTGTTTTTACCTGACTGATGGATTGATCGAGGGAGTCCTTCGTATTGTAAAGAATAAGGTGCTTCACATCTTTCGGAAAATCTTTCGCGGCCTTTTCCATCAATGCTTTGATCGCGATCTGTATATCACTGGAATTGGAACCCGCATTCTGGAAGATACCGATGTTCAGTCCCGGCAACCCCTCCACACGGGTATTGCTGCCGTAAGTATAGGACCCGAATTCCACCCTGGCCACATCTTTCAATCTAAGGATAGAACCATCACTGTTCGAGCGGATCACGATGTTTTCGTACTCATCGGGCTTACTGAGCTTCCCTTTGTATTTGATTACATATTCGAATGACTCCTTGCTGCTTTCGCCAAACCTTCCAGGCGCGGCTTCCAGGTTCTTATCGCGGATGGCGGCCATTACTTCCTGCGGAGTGAGGTTGTAAGAAGTAAGTTGCGCTGGATTCAGCCATACACGCATGGAATAATCCTTGCTGCCACCAAATACCACCGCCTGCCCGACACCGGGTATCCTTTTGATCTCCGGGATGATGTTGATCTGTGCGTAGTTGGTCAGGAAAGTCTGATCATATTTTTCTTTGTCTTCAGAAAAAAGGTCCACCACCATTACCAGACTGTTCTGTTGTTTCGCGGTGGTAATACCCGCCTGCACCACTTCAGCAGGTAGCTGACTGGTAGCCTGGGCCACCCTGTTCTGAACGTTCACCGCGGCCTGGTCGGGATCGGTACCCAGCTTAAAGAAAACGGTGATCACGAGTGAGCCGTCGTTACTGGCGGTGGAACTCATGTACAACATGTTCTCCACGCCATTAATGGACTCTTCAAGAGACGGCGCCACGGAACGCAGCACTGTTTCAGCGTTGGCACCGGGATACAGGGCCATAACCTGCACGGCGGGCGGCGCGATATCGGGGAACTGTTGGAGGGGAAGTTTGGTCAATCCTAACACACCCACGATCACCAGCAGGATAGAGATCACCGTGGCCAATACGGGGCGTTCAATAAATCGCTTTAACATAAAGGTTGTTTGTAAAATCTTAGAATTAGTTCTTTGCTACTTTATCGGTACTTTTTTCAGGCGAAATCACCACGCCTTCCTGGAGGTTTTCGAATCCTTTCACCACGATCTTATCACCGGCTTTAAGGCCTTCTTTTACCAGGTAATCCGTTCCTGTTTTTCCTTCGATCACGATGGGCTGTTTGGTGACTTTGTTCCCTTTATCTACCAGGAACACGAAGGTTTTATCCTGAATTTCCACCGTGGAAGCCTGTGGCACCAATACGGCGCCGGGGTGTTCCAGTTGCAGTTGCACTTTGCCGGTGTTGCCGGAACGCAGCAGGCCTTTCGCATTCGGGAAACTGGCCCTCAGGGTAATGGCCCCGGTTGTTTTATCAAATTGTCCATCCACCATATCTATCTTACCGGGTTCCGTATAAACGGATTGATCGGCCAGCCGCAATCCCACAGGTGGAACCTGTTTGAGTTTTTCCTCCACGGAGTTCCCTTTGTATTGCGATTTGAAGCGGATAAAATCACGTTCACCCAGGGAGAAATAGGCATGTACATTATGGATATCGGAGAGTAGCGTTAAGGCTTCGGTATCTGCAGGCGATACGAGGCTACCCTGCTTTTTGGGAAGACGGCCAATGTAACCACTCACGGGCGCTTTTATGGTAGTGTACCCCAGATTGATTTTAGCGGAGCCCACCATGGCACGCGCCTGTTCAGCATTTGCCAATGCCACATTGTGTGCGGCTTTAGCGGCTTTCAATTGAAATTCGGAGATAACTTTGTTTTCAACCAGCGGGGTCAGGCGATCCACTTCCAGCGCGGCGTTAATAACTGCGGCTTCCGCGGCGTGAAGTGTTCCCAGTGCACTGTTCAGTTGTTCGCGGTAAGGTTGGTCGTTCACTTTAAAAAGTGGTTGTCCTTCTTTCACAAAATCACCTTCGTCCACCAATACTTTTTCCAGGTTGCCACTTACCTGTGCGCGGATTTCAACATTCACCGCGCCTTGAATGGAAGCAGGATATTCTATGATTGTGGTGGTATTCTGTGCTGTTACTTCAAGCAGGGGCAGTACAGGCGCTTCAACTGCAGCACCGGGAGCAGCCTGGTTTTCACTGCAGGAAGAAAGAACGGAAAGTGCGAGCAGGCCGAGAAAAAACGATTTCATGATATTACTATTAAATAATTTAATGCCGTTAAATGATTGGGATGAAAAAGACCGGGGATTCCGGTTTGATGCTGTGTTTGTTTGCATGAGATTGAGTTTGAAGGATGGTTAGAAATTATCTTTAAAAAATTTTAATTGTAGTTGAGCATTGAATAAATAAGCATTTAGTGTTTTACGTGATTACCATTTCTTTCGATTACCTGGTTAAAGATTTACATGCTTTATTCGTTTTACCTGTTTTACCTGTTTTACCTGTTTTACCTGTTTTACCTGTTTTACCTGTTTTACCTGTTTTACCTGTTTTAAACGGTTAACCAGATTTAACCGCTTTTACCAGGTAATGCTTGTTAATCGTTTATCCAAGGTTTACCGTTTTTACCAGGTTTAAAAGCTTAAATACTTTATTCGTTTAACCCGTTTTACCTGCCTTAAATGGTTAACCTGATCTAATCGCATTTACCCGGATATGCATGTTAATCGTTTATCCAAGGCTTACCGTTTTAACAAGTTTTACAAGCTTAAATACTTTATTCGTTTAACCCGTTTTACCTGCTTTAAATGGTTAACCTGGTCTAATCCCTTTTACCCGGTTATGCTTGTTAATCGTTTATCCGAGGCTTACCGTTTTAACCAGGTCTAAAAGTTTTAAATACTTTATTCGCTTAACCCGTTTTACCTGCTTTAAACGATTAACCTGATCTAATCGCTTTTACCCGGTTATGCCTGTTAATCGTTTATAAAAAGCTTTCAGTTTATATTAGGTTTACTTCGTTATTCAAATACTTCGGACTTGCTGCAAATTATTAGTCGGCTGTTTTGTACTGAATACTTATGTCAGATATGCGCGAAACACTGAACATTATTCAATTATTTATCATTGTTAAATACCATTTTCAAAAACTTCAAAAACAATGTTTATTCATTTAATGCTGTTAAATCTATATTCAAAAAAAAGATCAGGCCGGGGCTGTTGATCCATTGGTAACCGTTGACGCATCATTAACCGTTGATCCATTGGTAATAGAAAGAATTATTCCCCGAACGGCATCTCTCAGCACCTCCCTGTTCATCTCATCTGAAATTTCATTCCGCACAAAATTAATGGATACCAATCCGTGAATCACCGACCAGAAAGTGTAGTACTTCTTACAAATCTCATCTTCAGATTTGCCAGCCGCTTTTACAAGTCCGGCAATCACATCCATAATCAGTTTTTTGGGATCCTGGTAGTTTTCAGGATAAGTTCCTTCCATGGTACAACACCCCACCTGTACCCCAAACATCAACTGGTACAATTCAGGCTCACGGAAAGCGAATTCCCAATAAGCGATCCACATAGCTTCCAGTCGCGCTTCCGGTTCAGCAAAACGATCCCGTGCTTCACTCACATCTTTCGACAACATCAGAAAACCCTGGGTGGCCAATTGCTTTAATATCGCATCCTTGCTGTTGAAATATTCATAAATGATCGGCGCGGTGTACTCAATCTTATCGGCAATCTTACGCATACTCAACGACTGCCACCCTTCCTCCTTCGCAATGTGGAGGGCAGCTTCCAGGATATTGCACCTGTTTTCTTCTTTCAGTCGTAGTATTCTGTCTTTACTTGCCATCGGTTTTATTTACATGGTAAACAATTTAACACCGTTAGGCAAATGTACATGGAATCTTGGCGGATGTCCAAATTTTTCTTTCCGGGAATATATATTTTTTGTTTTCTCTAACAGGTCAACAGTTCCTCTTTTGTAACGATGAATCAGGTTTAGCCTTAAAAATCAATCGTTTGCTCACCACAATTTGATATATGTCAAAGAATTTCACTTAGCATCATATAATTATAAAATCTACGTTTTCTTTACACAGTTACACTTACCCATATCATGAAAACCTATTACATCCACGACGGAAAGCTTGAAAGAGGCCCATTTACATTGCTTGAACTCCAGGGTAAAATCACCCGCCACACACCAGTATGGAAACTGGGAATGGAAACCTGGACCAAAGCCTCGGAGCTTCAGGAGCTGAGGCCCCTGCTGATGGAACACGTTACACCTGTTTCTTTTCAACAGCAACGCAGGTCTAAAAAGAATTTCTGGGAACGGTTATTTTCATTCAAACGACTAGCCCGATAGACGCGGGCGTTCGGTAGGAGTGGTTTCTGCCACCTGCATGCGTTGTGTTCAGATTTTCCTTTGCAGGGCTTCATTACTGAAAAATATTTCAGACATTTGCGCATATACCTTATCGTAATGCAGCATGCAGCTCACCCTAACACAACCCCACTTCACCGATGAAAAAATGGTTTACCCAAGCCCTCCTCTCCTTATTTGCAATGTCCGGCTTAGCACAGAAACCCTCTATAAATTGGGGAGAAGAATTTAAATTGAAAAGAGGGAGTACAGACTTAGAAGTTATTCAGGCGGATAAAACCGGCGTTTACCTTCAGGAGGGGCATCTTACGATGAAAACCTACATCGCCATTGGTGGATCACTGCGTATTTCCGCCAGACTCATAAAGCTGGATAGTCGTTTATCTGAATTGTACAACACAGATTTTAGCAAAGAATTAAAAGGAAAAGACTTTCTTCAATTTTTTCCCCTCAAAGAAAAGCTGTTCATACTTGCATCCGAATACGACAAAAAAAACACCTCATTTATTGTACATGCCGCTGAGATAAATAAGAATACCGGTGAAATAAAAAGCACTTGGAAAGAATTGGTCAGTATCCGGAAAAAAGAAAAGGGAGACGACATCAACTTCAGGATAATTTATAATCCTGACAGCACCAGTATGGTGGTGGTAAGCAGTCTCGAAGGAAAAAGTAATAACATTTTCAGCATTAGTGGGTTCAACGAGGCTTTGCGCCCTACCGCCAATACGGTTTCCTTATCAAACGAGTTTGATCCGAAAACCTACCAGTTGGAAGACCTCATTTATACTTCCAACAACCGGATTGTTCTGGTGGGAAGAATATATGAATACCGAGAGGGTAAAAAGAAAAAAGGCAAATTTCTTGACTTTGCAAGGTATAATATCCGTATTTACGATCCAAAAGGCACGCAGTTAAAAGAACTTAATACCACCGTAAACGGCAAATGGCTGAACAGTACCAAAATTGTACAAGAGAAAAATGAGATGCTGGTACTGGCGGGGTTTTATAGTAAAGACCGAAAGGATAAAACCATTGACGGTATGTTGCTTCAAAAAATAGATCCCGTTTCATGTGAAGTAGTTTCCACAACGGATAAACAACTCAACCTCTCTATGCTGGATGTAATAGCTGATGAAGAAGCATCTGACAATTTAAGTAAAGAAGAAAAAAAAGAACTGGAGAAACTAGAGAAAATAAAAAATGAAGGGGAAGCATTGTCCACATTGATGAAATTTCGCAAAATCCACTATGACAACGATGGCGGGTTGATCATCCTGGCTGAAAAATTTTATCAGTACAATTATACGACTCAAACCTATTCACCAGGATCCAATGGTATGCCCGGACAATGGACCCCGGTTACATACTCAGTTTATGAATCAGGCGACCTGTTCATGTGCAGGATAGACCGTGCGCAAAATGTAAATTGGGTAAAAATCATTCCAAAGTTTCAACGCGAAGTATTCAGAGGAGGGTCAGCGGGCTATTCTGAATTTAGTTCTTCCAGTTTTTTCGACCTCGGAAAACGCCCCTATTATTCAGGCTTCAACACCCTTCAATCGGGGAATACCATCACATTATTCTTTAACGACAATTCAAGGAACGAAGCAATTCTGCATCCCGGTCAAATCCCTAAAAAAACAATACTTTTTAACGCATCCCATTGTTATAGCATTACATTGGATGCGCTAACCGGAACATTCAACCGCAGTTTCCTATGCTCAAATACCGAAACGCCCACGGCCATGCCCAGGAGCGGAACCGTTTTCGGCAAAGAAATGTACCTCGTCGGTAAAGATGACCGTATGCTGGCTAAGAGTAAAATAGCCGTCGGAAAAATTACATTATCGAAATAAAAGATTACGTATTCCCACCTTGCGTTTGGCCGACGAAAGAAATATTTCTTAAAATATACCGATTGGTATAATTTTACAAATTATTTCTTTCCATTCATGCGTAAATCGGACGTCACCAGGCAACTCATCATCGAAAAAACCGCACCCGTTTTCAACAGGAAAGGGTACGCGGGCACTTCCCTGAACGACCTCACAATGGCCACCGGTTTAACAAAAGGTAGTATCTACGGCAATTTTTCAGGGAAAGATGAAGTGGCCCTCGCCGCATTCGAATACAATCTTGCGCAAATAACGACCACTGTTGCCCAGGAAGCCGCTGCGGCCACCACAGCAACCGGCAAGTTATTGGCCTATGTTGAAAGCTATTCAGCGCTGTTCGGCACCATCTCGGCAACAGGCGGATGTCCCATTCTGAATACTTCCGTTGAAGCCGACGACACCCATCCCGCACTCCGGAAAAAAGCATCCGACGCCATCCGTTCCTGGAAAAAACAACTGGAGCGGATCATCAACAACGGAATGGAAACCGGAGAATTACGCAACGACATCATCCCTGAACACACCGCCATCACCATGATCGCCATCATAGAAGGGGCCATCATGATCGCCAGGGTGTGCAACAATAACAACTATTTTTCCACCGCGATGCAACAGGTAAAGCTCATGATAGCCAACCTGGAACAAAGCGGAACTCAACCCATCAAAAAGAACAAATGAAACGAGTAGTGATCACCGGCATGGGGGCGCTTACCCCGCTGGGCAACAATGTGAACGATTTCTGGAACAATATCGTGGCCGGTAAAAGCGGCGCCACACTGCTTACCAAGTTCGATACCGAAAAGTTCAAAACGAAGTTCGGTTGCGAAGTAAAAGGTTATAACGCTGAAGCTTATTTTGAAAAGAAAGAAGCCAGGAAATATGATCTTTTCACCCAATACGCCGTTGCCGCAAGCGATGAGGCCATTAAGGATTCAGGGCTGGATTTCGCGGCGATGACCGAAGAAGAACGTTATGAAATTGGTGTGATCTGGGCCTCGGGTAATGGAGGTATCGGCACATTCGAAGAGCAGTTAAAGGAATTCCATAGCGGTGACGGCACACCAAGGTTCAACCCCTACTTCATTCCAAAGATGATCGTAGACATCGCTGCGGGCGTGATTTCCATCCGGCATAAACTGCACGGTCCAAATTACTGCACGGTTTCAGCATGCGCCTCTTCCAATACGGCTATCATCAACGCTTTTGATACCATTCGTTTGGGCAAAGCCACTGTTATGGTAGCCGGGGGCTCAGAAGCGGCGATTACACCATCGGCGGTAGGCGGTTTCGGCGCGGCCCAGGCCTTGTCGAAGAACAATGAACAATACGCTTCCGCCTCCCGGCCATTCGATGCTACCCGCGACGGCTTCGTGATCGGGGAAGGTGCCGGTGCCCTGATCCTGGAAGAACATGACCATGCGGTACGTCGTGGCGCGCATATTTATGCAGAGATCGTTGGTGGCGGTATGGCCGCAGATGCCTACCATCTTACCGGAACGCCCGCCAACGGACTGGGTGCCGCACTTGGTACAAAGAAAGCATTGCAGGAAGCGGGCGTTTCACCCGAACAGGTAGACTACATCAACGCGCACGCGACTTCTACCCCACTTGGAGACATCGGTGAACTGAACGGCATCAAAAGTGTTTTCGGCCACCACCGGGTAAAAGTAACCAGCACCAAATCGATGACGGGTCATTTACTTGGTGCGGCCGGTGCCATCGAAAGCATTACCTGCGCACTTTCTGTAAAACACGATATTATCCCCGCCACCATCAATACTACTGTATTGGATCCAGCTATTCCGGAAGGACTGGATATTGTTTTAGGCAGTTCGCTGCACCAGACCGTAAACTATGTGGTGAACAACACTTTTGGTTTCGGAGGACATACCGCTACTTCGGTCTTTAAGAAATACCAACCCTAACTTTAACAATTCCGTTGAGGTTACTTTTCAATGGCGCATGGTATCAATAAAAAACCATAACCATGCGCCATTTATCCCTTATTAACGTGATGGCCCTTGCCATCTTATGCTCCTGCGAAAATAATTCCATGGAATATACGGATGCCGTTGCAGCCGTAACCGATTCCACCACCTTCTCCAGTGATATCTCAACGCTAAACGCACCTTCCAGAAAAAGGATCAGGTCCGCCACCATACGGTGCCGTGTAACCGATGTACTGGACGCCAGCAACCAAATCGAGAAAATGACCCGTTCCGTGGATGGCGTAGTGGCTGAAAGCAGTTTTTCCACTACCGCTTCAGACTACCACGAATACGCTTCCGGCAGCGATTCTCTTAAAAAGATACATCTTTTCACCCCTGTTTCCGAACTTACATTGCGCGTCCCCGCTAGTAAACTGGATTCCTTGGCAACGCTGATTTCATCCCTTGCCAGCCACATCGAATACAGGAATATGAAAGATACGGATGCCACTTTCACCTACCTTTCCAACGCTTTGAAGAACGAAGCTGAATTGCAGGTCAAACCTATTCGCCCCCAACCAAAAACCACCGTTGAAAGCGCGGTGCATGAAGAAGAACGGAGAACAAAAATCACCAACCGGCGCATCGAAAACCTGGAAATCCTGGACAATGTAGCCTATTCCACTTTCACGGTTTCTTTGTACGAACCACTTAAAGCGGACACTTATATGACGGTTAATCCTGTCGCGATAACAAGAGCCGGCTTTGGAGCGGAAATAAGCCAGGCCCTGAGAAATGGATCAGAATGGATGCGGAGCATTTTGATCAGACTCGTAGAAGCGTGGCCGCTGCTCCTGCTGGCAGCCGCTTTCATGATGTTGTTCAGGCGGTGGAAAAAACTTTCGTTCCGTCCCGTAGGGAACAACAATCCTTAACGGGAAGAACAATCACAAAAGAAAAGTTAATCCTTCTCCCCCTTTCAAATTCCTTAACAGCCGGGCATTACCGGCTGTTTTAATTTCATGGAAACCTTTTTCATGAAAACATTTATACTCGTTTTAGTATGTTGGCCGATTGTTGTATTGTCCCAGGATTCCATGCGTATTGATAGCCGTTATGAAGTGCTGCTTCATTCAAAAGGAAGCGTATTAAAGAACATGCAGCGCAAACTCGGCAACATCGCGTTGCGGGATGTACACTTGCTTTGGGTACGCGATTTCAGCACAGACTCCACCCGCTTCGCCATACACCTGCCGGGAACTGGACGCATGAGCGCATTTCTAAGTCCCTCTCTGGAAGAAGGCATTTTTATAGACCAGCATGAATTGCCCGCATTGATTAAAGCATTGGAATTCTTCGCGGAGTTGAAAGAGGAGAACCTGTACCGTGATGCGGCGATGTACCGTTACACTACGGAGAATGGCATCAGGTTCGTGCTGGAACTTCCTTACAAATCAAGGTGGACGCACCTCAAAATATATGAATCGTATCTGGTAGCGAAGAACAATACTTTTTATGACCCTATTTACGTGCGCACCACCGATATCCCGAAACTGGTTGAATTGCTGAAATTGGGACTACCAGCCACCCAACAGCCATAGAAGGCCTATTCCTCCTCAACGTCTCCCAGTATGGCACATACGCGACCCACCTGGCCATCCTCCAACTGAACCTTTATCCCACGGGAATGGTAAACGGCAGAGGTGAGCAGCCTTTGAACGATGCCCCGCGTACGCTTTCCGGTGCGCTGGTCCTTTTTGAGGATGATCTCCACTTCCAGACCGGGATAAATATCTTTTCTGTATTGTCCTTCCATAATTTTTAAGCGTGTGCCGGTTCCTGCCGGAAAACCCCGGCCATCAGTTCATACAATTCAGGATGTTTCTCCCGGAAAAGATCGGGTCTTTCGAAAAAATATTCCGCGGCCACGGCGAAGAATTCAGCTTTATTCGTGGCGCCGTACACATTAATGTCTGATTTACCGGCGAGGATAGTCTGCATATTCTCGTTGATCATGTGCAGCCAGGGAATTGTGTATTGCCTGTTGAGCAAGGCTTCCGGCACGCCATCCACTGAACCATCTTCCTTATCCAGCAGGTGAACAAATTCATGGATGCCCACATTTTCTTTGGCGGTTTTGTTTTCGAAACCCTGGTACAGGGAAGGTTTGGAAAGGATCATGACCCGCTGCATCGCGCCCTCTCCCACCATCCCCAGCACGTTGCGTTCTTTCTCTTTCATGGAGAAGCCACGATCCGTAAAAGAATCTGCATATAACAAAACATCCGTGAGGTTATAATATTTCCATTCGGGGAAAGCGAAAATGGGAATTACAGCACTGGAAGCCACGAGCAACTTATCGGTTTCAGTCACATCTGTTTCTATCCCGTGCACTCTTACATAGCCCAGGAACGTGCTTACCATTTCTTCAAAACGTTTTTTGCCCTCGGCATCCAACGCTTCGTAGAAAGGGATATATTTTTCGAGTATCGTGGAAGTAGCATCTGAAAGCGGCGCTTTTTTCGCAGGCTTCCGGTACAGGGCCATGCCCACGGCAACCAACACGATGAACGCGATGATCAGGAAAGGGGTCATTATTTATTTTTTTGCGCGGCTTCTTTTTCTTTCTCCTCCCGTTTGGCCTTCTTGCGGAAATAGCCACGGAACAGGAAGTTGTGTTGCAGGGCCTCCATGTTTTCATCCAGTTTGGCGCTGCCCGATTCCAGGTTTTGTATCAGCAACTTCAATTCATTGGCGGTGGCGGGATCGTTCAGCAATACACCAGCCGCGTTATCGGGGCTGTTGAGTTTCTGATTGAAAGATTCCGTGGCGGCTTTCAGGTTTCCCGTGGTTGCAGAAACAGCTAAAGACGCGGCTTTTATTTCTCCGGCAGCAGCTTTCAGGTTGTGCATCATCGTGGTATCGTTCACAAATTCGTGCGAGAAAGTACCGGGCTTTTCGAGTTGCGCCACGTACTGTGCGATACCCGAGGTCAATTGTTCCGTATTTGCCGCGGATGCCTGGAAACGTTCCATGGTACGCTGAAGATGCACATACAAAGAAGAGTCTTTCAGCAAGGCGCCCATGGTGCCTTCTCCATTTGCCAGACGACCGCTGATCGTTTTGAAATTATCCGTTATGGCAAGCAGGTTCTTATTATTGTCCTGGAGCGTGGCCATCATTTCATCGGTGGAAATGGCTTTTTTCACCTGTAATACATCGCCATCCGCTACTGCCGGTGAAGCAGCGGTTCCGCCATAGATGACCATGATCTTGTTACCGATCAATCCGTCGGAACCAACTTTTACGAACGCGTCTTTCTTAATGAAGGGCGCCACACGTTCTTCCACGTTCAGCACCACCTGTACGGAGCCATCGGCGGCGAATTCCACTTCCTTCACCACGCCCACTTTCACACCGGCGTACCATACATTGTTCCCTTTTTGCAAACCACCCACATCGTCGAAAGAACTGCGCAGGGAGATCGCGCTCACGAAACTTTTTTTCTGTCCGCTTAATGTCATCACCGTCACCAGCAATATGAGTATGCCCAGTGAAATGAAGATGCCTACGATTACGGCGCGTTTGTTTTTAGGTGCACTCATCCGTCTATAAAATTATATTCGTAAAAATTATTAATGCGTTCATCGTCTACGGAGAACACTTCGCTGAAACTTCCGGTGGCGAGGAAATCGCCGTCCAGCAATACGGCCAGGCGGTCGCCGGTTATTTTGGCGCAGGTAAGGTCGTGGGTGATGATGATGGAAGAAGTATGGAAACGCTCCTGCACTTCGTTAATCAGGTTGTTGATTTCCATGCTGGTGATGGGGTCCAAACCAGCGGTGGGTTCATCGTACAACATGATCTCGGGCTGCATGATGAGCGTCCGGGCGATGCCTACCCTTTTTTTCTGACCGCCGGACAATTCTCCGGGGTACTGGTGAAGGGTCTGTAAAAGGCCCACGGCATCCAGCACTTTTTCAGCGGCGATGTCAATTTCTTTTCGGGTCATTTTACGGTTGCTGCGCAGAATAGGGAATTCCAGGTTTTCTTTTACCGTCATACTATCGTAGAGCGCGCTGTTCTGGAAGGAGAAGCCGATTTTCCTGCGGAGTTCGCGCAACTCTTTTTCAGAGAGAGTTTCCACATTTTTACCCAACACGTTCACGTGCCCGGCATCCGGTTTCAGCAGCCCGACAATGATCTTGATGAGTACAGACTTTCCCGTTCCCGACCGGCCAAGCACCACCACGTTCTCACCGTGATACACCTGCAGGTCCACCCCCTGAAGCACGTGGTTATCGCCGAACGATTTCCGGAGCCCGGTGATATCGATCACCTTTTTATGCTTGTCTATTTTAGGTATTGTCTTTTTCATATCAGAAAGTACGGAGCCAGTTGGTGACCTGAACCAATGAAATTTCTTCGATGAATATGAGGAACATGGCGATTACCACCGACTTGTTCGCGGCGATCCCCACCCCCTGCGTTCCCTGCGTGGCATGGTAGCCCTGGTAGCAGCCCACCATACCTATGGTGAACCCGAACACCAGTGATTTCACTACGGAAGAAACGATATCCAGGAAAACGATTTTTTCGAAAGCGCGGGAGAAAAAGGTTTCCATGGAAGTAAGCTCATTCTGGTGCACATTAAGGTAAGCGCCCATCATGGCCAGGAAACCGGTATAACACATCAGCATCGGCAACATCAGCGTTGTGGCCATTACCCTTGTTACCACCAGGAACTTAAAAGGATTGGTAGCGGAAACTTCCATGGCATCGATCTGCTCTGTTACGCGCATGGAACCCAGTTCCGCCCCGATATTAGACCCCACTTTACCCGCGGCGATCAATGCGGTAACCAGGGGGGCCAGGGCACGGAGGATGGCGATAGAAACCAGCGACGGCAGCCACGATGTGGCACCGAACTCCGAAAGTGATGGCCTCGACTGCTTGGTGAATACGATCCCCGTTACGAACCCGGTTAAAGAAATAAGTGCGAGTGATTTATAACCCACCTGGAAGCACTGGCGGATCACTTCCTGCCATTCGTAAGGCGGCAGAAAAAGTTCTTTAAAGAAGCGTTGGACGAATTTCCAGATGGCATACATTTCTCCGAAGAAATTGTCAAGCCTCCTGGTTAGTATGTATTTCCTTTCTTTTTTAGGGCCCTTTTCCATTCCCATGATACGGGTTACTTGGTTTACGGGCGCAACACACAAAAAACTGTACCACCATGCTGCGACCCTGAAAATGAGCCACAAAGGTAAGATTGTAAAGCAAAAACGGCCACTATGGGCCGCTGTATCTGTCAAATAATAAGTTGAATGTTCGTTAAACCGCTACCAGCCTGGCTTTGAACTCCTTAATATGGGTGCTTGTGAACCACAAAAGGTGGTAGGGATCGTTTGAAATGCCAGTGGTCTTATGCCAGGTGGCGCCCTCAACGTCCTCTTTTACAAGGAGTTCACCCATAAAATTCCGGAAAATGAGGCCGGCGAACCGGTCGTTGATACAAGTGTGGATTTCGGCGAGGCCGGCGGTCCATACTTCCAGCAATCTGGCAGGGGTGATGTCCTTAAGTTCGTTTAAGCCGGTCAGCGAGAGTGTTTCGAACAACTCCTGGATGCTGGACACTGAAAAAACGATACTCACGTCGATGCCGTTCCCGACTTCATCGAATTCCGGGTGGCGGCCGTACACCACAATCTCTTCGGGCAGGCGTACATATTCCACTTCGTGGTCGTTTACGCAGGTTTCGCCTTCGTTCCTGCCATCATGTAATTGTTTCTGCAACAACTTCATAGGGTTCATTTTTTTGTTCAGGGATTTCTAAAACCGCAGCAGCTTTTAAGGGCTGCTACGGATAAGGTCCGGCGGCGGTCCAGGAATGAGGTCGTATTCTTGCTACGAACTGTGCCGTTCCGGAGCTTCAATATTCCAAAAAAATAACGTAAAAATCATCGGAATACACCCCGTTTAACCACCAATTAACCACATTGTAAGACGTTACTCTTACGGACGATTACGTAAACTCAGTTATAAAATGAACCACCTGAAAATTAAAATAATCCGCATCATCTTAATATGAGGGTTAAAATCGCATTAAAGAACTGCTTAACCCGGCTTTCCGGCTCCTTAAAGGCATATTTCTTGAATTATCCCATTTGTACTTATTCGCTCATCTATAAAAACTAAAGACTATGAAACGTATAGAAAGAGAACCAACACTGGAATTTACCATTGAAGTGAACGGAAGCGTGGTGAACGTAAAAGCCAAGCCTTATATGGCGAACGATAAAAGAAGATTCCGGGTAAGCTACAATGGTAGCCCCGTACATATATTCGGGTGGGATACTGCAACGAATAGTGTGAAAGCCATTGACAGCGCAGCAGCAGACCATATACCAACATCCATTGAATATGCCATCGGCGAAGAGCTGAACCACAGACTCGCCGCCTAAACGGTGGGAAAAACACCGTTTGAACCGTTCTTTCACCTTAAATTTTAGGTGAAAGAACGGTTTTCGCGTTTTATGCGGTGGCGGTAAAATCAGTTGGTAAACCGGTGCCACCGACGTTGTTTTCCGTTATCCGACACCGTGTTTTGCACCTTAACTATTCGGTTAAAATACTTTCGAATCACATGAACATGTGGTGGAGCCGTTTGCAACGTTGAATCCCCGAACGCGGTCAGTAGTGGTAAAAAAAGTACAGCCATGTTTTTCTACCCACGTTCCAACACATTCTTCCGTTGCGCACTTTTCCTTAGCATATTGTGCGCCGGTACCAGTTCCTGCAGTAAAGACGACGCTCCGGCCCCAGAGCCGGAGCCCCCCGCGCAGGAGTTTCAAATCACCTTCGATGCCACCACCATCTCTACCGCGCAAGTAGATTCCGCTTTTGTCGTGTTCCAACGCAAGGGTACCGTTAACCAGTACCACCTCCGTTTCGATAAGGTGAATGGAAAACTGTCCGCGAACATAGATGGTTTCCGCGCAGGAGAATGGACCGCATACCTTCATGTTTACGGCAGCGCAACCAGCGGCACGGCTAAAAGGGAATACATCGACACGCTTGTATTCCAGCAGGGCTCCGTCCCACAAAACATCATACACAAAGGCCCAAAAGGCGGTATCGACGATGTGTGGGAACCTTATGTGCTGCTTACCAAAAACCCTGAACTGGTTGTTATTGTGCCACTCGACAATACCAATCCTTATTTTGAAGTAAGGGCCACCAATGCTGCCAAATGGCAAAGCTTTTATATTTCCCGTTCCGCCATGTTCCGCCTGAACAGCGGTTCAGGTAATGAATTAAAGGTGGAAGGCAGCTGGGATTGCCCCGGTGCATGTTTTACCAACGGTAACTACATTTCAGATAAAACCAAGTTTCTGCAATTTTCCGAAGCAGTGAAAACAAAAAACTGGAACAACGGGGAAGTGGACCTGATCGCTACCGACAAGCAGGGCAATACCACCGAGTTTTTTATTCCCTACGATATTTAGATGGCATAATATTTTAAGCATGGGTGGGAAACAGTAACTTCATTACTTAAGCCACTAAATCCCACTCATGCTTGTTACCTCCAACATCAGGGTCAGTCGCATCCTGCGCAACACCTGGCATGTAGACCTGATCATGATAGCTTCCTGTACAGGAGCCTACCTCATCCATAAATACCTGCTAAACTACCACATTCAGATTCCGGTGATTGTACCAACGGTGCTGGGTACGGCCATCGCGTTTTTTATCGGTTTCAACAACAACCAGTCTTACGACCGTTGGTGGGAGGCCCGGAAAGTATGGGGGGCATTGGTGAACGATTCGCGCTCCTGGGCCAGGTCGGTACTGAGTTACATAGATAAGGAAGAAGTGGCCCCTGAAGTCTTGAAGGGACTGCGCACAAGATTGATTTACCGGCATATTGGTTTTCTGTACACCTTAAAAGGCGCTTTGAGGGGTGGTGTAACCGATAGCGACAAAACCTATATTCCCACTGGTGATCTCCACGAAGTGGACGAACACACGAACCTGCCCAACGCCTTGCTCCTACTTCAGGCCCGCGAGCTCCAGGCCTTGCACCAGCAGGGGTATATAGATGGGTTCAGGCTGATACAACTGGATGCCCTGCTGGTTAAATTTACGGATGAAATGGGTATGAGCGAACGCATCAAAAACACTGTTTTTCCCACCACTTATAGTTATTTTACGAAACTTTTCATCTGGCTTTTTGTGGTATCCATTGCGTTGGTAACGTCTCAGACTATGGGCATCTGGTCAATTCCGATGAGCTGGTTGCTGGGCTTTGTGTTCGTTTCCACCCAAATCAACGGGATGAGCCTGATCAATCCCTTCGAGAACAATGTGGCGGCCATTCCGCTGAACCAGATCGCGCGCACCATCGAAATCAACCTGCTCCAAATGCTGGGAGAAAAGAACGTGCCTGAGCCAGTGAACCCCATAAACGGCGAATACGTCCTGTGATATGGGTTTCAGTAACCGGAAATTATCGGGTACTTTTGCGTTTTAAATCATCAGACTTTGAGTGTTCCCGTTTTCCTGTTCACGCCTCCGTTTACACAGCTCAATACGCCCTACCCGGCTACGGCCTACCTGAAAGGATTTCTGAATACAAAAAAAATCCGTTCCTTCCAGGCCGATCTTGGCATCGAAGTAACGCTGGCACTTTTTAGTAAGAATGGGCTCTCCGCGTTGTTTCAGCATATTGAACAGGAAGGAACGGCCATTTCAGCGAATGCGAAACGGATGCTGCTCTTCAAAGATGAATACATCCACACTATAGATGCGGTAATCAGCTTCCTGCAAGGAAAAAATCCAACACTTGCGCACCAGGTATGCAGCCGCCGCTTCCTGCCCGAAGCTTCCCGCTTCGAACAAACAGACGACCTGCAATGGGCCTTCGGCGCCATGGGTAACCAGGACAAGGCAAAGCACCTGGCCACCATGTACCTGGAAGACCTTTCAGACCTGATTAAAGAATGCGCCGATCCGCATTTCGGTTTCAGCAGGTACGCGGAAAGAATGGGTCGCTCCGCGAACAGTTTCGATGAGTTACATGAGGCGCTTCAGGGAGCGCCCACTTATATAGACCGAATCCTGCTGGATTTGCTGAAAGAAAAGATGGAACGGCTGAACCCAGAACTCGTGGCGATCTCCGTTCCTTTCCCCGGTAATCTTTACGCGGCCTTGCGTTGTGGGCAATTCATCAAGCTTCATTTCCCTTCTTCCAAAGTGGTGATGGGCGGCGGTTTCGCCAATACGGAACTCCGTTCTTTATCAGACCCAAGGGTATTCAGTTGTTTCGATTTCATCACCCTCGATGATGGAGAAGCACCCATAGAAAATTTAATCAGGCACGTGAACGGCGAGATAGGGAGCGATCAGTTGAAACGCACCTTCTTCCTGCAAAATGATACCGTAACTTACATCAGCAACCCGGCCTGTACCGACTATAAACAGGGCCAGGTGGGCACACCGGATTACAGTGATCTTCCACTCGATCAATACATCTCCGCGATTGAGGTCACTAATCCGATGCACAGTCTCTGGAGCGACGGGCGCTGGAATAAACTGACCATGGCCCATGGCTGCTATTGGGGCAAATGCACTTTCTGTGATATTTCACTCGACTATATACGGCTATACGAACCCGTTACCGCCAGCCTTTTGTGCGACCGCATGGAAGAACTGATTGCGCAAACGGGACAAACGGGCTTTCATTTCGTGGATGAAGCAGCCCCGCCCGCATTGATGCGTGCCCTCGCGCTGGAAATCATCCGGAGAAAACTGGTCGTTTCCTGGTGGACGAATATCCGTTTTGAAAAAAGCTTCACCCGTGACCTCTGCATCTTACTCAAAGCCTCGGGTTGCATCGCCGTATCCGGTGGGCTTGAAGTGGCTTCCGACCGTTTACTGGAACTGATCCAGAAAGGGATTACCGTTGCCCAGGTGGCCAGGGTGAACAGGAATTTCACTGAAGCCGGCATCATGGTACACGCCTACCTGATGTACGGGTTCCCCACACAAACTTCCCAGGAAACGATCGATTCGCTCGAAATGGTACGGCAAATGTTCCAGGCCGGAGTACTGCAATCCGCCTTCTGGCACCAGTTCGCCATGACGGCACACAGTCCGGTGGGCCTGCATCCCGAAAAATTCGGTGTGAAAAAGGAAACGGAAACCATCGGCAGTTTCGCCAACAACGACATCGTTCATACCGATCCGAAAGGCGCCGACCACGATGCCTTCAGTTTCGGCCTGAAAAAATCGTTGCTCAATTATATGCACGGCGCCTGCTTCGATTACCCGCTTTCAAAATGGTTCGATTTCAAAGTACCTACTACTTCTGTTCCTCCAGATTATATCGTCAAATGCCTGGAAGAAGAGGAATACAGCGCGCCCAAACCCACAGCCAAGTTGGTATGGCTCGGAAAACCACCAGAGATCAGCCATTTCACCAAATCGAAAAAAGGACAACAGTGGGAAATGATGAGTCTTGCCTTCAGCAACAACAAAGAAACACTGGAAATAAAACTCAACCGGGAACAAGGCGCCTGGCTCGTGGACACACTTCCAAAGTTGTCGCCATCCAACATGAAAACATTTACATTGCAGGAAATAACAGCACAGTATGAAGCCGCGGGACTGGAAGATTTTGACCTGTTCTGGTACAATAAACCCGTGAACCAATTGTATAAAGCAGGACTTTTACGCCTGTAAAAAAGCACCATGAAGTTCGTAAGTTCCACCATACAGATTTTAAGAAACACTTTCAGGGAACTGGTTTCCAATGATCCGCTGCGTATGGCTGGCGCCACGGCGTTCTTCACCACCTTCGCCCTTCCTCCCATCCTGATCATCATCATCCAGTTACTCGGATCCATCTTCGGAAAAAAGTCTATTGGCGGACAGCTTTTCCGGCAACTCGACCAGATGCTGGGGCAGGAAAGCGCCTTGCAAATACTGGAAACCCTGCGCGCATTCAGGAGCCTGGCGGAAAACCCTTTCATCACCATCGGGGGATTTATATTCCTTCTATTCGTGGCCACCACCCTCTTCAGGGTCATAAAAAACTCCATCAACCAGATCTGGAAGGTAAAAGTCGGGAAGAAGAAAGTATTACAAACACTGACCTCCAGGCTGAAGTCGGTAGGCGTGATCGTGTCCGCCGGACTACTGCTGTTCATCGGTGTGATCGCTGAGGCCGCGAATGTTTTTTTGGCCGGTTACCTGGAAAAACTGCTTCCGCAGATGGCGGTATATTTCAACAGTGTACTCAGCTATTTCATTTCCATTATCATCGTTACCGTATGGTTCGTACTGGTGTTCCATTTTTTGCCGGATGGACGGGCACCGCTTCGCACCACCATTGTGGGTGGCATTGTTACCAGCATCGCGTTCAATATCGGCAAACTGATCCTCCGCTGGTTGCTGAACTACAGTAACATCAGCACCATCTTTGGTACATCATCCGCTATTGTGCTCATTCTATTGTTCGTATTTTATACCGCGCTGATCTTCTATTTCGGCGCAGCCTTCACCAAAATATGGGGAGAATTCAGCGGCAGACCGGTGAAACCACTTCCTCACGCCGTAAAATACAGGCTTACAGAAACAGACATTAACACAAATTAAACAGCCGCGGCTTATGGAGAAATAGCGTTCCTGCTTCCCGGGAGTAATCAACCAACCATTGCTCCCATGAAACAACTTTGCATTTTAGCAGGACTCCTTTCACTCTATGGCCATGCCTGTACCTTCCAGCCCGATGCGCTTTCGTCGGAGGAAGAAATTCCGGCACAAGCGACTCCATCAGATACACTGCTATTAAGGTTTCCACCCCCGGCCGGTTATGAACTGGTTCCTGCAGCCAGGAACACCTTCGTTCACTTCCTGCACCACTTTCCTATGAAGCCGCACGGTAGCGCCGTATACTTGTATGATGGCCGCCTGAAAGCCAATCAGCAAGTTCATGCGGGTGTTCTGGATATTGATGTGGGCAAACGCGATCTCCAGCAATGTGCCGATGCCGTGATGCGGCTGCGTGCTGAATATCTTTTTCAAACAAAACAACCTCAACTGATCAGCTTTAATTTTGTGAACGGATTCTCCGCAACATACAGCAGGTGGGCAAACGGGGAACGTATCCAGTTTAACGGGAACCATTGTTCCTGGAAGGCGGGCGCCGCGGCAGACCATTCCTACATCAATTTCAGAAAATACCTTGATATCGTCTTCGCTTATGCCAGCACGATATCCCTGAGCAAACAACTCCATCGGAAACCCATAGCGCAGTTGGAGGCGGGAGATGTTTTCATAGAAGCCGGAAGTCCGGGGCATGCCGTGATCGTAATGGCCGTAGCGCGGGAAAAGACTTTTGGGAAAAAGATATTCCTGCTGGCCCAGAGCTATATGCCGGCCCAGGATATCCATATACTGGTGAACAAGGAGAACCGCAAGCTATCACCCTGGTATGAAGTTCCTGAAGACGGCATATTGCAAACCCCGGAATGGCGGTTTAATACAGCGAACAACATATATGGATTTTAAAATGAATGAACATTTCTGCAATTAGTTCATGATTTCTTAACCTATTCACGCATTTCAAACGTTTTTAAAAGTTTTTTTTGACAAAAAACAAGGCTGGGTGTCATGATTTTTATTCGCTGAAACACTTTCCCAGCAAGGGTTTTGCATTTTTTCTAACAGTTTTACGGTAATGAAATCACCTTTTTTTTGATTTGCGGCCCCGTTTGTCCCGTTATACTTTTGTACTGTTGATATATCAAACAGCGCTGAACGCGCACCGAGCCGCTCAACATCTAGCATCCGCTTGTAACACGATTGTAGTCCATATTCATAATTCGAGGCAAAAAAAATTAATTAACTAAGAAATCATTTATTATGAAAAAGGGACTTAACAACAAATTTTTCGCTGTAGCACTGATGGCCATCATGTCTTTCTCTTTCAACAGCACAGTAATGGCTGCTGATGGTCCTGCTCCCACCGCCGTTAACCTGAAGTTCATCGGTAAAATGGAGGAGCGTCCTGTGTTCCAACTGAACCTGGCCAACCAGAGCGATTACACAGTAGTGGTGAAAGGCGCTTACGGTGATGTGCTTTACAAAGACAACCTCGCCGGAGAGATCGGTTACAAGAAATTCCTGCTGAACACTGAAGCAATCGACGACACTTTCCTCCGTTTTGAAGTGACCAGCCGCAAAACAAACGAAACTACCGTATTCGAGATCAACCTGAATGCGAAAGACGCGGACAAAATGGTGGTAACTAAGTAAGATATTCCCCTAAAACTTAAGGCCGGCAGCAGTAATGTTGCCGGCTTTTTTGTTGTTTCACACAACTACTTTAGTACTTTTTATTTTCTCGCAAAGACGCCAAGGAGCAAGGACGCAAAGCGTTGTTTGTGTTTCAGCGCGATGCTATCGGGGAGCGGGCATGGAAATTTTCTCGCAACGACGCTACGACGCGGCGGGCTGTTTTATTGGGAGCGTTTAAATTTGGGGGAAAGAGCTTTGCCTGATGTTCCATTCGGATTATCGAGGTTCATTGCCGTGATTTTCTATAAGGAATAAAAAACGCATCATATTACTTCATCAGTCAGCAATTAAGATCGGAAAATGTGAAGCAGCTACAATGACACACCCATTGCAGCATACATACAATCATTGCAATATTCTCAACTAAGACTCCCCTCTTCCCCAACCAATCAGGAAAAAATTAAATAGTGCTCTAGCCTTGCGTCATTGCGCCGTTGCGAGAAATAAAACAGAAACGCTCCAAACACAAATAACGCCTTGCGTCCTTGCTACCTCGCGTCTGCGCCGTGCGAAGCACAAAGCAGTTGCGTGAAAAAAACTACTCCGTGCACAAGATCACCCTTCCATATCATCCCCGCTTCTTTCTTCCCCGCCACCTCTTCTCCTGTTGAACAGCGAGAAATTATTATCCCCGAAACGATAGCTCAATGTTACCCTGAAAGTCCGTACGCGCCAACGGCGGTAGGAATCCTGGTAGAAAGCATCCGTATCGTAGATGGTGCCGAAACGTTTGGAATTAAATACATCATCGATCGCGAAAGTGATATTTCCTTTATTGTCTTTAAACAGGTCTTTCCGCATCGCGAAATCCACGCCATACTGCTCTTTCCTTCTGCCCTGCGGGATAATTTCGGGTGATTCATATTCGCCCGTTACCTGAAACCCGAGGTTGTTGAACACGGGAGAGGCGTTGGTGATTTTATAGTTTACGATCAGTTTGCTTTCCCAGTTGAAGCCTTCGTTGCTGAGGTTCAGGTCGCCCACATTGGCGTTCACTTTCCTGTATTGGAAGTTCATGGTAGGCACGATATCGAAATTACGGGTGAACTTATGTTGCAAGGTGAGTTCAAGGCCCAGCCTGTTGGTACTTTGTGCGTTGATGTAAGTATTCAGGATGGCGTTGGGGTCAACGGCGGCGTTGTTCAGTTGCTGGTACTGCGCCGCGCTGATGGTATCACTGTATTGGGTGATGTCGCCGTTGTTGTTGCGATAATAAATTACACCGAGGAAATTGCCTTTTTTATACTTCTGGTTTAAGTTGAATTCGAGTGAATTCGTGAATTCGGGACGCAGTTCCGGATTACCCTGCTGCAGGTTCACGGGATCGTTGATATCGATGAAGGGATTCACCTGGCGGAACCCCGGACGGCGGATGCGGCGGGAATAGTTGAGTTGAAGTTCCGTGTTCTCACTCACCTGTTTTGAAAGGTATAAACTGGGGAAAAGCGCGTCCCATATATCTTTCAGTTGATTCGGGTATTTATAACCGAAGGTGCGTGCGCTGTCGATCAATGTTCCTTCGAAATCAGAGATTTCCGTTCTCAAGCCGGCCTGGTAGCCGATCCCTTTGAATTGATCGGTGTAGGTAAAGTAGCCCGCATGAACCAGTTCGCGGAATGAGTAGTTGTTGCTGAGCGGAAGTTTGGTTTCAGCGCCCCCGTTATCGATGGAGAAAGTGCTGAACATGCTGTTGCTGTTGTTGATGAAGCTGCGCAGACCAGTCTCTATTTTACGTGTATCATTGATCGGATTTACATAATCCAATTGGAACGTCCATTGATCGTTGTCGCTGGAACCTGCGTTTCTTACGTTACTCGGGGAAGCGTATTCCGTTCCATCCGCATTGGTATAAGTATTCAGGATATTGGTGGTGTTGGTGCCGCTTCCACCATTGTAAGTGGCATCCGCGGTGAGTTCTTTGCCGGAAGAGTTGAAGAGGTGTTTGTAATTCAATTGAACATTGTTCCTTTTGAAACCATTTCTTCCGCTGGAAACGCGGTAACCAGTTCTTTCGAGGATACCGGCACTGTTCAGGTATTCCTGGTCCTGGGTTTCCCGGTTCGCGAAGCGGCCATCGGTAAGGTTCTGGGAAACCGAAAGGGTGTTCCTGTTGTCGAGAAAATAGTCGATGCCGTACCTGATGTTGTTGAATTTCCGGTCGCGCTCGTTTCGGTTGTATTGGTTGAAGAAGTTATCGGTAACGCCGTTCACTTTGTTCTGACGAAATGTTTCTCCACGCGCCACGCCACCCGACTGGTTATACCCACCACTCAGGAAAAAATTGAATTTGCCTTCTCTTAAATTCAGGTTGGCGTTACCATTCAGGACTTCAGGCGTTCCGATACCAGCGGATACGGTACCATTAAAACCAAGTCTGCGGTTCTTTTTGAGGATCACGTTAATGATCCCGCCGCCACTGGCCGCGTCAAATTTCGCGGAGGGATTGGTAATAAGTTCTACGCGCTCAATGTTATCGGCAGGAATTTGTTCCAAAGTAAGAATGGTGGGCCTTCCATCAATAAAAATCTGGGGTGTACTGTTCCGGAGTTCAATGTTTCCCTCGACGTCCACGGTAATGGAAGGAATGTTGCGCATGATGTCAACCGCGGTTCCGCCTGTTGCCATGAGGTTTTTTTCTACATTGAATACCTTTCTGTCGATGCCCATCTGCATGGTAGGGCGGCTGGCGGTAACGGTCACATTATCGAGTACCGTGGCCTCGGGGGCTAGTTTAATATTGCCCGCATCCTGTGCACCTGTTGCCCCGATTGGATTGAGCCCATATTCAGTGAAAGCATATCCTACGGCGCTGAGCATCATTTTCAGGCTGTCGTTCAGGGGCAGTCCTTCAAAGCTGAAATCGCCGTTGGGTTTGGTGAGCATGCCTCTTACGAGGCTATCTTTAAAAATCCCGTCCTGTTCTTTAACGATGAACAACTGAACCGAAGCGGCATCTATTCCTTTTTTTGTTTTCTCATCGGTAATTCTTCCATACAGTTTGCCATCTTTTACCCTGGGAGGGCCATCCTGAGCAGGGGGCTGGGCGAAGAGCGATAAGCTGTAAACACTGGCAACTACTAACAGGCACAAATTTTTCATCCGGTAAATTTTAAACATCCTTACACACTTTCAATGAAGGCTAATTAGACGCCGTTTAACATCCAAACTATCGGGATCAGGCAAATCTTATTCCCGCAAATAACAAAGGCGTGCTGTGGAGCACGCCTTTACAGGAATTTATTAACAAGTCTTTAGGCTTTAAAGTTCATCGTCCCATCCATCCGCCATCTACCGTGAGCAATGTACCATGTACATAAGCGCCCGCATTCGAGCATAAGAACACCACAGGTCCTTTAAAATCTGAAGGTTCGCCCCATCTTCCGGCCGGAATCCTGTCGAGGATAGATTTGCTCCTGTTTTCATCGGCCCGGAGGGCGGCGGTGTTATCGGTAGAAATATATCCCGGCGCGATGGCGTTCACGTTCACACCTTTGCCCGCCCATTCGTTGGCGAAGGCCTTGGTGAGGGAAGCGATGGCGCCTTTGCTGGCCGCGTAGCCAGGTACAGTGATGCCGCCCTGGAAACTGAGTAACGACGCTGTGAACACCACTTTACCACTGCCTTTCTCCACCATCTTCGCCCCGAATTCCCGGGTGAGGATGAATGCGGCGGTCTGGTTGATGGCAATCACTTCATCCCAGTATTCATCGGGATGTTCAGCGGCTGGCTTGCGAAGGATGGTTCCGGCATTATTTATAAGAATATCCACATGATGTGCAGACTGAACTTCTTTGATGAAGCGGTACAGATCGTTCCTGTCCTGGAAATTGCACTGGTAAGCGTGGAATTTCCTGCCCGTTGCCAGCACTTCTTTCTCCACCTGGCTCCCGGAAAGTTCCAAAGTAGCGGACACGCCTATAATATCGGCGCCCGCCTCAGCCAAAGCCACGGCCATCGCCATACCGATACCACGCTTACAGCCGGTTACCAAAGCTGTTTTTCCGGTAAGATCAAATGTTTGTAATACACTCATGATTAGAATTTGATTTGAATCGGTTCTTGTGAACGTTGGTAAAAATTGCGCACATAGTTGGTCCAGGCCTCATTGGAAGTGAAATAGCCCGCTTTGTTCCAGGCTGCACCAAAGTAATACGCCAAAGGTTTGCCACTTTCCACCTGCATTTTGGTGGCCAGGTGCTGTTTGAACTCAGTTGTTTCCGCTTTCTTTGCGGCAAGGGTAGCCAGGAAGATCACGCCGTCTTCGCCATGAGCGGGTTCTTCATAAGCTGTTAACCCAATGGCCGCGTCTGTTACGGTATTGCCGCCTGGTTCAGGCCTTTTCGTGATACCAGTGATAACATCCAAAGGATTTTTATCTGAAGTCTCGTAGGTTACCACTGCTTTGTTGAGGCTACTGCCCGCATCCAGTGAGATTCTTTTAACAGCTTTAACGATTCGTCCATTCACGTTCCATGGTTCGTAACCCAGTTCGAACGTGGTGCGGAGCGGGCCGTTGTCCAGCACTTTCCAGGTGCGGTAATTCAGCGGGAACCAGATGCTGTCTGCGGTATAAGGCGCAATATCCCCGCCGCCCAAGGTGCGTCCTACTTTGTAATAATCGAGTCCTTCACCGTTGTCTTTATGGTAATCTCCTGTTTTGTACCATTTGTTGATAATCAGTGCGGGCGTACGTTTGCTCCATACATCCACGCCATAGGCATTGTCTTTGGGCGTGGTTTCCAGTGCTTTTCCATACATCCGGAAAGCGATGCGGTCGTTTTCCCATGCAAAATCGTCAAGGCGTTCCGGCACATATCTTCCATAAGTGAGTGGTGTTGTGGCTGCAGGTTTTCCTTTATCGAGCGCGATTGTGGTGGTGCCTGAAGCGGGGATATCCACCTGCACCAGCAGGTTCACAGGAGATTTTTCCCCTTTGTATTCGATCTGGTACAGCAGTTCTTTTCCGGAGCCGGCATCGGTCACTTTCAGTTGGGTGGTATCCATTGCGGGATACTTTTTAAGCACAGCTGACCATGGGAGTTCCACTACTTCCGCCTTTCTTTCAAAGGCGGATGGGTTGGACAGGCTGATTTTGGTTTGCCCGGTTGTACCGCAGGCACCCAGCAACAGGCAGGCTGCGCCAAATAAGGTTATCTTTTTCATATATGCATGTATTTATCTGAGTTCAGTGATCTTGCAATGGTCCATATCCCCATAATCAAGGTTCTCTCCCGCCATGCCCCAGATGAAGGTATAGTTGGAAGTGCCCGCTCCCGAATGGATGGACCAGTTGGGAGAAATCACCGCTTCTTCGTTCTGCATCCAGATATGCCTTGTTTCCTGGGGTTCTCCCATAAAATGACATACAGCCTGGTTTTCCGGTACTTCAAAATAGAAGTATACTTCCATACGACGGTCATGAGTATGCGCAGGCATGGTGTTCCATACGCTGCCTGATTTCAGTTCCGTCATACCGATCTGCAACTGGCAGGTAGGGATTACACTGTTTACGATCATTTTATTGATAACACGGTGGTTCGCGGTTTCAGGCGCGCCCAGTTCCACGATATCCGCTTTTTCCCGGGTGATGTGCGCGGAAGGATAGCTGTGGTGCGCCGGTGTGGAATTCATATAGAATTTCGCTGGCGCGTCGGCTGAAGCGGAAGCGAATGCTACGTCCTGAATGCCTTTACCCAGGTACAGCGCTTCTTTGTAGCCGATCTCATACGTGGTGCCATCAGCGGTTACTGTTCCTTTTCCCCCTACATTGATCAAACCAAGCTCCCTTCTTTCCAGGAAATAAGGCGCTTTAAGATTCTCCGGCGCTTCCAGTTTCAACGTTTGCTTTACAGGCATGATGCCCGCGGTAATGAAGCGGTCGTAATGCGACAGCACGATATTGATCTGATCAGGCTGGAAAAGACCTCCGATATGAAAGTGCTTTCTTAACGCCTGCGTATCCATTTTTTTTGCTTCTGAAGGCGCGGTGGCCCACCTGCTTTCGAAATTCATATTGTAGAAAGTTTAAAGGATTGTAAAAGTATGAAAACGTTTTCAGGAATAAACAGGATTTATCAGGTGCTCATCCTTCGAATCAGTTGGACAGGCGTAATCACTTCTTTATGAACATATTGGGTACTCCCGTTGCTCCTGTCCAGCAAATCGAGCAGGGTTTCGCCTGCCCGCAGCCCAACCTGTTCCGGGAATTGCTCGATGGTGGTGATGGCCGGGCTCACGATAGCGGAACGCGGATCGTTGGAATAGCCTACAATCTTCAATGCGCCGGGCACCTGTATACCTTTTTCCCTGGCGAATTCCAACACGGCCAGTGCGGTGACGTCGTTGGCGGTGAAAATACCGTCTGGCACTTCCGTTCCGGAGAATAGTTTCTCGAGTGTGGCCCTCGCATTGGCGTAAGTGAGGTCGTGGTGAAAGATCCAATCTTCGCGAACGGGTACGCCATGCTGCTCCATGGCCTGCAGGAACCCTTTTTTACGGTCGCGGTACAGGTTACTGGAAACGGGTCCGCTGATGTGTGCGATTTTGCCGCATCCGGTTTCTACCAGATGATTGCCGGCCAGGTATCCCCCACGCACATCATCTCCACGCACCATATTCACGGCGGCATCCGCTCCGGGAACACGGTCGTAAAAAAGAACGGGCGTTCCGTTGTTGCTGAGTTTATCGAAAACTGAAAAATCCGTTGTTTGAAGGCAACAGGCCACCAGCACCGCTTCAACCCTTGAAGCATAAAATGTTTCCAGCAATTCTTTCTCGAGGGCGGGATCATCGTTGGATTGGCTGATGATTAACTGGTATCCGTGGTTGTACAAGGCGGTTTGTACCGCCGTAATTACCGCGGCATGGAAGAACATGGAGATGCGGGGAACAATCATCCCGATGGTGTTCGTCTTCCTGTTGCGCAAGCCTGAAGCAAGAATATTCCTCCTGTAGCCCAGTTTCTCTGCGGCTTCTACAACCAGCTTCCTCGTGTGTTCTTTCACGTAAGGATGGTTGTTCAACGCACGGGAAATGGTTGCCGGAGAGAGTTTCAGCAATGCGGCAATATCCAGTATGGTGCTATCGGGTTGTTTGGACAAGCGGTTCGTTTTTATAAAGATTGAATAAAACCGAAGGTTTCACGCACTTCTTTCTGCAACAATTCTTTCCCGATACCAACGGCGGAAACACCCGCTTCGAACCATTTCTTCAGCGACTCATGTTCTGTGGTCACACCGCCTGTTACCATGAATTTCATGGCAGGAAAAACAGCTTTCAGGGATTTGATGAATGCGGGTCCCATTACCGCACCGGGAAATATCTTTACCACCGAAGCGCCGGAAACTTTGGCCTGGTATACTTCGGTAGGCGTCATGCAACCGGGCATCCAGGGAATATGGTGGCGGGCGCAGGCATCGGCCACGGCGGGGTTCACCACGGGAGACACCACGAATTCAGCGCCCAGGTTAATAAAATGCTCGGCTTCTTCCTCATTCCAGATCGTACCGATTCCGAGAAACATGCCCGGCATCGATTCCTTCACTTTTTGTTTCAGTATAGTAAATACTTCCGCGGCATTAGCCCCCCTGTTGGTGAACTCGAAAGAACGGATACCCGCTGCATAGCACTGTTCCAGCACGGCCGTGGCACGAGCGGGATCAGCATCAAAAAATACGGGTACCAAGCGGTCCTTCTCGATCTGCTCAATAACGTTCATGGTTATACGACTTTAGTGATAAGTTTTTCAATTTGCTCCGCGGACCACAGGTTCCAGTCGCCCGGTTGACCTAATTTGGAAACGGCCGCTGCCGCCGCAAAGTCAATGATCTCCTGTAATTCGTTCTCTCTGATGCACCCGGCGATCAGCCCGGCCATGCAACTGTCGCCACTGCCCACTTTGTCCACGATCTCATCGATGAAATGAATCTGTGAAACGGCATAATCACTACCGGAATGGATGGTGGCCATGTATTTACCGGGCAGTTGTTCGGTAAAACGAAAACTGAATGCGGTATATCTGAGCGAAGGGATAATCTTTTCCAGTTCAGCGCTGCAATGTGCCGCTGCTTCCACAGTTTCATCTATCCCGCTGTCCGCCTGTATCTGCGCCTTTACCGGGATTCCGAGCAATTGTTCCGCGGACCAGATGTTCCCGAACAACAAATGCACAGGCTTCACGAGTTGCCTGAACTTCTCTACCGGTATGGTTCTGTTCTTCCAGAGCGCGGGTCTGAAATTAAGGTCAATGCTGATGCGCATGTTCTTTGCCTGAGCGGCTTCGGTGAGTTCAATACAAACTTCCATCAGTTCGTCCGACAAAGAAGGATTGATGGTGGTGAGGTGCAGCCATCCGTTTTCCTCCAGGATATCATTCCATTTGAACTGACCTGTTTTCAGCATTCCGAAGGAGGAATATTTCCGATCGTACACCACCTGGTTGCGCAGATCGGTACCGCCCATCAGGTAGTAAGTACCTATACGGTCGCCGGTACGAAGCATGTGGCTGGTAGCGATGCCGTTTCCGTTCATCAGACCGATGAACTGGTTGGCCAACGCGTTATCGGGCATGGCGGAAACATATTCAACAGGAAAGTTCCACCTGGCAAGTCCGGCGGCCACATTCAGTTCGGCTCCTCCTTTGTAGATGGTGGCTGCGCTGCTTTGCGCATCGGGCATGATCCGGAGCATCGGTTCTCCGAAGCAGAATACAGTTGGTTGCATAGCGTGATCGTTCAACAATAAATGTAAAATTCCGGCAATTCCGTCCTGAAAATTTCTCAGTAAAATAGACTGAAAGTTAAATTTTCTAATCGAAAGTTGCGGTAAAGGTTGGAAAGTTACGAATTGAAAACGTTTCCAACCTTATTAATCTTTGGAAAAATATGCACGCGCATTTTCGTAGCAGATGCCCCGGATCAATTCTTTCAACATATTCTTATCAGCAGGAATCTGTCCTTTCAACACATCGTCGGCCAGTAAATTACAGAGTATTCTCCGGAAATATTCATGGCGGGAGAAGGAAAGAAAACTCCTGCTATCGGTGAGCATCCCAATGAAACGGCTTGCCAGTCCCATATTCGACAATATTTTGAACTGCTCTTCCATGCCATCTTTCTGGTCGAGGAACCACCAGGCCGCACCCCATTGTATTTTACCGGGAATGCTACCATCCTGGAAGTTGCCGGCCATGGTCGCGAAAACCGCGTTATCAGCGGGATTCAGGTTATAAATTACCGTACGTCCCAGTTGATTAGTAGTATCGAGCTGGTTGAGAAACGCGGCCATTCTTTCCGCCTGCGGAAGATCGTGGATGGAATCGGTTCCGGCATCGGCGCCAAGTAGTATCCCCAAACGCGTATTGTTGTTGCGGATGGCGCCTACATGAAATTGTTGTACCCAGCCCAATTGGTGGTATTTCCGGCACAATTCCAGGAGGATCAACCCACGGAGCTGATCGGCCTGATCGACACTGATCGTTTTACCTTCCAGCAAATGCGTGAAAGCTTTATCCAGACCAGCCGCATCGTTCGCCAACTGTGGCATAGCCCCGAAACCATGGTCGCTGATGCGACAGCCATTGTCGTGGAAATATTGTACCCGCTGTAAAAAAGCATCAATATAATCTGCCAGATTACGGATTTCCTTTCCCGTTGCCTTTTCCAGCCCTTCTTTTGAAGTGCTGAATTTTTGAGGCGTACTAAAGTCCAGCAGGGCATCGGGACGAAAACCGGGCAACATTTTACCGGGGATTTCCGCTGCTGCCTTCTGATGAAAAGCCAGGTCATCCAAAGGATGATCTGTGGTACACAACCAGCTTACTTTATAATGGTTAAGCAATGTTTGAACGGGAAAGTCTTTCAGCACCTCATTGCAACGGTCGTAAACCGCATCGGCATTGGTGGCGTTGAGCAGTTCATTGACACCGAAAGGATTCAGCAATTCGAGGTGCGACCAGTGATATAGCGGGTTGCGTAATGTGCGGGGAACAGTCGCGGACCAATGCCTGAATTTCTCACGATCTGAACTTTTCCCGGTTATGAACGCCTCGCTGATGCCATTGGCGCGCATAGCCCGCCACTTGTAGTGGTCGCCATGCAGCCAGATTTCCGTCATATTGCCGAAACGCCTGTTGTTGGCCACATCGGCGGGAGAAAGGTGGTTATGGTAATCGATGATGGGCATATCCGCCGCCACATCATGGTACAGTTCGGAAGCTAATTTCGATTCCAGCAGAAAATCAGGATGCAGGAAAGGTTTCCCTCCCTGCATCAAATCAGTGGCTTGCATGTTCGTTGTTTTAATATGAATTACCAACCGTTTTCCCGGCAGATGCCCAGTTCCAGGCCACGGAGTTCCGCGAGTCCGCGCATCCTTCCGATAGCGGAATAGCCCGGGTTGGTGATCTTGTTCAGGTCGTCCATCATCTGGTGGCCGTGATCTGGCCGGAACGGAATGGGCGCGGGTTTGCCCTGTTGAATTTTCAGGAGTTCCTTCATCACCGCGTACATGTCCACGTCTCCGCCCAGGTGGTCATCTTCAAAAAAGTTACCCTGCGCATCCTTCTTCACATTGCGGAGGTGAATGAAATGTACTTTGTCGCCGATCTTACGGGCCATATCCACCAGGTCGTTTTGCGGGGAGGCACCTAAAGAACCGGTACAAAAGCAAACGCCGTTGGAAGCGCCGGGCACTTCGCCCAGGATATAATCATAATCAGCCTGTTTGTTCACCACACGGGGCAAACCGAGGATATCGAACGGAGGGTCATCCGGGTGAATGGCAAGTTGCATCCCCAGTTCATCGGCCACGGGTACGATTTCGGAAAGGAATGATTTCAGGTTTCCGCGCAGGTCGGCATGGGAGAAGCCGTCGTAGACTTTTAGTTTCTCGCGCATTTCCGCTACGGTCGATTTCTTTTCGCCGGGGATACCGAACATCACGATGCCCGCGAGTTCTTCCAGTTGTTCTTTGGAATAAGACGCATGGCGCTGTTCGGCTTCTTTCAGGATATCAGCGGGGTAGCTGTCTGAAGCATTCTCTCTTTTCAGGATATAAATATCGAAAACCGCCAGGTCCACCCAGTTAAAGTACAGCGCCTTTGATTCGTCGGGCATGGGATAATCCAGGTTGGTGCGGGTCCAGTCGTTCACGGGCATAAAATTGTAGGTAACGATCTTAATGCCTTCCGAAGCGAGGTTACGCAAGGAATCTTTGTAGAAACCGATGTATTTTCTATAGTCGCCGGTATGTGTTTTGATGGACTCATGGATGGTCACGCTTTCCACCACATCCCAGGTGAGTCCTGCGGCCTCGATCATTTCTTTTCTTTTCCGGATCTCATCGGTGGTCCATACTTCACCGTGTGGCACCTGGTGGAGTGCGGTAACAATACCTGTGGCGCCTGTCTGGCGTACATCGCGGAGAGAAACGGGGTCGCCGGGACCGAACCAGCGCCAGGTTTGTGCAAATTTCATAATGGAAGTCGTGATTTATAGATGAATAAGTTGATTTGAAGTAGTGGAATTTACGGATTCCGGTTGAATTAAACGCCGGACCATGCACCGAAGCCACCATCCACGCGGATGATTTCCCCGGTTACGAAGGCGGATGCGTCGCTCAGCAACCATACCAACGCGCCCGTAAGTTCATTCGGATTACCGAAACGCCCGTATGGTGTATTGGAAATAACGGCTTGTCCGCGCGGCGTAAGCGTTCCGTCATCATTCAGGAGCAATTTCCTGTTCTGTTCCGCCAGGAAAAAGCCCGGGGCGATGGCGTTCACCCTTGTATTGTTGTATTTGCGCAAGGCGAGTTCCACACTCATCCAGCGGGTGAAATTATCCACGGCGCCCTTCGCCAGGGAATAACCCAGTACGCGGGTAAGCACCTGCTGCGCCGCAATGGAAGAGATGTTGACGATGCTGCCCCCGCCTGCCGCGGCGATGTGCTTTCCGAACACCATAGAAGGCAGTACCGTACCGAAAAGATTCAGGTTGAATACTTCCTGCAAAGCGGGAACGTCCAGGGAGAACAGGTCCTGGTCGGGCATGATCACCGCGCCGGGTTTGTTACCGCCCGCTCCGTTTACCAATCCATGGATAGCGCCATATTCAGACAATACTTTTTCCGCAACAGTTTCCAGCGCCTCCTGGTTCAGGACGTCACAAACACGATAGCCGGCTTTATATCCCTGGGAAACCAGCAGGTCCGTTCTTTCTTTCGCCACGGCCGCATTCCTGCCAAGCAACACCACGGTGCCACCGGCTTCGGCGATGGCCCGTACGAATGCTTCGCCCAGTACGCCTGTGGCACCTGTAACTAAAATCACTTTATCCTTTAAAGAGAACTGAAGCATGGATGGAGAAGCGGCTCCTGCCGCAGATAGATCGTTAGACATTTTTCTGTATTTCCGGCACAAGGTAATACATACAATGCACTGATTTACCGGCGGGAAGCAGTGTTCTGCTATTCCAACGATTGAAGAAATCTGAAAATGCTTAATTTCACCCCCCAACCAGAAAAATGAAAAAAGCCGTTACCATAGTTGAGATCGCGAAGCTGTTGAAAATGTCGGTTTCAACTGTGTCTAAGGCCCTGAACGACCATCCGGCCATCGGCGCCCTTACCAAAGAAAGAGTAAAGGCGAAGGCGAAGGAACTGAATTATATTCCGAACCAGGCTGCACGTTTTTTCCAACAAAAGAAATCGTTTCAACTGGGCGTGATCATGCCTTCATTGCGCGACCAGTTTTATGTGGAAGCCGTAAGCGGCATGGAAGCCGTGGCAAGGCAAAACAATTACATTACACTGCTCTGCCAGTCGCACGAGGACCCCGACCGGGAACGCGACCTGGTAAAAACGATGTTACTGCAACGCGTGGATGGGGTGATCATCACCGTGACCAAACAAACCCGTGATTTTGACCATATCCGGCAGTTGGAGCAGGTAGGCATCCCCGTTGTATATTTTGTACGGGTGCCTGATACTGATGCCATTTACTCTGTTTCCAACAATGTGTTTGAGGCCGCGAAGGATGCGACACGCTTCCTGATCTCGCGTGGTCATACCAAACTTGGACATCTTATGGGGCCAGACAACCTGGTGACCAGTGTTGAACGCTGTGAAGGGTTTAAAGCTGCGCTGGCGGAAGCGGGCATTACACTGCAAACGGGATGGATACAATCTTCGGACCTGAGCCGTTCCGGAACGGAAACCGCGTTCGGGAAGATGATGCGTGTGGCGGAGCCGCCAACAGCGGTACTTGCGTTCAAGGACCATGTGGCGCTAGATGCGCTGGCGCTGGGCCATCCTTCCGTGGAATTTGTCGGCTTCGGCAACTCCCCTTCTTTCCGGTATATGAATTACCCGTTGGTGGCCTCCGTAGAGGAGCACCCTTACGGCCTGGGCGAAAAAGCTATGGATCAGTTACTTAAGCTGATGGAGGCTGAAGCGCAGGACAAAATCCCCGCTGTAGAACGCAGCATCAGGAACAAATGTGAACTGGTTGTTTACCACAAGTAAGCTTCATCCAAAGCACCCCTTCCTCTCAGCCTAAAAAAATTAAATCTTCCCGCTGAAATTCAATAAATTTATCTACCTTTGCAAACTCTTTAAAATGCTACTCAATGAACAGCCGAAGGGAATTTGAGATCGCTTTTGTAGGATTGAAGCCCGGATTTCATGAGTTTCAGTACGAAGTAACAGACAAGTTCTTTGAGCAATATAAGGAACAGGAATTCAGGAACAGCCGCGCATTGGTGAAACTGACACTGGAAAAGAACACCGGTTTCATGATGCTGAAGTTTGAAGTGGGCGGTTCCGTGGAAGTGAATTGCGACCGTTGTGGGAACCAGCTTCCGATGGAATTGTGGGATGAATTCAATGTACTTGTAAAACTCGTGGAGAATCCTGAAGAGATGAACGCGAATGGAGATGATCCGGATGTATATTATATATCGAAAACGGAAAGTCACCTGCACCTCTCCGACTGGATCTATGAATTCGTTAACCTGAGCATTCCTCTACAGAGAATGTGCGGGGAAGACGAGATCGGCGGACCTCATTGCAATAAAGAAGTGTTGGAGATGCTGAAGAAGATGAACGCCGGAAACAATCAGTCAACGAACCCGATCTGGAAAGATCTGGATAAATTTAAAAACCTGTAAAAATTGTGTTATGCCAAATCCGAAGCGCAGACATTCACAACAGCGTAGTGCTAAAAGAAGAACACATTACAAGGCGGAAGGTGCTACCCTGAGTGTAGACAGCACTACGGGCGAAACACACGTTCGCCACCGCGCACACGTGAGCGAAGGGAAGCTGTACTACAAAGGACAGCTGGTTTCTGAAACCGCTCCCATTAAAAAGTAAGTAGTTTTTACAATTCGTTCATATACTTTTAGTAGTTTGCCGGAGATGAACATCGGAATAGATATGATGGGCGGTGATTTCGCCCCACTTGAAGCCGTTAAGGCACTTAAGCTGTACTTATCTGAATCGACAACTCCGGCAAACCTGTTTCTGATTGGCGACCAGGATAAATTCCTGCCCATGCTCTCAGAAGAAGGCCTGGATGCGACGCAGTTCAAGATTGTACACGCACCCCAGGTTATAGAAATGAACGAACACCCCACCAAAGCGCTGAAGGAAAAGCAACAGTCCTCCATCGCCATCGGGTTCTACCTTCTTTCCAATGGTAAGATAGACGCTTTCATCAGCGCCGGAAACACCGGCGCAATGCTTGTTGGTACCATGTATACCATCAAAGCCATTGAAGGCGTACTCCGCCCCACTATCGCCACCATCATCCCCAAAGAAAACGGTGGTACCGGTTTGCTGCTCGATGTGGGCATCAATGCCGATTGTAAGCCGGAAAACCTCCAGCAGTTCGGTGTACTGGGCGCACTCTACGCCAAACACGTGCTGGGCATTGAAGCGCCCCGCGTTGGACTGGTGAACATTGGCGAAGAAGAAGGCAAGGGCAACCTGCTCGCGCAAGCCGCTTATCCCCTTTTAAAAGAAACAACTTCCATCAACTTTGTCGGGAACATTGAAGGACGCGATATTTTCCAGGACAAAAGTGATGTAATGGTGTGTGAAGGATTCACCGGTAATGTGATCCTTAAAATGGCGGAATCCCTCTACGACCTGGCGCAGGCCCGTCAACTGAAAGACGCGTACTTCGACCGCTTCAATTTCGAAATTTACGGCGGGACCCCGGTACTGGGCGTTTCCAAACCCGTGATCATCGGACACGGCATCTCCCATGCGCTCGCTTTCAAAAACATGATCCTCCTCTCCGAGAAGATGATCGAATCCCAACTCCCGGAAAAAATAAAATCCGCTTTCCAGTCGGTGAACACCTAGGCAGGTTTTTTGCCTATCTTGGAGCATGCACGACATTCTTGGCTATATCCAGGACTACTGGAAAAATACCGACAAGTTATTACTGGCGCTGGTTACCGTATTCACGGGCCTGATCGTATTCATCAATTACAGGTGGCAACTGGATGCACACTTATCGCGCTGGCAGGGATTTTCCCGTTGGGCTGGCTATACTATATTGTATAGCGTTACGTATGGTTTACCTTTCCTTTTGTGCATCGCCTGCCATACCATGAAAGTTCCTTTGGTTCCGCTTGCCGGACTGGTATTGGTGATCGCGGCGTTGTTCGCTTTCAAGGTGAGTTCCACCACTATTCTTTCCTCACTGGAAACACTGTTTAAAGAGCATAATCCTGTGTATTGGTCCAGGATACTGAATACACCACTGAAGTTACTGCTCCTCACCATCGCCATGTGGCTGGTATGGCGCTACCTGAAAGCAGGCAATCCCGTACTGGGGCTCTCCTACCCCGAAAACAAGCATATTTACGCTTACCTTATTATGCTGGGGATCATGGTTCCGCTGATTGCGGTAGCCGCCATGCTTCCTTCTTTTATTGACTATTACCCCAAGTTCAGCAAACTTCCCCTGCCGGAGAGCGGCTTTCGCCGGATTTGGATGATTTTCCTGTATGAACTCAGTTATGCCACCGATTTTATCGGGATCGAACTCTTTTTCAGGGGACTGCTTGCAATAGGCATGGTGCATTTCGCCGGCCCAATGGCCATCCTACCCATGGCCGCTTTCTATTGTTCCATCCATTTCGGGAAGCCTTTGGGCGAATGCATCAGCTCTTTTTTAGGCGGCTTATTGCTGGGCATCATTGCCTGGCGCACCAAATCCATTGCCGGAGGACTATTTATACATATCGGGATCGCCTGGTTGATGGAAATTGCGGGATACCTGGGAAACAGGCTGAAATAGCCGGTTCATACACAGATATCCTCAGTTCAGCCCTCAAAACAGCCGATTAGTCATCCTGCGAAACCCTCCTTTCACAGGAAAATGTCCGTTAACGAAAACATAAAACAGGGCATTAAGCCTATAATTTTGCCGTTTATCCAAAAAATATTTCCGGATTCTGAAAACGCGCAGTACATTTGCATCGTTGAATCAGACTTCAAGTAGCAACTTTCCCGGCGCGGGGAAAGCACCCGAAAGGCTCCACGATTGAATGCCGTATCAGGCGAACACAGAGAGAACTATTAGAGCAGAGAATGAGGTAAGATGGATCAAATGAAAAAACAACCATTTATCCTGATTTAAAACCAAACATAGTATTATGTATTGCATAGTACCAGCCTTAAACATTATCTTTGTTATATCAAATACGGAATACCACAACACTTATAACATGAAAACGGAAAACAAAATAGCCATGAACACAAAAACAATCCTTAACCGCATCGTTATGATGCTCACCCTGGTGACCTTCTTTATAGGCAACCAGTCATTTGTACAGGACGATACCACCATCGAAAAAGGTATTGCCCCATCTGTAAAAGACACCACCGTGTGCTGCGAGCAAATCATGCTCTCCACTCCTGTAAAAGGGAAAACCGCTGAAACTAAAATCAGCTTCAGGCAGAACCTGCAAGCGATTGACGCGGAAGTGTACGGGAATTTCCTGAAGGAATTCGGTTCCATCGATTTCAGCTTCCTCCGCAAGTCGGGCGCAGCCGCTGAAATGGAAATCATCCGTAACTTCAACGAAGCCGCCGCTCCTAAAGTAGCGTTCAATTTCGCCAATGCGAACATTGCGGATGCTGAATCAGTGGAGAACTTCATGAAATCGCAGCCCAAGCTGATCAGTTTTAACTGGAACGATGCGACTGCCCAACAAGCTGACGCGGACATCGTAACCCGTTTCAAAAACGAGTTTACGCCGAAGATCATCCTCGCTTCTTTGCAGGCGGATCACCTGCGTGCCAGTGATGCTGAACTGATGCAGCAGTTTTATGTAGAGTTCGGCAATAAAAAAGAAGGTTTCGCACAGAAATAAAGCAGTTCATTTTTAGTGTTTACAATCAAGAGAAGTAAGGCCCGCTGAGCAGCGGGCTTTTTTGGCCTCACCCCGTCCCCTCTTTCGGGGGAAAGGGGCAATGTTCTGACCAATCGAAGTGTAATTGGGGCATAATTAAATTCTACCAAACGTTACGTCCTCGTGATTGCGAGGCTGCGAGGCTGCGAGGAACGAAGCAGGAAGCAGGGGTGGTAAGAGAGAATACTTCTCTAAATAAACCACACAAACAAATCAGTACAACAGAAAAATCACAGGTACAGACAGTGATAAATCAGCTATGCTGAGCACCAATACAAGGGAAGCCTATTAAAACAACACCACAATATGAGCATGAGCTCCATTGCATGTCAGCTACTACGAGCAACATTCCTTCAGCAATAAAAACGCATCAAACACAAACAAGGCCTTGCGTCCTCGCTTCTTAGCGCCTGCGAGGCACGAAGCAGTGCGAGAAATTCCTCCGCAAGCCATTCCTCAACCACTCCCTGCATCCTTGCCCCTTCGAGGAATGAGGGCATGAAGCCAGGGATAGCAACCACTTTATTTGATAAGAGCCAATGCCACCACCAGTTCCCAGGAACAAAACCAGCCAGATAAAAAATGTAACCGCTCCTTGCGCCCTTGCTCCCTTGCGTCTTCGCGGGAAACCTTTCTCTTAAACCAACACCTGTGTAAGCAATGCTTTTCAAAACTCCCCATAGAAACGCAAACATCTCCCGGCATCTTCCCGTGAACACTGCGTGAGGGATAGCAGCGGAAAGCCCGCAACCGCGAGGCCGGAGGCCGTAGCGGGCGGACTTGCAGCGGATAGCCCGACCCGAAGGGGCACGCCCCAATCCCCCAAACTTCTTTTGAATAATCTCTCCTACCTTTGCACCATGAAATATGAAGTTGGCGACCAGATTATAGTGCTGCACTCCAATGAAGAAGGCAGGGTGATTGAGATCATGAACGAAAAAATGGTGATGATTGAAGTGCGTGGCGTGAAGTTCCCCGCCTATACCGACCAGATCGATTTTCCTTATTTCAAGCGGTTCACCGAGAAAAAACTTTTCCCGGAAGCGCCCAAAAAAAAGGTATTCATAGATGATGTGCCGCGCGAAAAGAAGAAAACCACCGCACCGCGTGAAGCCACCGGCGTATGGCTCGCCTTCCTGCCCGTTTTCCGTACCGACGAATTCGGCGACGACTATGTGACCACCCTGAAAATTCACCTGCAGAACAATTCCCCTTACGACCTGCAGTTCACGTACAAACTGGAAGGCCACTCCGATACTGTTTTTGAACTCAAAAACCAGGTGGCTGCATTCCACGATTTTTACCTGCATGATGTGCCGTTCGAGGACATGAACGATAACCCGCAGTTCTGGTTCGAGTTCTCCCTCAGCAAACCGATCGTGCGCAAGGCGCCGTATTTTGAAGCCGCGCATAAAATGAAAGCGAAACAGCTTTTCGCGAAGATTGAACAGCTGAAAGAAAAAGGAGAAGCCCTGTTCGCGCACCAACTCTTCGCCGATTACCCCGACCGCAGCGCGGAGGACCATGCACCCGATCTCCCCGCTTCAGCCGCTTTTGACCTGGGCAAACTTTCCGCCTCTGGCTTTAAAATCACCAACAAAAAAAGCAGGGGCGCCGAAAACGTTCAAACCACGATAGACCTGCACATTGAGAAACTCCGGGAAGACTGGAAATCGATGGGTAAAGGAGAAATCCTCGACTACCAGTTACGGACATTCGAAAAGCACCTCGACAAAGTATATATGCACCACCTCCCCCAGCTCACGGTAATACACGGCGTGGGGACCGGAAAGCTGAAAGATGAGATCCATGAGATACTCAAACACCGGAAAGATGTGAAACACTTTGTGCACCAGTACCATCCCTGGTACGGTTATGGCGCAACGGAAGTTTATTTCAAGTTTTAACAACTACCTTTGCGGTATCACAAACCCGCTGTCGCGTTCACCTTCGGTGAATGAGGAAAGTCCGGACAGCACAGAGCAGTGAACCGGCTAACGGCCGGCCTCCACCTTTCGGCGGAGAGAGCAAGTGCCACAGAAAATAACCGCCCGCTACGCGTAAGCATACGGGTAAGGGTGAAAATGTGGGGTAAAAGCCCACGGTTCCTGGTGGTAACACCAGGGGCGGGTAAACCTTTCATGCTGAAATGCCATGTAAACCGGTCCGGGGTGGCTCGCCCTTTTCCGCCTTCGGCGGAAAGACCGGAGGGTAGGCAGATAGACGCAGCCAGTAATGGTTGTGCCAGATAAATGACAGCGCCTTCGGGTAACAGAATCCGGCTTATGGGTTTGTGATTTTTTCCTCCTTTATAGCATCTTTCATCAATAATATTATTTTATAGCAAAAAAAAGCTATAAAACCTAAAAATAGCATAATTTAGCTATAATGAAAAGCGCCATAGTTACCGGTGATATTGTACAATCCTCCTCCCTTACTGCGGAGCAGGAAGCCACTTTATTGGAACAACTTCACGCGATAACCGGGACAAAAAACAAACTGGAGTTTTACCGTGGAGACAGCTTCCAGGCCTACTTCCCGGAGGCGGCAGACGCGCTGGACTGGACGCTGAGGGCCAGGGCCGCGGCAAGAAGTATCCCGGCACCGGATGCTTCGATGCCCCTCTCGGATATCCGGGCCAGCATTGGCATTGGCACGGTGGAAACACCGTTTCAATCGCTGGGCACGGCGAAAGGAACCGCGTTTCTGTTATCCGGACGGCAGTTTGATCACATGGTGAAGGAAGAAAAAAGGCTCGGTATTTTCACCGGGGAGGAAGACAGAAAAACACAGTTACTATTTGAGCTCATCGCACGGTATGCCGATGGACTTTTCAACGAACTCACCAGCAAACAATCGGAAGTAATCTTTGAAATGCTGGGCCATACCACCCAACAGGAAATATCGGAGCGGTTGAACAAGTCGCAGCCCACCATTAACCGGCAGCTTAAAGCAGCCAAGTGGCAGGAGATCGCTCAATTGCTGAACGACTATAAACAAGTAGTAACTTTAGCCTAATGGACGAAAAATACACCTGGCTCATCAAGCTTATCCTTGCACACCTGCTCACCGATTTCCTGCTGCAGCCCAAACAGTGGATCGACAGCCGCAACGCCAAACATTTCGCGGCCCCCCATTTATACCTTCATGCACTGGTAACCGCCGCCATGGCCTGGCTGCTCACCGGCGCGAAGCACTGGGATGTAGCCCTGTTCATTTTTGTGACACATGCGGTTATTGATGGCTGGAAATCTTACCAAAAGCAGAACGCAGTGGTATTTGTTGCCGACCAGGCGCTTCATTTCATCATGCTTATGATAGCATGGTGTTATGTTTTTTTCACGCCGCAAAGTATAGTGGAAACATTGTATCAACTGGGAGAAAATAACCGGTTCTGGATCGTGGTTACCTCACTGGTACTACTCTCCACCCCAACGGGTATCCTGATCGGCCAGCTTACCAAGAAATGGCGCAACCGGATACCTGATGCGGAAAGCCTGGCCAATGCGGGTAAATGGATCGGTATCATTGAAAGGATCATCATCTTCCTGTTGGTGATCAAAGGTGAATTCGGAGCGGTGGGCCTGCTCATTGCCGCGAAAAGTTTGTTGCGCTTTTCTGAAAAAGGAAGGCCCTTGTATGAAAAGAGCAACCCGATGGAAGCGAAAACAGAGTATTTGCTGATTGGCTCGTTGCTGAGCCTGGGCATTGCCCTGCTCATCGGCTTGATCGCCCATAGCCTTTTATATGGCACCAGTTTCTAACCTCATGTATTATTAAAGCGGAGCACTGATTATGCTGAATGAAATAAAATGTCCGAACTGCGGCACCCCATTCCAGATGGAAGAAGCGGTGGCAAAAGAATACAAGAAAGAATTGCGTGGCAAGATGGAGGAGTTCGTTCGTTCCAAAAATGAGGAATTCCGCCAGAAAGAGGAGTTGTTCCTGCAAAAAGAAAAAGAAATGCAGCAACAAACCCGGCAACAGGAAGATTTGCTGCGGCAGAAAGAAAAGCTTTGGCAGGAAGAAGCCCGGCAGAAAGAGTTGCAACTGAAAGAGCAGGCAGAACTGGAGAAAAAACAGTTCGCGCAGCAGATGGAGGAAAACATGCGCCGCAACATTACCGCTGATTTTGAGAACAGGATCACGCTGTTGCAGCAGGAAAAAATGGAGAACGAAGAAAGGTTGAAAGAAGCGCGCAAACAGCAACTGGAATTCATGCAGAAGGAAGAGGCCCTTCGCCGCAAGGAAGAAGAGCTTGAAATATCCGTTCAGAAAAAATTACAGGAAGAAAGGTCCCGCATCGCGGAAGATATCCGTCAACTGGAAGAACAGAAGAACGCCGCCCGCGAAACCGAGTTTCAACTCCGGTTGAAAGAATTGGAAAAACAACTGGACGACCAGAAAAAACTGGCGGAAGAAATGAAGCGAAGGGCCGAACAAGGTTCCATGCAACTCCAGGGTGAAATCCAGGAACTGGCGCTGGAAGCGCTTTTGCGATCAGCACATCCGTTCGACCTGGTAGAAGAAGTAGGCAAAGGCGTGCGTGGCGCGGACTGTATCCAGGTGGTGCGGAACAACATCGGGCAGGAATGCGGCCGCATCATTTATGAAAGCAAACGCACGAAAGATTTCTCCAACGACTGGATCGAAAAACTGAAAAGCGATATGCGTAGCCTTAAAGCCGATATCGCCATTATCGTGACCCAGGCCATGCCCAAAGACATGGAAGGCTTCGGAGAAAAAGACGGTGTATGGATCTGTAATTTCCACGAGATACGTTCTGTTTCTTCACTGGTACGCGATGGTATTTTACGCGTGGCGCAGGCCGCCCGCTCGCAGGAGAACAAAGGCGATAAAATGCACATGTTGTACGACTACCTCACCAGCAACGAATTCGCGGAACAATGGAAAGCGATCCGGGAAGGATTTTTATCCATGAAGCTGTCTATTCAACGCGAACGGGACACCATGGAAAAACTATGGAAAGCGCGGGAGAAACAACTGGAGAAAGTATTGCTGAACGCGGCCCATTTTAAAGGTTCCATTGAAGGGATCGCGGGGCAGGACATTATAGACCTGAAGCTATTGGAAGAACCCGAAGAAGCGGAGGAATAACCTCAGGAGATCGTCCATACCAGTACTTCTTCGCCCAGTACAAGGCCATGCAGTTTCAGCGGGAATGGCTGTTCCAACATAAAAACGCCGTCCATAAGCACCTTGCCATCGTCCTGGAAAGAAAGGGAGCGCACCAGCATTTGTTGCCTGAAGTCCACGTTGCCCAGTCCATACCATTTGAACATGGCCTCTTTGGCACTCCAGATTAATGTGGCGCACAATGCTTCAGGATCACCGTGAAAAAACGGTAATGCCGCGGCTTTTTTCACCCAGGCATCAAAGTGACCGCGGGCATCGGCATCCAGAAATTTACCTTTCAGCTTTACGGTTTTCTCCGTGATCTTTTCCACATCAACCCCCACCCTCCTATCCCGGCTTACCACTACGGCGGCCAGGTTGGCGCAATGAGAAATGGAAAAATGAAAAGCATCACCTGGTAAAAAAGGCTTTCGTGTGGGCGCCACAGCGATTTCGTGGGCTGGAAAATCAGGGAAAAGTTCTTTCAGCAGGTAGCGCCCGGCAAGGTGCTGCAAACGCTTCTGCGGGTGCGCGATCTCCCGCTGTACGGAAGCTTTCCGCTGGAAAAATGTTTCTTCCTCCGCAATTTCCCACACCGCGAGCTTTGTTTCCTGCCGAGGTTCTTTAATGAGTATCAGTGGCATAATGAAATTCTTCCGGCAAATTCGGCAATTCCCGGCAAACGGGGTAATATTGCACGAATTATAGAGAACAAGCGGTATGATTTTATCTGATAAGCGCATCCTGGAAGAAATAGCGAAAGGCACCATTTTAATTGAACCCTACGACAGGAGCAGCCTGGGAAGCAATTCCTACGACGTGCACCTGGGCAAATACCTGGCCACGTACAAGGACACAGAACTGGATGCCCGCAAACACAATACCATCGAACATTTCGAAATTCCTGAAGAAGGAATTGTACTGTTACCGAACGTGCTATACCTCGGCGTAACCGAAGAATACACGGAAACGCACGCGCATGTCCCCTTCCTGGAAGGAAAATCTTCTACAGGACGACTTGGCATAGATATCCACGCCACTGCGGGCAAGGGCGATGTGGGCTTCTGCGGCAACTGGACCCTGGAAATTTCCGTGAAACAACCGGTGCGCGTATACCATGGAATGCCCGTTGGTCAACTCATTTACTTCCCCGTTGAAGGTGAGATTGAAGTAAAATACAACCAGAAACAAAATGCGAAGTACAGCGGTCAGCCCAACCGTCCCGTGGAAAGTATGATGTGGAAGAATAAGTTCTAATTGAGCTGCCAGATCGTGAAATTCAGGATGGAAGCGAAACTCACCCAACTGATATAAGGAACCAGCAACCATGCCGCCGTGGAAGATATTTTGCCAAAGCGGAAGATCGTGAGGAGGATCAGCAACCACAGCACAACGATCCAGCCCATCGAGAAGCCTAAGGCATGGAACCTGAAAAAGATCATCGACCAAAAAAAGTTGAACACCAGCTGTACCGCATAAATATACAAAGCGCCTTTTTTACCGGGCGTGCTGTCCGATTGCTTCCAGATCAGGTACATGGCGATTCCCATTAAGATATAGAGACTCGTCCACACAGGGCCGAACAACCAGTTGGGCGGCTGGAACCAGGGTTTGTTCAATGTACTGTACCAACCCTGTATCTCAGGCGTTGTAAAATAACTGCCGGTAAAGCCAACCGCTAAAGGAATAAGTAGTGCTATCAATAGTTTCATACTGCCGGTTTGAACAATGTTTGCAAGGTTTGTACCAGGGTGCACGGTCATTATCAAATGGCTTCCAGCCCATACTTCCTGTACCAGGCCATCAGTAATCCGATCACTTCATCATAACTACGGATACCGGAAGATTGTTCATTCGCACGGAGATAAGCATCATAGAAACTGTCTACCATCGGTTCAAGTACGGAGCGGTGCTCGTCGAGGAACTTCTTGTAAGCGGCCCTGTCTTTTTTCACCTGTGGATGCGCGTTTTCAAGAAATCCTTTGGCCAGCGTACTGTCCCTTCTTCTTAATTCACGCATGCCATAAAAGAACATATCGTAATAGATCGAATACCGGAAGATAGCGCTGGGCGATGATTTACAGGAAAGATATCCCACGAAATTCGCTTCCGCCTCACTGGAAATACCGATCTGGTGCGCGATTTCATGGCAGGCTACGGCAGGTTGATAAAACCATGGAATGGTACGGTTAAGGTGTGCTTCATTCGTGAAAGGATTCAAATAGCCTGAAAAGCCGGTATAGTTTCCCACCCTTCCAAACAGGGATCTTTTCAGCGACATGTTACTGAACGAAAGTTCGGGAATAGTCTTAGAGAGGGCATCATACGCTTTCTGCACTTCGGCTCGCATAAAACGCATCTTTTTCAGCGAATCGCGGTGCGCTTCGTTCACCAATGCGGCTTCCGCAGTAAGTTTGGAGGAGATTATTTCCATCACCGTAACCAGTTCCGCAGTTTCATACGCGTGCACATCCAGCTTTAATACGTCGCGCACACCTAACCTCGAATAGTTCAATCCCCACAAAGTATAAAAACAGATATAGATAGTTAAAGCGAAGCCCCCAGCCTGTTTCAGCACAAGTATCCCCCATTTTTCAGGCAGTTGCCTTTTCAGCATTCTTTTGATCCAGCGCACCAGCCACCATATAACGGTGAGGGGTAACAGCACATACAACGCATCACCCAGGCTGAAAGGAAGCCAGCCGAATAAAGTGCGGAGCAGTCTTGCAAGGGGAGGGTAAACCCCATTGGAATAATACCGTTCCACCGAAGGATGGTGTACGGAGAACCATTTGATACCGATAACCAGCACGATTGCCACGATCCATTTCCAGGGGAACTTTCCTTGCTTCATACCTTTCTGTTCAACCAAGTTGCAACAAACTTACAACGCCTTCTGTTGGGAAAACCCGTATTTTTAAAAAACTACCTAACATCACAAAGAAATAATGCCGTATGGACATCACTTTTAACCAACAGGAAGACACCATGAAACAGGCTTTGGCGAAACTGCGCCGGCACCTCGATGAAGTTAGTCTGGGTGGCGGCAAAAAAGCCATTGCCAAACAAAAAGAGCGCGGTAAACTAACGGCCCGTGAACGCATCGCCTATTTGTGTGATAAAACCGCTCCCATAATAGAGATCGGACAACTTGCTGGCTTTGGCATGTACGAAGCGGAAGGCGGTTGCCCTGCGGGCGGCACCGTGGCCGTAATGGCGTATGTAAGCGGACGCCAGTGCCTCGTGGTCGCGAACGACCAGACGGTGAAAGCCGGAGCCTGGTTCCCGATCACAGGAAAGAAAAACCTGCGTTTACAGGAGATCGCCATGGAAAACCACCTCCCCGTTATTTACCTGGTAGACAGTGCCGGTGTTTACCTCCCGATGCAGGATGAGATTTTCCCCGATAAAGAACATTTCGGAAGGATATTCCGCAACAACGCGAAAATGAGTGCGATGGGCATCACACAGATTGCCGCCGTAATGGGCGCCTGCGTGGCTGGTGGTGCATACCTTCCCATCATGAGCGATGAAACACTGATGGTGACCGGGAAAGGGTCTATTTTCCTTGCCGGCCCCTACCTCGTAAAAGCCGCCATAGGAGAAGAGGTGGACGCGGAAACATTGGGTGGCGCTGACACACATACATCCATTTCAGGCATCGCCGATTATAAATTCGATACTGAAGAAGCGTGTCTGGACCAGGTTAAGCGCATCATGGATAAGATCGGTGCACCGGCCAAAGCTTCTTTTGATAGAATTATACCCGTTGCGCCGGGGAAAAACCCCGAAGAATTGTACGGTGTTTTCCCTTCAGACGGAAGCAAGCCCTACGATATGATGGAAGTGATTGAAAGAATTGTGGATGGAGGAAGTTTTGATGCGTTCAAATCAGATTATGGTCAGACCATTCTCTGCGGATACGCCCGAATTGATGGATGGGCAGTAGGCATCGTGGCCAACCAAAGAAAGATCGTGAAGAGTAAGAAAGGTGAAATGCAGATGGGTGGCGTGATCTATAACGACAGCGCCGATAAGGCAGCCAGGTTTATTCAGAATTGTAACCAGAAGACCATCCCACTTGTTTTCCTCCAGGATGTCACCGGTTTTATGGTAGGTTCCAGGAGCGAACACGCGGGCATCATCAAAGACGGCGCCAAACTGGTGAACGCAGTGGCCAATTCTGTAGTGCCCAAAATCACGATCATCATCGGGAACTCTTACGGTGCCGGCAATTACGCCATGTGCGGCAAGGCATACGATCCGCGCTTCATCTACGCATGGCCCTCCGCGAAGATCGCGGTGATGGGTGGTGAACAGGCCGCTAAGACATTGTTGCAGATTCAGGTCTCGGCGATGAAAGCCCAGGACAAAACGGTGGCCCCCGAGGAAGAAAAGGAACTGCTTGATAAGATCAAAGCAAAATATGAAATCCAGACCTCTCCATATTATGCTGCCGCAAGGCTTTGGGTGGATGCGATCATTGACCCGATGGATACCCGGAAAGTCATTTCTGAGGGATTATCCGCAGCCAGTCATAACCCGGAAATCGCCCCATTTAAAACGGGCGTATTCCAGGTTTAAAAATTAAAATAGCCTTTTTATTCTACTGGGAATCAATACTATATTTTCCTTGTTTATGATAAAATAAAACAACGCTTGTTTACTTCAATCCTTAGTTTTGCCGCTCAAACGGATGTTAAAAAATGACCACCAACCAGATCACGATATATACAGATGGTTCTTCACGGGGTAATCCCGGCCCCGGAGGATACGGCACTTTATTGATGTGGGGCGATAAAGTAAAAGAACTTTCTCAGGGTTTCCGGAAAACGACCAACAACCGCATGGAACTCTGGGCCGTAATCGCGGGCCTGGAGCAGTTGAAAAGAACCGATCTGCCCATAGTGATCTATTCCGATAGTCAGTATGTGGTGAACGCGATTGAGAAGGGCTGGCTGAATGGGTGGATCGCGAACAATTTTAAAGGGGGGAAGAAGAACCCGGATTTGTGGCGGAAGTATTATGAATTGTCGCGCCCTTTCCGGATACGTTTTGTTTGGGTGAAAGGACATGCGGATAATCCTTACAACAACCGTTGTGATGAGTTGGCTACCCGAGCCGCTGATGGCAGGGATTTACTGGTAGATTATGGGTATGAAGCGGGGGGATAACTTTTAATAAGCCATTTCATAGAAGCGGAAAGCAGGTCTCTCGCAACGGCGCGACGACGCCACGGGTAAGCCCTTTGATAAACTGAGAAACACGTTGGGCATCAAATAAATGGGAAAATATTCCTAACTGATAAAGAAAATGGGTATCAATTTTTTGATACCCCATTTTCTTTATCAGTTGATATTCTAAACTTAATACATACTCCACCTACCCTGCTGTTTCCACCTTATTCACTTCCTTCATCCCATTGATGAAGAAATATCCACCAAACAACACCACGGAGAAAAACACGGTTGAAACCAGGCTTCCTTCATAAAAAGGAACCGCATCTGTATAACACATCACCAGCCCATCCCATGTTTTAGGACGATTCAAACCGGCGCCTTCCAGCCATACGAAAAAGTTCGAGGCCAGGAAGAACAAGGTCGGGCCAACAATGGTGGTTGCCATTATTTTGAAAACTTTCAGGTCGCGGAGCAGGAAACCGATAAGGGTAAGTCCGGCGAACAGCACATAGTTGGTAAATTGTCCTTCATAAAAACCTTGCATGGACAGCCATCCCTGGGTATAAGCCAATTCGTAAAGCAAATCGGAAATAAACATGGAAAGCAGTGGAAGCGCAAAGGCGAACTTTCTGTCTTTAATAACGGCACCACCAAAAAGCGCCATCGCGATCTGCGGGGCAAAACCAAGCGGACGTTCGGGTACAAGCCGGTAAAGGGCCGCCAGCACTACCATCACAACAAAAATAACTATGGTGGATCTGTTCAGTTTCATGCTTCTGTTTTAACGTTCTGATGCAAAAGTAACCAATATTCTTTTCCTTATTCCACGTTTTTTCACCGTGGAACACCGGCGATAAACACGGTAGCCTGGGCCGTACCTACCAGTTCATACGGAGTATCAGCCATCACGAATGCAGCGCTGCCGGTTGTCAAAGGCAGTACCGTGTCACCGCTTACCAGTTCCACCTGTCCTTTCTGAACAAACACGACTTCCGCCGAATAACTTTTCTGCGACCATTTCCCACCGGTGGACAATTCCACCGCATTCATCGAAAAATCAGGTACCGGGCACGGGTATTCGATGGAGCCGTCTTCTCCTGCTGTAGGTTGCATCACTGCGGGCGTTACTTCTTCGAAAGAAGTATGCCTGATAAGTTCGGCCACATCAATATGCTTTGGGGTTAACCCGCCACGCAGCACATTGTCTGAATTGGCCATCAGCTCCATGTTCTGCCCTTCAAGATAAGCGTGTGGAATTCCAGCCCCCTGAAAAATAGCCTCTCCTTCCTTCAGGTGCACCAGGTTAAAAAAGTAAATAGAGAATATGCCACGGTCCAGCTTTTCGGTTTTTCCGCCGCTGTATTGTTCGATGGCGCGCGCTGCCCAGAAAGCGGGATCGGCTTTGGAGAGCAGGTTGTCTTTATACAGCGGCAACACCTGTTCGGCCAGAGGTGCCAGCATCTTGTCCACTTCTTCCTGCGAGGCATTCATCACGGTTTCGTACAGCCCTTTTATTCCTTTTTCTTCGAGTACGGGGATCAGGGCATGCCAGGCGGCCTGCTGTTCCAGTGCATGGCGGATGGCTTCTTTTTTCCGGAAACCATGGAGCAGCCAGAAATCGCTGAGGGCCACCATTACCTCTGGTTTGTGGTTATCGTCCTTATAATTACGGGAAGGGTCACCCGCTGGCATTCCCGCCGCCTCTTCCCTGGCGAATCCTTTGATGGCTTCTTCGCGCGTGGGATGCACCTGTATCGACAGCATTTCTTTTACATCCAGCACCTTAAACAGAAAGGGTAATCTGCCGAAGGCGCGGGCGGTTGATTCACCGAGTGCATCCACCGTATTTTCACGGATGAAGGTGTTCAATCCGAGTTGTACGCCATTTTCTGTTTCAATCAAAGACGGTACCTGGTCGTGTGCACCCATCCAGTATTCGGCGAACGGTTGCTGATCGGTGTTTTTCTCCCCCAACAGTTCGGGGATAAAACGGTTGCCACCCCAGGCGTAGTGTTGTACCTTCCCATGCAGGGGAAATATCCTTTTCGTAGTTGTCATAGTTTTCATCTAATGGTTACAAATATAAAGGTATCGCATGGGCATCCAACAAATCAGGGGGAATTTAGGCGAATTCGCGGGCGCATGGTGGCTCAGCCGGAATGGGTTCCGCATCCTGCAACGCAACTGGCGCACAGGCAGAAAAGAGATTGATATTATCGCTGAAAAGAACGGCACCTTACACATCATTGAAGTGAAAACCCGTTTCAGCGACGCATTCGGATGGCCCGAAGCGGCTGTATCATGGAAAAAGATCGGTATGCTGGAAGATGCGGCCAGACAATACATGGCCCTCCATCCCTATTGGAAAAACATTCAGTTCAGTGTACTCTCCCTCATGGTGGAACACCATATGGCCAGGTTTGCGTTTTTTGAGGATATTTGAGCCATGTGGAAAGCGTACCGCAAAGGATTCAAAGCATACCTTCAGTTGGAAAAATCACTGGCTGATACTTCCGTGGAAGCCTACGGCTACGACCTGGACAAGCTTATTCAGTACCTCGAAGCGGAAGCCCCCGGCACTTCTCCTTCAGATATTACACTGGCGCAACTCGAAACATTCATCGGCCAGATCGCAGCGCTGGGTATGACGGCCCGTTCGCAGGCCCGGATTATCTCGGGCATAAAGGCGTTCTTCCGGTATTGCCAGCAGGAACAACTTATTTCCAGTAATCCGGCTTTGTTACTCGAAGCGCCACGTTTACAACGCGCCCTTCCTGATGTATTAAGTGTAACAGACATCCAGGCGCTCATTGATGCCATAGACCTCAGCAAACCGGAAGGCACACGTAACAAGGCTATGCTGGAAACACTCTACAGTTGCGGACTGCGCGTTTCAGAATTGGTAAACCTGAGAATATCCTGCATTTTCCCCGACCTCGAATTCATCCGTGTAACGGGCAAAGGCGATAAAGAAAGGCTGGTCCCCATCGGATCAGAAGCGTTGAAATACATCGCCATTTATATGGATACGGTAAGAAGGTTGCAACCCGTTCAACCAGGAGAAGAAGACATACTTTTCCTGAACAGACGGGGGAAACGCCTCACAAGGGTTATGATCTTCCTTATTTTGAAGGACCTGGCAAGGACCGCGGGCATTGAGAAAAGCATTTCTCCCCACACCTTCCGCCACTCCTTTGCGACGCACCTCGTGGAAGGCGGCGCCGACCTGCGTGCGGTCCAGGAAATGCTGGGTCACGAAAGTATTACCACCACCGAAATTTATACGCACCTTAACCGGGAATACCTGCGCGAAACCTTACAACGCTTTCATCCCGCGTACAACAAGTGATCAGGCGCTCCCGTTCAAGGGCAGGCTCACGGATACCACCGTGCCTTTTCCCGGCGCGGAATCGAACTCAATATGTCCTTTCAATACTGCGATGCGGTTCATCATATTCTTTAACCCGATTCCCGCGAATGCTTCCACATCCTTCACATCGAAACCTTTCCCGTTGTCTTCAATGGTGATGGATATTTCGGTTTCCTCTTTGTGCATCTGGATATCCAGTGTATCCGCGCCGGAATGTTTGATCACGTTGTTTACCGACTCCTGGATCACCCGGTACAGCACGGTTTCAATGTGCGGATCAAGCCGTTCCTGCAGCCCGAATGTATCTACTCTTATTTTAAGGCGTGAAGATTGAATCTTATCGATAAAATCCCTTACTGCACTCACCAGTCCTGATTTCAGCAATATATTCGGCATCATCTGGTGGGAGATGGAACGTATTTCCCGGCAGCTTTCATCGGTAATGGCTATGGTTTTATCGAGCAATGATTTATCCTCAGGTTTGGCGATCTCTTCCACGCGGTGCGCAAATTCCGAGAGGTTCATTTTCACAGCGGAGAACAATTGTCCCAACCCATCGTGCAGGTCTCCGGCGATGCGGCGCCGCTCCTGTTCTTCCGCTTCAATCACGGCTTTGGCAGCGATATCCTGCTGCTCCATAACGGCGGCCTGTAAGCGCGTTTCCTGTTTTAATTTGTAACGGTTATAAAAGAGTAATCCCAGTGCTATCGCGGCCAGGAAAGCAATAGCGATGATGCCGATGGTGGTATTTCTTTTCCCGATGGTCAATTGCTGGATGGTATTCTGCTTGTTCAGCAATGTGATCTGCTGTTCTTTCTTTTCCGTTTCAAACCTGGTTTGCATTTCCGCAAGCTGGCGCGATCTTTCCACATTCAGGAAACTATCCTGTACGGCTTTGTACCGTTTATGCAAACTGTACGCTTTGGCAAAATCCCCGGCTGCGGCATAATCCTCCGAGAGGTTCGCATAGGCTTCCGTGATGATGGTGGCCATACTGTTTTTTTCACCTACGGCCAGCGATTGCTCATGAAGTGCCACGGCTTGTTTGTGCTGTTTCAGCAACCGGTGCACGTTCCCCATATTAATATAGTTCGCGGCCACGAAAAACTGGTCGCCAATCTTTTCTGAAAGTTGTGCTGAACGGCCGTAGTATTCCAGGGCTTTTGCATAATCTCCCTGCGTTTTATACAACACGCCCATATTGTTCAGCGTAAGTGCCACGCGGTCGTCAAGGTTTTTGCGCTCGTAAATACCCAATGCCTGCCGGTATGCTTTCAACGCGGTATCATAACGTTGTTGTTGCTCCAGTATCATGGCCCTGTTGTTGGCGCAATCGGCCAGGATCAGGGAATCTCTGATTTTTTCAGCAAGTATTTCGGCTTCCTGGTAATGCCGGAGTGCGGCCTCAAAGTCTTTCTGAGATTCGTATAACGTTCCGATATTTTTGATGGCTTTCGCCCTTGCCGTATCGTTGCCCAGTGTTTCCGCCAGTTTCACGGACCGTTGGTAATACCCAAGCGCCTTTACCGCATCACCTTTTTGAGAGCAGGCATTGCCGAGGTTATTACAAAGAATGGTTTGCGCTGGCAGGTCTTTTTCTTTCTCGGCGGTTTTCAAACGTCCCTCAAATACGGTTACCGCTTCCCTGTAGTTTCCTGCGTTGTACAGGTTAATACCATGCTGCAACACACTGTCCTTTTGCTGGGCGCGTACCATACCCGGCGCAAGCAAAGTAAAAAGGAGCAAAAAAAAGCATATCCTCATCCGCGATGGTTTATGGTCGGGCAGGGATAAAACTTCCCTGTTTGTAAATATAGAGAATGCCTGTAGCATATCTATAACTCCTATCTTTGAAAATTATTTCAAATTTGCAATCCAATCAATAAAACTCTACGTGATGAAAAAGATCATTTCTACGTTCGTTGCCGCGTGCATGGCTTACGGCGCTTTCGCCCAGGTAAACATGCCACAGCCCAGCACCACTCAAAACATTAAGCAGGCATTTGGTTTGGGCAGCATCGAACTTACTTATTCCCGTCCGAACGCAAAAGGAAGAACAGTATTCGGCAACCTGGTGCCCTGGGGTAAATTGTGGCGCACCGGCGCAAACAACGCCACCCGCGTGAAATTCACCGATGTGGTGGAAATTGGCGGCAAGCAGATTGATACCGGCAGCTACGCCATTTACACCATTCCCCAAAAGAACGAATGGGAGATTGTGCTCAACAAAGGCATCGGCAACTGGGGTGTTGATGGTTATAAAGAAGCCGAAGATGTGGTTCGCCTGAAAGTGCCTTCCATGAAAACAGCTACCAAAAACGAGACCTTCACCATGCAGATCGCCAACGTGCAGAACGAAAGCTGCGAAATTCATATCATGTGGGAGAACACCGCCGTGGCTATTCCCGTGAAAACAAAAGTGAAGGACCGCCTCAAAGCCCAGCTCGACAAAGCCATGGAAAGCGACCGCAAGCCCTACTTCCAGGCCGCCAACTTCTACTACGAGTGGGAAAAAGACCTGACCAAAGCGCTCAGCTATGCAAACGGGGCCATCGAATCCGCTGAAAAGGCCGGTCAGAAGCCTTTCTGGATGTACCTCCTGAAAGCTAAAATCCAAAAAGACGCCGGTGATAAAGCAGGCGCGAAAGCAAGCGCGAAAACCTGTGTGGAACTGGCAAAGGCTGCTAATAATGCTGATTATGTGAAAATGGGTACTGAGCTTGCGGCGAGTTTATAGGCTTTTCTGATAATGATTTTGAAGACGGTCTTCCGGGAGGAGGGCCGTTTTTCTTTTGGCGCAGTTTCACGTGATTGCTTCGTGCCTCGCAACGACGCACTGCTTCGTTCCTCGCAGGAGCAAGGACGCAAGGCGTTCATTATGTTTTGGATGGTTTCTGTGAGGGAAGTTTTTTTCTCGCAACGACGCCACGGCGCAACGGGCTGTCGAGTTAAGGGACGGCTTTTTGTAGTAAAGCTGTTGTTTTAAGCGTGCATTGTTACAGGATTCTTATTTCTATTCTTTCCACTCAAAAAAAATAGAAAATAAAATCCCCAATTATAAAATAAAGCAACAGAATAGAACATAATATTACGCCAACGTTGCGCCGTAGCGTCGTTGCGAGAAATATTCCTTTCCACGCGAATCCGCAAAACCGCTTTACGCCAACCTACTATTCTTCCGCCCGTACAGAAAATAAATCGCCAGCCCCAGCCCCATCCACACAAAAAACCATTTCCAGCTCACCGCGGGAATCTCTATCATCAGGTACAAACAGGAGAGCACACCCATAATCGGGATCAACGAATATTTACGGATAAAAGTAAGCACCGTGAGCAGCAGCGCCACGGCGAGGAACAGCAGGAACAGGATTTCCTGGTACCCTTCGTTGCCGATATTGGTAAAAGCATCGCTTATACGTACCCGGAAGAGCCAGATAAAGATGGCCAACAGTCCGGGCACAATGAACTGCCCGTTCACATACGGCAGTTTGAACTTGCCCGGCTCTTTGGCTGCGGGCGGCAGCAGCAATACCCCACCGGATACCAGCACGAAAGCGAAAAAAGTACCAATGCTGGTAAGATCAGTTACCAGTCCGCCCTCCAGGAAAAGCGCGCCCGCGCCTACAATGATACCCGTGATGATGGTAGCGAAAGAGGGGGTCTGGTATTTGGGATGGATCTGCTGGAATTTTTTAGGTAATAATCCGTCGCGACTCATGCTCATCCATATCCTGGGCTGACCAAGCTGGAATACGAGTAATACTGAAGTGGTGGCCACCACGGCGCTGATGGAGATGATCTTCTCGATCCAGGGTGCACGTTTTTCGAAGACGAAAGCCAGCGGATCGTTCACGTCTTTGAAAGCGGCATAGTTTTCAATGCCTGTTAAGACGAGGGCGATGAGGATGTACAATACCGTGCATATCAGGAGGGAATAGATCATGCCGCGGGGCATATCGCGCTGCGGATTTTTACATTCTTCGGCGGTGGTGGAAATAGCATCGAAGCCGATATACGCGTAGAATACCGCGGAAACACCTTTCAGCACGCCTTCAAATCCATTCGGCATGAACGGAACCCAGTTGTTTGTGTCCACGAAAAACGCGCCGGCGATGATCACGAAAATGATGACGGCCACTTTGAAGATAACCATAAAATTAGAAGCCTGCTTGCTCTCCTTGATCCCAATATAAGCGATCCACGTAATGAGCGCCACCACCACGAAGGCGGGCAGGTTGAAGAATATTTTTGTGCTGCCGATCTGCGGCGCTTTGTTGTAGGCTTCTACTACGAAGGCGTAACTTTTCAGTTGCTCCGGATCGGTGACTGTACCCGATGCCAGGGCCGTTGTGGCGGTTTTAAAGGCCGATGCCGCCGATTGAGGATCTACCAGCATCCAGTCGGGAAGATGGATATTGAAAATGTGTACGAGCAGGTTGTTGAAATACCCGCTCCAGGAAATGGCCACCACAATATTACCAATAGCGTATTCCAGTATCAGGGCCCAGCCGATCACCCAGGCGATCAGTTCCCCGAAAGCAACATACGAGTAGGTATATGCGCTTCCCGCAACCGGTACCCGGCTCGCGAATTCCGCATAACACAATGCTGAGAACCCGCAGGTGATGGCCGTGATGACGAACAGGAGAGAAATACCGGGTCCGCCGTTGTAAGCGGCACCACCGATGGTGGAGAAAATACCGGCGCCCACCACCGCGGCAATACCGAGAAAAGTAAGGTCGCGGACATTGAGGACCTTGTTCATTTTGCCATGCTCCGTTTGGCCGGCTTCGTATTCACGTTTGATGGATTCAATGGATTTCTTCCTGAAAAGTTTACTGGCCATTGGTGTCGGTTAGTTTAGGTAGCAGTTTTTAGTGTTCCCGTTGGATCAGGAAGGAGGCCAGTTTTTTCAACGGCTCTTTCCGTGCCGAAAGTACGGCAATATCTTCAAGGTGTTGTATGGCTGTATCAAGGTATTGTTGTTTCAGGCGGAGCGCCCATTCATCCACACCGCAATCCCGGAACACGTTCAGTACTTTCTCGACCTTATCGGCGGGGCTTTCTTCCATCAGCCGTACCAGTTCCTGTTTTTGCGAAGCGGTGGCCGTTTCCAGCGCGTGGATCATGAGGAAGGTCTTTTTATTGGAGAGGATGTCCCCTCCTACCTGCTTTCCAAATTTTTTAGGATCGCCGAAGGCATCCAGGTAATCGTCCTGCACCTGGAACGCGATGCCCAGGTTCCTGCCGAATTCGTAGAGATGATGTTGGTTGGCATCTCCGGCACCACCCAATACCGCACCCATCTGCAGACTGGCGGCCAGCAGTACGGAGGTCTTCAGTTCTATCATGCGGATGTATTCGTTCAGGCTTACATACGCTCTTTTTTCAAAATCCATATCCAGTTGCTGTCCCTCACATACTTCACGTGCCGTTTTGTTGAACAGGTACATGATTTTATGGATGTAACCAGACTGTACTTTATTGATATGATCGTAAGCCACCACCAGCATTACATCACCGGCCAGCAACGCGGTGCTATCGCCGTATTTGGTGTGCACGGTTTCCATGCCGCGGCGCAGCGGCGCCTTGTCCATGATGTCATCGTGGATGAGGGTGAAATTATGGAACAGCTCAATGGCGGTGGCCACGTGCCAGGAATCGGCGATGATGTCATCGAACAGTTCGTTGCCCATAAGGCAGGTTACGGGACGGATGCGTTTGCCGCCCAGGCCCAGGAAATAGTGTGCGGGATCATACAGGCTGGCCGGTGTTTCCGGGAAATGCCGGTGCTCAAATCTTTCCAGGAATAAACGGGTAAGTTCTTCAAACGAGTGCATGTACGCCTATTGTTTTTTTGCTGATTTCTTTTTGCCGGGCTTCTGCTTCTGGCCGGAACCACCTTTCTTTTGCTGGTCTTTTTTCCTTGGAGGACGCTGTTCTTCGTGTTCCTCCTTAATAGCCGAGGCAATCACCCATTCATAATCAAGCTGCCGCTTGGTGAGATTCGCCGCCACTACTTTGATGGTCACTTTATCACCCATCCTGAACTTCCGGCCACTTCTTCTGCCCACCAGGGCGTAATCCGATTCCACATGCCGGAATTCATCGTAGTCACTCAAACTCGCGATGCTCACCAATCCTTCGCATTTGTGTTCCACGGTTTCCACCCAGAAGCCGAAGGAAGAAACGCCGGAGATCACGCCTTCAAACTCATCGCCGAGGTAATTGTGCATGTACTCCACCTGCTTGTATTTGTTGGATGCGCGTTCAGAATCCATGGCCGCACGTTCCCGTTCACTGGAGTGTTTGCATTTCTCTTCCAGGCGTTTATCGGGATGAATATTGTTATCCAGACATTCCTGCACAATCCGATGTACCATCACATCAGGGTACCGGCGGATGGGTGAAGTGAAGTGCGCGTAATGGGAGAATCCCAACCCATAGTGACCAATATTTCCGGTAGTATAAATCGCTTTGGCCATGGTGCGGATACCAAGTTGTTCCAAAACATGTTGTTCCGGCTTTCCGTGAACAGCGGCGAGCATTCCATTGAATGAGGCCGCGATTTTTTCTGGAGAAGTAAGGTCGAACCGGTGCCCGTATTTGAGCGCGAACTCCACGAATGGCTTTAGTTTCTCTTCATCGGGCTGATCGTGCACACGGTATGGGAACGGCACCTCCTTATCCTTGTATTTGATCTCGGAAACATGGGTGGCGACCGTGCGGTTCGCCAGCAACATAAACTCTTCGATCAACTGGTGCGATTCCTTACTTTCTTTTACTACAATGCCAACGGGTTTACCTTTCTCATCCAGTTTGAAACGTACTTCCGTAGAAGAGAAATTGATGGCGCCCTTATCGAACCTTTCTTTCCTGAATTGCTGCGCCAACTGGTTGAGGTGCAGTATTTCTTCTGCGTATAGTCCTTCCCTTTTTTCAATGATTTCCTGCACTTCTTCATAGGTGAACCGGTGGTCGGAATAAATAACCGTCCTGCCGATCCAGTATTTTTTCACCGTTCCCTTTTTATCCATTTCGAAAACGGCGGAGAAAGCGAGTTTCTCTTCTTTGGGCCGGAGGGAACACAACACGTTCGATATCTGCTCCGGCAACATGGGATTCACCCTGTCCGGCAGGTAAACGGAAGTCGCTCTTTTGTAGGCCTCTTTATCGAGTTCAGTCCCGGGTTCAACATAATGACTCACATCGGCGATGTGCACCCCAATCTCATACCCCGATTTTGTTTTGCGGTAAGAGATGGCATCATCAAAATCTTTGGCATCCACCGGATCAATGGTGAAGGTGAGTATTTTTCTGAAGTCCTTTCTTTTTTTAATCTCCGCTTTGGAGATCACGTCCGGCAACCTGGCCGCCTCTTCCATAACCTCATCCGGGAAATCGAGCGGGAAGCCGTTCTCCAGCAGTATTTCTTTCATGGCCGCGTCGTTGGCGTCTTCACTGCTCAGCAGGCTGACCACCACGCCTTCCGGCTTTTTATTTTTTTCCCATCTGGTGATGCGGGCCACCACCCTTTGCCCGTTCTCCGCGCCATTCAACTCGGTAAGCGGAATGTAGATATCGGGCATAGGTTTATCGTTGTCGGCGGTAAAGAACGCAAAGTTCCTGCTCACCTGTATGGTTCCGGTAAAATCCGTTTGTTTCCGGCTGATCACTTCGGTGATCACGCCCTGCATCCTCCCGCTCACAGGATTGTCTTTCGTTACGTCCACTTTTACGGTATCCCCGTGCAAAGCGGTAAGCATATCGGAAGGACGGATCATGATATCCCTTTCGAGACCATCCACGATCACGAAGCCCATTCCGGAGCGCGACACTTCCAGTTTACCCCTGAAACTGAGTTCCGGAGCCGATCTCTTCTTGCCTGGTTTGCCTTGTTTTTTTTTCTTCATGAAAGTGTATTATGGTTCATAGGGAATTTCTCTATGAATGTAAGGATTCTGCTATTAAATTGTTCAGCTTCCCCGAATAAAATGCGGTGCTCCACAGGCAGCACGAACACAGGAAGTTCCGACAGTTCTTTGCCAAATTTCAATAACCGTACCGCATCTTTTTCGGTGGTAAGAATTAGTTTATCGGGATTAGTGAGCGACTGAAACTTCCGTATGATCTCTTTTAGATCGTCTATCGAGAAGATGTGGTGATCGCCATAGGCCATCATCCAATAGGTCTTGGTATGCTCCTGCAGGTATTGTTTCAACGGGCGCGGATTGGCGATGCCGGACACCAGCAATACTTCGGTTTCTTCTACCAGCGGGGCGGTATTTCCTTTGATGATATGATATGGTTCACCGTAATGGATAGCCGAAAAATAAACTTCCTGCCCTGGTACCGGGTTTATTTCAGCCAATATTTCTTTTTTCTTTTCTGCTGAAAGATCATCCGGACACTTGGTAACCACGATAATATCCGCTCTTCTGGCGGAACGGCGCTCATCCCGCAAATCACCGGTGGGCATGAACCAGTCCCGTGTATAAAGGTTGCTGTAATCCGTAAGGAGGATGTTTAACCCGGGCTGCACCGGACGGTGCTGGAATACATCATCGAGAATAATCGCCTGCGTATCGGGCCGGTCGTGCAGCAGTTGGGGAATGGCTACAATTCTTTCTTCTCCCACCGCTACTGAAATACCAGGGAATTTCCTGTGGAACTGCATGGGTTCATCCCCAATCTCCAATGCGGTGGTATCCACACCAGCCAGCGCATAACCCTTTGTTTTCCTTTTGTAACCACGACTTAGGGTAGCCACGTTGTATTGGTCTTTCAGTAAACGAACAATGTATTCTACCATAGGCGATTTGCCCGTTCCGCCCAACGCGAGGTTACCTACACCGATCAGCGGCAGACTGAACCTCGCGGAGCGCAAAATGCCCTTATCGTAGAGTTTGTTCCTGATAAAAATATAAATACCGGCCAGCAGGGAGATTGGCAGCAACAACATGCGGACCGGCTTCAGCAGCGGGAAATTAAAATTCATAGCTATTTTCCGGTGTGATACAGTAATTTAAAGGTACGTCAAAATCAGCGGCATCCGTGATAACGGGAACAGGTTCGAAATAAGATAATCCCAGCTTAACCACATCGGGCCGACATTGCGCCAGGAAGCGGTCGTAATAACCTTTTCCATAGCCCACCCTGTAACCGCGTTCATCAAAACAGAGCAGCGGCACCAATACCAGGTCAATGGCTGAAGGTTCAATCACCGTTCCTTCTATTGGTTCGGGGATACCCCAGGTATTGGGTTGGTAAACGGTGTCATCGTCCACAACAATGTGTTCCATTTCAAAAGAGCCGGGATAAATACGGGGAACGGCCACCACCAGTTCGGGGTACTGAAAGCGGAGGTAATCGAGGATATGCGTGGTATCAAATTCTTTCTTCCCGGGACCGGCCATATAGCTGTGCGCCACGTTCAGTGATTCGAAATACAATTGCTGGAACCGGATCAGGAGCAGGTCGTCGGCACGGAGCACCTCCCTTTCGGATAACGCGTTCCTTTTTTCGATGTATATTTTCCGGAGTTCTTTTTTGGTCATAGTATCCTTTTTAAAGTATCCGCCCACTCCGTGGCCTGCGCGGCAATTGTTTCCGGGGTGATGGCTGGCAGTTCGGGGAACGCGGCTAGTTGGGGCAACCCGCTCCAGTGGCATATTTCATCGGCATAATGCCCATAGCTTCCATTGAAGATCCAGCCTTTCACTTCAATATCTTTCATCCTGCAGTACTCTGCCGAAAGCATGGAGTGGTTGATGCTTCCCAGGTAATGCCTGCTCACTAAAATTGAAGGGATACTCAGTTGTTTGATCATATCCCCAACAAACTGTTTTTCGTTGAGCGGCACCATGATACCGCCTGCGCCTTCAATCAACAGGTATTGTTTCCCAGAAGAGGTTTTGCTGATGTGTTCCAGTATATTCCTGAAATCGCGCGTGATCTTTTTAATATCGATCTGAACCTTTTCGTCCCTGGCGGCCCAGTGTGGGGAAGCGGGCTTCAGCAAACGATAACTTTCGGGCAGTATTTTTTCGGCGGGCATATCCGCTAACGCAGCAACTGTTTGCTGATCGGTCCCGGGTTCCAGTCCGGCCTGGATGGGCTTCCAGTACCATGCGTTCAACGCACGTGCTACAATCGCTGACGATACAGTTTTGCCCACATCGGTACCAATGCCCGTAATAAAGTAAGGCACAACGGTTGTTTCCTGCATATTACCGGTTGATGAAGAATGAGAATACAGTGGTGCCATAGTTCCGTTCCTGTACGAACAGCGGATAGCCTTCATAGTTGTTCCGTGGCGTATGTTCCAGGATGAACCAGCCGTTAGGCTTCAGGAGTTTTTTCTCCACCACTTTCACCGGAAGCAGGTCGATCGTTTCCAGCGCATACGGCGGGCCGGCGAAGATAAGATCGTATTGCTCCTGGCACAGGTCCATGAATTTGAACACTTCACTTTTCACCACATCAAGGTGCTTCAACCCAAGTTCTGCCGCTGTTTTTTTGATGAAAGCGTGCATAGTGGGGTCCTTCTCCACGATGGTCTGATCAGCGGCACCACGGGACCCCAGTTCGTAACTGATGCTGCCGGTGCCCCCGAAAAGATCCAGCGTTTTGATGCCTTCTATTTCAATGTTGTTCTGAATGATGTTGAAAAGCCCCTCTTTCGCGATATCGGTGGTGGGGCGTGTGTAGGGCATTTTAGCGGGAGGACTTACTTTTCTTCCTCCTAAGCTACCGCTGATGATACGCATAATGCCAGTTTAGATATGGTATGAAAATAATGTGCGGGGTATTGACTGAATTCTTCCGTATGGTCCACACCGGAAGGTTTTTCCGCGAAGCGGGTTTCCCGGAAATATTTACTGATCTCCTGTTCCAGCGCGGAGTCCATTTCCACCATCCCGCTCAATACGACCGGAATGGCTTCCGCGTCCAGCCCAAACTGCTGGCGGATATTCAACAGGAAATATGCCGCTTCCACGCCGTTGCCGCAAGGGTAAGACTGCATCAGCTGAAGTTTCCCATCCAATGTAAGCTGTACCGTCATTCTGCCTGCGCCAATCACCACCTCCATTTCATCCTGAACGGGATTGACCGCGTTGAAGCGAGCCATAACGGAATAAATATGTGTGGCAGATTCTTCTCCGAAACGGGAGCCGATGAGGTCATACAAAGAAGAAGGCACCCGGTACACGCAATAGAACCCGCATTTCTCTACCAGTTCATTGATCACGTCGCCATCGGGAAGATCACCCGAAACGGTATTCAATACCAATTCCTGGATGGAAGGATCGTGCAGTTCTTCGGGAAAAAGCAATGCGTCGCTGGTATTGAAACAAATCCATACCGCACGGTATTGTTTCCTGATCCATTCATGGGTGAGCAGGAAATCTTCCAACTGGCGGTAAATCTCTTCGAACGATTCGGGCAACTGGTAATGTTCCAGCCCGGTGAGCAGTTGTTTTTCACCGTTGTACACGGCGAGTGTAACCGATCTGCCGCCGATCTCCAGGAGCAGGTGCCGGTCGTGTTCCTGGCCGCCTTCCCTGAACGGATTGCCTATTTTGAAAGAAGGGATCAATTCAATACTGCTGGTCATGCTGCAATATTACGAATTTAGGGCTACTCCCACCTGAACAACTTCACGGCAGCGGCATACACCAGGACGATCCAGATGCCCAATGCGCCAAGCTGTTTACCGCAATCCACCAGGTGCATCCCTTCAAACGCCACGTTGCGCATGGCATCGTTCAGGTAAGTTAACGGCAGCACCCTGCAAAACGGCTGGAGCCAGGATGGGAAAGCGTCTATGGAGAAAAAAGTGCCCGCCAGCAGGAACTGCGGCATGGTCACCATGTTGGCGATGGGGGGCACCGCCGATTCATTCTTCGCGATACCGCTCACCACAAAGCCAAAGCCCATAAAAACGAACAGTCCGATCAGACTCAGCGCCAGCAATTCAATAAAAGTGACCCATCCATGCACCAACGTAAATTGAAAGAAAAAATGCCCAACAAGCAATATCACGATGGCTGTTGAAAGTTGGAAGATGACCCGGCTGATCCCCTCTCCCACCAGGATGGAAGCGCGGGTAACCGGTGTGGCAAAAAAACGCTTCAGCACAAGTGTTTGGCGCAGGCCGATGAAAAGGAACGCCACGCCGAAAACACCGGCACTCAGCAGGGAGAAGCCCAACTGGCCCGGCAGAATAAAATCTATGGTACGATACACCCTCCCTTTCACCGCCTGGGATGCTATTTCAACCTCAGCGATGGTGGGGCGGTCAGGAAAAAGCGCCGCGTTCAGCCCGCTGATCTTCCCTTCCAGCAAAGAACGCAATACCTGCACCTGTTGCGGGTTCACCGCATCAGAAGTGAGGATGCTGATCCTATAGGAAGAATCGCCCGCCTTCGGCGGAAGGATGTTCAGCAATGCGGTCATTCTTCCTTTCTGCAATTCTTCCATCATTGAAGCGTAAGTACCGGATTGAATATTTAGTCCCTTTAAATCCTTCAGCGACTGAAACACGATGTTGCTGGTATCGGAAGCGGGGTCGAATCCTACTTTCAACGATACTTTGCCGCCGCTTCCGAGGAAGCCGAACACCAGAATAAAAATCAGGGGAAAACCGAGGCTGAACACCACGGTGGAAGGACTTCTGAAAATAGCGCGCAGACTCGCTTTCGCGACGGCCATCGTGGCCCTGACCTGGCTGTATTGTTTACTCATGTATTATTGTTCTACGGAAAATCTGCCTGGGTGTACCAGGATATCGAATGGCATACGGGTTTGTGCCTGGTTCAGGTGCTGACGGATGAACCTGGCGCGTTGGTAAAGCGCGAACCCTTCCGCACCAAGTTCTTCTTTCAGGGCATTTGTCCTGACGGCTTCTTTGCCTGTGTTGAAAATTTTATCCAGGAAGGATTGCGGCTCCGGGAATTCACGCACCCTGTAATCGGAAACTTTGGCCATGCGCGCAGCGCAGGCGATCGCGTCTTCGAGCCCACCGAGCTTATCGATCAGGCCAAGTTTCAGCGCGCGCTCTCCTGTCCATACCCGCCCCTGTGCGATACTGTCCACATACTCCATGGAAAGTTTCCGGGCATCAGAAACACGGGTTTTAAAATCGAGGTATATCTGGTCGATCTCCTGTTGTATCCACGCTTTTTCTGTTTCGTTCAATGGCCGGAATGCATTGCCCATATCGGCCAATGGTGCAGTTTTTACGCCATCGAATGTAACACCCAGCTTTTGATCCATGAACTGTTTCAGGTTGAAGATCATTCCGAACACGCCAATAGAACCCGTAATGGTATTGGGCTGCGCGAAAATACTATCGCCCGCGCAAGCCATATAGTATCCGCCGGAAGCGGCCACATCGCCAAAACTCACCACAACGGGCTTGTCTTTCCGGGCGAGCGACAATTCCCGCCAGATGGTTTCACTCGCGATGGAAGAACCTCCACCTGAATTGATCCGGAGCACGATGGCCTTTACGGCTTTATCGGTGCGGGCTTTATGGATAAGATTACGGTAAGTATCGGAACCAATCTGTCCTTCAGCGCCTTTCCCGGATAAGATATCTCCTTCCGCATAGATTACAGCGATCCTGTTAGACATTGAGCCTGTTCGTTTGTAATTCACCGCTTTGGAATAACTGCCCATGCTCACGAAAGAGATGGCCGCATCTTTAGCGAGTTTCAGGTGCGTGCGCAACTCGGCTTTCACTTCATCATCGTATTTCAACCCATCTATCAGTTTTTGGGAAACGGCATCCTGAGCGGTCTTTACAGCAGCGTTTAAAGTAAGTGCACGAAGCGTAGCCGTATCCACCTGACGTGCCTCAGCCGTTGTAACCAGCATACGGCGATACATATCCTCCAGCATTTCGAGGGTCTGGAGTTTGTTGGCATCGGTCATTTTATATTCGCGGAGCGGCTCGGTAGCGCTTTTGAATTTGCCGGCGTAAAATATCTGCGGTTCTATTTCCAGTTTATCCAGCGTTCCTTTGATGAAAGGTATCTGGGCTGAAAGGCCCATCCATTCCATGCCGCCTTTTGGGTGCACGTACACTTTATTAGCCGCGTTCGCCACAAAATATGCTTTCTGCGAGATGTATTCGGCGTAGGCGATCACCGGTTTTCTTTTGGACCGGAAGCGGATCACAGCGTTCCTGATTTCTTCAGAAGCGGCAAACCCATTTGGGTTATTGCCCGCTTTAATGTAGAGCGCTTTAATGGAAGAATCTTTGGCGGCCTTGTCAATCAGCCTTACCACATCGTATAGTCCAGGTACAAGGCGATCGGATTCTCCTGAAAGTTCCGCGATGGGATCCTGCAGTTCCTGTTCCATGTATGGCAGGCTAAGATCAAGCACCAGCACCGATTTCGCGGCAACGGCTTCGGGCTCTTTTGAGGTGAGTCCGGCCACCACCATCATCATGATAAAAAAGCCTATCAGCGAAAAAACGACGAGCGCCAGCAGGGAGGCGAAAAAGAATTTGAAGAAACTTCTCATTGTGCTACCGGTTCTTTGAAAATAAATTTAAAGATATTTGCAGCCTTCAACCTGGCGGATATATGAATCAGGCTTATTTACTGATAGGCGGCAATTTAGGTGAAAAAAGGAGAAATCTTGAACTGGCGGCCACTTTGATCGGGAAAAAGGTCGGTTCCATTCAAAAAACATCCCCTTTTTACGCAACGGAAGCCTGGGGCAAAACCGATCAACCGGCTTTTCTCAACCAGGCTTTGCTGGTGGAGACTGCACTCGGGCCGCACGAGCTACTGAGCGTATTGCTCGCTATTGAAGCGGAATGCGGACGGGTAAGGAAGGAAAAATATGGTCCCCGCCTCATCGACATTGATATTATTTTTTACAATGAGTTCGTGCTTTCTACCCCCGAACTCACCATCCCCCACCCCCAGATGGCTTTCCGCAGGTTTGTGCTCACGCCACTGAATGACATTGCAGGCACATTTGTACATCCTGTGCTGCGTAAGCCAGTTTCAGCATTGCTTGCGGAATGTACCGATAAACTCGATGCCATTAAGGTTTAAACGTTTCCACTAAAAGCTCAGGCATTCTTTTAATTCCTTCTCGGAATATGCCAAGTTGTATTGCGCAAGCACTTCTGCCGGTACGCCGTTCCACTGGTTGGGTTTGTTCCCTGCGTAACCAATATCTTTTACGCCCATTTCGGAAGTGTAAAAACCCGTTGCGGTAAGGTTCCGCATCAATGAAAAGAAGGCCACGCCCTGCGCCATTTCTTTTTTGGCCTTGTTGGGATAGGCGATCTGGTCCACGATTTCGATCCTTTGCTCCGGCGAACAGGCCACGAAAGGTTTTTCGAAACGTTTAAGGCATTGCAGGTTGAGCCAGCGCAAGCCACCGCGCATGGGCACCTGGTGCCGGGGCATGTCTTTCACGATGAACTCGATAAATGCTGGTACACCGGCCTGCGAAGCGCTGCCGCTCACGTCATCCGCCGGGATGATGATATCGGCCAGCACGGTGATGGTTTCCATTTCTTCTTTGGTGAAGAACGTTTGTGCCATGAGCGCGGTATCTCTTTCCAGTTCCGGGGCAGCCCTGTCGAAGTTGAAAGCAGGTTCCTCTTTCTTTACCGCCTTTTCATCGGAAGTAGCACAGCCTGCGGCCACCGCACCTGAAGCAATAGCACCTGTAGCAATCAGTTTGAGTGATTTCCTTCTATCCATAACCAGGTCAGATGTTTTGTTTTTTCATTTCGTCCATGATGTACTCGCTGGCCCTCATCGACAAGGCGAGAATCGTCCATGTAATGTTCTTATCCGCCTGCGATACGAAAGCACCGCCATCCACGACGAACAGGTTCTTGCAATCGTGCGCCTGGTTCCATTTGTTAAGCGCTGAGGTTTTCGCATCGTTGCCCATGCGCACCGTACCCGCCTCGTGGATGATCTTGCCTGGTGTTTCGAGGCCATAATTGTTTTCCGGCCCGTCGTTTCCACCCCAGGTAATGATGGCCCCCATATTGTGCATCATTTCCTTAAACGTTTCCTTCATGTGCTTTGCCTGCGCGATTTCGTGCTCGCTCCATTTCACATTAAACTTCAGTACCGGGATACCGTATTTATCCACCACGTTCGGATCTATGGCGCAATGGTTCTCGCGGCTGGCGATTGCTTCGCCCCTTCCGGCCATACCCACTGAAGCCCCATAGAAAAAACGATAGTCTTCTTTCAAAGATTTTCCATATCCACCCGCTTCTTTCTGTACGCCTTTCACCATCATCTTCCCGTTCATATTTTCAATACCATCCGTAAACCCGTAGGCTGGTTTTGAAAAGCCGCCCCAATACTCAATATGGTATCCTCGTGGGAAATCCAGCTTTTTATTATCGAGCCACCACGGGGTATATACGTGCATCCCGCCCACGCCGTCTTCGTTGTAGCGCTTACGGTCGAAGAGCTGCGGCAGAACGCCTCCCAATGATGCGCCCGTGGAATCATGCAGGTACCTGCCCACCACATCGCTGCTGTTGGCAATCCCGTTCGGGTGCCGGTCGGATTTTGAGTTGAGCATCAACCGCGCACTTTCGCATGCGCTCGCCGCCAGGATCACCACCCTTCCGAAGACCTGGTATTCATTCAGGTCATCCTTGTTTACATAAGAGATGCCCGTTGCCAATCCTTCCTGGTTGGTGAGGACTTCCCTCGCCATGGCATTGGGAATCACGTCCAGGTTGCCGGTTTTCATAGCCGGATAGATCAGCACATTAGAGGAGGAGAAATCCGCCTTAGCCATACTACAGTTCCTGTTGCATTGCGAACAGAAAAAGCACACGCCTCTGTCGTCATTGATCTTTTGAGTAAGGATCGACATCCTCGATGGGATCACCGGAATGCCCATTCCCTCCCCGGCTTTTTTGATGAACATTTCGTGCAGCCGCGGCTTTGGTGGCGGCAGGAAAATACCATCAGGTTCATTTTCGATTCCTTCTTTTGAGCCAAAAATCCCGATCATACGATCCACCCGGTCGTAGAACGGACTGATATCGTCGTACCCGATAGGCCAGTCGTCGCCCAGCCCATCGATACTTCTTCTTTTAAAATCTTTCGGCCCGAACCGGAGAGAAATCCTGCCCCAATGGTTCGTTCTTCCGCCGAGCATTCTTGCCCGGAACCAGTCCCATTCGGTTCCTTTCTCTTTGGTATACGGCTCCCCATCTATATCCCATCCATGGTAACATGCATCAAAATCCCCGAAAGGACGAAACTTTGTCCCTGCCCCCCTGCGGGGAGAGTCCCATGGATTTTTCAGTTGTGTGATGTTCTTCTGCGGATCGTACATAGGTCCTGCTTCAATCAGGCAGACTTTAAGTCCGGCGTTGGCCAGCATATAAGCCGCCATACCGCCACCTGCGCCCGAACCTACTATTACCGCATCGTACTGTTTAGCGTTCTTCTTGATCTGTATGTCTCCCATAGTGCAACGTTATCAATCATTGCGATGAATGTACATATTTTTCCGGTATCCATCACAAATCCAGCAACACCCGCATATTTGACCGGAGTTTCTCCGCTTGCGCGGCGGGAATCTTACCCAGCCTTTTTATAAGTCGCCTGTTGTCTATTGCGCGCAACTGATCCACCAATATATCGCTTGCATGGTCCAGCATTCCTTTTTTAAGATGCACCCTTAGTAATTCCGCCTGTTTATTTACATTGGTAGAAACAGGACAAATCAAAGTAGATGGATGGATGCCGTTCAACAAATCAGTCTGAACAATCACAACCGGGCGCGTTTTTCCAGGCTCTGTTCCAATGGCAGGTTCCAGGTTAGCCAACCATACTTCAAACTGTCGTATTCCCATCAAACATTTTTTCAAACTCCCGCAATACCTCCATTGAGTCCGGAGCCACCAATCCTGATTCCCGAACCAACTGTTGCTTTAACAACCGTCGTTTATTGTATATGTTATATGCTTTTACCGCTTCATTAATGTACCTGTTTCTCGGCAGATGCATTTTTGAAGTAATTGCTTCTGCCTCCTCAAAAATGGCTTCATCCAGTTTGAGCGAAAGTGTTTTCATATTCAGTCCATTTCCATAAAGGTATATATTATCGGTATACACTTTTTCTCTCTTAAAAATTTCACCAGTTTTATCCATGGCCCCTTCATTTCAGCAAATTTATGCCGGGCAAAAATGTTTTCAAGCCGTGTTTTAACCCAATCCATACCAGTAAAAAACGGATTTACAAACTACCTTTACACCATGTTACAAGATGATATTTCACCCATCACGGACCTGGAAAGCAAGCTGCTCCTGCAATACACGAATCAGTCAGCAACAAATGAGCAGCTTATCCCTGAACTAATCTCCCTGATTCATTCCAAAGGATGGTTCCGTGCATTGATCGATGATACTTCCTGGCAACATCCGGTTTCATTGCCTGAGCTGCTCGCATTGGAAGAGGCGCTTGCCCGGATCGATGGTAGTCTTGGGTGGACGGTAACGCTTTGCAGTGGTGCGGGCTGGTTCGCAGGTTTCACTGCTGAACAGACCAGGAAAGAATTTTTCAGCGGACCCGAAGTTTGTATTGCAGGCAGTGGCGCCGTTGGCGGCAAAGCCGAAGTTACTGAGGGAGGTTATATCATCAGCGGCTACTGGAAATATGCCACGGGCGCGCCTTACGCCACTGCCTTTACGGGCAATTGCACCACGGGCACCGGTGAAGTACTTGCGTTTCTTTTCAAAAAAGAAGAAATAACATTGCACCAAACCTGGAACAGCATAGGTATGACCGCAACCGCGAGCCATGCTTTCTCCGTTGAAGCGCTGTTCTTACCAGCTTCGCGCGCTTTCCGTATCGCGCCTGAATACGCTACGCACCCACATCCCATTTATCAATATCCTTTCCTGCAACTGGCGGATACTACGCTTTCCATCAATATGGCGGGTATGGCTCGCCACTTTTTAGACCTTAGTTACGCGGTGTTTTTCTCAGAAGAATTTGCATTAAAAAACGGAGACCTCCGGGCCGGGCAAATCAGGGCAGCATGGATCTCGCAGCACAATTTATTGCTGACTACAAAGCATAATTTTTATACTTCCGTGCATCGTTCCTGGGAGGTTTGTGAACAAGGGCAAAAGCTGAATGATGCACTCCTGGAGGCGGTATCTGCCAGGAGTCTGGCACTCGCGAAAACAGCACGCGATGTTGTGACTAATCTCTTTCCTTATGGCGGGTTAAGTTTCGCCGATAAGGCTCAGCTCATCAACAGGATTTGGAGAGACATTAATACAGCAGGACAGCACTCACTTCTTGTACGTTAATTTCATTACTGGCGCTGATATCCAATTTTGTTCTTCCTGTAAAAGCCTGTTTTTCCCAGGATAACCATCATAGGTAAAATAACGGTACCTGGCTTTGTATTTTTCACCGGGCGCAATCGCGAAACCCTCATTCACTACGGGTGAAAAAACAAAATAAGGCATGGAGAGATGAACGCGTACCGGCTGCGGGTAACGAAAATTTGCGGGATGATCATACACCACCATTCCATTACCTGAAGCACCTGTTCCTGAAACCTTTACCCATCTTGCCGGCTTATGGTTGGCGGCTTCGTTCTCTTCTCCTGCTGCATTAATCACTTTCCAGTTTTCTTCGAAATGCGCTGAATCTTCTTTGTTCCATCTGGCCGCCCCCCTCAAGGCCATACCACCATAAATATATTTGGGCAGGAAAAGCGTATCGCCGGTAACATTCGTTTGTTCTGTATGCAGGTCGAATAAAAAAGTTCCAGGAAGATTGTATATACGGAGTTCCCACTTCTCGTCCAGTACTGTACCATATTTCAGACTTTCCTGCGCCAGCCGCAGTTTCAATTGTACACATACTGGTCCTGAGTTCATTGTTTCCACGGCAACATGCTTTGCGGTACCCGTTAACTGGTGCTGGTTCCAGAAATCAGTTTTCTCCCCTTTAAAAATAGTATTCACCCATGCGGAAAAAAGCGCATGTTGGTGCGTGTGACCTACCGGAAAATCATCCGTTAAAACCTTTCCTCCCGGGGTATAAACAGGATGAATAAACCCACTCCTTTTATATACTGAGCCGGAATCTCCTCCCGGATATTTTACGGAGGTATGGTAGAAAAACACGGGCTGTTCGCCGTTTTTTACCAGGATGCCGCTATCCGTTTTTTCCGCATGTACAAACTGTTTATCCTGACGCTTGTTGCGAACAAAACGAAATACTTCAGTCTGCCCCTGTTGTAAAGTATCCGTCAGGAGAAAAACCAATTCCTCATCCGACAATCTTTGCAAAGCGAATCTTTTTTTTGATCGCCGGTTTTCCAGTTCATATTCCACGCCATCTTTCCATGCTTTTGGAACGGGGATAAACACCGGTCCCGGGAACCGCTGGTTCAAACCAGTTTCCATTTTCAGTTCCGGCATTTGTTGTGCGGATACCGGAGCAAAAAAGGTAGCCCCAACAATTAAGCATACAGTGAAAAAACTTTTCATGAGCAGGTATTAAAACGCGATTTCGGAAAGTAAACGGGACCTGAATGCGGTTATATACGCCGCTCTTTCTTCCGCCATTTCTTTTCCAGCCGTCGTTTTCATGGTGGCGGGGAGGGTGAGCAGCTTCACTTCAATATGATCCAGGGCGAACAACTTATCGTTTAACGGTCTTTTCTCTGCCAACGGATCTTCCGGATCAAACAGGTTGCCGTTCATTCGTCCGGCGGTATAGAATAACCTTGCGATTCCCAGGGCCCCCAATGCTTCCATCCGATCGGCATCCTGTAATATCGCGGCTTCCGGTGTTTGAGTGGGTATATTCGCCGAAAAGCTGTGCGCATGAATGGCATGGTGCACCGCAGGATACAAATCCGGAGGAAATGCCGGGAAAGTTGTTCTTAAAATCTCCAATGCTTTATCCGCGCTCATGCGGGAAGAAGCGGCACGATCAGGATGATCTTTCGGCAGCGCGATGAAATCATGAAAATAAGCGGCACATAGTAACACCAGCCTGTCAATGCTTCCCCCCTCTTTATCTGCAATGGAGGTTGCGTATTGCCATACCCGGTGCAGATGATGGAGGTCGTGCGCGCCATCGCCTGTTGCCCAATGCTTTTGCAGAAAATCAACAAACTGTGTGCGCCAGAATTCCGTGGTCATGCTCATACAAATCGTGCTTATCCCATAAATGTAGTACACCTTTTAAAAAAGCAGACAAATGATTGCTTTTGTCGGGAAGAACGCCCATTTTGTGTAGAAGACAAGCGGGGGCATTTCAATTTTCGGAACATTTGCCGTACCCTTTCTAAGCACTTGCTGCATTTCCCTGTGTATTTATTCACTTGCCATAAATGTACAGCTATGCACAAAAATGCGATTGTTTTGCCATTAAAAGCCGTTGGACTGGACGACCTGGAACTGGTTGGCGGAAAGAACGCCTCATTGGGTGAAATGCTCCAGCACCTCACTGCTGCCGGAATACGAATACCTGACGGATTCGTGATTACCGTAGAAGCCTACCGCAGGTTTATCGCGTACAACCAGCTTGACCAGCAAATCCGGGACATCATTCAACAAGTTGACGTAAACCAGATCGAATCGCTCCGCCGGGGTGGCTTGCGTGTGCGCCAACTGATCCAGAACAGCCGCTTCCCGCCTGAGTTCAGCGCCGAAATCATCGAGGCTTATAAAATGCTCTCCGCTGATTATGACCAGGAGTTCACTGATGTGGCCGTACGCTCTTCTGCCACTGCGGAAGACCTCCCCGACGCGTCTTTCGCTGGTCAGCAGGAAACCTACCTTAACGTACGCGGCCCGGTATCACTGATGGATGCCGTGCGCAACTGTTTCGCCTCACTTTTCACCGACCGCGCCATCAGTTACCGGGAAAGCTTTGGGTACGACCATTTCAGCATCGGACTTTCCGTTTGCGTACAGAAAATGGTACGTTCCGACCTCGGCATCTCAGGGGTCGCCTTCTCGCTGGATACTGAAAGCGGTTTTCCACACACCGTATTGATCAACGCCTCGTTCGGATTGGGCGAAATGATTGTACAGGGTTCAGTTTCCCCTGATGAATACCTTGTTTTCAAACCCGCATTAGAAAAGGGCTTCCCGGCAATCATCGAGAAAAAGATCGGTCAGAAAGACAAAATGATGGTGTATGGCGATGACCCAGATGAACGCGTAAAAATCATTCCGACAGAAAAATCAGTACGGCAGAAATTCTGTCTCAAAGATGAATCCATCCTTGAACTCGCCGTTTGGGTGAGCAACATCGAAAAGTACTATTCCCAAAGAAAAGGGAAATGGACCCCGATGGATGTGGAATGGGCCGTGGACGGACTTTCCGGGCAGTTGTTCATTCTCCAGGCGCGTCCCGAAACCATTCACTCCCGTAAAGACCCCGCAAAACTAACGGGTTACCGCATTACAGATGAGAACCGTCAATCAAAAAAAATCCTGGACGGCATTGCCGTTGGCGACAAAGTAGCCTCAGGTAAGGTAAGCATCCTTTATTCACTCGACAAACGCCTCACGGAAGGCAACGAATTCAGGGAAGGCGATGTACTGGTAACCGAAATGACGGATCCCGACTGGGAGCCCGTGATGAAAAAAGCGGCCGCTATTATCACCAACAAAGGAGGCAGGACCTGCCATGCAGCTATCGTGGCCAGAGAAATGGGCATCCCGGCAATAGTGGGTTGTGGCAACGCCACACAATTACTCGCCGATGGACAACTGGTGACCGCCTCCTGCGCTGAAGGCGATACCGGCCATATTTATGAAGGCGAAATACCTTTCGAAACATCGTTTACTGATGTACGGGATATCCCTGAAACCCGAACGAATATTATGCTGAACGTGGCTTCTCCTTCCATGAGTTTCCAGTTCGCGGCGCTGCCCAATAAAGGCGTTGGACTCGCCAGGGAAGAATTCATCATCAACAACTACATCCAGGTGCATCCACTTGCGTTGTTGCGCCACAGAACACTGAATGATCCCGAACTCACAGCCGAGATAGAAAAAAGAATGGCTGGCTTTGCTGACGAAGAAGATTTCTTCATTCAGAAACTATCTTTCGGCATCGCGAAGATCGCTTCCGCTTTCTACCCTGAAAAAGTGATCGTGCGGTTCTCCGACTTCAAGAGCAACGAATACTTCAACCTGCTGGGCGGAAAATATTTTGAACCTTCCGAAGAGAACCCGATGATCGGCTGGAGAGGTGCTTCGCGGTATTACAGTGACGCGTACAAAGAGGCTTTCGGACTGGAATGTAAAGCGATCAGCCATGTACGCAACCACCTCGGATTAAGCAATGTGGTGGTGATGGTTCCTTTCTGCAGAACAGTGGAAGAACTGTTGGCCGTGTATGAAGTGATGAAAAAATACGGACTGGAAAGAGGAAAAGACGGGCTGGAAGTCTTTCTGATGGCAGAGATTCCTTCCAACATCATTATGGCGGAAGCGTTCGCGCAACACATTGATGGGTTCTCCATTGGCTCGAATGACCTGACGCAGCTTACGCTTGGGCTGGACCGGGATTCTTCATTGGTGGCGCATTTGTACAATGAAATGAATCCCGCGGTAAAAGAGATGATCCGGATGCTGATCAGGACGGCGAAAAGATGTGGGGTGAAAGTAGGCATCTGCGGGCAGGGACCATCGGATAATCCGGCATTCGCGCAGTTTCTGGTGGAGGAAGGGATTGATAGTATTTCGGTAACGCCGGATTCATTGGTAAAGACGGTGCAGGCGATTGCGGAGTTGGAGGAGCGGCATAGGGAGAAGGTGGTGGTGCACGTGTAACAGTTTGTTTCCTGAAGGTGTGGTGAGATTTTTTCACGCAATTGCTTCGGCCTTGCGGCCTCGCAACGCACTGCTTCGTACCTCGCAGGAGCAAGGACGCAAAGCATAGACTGGTTGGTGAGCGGTTGAATTTGTAGGGATTGGTTGCTCGCGACGACGCCACGACGCTACGTTGGTTAAAATACGGTAAGGACGCATGGTGGTTATGATGCGTCTTTATCGTATTTTCATGGCCCAAATTTCTGAGATTATGGCAACAGTAATACGCACGGGCATTTGTTCTTATGGTATGAGTGGTAAGCTTTTTCATGCGCCATTCATTGAGGCGCATCCGGGATTTGAGTTGACGGGCATGGTGGAGCGCACGAAAAATGAATCGAGAGAAAGGTACCCGAATGCCATAGTGTACAGGTCGGTGGAAGAAATGCTGGCGAATGATGCCATAGCACTCATTATTGTGAATACACCCGTGCAAACGCATTTCGACTATACGAAAGCAGCGTTGCTGGCAGGAAAACATGTGATACTGGAAAAGCCTATGACCGTTCACCTGCACGAAGCGGAGGAACTTGCGGCGCTGGCGGAAAAGCTGGGACTTATTTTATGTGTTTACCAGAACCGCCGTTACGATGGCGACTTCAGGGCGGTAAAAAAAGTGCTGGACGAAGGTGTGTTGGGTACCATAAAGGAAGTGGAGATAGCGTACAACCGTTTCCGTGATGTGCCCGCGGGAAAGCCACACAAGGAAGGCGATCTTCCCGGAGCAGGTATCCTTCACGACCTGGGTGCGCACCTGATAGACCAGTCGCTGCAATTATTCGGTTTCCCCGAAGCCGTTTTCGCGGATGTATGTACGATGCGGGAAAACGTGATTGCGAACGACTATTTCGAGCTGCTCCTTTTCTATAAAAACAACCTGCGGGTACGTTTAAAAAGTAATATGCTGGTACGTGAACTGCTGCCTGCTTACATTTTGAACGGCAGTCTGGGATCATTCCACCAGCAACGTTCGGACCGGCAGGAAGAGGAATTACTGGCAGGTGTGGTGCCTTCTATTGAAAGCTGGTGCCCCGCGCCCGCTTCACCCGATGGCTTATTGCATACCGTAAGGAATGGTGCGGTGGTCAGGGAACTTCAGACTTCTGAACCGGGGAACTATATGGGTTACTTCAGCGATGTGCACGACGCCATTACAGGAAAAGGAGAAAACCCCGTGCCTGCAGGGGACGGGGTGCGTATCATTAAAATCGTTGAAATGGCGCTGCGCAGTTCAAAGGAAAAAAGAGTGATCTTATCCAATGGATAAGGATGCCGCTATTTTTTCTTCTTTGCTGCTTTCGTTTTCTTAGCAGCGGCTTCTTTCGCCTTCTGCGCGTCGATCTTTATATTCTCTCTGATGGTTTCCCAATACTCTTTGCCATAGCTCACAAAAATTTCGGAGCCGGCGGGAATATTGCGCAACGCTTTGATGAACACCCTTGTGCCGATGGGTTCATATTCCGCGTTGTTCACCAGGCCTTTCACTTTACGGAGTCCGCGCGCATCGTTCGCATAACGGGCCAGTGAAGACTTCATGCGGCGCGCGTCAATAACGTGGTTGCGGTTCACGAAAAAGATATAGCCGTTTTCACCATCATCGTGGTTGGCTTCTTTCCAGGAACTGACGCGTCCTTTGTATTCCACGATCTGTGTTCCTTTGGGGATATCTACTTCTGTAAACAGGCCCATCCCTGAATCGGGTATGGTAGAGGTTTTAACAACGAGTTTCTTTTCAAGTAATGCCATGCAGAATATTTCTGGGCCGCAAATTAAGGGTTTGAACGTATTCTTTACACATTTAATTCTTCTTTTAAAAAATGCGTGGTGTTCTTCAACGGTATTGGGATGAAATCTATTCTTCATTACCTTAGCGGAACCTTATCAATCTTCATCCCATGAATATCGACATGCTTCATTATTGGCGGAAAGTATTGAATATTGCCCTGGAACTGCCCGGAACGGAGGAGTCCAGCTCCCACGGCACGCCCGCCTGCAAAGTAAACAGCAAACTTTTCGCCAGGCTCTGGGAAGATGGAAAAACACTCGCCGTGTATTCCGCTGAAAGGGAAAGATGGATGAAACTCAGGCCCGCAGTGTATTTCATTACCGCGCATTACAATAACCACCCCATGCTGCTCATCAACCTCGAAAAGGTGGGTGAAGCCGAGTTGAAGGAGCTGGTACAAACTTCTTGGGAAATCAGGGCGCCGCGTTCCCTGCAGAAATCCTGGAAAGAAAGCAGCAACTGAATCAGTCTGAAGCCTGGGTCTGATGGTCCCTGAGCTGGGCCACGGCATCGTCGATCAGCATGGATAATTTTGAGAGCAGCATTTGCAGTGCTTTATCGTCCCGGCTGTGCTTGTCCCAATGTTCAATTTCCAAAGCAATGGCGCCTGCTTCCGTGGCACCCACGATCTCCAGGGAGGGCTTGATGCGGTGGGCCGCGGCGCTCATCAGTTCAAACTCGCGCTCTTCAAATCCGCGCTGCATTTCCACCATCGCTATAGGTGTCTGCCTGCAGAACACGGAGATCAGGCTTTGCATGAATTCGGGGTCACCCGCACTATAGGTTTCCAGCGTAGCTATATCTATCGTAAAGCCGGATTTGCGCTTCTTCACCTCCTGTTCCGTTACCGGAGCCGCATCTCCCCTTATCCATTTTTCCAGCATCCCCAGCAATACGTTTTCCCGGTATGGTTTTGAAAGAAAATCGTTCATCCCCGCATTCAGGCATTTTTCCGCCTCCCCTTTCAGCGCATGGGCCGTGAGGGCCACGATGGGCGTTGTACTTTTCAGTTCCTGGCGAATGATGCGCGTGGCTTCGAGTCCGTCCATCTGCGGCATCTGAATATCCATGAGGATCAGGTCGAAGTTGTTGTTCTTAACGGCTTCCACGGCCTCAATGCCATTTCCGGCTTCCGTTACTTCTATACCATATTGCTGGAGCAGCATCTTCGCGACCAGTGTATTCATTTCATTGTCTTCCACCAGTAACACCTTCTTCCCGGTGAGGTCAGCGATATGTTCCGGCTCTTCAATCGATAATACGGGCCGGGCGCCACTCTTCTCGAATGGAAGGGTCACGATAACGGTGGTGCCCACCTGTTGTTCACTTTCAATGGCGATGGACCCGCCCAGCAATTCGGTGAGGTTCTTCACGATGCTCATGCCCAGGCCGGTCCCCCCGAACTTACGGGCGATGGAGCGGTCTTCCTGGCTGAATTTTTCGAATATCCTGGTGAGGTAATCCGGATCAATGCCAGAACCGGTATCTTTTACTTTTATCACGATCTCCTGTTCGGACGCCTTATCATTACTTACGGTGCATTCCACCGACACGGAACCTTCCGTTGTAAATTTGATCGCGTTGCCCACCAGGTTCACCAGTATCTGCTGCAGGCGGAACGGATCACCTATAAGTTCAGGCGCAATGGAATCGTCCATCTCCTGTTTCAGTTCAATCTCTTTTTCCTCCGCTTTCAGTTCATGCATCCGGAGTACCTGGTTCACCACATCCCTCAGCCTGAAAGGCAGTGCTTCGATCACGAGCTGACCTGCTTCTATCTTGGAGATATCGAGGATATCGTTCATGATCACGAGCAGGTTCTCGGAAGCCGTGATGATGTTTTGCAGGTAGAATTGCTGGCTATCGCTCAGGTTAGTTTTCTCCAGTTGCAGCGCCATGCCCATGATCGCGTTCATGGGCGTACGCATTTCATGGCTCATGTTGGCCAGGAAATTCTCTTTGGCACGGGAAGACTCCTCCGCCTGCTCCCAGGAAGAAACAAGCGCGTCTTCCATGTATTTCTGATCGGTAATATCGAGGTGAATGCCGGTAGAGCCTACCAGTTCACCCTTATCGTTGTACCTTGGCGCCGCGCTGATGAGCCACCATTTGATGGCGCCTTTTTTATCTTTTACCGTGATCTCATAAGCATCTGATATCCCTTTTTTCCGGAGTTCATTCTTCACCTCCATCAGTTCCTGGTCTTTGTTCCGGGCGAAAAGCATCCAGGGGTTTTTCCCCAGCAACTCCTCCCTTTCATACCCGCACATCTCGCAGAAACTATTGTTCACGTACTGGATCTTTTCATCGATATCCACTTCGATGAGACCGAGGTTCATATTGGCGATGATGTTGCGGTACTTTTCTTCCTGGAGACGGAGCACATCTTCGGCGAGTTTGCTGGCGGTGATGTCTTCCACTATCGCGAAGAATTCGATGGCGGCGCCGTTCGCGTCAGTAATGGCCTGTCCGGAGCACCTGGCCCAGAAAGTTGTGCCATCTTTCCGGTAGCACAGCAATTCCGGTTCAAATGCTTTCCCGCTGTAGAAAAGATCCAGCATTCTTCTCAGCGCGTCCATATCGGTTTCGGGACCTTTCAACAGTTCTACGGGCGTTTTCCCGATGATCTCCTCCCCAACATAGCCAGTGAGCGAGGAGAATGCCTCGTTGTACCAGGTGATCCGTCCCCTGATATCGGTAAAAACAACACCATTCTTGTTGAGACTTGCGACCAGGGATAGATGCCCGAGTTCAGACTGAATATAAGAGGTTCCTTCGGAAGTGTTGTTCGTGCTTTGCTGATCGGTGATGTGTTCGGCGTATACCTGGTTGATAGCGGCAATAAAATCCTTCATGCCGGGGTTCTTCAGCAGTTCATTGTCCAGGTGTTTACCCAGCTGATATTGGAGGAGTGGGTGTAATGGTTTATTCATGTTGCTCCATGGGCTGTTCTTCTGATATCGTTCAGCTGCTAATCTTTTGCCCGTACGGTAAAAATAAGGATTTTAACCCATCCGGGAAATATGCCCGAAAGGAACGTGCGGGGTGGTATGGTAATTGCCTTTTTGAAAGAAAATATCTGTATCACCTAAAAATTTAAGTCATGCAAAGGAATAACATCATGAAAGCCGCGGGCATCGCCGCCGCCGTTGTTGGCACTTCAATTTACCTGTACCGCCGTTACAAAGCAAACTGTGCCGCCAGGATGGAGAACGGAGAAAACACACATGGAGATCATACATCGGCCATCCGCCAGGTATTGAGCCGGGCAAAAATGGCCGCCAGCAGGTAGATCAGTAAAGGAGTTTGTAGGAGAAGGAAGCGTTGTATTGGGGTTCAGTATCGAATACTACTGAACTTTTCACTGAATCGAGCCGGAGGTTGTTGATGAAGTAAGTATTGGTAACGGTCTTCTCCAGCACCTCCGGTTGTCCCGGATTAATCCTTGTGGTACGTATAATGGCTGGAAGGCGCTGTGCATTACGCAGGACGGGATAATTGTAGAGCGTATAATTTTCGTTTAATCCGATTGCCACGAAAACCCAGGGATTGAAGCGGTGCTGAGCGGAATAAGCGTCCACATATGTATTGATGACGGCCGAGCCGGATTGTGTCGTGATTTTTGAAGGAAGGCCCTCCGCATTATATAAATAAGTGGATGAAGCCTTTAAGGTTTGTCCACCTTCATGAATATCGTAGTACAATAACCTCGAAAGCCTTTTCTTATTATCGTATTCATACTCCAATTTATATGAATCGGGTAATGTGGGATGAATGGACGCATTTATAATTGAAGTAAGTAAGTCACCGGTGTAATAAAATTTGTTCGTGTAGAGCGAGTGCCCTGTGTTTACCTCTGTTACGCGTTTGTTGATATGCGTATAGGTATTCAATGATGAGATGGTTCCCTGTAAAGAGGCTATTTGCCGGATTGTACTGTCTGAATTGTACTCATATTGCGAAACCAAGCCAACATTCCATTCTATTTTGCGGAGCAAAGACATTGGTTTTTCCTGGTTGGAAGGCGAATCATTTTTCCGGCAGGAAATGAAAGCGGAAGACACCAGTAAAACTACGATCGTGATTTTACGCAGCTGATACATAGGAATGATTTTCCGTAAAAATAAAATGAACCGTTCAGCGCTATGCCACATGAAAATGTGGAGTATTAAACTGAAGTAATCGTGTAAACCACATGTATATGTGACCTGATAACATTCCTGCAAAAACATTTACCACAAAGTGGTATTTCAGGGTCGGAATGGTACGACTACCTTTACTTTATGCTCATGTGACAATAAACATCATTCTCAGCAGTTAGTTTTGGTTGAAAACCCCGTCATTCCTGGCGGGGTTCTTTCTTTTAAATTGCCTAGATTTGAGTTCCAACCGAAACACATGCGTAAAACTATATTCCTTGCGGGCGCATTCGTCCTGCTTTCCCCTGTTATCTATTCCCAGCAAACTCAAAAACCAGTACTACACGGTAAAAACTGGATGGCCATTACCGGTAAACCGCTCGCCGCCACAGCGGGATCGATGGTATTCCAACAGGGCGGAAACGCTGTGGACGCGGCCTGTGCCATGCTGGCCGCTACCTGCACCATGTGGGACGTACTGAGTTGGGGCGGAGAAACACAGGCGCTTATTTACAACCCCAAAACAGGCAAGGTAATCGGCATCAACGCGCTGGGCCTGGCACCTACGGGAGCAACACCAGCTTTTTTTCAATCCAAAGGTCTTGAGTTCCCGCCCGAATATGGTCCGCTGGCAGCCGTAACACCAGGCACACCGGGCGGCATCTGTTATATGCTGGCTGAATACGGGACCATGACACTCGAAAAAGTGCTGGCTCCTGCTATGGAACTGGCCGCCGGATACCCGATAGACGCGCAAACCGCCAACAGCATGGAGCGGAACAAAGCGCGGATCAAAGAATGGCCCTATTCCGCGAAAGTATTCCTTCCCCATGCAGGCGAACAAAGGGAAGCGCCACGGCCAGGAGAAATCTTCGTTCAAAAAGACCTGCTGCTGACCCTGCAAAAAATGGTAGCGGCAGAAAAAGAAGCCCTGCAAAAAGGAAAATCCAGGAAAGAAGCTATCTACGCGGCTTACAACCGTTTTTACAAAGGCGATATCGCCGAAGAATTTGTACGCGGTTCCAAAGAACAGGGCGGCCTCATTACCATGAACGATCTCGCCAACTGGAAAGTAATCGAAGAAACACCGCTGCAAACGAACTACAAAGGCATCGAGGTATTCAAACTCCGCGAATGGACACAAGGCCCGGCCTTGCTGCAGGCCCTCAATATCCTGGAACGCTTCGACCTTAAAAAGATGGGCTACAATTCCACCGAGTACATCCATACCGTTTACCAGGCAATGAATCTCGCTTTTGCGGACCGCGATTTTTATTATGGCGATCCGTATTTTACGCCAGAGGAACCGATTAAAGGACTGCTCTCCAAAGCTTACGCCCAGCAACGTGCGGCGGAGATATGGAAAGAAAAGAACAATCCCAACGCGGGCCCGGGTGATCCCTACCCTTTTGAGGGAAAGAAGAACCCCTACCTGGAACTGCTCAAAAAAAGAGGTTACCTGCTAGATACCAGCGCCACCAGAAAGCCCGGCAACTTTGTTCCCGCGCATGATGCCCGCGGACAGGAGGCATACAACGTTCCCGACAACGAATACATGGACCGCCTCTGGCGCGGCACCACCTCCGTGGAAGCGGCAGACAAAGAAGGTTGGGTGGTTTCCATTACGCCCAGCGGCGGATGGCTCCCCGCCTGCATTGCTGGCAACACGGGCGTGGGCATGAGCCAGCGGCTCCAGAGTTTTGTACTGGATTCAGCGCTCAACCCTTTTAATGTGGTGGCTCCTGGAAAGCGGCCCCGCGTAACACTTACGCCAACGCTCGCCCTGAAGAACGGCAAACCGTTTTTGTCTTTCGCCGTACAGGGAGGCGATACGCAGGACCAGAACCTGCTGCAATTCTTCCTTAACGTGGTGGAATTCGGGATGAATGTGCAACAAGCTGCCGAAGCGGCGAACATCAATTCCAACCAGCTTTGGCTCTCGCTGGGCGGCACCAAAACAGCGGATCGTCAGCCCAAACCGGGGCATCTGCTGCTGCACCAGCGCACACCGGAAAATGTGCGCGAAGCGCTCCGCAAAATGGGTTATACCCTGAGTTTCGACGACCGCACCAGCGGCCCCATCAACGCGATCTTCTTCGACTGGCAGCATGGCTCCTTCTGGGGCGGGAGTTCCAACCACGGAGAAGACTACGGCATCGGATGGTGATCCCGTTCAGGTGGCTTTTTGTCCGTTTCACCCTTCCGGTTTTGCCGGGAGCATTGCCGCGGCCTACCTTTGCACCATGAATGGATTCCTCCGCAAATGGCATCTCGTTCCCGGCCTCACCATTTCATTCAGTCTGGCTGTGATCGTCTCGCTCCGTAAGCTCTACCGCACGGAGGATGTACCCGTTCAGCAGGCCGTATTTCAGATTGGCGGCGCATTCCTCTTCACCCTCTCCTGCTGGTTCACCCACCACTACATTCACCGTACACATTTCAGGTACCGATTGCTGAACCGTCCGGGTATTAAAGTGGCGATGGCGCTTTTTGTAAGCGTATTGCTATCGGCGTTCCTGGCCCCGTTCATACTGGATCGCGACGTGAAACATCCTTACTTCGCCATATTGGTCAGGAGCCTTGTTTTGGGCGGGTTCCAGTATTTTATGGTCTACTACATCACGGTGCTGGAAGTGTCGCACCAATCCAAACTGGAAATCGAAAAACTGAAACATGAGAATGTACGTGCGCGTTTGCAATCGCTTACCCAACAGGTGAGTCCGCATTTCCTTTTCAATTCCCTGAGTACCTTGCGCACCATGGTACAGGACCCATTGTCGCGCAATTACATCTCGCAACTGGCGCAGGTTTACCGTTACCTGTTGAACCACAAACAACAGGAACTGGCCACGGTAACAGAAGAGCTGCAGTTCCTGGAAGCTTACGCGTATATCCTGAAAGAAAGATTTGAAGATGCCCTCCGCATCAAAATTCATCCTGAACATATTTCTACTTATAAAAAGATACCCCCTATTTCATTGCAGTTGCTCCTCGAAAACGCGGTGAAACACAATGTGGTTTCCAAAGAAGATCCGCTCACTATTCATATTTACGAGGAAGAGGATTTCCTATCGGTGGAGAACAACCGCCAACCGAGGCGATCGGTGGAAGAAAGCAGCTCCGGCAAAGGATTGCAGAACATTGATGAAAGGTGCAGGCTGTTGTGCGGAAGAGGAATCGTAATTTATGCGGATGATACGGTATTCAAAGTTAAAATTCCCCTGGCATGATGCAGGTATTGATATTGGAAGATGAAAGCAAGAGCGGACTGGAACTGAAACGCATGGTAGAAACCTTGCGTCCGGATATGAAAGTGGTGGAAATCGCACCTTCAGTGAAAGCAGGCTTGCGCTGGCTGAAAGAACATACGCCCGGCCTGATTTTCGCGGACATACAACTGGGTGACGGGCTCAGCTTTGATATTTTCCGGGAACTGAACGTGGAAGTGCCCGTTATTTTTTGCACGGCCTACGATGAATACGCCATACGCGCCTTTGAAGCCAACGGTATCGACTACCTGCTGAAACCTATGGATGAAGAGAAACTGAAGAAGAGCCTTCAGAAGTTTGATGTGCTCCAAACCTGGTTCTCCGCAGCGAAGATGCAAAACCTGCTTCGGGACATGCACACCCCTTACAAGACAACCTTACTGGTTCATTTCCAGGAAAAGATCATCCCGGTGAAAGCAGTTGATATCGCCTATATCTACGCTTCATCGGGTCAGACAAGCGTAACTACTTTAACCGGAGACGCCTACACCATCAACAGTACGCTGGAGGAACTGGAGCAATCCCTTTCGTCCGCACAGTTCTACAGGATCAACCGGCAGTTCCTCGTGAACCGTGGCGCCATCAAAGGCATCGAACACTATTTCACCCGCCGATTACATATTAAATTAACCGTAAATACACCTGAAACACTATTGGTGAGCAAACAAAAAGCGCCTGAGTTCCTTAAATGGATGGAAACCACCTGAAATTCATGGTCGTTTTTGTCCGCTTCAATTGTTTTAACCTTTTTACAACACTATCTGTTGTACATCTTTGCAAAAATCTAAACTGCATGAAACATACCCGCCTTTTATATCAACCTTTCAGCACCCATTCCAACAAATAAACATCCATGAAAAAAATCTTACCGTTCTTTATCCTTCTGTTCACTATCAGTATCGCTCATGCGCAGAAGAAGTTCAGCGTCAGCGGCACCATCCGTTCCGAGGCAAAAGGAGAAACCATCATCGGCGCGAGCATCCGGATCAATGGTGCATCCGCTGGCGCTACCAGCAACGAATACGGGTTCTATTCCATCCTGCTTCCCGAAGGCAATTACGAACTGATCGTTTCCGCCGTGGGTATGGTGGAAAAGAAAATCAATGTAGCATTGAACAGCCCTGTTACCCTGAACATTGAACTGGAAACAGCGCCAACGGCCCTCGATGAAGTGGTGGTGCGCGCCTCCTCCACCCGCCGCAGCCTGAAACAACCCCAAATGGGCATGGAACGCATCAATACCCAGGAGATCAGGAACATCCCCGTATTGCTCGGCGAACGCGACGCGTTGAAAGTATTGCAATTGCTTCCGGGCATAAAATCAGCGGGAGACGGTAACAGCGGCTTCTACGTTCGTGGCGGCGCGGCCGACCAGAACCTGATATTACTGGATGAAGCCACCGTGTACAACGCCTCCCACCTTCTTGGCTTCTTCTCCACCTTCAATTCCGACGCCATCAAAGACGTGACCGTTTACAAAGGTGGAATGCCCGCCCAATACGGCGGACGCCTTTCTTCCGTATTGGATATTAAAATGAACGACGGCAACAATAAAGATTATTCCGTAAGCGGCGGCGTTGGGCTGATATCCGCAAAACTCAATGTGGAAGGCCCTATTCAGAAAGACAAATCCTCTTTCCTGCTGAGTGGAAGAAGAACCTACGTGGATATGTTCCTCAAACTTTCACCCGATTCCACCATCAACAACAACACGCTTTACTTCTACGACCTGAACGCTAAAATGAACTATACGCTCGGGAAAAAGGACAGGCTCTTCCTTTCAGGTTATTTCGGCCGCGATAAACTGGCCGCAGGCGATAACTTCGGGCTCAGTTGGGGAAACGCCACCGCCACCCTCCGCTGGAACCATATCTTCCACCCGAGATTGTTCTCCAACACCTCATTCATCTTCAGTAATTACGATTACCTCATCAACATCAGAACGGGCGCGAACAACCTCGATATCCTCTCCGATATCCGCGATTATAACCTCAAACAGGAGTTCCAATGGAACGCGGGCAGCAACCACCAGGTGCGGTTCGGACTCAACTCCGTGCACCATACCATCCGTCCGGGAGAAGTGCGTCCCGGAGAAGGCAGCTCCGTGAACTTCAGCAAACTCCAGGACCGGCTATCGTGGGAGAACGCGCTTTTCGCCGGAGATGCCTGGAAAATATCCGACAAAGTGCAATTGGGCTACGGTATCCGTTTAACAGCCTTCAGTATCCTGGGTAAAGGAGATTTCTACGCCATCGACCAGCAAGGCAATGTAACCGATACATTCTCGTACAAGAAAGGTGATTTCGTGAAGACTTATTTCAATCCTGAACCACGGGTTTCCATCAGCTACAGCACAGGAGAAAGTTCTTCCGTAAAAGCTTCTTATGTGCGGAACGTTCAGAACCTGCACCTGCTTTCGAACTCAGTATCCTCCAACCCTACCGATAAATGGGTGGCCAGCACGAACATCATCAAACCCGAAATTTCCGATCAGGTAGCCCTCGGCTATTATAGAAATTTCGGTAACGGCGATTACGAACTCAGTACAGAAGTATATTACAAAGACCTTCAGAACCAGATTGATTACCGCGACGGGGCCGACATCTTCACCAACGAAGATGCCATCGAAAGCCAACTGCTCTTCGGAAAAGGCCGCGCCTACGGCATTGAGAACCTCCTCAAAAAAACAAGGGGACGGTTCACCGGCTGGATCAGCTATACACTTTCAAAAACAGAAAGAAAGATCGACGGCATCAACAACAACAACTGGTACAACGCCCGCCAGGACCGCACCCATGACATTGCACTTGTAGGCATGTACAAGCTGAACAACAAATGGAACCTCTCCGCCAACTGGGTGTATTATACCGGCGACGCCATCACCTTCCCCACCGGCAAATACCAGCTGGACGGGCAAACGATTTATTATTACAGTGAAAGGAATGGTTACCGGATGCCCGATTACCACCGCCTTGATCTGGGCGCGGTGTACACGCTCAAAAAAACGGAGAAAACGCTTTCCGAGCTGGCATTCAGTATTTACAACGCTTACGGAAGAGAGAACGCGTACACCATCACTTTCCGCGACAGCGAAACGGACCCCAACAAAACCGAAGCCGTACAAACGGCGCTCTTCAAATTCATTCCTTCCATTTCCTGGAACTTTAAATTCTGATCCCATGCGTAAACACATTCATTATATCGGCATCGCACTGCTGTTCTTCCTCACCTCCTGCGAAAAGGTCATCAACATCGATACCGCCGACGGCAGTGGTAAAATTGTAGTGGAAGGCGCGATCACCAACGAGTCGGGCACCTGTATGGTGCTGGTATCCACCACGAAGCAATTCAGCGAAAACAACGATTTCGCGGGGCTGAGCGGGGCAATCGTTACTGTTACCGAAGTGGGCGGCCCCACCACAACGCTTACCGAAACAGCACCAGGTGTATACCAGGCTCCTTCCCTGGCCGGAACCTCAGGAAAAACCTACCAGCTAAGGGTGGAAAGCAACGGGCAGGTCTTCACCTCCAGCAGCACCATGCCCGAACAGGTACCCCTGGATACGGCTTTCGCCAAAGAAGAGCAACTTTTCGGCGATACGCGTCTACTGGTGCAGGCGGAATACCAGGATCCGGCGGGCAAAAGGAATTACTACCGCTTTATTCAATACGTTAATGGCGTAAAAGAAAAAAGCATTTTCATCCGCGATGATGGATTTTCCGATGGGAACAAAGTAAAGTTTGTACTCCGCTTCTTCTCCGATGAAGATGAGGATGACCTGAAAGTGGGCGACAACATCCGCATCCAGATGCAGTGCATTGATGCTAACGTGCACAAGTACTGGTATAGCCTGGATCAGAGTGCTACGGGCGATAACCAGTCGGCGGCACCTTCAAACCCGGTGTCTAATATTTCAGGTGGGGCGCTGGGGTATTTCAGTGCGCATACGTTGCAGACGAGGGAGTTTGTTATTCAGTAGAGTTCCTCGCAAAGACGCAAGGTAGCCAGGACGCAAGGCCTCGTTTGTGTTTGGAGAACTTTCTTAAAAGGGGAAAATTTTATTGCTCGAAAGGATGAACTGCTTCGCGCCCCTGTGTTGTTTGTGTTTGGAGCGGTTTTCCGCGCACCTCGCAGTGAAAATTTCCCGATCCCGCAACCACAATTTCCGCATCGCGCAAGCCCTCTCCCTCGAAAATCAGCACATTTACAGAAAAAAAATGTGCAACCTTATCAAATGGTATTGCGATGAGAACGGCTATGTGTTTCAATGCGTGGACTGCAAGCATTTCCAGGTGTGCTTCGGCACGTCAATGCTTACGTTATCTGATGAAGAGTTTGGCTACTTCACGGCAGTAGTAGCCGATAGAACGGCGCATATCCCTGACTGTGCAGAGATGCCCTGCAAATGTATTGTACTGCCCACGCCTAGCCCCAACATCCAGTGTATACTAAACCGCACGGAACTGTTACAGTTGCACCAGATGCTGCAGGAATGCGATGTGGAAATAAGAACAGCTCAAATGGTGGCTCTGTTCAGGGAGCGGTAATTGTTTTGGGTATAATTTAACCAATAGCAGGGCACAAAATTTGGAAATAAACCTATTTTGGCCCGGCAAACAATTATATGAGGCAAATTCTACCACTGTTCATCTTACTCTTAGCAGTTTACCACACTTCAGCGCAAAACGCCAGGGGTAAAATGCGGGACTTCTCGGACAGTAGTGTGATTGCGGATGTGCTCGTGACCAATATAACCCTGAAAACAAAAGCCAGTTCAGACCGTTCAGGGAGCTTCTCCATTAGGGCGAACAGCTTTGATACCCTTATATTCTCTATTGCCGGATACACGCAGGATACATTGTTGGTGGACGATGATTTTTTTAAGCAGGAGATCGACATTTTCATCCGGAGAAAAGCCACTGAACTAAAAACAGTGGTGGTTCAGGCCGACCGGTACAGGCAGGACTCTCTGGAAGCGCGTGAAAGGTACAACCTGATTGCGGCAGATAAAGAAAAAGTGCTGATGAGAAACCACGGCAACGGGTTCGGTATTACGTTAAGTCCCTTTACCTATCTTTCTAAAAAGGAAAAAGACAAACGTCAATTGCTGAAAAGAGAAAAGCGGGAAGAAGAAGCCGCGTATGTAAACTACAGGTTCTCCCGGAGCAAAGTCATGCAACTGACCGGACTCAGCGGCGATTCACTTCAAACATTCCTGATCCGGTACCGCCCCAGCTACGAATTTTGCAAAAAAGCATCTGAAGAAGACATCACGCTCCACATCAATGCATCGCTGAAAGCGTTTTTACGGCGGGAAGAACAGGAAAAATAGCGTTTTTTCATCCAGTCATTCCCGTATTTTAACGGTACATTTACCGTTAAGCACTACAACTATGGTTGATTTGCAGATGCTCACACAAAAGAAACTCTCCATATCCATGCACCTGCTGGGATGGGTCTTGTTCATGAGTCTGCCTATTCTTTTTATGAGTGAGTGGTATAGGGGGGAAAGCATGTTCCAACTGGTGAAATCCCCCTATTACTGGTTGTTTTTCTCCTGCTACGCATTGGTTTTTTACCTTAATACCACAGTATTGTTTCCGCTGCTCTTCCTGGAGAAAAAATACTTTGGCTACAGCCTTGCTCTCCTTTTTCTATTTACGGGTATTTTACTGCTTAAACCTTTTGACAAGCTGGTTTCGGAAAAAATGTCGAGACAACAGGGCTTCGAAGAAAGCTCCGCAGAAGGACCACGACCCCATCCCGGAGAAAATCCGCCGCCGATGTGGCCACCGGAAGATAGAATACACGAGGACCGGCCGCCAGGGTTGGGCGCGGAAAATGGGGGGAAACCACCGGGCAGGATGAACCAGCGACGATTCGACATCATCAGTGTATTCCTCTATTTCTTCACCATAGCGTTGGGTGTGGCCCTGGAAACCGCAAAAAGATGGCGGCTAAGCGAACAACGTACCGCACAGGCTGAAACGCAGCGCGCCAAAGCAGAGCTGTACATTCTGAAGGCACAGATCAATCCGCATTTCCTGTTCAATACATTAAATAACATTTACGGCCTTTCAGTTTTGCAGCACCCGGAAACACCGGCCAGCATTCTGCGCCTCTCGAATATGCTCCGCTATCTTACGGAAGAAACCACCAGCGATTTCGTGCCCCTGGAAGATGAATTGAATTGCCTGAACGATTTCATCGCATTGCAAAAACTCCGGATGGGAAAAAAGATGGAAGTGCACGTTACCACAAAAGTTGCAGACGATTCATTTCCCGTTCCGCCCCTTGTCCTGATGACCTTTGTGGAGAATGCTTTCAAATTCGGCACCAGCAACCATGAACCGGCAGATATCACCATCCACATCGCGCAGGAAAACGATAGCCTCCGTTTTTTCTGCAGCAATAAACTCTTCCCCAACAGAACCAATCTTGAAGGCACGCAAACCGGTTTGGACAACACGAACAAAAGATTAGGATTTCTCTACGGCGACCGCCATCAGCTTGACATTTCAACAGAAAACGGTCACTTTACCGTATTACTCACCCTTCCAAAACATACCGTATGACAACACTTACCTGCATTGCCGTTGACGACGAACCCATCGCGCTGGACATCATCAGCAAATACATCGGAGAAACACCGGCGCTGAAATTGTTGCATACTTTCGACGACGCACTCTCCGCCGCGTCTTTCCTTCGCACCGGGAAAACCGACCTGGTTTTCCTTGACATCAATATGCCCGATATCACAGGACTCGACCTGGTACGCTCCATGCAGGACCCGCCCATGATCATTTTTATCACCGCCTATAAAAAATTCGCCTTCGAAGGGTTTGAACTGAACGCCATCGACTACCTGCTGAAGCCGGTTCAGCCCGAACGCTTTAAAAAAGCCGTTCAGAAAGCCATAGAATACCACGACTATAAAACGCGCCCCGTCAATACACCCGAACACGCGCTTTTTGTATACTCCGAATACCGGATGGTAAAAATTTCCCTTCCCGACATCACTTATATTGAAAGCCTGGAAGATTATATCCGCATCAATTTCAGGAACGACAAACCCGTGATGACCCTGATGCCGTTAAAGAAGATCCTGGAAAAACTCCCCGAAGACCAGTTCAGCCGCGTACACCGGAGCTATGTAGTGGCCCACGATAAAATCGTGGCCATTCGGAACAAGAAGATCAGTTTGAGTAGTGGAGAAGAAATTCCCATCAGCGCCAGCCATGCGGATTTCACGAGGAAATTCATGCCTTAATGGTTTTCTCCCCAAAATAGCCATCCTAAAAAATTTAAGAAGAAGGTAAATTATTGAAAATCAACAACGCTTTGGGAAAACGAAAAATTTGTTAAAAAAAGTTTTGTGATTTGGCCGGAGACGTTAACTTCACACATCCAAAAAAAAGAAAGCCCGCTGTAGAAACAGTAGGCGTCTAACGATTGCTTGCCATATGAAAAAAGGTGAGAATTATTTGGAGGAGCCGAAACTCACTGCTTGTTATTTTTTTTTTGCGCGTTTAACGATTAATTTTTGTCAGCTTTTTACGACCTCTTCGATTGCCATTTGAACGCTACGATTGCCTGACCTGTCTTTTTGTTTTGCGCTGTTTGTTAAAACAAATTTAGATCATCCCCGGAACGGTGTAAAACCATAATTCCGGGGATTTTATTATCCCTAATGCCCCGAATATTAATAGACCCCAATACCAGCAAGGGTTTCAGCATTTAAAACACATGATCTCCAAGACAAAAAACATTTTTAAAAATATGTGTGTTGTGTACACTTTTGGCAAGATTTCCCGCGTATCTGGCTGAAATAACTGTGTTTGACCATTCAGTTCGGGCAAAAAAGAAGGCGTATCGTTTGATACGCCTTCGGAGCCTCACCCCGCCCCCCTCTCCAGGGGAGAGGGGCAGAGCTTTGATTATTCGACAAGTATGTTCTTTACTAGATGTTCAACATTGTCATAGTTGATAACTCTATAACCTGAACGAGGTTGTACAACTTCTAGTAGAAGAAGCTGTACAATGCCACCAGGATACCTATGATGAATATTGCGCCAACGGTAAAGGCCGGGTGCGTTTTGAACATGGAGCTGTCCACTTCAAGTCCTTTGGGATTCACGCCTTTCTTATTTTCCGCGCGGCTGATCAGGAACATACCGAGGATACAGAAAAGGAATACGAAGCCCATCCTGTCGAGGAACGGAATTTCATAAACGCCATCTTTGTTCGGAACGGAGAAGCCCATGCCATGAAGGAAAGACAGATCCATAATACCGGGCAGGAACTTCAGGAAGATAGACATCGCGAAACCGCCAATGGTAGCGAATAAAGCCGCGTTGGACGTTGTCTTTTTCCAGAAGAACCCGAGGATGAACATGGCGAAGATACCGGGAGACACAAAACCAGTATATTCCTGGATAAATTCAAAACCGCCTTTTTTATCAATACCCAGGAAGGGCGCGATCAGTACCGCCAGTACCATGGCTACTACAACGGTAATTCTGCCCACTTTCACCATTCTTCTTTCATCGGCTTCCACTTCGATCCTTTTCTTGAAAATATCCAAAGTGAATATCGTGGCGATGCTGTTCGCTTTTCCCGCAAGGGATGCCACCACCGCCGCAGTAAGTGCTGCGAACGCCAATCCTTTAAGTCCGGTGGGCAAAAGGTTCAGCAATACAGGGTAAGCTTTATCGGGCACAATCTCGCCGTCCACCATCATTTCAGCCTGGAAATACCCTTTGCTGTGCAGGTAATAAGCCGCGATACCGGGCAATACCACGATTACCGGCATCAAAAGTTTCAGGAATGCGGCGAACATGATCCCGTTACGCGCGGTTTTAAGGTCGGCGCCCAGCGCACGTTGCGTGATGTATTGGTTACAACCCCAGTAGTTCAGGTTCACGATCCACATACCACCCACCAGTACTGTTAAGCCCGGCAGACTCGGATAGTTTGGATTGTCCTTACTGAAGATCATATGGAAATGGTCATCGGCCCCTTCTCTTAACATGGTAAGTCCTTTCATTACACCTGAACCGCCGCCCTGTTGCGCCACGAGATCAAGCGCCAGGTAAGTGGTTACAAGTCCGCCGAGGATCAGGAAAAACACCTGGATCACATCGGTGTAGCCAATCACCTTCATACCGCCCAGCGTGATAAAGATCGCGAATACCGCAAGCATGATCATACAGAACGTAAGGTTCAGCCCGGAAATCGCGCTGATCGCCAACGCGCCCAGGTACAATATCGAGGTAAGGTTCACCACGACATACAGCAGGAGCCAGAACACGGCCATAATCATGGCCACGGTGCCGTTGTAGCGCTGGCTCAGGAACTGTGGCATGGTGTAAATCTTGTTCTTCAGGTACACCGGAATAAAGAACGTTGCCACCACAATCAATGTCGCGGCCGCCATCCACTCGTAGGTGGAGATGGCCAGTCCCATGGTGAACCCGTTCCCACTCATTCCGATGAACTGCTCCGCCGAAATGTTGGAGGCGATCAGTGAAGCGCCGATGGCCCACCAGGTAAGGGATCCTTCCGCCAGGAAGTAATCCTTGGAATCCATCTGGGCGGTCTTTTTACGGTAGTACACGAAGAATCCGTATCCTGCCACTATAATGAAATAGATGAAGAACACGAGATAATCGGTCGTTTGCAAGAGTTTCATAAATGGTTGATATGCTGTTTTAAATCGTTACACGTTAATTAGAGAACGGTGGAAGTCCCGTCCATAATGGTGGTCTGGTAGGTCACCAGTTCTTTTCCGAACTGTGCCAGGTACTTTTCTTTCATTTTGGCGATCACGGTTTCCGCGGCATCTTTTTTTACGAGGTTGATGGTACATCCGCCGAATCCGCCACCCATCATTCTGCCACCGAGTACATCGGGTTCGTTCCGTATTTCATCCACCAGAAAATCCAGTTCGGGACAACTCACTTCATACAGCTTACTCAGTCCATCATGGGTTTCCACCATTTTCTTCCCGAAAGCCGGCAGGTTATTGTTGCGGAGGTCCTCACAACCATCCAGCAAACGCTGGATTTCCTGCACCACGTACAAACATTTGCGGTACACATTTTCATCCACGGCCTTTACATACTTGTCCAGCATGTCAACGGTTACATCACGAAGCAATGAAACGCCCGGCACATGCTCTTTCACGAGCGCCACACCCTTTTCACATTCCTGGCGGCGGGTATTGTATTCTGAAGAGGCGAGCGAATGTTTCACCCCTGTATCCATCAATACAACAATAATATCCTTGCTTACGAATGGCTCATAAGTATATTCCAGGCTGCGGCAATCCAGGCGGATCACATGCCCCTGTTTCCCGAACATACTGGCGAACTGGTCCATGATCCCGCACTTAACGCCCACGAATTCATTCTCAGCTTTCTGCGCCAGTTGCACCATGGTCAGTTTATCCAGCCCGAAACCGAACATATCGTTTAAAGCGAACACCACGGCGCATTCCACAGCCGCGGAGGAGGAAAGTCCCGCTCCTACCGGAATATCGCCTCCTACGGCACAATAAAATCCGGGCACTTCAAACCCTTTCCGTTGTAACTGGTCCACCACGCCATTGATGTAGGCCGACCAATGTCCCTCGATATTTTTAAGGGAACGCACATCATCTTCATGCTCCTGGTTCAGATCCACAGCGAGGTAATGACAAGCTGTACTTCCAGTTGGGGCAAGCGCTACATATACGGCTTTGTCGATGGCTGCGGGCAGCACGAATCCCCCGTTGTAATCCGTATGTTCTCCGATCAGGTTGATGCGTCCGGGCGAACGTGTAATGGTGGGTTCAGTCTGAAATTTTGTCCGGAAGGCCTCCCCTATTTTTTCGGCCAGTTTCGGTTGCGTGGTCATTGTCATTATATCGCTTTGATTTTTATCCTTGTACTGGACTCTCGGGTCACCAGTACGGGTTCAAGTATTTTTTTCTTTGGTTTTGCCGCGTAGAAATCGCCCTGGGCGTTTAGGTCGAAGAAGAGATTGGCCGCTTCTTCCCCCATTATCTTCGTTTGTTGGTCGATGGTAGAAAGAGAGGGTGTGATGTATTGGCTGAAGCCCTCATTGGCGAAGCCGATCACCGCCACTTCCGCAGGCACTTTCACCTGTGCGGTTTTGAGGTATTGCAACGCGCCGAGACCGGTAAAATCTTCCACAGCAAAAACCCCGTCGGGCTTTATTTTGTTTTCCATCAGTTGCTGCATGGCTGCACGGCCGGATTCAATGGACACCGTTCCGGGCACGATCATGTCGTCTACCACTTCAAGTCCGTTGGCCTTCAGCGCATCTTTATAGCCCCGCAAACGGTCGTTAAAGATGCGGAGGTGCTGTTGTCCTGAGATATGCGCGATGCGCCGGCATCCCTGTTCCACCAGATGTTCCGTAGCCATAAACGCGCCTTTGTAATCGTCTACCACCACGGAGGGCAGTTCCAGTTCTTCCACATCACGGTCGAAGAGTACCAGCGGCACGCCGCGGGCTTTTACTTCGCGGTAATGTTCCCAGTTCACGGTTTCTTTCGCCACGGAAGCGATCACACCATCCACCCTTGAGCGCAAAAACGCCTCCAGGCCCTTCTGCTCGTAAGTAGCCAGTTCATTAGACTGGTAGATGATGATATTATAATTGTGGAGGTTGGCGATCTGCTGAATGCCATGAACAACGGAGCCGAAGAAGTTGATCTCCGCACTGGGAATCATCACACCGAGGATGTTCGATTTTCCCGAACGCAATGCGGAGGCCAGTTTGTTCTGCTGGTAATTCAGTTGTTGGGCCATGGCCCTTACGGAAACTTTGGTGGCTTCACTGATGGCGGGATGGTTGTTCAGCGCCCGCGAAACGGTGGCCGCGGTGGTGTTCAGCGCTTTTGCTATGTCGTGGATTGTAGTTCTGGCTTTCAACAGTGCAATCGTTTACATAAAAGTAGGGGAATATTATAATTCCCCAAACTTTTTTGCCACTTTTTTATCGGAGCGCTTCGAAGGAGTACTTCGCCTGGCTCCAGAACTCATCCAGCAGGATCATATTTTCTTTGAAGAAACGGATCAGTTCTGGCCAGTGTTCCTTATTGAACATGGAATAGCCTTCCACTTCTTTATAAATCCTGGTGATCTTCTTTCCGTTTTCATCCGTGAAATCCTTTTCCCATATCCACCCTTCTCCCGCGGAAGCGAGAAAGATGTTTTTAAGTTGCACCAACTGTTCAAAGTACAGCGCGCGCATTCCTTCGTCCGGATGTTGCAGTTCCAACCCGATGTATGCTTTCTTTCCCGACTGGTCTTTCCGGATAAAAATGAACTTTTCTCCCGTTTTATAATTCACCCAGTTTACGGGTTCGTCTGAAAAGGACGGGACAGGACTCATGTACCGTCCGAAGGTGGTCCAGAATTCCTGTCTTATCCGTGCTGCTTCCTGCCGTTTGTACATACGGCAAATATACCGGTTAATTGATGCGGCTCACCCTTCCGGACCCTGAAATACGGGTATCCACGATGGGTGTTCCCCTGTATTGCACGCTACCACTCCCGCTGATGGTGGCGTCCAGTTTATTTTCGGCCCACACCCTCATGTTCCCGGAACCGCTGGTGGTGGTATGCACATCTTTTACGGGCACGTCCTCCATATACAGGGATCCGCTTCCGCTGATGCGCAGGTCGCTTACGTTAGCGCTACCGTCCTTGACCCTGATGTTGCCACTTCCACTGATGGTGGCGTCTATGCTATTGTACACAGCTTCATCCACTTCCAGGTTACCCGAGCCGCTGATGCGCAGCCGGAGTGAACTGCCTTCAAACGAGCCATAGGCACGGGCATTACCGGAACCGCTTACAGACAAAGCCTCCAACTCAGGCAGGGTAACCTTAACGGTGATCTCTTCATGCGACTTTATCCGGACATCATTCTCGAATTTAAACACCAGTTCAGAACCATTCTGCTGGGTGCGGATGCGATCCAGGACATTACGCTGCGCGGAAAGTTCAATTTTAAACGCGGTTCCCTGCTGCACTTCCAGTCTGCCGGGCAACGAAAGACTTACTTCATCGAAATTCGTATTGCTCCGTGTTTCTGTAACCACGGGGCCTTCTCCTACTACTTTTTCACAGGAAGAAAGGGTGAACAAAAGAGAAACCGCAAGGACCAAATTGTTGATGTGTTTTTTCATGACTTTTATTTTTATGATTTGAATGAATTTGTTTAGAGACGCCTCACCCCCGGCCCCTCTCCCCGGGGAGAGGGGGTGGCTGTTTGTGTTAGAATTCAACTTTGTAGTTAAGCACAGGAATTACGCCGGTTTGATAAGCTGTTTTTAGTGAAGCCGTTTGCCGGTCGTACACCTGCATGAATACGTTTTGCCTGTTGGTGGCGTTCTGAAGATCGAGCGACAGAGTAGCCGCGCACTTTTTATAATTCCACTGCAAACTGGCGCGGATATCGATCCTGAAGTACGCCGGGTTCTGGATGGAATAAGCCTGTTCCTCGTAATACACGGCATAATCATTGGCGATTGACTGTTCCAGGTTGACGGGCGTGTTCCAGTATCCGCCATTCTGCAATACCCTCGTGTTCAGTCCCCACACTTTTTTGTTGTTGGCCCGCACCCATTCTTTTCCCGCCACCAGCGAGAACGCCTGCTTTCCATTGAACCTCGTATTGTGTTCCACGCCGTTCTTTGCCTTGTATTTTGATTGGTAGAAGGAAGTGGAAAGCATGCCGTAAAAGCCGTTCGTGAGGTGTTTTTCCAGTGAGAGTTCCAGCCCGTAGTTGGCCCCTTTGCCCTCGTTCACCAGTGGTTCGGCGATATAATCACCGCGCACATTAAGCATGGAGAAACTACTGGTATCGTAAATGCTTACCGGCACATCGAACAGGTGCTGGTAATACAGTTCAGCCCTGGTTTTCCAGTTGTTACCGAGCTGTCGTTGCCAGGAAAGCACCAGGTGATGCGCTTTGGAAAGATCAAGATCGCGATTGGCATTTCTCATTACACCTCCAGCATCTTCCTGCTTTACATAATACACGCCCAAAGGTTGTACCTGGCTGTGTAAGCCATATCCGATGCTGACCGTATTTTTAGCATCCGCATGAAACTGAATGGCGGCGCGTGGTTCAGCAATCCAGGTATCATTCAGGAAGAGGTGCATGTAGTGAAGCCCCGACAATAATGTGAGTTTGTTGGTGGGACGGAACTGCCATTGGGCATGCGCCTGTAACAACATGGTATTCCCTACCTCCAGGATTACCTGTTCCAATGGTGCACCGGGATTGTCGCGGGTTTGCTGGTCGAAGGAAAAGCCCAGTCGTTGAAGACGAACCCCTCCTTTAAAAAGGTGCTGCGGTGATACACGGTGCTGAATAAGTGACGCCAGGGCCAGCTTTGTATTTACGTAAGCATCTTTGTGGTAAAGCGAATTCGATTTATCATATTCCACATACTGCAGTTCGGAACCGTTATCTGTGGCGGAATACGACAAAGTTGTTTCGAGGCGCGTTTTCTTCCCCAGCAACAGCTCATGTTTCAGTCCGCCCATACCGGTATTCGCGATATAATCTGAATGGTATCTTTTCCATTCATCTTCCCACTTTGCCGGATCGTCTTCGGCTTTTACCTTGCTCCTGCTCAATCCACCAAACCCGAAGAAACTGAACGAACCCCACTTGGCGGTGGGCAGGTGTACGTGGAAGGAAAGGTCCTGGAAATCGGTAGTACCTGGCCCTACCGCCACGCCAAGTTTATCCAGCAACTGCAGCGAGGAAAGCCGGTAGTTCACGAGGTAAGATCCTTTGTAGAAAGGCAACAACGGACCTTCGGCCCCGAGATTCAGGCCAAGCACACCTAACTGTGCTGAATACTCGCCTTTTTTATTGTTTCCCTTCCTCAGGTGCAGGTCAAAAACACCGCTCAGCCCGTTTCCATATTCAGCGGCGAAAGCTCCGGTGATAAAATCTGAATTCGCGAGCAACTGCGTACTGAGAATAGATATCCCACCGCCGCTGCTTCCCGCTGAACTGAAATGGTTGGGATTGGGAATATCAACACCTTCCATACGCCAGATGAGTCCGGCCGGGGAATTGCCACGGATCACAATATCGTTGCCGCCATCTTCCGCGGAAACCACACCGGCATAAGCGGTGGCCATGCGCAGCGGATCGTTCACCGCCGCAGCATACCGCTGTGTTTCTTCTACGGTAAATGCTCTTGCACTCACCACGCTCATATCATTAATGGGACGGTTCTTTTTGGACTTAGCCGTTACCACCACCTGGGCCTCTTCTTCCAATGAAGGTTCCAGTCCAAGATTTAATACAAGCTCTTTTCCGGCGTTCAGGGAAAGATTATCAAATGTTCTGCCTGAATAACCAGTGTAGGATACCGTAATGTAGTGTATACCTAACGGCACCAGTTCGAAACTGAAGTTACCGTCGCTTCCCGTAATTGCTTTTTGTTTTCCGCCATCGAGTAATACCGTGGCGCCTTCCAAAGGAGATTTCAACTGGGCGTCACTTACGTTGCCCCTTATACGCTGATGTTGTTGTGCCTGGACATTATGTTTGAACAACAGGAGGATAAAGGTTAAGAGTATCGCGCTGAGTTTATTGAGCGTCATAAAAAAGGGTCTTTGAATAGATACAACCCTTGGGCGTGGTACCCCTATTCGGGAGAAAGTTTTTTTAGTTAAAGGTTTGCAAATGCGGGGCAGGAGTTTTGTTTCGTTGATTTTTTCTGAAAAGAATACAAGAGGAAACTGCCGGACATTTTTTTCTTGGAAGTGTAAGCGGAGGAATGGCTGATATTTCCTTGCGGGATGTGAAGGCTGGCGTGCAGATATGGAAGCTTTCGGACGAAGGAGTTTTTCGCGGAGGCGCAGCTTCCTGCTTTGTTTCTCGCAGCCTTGCAGGTGCGGAAGCGTGAAGGGAAGCTGAGGGGAATTTAGGAGGAAGAAGAAATTTCTCGCGACGGCACTACGGCGCAACGTGGGAGCTGTTGTGATTTCGAGAGGTAGACAAGTAGAGGATAATGTTTTTGGTGCAGATTGATTGTTTGGTAGATGGAATGGTTAAGTGTCGAAAGTGTTAAGAGGAGAAGCTATTCAGATAGCGTGTTTTAACGGTAGGGAGCCGGTTCAAAACACGGTTCGGCGCAGGGGAAAATGATATCGGTGGCACCGGTTTCGGCAACCACCGAACATGCTTTTTACGCCGCAACCTATGCCAGGCATAGGTTACGCTATGAATTCGCTAAATCTGAACCTTGAAATGTTTTTTAACCGAGTTGGAGCATGTTTTAAAACGGCACCCCGTGGCACCGCTACAGCGGTGCCACCGCTTAGAACAGATGCACGCCTACGTTCCAGCCAATCCAGCCGTTAACGTTATCGGATAGCGTATACTTGTTGTTAAAGTGCTGGTATTCGAGTAAGCGGTATCCTTTCCCGGGGATGGTTTGCCTGGTATAGTATCCTGAAGCGGAGGCGCCTCCGAATATGGAGAACCATTTTGTGATGCGGAAATGCACATCGGCATGGAACTTATTCAGAGAATTGAAATAGTCCCAGGAACCTTGGTAGATATATTCTGAAGTAATCGATGGATTGAAGGAGAGCCATTTGGCGATGCGGAGTTCACTTCCCAAACCATAACCGAAAGAAAAGAAACGATCGTTCAGTTTCGGATCACCCCCAACAGTAAGTATGTTGTAAAAACGGGGATGACCGGTTTTAATGGCGATGTTCAGCGGCTGAACTTCGTTGGTGGCGATGCTAAGTTTGTGATACCCTTTGAACACGATGTTCAGCAAACCGAAATTTACCGCGTTGGAACTATCGGAAATGTTGATGAGTCCTATTTGTGTGCCGTACACTTTTTTAGCGTAGTTGATAACGCCCGCCACCTGGGTTCCCCGGATCGTTTTCGTGGAGATGTTCATCACACCAGCGGACTGAACGCCTTTCACGCCTTTTCCCGCAACATTGATCACGCCAGAGAACTGCACACCATCGATGCCCTTCCCCGCAATATTAAATACGCCCGCCGCCTGGGCGCCTTTCATATTTCCAGCGGTTAAATTAATTACACCGCCTACCTGGAAACCTTTTGCGTCCCGGCCCACGAAGTTACCCACACCGCCCACCTGCATACCGCTCATGGCGCGGCCCACATGGTTCCAAACACCACCCAGCTGGAAACCGGTTGCGGAATCGAGCACCATATTGTGTACGCCACCCACCTGGAAACCAAGCACACTTTCACCGGTAAAATTGAACAGTCCACCTACCTGAACGTATTGCACTCTTTTTTTGTTGATATTAAACAGGCCGGCGATCTCCGCGCCGTTCACGCCACCCGTATAACCACCAAGCACGTTGAAGGAGAAATTATTCACTACCTGTCCACTCATTTTTCCCTGTGTGCTCAATCCGGGTATAAGTGACAACTGGAACGGCCTTTCAGCGAAAAAGTTCTTGAGGTTCATGCTCTGCCATTTCTGACGTGCAGACAGCAGGAACGAGGCGATGGGGTTGTCTTCCACTTTCTTTACATTCAGGAGCGGCATGTACTTCAGCACATTCGTATCTATTTCCACTTTCACGATCACCGTATCGGGGCGAAGGTAGTCCATCGGCGAAACCGTAATGATCTGTCCTTCGGGGAGAACGGGAACAAGTGGTATGGTCAGCTTGTGGTCGCGTTCCAGGGAGATATAGAGACTGGTATCTTTATACGATTCCTTACTTACATACAACTGTGCGCCACCCTTCCTGTTCCTGAAACGCAGGGCGAAATAACCGGCGTCGTTGGTGAGTGCGGAAGCCAGGAACCTCCGGTCGTAAACACTGGCGTAACCCACTCTCTCTCCGGTGAGATCGTCCAGCACCCAGCCCTTCACCTGCACGAATTTTTCATCCACGCCCTGTTCCGTCTGCAACTGGAGGGTTACCGGTCTTGGCCTGAGTATGATGTACCGGCCGCTTTCTATGTATTGTAGCTTTTCACTGAACAACTGGTCCAGGATATACTTCACGGATTTCTGCTGCACGGAGATGCTGACCAGGCTGTCTCTTTTGAAAAGACGACTGTTGTAGGAGAAATAAAAATCGCCTTTATTGCTCAGGAGTTCCAGCACCTGGTCGATGCGTTGCTGCTTCACGTCAAGCGATACCTGCTTCTGCAGGTTTTGCTGTGCAAAAATATATTGGGCTGAAGTCAGGAAGACCAACAACAGCATGGCTTGAACACGTACAAACTTTTTCATGAACGAATGAGGTATTTTTTGTCTTTGCGGTCTACTTTAACACCCAATGTCTGTTGCACTACATTGAGTATCTCATCGAGCGACATGTCTTTAAATGTAGTGGTGATGGTGATGTTCCCTACTGCGCTATCACCTAACACGATGATGGCCCCGTATTCCTGGCGCAACAGTTCCACCAGATCGGAAAGCAGGGTATTGTCGCATACGATTTCTCCTGAAACGAATACTTCAAACAACCTGCCGTGGGCCACTTCTTTTACTAATGAATCGGCATCGTTGCGCAGCGAAATTTTTTCTCCCGGGTGGAGCAGCACCGTGTCCTGGTGGTGCACCACCTGCACGAGGCCGGTCTTCACCTGCACTTCCGTTTGTGCGCTTCTGCCATCAATATAAAATGAAGTACCCAGTACCGTTACCACCGTATTGTTCACGTACACCCGGAAAGGTTTTCCCGTTTTTTTCACTTCAAAGAAAGCTTCCCCTTTCAGTTTTACTTTTCTTTCGCCCGAAAGCGGGGCAGCGGCATAAGTAACGGAGCTGTTTTTATTGAGCGAAACAGAAGAAGCATCCGGAAGCTGAACAGCCAGCGCGCGATCGGTACTGAAGAATGTTTCCTGGCGGGAAAATCCGAAATGGTACATGATGGTTGCCGCGATGCCCACCAGCAATATCCAGGCTGCGGCTACGGGCCATCTCCATTTTTTCTTCATGGCAACCACGGGTGCTTCCTGTAAACGCGAGGGGTCATGCAGTTTCGCGCGGAAGCGGTTCCAGGCCTGCTGTTCATCCATTTGAGCCGTCGCGGCGATTTCACGACTCCTTCGCCATACCGTGGCGATGTCTTCCGCCAGTTTCCGGTTATCGGGCGATACCGCTTTCCAGCGTTCCACCGCCTGCACTTCTTCCGGAGAAGCCTCTCCCAGTAAGGTCTTCACCAGGAGATCATGAATAATATCGTTGTTCAGTTCTTTCACTTTCCGGGGTTTAGGTGTTCAACAGGTACAAAATAATAAGGGCAGGCAGGTATTCGGCCAGTTCTTCCCGCATGATGCGCAATGCCTTGCCCATCTGGTTTTCTACGGTTTTCACGGAAATCCCGAGTTTATCGGCTATTTCCCGGTAACGGAGTTCCTCGAAGCGGCTGAGCTGAAAAATAGTACGGCATTGCTCAGGGAGACGGCTCATAGCGGTATCGATCCTTTTCTCCAGTTCTTCCAAACGCACGGGGTCGGCATCTTCCGCGTGGTGTACCGCGTGGTGCGTGGCGTAAGCCTGGTGCACATGGCGTACTTTCAGGTGCTTTAAATGGTTAAGGCATTCGTTGTGCACCGAGCGGTACAGGTAGGCGGCCAGGGAACCCTGTATCTGCAACTGGTGGTTGCGGTCCCAAAGTTTGAAGAACACCTGCTGCACCATTTCTTCCGCGTACAATTCCGCTTTAAGAATACTACAGGCATAGGCATGCAGGTCTTTAAAATATCTTTTAAAAACCGTTTCAAAAGCCCCTTCGTTGCGGTTGAGCAACAAAGGCACCAAAACCTGGTCCGTTAATTCCATGCCTTTTATGTGATAAATCCGGTGATATGTTTTAACCGCGCTCAAAGCTACTTTAGATGATTACAATTCAGCAACCGCCTACCCCTACTCCCGACCGGAAATAATTTTTTTAGTTATATTCACGTTTTCCCTTCAAAACAAACCTTGCCAGTATGCAAAGACGTAATTTCCTCAAAAACAGCATTTTAACCGGGGCCAGCATAGGCTTTGCCGGAACATTCCCTTCTATCGTACAGGCAGCGCCTCTTCAGGAAACCCCTGTAGGCATCGCGTTGATCGGGTGCAAAGGCATGGGCTGGAGCAACCTCATGAGTATGCTCAAAGTAAACGGCACCCGTTGTGTGGCGCTTTGTGATGTGGATGACAATGTATTGTCCCAGCGGATGGATGAATTGAAAAAGAAGAACATCGTTCCGAAAACCTATAAGGATTACCGTGAAGTGCTCGCCTCGCCTGAAGTGCAGGCGGTCATCATTGCAACCCCCGATCACTGGCATTGCCTGATGATGGTGGACGCCTGCAAGGCCGGGAAAGAAATATACGTGGAGAAACCCGCCGCCAACTCAGTAGCGGAGACGATAACAATGGTGGAAGCCGCAAAAAAATATGACCGCATTGTACAGGTGAACCAATGGCAACGCAGCCAGCAACATTTCCAGGACGCCATCGCTTATGTGCACTCAGGGAAGTTAGGAAACATCTATTCGGTGAAAACCTGGTTCTTCCGCGGCGGCGGTGAACCCCTTACACCGGTTCCCGATGGTCCCGTTCCCGAAGGTGTTGATTACAACATGTGGCTGGGGCCCGCACCAAAGCGTCCCTTCAACCAAAACCGTTTCCATTACCAGTTCCGCTGGTTCTGGGATTATGCCGGCGGACTGATGACCGACTGGGGCGTGCACCTTTTTGATATCGCGCTCTGGGGCATGAACGCCGGAGATCCCGTATCCGTGGCCAGTTCCGGGGCCAAATACATGTTTCCCACCGATGCGAAAGAAACCCCGGACCTGCAAACCGCCCTGTATGATTACGGCAGTTTCCAACTTACCTGGGAACATTCCATGGGCAAGGGACAATCCTTCGGTTACAACCACGGTATCGCCTTTATTGGATCCAATGCAACACTCATCGTTAACCGAAGCGGCTGGGAAGTGATCCCCGAAAAAGATAAGAAAGATATTGCCGCCGTTCCCTGGACCAAAAGATCAGACGACGGACTGGATATGCACACCATCAATTTCATCAAAGCGGTGCGCGCAAAGAACAAAGACCTGCTCAATTGCCCTATCGAAGCGGGTGCCAGAGTAGCGGCGCATTGCCACCTCGGCAACATCTCGCTTCGTTCAAAAGAAAAAGTATTCTGGGATAAAGAAAGGCAGTCTGTAACCAGTAAAAAAGCCAGAAAATTATTGAAACCGAAGTACGAAAACGGCTGGAAGTATCCGCAGGTGTAAACAATATGATACTAAAACGGGCTGTGTGATTTTACAACACAGCCCGTTTCTTTATTTTCACTAGTGCGTATTCAGTAGTTCACGCTATTCACCACTCAAATCGCCCGCTCCGTAACAATCGTTCGTGCTGCCGCGGGAAAATCCTCAACCCGCAGCACCCAAACCGCTCCTTGCGTCCCTGCTCCTGCAAAGAACGAAGCAGTGCGTTGCGAAGTGCGCAGCACAAAGCAATCGCGTGAAAAATCACTAAATATACCTGTTCACAATATTCTCCAGCAACTCCTGCTTACCACTCTTCACCGCAGGCTCTCCATTCGCCACAGCGAACGCACGCAGATCAGCCAGGGAAAGTTCTCCGTTCTCGAAACGCTTTCCTTCTCCTGCATCGAAAGAAGCATATCTTTCTTCACGGATCTTCTTATAATCAGATTTCTGAAGAATATTATCCGCGATCACCAATGCACGGGCGAACGCGTCCATACCGCCGATGTGGGCATAGAAAAGGTCTTGCGGATCAGTAGAGTTCCTTCTGATCTTCGCGTCGAAATTGATGCCGCCTCCTTTAAAGCCACCGCCTTCGAGGATGATCAACATACTTTCCGCGAGTTCGTTGAGGTTATTGGGGAACTGGTCGGTATCCCATCCGTTCTGGTAATCCCCGCGGTTGGCGTCGATGGAACCGAGCAACCCTGCGTCTACGGCTACTTGCAGCTCGTGCTGGAAAGTATGGCCGGCGAGTGTGGCGTGGTTTACTTCCAGGTTCAGTTTAAAGTCGTCCATCAGGTTGTACTGACGGAGGAAACTGATTACAGTAGCGGAATCGTAATCGTATTGGTGCTTGGTAGGCTCACATGGCTTTGGCTCGATGAAGAAAGCACCTTTAAAGCCCTGGCTGCGTGCATAATCGCGGGCTTTGGTGAGGAACATGGCCAGGTGCTCTTGTTCGCGCTTCATATCGGTATTCAGCAGCGACATATACCCTTCTCTTCCACCCCAGAAAACGTAGTTCTGTCCGCCCAGTGCGATCGTGGCATCCATGGCGGCTTTCACCTGTGCGCCGGCGTGCGCCAGCACATGGAAATCAGGATTGGTGGAAGCGCCGTTCATATAACGTTTGTGGCTGAACAGGTTAGCGGTTCCCCAAAGCAGTTGGATACCGCTGGCAGCCTGCTTCTGCTTCGCGTATTCCGTTAACGTGGCGAGGCGTTTGTCGTTCTCGTTCACATCATTGGTATAGTCCACCACATCCACATCATGGAAGCAATAGAAGGGCAATCCCATTTTGGTCATGAATTCGAAAGCCGCGTCCATCTTCATTTTGGCACGGGTCACTGCATCGCTGTGCTGGTCCCAGGCAAAAATATGCGTGGGTTCACCAAAGGGATCGGCGCCATTGCCGCAGAAAGAATGCCAGTAGGCGCAGGCGAAGCGCAGGTGTTCTTCCATTGTTTTCCCCGCCACTACGCGTTTTGCGTCGTACCAGCGGAAGGCCATTGGATTGTCTGATTCAGGTCCTTCATAACCTACGGCTCCGATACCGGAGAAATACTCTTTGTCGCCAAGAACTATATTCATTTGAGTTGATTTTTTATGATTTGTGATGAAAGATTATGCTTGCAGCGATTGATTCAATTCATTTTTCCACCTTACATAAGTAGTTTCCAGGAGGGAGTCCCGTTTGTGCGTAATCAGCTTCAGCGCTTTTTTATTGCCAAATGCTTCTCCTGCCGATTTATAGTAGCCCACGCCCAATCCTGCACCGATAGCGGCCCCTACACTTCCGTCTGAAGAATGGAGTTCTACCGCCACACCGGTGATGTTTACGAAAGTCTGGGCGAACAAAGGACTCAGGAACATATTCGCGTACCCGGCACGGATCACCGAAGGAGCGAACCCATTCTCCCTTAAAATATCCAGTCCGTAACGGAAAGCGAAAGCGATCCCTTCCTGGGCGGCACGGAAGCAATGCGCCTGCGTATGCCTGTTCAGGTCGAGGTCCACGAAGCGCGCGCCGGTTACTTTATTTTCGAATATTCTTTCGGCGCCGTTGCCGAAAGGCAGTACCAGCAATCCGTCGGAGCCTTCAGGCGCCGTGGCGGCGAGTTCGTTGATATCAATATAAGAAAGGGAATTGCCCATGGAGCGTTTGAGCCAGCTGTTCATGCTGCCTGTGCCATTGATGCACAACAATACGCCGATTCTCTTTTCGTGCTCACTGTAACTCACATGCGCGAAACTGTTGACGCGAGACCTTTTGTCAGCGAGGAGTTCATCGGTCACGGCATAGATGACGCCGGAGGTTCCTGCCGTGGCGGCCACTTCTCCGGGTTCCATTACATTCAACGAGAGTGCGTTGTTGGGCTGATCTCCAGCTTTGTAAGTAACGGGAATGCCTGACCGTAAACCAAGTTCAGCGGCGGCGGCTGCGCTCACCTGACCGTGTTCACTCATTACCGGACGAATTTCGGGGATGATCTTTTTATCGAAACCGAATACTTCCAGTACTTCCGTAGAAACATCGTTCTTTATAAAGTCCCAGAATATTCCTTCGGATAAGGCAGACGCGCTCGTGGTAACGTTTCCGGTTAAACGTAATCCGAAATAATCGCCGGGCAGCATCATTTTATGTATACGTTTGTACAAATCCGACTCATGTTCCTTTACCCAGGCGAGCTTGGCCGCCGTGAAGTTACCAGGATCGTTCAGCAAATGCTTTCTGCAATAGGTTTCACCAAGTTTGGCCGCGGCCGCGTCGCCATAAGGCACCGCGCGGCTGTCGCACCAGATGATGGAATCGCGCAACACGTTTCCATTCACATCCGTTAACACGAGACCGTGCATCTGGTAGGCGATGCCCACCGCTCCTATTTCTTCCAGGTGAACAATAGCGGAGATTTTTTCGAGCGCTTTTTTAAAGTGATCCCACCAGTCGTTGGGGGATTGCTCGGCCCAACCGGGTTTCAACGCTTTTACAGGGGCTTCGGTTTCGGGCCAGGTAGCGGCGGCCTTTACTTTCCCGGTTTCCCCATCCAGCACGGAAACCTTTACCGAGGAGGTACCAATATCTATTCCTAATAACAACATGGGCAAACAATGCTTATTTGAAAAGCAAACTTACAGGTATCAGCAACAATCTTCAACGCCTGTATTAATAAATAGCAATACTATTTTAATATTTCACTTTGCTTTAAGCCGAATTTCACTTAATATCGTATTAATATTTTGCGATCATGAAGCCATTTATCGAACGATTGCCGTTAAAGGAAGGCGAATCCTTTGCCGCCCGTGTGCATACCACGCCCAGCTTTGAGGTACCCTGGCACCAGCATGAGGAAACCGAACTTATCTACTTTATAGAAGGAGAAGGTATTTGCAGGGCTGGGAATTATATCGGTCCATTTAAGAAAGGGGATCTATTTTATATAGGCGGAAAGCTGCCGCATCAGTTTGATAAATCCGACCCCTCCGCCATCATCAGCGCGGCCGTGATCCATTTCAGAGAAGAGGTTTGGGGAGAAGCCTTTGTTCAACTCCCGGAGAACCGGATGTTGCGCGACCTGTTCACGATGGGCAAAAGCGGACTGAAAGTAGATGGAGACATCACCCAACGCATCGTTAAACTCATTCTTTCCCTGAGTGCCGGTACCGGAAACAGGCTACTTTCGCTGCTGGAATGCCTGCATGCCATAGGGAGCACCCACCAGCATACGCATCTTTCAGCCGGCGTGCAACCAGAATATTACAACTGGCGCGACCAGGAACGCATCGATAAAGTGTACCGGTTCACCATGGCCTCGTTCCGCGAAAAAGTGCAACTTTCGGATGTTGCCGCCATTTCCGGCATGACCGTTCCCGCCTTCTGCAACTACTTCAAAAAAAGAACCCGGAAAACATATATCGACTTTCTGAACGAAGTGCGCATCGGCTATGCCGGGCAACTTTTACTGGAAACCGAATGCGCGGTAACCGACGCCTGCCATGCTTCAGGCTTCAACAACCTGGCGCATTTTAACCGGCAATTCCGTAAACTGAAGGGTGTAACGCCTTCGGAGTACAGGCATTTGTATGAAGAAAAAGACAATTTCAGCAGCCTGGAAACGGACCTGGGCGTGAGGATACTGGAAGGAGAATAAACTTACACCACCAGCAAGCTACAGCCCCTTATATCGGTATTGTCCATCCGCCCCAGCACTTCAAAACGACCGTCGGGATGAAGACGTCCCACATCTTCCGTAGCGATGAACGCGCAGGAATCCACATTGGCAAGGTCAATAATATTTATAGCACCGGAAACAGGTTTGGCGGAATGCGGCCGTACCAGTGCCAGTGGATCATCCTCTTCCCGCAATACTATTTTCATCCATGGCGGACAGTTGAACAGTCCGTCACCGAAAGAATACGCCTGGGAGAAAAGTTCTGTCATCCCATATTCCGCATGTATTTTTTTCAGTTTCCACTGCGCACGAAGCACTTCATGTATTTCAGACCGGGTCAGTTCACGCCTTCTTCCTTTCATGCCCCCGGTTTCCAAAACCACTGTGTGCCTGAGTTCCATGGGATATTGCTCCGCGAAGTCCAGCAAAGCGAAGGTCACCCCAATGAGCCAGGTTTTCTGCCCTTTCCGTTCATTCTGCCGTAACACTTCTGCCAGTTCATCGTGGTTATACAGGTAAAAACCGCTTTTTGGATGTCTGCTGGCTTTGATGAGCGCGTCCGTCATTACCACCAGGGAAGAATGCTGCCGCTCAAGATAAGCGGGCAACAAGCCGATGATGCACCAATCTGATGGCGCTCCGTAAAAAAGCCTGAACCCCTCCATAAAGCTATTCTGGTAAGTTTCCATCTGCTTTACAAAATGTCTGCTGGTTTGTGCGCCTGTTGTACCGCTGCTTTCGAACCAGGTCTCCGGCACCCAGCTTCCGGTTTGAAGTTGATGGGACTTAAAAAAAGAAATGGGAAGAAAAGGAATATCCTGCCATTGCCGCAGTTTTCCGGCCGGAACGTTCAACAGGTCAACATATTCCCTGTAGATTTTGTTATGCCTGTATTGATACTGAAACAGCCGGATGGCACGTTCATTAAACTGCGATGCATCGTTCTTCCAAGTTTTGGCATCAAATTCACAATCCATTTGTAGGTTCTTTTGTACCGAAAACATAAATTTGTTACAACCAATTCAATTTCATGAAATTCAGACTCCCTATATTACTGGTTTCCGCGGTTCTTTTGCTGCTTTCGTGCGATAAAGATACGTTTGAAACAAAACCCGCCATCAGCCTTAAATCGCTTTCTGCCACCACCGTTCGCAGTGGAGGACTTTTTAGCATAACAATGGAATACACAGACAAAGAGGGAGACTTGACGGATTCTATTTACATGATGATGGAAGTTTTAAACCAGTCGGCTGTAGGTGAAGCCTGGCAATTCAACCCGCTCAGGTACAAAGTTCCTACCTTTCCCCCATCACCCAAGGGTGAAATAACAGCGAACTTCAGAATCAATTCATCTCCTGATGTTTACGAGACTAACCTACCTTTGTTCGCAAATCCGAATTCATCCGAGAACGACACGGTCAATTTTAAAATATGGGTAAGAGATGCCGCTCAGAATTACAGTGACACCATCACCATTGAGCAAGTTGTATTTGTACGATAATTTCTCTGGCATTGAATGCTTATAAAACTAAAGTAGCCGTTGTGGCAGATTTTCTGCTGTACAGTTCCCTTTTCATCTCTATCTGCGCGGTGGCGCTTTGTATTGAAACCAATCTGTTACTGGGCATACCTTTACAGGGCTCTGGCTTCTATGTTTTTGTTGCAGGCTCCACCCTATTGCAATACAACCTTCACTATTTCATAAAAACCAAGCACCCTCCCTCCGACCCGCGCACATCCTGGTCGTTTCAACACAAAAACACACATAAAACACTAATAGTGCTGGGCATTGCCGGGGTAATTGCGGGGATGCTGAGTTTTTCATTCAGCCACCTCATCGTTGTGGGCATACTCGGAGCACTTACTATTCTGTATACGTTTCCATTCCTGCCCTTCCCGACAAAAAAAAGGCTGAAGGATTTTGGACTGCTGAAGATTTTTGTACTTACACTTACCTGGACCATTATAACCGTTTGGTTGCCCGTGGCGGAAAGCGGCTGGAACCTTGACATCTGGCTGATTTTCATCCGGCGGTTCCTCTTCATGGGGGCGCTTTGCCTCGCCTTCGATATCCGCGACACATATTTCGATGGGAAAGCGGGCATCGGCACCGTTCCAGTAGCCATCGGCCTGCAAAACAGTTACCGCATCATTTACCTGTTGCTCGTACTTTTCATGGGCATCAGTATATACCAACTTATGACGGACAGAAACATCTATATCTTCAACGCCATGATGCTTTCCGCCATCGCCACGTTCATACTCATTGAAAAAAGCAAGACTGACCGCAGCGACCTCCTTTACCTTGGCGGTATCGATGGCATGATGCTGCTCCAGGCCATACTGGTGGCCGCCGGAACCTGATATTCCTTACTTTTGACCATTCAACAGCAAAATTACAGATGCACCATGGCTAAAAACAAACAGAAAAAACAGGAAGAGTTGCTCACGAAAAAATCAATGGAGTTCCTGAAAGCCTATATCAATAATCCCTCCCCTGTGGGTTTTGAAAGCAGCGGGCAGAAAATGTGGCTGGAATACATCAAACCTTTTACCGATACGCAATTTACCGACCCATACGGAACAGCCGTGGGCGTTATTAACCCCGAAGCGCCTTTTAAAGTGGTGATTGAGGCCCATGCCGATGAAATCAGCTGGTTCGTAAATTACGTTTCGCCCGAAGGATTACTGTACCTGAAAAGAAATGGCGGCGTTGACCACCAGATCGCACCCGGACAACGGGTATTCGTCCACGGAAAAAAAGGCCCGGTTAAAGCCGTGTTCGGCTGGCCCGCCATCCACACCCGCATTGGAAACCCGGATACGAAAGAACCGCAACCGCGCGTAGACAATCTGTTCCTGGATTGCGGCGCCCGTACCAAAAAAGAAGTGGAAGACCTCGGTATCCATATTGGCGCAGTGGCCACTTACCAGGATGGATTTGATGAACTGGCCAATAATTACTTTATAGGTCGCGCCATGGACAACCGTATTGGTGGCTTTATGATCGCCGAAGTAGCCCGGATGCTGAAAGAAAACAAAGACAAACTGCCCTACGGGTTATACGTGGTGAACGCCGTGCAGGAAGAAATCGGCCTCCGTGGCGCTGAAATGATCGCCCGCCGCATCAAACCAAACATAGCCATCATCACCGACGTAACGCACGATACTTCCACCCCCATGGTCAACAAGATCATTGAAGGCGATGTGGCCTGCGGAAAAGGCCCCTCCCTCGCCTATGGCCCGGCGGTACACAACAAATTACTCGACCTGGTACAGGATGTAGCCGGGAAAAAAGATATCCCCGTTCAGCTCCGCACCGTCTCCCGCAGCACCGGCACCGATACCGATTCTTTCGCTTATGCGAACGATGGCTGCCCTTCCGTACTCATTTCCATCCCCCTTCGCTACATGCACACCACCGTGGAAATGCTGCACAAATCGGATATCGAACAAACCATCCGGCTCATGTATGAGACCTTGCTCACACTTACACCGAAAACCAACCTCAGCTACCTGTAGAAGGGGAAACGTATTTTGACTTATTTTTGCCCCCAGGTTGAAAAAACAACATTTATGATCAGAAACGACTGGACCGCTGAAGAGATAAAGGAAATTTACGACACGCCGCTGCTGGAGCTTGTTTTCAGGGCCGCGGCCATTCACCGTGAATACAACGATACCGGAGAAGTACAGGTTTGTACCCTCCTGAGTATAAAAACAGGCGGCTGCACTGAAGACTGCGCCTATTGTCCACAGGCTGCCCGCTACAATACCGGCGTGAACGTTCAGGCACTGATGCAGAAAGATGAAGTCCTGAAATACGCGCAGAAAGCCAAAGAAGCAGGCTCAACCCGCTTCTGCATGGGCGCCGCCTGGCGCGAAGTACGCAACAACCGCGATTTCGACCGCGTACTGGATATGGTAAAAGGCGTCAACGCCATGGGCATGGAAGTTTGCTGCACGCTGGGCATGCTAACGGAAGAGCAGGCGCAGAAACTGGCCGAAGCAGGCTTACACGCTTACAACCACAACCTCGACACCTCCCGCGAACACTACGACGACATCATCACCACCCGTACTTATGATGACCGTCTCCAAACCCTGGATAACGTTCGCAAAGCAGGTGTTACCGTTTGTTGCGGCGGCATCATCGGTCTCGGAGAAACCCACGACGACCGCATCGGTATGCTGCAAACCCTGAGCAATATGCCCGAACACCCGGAAAGCGTGCCCATCAACGCACTCGTGCGTGTGGCCGGAACACCTTTAATGAATAATCCAAAAGTAGACATCTGGGATATGGTGCGCATGATCGCCACCGCAAGGATCATTATGCCGAAAGCGATGGTAAGGCTCAGCGCGGGACGCGCGGAGATGAGCATTGCCGAACAGGCGCTCTGTTTTATGGCCGGCGCCAATTCTATTTTTGCCGGAGACAAATTGCTCACCACGCCCAACCCCGAGTTCGAGGAAGACAACGCCATGTTCGCGTTGCTGGGACTGAAGCCGCGTGTGGCGTTTAAGGAAGAGAAAGAGGTTTGCGCACATTAATCGCGAAGAACGAAGCAATCAAGGAATGGAATAGTTTCACGCCAAGACGCAAAGGAGCAAGGACGCAAAGCCTTGCTCCTTTGCATTACAGCATTATTTTTTAGCATCTTGCCCTACCACAGTTCCGTTGCGCCGTGGCGTCGTTGCGAGAAAAAAAATAATCTCTCGCAACGACGCCACGGCGCAACGTTTTGCGCGATCAGATCAGTTCCAGCGGATATCTTTCAGTTCCTCGCAAACATAGTTTCCGCCTTCCATCACCTGTTGAATGGCGTGGATCATTTCGCTTACCGGGCTTGTTTTGGTAACGTATCCGGCCGCGCCGGCGGCGATCATTCTTTTGATGGTAGCGGCATCCGTGTGGGTGGAAAGGCCTATTATCCTGATACCGGGATGTTGCTCCAGGATACGTTTGGAAGCTTCAATGCCGGAGATCGGCTCCATGTTGATGTCCATCAGAATGACATCGGGTTTGTATTCCGATGCTTTTACAATGGCGGAAATGCCATCCGCGCATTCTTCTACATGACTAATGTAGGGGCTGGTTTTTAGGATAAAGCTCCAGGTTTCGCGAACCAGGGTGTGGTCGTCCACGATTAAAACTGAAATCATAAGTATTGGCTCTGTTAAAAGTTAAAGAGCTTTCAAAGGGTTTTCTATTAACGCCACTAAGTGTAAATTATTATCCGGCGTCATGCATAAGATCACATTTAATAATTTTACTATCTTTTTTATCTTCCACGCATTCTACCGTTTTGTGTAAGATTTCAGTGGAAGATTAAGCCCCAGTTGCTGGTAAGCCCTGTTGTTCTGGTACCATGTACTTGCATACCTGACCTGTATCTTTTCAAGGATTATCCCTATGCCCATGGAAAATCCGTTCAACCCGTTCGTGGTGTTAGCGACATTCAATTCCCGCCGACGAAGGTGGTTATAGCCCGTGCTCAACTCGATTTTTTCCCCGAGGAAAAGCTGCGCCCCCAATACTACATGCCGGAACAATCCATCCAGACCGGAACGGCCCGCATTCTCCTCTCCTGCTTCTTCGTTAAAAAGCGGGTCATTGTACCGGATATCGAAGCGGTGAAGGTGGTGGAGGTTTACACTGAACTGAAGCGGGGCGTCGGCCAGTTTTTTGGAAATGCCGAGTTGAAGGTCGAAAGGCAGTTCTTCTTTCAGACCGGCGTAGGTCCTGAACTGAGTTCCCATATTGATGGCCGTTAGTGCGATTCTGAGTCCGTTTGCCGTATCGTTGTACAAAACGCCCACATCAACGGCCATACCATTTGCCCGGGCCATACCGTAATTTGAACCGATCCATTTGAGGGAAACACCGTAACGCCATTTTTTCAGGTAAGTCCTTGCCGCGGATACCTGCAGCACAAAATCCCGGGGCCGGAAGCTGCCTATTTCCATGCCGGAGGCATCCGTTTGTAAAATGTCGCCATAATTCAGAAAATGCGTTCCGATGGAAAAGTCCGTGGCAAGTTTTGAATGATGGTAAGCGAACTGCAGCGCGTAATTTTTGATCCCGCCGTAAAAGCTGTTAAAGGATGTGGCAAGTTGCCTATCCATCTCCTTCGACAAAAGCGCAGGATTATGGAATGCAAGCGACACATCATTGGTATGTTGGGCGGCATTAATGCCTCCCAGTGCGCTTTGTTGAGGGGAAAAAGGTAGTTTAAGGAAATTGAAAGTGGTTTCGCCACCCAGCGTTTGTGCTTTTGTTGAAAGGCAAAGCACGCACACAGCAAACAGGATTGAACACCACCATCTCATAAAATGAAGATAGGCAATTAAAAAAGTATCCCCCTGTAAATACAGGGGGATTTTTCTTTAACCCTTAAAACAACCAACATGAAAAAGAATTCATTTGAATTGATACTATTATAACATAAGGGCGTATAAAAGGTTTGTTAATGGTATTCTAAAACATACATTACAACTGCACCAGTTCTCGCTCAAACAAATTAATCCATCCGCTGCCATCCAGGTTCCAGGAGGAGTTCACGGAAATGCGCATCCAGTAGAACAGCTGGGCAACAATATCCACGTTGGCTGGCTGAACAGCTATTTCTCCACTGCCTAATGGATTCAGGGAACAGGGCACATCGGTTAATCCCGCCCATTTATAAGGGCCGGAAAGTACGAAGTTGGTGGTTTGTCCGGGCGCTTTATTCACAAACTGGCTCCCGTAACCATCTGTTCCGGGCCAATAGCCGATAAGATTCGTGTATTTGGGATGCGTGGTTACATCTTTCAGACAAATGTTGGAATAAATCTCAGTATCGGTTAGCGCGGTATTGAAGACCATGATATCAGCGGGGAAAAATGTAACACCAGTATACCCCGGATCTGCGCCCCAACCGATGGTGAGGGGGGCGGAAGTAGTTAGTGTGCCGCCGTTGTTAAACAGCGAGGTGATTTCGGTCTGATCGTGTCTTATACCATCGGTGTACCTTCTCACCCATTTCTTGCCGGCGCTATCGGCAAAAACGACCGTTATGGTATGCCATTGGTTATTGAATACGGTGGGTGAACCTGGTTGAATCCGTTGTTCGCCACTGGTGGTAGTTCTTACCGAGATGGCCCAATTCCCGCCGGATGAAAACATTGACCATCCGGGTGTTGACGGCCATCTTTCCATTTTTGAAAAGAAATGCGGATAATAGCCTGCTGAGCCCCTCACCTTCATCTGCACGGTTTGCTGGCCCGTCCCGGGATTATAGTCATTTCCATTGCTCAACGAAGCTTTGATGGCCGTAGCATCTCTTCCAGTCATTTGAACCCCATTGAATCCACCCCTGATCAGTTCCTGCTTTTTCAGGTTTTCATTATAATAGAGTGTAAATACATTTGTTTCATTGAGGGATGAACCACCATGACTGTTCCCGTTTCCGCCATGGGAAGCAGTTACAATCACCATCCACTCTTCGCTCTTGTTGTATTCTGGCCGCGCCTTCATGGCAGCCATCAGTTCACCGATGTATCCATCCACTTTCAGAACAGCTTGCTTATATCCTTCTGCTGAAGCGGAATAACCATGCTCCTTTCCGGCAATGTTCACGCCATTGAAATGCACCAGCACCAGATCTGTATCAGGCGCTTTAAGGCGCAAAAGCGCACTGTCTTTTACTCCCTGATCGTTCGCTGCCACCACCGGATCTTCAGCTTCGGGAAACAACTTGTTTACCATATACCCCCAGGGAGAAATCACCGATGTTTTGATATCGGCCCGGCTGGAGGTGAGGATGAACTGCATGAAGGATGGATAGTTAGCCGGCGCATCGTGCTGGTTACTGCCTGAAGCGGCAGAATATACCAGTGAGCTATCGGAGATATTATGTCTTGAATAAGACACACCCGAAGCCAGCGTTTTCCAGGTGGCGCCAGTAGTGGTCACGTCTTCCGTGCGGGCGGTATAGGTATACTTACCCTTTTCCATCATGGTGGTAATGGCAGGTGGCGCAATGGTTTTTATGGCCTGGGCAACACCACCGTCAACAACGATGAGCATTACTTTCCGGCCGTTCAATACCGCGCCGGAACTATCGTCTTCAAAGAACGGCGGGGGATCGGCATACTTCTTACAGGCGGGCAGCGCCATAGCAGCCACAAGCGCCGTTGTAACCGCCAGCCTTCCTATATGTACATTCGTATTCTTCATCATAACTGTTTTATGGGATTCAGGAATGAAAGCCTGTTGTTAAGGTTTGATCACATTTAATTCCGCCAGGCAGATATTGTTGCCATCAGGCGCAGCCGAGCCATTGTAAGTATCCGCCGCTGAAAGAATGGAAAGCCTGAAATAACGGGCATTCACCGCTGAAGGAAGGGTAAAGAACTGCTCAGCGGCAATCTTCTGCAACAGCAACGGACTTCCGGCTACCGTTGTCCAGTTGGTATTGTCAGTGCTTATTTCAACTTTCAGGTTTTTAATGTTCCTCGACAAACTCTGCCGTTGCACGAAGCTGAATCCTTTGATCGGAAGTATTCTGCCCATATCTACCGTAATCACCTGTGGCATGGTGGTAGGTCCGTAAGCGGTATGCCAGTAGGTGGCGGGATTACCATCGAGCACAGCTGCCTGCACACTTCCTGAACTGCCTACGCCTTCTGCATTGGAAGAAGTGAAGGTTACGGTCCAGTTGCTTCTTGCATAAAGGTCGATGAAGGTATTTCCTCCTGTTCCTGTAAGTGGGTTGTATTTCCAGATTTCCTGTGTTACCAGCTGATAGCCTTTGTTTTCAATAGCGGTGAGCGAAACATTGCTCACGGTCATACCCCAGGCGTTGAAGAAGAAGCGCCAGTCTTTACGGGTAAAGTCGCAAAGTGTTTCGTAAACAAAATCTCTTTTATCCTGATCGTTATTGGAAGGACGTTGGGCGCGGCGCGCTTTCTTGTAGAGTTCGGTCATGAACGCGTAGCCATCTGGCTGTCCGGGATAACCCCAATCGGCAGGTATTTTTTCAAATATTTGGATAAAGGGGGTAAGCCTGGAGAACGGATCATTAATCCGCGTATCGGTTCCATCAAAATTTTTCGTTCCGGTAGTTGCCGCGAATGCGAGGGCATTGGCGAACGAAGTATTGAGGGAAGGATGATAAGGGGGCCATGCGGCGGGGTCATTCTTTTCGATGCTCTGCCTGCGGGCCGCTTTGAACGAGAACAGGTTGCAGGTGGTTTCTCCCAGTGAGCCCCAACTCCAGTAGTTGCCCTGCTGGTTGTTGTGTCCCAGTTCATGGAAGGTGCCCCATGCCCATCCTTTGCGGATGGTGGACAGATTGGTGTATTCATCGAACCAGCCGTAATCGTTGTAGGTTACGATCGGGAACCCGCTGTGGCCATAGCCTACCGAAGGTTTAATATCCTGTACCACGCGATAAGGCAGTCTGGGTGCGAGGTCAACGCCTTCAGCGGGATTGTCTTGCAGTCCTTCCCATTGGTAAACATCCACATCTATGGCACGGTCCCATTCGGTCATGATACTTTCAGGATCCTGGATATTTCTGGCCACACAATATTCACGGGGCACTACAAAAGTCATGTTCCGGCTACGGAGCTCCAGGTAGGGAACACAGGAATTCCGGATGGCCGCGGTCCATTCCGCGTTATTGGATTTTCCTAATTCAAAATCCGGGGATTTAACGGCGCCGGATATACGAAAATTAACGGGTGTGGTAACCGGACGGGCGGCATAAATATAGATGTGTCCGCCATACAGGTTGCGCACATAGTTCCTTCCGGGTGCCAGTTGTGTGCGTGTGAAGATGACAGGATCGCGCGGGGCGTTCTGCACATTGCTCAGGTTATCTGTCCACGCCCCGATTTGCAGGGATAGCGAATAATCCGCGGGCACATCAATCACGATCAGCTCTCCGGGCGGCGCGTAAAGCCCTGTGCTGAACTGGGGTTGCGGTGGAACGGAGATACGGAGGTTCTGCGCCACATAGTTGTAGTTCAGACTCATGGTAAGCTGGTGGTTTTCCAGCCGGGGTTCCGAGGAGCAAACGAGTCCGGGGAAGACCCTGGCCTGCGCGTATTTGCTCACATCCACGAAGGCGCGGGTGGTATCTACCGTAACGGAAGGCGCGTCGAAGCCGCCATCGTCCACCCCGCTTTCAAAATCGATCGTGCTTTTCGCGCATTGCGTCAGCAATAAGGAAGAAAGCGCCAGGGCCATCAGTTTCTTTCCGGTATGTTTTGGTATCATCCTAGTTTGTTTATGTTAAGGTTTGGCCAGCAATTAATTCGTTCTATACGTTTAAAGATTCATGTAGGAAGTGAGCCAGGTGCTGCCTTCCAGGCCCCAGTTCTTTGACGGCATAATGCCCATCCAGGCCATCAGCTGCGTAACGAGGTCAACCGAGTTGGGTACCACTTTATATGAATTGGCATCGGGCGTAGGACAAATACCGTTCACCACTTCCACGAAACTTGTTTTGCCATAAGTGCCGGAGAGTGGCATGGCCAGGTTGTTCAGTACATTCTGGTCAGTGATTTTACCAGACTGGGCAAGCAAGGCTTCCCGCTCGGTACCATTCACATTCACTTTCGCGATATCACGGCAGGACCAATACGCCAGCAGGTTATCAAAAGTGTTGGCTTCTTCAACCGGATGACTTGTTCTGCAATAATTCGTGGCGATGTATTCCCGGCTGAAAGCGGTGTCGTATATTTTCACATCGGTCACATTATAATTCTGCAAGCCGGGCGCATTATCGCCTGCAAGCTGTCCGATATTTAGCGGAGCCGGACTGTTAAGATTGCCCCAGGCATGGATATTCCTGGCGTCATCTGTAATACCACCATCATAATATACGCCGTCGGTAAAAGTTTCTACTCTTCGGGTTGTCGCATTCACCTGCCTGATGGTAACGGTAAGGGTATGCCATTTTCCGTCTGATATAGAATGTCCTCTGATCTGCCGGTTACCAAGGCCGCTTTGTCCGAAGTTCACCATCCAGAAATTACCTTCCAGGAAGAATACCCATCCCACCACACCACCGGAGAAACTGGCCCTTTTCCCGACAATAGCCGGGTAATAGTAGTTTCCTGTAGGTATGCGTACCTTGCATTCAATGGTATAGCTGCCAGACGCGCCAATATCCAATGTGCTGCCTGCGTTCAGTGTTTGCGCTTTTGTCGCGGCGGCCGATCCTCCCTGATAAACAGGTGTGTTGCCGGAAAAAGGCAAAGAGCCGGGGCGGTAGTTCACTTTCAGGTTGGGCGCATAGCAAACAAAAAAGGTATTCCTTCTTGAATCATCATAAGCCAGTTTATCCGCTGCAACCGGATCATCGGCAACAATTGATCCTTTGTTGGAAGTAACGATGATCATCCAGTTCTCCAGGTTGTAGGTTGATCTTCTGCCCAATGCTTCCACCAGCTCACGGATATAGGTATCCGTTTTAAGCACAGCGGCTTTGTAGCCCGCATCGGCTTCGGAGTAGGCGCCTGCCTGTCCGGCAAGGTCCACATCGTGGAACTGCGCCACGATCAGCCTGGAATCCTTGATGGAGATATCATTTAATGCCGCATCCGCAACAGCTTCATCATTCCCGGCGAAAGTTGTTTTTTCAGTGGCATCCGCGGCCAGGTTTGTGATGAACGCCTGCGAGGCACCATACGCCGCTGTGCGCCATTCGGGCCGCAATTGTTTTAGCCTGGAAAAAAAGGAGGGGTATTGCTGCAACTGGTTGCCGGTGAAATCTTCTCCTGTAACCTGGTGCTTATCCTGGTTTACGCCGGTGAGCAGACTGGTCCAGCCGAGTGCGTTGGTAACGGGCGTTTTACGGGTATCCGTTAGTCCGTTCCAGGAATAAATAGCGTTGTCGGTGAGCACGGAAATATAGGGCGGCTGAATTTTCTGCACTTCCAGTCCTACGGCTCCGTCCACTACGATCACCAGCATTTTCTGCGTTTTGGAAACGCCGCCATCGGTACCGTAATCTTCCTGCAAAGCGGGTTCAAAAGGCTTATTACAGGAGGTGTAGGTGGTGATGGCAGCCGCTATGGCGGCCACTCCGATTAAAGTATGAAAAATGTTCTTGCGCATCTTCAATGTTTTAATGTTCAGCATGGGTTAGTTCCTTATTTCAAGGAACACGATATTCCTTACTTCTGTGTTATCGAACCGGGAGAAGTTGCCCACAAGTATTACGCCGGGATATCCCTGTTCAGTTGTTCTTTCCAGCGCCTTGTACACGGTTCCGCTGAAGGCGCCTAAGTTGTTATAGCCCTGGATGGCGTTTCCCGAAGCATCCAATACACCGAAGCCCGGACGAATCTTCCCATTGTATTTATGGAAATTACCGGCGATAAGTATTCTCCCTGAATTGAGTTGCGTTGCGAAAGTGACCATTCCGCCCTCAACCGGTGCAAGGGTAAAACCTGTATCAATGGAGCCATCTGTTTTCAGCATCACCACACCGTTCACGGGTGTGCCGTTAAAATTCCTGAACTCGCCGGTGAGCAGTATCCTTCCTGTAGTGGCGTTGTATGTGGCGGCGGTAATCACCCCGTCCGCGCCTGTTCCGGTATTGAAGTTGGTGGCAACGGAGCCGTCGCTTTCGTTGACCGCGACTATTCTGCCGGCAGCGCTGCCATTGTAGTTGGTGAAGTTGCCCACGATCACGATGCGGTTACCGGAAATACGCAAAGCCTCTGAAACAGCGCCGTTCACGCCGGGTTTGCCGCGGTGCAGCGCCAGGTCGTAGTTGAAAGTAGAATCCAGCGTACCATTGCTGTTCATGCGCAATACAGTATTCATCAGCACCCTGTCGGTTACTTTGGCGCTCTTGGTGGAACGCTCGTAAAAGTAACTGCGGTATTCAGTGAAAGCGCCTACGGCGATGATTTGTCCTGAAGTAGTTTCAAAAGCCCTCCGGATAACGCCGTTCACGCCGCCGTTGAAGGTGGCCACGGTATCCCTGTCGTCATTCGGATTGTTGATCGGATCCGTGTTCACGAGTGTTACAACGGAAGTATCCAATTGTGCGCGTTGGTACACCCGGGTAATGGAGCTGATCCCGTCTCTTTCATTGTACCTGGAGAAAAAGCCGGAGATCAGGTATTGCGAAGTTGACATGGGAGCAATGGCGTAAACCGCTCCTCCTTCCGCACCAGTGCGCGTAAGCAGCCTGTCGCCAGAGCCCGTCATGGGAGCGCCTGTTCCGTTGATTCTTGCCAGGTTAATGATTGGTGCAGCGGGAGAACCCTGGTTCTGATAGTTGGTGAAAGAACCGGCTACAATGTAGTTGTTGGCCAACCCCGTAGCGGGTACAACATCAAATATAGTTCCTTCAGCCCCGTTGAATGCGGTGAAAGCAGGGTCAATGGAGATGTTCCCTCTTACCCGGAATTCAGGACCAAAATAATATTGGTTGTTGTACACTACTGCGGCACCGCCGGTAATGGCATCTTCCGGCACACGTACCGTTACGGTGCTGTCGCCTACGGTGATCACCTCCGTTTCCAACTGCCCCATCAGGAACTTGAAATTATTTTCCTTGCCTTTCAGTCCGAGCACTTTAAAAGTAACAGGGGCTCCTGCCCTGCCCTGCGAGGGACTTGGCAGTCCATCCAGGAACCTGATCTCAGCCTTTGGTCCTTCAGGATACAACTGCACCCTGGTTTGATTGTCTTTGGTGCAGGCAAACAGGAACAGCGCCATGCCTGCCGGCAGCAGCCAAAATTTTTTCATGTATGATCGATGCGTTTTGCTCATAATTTTCAGTTGAGAATGTTGGAACAGCATTGCTTTAAGGATCTATGCCCGCATTCAGTGCCTCGTTGTAGAAAAGTAAAGGGTCAAAGCCGAAGTAATGCGTGGAAAGATCAAGGTCGTTCAGCGAGGGGTTGAGGGCCAATCCACTCAGCGCATAACGCAGCACGTGAACGTATCCGTTGTTTGTGGTGATATTGGAAGTAGCTACACTAGCTGACAGAAGCGAATTGGATGGCGCAGACATGGATCTTATATAAGACAGGTACAAAGTTCTGAGTCCTGCATACTGAATGCCACCCGCATCCTGGTAATCAACGCCAACATTCATCACCGATCCTTCCAGTGAAACATAAGGCTGACCGGGAAAAACCGGGATGTTGAAGAAATCTATCTGCGGATAATCATTCAGTGATTTTTTGTGGGCGAACATATACCGGCCCAGCATTTTTTTCCAGACGGCCGGCTTCACCTGCTCCACCCTTCTGATGGTATCTTTTCCATAAGAATAAAGCAGCATGTTCGTTAACCGGATCGTAAGCCGGATCGTGGGATCCGGTGGCGCGAAGAAGGTCACCTCCTGGTTGCGGAGCGTTTCTTCCATTCCGGCGAAACGGATGATCTTGTTCAACGTATCAAACATGCCTTTTCCCGATTCAAGGTATTCCATGGATGAACCCTTGAAAACCGGGTCCAGCACACCACCGTCTTCGTAGTTGCTTTTTTTACAGCTGCTGAAAAGGATCAGCAGGACTAGGGATATTGCTCCTGTTTTTTTAACTGGTATCATCTGCGTTGGTTTATGGATCCTTAATTCCAGTAATTATTTAAAGTAACGTTCGGGTTATTGTTGCGGACGGCATTGCTGAGGGGCCAGGTCCATGCGCCATTCTTGAAATCTTCGGGAGAGATGGTGTTGCCGAAGCTGAGGTCGGGATCAAGCACGTTCCTGGTGCGGATCATATCGTAGGAGAAATGTCCTTCTCCTATCAGCTCCTTACAACGCTCATACCATATCGCCTCTTTCAATTCATCTCCACCAGGTCCGGAATATACCATGGCGCGCGCCCTGTTGCGGATGGTATTCAGCATGGTGATGGCCTCTTCGTCACGGCTCAATGCCGCGTAAGCTTCAGCCAACATCAGGTAAGACTCCCCCAACCGGAAAACGATCTGGCTGTCGTCCACATAAGTAGCGTTGTTTTCGGTCTGGAAGATATTGCTGTACTTGGTGAGCCAGAATTCGCCGGTAGTGGAATAGATGCCATCGTACCAATCCGACCTCCGGATATCGGGCTCACCGCTGGGATAGATTTCATCCAGGAAAGCCTGCGCATAATACAGGTAAGTGTTCCTCCTGGTGGTGGTACCGCCCACAAATGCGCGGGTAACGTGATCGGAATAATACGACCAGCCAAAGCTTTCACCGTAATTGGAGTTCTGCGGCATTTCAAACAATCCTTCTTTGGAACGGCCGCGGAATACTACCCGGAAATTTCCATTGTCGTAAGGAAGCAGTTCGTAAGCGCCGCCATTTTCATTGATCAGTTCTTCACCGAACGCTACGGTTTTCGTATAGTGCTCGTTCGCGTTTCCGGGATCAAAAGAAGCGAGCCACATGTTCATGTGCATCATCAGCGCCAGGGCGCCGCCGCGCATCCCGCGCACCGCTCTTCTTGCCGCGTCGTTGTAGGTCCAGGGCAGGTTCTCGTAATGCGCTTCCATATCGGCCACGCATTTCTCCAACACTTCTACCATATTCGTGCGGGCCAGCGGGGTGGAATTGTACGCATTGGTATAATACGGTACATCACCGTACAGGCGCACCATGGTGAAGTAAGCCATATTACGCATGAACACGCCTTCAGCCTTGTATTTGGCTTTCATTTCATCGGAGAGCACGGCCACGCCATCTACTTCCTGCACCAGCACATTGGCACCCGACACCACTTTGAATAAACGGTCCCAGTTCATGAAACGGGAAGTATTGAAAATGGTAGACCAGTTGTTCCCGCTCCACCCAAAAGTGCCGCGCACAATGGGGTTCAGGTTATTCGTGCGCAGGAACTCAACATAGGTACGTCCCCATCCGCTGTTGGAAGGCTCATACACCGGCGCAAAACGCATATCGCCGGAAAAAGCGAAGAAAGGAAATTCATCCGATCCTCCGGGCGATTTCATGTTGCTCCTGAAAGTAGCGGCGCGGTACAATTCAAACAGGCCGTTGGTGTAATTGTCCACATCCTCTTCTGTTCTCCAGAAATTGTTTCCGGAGAGGTTACTCAGCGGATCGAGGTTGAGGAACTTCTTACAGCCGGAGCCGGTTGCGGCCACTGCGCAAACCAGTAATATATGGATCAGTCTGTGTTTCATTGTTGTCGATTTTCTGTTTAACATCCTTCTTTCTTTACCTGTTTAGAATTGAATGTTCATACCAACGGCCATGCTTCTTCTGTTCGGGTATCCGCCGGAAACATCTCTTCCAAGCTGGCTTACCAGTTCGGGATCAGGCCCGGAGTAATTGGAGAAGGTGTACACGTTATTGAGTGTTAAGTAAACATTGGCGGAAGTAACACCAATACTCCTGGTCCAGTTCCTGTTGAAGTTGTATTTCAGGGTGATGTTGTTGATTTTCCAGTAAGAGCCATCTTCCATGAAAAGCGTTTGATTATACCGGTAAGGCTGAATCAGGTTCGCTCTTCTGAAATCGAACGGATTGGGATAAGTGGCGTTGGCGCTGCCGCTGGCTTTATCATCCGCGGATGGCTTCCAGAAATCATATTCATCAATCGGCACGAGTGCATTGGGAGAAGTAGGATTGTAGAAGTTGCGGAAGGTTTCAGACAACGCGCTGTTCAGCAAATCTCTTTTTATGGTGTAAGAAAGGTTCACGCTCAGGGTGAAGTTTTTATAAGTGGTCAGTGAATTGAACCCGCCTGTTATCCTGGGCAACGGGTTACCGGCGGAAACCAGGTCCTGCTCATCTATGATGTAATCACCGTTGATGTCCGTGAACATGGGATCTCCGCCCTGGAAGTAAACACCTGTATTCCTTCCGTTCTGCAAACGCAATCCTGTCTGTGGATTCACGGGTACATCCGCGGTGCTGGCGAATACTCCGGCGGTATGGTACACCAGGTTGGAGAATGGCGACATGCCAAGACGATAAACAATGGGCACACCCGAATTATCGGAATCGGTGAAATTCTGTACCCGCTGACGCTCGTTGTTCGGTAATCTTGTCAGTACAGGGTTGTTGAGGGCGTAGGTCCCGGAAACAGTCCATTGCAGCGGACGGCCCTGCGGCAGTAACCGGAACATCGCGGTGATCTCATAGCCATAGTTCACCATACTTCTTTCGTTCGACTTGATGGTAGAAAATCCATTCTCTACGGAAAGCGGTACTTCCATCACTTCGTTGTCCATCGATTCGTAGTAAGTTTCCACTGTGGTATTGATGGCGTTGTTCAGGAAACCGAGTTCGAAGCCGAGGTTGAACTTGGTTTTGGTTTGTGGTTTAAAGTTGTCGTTTGGAATATTGCCCCAGTTGATGTAAACGGTGGGATCATCATTGTAGTTGTTGCCGATGCTGTACGTTCCGTAGGCATCAAAGATGCTTCCGGTAGGAACGATGTTCTTACCCCATCCGGCCCTGATGGATCCGTAGCTGAGCCAGGCTTTATCGGTGAAGAAGTTTTCCCGGTTAAAGTTCCAGCGCGCACTCACCGAAGGGTTCTGGGTATAACCGGTGGTGGGTCCGTTGGTTGAAGTTCCGTCCCAGCGGTAACTCAGGTCGATCACATATTTGGTATCGAAGTTATAGGAGATGGTACCGCCATAACCGTGGATGCGGGTATCTTTCGCGTTGTTGAGGGTACCGCCGCGGGAAAGTGTCCAGTTGTAACCCACCGGACCTTCGATCTGGTCGTTACTGGTCTGGTTCAGTTCAATGGCATTCGCCCGGAATCCATAAGAAGACAGTTCATTGAACACAAACGCATTCAGGTTATGCCTGTTGATGGTTTTGATGTAACTGAGCGCCGAACGGTTGTAAACAGTGTACGTTTTATCGTTGTAGCTGTAGTATCCGGAACGGTTGTTGTTGATGAAGGAAGGACTGAAGCGACTGGAAGTACCCGTGATGATATTGTAAGTAAACAGGTTCGACATCCGCAGGCCCTTGATGGGTTCATACTGCAGATCGAGCGTGGTAGCTATGTTGATGTTCTTGTTGTCATCGTCCACTTCCTTTCCATCCGCCGCCGCATTAAAGTCGGCGTAATAAGCCGGGGACAGTAAGGAGGACAGATTGGAAGCCGCTTTAATATCCACCTGTTGCAAACCGAGTCCGCTGCCGTTGTTCCTTTGCCCCATGGAACCACGGAGGTTGGTCACCATTCTGAATTTTTCAGTGGGCTGATACAGGGCGTCCATACCCAAAGTGTATCTTTTGAAACCGGTGTTCCGCATGATACCATCTTCTGAATAATAGTTCAGGTTGGTTTTGTAGTTGAAAGTCTGGTCACCACCGGAGATATTGATGTTATGGGTCTGGTTGTAGGTGGTGCGGAAGAAAAGGTTTTGCCAGTCTGTGGAGTTGTTGTAGTAAGGGTTAAGTGAATCCGACAGGAATGGTGTGGAGTTAATCAACCGGAGCGCGGATTCGTAAGTCGTATCGTAATTCAGTATCTGGCTGATCCGTGCCTGGCGCTCATCGTTTCCCCCCATCACTTTGCGTTGTGCGGGCGCGTAGTTCATAAAGTAAGAACCGGAATAGGATATGATGGGCACTTTGGAACGACCGCGCCTCGTGGTCACGATAATTACACCGTAAGCGCCACGTGAACCGTATTGTGAAGTGGCGGCGGCATCTTTCAGGAACTCCATCTGCTCAATATCTTCCGGAGGAATAAGGGAGAGCGGACTAATGCCGGGTCCTCCACCCTGGAAACCATATTCGTAGTTGGTGTTCATGTCTACGGGCACACCATCTATTACAAACAGTGGTGAAGTGGGGGTAAGAAATCCATCTGCGCTCACGGCAGCACTTGAAATACCGCGCAGGTTAATGGTACCCATCGCACCGGGAGAACCTGTGTTGTTCTGGATGTTCAGGCCGGCCACTTTTCCCTGGAGGAGTTCCATCACGTTGGCGACGGGCACATCCTGCAGTTGTTTACCGGAAATCACCGTAGTGGCGCCGGTGGTGGTTTCGCGGGTGGAGCGTTTGAACCCCTGTACCACTACTTCTTTCATCGCGTCGTCTTTGGGCGACATCACAATCTCCATGCTGAGCTGGGATTGCGTGATGGTTCTTTTTTCAGAACCGAATCCGCTGAAGGTAAAGGTAACGGTAGTTCCGGCTTCCACGGTAAAATCGAACTTACCTTCGTTGTCGGTGGAGCCCAGTACTTTTTTGCCTGCGGTAATGGAAACGCCGGGTTTACGGGAGTTGTCCACCTTATCCACCACGATCCCGCGGATGGTCACCTTCGTTTGCGCCTTCAACAGCGTGGGTACGAGGCAGCAGAACAGCAGCGCCAGCGGTGCGGCCAGTAATTTTCTCATAACGTTATGGTTGAGTTGCTTCATTATAGCGTGTTGATTGGCGTTAGTCATCGGTAAACTTGGGGTTATCGGTTTTAAAGGCGAATACGATCTCCCAGTTGCCTTCCTGGAAAATGGAGAAATCAAGTCCTATCACCCCGGTTTCCCGCATCCCGCCGAAACCGATGCGGGAGTAAGCGAAACGAACCCTGGCGCGGCGACCATCGGCGGTGGTGTACCGCGTGGGGAGGTTGATCAGCGGCATCGGGTAAGCCACATCGTAGGTAACCCTGGTATCACTCATGCGCATGTTGAAGCCGTGCAGCAGGTTGTCCCAGTCGGTGAGGGCGAACTTATTGGGGTTAATGGGTTTGTAGTATTTATCAAGGAACATAAAAGAGAGCGTATTTTCCCCGGTCACGTTTTCAGGCGATGCTTCCCGGATAAATACGTCCACTTCGAAGTTGCCAAGTATTCTTTTAAGAGAGTCCCCCACGATGTTGACCATGTAGGTTGGCGTGATGCCGTTCGCCACCGACTGCCCGGTGATGGCGTTTAGGTTAGACGGTTCATAAGGACGTTCACGGAAAGGCATCAGCCGCATGCCCCTGAAATACCTTCTGCCGCCCGAGTTACTCATTTCCACATCAAACACATAACCGGAATCGGCCTGGCAACGGATGAAGTTGGAGCTGGAAGAAGACCACATTACAAAGTCGCCGGAGTGCTTTCTTATTTCAAATACATTATGATACTCCACTTCCCGCTTCGCTTCAATTTCTTCCAAAGATTTTTCCAACCCGGTATAAGCCTGCTTCCAGACTTTCACCGGAAAGATATCGGTCAACTCAGGCGCCGCCTCCCCGTTAAAACGGCGTGCATTCACGATTTTGAATTCGATGGGATAAGAACTGCTGTTGTTGGGGTTGGAAAAAACATTGGAGTACATGGTGGTGCGGCCCACAACAGGTTCGAAGGCGGTTTGGGCAAACCCTGCTTCAGCACTCAGGGCGTCCCTGTATTCAGGAACATATTTCTTACAGGAAGCAACACCTGCCATTACGGTACCGGCGATGGCCAGCCAACAGGGGAACAGGAGTTTGTTGTTCTTCATAATCATTTTTTTAGCTGTTCGGTAATGGTGAAGGGTTATTTGTTCATTCTTTCCACGAACTCGTTCCCGAATCCGAAATCGTGTCCGGAAGAAAGCACATGTACGATACCGTTATTCGTCTTTACGTTCACGATCTGTGTTTTGGTGGTTACCCAGAATATCTCGAACGGCGTTTCCTTGGGATCGCTGAAGAACAATTGTTGTGGTCCTCCGCCAACATAACCGCCCGCGTTCACCCTTTCGTAGAGCAGGTTCATCGAGTAATCATATTTGATGTTGGGTGCCAGGATACCGTCCGCGTTCCCTACTACCCTATCGGTATTGTATAAGCCGCGCAGTATGTAGCGGCACGCCAGCGTATCAAGGTGCGCGGAGTCGAGCGTGGCCAGTGTTAACGGCGGCCGCGCGGGCTGCATGGTGGCCCTGCGCAGGTTCAGGTTTTTCATGGCCAGGTTAAAACTGTTGTTGTTGATCGCAAACAACGTTACTTCTCCTGAAACCAGGGAATCCTTCAAACCACCCAGCCGGTCAATGACCAGCAGCATGGAATCATACAAGCCAGGAAACCTTTGCAGGTATTCGTAGCTGTTACCCTGGAACACGCTGGACTCCTTGTCGTAGTTATAATAGGTATCGTCCTTTTTGGAGCAGGCGGCAAAGCAACAGGCCACCGCCAGGGTAAAGAGCATGCTTTTTATAGAAAATATGTTTCTCATTCGCATCTTGTTAGGTTTATGCACTTTCAGTGGCGGGCTACTGCCAGTAACTGTTCTGTACGATTTTTGGATTGTTCTTGATGACATCCCTTGCCACCGGCCAGTAAATTCCGCCGCGGTCTATCAGGTCGTTAAAGGCGGGATCTTCTCTCCTGATCTTGTGGTAACGCACCAGGTCGTACCACCTCCAGCCTTCACCCACAAGCTCTCTGCGGCGTTCTTCAAATATTTCTTTGAGCAGGTCGCTGCCCGGTTCTGCCGGATCAAAAGACTCTAATCCTCTCCTGGAACGCATGTTATTGAGCAGGGTGATGGCATCAGATTCGTGGCCCAATACGGTTAACGCCTCGGCCCTCAGCAGCGCGATCTCTTCCAGGCGGGAGAACAGTATGGCTGAAGTGAAAATATTGAACTGGGATTCTCCGGCTACCCCCGCGTTGATCGCCTTAATTTTGCTGAAGATGGGAATCTCTTCTCCGTAACCAGTGATATAAGCGTTCCGGTACAAAGTGGGCGTTCCCTGGGAAACACTGGTGGTATCGGCACCGAAACGCTGGTCCTGACCGTTCCTGGTCGGGAACATGGCAGCGAGCGTATCGTTGGTGATATAGATATCGGGCAGTTGCTTGGACACCAGCGGGTATGCGAGGGTGAGTTGCTCAATATGTCCCGTTACGGAGGATTCACCCATTCCTTTGATGAAGTTGAAAGAAATGAACTGGTTCTGGGAAGCGGAAAGGCCGTTGGCCAGTTCGTTGAACAATCCGTTGGTACGCGTAACCTGGTCCACGGTAAGGTAGCTGATGCCGATCCTGTTAAAGTTGTTCATCACAAAATCAGTGTATCCTGCCACGGCGTAATAGTTGCCCTGCAACGCGGAAATATGGGCCAGGATGGCGTATGCCGATACTTTGTTGATGAGCATATTGCGCCACTCATTGTAACTCTTGGTATGATAAATGGTTCCGGGCAGCACCGGATCGCCGCCGCCATACACATAAGGCAGCAACGGGGCGGCATCTTCAATTTCCTTTACGGCGAAACCGAGCACATCTTCCTTGCTGCTGCGGGCGAACTGTTCGAACTTGCCGTTATCGTAAGATTTGGTGAGCAAGGGAACATCTCCCCAGATGCGTACCATATAATAATAGATGAAGGCGCGGAGCACACGGGCCTGGGCCACATCTATCTTATGGTTAATCTCTGTATAACGCGTATCTGCAAGCGCTTCTGCTGAACGCTCAATAAACAGGTTGCAGGCGTTCACGGCGGCGTAAAACCTGCGCCAGTTGGATACGCTTTCAAAAACGGGGTACCCCGCGTTGAGGTTACCTTCAATAATCGCCTTCAGATCTGGTCTTTTCAGGGAAGTAAAATCGCCGTTGCGGAGTTCCCCCATCAGCCAGTGCGCGTTGTTGTCGGCGATGGCGGCACGGAACAATCCGTAAATCCCCATCAAACCGGAACGTGCGTCGTCGATGGTTTTCCAACTGTTGGCCTCATCCGACTGGCGGGTGCTTTCTATATCCAGCTTCTTGTTGCAGGATTGCAGCACCGGGCCCGTTACCAGTGTGGCCGCAAGAAAAACAGTCAGTACACTTTTACCTGTCATAAAATGCCGGTGTTAGTAGATTGAAAATTTTATAAATCGATTTTTACGCCCAGGATGAACGAACGCTGAATGGGCAAACCGTAACCGTTGTAGATGCCGTTGTATTGAACCAGTTCGGGGTCTGTACCTTTGAAGGGGGTAACCGTGAAGAGGTTCGCGCCAGTAACATATACAGTGGCTTCTTTAAATGTTTTGCCTGCGCCCTTACCTGCCACCAGGTTATACGACAATGTGAGGGAACGGAGCTTCAGGAAAGATGCTTTATCGAGGAACAGGTCCTGGTCAAGGCGATAGGGTATAGTATTGCTCCACGGGTTGTACATGGGGTAACCGGCGAGGTCCATCTTTCTTTCCCAGAATGTGATTTCTTTCACTGCGTTGATATCAGAAGACGCGTCGTAGTTGATGAAGTCGAACTTACTCGCGGCATATTGGTTCTGCAAATAATGGCCGAGGGCAAAGTAGAACTGGAAGTTGAGGGTGAACGCTTTGTAAGCGAGCGCTCCGCCGAAACCACCGGTCAGTTTGGGCAATGAATTTCCGGCAAGCACCTTGTCGTCTGAATTAATGGCGAAATCGCCGTTCACATCTTTCCAGCGGGCATCCCCGGCTTTCATGGGTACACCTTCAAAAGCTATGGGCTGTGCCGTTCCCGGATTCACAGGCACTTCGGCATCTGTATTGTATTTCCCTTCGTTCTGGTACACCCAGAACGCATCGATGCGTTCGCCTACTTTCAACAGGCGGTTCCCTATAATCACTTCATTCAATCCACCGGGAAGTGCTTTCAGTTCATTTTTATTGAAGTTGAGGTTCCCGTTGACATTCAGACCGATACCGTTTTTACCTGATGCTTTCAAAACGGTGGCACCTATAGTAAAGTCTACCCCTGTATTGTTCACCTCCATTCCCGGACGGAAAGCGCTGGCGTAACCATATTCCATAGGAACGGGTACGGCAAGCATCATATCTTTATCAGTTTTGGAATAGAAATCAACACCAATGTCCAGTTTTCCTTTCAGCAAACTGGCATTTGCGCCCAGGGTAGCCTGCTGCACCTTCGCCCAGGGAATGCCATATCCCACCCAGCCTGAGTTATAAGGTCTTGACAACCCGGGAAGTCCGGCGTAACTGCCAATCGTTGGTGCGCCTGTCCATGAAAGATCGGAACGGTAGTTGGGTCCTCCGGCGAAGCGGTCGTCGGAAACGAGTTTACCATTGCTGCCGAAAGACGCGTTGATATCAAATGTATTGAACAGCGTACTGTTCTTCATCCATAATTTGTGTGCGTTCACCGCCAGGTTAGCCGCATAGCCGGTGTACCACCTGTTGTCGGGCTGCATGGCGGAAGAACCATCCCTTCTAACGAGGCCGGTTAAACGAACAACGTCGTTCCAGTTGTAAGTGGCTTTGCCATAAAAAGAAGCGATGGCCTGCTTCACGGAAGAGGGGTGGTAAAACACATCGAAGCCCTGAGGCGTAAGATAGTCATCATCATTCCTGTTGCCTTCTACAATATTCAGTTTGATAAAGTTATTGGGTCCATTGTATGCATACGCGTAATCGAATTTATTGAAGGTGTTCAGGAAGCTCTGTCCTGCTTCAAAATCAACGTTCCGTGTATCGTCCAGCTTCCAGTTGTAGCCGATGCTGTTGCTGAAGATGAAGCGCTGGTTGTAACCAAAGTAGTTGGACACAAAGTTGTTGTTCTCCAGCAACTGTGTGGGATAGAATACATCGCGTGCGGCTTCGTTGTAATCAAAGGAAATGCCGCCATTGTAGCGGGCGCCTTTAAGCTGCGCGGAAATATTAAAATAGCCCTGAACGGTATTCGTGGTATTGTCGTCTTTCACATTGTCTTCGAACTGGGAAAGATACCTGCCGTACACTTCTTTATTGGGCGTGAGGGGGTTGGAAACATCGGGAATATACCTGGCTTCGGCGAGCCTGTCGCGAAAACTGCGGTTGCGGTCGCGCGTCATGTGCGCGGCGTTGATCAGGCTGGACATGGTGAGCCATTTCAGCGGCATCACGTTGATGGAGAAGGAGGCGTTGTACCTTTGGAGTGAAGTTTCATCGGCGCTGTTGGCGTTTTGCGTGGCACCGCCGAAGAAGCGAAAGTTGGCCCTTTCGGAACCGCCGGTCAAACTCATGTCTACATTGTACAGGGCCTGGTTCTTATAATAGAGGTCCGTCCAGTTCGACCTGCCGTAATAATCGGCGTTGGAGGAATCTTTCAGGTAAGCGGGATAATTAAAGCGGTCGGCCATGGTGCCGTACATATCATAGAACGGAAGGCGGAAATTGTTTTCGTATACACCGTTCACGGCCATTACGCGTTCTTTAGGGGCAACGCCGTAATAAGCATGGATATTCAATTCCCGATCACCTGATTTGGCTGCTTTCGTGGTGATCCAGATGGCGCCGTTGGCGGCGATGGGTCCCAGCAGGGCCAGTTTAGCCGGATCTTTTATGACCTCAATACTCGCCACATTGTTGATGTTCAGGTTGGCGAGGAGGTTGGTGGCCGGCCCGATCCTGTTGAAATCGTATTGTTGTATTTCATAGGCGAAAGGATTGTCCATCGTGAGGGGAATGCCGTTGAGAAAAACAGCCGCCTGGTTGTCGAAAAGTTCTCTTTTGGAAAGCAGTGGTGAGGAGATGCCCCTGATGAACATATTCTGTTCAGTGCCCGGTTCTCCGGAAGGCTCCTGCACGAATACGCCGGCGAGGTTGCCTTTTACCAGTTGTTGCGCGGTAATAAAAGGGGTGAACTGAAGTGGCCGCACTTTTACGGCACCGTCTTTTTGCAATTGCCCCAGTTGGGAGATTTGCGCTGGCGCTTTGAAATCCTTTGGAAGAGAATCTTTACCGGAAAGGGGAACAGACTGTGCATTTCCCTGAATAGCGTGCAGGAAAGAGAAGGCCAGCAACGCGGCTAACCTCCCCGTGCAAGGGGCTAGTGTCATTCTCATAAGCTTGTTGTCAATTTATTGAGGCATCAAACAGGGATCCTTCCCTACTTATTCTGTTCTCGTTCTGGTTGAATACAAGCCCAATTTAGCCCGTGTTTTCAATACAAAAAACACCTGAAAACGCTACTACCTGCCGCAAACGTTTGTAACCCGCATTACAAACGTTTGCGCTATTTTTTAATGATTTTCCACACAAACGTTTGCAGGCGTCACAACGTTTAAAAAACGGGGTAAATGCAAAGGCCAAAGGTGAAATTGAACACGAATACCGGACAGCTCAAACAACGGGATGGCCCATGGTATGCACCGGCAAACGTTTAGCGGGAGCAAAAAAATGGCGACCACATTCCTGCGGCCGCCACGCTTATTTCATTGTATTACTATATTAAACTAAAGCGATGTCCAGCACTTCCTGCATCTGTTTCACATAATGAAACTTCAGCCCTTTAATAAAGGCGGGATCAATTTCCAGCACATCTTTTTCGTTCACGTAACAAAGGACGATCTCTTTCAGCCCCGCGCGTTTGGCCGCAAGAATTTTTTCCTTGATCCCTCCCACCGGGAGTACCTGTCCGCGAAGCGTGATCTCTCCCGTCATGGCCAGGTGGGATTTTATTTTCCGGCCGGTGAACGCGGAGGCCAGGGCGGTCATCATGGTAATGCCGGCGCTGGGGCCATCCTTTGGAACGGCGCCTTCGGGCACGTGGATATGAATGTTTTTTGCCGCGAACAGTTTAGAGTCGATGCCGGCCTTCGCCGCGTTCGCCTGTAAATAACTGAGCGCCGTACTGGCAGATTCCTTCATCACATTACCGAGGTTACCGGTAAGCCGCATTTCTCCTTTTCCTTCACTTAAACTCGCTTCAATAAAAAGTATATCACCGCCAACATAGGTCCAGGCCAGTCCTACGGCCACCCCGGGTATATTGGCAGACTTGTACACTTCGTTGCTGAAACGGGGTTTCCCGAGCATCTCCTCTACATCCGTTACCGCGAGCGTGGGTTTCAGTTTTTCCTCCATGGCCACTTTTTTGGCCAGGTTACGCATCACGCCGGCGATCTGGCGGTCCAGGTCACGCACCCCGCTTTCCCTTGTATAATCCTTGATGATCTTTTCGATCACCTTATCGGGGATGCGGAAATTGTATTTCGCCAATCCATGCGATTCCTTTTGTTTGGGGATCAGATGCCTTTTGGCGATCTCGATCTTTTCTTCGATGGCGTATCCGCTCAGGTCGATGATCTCCAGCCTGTCGCGGAGCGCGGGCTGGATGTTGTTGATATTGTTCGCGGTGGCAATGAAAAGCACCTTACTGAGGTCGTATTCCAGTTCCAGGTAATTGTCGTAGAAAGTATTGTTCTGTTCCGGGTCCAGTATTTCAAGCAACGCGCTGCTGGGATCGCCGCGGTGGTCGTTGCCGATCTTATCAATTTCATCCAGGATCATCACCGGGTTGGAGGTTTTGATTTTCCTCAAAGACTGAATGATCCTGCCGGGCATGGCGCCGATGTACGTTTTCCGGTGTCCGCGCAATTCACTTTCATCGTGCAGACCACCCAGGCTTAAGCGGGCGTATTTCCTGTTTACAGCCGAAGCGATACTTCTGCCGAGCGATGTTTTACCGATACCGGGCGGACCAACAAAACAAAGGATCGGACTTTTCATATCTCCTTTCAGCTTCAGCACGGCGAGGTATTCGAGGATACGTTCTTTGATGCGGTCCATGCCGTAATGGTCGGTATCCAGTATAGTGCGGGCCTTTACCAGGTCGTAGCTATCTTGTGTATGTTCTTCCCATGGCAATTCCAGCAGCAGATCGAGGTGGTTGTACACCACGGAGTAATCGGGCGTGGAGGGGTGCATTCTTTCCAGCTTTTCGATGCCTTTGCGGAACATTTCCTTCGCGGCTTCGGGCCATTTTTTCAGCTCCGCTTTCTGCTGGAGATCTCGCAGTTCGCGCTCATTGGGATCTCCGCCGAGTTCTTCCTTGATGCTTTTCATCTGCTGTTGCAGGAAGTATTCCCTTTGCTGTTTGTCGAGTTCGGCACGGGTTTTCGTGGTCACCTTATTTTTCAGTTCCGCGAACTGGAGGTCGCGCTGCAGCAATTGCATCAGAAGATCGGCCCTTTCACGGATACTGTTCGAGACCAGGAGCTTTTGTTTTTCCCCCAATCCCGCGTTCAGGTTGCTGGCCACGAAATGGATCAGGAAGGCCGGGTTCTCGATATTTTTGAGCATGATCCCCGCTTCCGCCGGAAGGTTCGGTGTAAACGACATGATCTGGGTGGCGAGGTCCTTGATGTTGGCCACATAAGCCAGGAAGTTTTCGTCGACCGGGGCTTCTTCCTCCGGCATCTGAGCGATGGCCGCTTTAAAGAACGGTTCTTCCGCCAGCACTTTTTCTATAAGGAACCTTTTCTTTCCCTGGATAATCACCGTGGTGCCGCCATCCGGCATTTTAATCAGTTTGATGATGCGCGCCACGGTACCCACCGTTTCCAGGTCGGCTACCACGGGTTCTTCCACGGCACTATCTTTCTGCGCGATCACGCCAATCAGCTTATCACTTTTATACGCTTCCTGGACCGCTTTGATGCTTTTTTCCCTTCCCACCGTTATCGGCAATACCACGCCCGGGAACAAAACGGTGTTCCGGAGCGGCAATAAAGGAACCTCGGCTGGCAGGTCCATCGCGGCATTGTTATCGTCTTCGCTTTCGTTCAGGGGAATAATGGGCATAAAATCCATCTCATCTTCAGGTCTCAGGAAAAAATGCTGTTCGCTCATCCGTGCTTATTTAAGATAAAAGTACTGCCATTCTGCCCGCGGGATGGCGGGAAAACGGGAAAAACTACGGGGTCAATATTGGTGCCACACAAAAAAACCCGGTCGAATTGACCGGGTTCTAATCTGTTTCTGCTGTTTTATCAGAACACATAACCGAGACCAACCTGCCATGCCTGGCTTTTCCACTGGTCGCGGTTGTCGATATCGTTGATGTCGTTCAGGCCCACCGCATAGCGGCCATAAGCCCTGAACATGGCGATTTTCAGTTGTACACCACCCAGCATGGAGAAATCCCCGCTTTTAAAAGCTTCTTTCCCGTTGTCCAGCAGGCGCTTGTCCTTATCGATCAGGATGCTGTACTGCGGTCCTACCTGGAAAGTGATGAAATTGGAAGGGCGGATGTTCAGCAACAGGGGGATGGCGAGGTAGTTCAGTTTTACATCTTTTACCTGGGCGCCGAGGTCCTGGTAGATGTCCTCAAACTTTGCCCCGGTGCGGGCGTTCGATTCGGTCCACAATACTTCGGGCTGCAATCCGAATGTTTTGCTAAAGTTAAGTTCGGCGAAACCACCCAACTGGTAGCCGAAATTGTACCCGTCTTTGAAAGATTGTCCGTCAATCTTGTTCATGTTGGCCCCGGCTTTGATACCGAGTCCGAAATTAGGTTTCTGAGCGAGGCTGATCTGAGCAAAACCCAGCAGGGCGATGGCCAGGAAAAAAATACTCTTTTTCATACAAGTCGTTTTTTAGCTTTCCTCATCGAAATCAACTTACATGCCACCGGTTGTTAAAGATTGTTATAAGTGACAAACCTGTGGCCGGCGCCGTTGAAGAAAACTTTTTTTAAGTAATTCTTTGCTTTCAGCAGGAAAACAACTGTATGTGGGTTCACCCCTATTCCGTTCCGAAAAAAATCAGGCGAGGGTGAATACCGTGATTTCGGGCAGGATTCCCACCCTTCCGGGATAACCGATAAATCCGAAACCGCGGTTCACATATAGTTTTTGTGTCCCTTCTTCATACAATCCACCCCATTGTTTATACATATATTGTACCGGGCTCCATTTGAACCCGGGCATTTCCACGCCAAACTGCATACCATGCGTATGCCCGGCCAGCATCAGTTGCACATCGGGGTAAGTGGTCCGCACCTGTGCATCCCAGTGAGAAGGATCGTGGCTCATGAGTATTTTGAAGGGAATATTTTCGGTGCCTGGGTAAGCGGTGTCCATCTTACCATATTTGGGAAAGCGGCCCTTCGCACCCCAGTTCTCGATGCCCAGCAAAGCGATTTGTTGTCCTTCTTTTTCCAGTACCACATGTTCATTCATCAGTAAGCGCCAGCCCATTTCAGCGTGTACGGCTTTCAGGTCTTCCAGGTTCTTCGCTTTTACCTGGTCATTTTCCCAGTTTACATAGTCGCCGTAATCGTGGTTACCGAGGGTGGAATATACGCCCAGCGGCGCTTTGAGAGAACCGAACACCTGCTTCCAGGGATCCATTTCCGTGGCGCGGTCGTTCACGAGGTCGCCGGTGAAAAGGATCAGGTCAGGCTTTTCATTCATGATCATTTCAATGCCTTTCCGCACCCCATTTTCATCCTGCAGACTCCCCGAATGTATATCTGAAATATGTACCACCTTTAATCCTTTAAAGGCGGATGGCAATTCAGGAAAATGCAGCGCCAGCTTTTCTATCCTGTAATTGTATTTGTTCCGGAATCCGAACAACAGACTGCCAAACAAAGTGCCGCCCACTCCAATACCGAGCCAGCTCATAAAAGTGGAACGGGATATCCCTTCACCTGAAATGTTCACTTCAACCGAAGGATTGCTGAACGCCTTACCCACCACCCACATGATGCCGCGCCTCACATCATCGGCGAAAAAGAATATCGTACCGATCAGCTTAGCGAAAAACAGTCCCACCACCATCGCAAAAATATAAGTTCGCGCGGCTTTGGGCCAGTTATCGTAGTTCACAAACGGGATCAGCACCATGAATAAAAGTGCCACGCCTGAAACCAGCCAGAAAGCGCCATGAACCAACAGCCTTGTTTTATCACCCGCGCCCTGCGTCAGGTATTTCACCACCTGGAAAACATATATATCCAAAAGCAGCATGATCGCTACAATGATCCACCAACCGTTGCTGTTCCGCATTTTTTTTGTTTAAAATTGAATGAATTCGTCTACCTGCGCTTCCATGGAATGGATGAGCGGCATATCGGAGAGTTGTCCGTGCTCGTCCAAGAGTTTATCTACGGTGGAGATAGGCAGTTTATTGGGGAGGACATGCATTTTAAGGTAGTGCAGTATCCCCGTGAGGTGGTCCATGCCCCGGAGGTTTCCCGCTCTTCCGGTGGAAACGCCCACCAGCATTGCTTTTTTATGCCACCACGCCCTTCTGATATCGGCCTGATCAATGAGTAATTTCAGTATTCCGGGGATGCTGCCGTTATATTCCGGCGACACGAAAATGAATTTGGTGGGCGGGATCAGCCATTCTTCCTGCCAGACCTGGCGCTCTTCTCCTTTTCCGAGGGGGTTGTATTCTTCGAGGGAAAAGAGTTTCGCTTCAATGGCTTTTTTTTCAAGCATCTGGCGGTAGAGGCGTGCTATTTTGATGGTGTTGCTGCCGGGCCGGTCGGTGCCGGCTATGATGAGGTATTTTTCTTCCATGTATTTTTTTAATTGCTCGCGGATTGAGTTTTTTTCACGCAACGACGCAAAGCAGCAAGGACGCAAAGCCTTGATTATTTGTAACCAGTTTTGGGTCACGCGTTACAGCTGTTGTTTTCAAGGCGGATGCACATTCCTTGCCTATCTTCAATAACATTTGACCTTCTTCCCTAAAACCGCTCCTTGCGTCTTTGCTCCTTTGCGTCATTGCGTGAAACGTCTTGGCGGTCCTTCCTAACAGCAAAGGAATGTAATTGTTCCCGAATTCAACCACGAACGATTATTTTTGCACCGGAACTTACCTTAATATGAACTGCTTTCTTCAGAAACCGGTTCACATTAAAAGAAAACCTCATAAAACACATGAAATTAACCTATTACGGCCATTCCTGCTTCTCCGTGGAAATCAAAGGAAAGCATATTTTATTCGATCCTTTTGTAACGTACAATGAGTTGGCAAAATCGATAGATGTGAACAGCATTCCCGCGGATTATATCTTCCTTTCCCATGGTCATGCCGATCACTTCGCGGATTGCGTTGCCATTGCGCAACGTACCGGAGCTACCGTGGTAGCCGCCTGGGAAATTCATGAGTGGCTGAACAAAAGCGGGGTAGCCAATACCCACCCCATGAATACCGGCGGGAAGTGGAACTTTGATTTCGGCGCCGTAAAATGCGTGGTGGCCCAGCACTCCAGCGGTTTACCCGATGGCAGTTACGGCGGGAACCCGATGGGCTTTGTTTTTACCACGGAAGAAGGCAATTTTTATTACAGCGGCGATACGGCCCTTACCATGGACATGCAGCTCATCCCCCGCTGGGCTAAACTTGACTTCGCGGTACTCCCTATCGGCGACAATTTCACCATGGGCGTGGAAGATGCCGTTCAGGCCGCCGAATGGGTGAATGTGGACCATATCGTGGGTGTCCACTACGATACCTTCGGATTTATACGCGTTGACCATGAAAAAGCCCGGGAAATGTTCCGAAATGCCGGGTTAACCTTACATTTGCCAGCTATTGGCACCGATATTACCCTTCAAACAGGTAATTCCTGATCCATTATAATTAAAAGAACCCGAACAGCATGGCCCGAATCATAGGCGTAGCAAACCAAAAAGGAGGAGTGGGTAAAACCACCACCGCCATTAACCTGGCGGCAAGTTTCGCTGTACTGGAGTACAGGACACTGCTCGTAGATGCTGATCCGCAGGCGAACAGCACCACCGGCGTGGGATTCGACCTCCACAACATCACGCAGAGCCTCTACGATTGCATGGTGAACGACACGCCCGCAAAAGATGTGGTGCTGAAATCGGATATCCCCAACCTGGATGTGATTCCCTCACATATTGACCTGGTGGGCGCCGAAATCGAGATGATCAACTACCCTAACCGGGAACTGGTGCTGCAAAACGCACTCGAGGTCATTAAAGATGATTACGATTTTATCGTGATCGACTGCTCCCCTTCCCTGGGTCTGATTACCGTGAACGCGCTTACGGCGGCTGATTCCGTGATCGTGCCCGTACAATGCGAGTTTTTCGCCCTGGAAGGTCTGGGTAAATTATTGAATACCATTAAGATCGTACAAAACAGGCTGAATCCTGAACTGGTGATTGAAGGTATCCTGATGACCATGTACGACGGGCGCCTGCGTCTCTGTAACCAGGTGGTAAGTGAAGTAAGAAGGCATTTTGAAGATATGGTTTTCCATACCATCGTACACCGGAACACAAGACTCAGCGAAGCGCCCAGTTTCGGGAAACCCGTTATCCTGTATGACGCGGAAAGCAAAGGTTCACTCAACTACCTGCACCTCGCGAAAGAAATACTGCAAAAGAACAACCTCACTAAAATTAACCAGGAAGACAGAATATTAACTACCGAACACGATGACGACTCCGAATAAAAAAGAAGCGCTGGGAAAAGGGATACGCTCCCTGCTGAAGAATATTGACGCCGATCTCAAAACCACCACGGGCAACCTGAAAAGCAGTGTGGTGGACGCGGCTACGGGCATCATCCGCATCCCGATAGAGCTGATAGAGACCAACCCCAAGAACCCGCGCCACGATTTTGAAGAGACCGCCCTCAATGAGCTGGCGAACTCCATCAAAATGCACGATATCATTCAGCCCATCACGGTATCCAAACTCCCCGACGGGAAATACCGCCTGATATCGGGTGAAAGAAGGTACCGCGCCAGCAAGATCGCCGGACTCAAAGATATTCCCGCCTACATCCGCCAGGCCAACGACCAGCAACTGCTGGAACTGGCATTGCTGGAAAACCTGCAAAGGGAGGACCTGAATGCTATGGAGATTGGCCTGTCCTACAAAAGGATGATGGACGAACTCTCGTACACGCAGGAACAGGTGGCCGAAAGAATGGGCAAAGAAAGGAGTACGGTAACCAATTATATCCGTCTGCTGAAATTGCCGCCAGATATCCAGGTAGCCGTAAGGAACGCTGATCTTTCCATGGGACACGCACGCGCGTTGATCTCCATTGACGCGGTGGACAAACAACTCTACATCTACGGGGAAGTGAAGAACAAAGGGCTTTCCGTGCGCCAGACCGAAGACCTCGTACGCAAAATGTACAAGGAAGGTGGCAAGCCTGAAGCTGTTAAAAATAACGCAAAAGCCACAATACCGCCCGCTTTCAAAAAAATTGAAGATAACTTGGCATCGCATTTCAGTACCAAAGTGAAACTCCAGCACAACAAAAAAGGATATGGTAGTATCAGTATCGAATACTATTCTATCCAGGAGTTGAACAAGATACTGGAACAAATGAATGTTACAGTTAACTGATGAAATACTTTCTCCTATTATTTTTCTCCGCCTTATCCTGCTGCATTTACGCACAGGATAAGGACTCTTCCAGCCTGATCATCCGTGAAAACGGTAACATTGTTCCCGTTAAAACAGACTCCGTTACTGCGGAAAAAGACTCGGTGAAAACCAGGAAAAAACACGAGATCATCCCGCGCAAAGCAACCATCCGTTCCGCTATTTTACCCGGCTGGGGACAGATTTATAACCGCAGTTACTGGAAACTCCCGCTTGTGTATGGCGCGCTGGGTACCACGGCTTATGTTTTCACCGACAACATCAAAACCTATCGCCTGTACAGGGATGCATACCGGTTGCTGGCCGATACCAATGACGCAAACGACATACTGGTTCCAGAAGAACTGAGAATATATTCGAAGCAATCCATCAAAAACGGCAGGGATGAATTCAGACGGTATATAGATTATTCCGTTTTGTTCTTCCTCCTCTTCTGGGGACTGAACGTGGTGGACGCCACAGTAGATGCCCACCTTAAATCTTTCGACGTGAGCGAGGACCTGAGTTTCCAGATAAAACCAGGTTATAGCCCCATGGCCAATACCACAGGTATAAGCTTTGTGCTGAACATCGGGAAAAACTCCTCTAAAAGCGTAATTTCGCTGCGCTAGAAAACAACACGATGAAAATAGCGCTAATAGGATACGGCAAAATGGGCCAGGCCATTGAAAAGATCGCCGTGGCCAAAGGCCACGAGATTGTACTGAAGATCAGTATCGATAACCTGGAAGACAATACCATAGAAAATATTCAGCAGGCCGACGTGGCGATAGAGTTCACGGGACCGGAAAGCGCCTACGATAATGTGGTCCGCTGCATAGAAGCGGGCGTGCCCCTCGTATGCGGCTCCACAGGTTGGCTGAACAAATATGATGAAGTAACGGCGCTGGTCAAAGAAAAGAACGGCACGTTGCTGTACGCCAGCAATTTCAGCATTGGCGTAAACATCTTCTTTGAACTGAACCGGAAACTCGCCGAACTCATGGCGCCGCACGCCGATTATGACGTGAGCATGGTGGAAATCCACCATACCCAGAAGCTGGACGCGCCCAGCGGTACGGCCATCACGCTGGCCGAACAGGTGATGGAAAAAATCACCAGGAAACAGTCATGGGTAAACGATACCACCGGAAACCCCGCCGAACTCAGCATTCTCTCCGAAAGAATCGATCCGGCGCCGGGTACCCACAAAATAAAATATTCCTCTTCCATCGACGACATTGAGATCATCCATACCGCGCACAACCGAACCGGGTTCGCTTCCGGGGCAGTGCTGGCAGCGGAATACATTGCCGGCAGGAAAGGAATTTTCAGCATGAAAGAAGTACTGGGCCTGTAAAAATCAATAACTTCGGCGCATGGCGCAGGACAAAATCAGGCTCGCGATAGTAGATGACCACCAGATCGTGATCGATGGGTTGATCTCTCTTTTGGGAGGACAACCCCGGTACAGTGTGGAACTCACCACCACCAGCGCGCGTTTCCTCCTCGATCAGCTACGGAATATTCCGGTAGATGTACTGTTAACGGATGTGATGATGCCCGAAATGAATGGCAGGGAACTGGCGGCCACCATCCGGAAGCAATACCCCCATATACGCATACTCGCACTGTCGATGAGCGGTGAGGGACAGCTAGTGAACCAGATGATCGCTGATGCGGACATCGCCGGTTATGTACTGAAGAACATCGGGAAATCCGAACTGCTGCATGCCCTCGACAAAATCGCTGAAGGCGGGCTCTATTTCAGCGAGGAGGTCATGGCCGAAATGGGAAAGGCTAGTCTGATCCGGAAAGAAAACGCCGAAGTACACCTGACGGCCAGGGAGATCGAAATCATCGCCCTGATTGAAAAAGAATTCAACAACAAACAGATCGCTGATGCCCTTTTTATCAGCGAAAGAACCGTGGAAACCCACCGGAAGAACATCTTCAGGAAGACAGGCACCAACAGTGTGCTCGGGCTCATCAAATATGCTTACGAGCACAAACTGATCTGAGTTCCATTCCCTACTTTCCTAGTATATTTGTAGTATATTTATTTCAAAGGCCCTCCGTATGATCAGCAAGAAAACGCAATACGCCTTCCAGGCATTGATGTATTTGGCACAGAAACAATCAGACGAACCGGTTCTGATTGCAGAGATTTCGAAGAAAAAGAAAATCCCGCTCAAGTTCCTGGAGAACATTCTCCTGGAAATGAAAAAGGCTGATATACTGGACAGCAAAAAAGGAAAAGGCGGCGGCTATTATTTTAAGAAATCCCCCAAAAACATCCAACTCGCGGAAGTGATGCGGCTGCTGGATGGCCCTATCGCGCTGCTCCCCTGCGTGAGCCTTAACTTTTACGAACGCTGTAAGAACTGTGATGAAAAATCATGCGGACTGCACGATGTAATGGTAAACGTACGGGACGCCACGCTTAGAATACTGGAAAAGAAAACCGTAGCCGATATAGGAAAACAATAAACGTATGGCAGAAGAAACGATAGAAATTATTGTGCGTGGAAAGGTGCAGGGTGTTTTCTACCGGGCAACCGCAAACGAAAAAGCCAGGCAACTGGGCCTCACCGGAACCGCCCGCAATATGCCGGATGGAACGGTTTTACTGATCGCCACCGGCACCACTGAACAACTGATCGCCTTCAAGGATTGGTGCTGGGAGGGATCGGAGAACGCCATCGTTACACACGTGGAATCCCGTCCGATCCCTTACACCTGGTTTGAAGATTTCAGAACCGTCCGCTAAGGCTTCAGGTTCTGCAACATATCTTCGGTCATTTTTGCCAGACCGAATTCATGGTTCCATCCCCAGTCTTTCCGGGCCACCGCATCATCAATACTTTGCGGCCAGCTGTCGGCGATCTGCTGGCGGTAATCGGGTTTATAACTGATGTCAAATTCCGGAATATGCTTTTTGATCTCCGCGCCAATTTCGGCAGGTGAAAAACTCATGGAGGCCAGGTTATAAGAAGTACGTACCGATATTTTATCCGCGGGCGCTTCCATCAGTTCAATCGTGGCACGAATGGCATCGGGCATGTACATCATAGGAAGATAAGTATCTTCCTTCAGGAAGCATTCGTATTTATTTTCCTCCAGCGCTTCATGAAAAATTTCCACCGCGTAATCTGTGGTACCACCACCCGGCGCTGATTTGTAGCTGATGAGTCCCGGGTAACGCAGGCTGCGCGCATCCACGCCATACCGCTGGAAATAATAGTTGCACCAGAATTCGCCCGCATATTTACTGATCCCATATACCGTGGTGGGTTCGATTACGGTTTGCTGGGGACACATTTTTTTAGGAGAAGTGGGTCCGAATACCGCGATGCTGCTGGGCCAATACACTTTGTGGAGTTTTTCCTCCTTCGCGATATCCAATAAGTTGAGCAGGCTCTGCATATTCAGCGACCAGGCCAGGTTGGGGTTTTTCTCACCCGTTGCGGAGAGTATCGCCGCCAGCAGGTAAACCTGTGTGATGTTATGGCGGATCACCAGTACATGCAACATCTCTTTGTTCATGGCATCCAGTTGCACATAAGGACCGGATCCGCGCAACAATTCATTTTCCTCCCGCAGGTCGGATGCGATCACATTTGAACCGCCATATACTTTGCGCAGGGCCAGTGTAAGTTCAACGCCTATCTGTCCGCAAGCGCCTATTACCAGTATTTTCTCTCTTACCATTCATTTGATTTTTTGGGTGCACAAACCTAATAAAACTTTCATTTGCCCGATGACGGAATGTACAAATGGCGCAACGGTTTGCACGTAATCTTTTACCTTTGCGGCATGGAATACCTGAAATCGTTGTTCAAAGGGCAGGAATACGAACCCACCCAGTTTTTTCTTATTGCCGGTCCATGTGTGATAGAAAGTGAGCAGTTGCTGATGGATGTGGCCGGGAAAGTAAGTGAAATATGCCGCTCCCTGGGCATCCCTTATATTTTTAAGTCCTCTTACCGGAAGGCCAACCGCACCAGCGCCAATTCCTTTACCGGACTTGGGGACGACACAGGACTTTCCCTGCTGAAAAAGATGGGAGAACATTATAATCTTCCCACCACCACCGATATTCATTCCGCCCCGGAAGCCGCCATGGCAGCGGAATACGCAGACATCTTACAAATCCCCGCTTTCCTTTGCCGCCAAACGGACCTGCTGATCGCGGCCGCTGAAACCGGCAAAGTGGTGAACGTAAAAAAAGGGCAGTTCCTGAGTGGCGCCTCCATGCAGTTCGCCGTGGAAAAGATCCGGAAGGCCGGGAACGAAAAAGTGATGCTTACTGAAAGAGGTACCACCTTCGGTTACCAGGATCTCGTGGTGGATTACCGGAACATCCCTGTAATGCGCGCTTTTGATGTGCCCGTTGTGATGGACTGCACCCACTCTTTACAGCAGCCCAATCAAACCAGCGGCGTAACCGGGGGCAACCCGGGCATGATTGGCACCATCGCCAAAGCGGCCATCGCCGCAGGCGCTGATGGCTTGTTCATCGAAACGCACCCCAATCCCGCTGAAGCGAAAAGCGATGGCGCGAACATGTTGCAATTGGATAAACTGGAAGGGTTGCTGAAAGAGTTAACGAGGTTAAGAAAGGCTGTGGTGTAAATACACAGTTTAATTTATAAAGAAACAAGGCATATCAAATCGATATGCCTTGTTTCTTTTATTGGGAATTGAACTATACAAAGTAAACTTACAAATCAATCAAACGCCTTACAACTAAACCGCTCTTTGCGTCCCCGCTCCTTAGCGCCCTTTGCGTGAACCAACATCATTTCCTTAACCGCACCGTATCCACCCAGGTCACACTCCCTGCATTCACCACAATATTGTTCACCACCGCCGTATCAAAATCAGGATGAAGCGGCCTTACATTCAACCAGTAATTGCCGGAAGGAAGTCCTTTCATCAGGTACCCGCCATTGGCTCCTGTAAAGGAACTGGCGATGGTATCGTTGCCGTTCATCAGCAACAAGGCCGCTTTCACAGAGTCTGGCAGTACCACACCTTTCACCGAACCGCCCACTGATTCAAAAATAGTTCTGATCACCGGCTTTAAAATAAACTTACCATTACCCGTATGCACAATGGATTTCGCCACATCAAAATCAAGGAGGATTACATAGAGCAGGCCGCCATCAATATCCTGCTGGATGTTCAGTTTAAGTCCGCTTTGTTGAGCGCTGGGTGTTTGAAGCGGCGTTTCCACACCATTTACCACCACACTGTTTTGGGAGCCCAATACCAGTCGCATCTGATGGATGCGGCCGGATGGAAGGAATGCGTCTGCGAGCAATGTATCCTTATCATTTACCAGATCAAGCAGGTTATAAATGCCGGGCCTTATACCTGAAAGCGTTTGCCAGCCGTCATCATCGGCATCGGTCATATTCACTCTAACCTCCCTTACGTCTACATAAACGGCATCAAAATCTCCCGGGTCGTCAGTAAGTCTTACCTGAACGCGGGCCTTACCGGAATTGTCTTCATCTTTCTTATCGCAGGCGGTCCAGAGCAAAGCCACACTGCATAACATAGAAAGGGAAAGGATCAGTTTTTTCATGATGGTAGAATTTATTGACCATCGTTATTCTAAAACTGTACCAAAATAAATTGCAGCGCTTAATTCAGATCAACGTTTGGGGAAAATAAAAAAGAGGCTGTACCAAACATTGATACAGCCTCCACCAATTCGTTTTCCAAAGGCGAAAATTGATTTTAAATATTTTCAGGAAGGTTGGGAAAGTAACTATGGTTTTTAAATAGGTTGGACAACGGCCTTTCGATCGGATGGACGGGTTGGTTTTTCCGGAAGGGTGGATAGTAAAAACGGGACCCGGGGAAAAAACTTACTAAACCGTCTCAAAAATAAAGCCCAGGTAAATCATTTAATGCCCTTATCGGGCCAATCAAGAACCTGACTTGTCAATATTAGGGAAATCTCTCTACATATCCCAAAAAAAATTCATTCTTTTTTAGTTCAGCAACAGCACTTCACTTGGAAGCACACTGAACTCTTTTTTAAAGGCGAGCGCGAAGTGGCTCAGGTTGGAGTATCCGAGGCGCAGCCCCACTTCTTTTACGGAGTATTTTCCAGACAACAATAACTTGCGGGCCTCATGCATCCGGTGCTTCTGGTAATATTTATAGACAGGCAACCCATACACTGTTTTGAATTGCTTCTTCAGTTTGGAAGGGCTCATAGAAGCCATCCTGGACAACTCGGGAATGGTGGGCGGGGCGGAATCAATACTTTTGAGCAGGGCCGATTCCACTTCCATCAGCAATTGAACATCTAATGGAGACACACCGGGTTTGAGGCTTTTGTTACCGGCCAGTTTATCGAACAAACGGGTAAAGAACCGTTCCGCCAGCAGCATGGTCCTGTTCTCGAGTTTCGCGAGCCACAAAGGATGTTCCGGTGAAAACGAGAAAATTTCGTTCATCAGTTGGCGGTAGTTGGTATCAATGGGTTCAAAGTTCAGGCTGGCCGTTTTCATGGCCAGGTACTGCTTCAATACCGATTCGGGTTCTTTGAAGTCGAAATACCGCGCCAGCCAGGTTTCCGGAAACAGCACTGCAATGGAACGGACGGCAGACCCTTTCGAAAGCAAAACTTCAAGATCGAACATATCGCAGGTGAGCGTAACAGCGGAACGGAGGTGCCCCTTTTCTTTTACGCTGTCATTATGAATCCGAACTTCCAGTTCCTCAGACACCAGTATCTCGTCGAAACGCAAAGTATAATAGCGGCTGGGCGAAGCGGTGCGGTGCAGTACCAGGTTTTTGGAAAGTTTAAAATCGCTGATCACCATATCCAGTCCGTTGGGAAGCGAGAACTGCCAGATATGGCCCTCCCCGTAGGTCGCGGGAATCACAAAATGGTGTTCATTCCGGGGAGATGTTCCCATTGCGCGGGCGAACCCGGCAAGCCAATCCTTATAGTTGGTATAACTGTATTTATAGGTGATCATCGCCTTACGGAATAATCACCAAAAGTAGCCATTAAGCCCGTGGGTACGGGTTAATCAAATGTGAATGACCTACAGGTTGCGGAGTGGATTGCGGCGGGCCGAGAGCATATAATGCTTCATATTCATCCAAAAGGCCACGATCATATAAATAATAAGCGGGGAACCGAGGGTCATGAAGGAAATATACACGAACCAAAGGCGGATACGGGAACTGGCGATGCCCATTTTGTCGCCCAGGTAGGAACACACCCCGAAAGCATTCATTTCAATGATATCTTTCAGCTTTTTCATGGAGGAACACCGGTTTTTTAATACCGCTAATTTATTGAAAATACACGGGAATCACAACATTGGTTTCGGCAAAAAGGCAAATTTTAAGTAAATTCGCAGCGCCTCAAAGCACACAGCATTCTTCATTAAAATTTTATATACAATGGTTTTCGACTTGGACTTGATCAAAAAGGTATATGGAGAACTCCCCGGTAAAGTAGCTGCTGCCCGTCAATTGCTGGGACGACCAATGACTTTGGCAGAAAAAATCCTGTACGCGCATACTTATTCGCCCGCGAAAAGCGCTTATGAGCGTGGTAAGGATTATGTTGACTTTGCCCCGGACCGCGTGGCCATGCAGGATGCGACCGCCCAGATGGCGCTGCTCCAGTTCATGACCTGCGGAAGAGCGAAAGCCGCTGTTCCCTCCAGTGTACACTGTGATCACCTGATCCAGGCGAAAGTGGGTGCCGAGGCCGACCTCGCCACCGCCATCGATGTAAACAAAGAAGTGTACGATTTCCTCGCTTCAGTATCCAATAAATACGGCATAGGTTTCTGGAAACCCGGCGCTGGTATCATCCACCAGGTGGTGCTGGAAAATTACGCCTTCCCCGGCGGTATGATGATCGGTACCGATTCCCACACGCCTAACGCGGGTGGTCTTGGTATGATCGCCATCGGAGTTGGTGGCGCGGATGCGGTGGATGTTATGGCCGGACTGCCCTGGGAACTGAAAATGCCCAAACTGATCGGCGTGAAACTGACCGGCAAAATGAATGGCTGGACCGCGGCGAAAGACGTGATCCTGAAAGTGGCGGGCATTCTCACCGTAAAAGGTGGAACCGGCGCTATCGTGGAATACTTCGGTGAAGGTGCCGACAGCCTCAGCGCAACCGGTAAAGGCACCATCTGTAACATGGGTGCTGAAATCGGCGCAACCTGTTCCCTGTTCGCTTACGATGATAAGATGAGCGCTTACCTCCGTGGTACCGAAAGAGCCGAAGTGGCCGAATTGGCGGATGGTGTGCGTGAACACCTTCGCCCTGATGCTGAAGTGTACGCCACTCCTGAAAAATACTATGACCAACTGATTGAGATCAACCTCTCTGAACTGGAACCCCATATCAACGGACCTTTCACGCCCGACCTGGCCTGGCCCCTCAGCAAATTCGCCGAAGCGGTGCGCACCAACAACTGGCCCGCTAAACTGGATGTGGGTCTGATCGGCTCCTGCACCAACTCTTCTTATGAAGACATGACCCGTGCAGCTTCCATCGCCAACCAGGCCGCTTCCAAAAACCTGAAGGCAAAATCTGAGTTCACCATCACCCCCGGTTCTGAACTGGTTCGGTTCACCGCGGAAAGAGATGGCATCCTGAACACCTTCGCCGATATTGGCGGTGTGGTGCTGGCCAACGCCTGTGGTCCCTGCATCGGACAGTGGGCACGTCATGGCGCTGAAAAAGGAGAGAAAAACTCCATCATTACTTCCTTCAACAGGAACTTCGCTAAAAGAGCGGACGGCAACCCCAATACACACGCATTCGTAGCCTCTCCTGAAATTGTAACCGCATTCGCGATAGCGGGTAGTCTTACTTTCAACCCCATCACCGATACGCTTACCAACGAAGCCGGCGCACAGGTAAAACTGGACGAGCCCGCAGGTATAGAATTGCCCGTGAAAGGTTTTGAAGTGGAAGACGCCGGTTATCAGGCTCCTGCCACCGACGGATCATCCGTTGCTGTTGCCGTAAGCCCGACCAGCGACCGTCTCCAATTGCTGGAACCATTCTCCGCATGGGAAGGAACAGAGTTGCGTGGACTGAAACTGCTGATCAAAGCAAAAGGAAAATGTACAACGGACCATATTTCTATGGCAGGTCCATGGTTGAAATACCGCGGTCACCTCGATAACATTTCCAACAACATGCTGATCGGCGCCGTGAATGCTTTCAACAACGAAACCGATAAAATCAAGAACCAGCTTACGGGTGAATACGGCCCGGTTCCGGCCACCCAACGCGCTTACAAAGCCGCCGGTCTCGGAAGCGTGGTGGTTGGTGATGAAAACTATGGTGAAGGCTCCAGCCGTGAGCACGCTGCTATGGAACCGCGTCACCTCGGTGTACGTGCCATCTTGGTGAAGAGCTTCGCGCGTATCCACGAGACCAACCTGAAAAAACAAGGTATGCTGGCACTTACTTTCGCCAACAAAGAAGATTATGACCGCATCCAGGAAGATGATGTGATCGATATCGAAGGACTCACTGAATTCGCACCAGGCGCTCCGCTTACAGTAGTACTTACCCACAAAGACGGCAGCAGGGAGCAGTTCCCGGTGAACCATACCTACAATGAACAACAGATCCAGTGGTTCAAGGCAGGTGGGGCGCTGAATGTGATTCGTGCTGAGTTTGCTAAGAATTAGTACTATTTCTTTGAATAGTAATGCCGCTTCTTGATGAGGAGCGGCATTTTTTTTGTTTTTTTCACGCGATTGCTTTTTCACGCGAAGACGCAAGGGAGCAAGGACGCAAAGCGTTGATTAAGCAGGAAGATTAAGGGTTGCGGTTTGCATTTTTAACGTGAAATAGATGAGCAGTAAGCTTCGTTTGAATCGGGATGATTGGGGGAGAAGAAATTTCTCGCGACGGCGCACTGCTTCGTGCCTCGCAGACGCGGAGCATTAATTAAGCAGGAGCGGCTGAAGAATGGAGAGACATCTACAATTAGAACGCATTATAGTTTCTTCTTCGGCAAGTAACACTTTTTGTGTAAGTGGATGAGTAATGTAGTTTACCAATCTCCTGAAGGTGCGGGATTTCCTGCTTTGATGATCTTGAAAAATTCGTTGAGCCGCACATCTTCCCTTTCTTCGGAAGAGTTTTTGAGTTGGGCATCAATATTGGCGATCCTGGTATCAAAAAGCGGGTGAGTGCTCATGAAAGCCGCAGGTTCGCTTCCGGCCGTTTCTTCCGCGAGGAACTCCATCAACGCTTTCATACCAACGGGGTTGATCTTTCTTTTTTTCATGAAGGCAATGCCCTGATTGTCGGCTTCGGTTTCCAGTTCGCGGGAATACTCCAATCCTTTCAATTCATTGGCACGACTCAATATCGCGCCCGCCACACCATCCCCGTTTCCGGTGACCAGCGCGATCAGCATACCGCGGCCCATGCTCCGCATGATATTGCGCAGCGTGTGGCGCTGTGTGATGTGTGCCGTTTCGTGCGCCAGCAACGCGGCAAGTGCTTCGGCGGAAGGCATATCTTCCAGAATGCCGGTGTACACTACAATAAAACCGCCGGGTAAAGCGAAAGCATTTTTCTCCGGGGACTTCACCACAGTAACTTTGGTGTTGTAAGCACGGTCGTAATTCAGGTCTTCGTAAAAAAGCTGCAGCAGGCGGGTTCTTGCTTCATCCACCTCCCAGGTCTTGCGCATCTGATCATACAACTGCTGCCCCACGGATTGCTCGTAGGAAACCGGCACCCTTCCCGCGAATTTCTCCGCAAGGGCCGGTACCCACCAAACATACGCGGCGATCAGGATACCGAGGATGGCACCAAAAAACAGCAGAATCTTCACTTTAGCGCTCATGCCACAAATTAGGGATTCCGGATATAAAAAGTCCCGCTCGAAGCGGGACTTTTTTAAACACACACAGACATGAGAAAAGAAACATAGGTTAACAACGCATCGTATGATGCAATGCTGTGTAAATGTTGTAAAAACACCCGACAAACCTTGTTTAAAATATACGAACACCTCCGTATAATGTATTAATTCCTTCAACGGCCTCCCAAAATCCAAAAATCCTGTACATTCGACCTTATTTATCTATGGTAGAATACAACCCGAAAGACTGGTTCACCTTTATTTTCCGCGTACACAAGGCAGATACTTTCCGCAAACTACTGCCCATGATCATTGCCATCTGCATTTATTCCGGCATCATCGCTTACCTGGAAACAGAGGTCTGGAAATTAGCGGAAAGCAGCCATGTAAAGAACATCACCTTATTGCACAGCATGCTGGGCTTCGTAATTTCCCTTTTGCTGGCCTTCCGGTCCAATACCGCCTACGACCGTTGGTGGGAAGGCCGTAAACACTGGGGTTCCCTGGTGAATGCCAGCAGAAACCTGGCCATGAAAATGGCGGCGATCCTACCTGAAAATGATGAACACCGGGCTTATTTCAGGGTGATGATCCCGAACTTCGCTTTCTCGCTGAAAAACCACCTCAGGGGTAAATACCATGCTGGCGACTTCATATCTACTCATGGGTTCTCCCACGAAAACATTGATCCGCACAAACACGTGCCCAACCAGATCGCATTTCTGATGATAGATAAAGTGAACCGCCTTTACAAACAAGGCACCATCACCGGCGACCAGCTTATTACACTCAACACGGAAATGCAGAGCTTCGCCGATATCTGCGGTGCCTGTGAACGCATCCGCAATACGCCTATCCCCTTCTCCTACTCCGCTTTCCTAAAAAAATTCATCTTCGCCTACGTGATGACGTTGCCTTTCGGTTTTGTATTCAGCCTGGGCTATTACGTGATACCCGTAATCGGCTTTATCTTCTATGTACTCGCTTCACTTGAACTGATCGCCGAAGAAATCGAAAACCCTTTCGGCCTGGATGCAAACGACCTGCCCACCGATTCCCTCAGCGCCAACATCCGCAACCATGTAGGAGAACTCATATGATTTTACCCTGCCTTTACATCGCCCCCACTCCTTCCATGGACCGCGGCGTATTTACGGCGGAAGCGCTGGAAGCCGGAACGGTGATAGAAATTTCTCCTGTCATTGTGATGAACAGTGACCACCGGAAACTGCTCGATCAAACGCCGCTCCACGATTATATCTTCGAATGGGGAGAAAACCTAGATGAATGTGTGGTGGCCCTCGGCTACCTTTCGATGTACAACCATGCCTACCATTCTAATTGCGATTATGATATGGATTATGAGGGCAGAACCATGCAGATACGCACCGTAAGAGACATTGCCGCGGGAGAAGAGCTGTTCATCAACTACAACGGGGCCTGGAACGAAACGGAACCGGTATGGTTCGATGCGCAATAAGGCTGAACCGAATTCCTTAACTTTGCGGGATGTCGATGGAAACGGAACAAAAAGAACTTTTCCGCCAGTTTGAAGCGTTGATAGCACGGGAAGACAAGCTACTGATCCGTGATTTTCTGAACCACCAGAACATCAGCGACGTGGCTGAAATGATCTATGAGTTCCCAGACTATGAGGCACAGATCATGGCCCATCTTTCGCTCCACCGCGCCACCAGCACTTTTAAAATACTTGACTTCCCCACCCAGAAGCGCATCATCCAGTCGTTGCCGGCGTTTACCAGTGCCGAGTTACTGAATGAACTGCCCGCCGACGACCGTACGGCCTTCCTGGAAGAACTGCCTACCGAAGTGGTGCGGGAAATGATCAAAACACTTGATCCCGAAGAGCGCAGGATCACCCTCGCGCTGCTGGGCTACCCCGAAGGTACCGTGGGCAGGCTGATGACGCCGGATTACCTCGCCATCCACGAAGAATGGACCGTACAACAGGTGCTGGACCATATCCGGGAAGTGGGCCGCGATTCCGAGACCATCGATGTACTTTATGTGGTCAACGACCAGGGGCAGCTGATAGACGATATCCGTATCCGTGAGTTCCTCTTCGCCGCCCCCGATAAACCGGTGAACGAACTGATAGATGGCCGATTCATCGCCCTCCATGTAAACGACGACCAGGAGAGCGCCAACAACATCTTCAAGATGAACAACCGCGTGGCCCTGCCCGTAGTGGACGATGCAAACCTGCTGCTGGGCATCGTTACCATCGACGATGTACTCTGGATCACCAACGAGGAATTCTCCGAAGACATTCAAAAGATAGGCGGTACCGAGGCCCTGGACGAACCCTACCTCGAAATGCCGCTCCTGAAACTGTTCCGCAAACGTGTGGGCTGGCTCATCATCCTTTTCCTGGGCGAAATGCTCACGGCTACCGCTATGGCTTATTTCGAGGATGAAATCGCGAAAGCCGTTATCCTGGCGCTTTTCGTACCGCTGATTATTTCAAGCGGCGGCAACAGCGGCTCCCAGGCATCCACACTCATTATCCAGGCGATGGCCCTGGGCGAAATTTCCGTCTCCGACTGGTGGCGGGTGATGCGCCGGGAAATTCTTTCCGGTCTGTTACTGGGCGGTGTATTGGGCGTGATCGGCTTTTTCAGGGTATTCATCGCGGCGCATTTCTTCCCGGAGCTTTATGGGAGCTTCGGTACTGAAGTTGGTCTGGTGGTGGGCATCACCTTACTGGGCGTGGTTTTGTGGGGCACACTCACCGGCTCCATGCTACCAATCTTTCTGAAAAAACTCGGTGCCGACCCGGCAGTATCCTCCGCGCCTTTCGTGGCCACGTTGGTGGACGTAACCGGACTAATCATTTATTTCAGCGTGGCCTACTATTTCCTCCAGGGCCTGTTGCTTTAACGGTGGTACCGGCGGCACCGCTAGTACAAAAAAAGTCAATTTGCAGGTATCCGTATTTTCACCAGTTCTTTTCAAAACACCATCCGCATCTATTGTAATTTTCTGCGTTAAAAAACGCGGGTTCACCCCGGTATAAACACGGTAAAAATTTATGGATAGAATCGGTATTAAACCGGCCTGAAACTGCTTCGGGAAGGAAACCGGTGCCACCGACGTTGTTTTCCGGGTTGGAACACCGTTTAAAAACGCGCCATCACTCCATATTTGAGCACATGTTTTGCAAGTTATAAAACAGATTAACTTCAGCCCATGGATTTGAAAATGAAAATAAACGCCGTTGTTGCCGATGCTTTCAACGTGTATCCGCATTTCGCCAATACTTTACCCGCGCAGCGCGCGGCTTTGATGCATGCTATTGCGATGGCGCTGCAAGCAAATGAAACCGAACTTATCCATGCTGCAGCCAAAGAAACGCATTTACCACCGGCAAGGTTAAAAACTGAACTCAACCGCACGATTTTACAATGGAACCAATACGCCGACGCTTGCGCGGCCGGTAAATGGCTCCACATTTCAAAGGACCTCAGCGGTCCGGCACCCATCCTGAAAATGAACAGGGCGCTTGGGCCCGTTGTGGTTTTCGGCGCAAGCAATTTCCCTTTCGCTTACTCAACGCCCGGCGGAGACACGGCCACAGCATTGGCCGCAGGCTGCCCGGTGATTGTGAAAGCGCATCCGGCGCACCCGGAAACATCTTTGTTGTGTGCAAAGCTGTTGCAAACAGTCATTGAAAAAGAAGGATTTTCACCGCCTATCTTTCAACATGTTCCGGACGAAGGTTTTGAAACAGGTGCATTGCTTGTGCAACATCCGCTTACCGCAGCCGTTGCCTTCACCGGTTCGTTTTCGGGAGGAAAAGCCTTGTACGACCTGGCCCAGGCGAGACCAGCCCCCATTCCTGTTTTCGCTGAAATGGGCAGTGTGAATCCCGTGGTTATTCTTCCGGAAGCCCAGAAAGACGCGGAGGCACTTTCCGGAACGCTCGTTCAATCTCTTACCGCCAGTGCGGGCCAGTTCTGCACCAATCCGGGGGTATGGTTCTTACTTCAAACAACCCATACGAATCACCTGCTTGCCGCGTTGAAGAAAGCCCTGAATAAAAGCCAAAGTGAACCCATGCTGCATGAAGAGATCGCCAAAAGTTTCAGCACAAAACGGAAAGAAGTGCTGGCATCCGGAATGGTGGATTTACTGGCTTCCGCCGAAGCACCCGGCAACGACCTTTTTTCTATCCCCACCATCTCCACTACCTCCGCAAAAAAATTTATTGCAAACCGGATGTTAAGGGAAGAAATTTTCGGTCCTTACGCCGTGGCTGTTTTATGCAATAATATGCAGGAATTAGCCGAGGCATTGGAGGCTATGGACGGACAATTAACAGGAACAATCCAGGCCAGATCAGCAGATGAAATACTGGTGCCTGAAATACTTGAAATCTTAGAACGAAAATGCGGAAGACTTGTATTCAACGGTGTTCCAACGGGCGTTACGGTTACTGAAGCCATGCACCATGGCGGACCGTTCCCGGCCACTACAGACAGCAGGTTCACAGCCGTTGGTGCCGATGCGATATGCAGGTTTGTGCGGCCTGTTTGTTACCAGGGTTGGCCCGGGCACCTGCTACCCCAAACACTTCAATCTTTTATAGGCACATAACAATACGCAAACGGTTGCGTTTTAACCAAATAACAGATATTTGTAGCCGTTAAAATCAATACCATGTGCGGAATCGTTGCTTACATAGGACCAAAAGAAGCTTATCCCATTATCCTGAAAGGCCTGAAGCGCCTGGAATACAGAGGTTACGACAGCTCCGGCGTAGCCCTGATGAACGATGAGCTGAGAACGTATAAAAAGAAAGGCAAAGTTGCCGAACTCGAAGAAAAGCTGGTGGGCCGGGATGTTCATGCCAACGCAGGCATAGGGCACACGCGTTGGGCCACCCACGGTGAACCTTGTGACCGTAACGCCCATCCACATACGTCCGCAAATGGCAAACTGGCCATGGTACACAACGGCATTATCGAGAACTATGCCCTGCTCAAAAAAGAGTTAGAGAACAAAGGCTATAAATTTGAAAGTGATACCGATACTGAAGTATTGCTGAAATTCATCGAAGACATCCAGGTAAACAACAACTGCAGCCTGGAAGAAGCAGTACGCATCGCGCTGAAAAGAGTCGTGGGCGCCTACGTGATCCTTCTCCTCGACCAGGACAATCCTGATACCATCATAGCGGCACGCAAAGGGAGTCCACTAGTAATCGGTATCGGTAAAGGAGAACATTTCCTGGCATCTGATGCATCCCCCATTATTGAATACACCAAAGAAGTGGTGTACGTGAATGATTACGAACTGGCCATCATCAAAGCCGATGAGCTGGTGCTGAAAAACCTGGGCAACGAGAAGATCACGCCCTACGTGCAGAAACTGGACATGGAACTGGCCGCCATCGAAAAAGGCGGTTACGACCATTTTATGCTGAAAGAAATATTCGAACAACCCAGTACGATTCAGGATTGCCTCCGGGGCAGACTGGATGCCGCTGCCGGAACGATCACCATGGCTGGTGTGGAGAAATATATGGAAGCCCTCGTGAACGCCCCGCGCATTATCATGATCGCCTGCGGCACTTCGTGGCACGCCGGATTGGTGGCGGAATATGTGTTCGAAGAACTGTGCAGAATACCCGTTGAAGTGGAATATGCTTCGGAATTCAGGTACAGAAACCCCATCGTCAACAAGGGTGATGTGATTATCGCGATCTCACAAAGTGGAGAAACGGCGGATACGCTTGTCGCGATAGAAAAAGCCAAAGAACAGGGCGCGATTATTTTTGGCGTGGTGAACGCGGTGGGTTCTTCCATCGCCCGCATCTCTCACGCCGGCGCATATACGCACGCGGGTCCGGAGATAGGCGTAGCTTCCACAAAAGCTTTCACCGCCCAACTTGCGGTACTGAACATGATCGCCCTGAAGATCGCACAAACGAAGGGCACCATCACCAAAGAAAGGTACCTCCACCTGCTCAACGAAATGCAGGATGTTCCTGAAAAAGTAGCGACTGTACTGAGTTCCAGCGAACACATCAAAGCAGTGGCTGAAAAATACAAAGACGCGCGCGATTTTCTTTACCTGGGAAGAGGCTATAACTTCCCGGTAGCCCTGGAAGGCGCATTAAAACTGAAAGAGATTTCTTATATCCATGCCGAAGGTTATCCCGCCGCGGAAATGAAGCACGGCCCCATAGCATTGGTAGACGAACAGTTGCCAGTTGTTTTTGTCGCAACAAAAGATGCGTACCACGAAAAGATCGTCAGCAACATACAGGAAATCAAAGCCAGGAAAGGCATGGTATTGGCCACGATCACAGAAGGGGATGATACCATCTCCGGTATGGCCGATGATGTACTCACCGTTCCTTCCGCTGATGAACTGATTGCGCCCATGCTCTCCGTGATCCCCATGCAACTGCTCGCATACTACGTGGGCGTCGCGAAAGGACTTGATGTTGACAAACCACGCAACCTTGCCAAATCCGTAACCGTTGAATAATGAACCATATCGTTCGCCATAAGCTTGACTCCCTCGGCTACCAGTTCGTTCCGGAACAATACCTGCCCGAAGGGAAAAATGAATACCATTTACGCAACCTGCAAAATGGGGGCAACGCGGGCTACCGCCAGCTCAACGCGCAGGAAATAGAGATACTCGTCCGCAACAGGAACCAGTCCGACAACTGGAACAATATCTTTGTTTCAGAAGCTTTCAACCCGGAACTGGTTAAGAACTGTAAATTCTTCGGTTTGATCCGGATCGGTAAACTGGAGCCTTTCTACCTCGAGTTCCACAACCTCCGGATGCCCGTTGGACTATACAATAGCATCATCATCAGTTGCGATATCGGCGACAACGCCGTGATCGATAACGTGAACTACCTCGCCCACTACATTATCGGCAACGAGGTGATGATCATGAACGTGAACGAAATGACCACGAGCAGTACCGCTAAGTTCGGAAACGGCATCGTGAAAGATGGAGAAGATGAGCAGATCCGCATTTTCCTGGAACTCTGCAATGAGAACGGCGGCCGCAGCGTAATCCCTTTTAACGGCATGTTGCCAGGCGACGCTTACCTATGGGCCAAATACAGGGCAGATAAAAAACTGCTGGACCGGTTTAAGACATTCACGGAAGCCAGATTCGATAAACAAAGGGGCTATTATGGTAAAGTGGGCGACCGCTCCATCATCAAGAATACCAACATGATCAAAGATGTATGGATCGGCTCCGATGCCTACATCAAAGGCGCAAATAAACTGAAGAACCTCACCATCAATTCTATTCCGAAAGCATCAACTCAAATTGGAGAAGGCTGTGAAATGGTGAATGGCATCATCGGTTACGGCTGCAGGATATTCTATGGTGTTAAAGCCGTTCGGTTTGTAATGGCCTCCCATTCGCAACTGAAATATGGCGCGCGGCTCATCAACTCCTACCTCGGCAACAATGCCACCATATCCTGTTGCGAAGTATTGAATTCACTGATATTCCCCGCCCACGAGCAGCACCACAACAATTCGTTCCTTTGCGCGGCCCTGGTGATGGGACAAAGCAATATGGCTGCCGGCGCCACCATTGGTTCCAATCATAATTCCAGGGGCGCCGATGGGGAGATCGTTGCAGGAAGAGGCTTCTGGCCCGGGTTGTGCGTGAGTCTGAAACACAATTCCAGGTTTCCTTCCTTCACCATCATGGCCAAAGGGGATTACCCGGCGGAACTGGATATTAAAATTCCCTTTTCCCTGGTCAGCAACAATGTTTCCAAAGATAAGCTGGTCGTGATGCCCGGCTATTGGTTCCTCTATAACATGTACGCGCTCGCCAGGAACTCCTGGAAATCGGCCGACAGGGATAAGCGTGTGGAAAAAGTGCAGTCGCTCGAATATGGCTACCTCGCACCCGATAGCGTGCAGGAAATGGAAGAAGGACTGAAGATCATGGAACTTGCCGTAGGAAAGGCTTTCCTGGAACAGGTTTCAGGAAAAACCGATATTACGGATAAACAAGCCCGTGAGACCGGACTTTCCCTGCTCCTGAACAACGATCCGCAGATTGATACGCTACTGGTAACCGTAAACGGCTGGGAAAACACGAACCGCATCGTCCAGTTGGTTAAAGTGCGGAAAGCCTGGGGCATTTTCCGGAAGATGATCGTTTTCCACGCCGTGAATTGCCTATATGAACTTTGCCCGGCTTCACCCGAAAACTTCGACCAATTTGTTCAGGGGCGTTCATCCAAAAAATGGCAGAATGTGGGTGGACAGTTAATGCCGGAAGAAACACTGAAAGAACTGATCAGTTCCATCAAATCGAAAAAGATCAACAGTTGGGCGGACGTGCACGCCTTCTACACCACGCAGGCCGCGGATTACAACAAACAAAAATGTTTCCACGCCTGGAATGTTTACTTCAATGTATTCAGGAAGAAAGCCGCAACTTTTACAGCCGAAGACCTTGTGACACTTGCCAACGAAGCGATTGCCACCCGCGAATGGATCGCAGGCGCCATTTATGCATCCCGGGAAAAAGACTACAATAACCCATTCCGCAATATGCTGTACGATTCCGAAGCGGAAAGAGATGAGGTGATTGGAAAGCTGGAGGAGAACAGTTTTATCCAATTGGAGCAGGAAGAACTGAAAAAATACCGGAAACAGCTGCGCCAATGGCTGAAGAAAATAAAAATCCCCGCTTAAAGCGGGGATTTTTTATGCTTAATCTTTGAAGATCATTATTTAGCGATGCTGTCGATAGCGCCTTTAGCGGAATCAGCGATAGCGGAAACTGAATCGGTAGCGGCAGCTACAGTAGAGTCGATAGCAGCAGCAGTAGAATCTACAGCGGCAGAAGTTGAGTCAGCAGATTCAGTAGGTTCAGCGGCATTGTTACAAGCAGCAACAGAAGCAGCGATAGCGAGAACGGCGAAGAACTTTTTCATTGTTATTGTTTTTTCGGTTTTGCCAGCAAAGATAATCGCTGGAACGGTTCCTGCAAGCCCCTGTTAAAAATCTTTTATTTTTTTCTGAAGAACAACCGCACCGGCACACCGCTGAAATTGAAGTTTTTCCTCAACTGGTTCTCCAGGTAATTGCGGTAAGGCTGCTTGATGTCATCCGGATAATTGGCAAAAAACGCGAACGAAGGCACGTGCGTCGGCAATTGCGTCACATACTTGATTTTCACCTGGTTGCCGCGTACCACCGGCGCATGATAAGCTTCAATGGCCTTCAGCATCACATCGTTCAGTTTAGATGTGGGGATACGTTGTTGCCTATGCGCGAATACATCCAGCGCGATTTCAATCGCCTTGAAAATGCGCACTTTTTCGGTGGCGGATATGAAGAGAATGGGCACGTCGGAGAAAGGCGCGATCCTGTCTTTCAGCACCTTTTCGTAATCGCGGGCGGTATTCGTTTCCTTCTCCATGGTATCCCATTTGTTCACGAGAATCACGATGCCTTTACCTTTTTTAGACGCCAGACTGAAAATGCTCAGGTCCTGGGCCGTGATTCCCTTTTCAGCATCCAATACCAGTAAACAAACATCGGCTTCGTCCATGGCTTTGATGGCGCGGATCACCGAATAGAACTCCAGGTCCTCGTTCACCTTGGTTTTCTTCCGAATACCTGCCGTATCGATGAGGATGAATTCTTTCTGGAAGAGGTTATAGTGGGTATGGATCGTATCTCTGGTGGTTCCGGCGATATTGCTCACGATGGTGCGTTCCTGCCCTACCAATGCGTTCAGCAGAGAGGATTTCCCCACATTGGGCTGCCCGATGATGGCGAACTTGGGAATAGGATTTTCCTCCGCGCCCTCTTCTGCCTCGGGTTGTTCCGGTATCAGGGCCGTAACGGCGTCGAGGAGTTCACCTGTTCCGCTCCCGGTCATGGAGGAAAGGAAGAAAATATGTTCGAAACCGAGGCTGTAAAACTCAGTAGCCTCCAGTAAACGTTCGTGGTTGTCCACTTTGTTCACCGCCAGGAAAACCGGTTTGGTGGTTCTGCGCAATACATCGGCCATGGAGTCGTCGAGGTCGGTGATGCCGGTCACGGTATCCACCATAAACACAACTGCATCTGCTTCATCGAGTGCGATGATCACCTGCTTGCGGATTTCTTTTTCAAAAACATCCTCACTTCCGGCCACGAAACCGCCGGTATCAATCACGTTAAACGATTTGCCGGCCCATTCCGCCACGCCGTATTGCCTGTCGCGGGTAACACCACTCACGTCGTCCACGATTGCTTTTCTTTGTTCCAGCATCCGGTTGAAGAAGGTGCTTTTCCCCACGTTCGGTCTTCCAACAATAGCTAATGTAAATCCTGACATAATAAAATTTTGAATTTTGGATTTTGAATGTTGGATGAAGAATGAATTTGTTGGTGCAACGCAGTTTCATTCAGGGAACAATCAAAATCCGAAACAACCTGTTTTCAGTGCGGCCAATTGGTTTTATGTGATCGCACTTTATTCTTTTTTCAATTTAGAACCTGATTGCCGAACAATTCCCCATAGTATTCCATTTAAAGTTCAGCATTCAAAATTCAACATTATTTATACCCATATTCCCTCAGAAAAATCTCACTGTCCCGCCACTTGGGACGGACTTTCACAAACAGTTCCAGGAACACTTTCCTTCCGATGAATGCTTCGATATCTTTCCTCGCTTCGGTGCCCAGTTTTTTGATGCCTGAACCTTTTCCGCCCAGGATGATCGCCTTTTGTGTTTCCCGCTGCACGATGATATCGGCGGCGATTTTCACCAGCGTATCCTTTTCTTTGTATTCCTGCACCAACACGGTGGTATGGTAAGGAATCTCATCTTCATAAAACTGGAATATCTTTTCCCGGATCATTTCTCCTACAAAAAAGCGGGTAGGCAAATCCGTGAGATCGTCCTCGCTGTAGAAGGGTTCTCCTTCGGGAAGATATTTTAAAATCTTTTCTATAAAATCATGCTTATCGAATCCTTTCAGGGCCGATAAAGTCACGATTTCTCTGGCATAAGGTTTATCCGAGAACCAGTCGAGCGCTTCTTTCAGTTTGGCGGGGGAAACCGTATCGATTTTATTCAGCACAAAAACGCCTGGCACTTTGAGCCGAAGTTTACTGAAAAGCTGGTCCACCTCCTCGCGGTCATCGTTGATGTCGGCAAGCAGAATGGCCACATCCGCATCCTCCAGCGAATTTCTGACGGCCTGCATCATTTTTTCGTGCAGTTTGTATTTCGGCTCAATAATGCCTGGCGTATCGGAGAAAATAATCTGGTAGCCAGGTTCCGTGAGGAACGCCTTGATCCTGTGCCGGGTGGTTTGCACTTTAGGGGAAACAATGGCCATTTTTTCTCCGATGAGCGCGTTGAGCAACGTGCTTTTTCCCGCGTTGGGCTTCCCGAATATGTTTACGAATCCTGCTTTCATTTTTCAGCTGAGACCTTGCAAAAGTAGTACAAATAAAAAAAGCCTCTCTCGAGGCTTCCTTAGTTGCGAAGGGAGGGATCGAACCTCCGACCTTCGGGTTATGAGCCCGACGAGCTACCGCTGCTCTACTTCGCGATGTGGAGTGCAAAGGTAAGGCGCTGATTTTTAACGGCCAAATCTTTTTCATAAATTTCTCGACCTCCTAAAAATAAAGAGGGCGCATCACGCTGATACGCCCCCGGCACAACAATAAAACACGAGACTGTTCAGGAACGTCGTGCTACTGTACTCGCCCCACTCTGCTTAATATCTTTGGCCGTGGCGCTGCCCTTGAAATAAATATCTGAAGCGCCGCTGGCACTCGCGGCAATTTCTTTGTTCACGCTGATCTGGATGTCGGAGGCGCCGCTTGCGGAAGCTTTGCAATATTCCGTTTCCAGGCCATAAGCTTTGATATCCGAAGCGCCGCTCACTTCCAGTTTGGCATGTTGCGCCTTTCCCGCCAGGAAAGAATCGGAACTGCCGCTCTGGTGCACAGCAAGGTTCTTAACCTCAAGGGTGCCCTTGAAATCGGAGGATCCGGACAAATTGATCTCAAGGTCGTCCTGCTTCAATACCCCTGAAATCAGCACATCACAAGCCCCGGAAGCACTTATTCTATGCAATACGGGAGCCGAGATATACGCCTTTAAAGGCTTTCCGATCCGGTTAAAAGACTTCATTCCCTTCTCCGCATAAATCCTTAAAACACCATCTTTCACCTCCGTTTTCAGGTAAGGAACCAGCTTTTTTTCCGAAGCGCTGACGGCTAGCGCGATTTCATTGGATTGAGAAATATACAGATCGATTCCCCCCGACACTTCCACCGCAACGAACTTTTCAATATCGCGCGGGGTTACGTTTTCATCTACAACGATCTTCTCCTGGGCCACTGCGGAGAAAGACGCCAGGAAGCATCCTGCTAAAAAAAGAAGATTTTTCATGCGCTTACTTTTATAGGTTTTGCTACTGAATACACCTGTGGTACGTTATCGCAAAGGAAATGTTACAAGTTTTTGGCAAAAAAAAACGGGCGGCATACCTTTGGACCGTCTTTCAAAGGAGCTCCAACGTAAAGACATCAAGTTCCCGGGGTGCTTAATTCACATTTTGTGAAAGCTGAGATCATACCCGTAGAACCTGGACAGGGTAATGCCTGCGCAGGGAAGGTGGAAGGATTCGCGCAATATTGTTCTCCCCTCTTCACAATCGCAGCATTTCCAAATTCAATTTTTCAACTTTAAAAAAAGAAACATGAAAAAATTGTTTTTGGGGATATGCTTGTTTGTATTTTCCCCAATGCTATTCGCCCAATCTATTTCGGGCAAAATCACCGATGCCGTTACCGGAGAAGTTATTGCCGGGGCATCCGTTCAGTTGGTCCACCATTTCGCGGTTTCCGCCGGATCCAAAGGCGATTTCCGCATCGCTCCCGTTAAACCGGGAAGTTATCTATTGAAGATCAGCGCCGTTGGTTACAATGAAACCCAGGTACAGGCCCAGGTGCCCGGTGCAGCAAACCTGGTCATCAGGCTTAACCGCACCGAACTGCTGCTGCAGCCCATCGAAGTGAAAGCCACCCGCGCTTCCGAGATTGCGCCTTTTTCGAAAACCAATCTCACCAAAAAGGACCTGGAAAAGAACAACATCGGCCAGGACCTGCCTTTCCTCCTGCAACAAACCCCCTCCATGGTGGTGAGTTCCGACGCTGGAAACGGCGTAGGTTATACCGGATGGCGCATCAGGGGAACCGATGTGCAACGCATCAACATGACCATCAACGGGATCCCCTATAACGATCCCGAATCGCATGGTACTTTCTTTGTAAACCTCCCCGATTTCGCTTCCTCCGTGAGCAGCGTACAGATACAACGCGGGGTGGGCACTTCCACCAATGGCGCGGGCGCGTTCGGAGGCACCATCAATTTCAGCACCAACGAATTCAACGAGAAGGCCTACGGCGAAGCCAATAATTCCTACGGCTCCTTCAACACCTGGAAACACACGGTAAAAGCCGGTTCCGGACTACTGAACAATCATTTCACCATCGACGCACGCTTTTCCAAAATTGCCAGCGACGGCTTCGTGGACCGTGCCACCTCCGACCTGAAATCGGCTTACCTTTCCGCAGCGTGGCTCAATGAAAAAAGCTCCGTCCGCTTCAACGTGATCACCGGTAAAGAAAAAACTTACCAATCCTGGAACGGGCTGCCTGAAAGCAAACTCGACAACGACCGCACTTATAATTCAGTGGGAACCGAAAAGCCCGGAACACCCTACGACAATGAGACCGACAATTACCAGCAGGACCACTACCAATTGTTTTACAACCAGGAACTGTCGCCTAAACTGAAACTCAACACCGCACTTTTCCTTTCAAGGGGACGCGGTTATTACGAGCAGTACAAAGCCGATCAATCGTTCTCTGACTACGGACTTGCTGATCCGGACGTGAACGGCGACCCGGTTTCGGAAACGGACCTGATCCGTCAACTCTGGCTCGACAACCATTTCTATGGCGGCATTTTCTCCCTCCAATATAAAAACGGCAAACATGAACTCACTTACGGGGGCGGCGTGAACCAATACGACGGCAAGCACTACGGCAAAGTGATCTGGGCCGAAACAGGCATCCCCAAAGACCATGAATGGTACAATTACACCGCGATGAAGCGCGACTTCAACACGTACGCCAAATGGCAGTTTGAAGCATTCCGCAACTTTTACACCTTCGCCGACCTGCAGTTCCGGTACGTGAAATATGATATCGATGGATTCAGAAGTACACCCGGATTAAGCGCTTACAACCAATACCGTTTTTTCAACCCTAAAGCAGGTGTATCCTATCTTTTCGGCAATGGGTTCACCGCATTCGCCTCCTACTCCATCGGGCAGAAAGAACCCAACCGGGATGATTTTGAAGCAGGCGCTTTATCCAAACCGAAGCACGAACTGCTCCGCAACATTGAATCCGGTCTGCAGTTCAGGAACAGCCGTTACCAATTGGCGGCTACTTTCTACCACATGGATTACAAAAACCAACTGATCCCTACCGGGAAAATCAATGATGTGGGCGCCGCCACGCGTGTGAACATACCCGATAGTTACAGAATGGGGATAGAACTGGAAGCCGCAGCACGCCTTACCGACTGGGCCAGCGTTTCAGGCAATCTTACCCTGAGCAGGAACAAGGTGAAGAACATTACGGTGTACTACGATAACTACGACGACCCGAACTATGTACAGTTATCAGAAACGTTGAAAAAAGCCGATATCGCCTTCTCCCCTTCCATTGTGTCGTCCTTCTCCCTGGATTTGGTTCCCTTCAAACATGCGCGGGTAAGTCTGCCCGGAAAATATGTTGGGCGTCAATACCTGGATAATACCTCCCGAAAAGAAAGGAGCCTGGACGATTTTTATGTGCAGGACCTGAGAATGCAATACAGTATTCAACAGAAACTCGTTCCGGAACTCACGCTGATGTTCCATGTCAACAACGTATTCGACCGGAAATATGAGCCGAACGGTTACACCTTCAGCTACCAGTATGGCGGCGCTTTTACTACGGAGAATTATTATTACCCGATGGCAGGCGTGAACTGGATGGCGGGAGTGAACATCAGATTTTAATTTTGAATGATGGATTACTACGCATTTAATGCTACAGTATAAAAGAAAGCCGGGGCGTGTTTATTCAACATACCCCGGCTTTTAAAATTATACTTCTTTGCTTCTTTTGAATTATGAATTCAACAACCAATTCAACATTCAAAATCCATCATTCAAAATTCGCTCACCCAACGATTTCCTGCCAGGCGAGCATTCCGCCCACCACATTGGTCACATTCTTAAAGCCAACGGTTTCAAGAATAAGACACGCTTGTCCGCTGCGGTTACCGCTTCTGCAGTAGCAGATTACTTCTTCCTCTTTGAGGTCTTCGATATCATCGAGTTGCATAGTCTGTATCTTTCCTAGGGGATACAAGGTTCCGCCGATGTTGAATTCGGCGTGTTCGTGTGGCTCGCGCACGTCCAGGAGGTTGAGCTTTTCACCGCTGTCAAGCCTGGATTTCAGTTCCGCAACAGTCATTGTTTTCATCAGTTATATGCTTTTAGGTGGTAGATACTTGGTTAAAAGTTGGTGCCCGTGGAATCCACGCGCACTGGTTTTTGAAGTCCGAGCCAGATGGTCACGAGTTGTCCGGGACGGATCCTGTTGATGCGTCCTTCCTCCCCGTTTCTTTCCGGCGATTGTTTGTAAATATAAGCCCCGGCGGTATCCTGCACGTTGGGATCCACCACGGTGGCGCCACGTGAAAGTCCGTTCGCGTTCAACAAGGCTTCGGCTTCCGTGAGGGTCATGCCGAACAGATCGGGCACGGAAATCTCTTCGTTGCTGATGCCGCTTCCGAATACCAGGGAAATAGTGCTTCCCATCGGAATCTTGGTGCCGGGCTCCACTTTCTGGTTGTTGTACAGTTGCTCAATCACCGCGTTTTTGGCGAAATCCGGTTTGTAGCTGGTGTCGCCGAGTTTCAGTCCGTACGATTTCAGGTAATCGCTGGCGGAGCGGTAGCTCATGTTCAACAGGTTCGGCATATCTATGATTGGCGGAATGGCGCGGTTGATGGTGAGGTATACGGTCCGGTTCACTTTCACCGATACATCCGGTTCCGGGAACTGACGGATCACACTCAGGCGCGCGGCGGTATCTACGTAAACCGAATCCTGGATGGCCACATCAAAACCTTGCGCTTCCAGCGTTTCCGTTGCTTTGTCCACATTCATCCCCGCCACGGAAGGCACCCGGAGTATTTTGCCGTGGTTCGTAAAAAAGTCAAGGGATTGAAGAAAAATGAACACCAGGATGAAAATCAGCGCAATAGCGGCCAGGAGGTTCACCCAGAAAGGTTTATTCGTTATGAATCGGAACACGTGGTATCTGTTTTTTAAGTATTTGCCCTGTTTGGGTGGTTCAAAGAAAACAAAATTATGCCAAACATTCATCCAGGAGGGCGGAGTAAAAATCTTTCAGCGTTCCACCGGAGGCGCGTACCTGTTGCGGAACGATACTTGCCTCGCTTTGTCCGGGCACGGTATTGATCTCCAGGAGGAAAGGCTCTTTTATTTCCGGTTCATAAATAAAATCCATGCGCACCACGCCCCGGCAGTTGAAAAGCTCGTAAACCTTTTTAGCATTCATTTCCAATTGGGATTGGAGCGCGGCATCTATTTCAGCGGGCGTGGTCTCCATCGCCAGGCCAGGCGTGTATTTCGCCTCAAAATCAAAAAACTCTTTCTTGCTTTTCACTTCAGTGATCGGCAGCACATGAATGGCGCCTTTTGAGCGATAGACGCCGATGGTGAACTCCCGGCCCGTAATAAATTCCTCCACCAGCACCTGGGCATCTTCCTTAAATGCTTTTTCGATGGCGGGCGCCAATTCTTCTGGCAGGTTTACCTTACTCATCCCGATACTGGAGCCTCCATTGTTTGGCTTCACAAAAACGGGCAGTTTCAATTGAGCCAGCACCTGTGCGGAGGAAAGCGGCTGCGCTTTGAACAGGTGAAGCGATTTCGCCACCCTGATCCCGCCAAAAGCCGCCACGGCTACCGTATACCTTTTATTGAATGTAAGGGCAGAAACGGCCGCGTCGCAAGAAGTATAGGGCAAGCCCATCAGATCGAAGTACCCCTGCAGTTTCCCATCCTCACCCGGTGTTCCGTGGATACCGATGAATACCCCGTTGAAACGGATTTTTTTCCCGGCAATCGTAAGGGTGAAATCACTTTTATCTACCGGTATTTTTCCGCCATCGGCCGTAGGATGAAACCATTCTTCAGGCGTGATATTGATGCGGTACACCTCGTATTTTTCCGGGTCCAGGTTTTGTTCGATGGTAATGGCGCTTTTATAGGAAACAACGGCTTCACCGGAGTAACCACCGGTTACGAATGCGATAACGGGCTTCATGTATTGGTTGAATTTTCTGAAAGCAAAGTAAAGGAAAAAATAAAAGGTGAAGGTTGTTTGTCCCTTCACCCTTGATTCTCGACGGGAAATATCACCCGCCTGCATTAGGTAGCGCTAGGCTACTCTTATTAAGAGTTTGAAATTGCTTAAACTAAGTTAATAAAATTTCCGAAACGGCCAAGAATTTCTTTTACACATGCAGCTTCGCTTTCTTGTCCATCAGTTCCTCCACGGTTTCCTGGTACATTTCATCGGGCACACAGCAATCCACGGGGCAAACGGCCGCGCATTGGGGCTCTTCATGGAAGCCCTGGCATTCGGTGCATTTATTGGGAACAATGTAATAAATATCCACGCTTACAGGGGCATTGCGCTGATCGGCATCTATTGTACTGCCATCCATCATGGTGAAAAGACCTTTCACCGCAGTTCCGTCTGATATGGCCCACTCCACGCCGCCTTCATAAATGGCGGTATTGGGGCATTCGGGTTCACACGCGCCACAGTTGATACACTCATCGGTTATTTTGATCGCCATAGGTTCTTTATTTTAAACAGTATGATTTGCAATAACTTTACACGGCAAACGTACAATTTTTTACAAAAAACAGCGCAAGAAAGCGCCGGTTTGATACAGAAGATCAACGAAATGAACCTGCAAGAAAGAATTGCCCTGCTGGTAAAGCTAGGCGGATATATGAATGGAAACGAACCCGGATGGGCCGAAGCAAAGGAACTTGCCCTGCAAAAAAATCCCTGGTTCAACGAACAGTTTACGGCCAACGCCATAGCCGGCATTGCCGGATGGCTGAAAGAAGAAAAACTCACGGCCTGGGCCGGAAACTACCAGCTTCCGGAAGAAAATACAGCTCCGGCCAACGTGGGCATCGTGATGGCGGGAAATATTCCAATGGTGGGGTTCCACGACTGGCTCTGTGCTTTTATTACGGGACACACAGCAATGGTGAAACTTTCTTCCAAAGACGATGTACTGCTCCCCCACCTGGTACAATGGCTGGAAAAACAGGCACCCGAAATAAAAGGACAGACCCGTTTCGAAGAAACGCTTAAAGGCGCCGACGCGTACATCGCTACAGGCAGCAACAATTCAGCGCGGTATTTCGACCAGTATTTCGGGAAGTTCCCCAACATTATCCGGAAGAACCGTACTTCTGCGGCTATACTTACGGGTGAGGAATCTCCTGAAGAACTGAACGCGCTCGCCACCGATATCCACCTTTATTTCGGTATGGGCTGCCGGAATGTGACCAAACTTTTCGTGCCCGAAAATTATGATTTCCTGCCCCTGCTGGAAGCATTCGAACCCTATGCGTGGTTCTTCGATCACCCGAAATTCAGAAGCAACTTCGACTACCACCTCGCAGTCCGTATCCTGAACAAGGAATATTTCATGACGAAAAACACAATGCTGCTGGTGGAAAACAAATCACTTTTCGCACCGATTGCTGTACTGCATTATGAATTTTACCGCGCGCCCAACGCGGTAATAGATGCATTGGAAGGCAGTGAGGAACTCCAATGCCTGGTAGGCAGGAACCATATTCCTTTCGGAAAGGCGCAGGTCCCTGAACTGGAGGATTATGCTGATGGTGTGGACACAATGGAGTTTTTGCTGACCCTAAAAAAATGACATGCAGACTGTCAATCTTCACTGTCAATTTTTCACCGAGTTTCCCATAGAACCGTTAACATCTACGAAAATCTTACTAATTTACTGTTAAATGGGCTTTCGGCAACAACCATATACGAACGTTCTCGTTTATTTTGTACGCAAGGCATTAAATTTGAATAAGATTAGAGAACTTAAATGAGTAGCAAAATGAAAATCAAACAGATTCTTTCCATTGTGCTGATCAGTGCCGGAACCTCCGTACTGAGTGTATGGGGATATGGTAAATGGATCGGCGGCAATAACAACTCCTATTCCGCAACCGACGGAAAAATTCCTGCCAATTACGCGAATTTCGTAGACGCTTCGGGCAATGTAGCGGCTCCGGTTGACTTCACGCAGGCATCTGCCGCGGCGGCGCCGGCCGTTGTGCACATTAAAACGAAAACCATGCAGCAACGTGTTAACAACAACAGGCGCGGCAATGGTGGTTTCGATGACATCTTCGGCGACTTCTTCGGATACGGCCCCACCGTGATTCCTGAACAACGTGCTTCGGGCTCCGGTGTCCTCATCAGCGAGGACGGCTATATTGTTACCAACAACCACGTGGTATCTAATGGTAATAATGGCATCGCCGATGAAATAAATGTGACGCTCAGCAATAAGAAGACCTATAAAGCCAAAGTAGTGGGCAACGATCCGGGCAGCGACCTCGCTGTACTGAAAATTGACGGCAAGAACCTTCCCTTCGTATTGTATGGCAATTCCGATAACATCAAGATTGGTCAGTGGGTACTGGCGATTGGTTATCCACTGAACCTGGAAACTACCGTTACAGCAGGTATTGTTTCCGCTAAAGCAAGAAGTCTGGGCATCAACCAGCGCCAGGCGAACCCTACGAATGTAATCGAATCTTTCATACAGACCGATGCGGCCGTGAACCAGGGCAACAGTGGTGGTGCACTCATCAACACCAACGGTGAGCTGGTGGGCATCAACTCCGCGATCGCTTCTCCCACAGGTTATTATTCCGGCTATTCTTATGCGATTCCGGTGAACCTGGTAAAGAAGATCGTGAATGACCTTATGAAGTTTGGTTCTGTTCAACGCGGCTACATTGGTATTCAATACCCCAACGAGTTGTTGAGCGATGATCAGAAAAAGGCCAACGGCATTCCTGAAGGTGAAGGCGTATATGTAATGGAAGTGGTGCCCGGAGGCGCCGCACAGGATGCCGGTATTAAGAAAGGGGACATCATTACCAAAATCAATGGCTCCAACACTTACAGCGGACCGGAAATGGTAGGAAAAATAGCCTCTTACAGTATTGGCGAAAAAGTGGCCATCACTTACCTGCGTAACGGCAAAGAATATACGACGAATGTAACACTGAAGAACGGTTCCAATACGCTTGCAGCTGTAAAGGGTTCCGTACTCGATAAAATGGGCGCTGAATTTGTGAACCTGGAAGCCTCCAAAGCAAAAGAACTCGGCATTAAAGGTGGCGTGGTGGTTAAAGGTATTTCTTCCACAGGCCTCATCGCAGATCAAACCAGGATGAAGAACGGTTTCATTATCCTGAAAGCCGGTAACAGCCCGGTAACAAGCGTAGATGAACTGAAGGCCGCGCTTTCAAAAGCGGGCAGCAGCACAATTCTGGAAGGTATTTACCTGAACGTTGAAGGTATTTTCTCCTATGGATTGAACGAACTGGACAGATAATAACTGGTCAGACCCGAATAAACAAAAATCCTCCCGGTAATAACCGGGAGGATTTTTGTTTTATAGTGTATTATTCAGAAGAGTTGCAGGAGAATCCTATACCAACATGGTTGCTATTGATGGAAAACATAATAGCCATAAGGCGGGAGGGTGATTGAGGTATTACTTTCCAGCACAACTTCGTTGTTACCAAACAGCTCCGTAAATTGGCCCGACGCGATTTCAGTATTCAATGAAAAACTTACGGTAGAAGCGGAGAAATTCAGCATAATCAACACGCGTGCACCCTGGTTTTCACGTACAAAGCAAAACACCTGTAAAGGGTGAGAAGTAGGAATACGTTGGGTATATACATTCGTATCGCCCGCCCGAAGGGCGGAATGCACAGCGCGGAGGTGAAACAGTTTCTTATAGAACTCATGCAGGGCGGGCCTTTCATTCCATTCTATCTCATCTTTATCGAAGAACTTCAGCCGTTTAATGTTGGGCATTTCCTGGCCGCTGTACAATAGGGGCATCCCATTCCAGGTAGCGGAGAATACAGCCAGTGGCAGTGCCAGTCCACCGAACTTCTCGTATTCCGTACCATTCCAACTGTTCTCGTCGTGGTTCGTCGTAAAATAAGCGCGCATGGCAACCGGGGGAAACCGGTGGTCCAGTTTGTACAACAATTCCCAGAGGTCCTGCATGGAGGCTTGTTGTTTCGCGAACCTTTCGCTGGCATGCATCCATTCCCAGGTGTAGGTAACATCAAATACATCGTGGTAGCGCACTTCCTCGCATTCGGCGAGCCAGAAATGTTGCTGCCGCGCATCCAGCCGGGTCCGGGCCTTTTGCCAGAATGAAAGCGGCACAAGGTGTGCCATATCGCAGCGGAACCCATCTATCTTGAAGCTTTGCAGCCACCATTCCATACAGGCGATCATTTCTTCTTCGAGGGCAGGGTTGGTGTAATCGAGGTCAATCACATCGTCCCACCCGTTTTTTTCCGTGAAATTTCCCGCTGCGTCACACAGGTAAAAATCAGGGTTTGTACGGGTCCATTCATGGTCAAGACCGGTATGGTTCGCGACCCAGTCGATGATGAGCTTCATCCCCAGTTCGTGTACCTTATCCACCAGTGCACGGAAATCATCCAGGGTGCCGAATTCCGGGTTCAGCGCCCGGAAAGCCTTCGAGGCGTAATAACTTCCCAGCGTACCCTTTCTTCCTTCCACCGCGATGGGCGTAACCGGCATGAGCCACAACACCTGAACGCCCATATCCGCCAGCCGGGGCAGGTGGTCCATAAAAGCACGGATGGTACCTTCGGGCGTGTATTGCCGAAGGTTCACTTCATAAATATTCGCAGAAAAAGCCCAGGAAGGAGGATCAAAAAGAACAGCCATTGATAGTGTTTGCCGGTTAAATTAATGTATTTCGGGAACTTTGTACCTTTACCACTCGCAAGCAGCGTGCCGTAAGGCCGAACAAATGAACAATATTCCCGTTAGGGTAAAGAAAAATATATTCCACGGATGAAGCAATTCAATGTGCCCGCTTTTTACAGAAGTCCGCTCATTACGTCCATCAAACAACAACGACGCAGCAAGGATAAGCTGAAGAAAGACTTCACGCCTACCCTGCTCAATTTCGGACCACTGCACATTTACCTGGCCAGGCATTTTGGCTTCTGCTATGGCGTGGAAAACGCTATTGAGATCGCGTTCCGTACGGTGGAGGAAAACCCGGGAAAAAACATCTACCTCCTCAGTGAAATGATCCACAACCCGCAGGTAAACGCCGACCTTATTTCAAGAGGTGTCCGCTTCCTGATGGATACGAAAGGCAATGAACTGATTCCCCTTTCAACCCTGAGCGCCGAAGACATTGTGCTGATCCCTGCTTTCGGCACTACCCTGGAAATGGAATCCAAGTTGCACGAAATGGGCATAGCCGTTGAACATTACAACACCACCTGCCCCTTCGTGGAGAAAGTATGGAACCGTTCCGCCCAGATCGCGGAAAAAGGCTACAGCGTGGTGGTACATGGCAAACCCGGGCATGAAGAGACCCGTGCCACTTTCTCCCACAGCGCCGCGGGAACGCCTACCCTTGTGGTAAAAGACATTAAAGAAACCATTGAACTCGGGAAAATCATTACAGGTGAACGTGCTAAAGAAGATTTTTTCACCCTCTTCGAAGGCAGATTTTCCCCGGGATTCGATCCTGAAAAAGACCTGCAGCGTATCGGCGTGGTGAACCAAACCACCATGCTGGCCAGCGATACACAGGAGATCGCAGAATACCTGAAAAAAATCATGGTGAAAGTATTCGATCTGAAACCCGAAAACACCACCGAAAGATTCGCCGATACCCGCGACACACTTTGTTATGCCACCAACGACAACCAGCAGGCCGTGTATGGCATGTTGGAAACACCCGCGGATATAGCCATTGTGGTGGGCGGGTATAACAGTTCCAATACTTCTCACCTTGTAGAACTCTGTGAAGAGAAACTCCCGACCTATTTTATCAGCGACGCGTCAAAAATATTATCGGATACTTCCATACTGCATTACGATTTTCATCATGCGCGCGAACTGCTTTCCACCGATTATCTTCCAGCGAACAGGCCACTTCGTATACTCATGACCAGTGGCGCGTCCTGCCCTGATGCTTTGGTGGAGCAGGTGATTGAAAGGGTACGGGAATTGATTCCGGGCACAACTGATCCGGTAATCTCGTAAAAAAATAAAACTTCCAAATAACAAGAAGGGCCATCGCAAGAATGCGACGGCCCTCTTTTTTATACAAACCACAGTGTTACTTCATCAGTTTCATGGCCACTTTCTGCTCCTGCGTTTGCAGGATCACGGTATAAATACCTTTGGCGTAAGCGGCCAGGTTGGGCACTTCCACGGTATGGCGGCCGGCGGAAAGCTGCATGCTCTTCGACTGCATTACTTTTCCTGCGTTGTCGACCAGCAGCACCTGTACCTGTTGTGTTTTGTCGAGTTTTACATCAAGATTGATGCGGTCGATGAAAGGGTTGGGATAGGTTTTTACTTGTTCTACACTCAGGGAGGAACCCATGTTCAGTTTTACTACATTGCTGTATTCAACGGTACCATCGGTTGCCACGATTTTAAGGCGGTAGAAATTAAAGCCTGCCGCGGGTTGCGTATGAATGGCGTTGTACTGTTGCTGAGTGGAAGCGTTTCCTTTACCAGCGATCTTTTCGATGGCGGTAAAATTCTTTCCGTCCGTAGCGGATTCCACTTCAAAATAACTGTGGTTCAGTTCCATTTCAGTGGTCCACTTCAGGTAAACTTTTCCGTTTTTCTCCGCGGCTTCAAAGCTACTCAGCTTAACAGGTGTAGGCGCTCCGGCAGCCTGACAGTTGAGCGGAGCTCCATAGCTGTCCGCAAAGTTGGTGGTATCGTACAAAGGCATGGTGGCATCCACCACTACATTGGAACCGAGGTTATTCATGCTTTTGTTTACTTTCAGTTTGTTGGAAGCATTCAGGCCGTTCAGTTGGCTGTTGTTGTGAATGGTTGTTCCACCCACATAAAGGTTACCGCCGGTGTTGCTCACGTTGTCACGGGTCATATCGCCGGAGATGCGGAAAAGCGCGGAAGGATTTGTCTGACGGAGGGTACCCGCTGAATTGAAGTTCACCAACCCGTTCACCATCACCAGTCCTTCGTTTCGGATGGGCTTGTCTACGGTGATACCACCGTTGAACACCAGGTAGTGCAGGTTAACAATAGAATCTCCGGGGTTCAAACTCGTACCCTGCAACACCATCCATGATTCGTTGTACACTTTCCCGGTGATCACGGAACTGCCGGATACATAAAGGCGACCGCGGTTATTAAATTTCCCGCCACTCTGCACTTCAAAAGATCCTGAAATATTAAGACGGCCATTGTTATTGAAAGTAACGTTATTCTTCACCTGGAGGGAAGGCATGTTCATGGTACCGCATACCGCGTTGGAGAAAGTAAGCGGTCCATCCATATACTGAAGGCTGTTTCCGCTGATGGCGCCTTCGTTCTGAATGCTTGCACCGGTTTTGAAACTGGCGCTATTCAGTACCGCGGTACCATAATTGAGCAGTGAACCTTTAAAATCCCAAAGACCTGAAGGACTGAATGTGCCGCCAACAGCTACTTCTACAATAGAACCTTGTTTGGCGGTAAGTTGTCCGGTGAAGGAACCGGTACTGGAGATGAACAGTTTAGCGCCATTGTTAAGGGTAAGACCACCGGTGAAGGAAGAAGAAATACAAACTACATCTCCATTGTTATAAGTGGCCCAGTTGGTAGGAGCCACGGAGCCGGATGGGCATTGCGCCTGCGCGGCAGTGGCGAAGAAAGAGATCAGGGCAAAAAGAATAGGCAATACGATGCCGTTACGGCTTTTGCCGTTGTTTGTGTAAAAATTATTCATCTTATTGTGGTTTGTATGTGAACAGTGGTAAAGCCGTTTTTCAAACCGGAGATTGGAGGTGGTTAAGCGCGGGCAATAAATGGACAGCACTACTTTTCAGTAGAAGTTTACCATAAAAGCCATACAGATTAACCGATGGAGTTTTTAAGAGGATTTTGGGTACGAATAGGTGTTAATGCTTAGGCAAAGGTAAATGCCATTTTGAAAACCTGCAAGTGTTTTACCCGCATTTTTCGTTAACGAGATGCAAAGCCTTGTGTAATTGTTGCTCCATGGTGAGGTGTGTATTGTCGATAACGATGGCGTCATCTGCTTGCCGGAGCGGGCTTATTTCGCGGTGAGAATCAATGTAGTCGCGCATTTCGAGGTTATTTTTCACCTCTTCAATGCTGATGTTGGGGTTCTTCTGGAAGAGTTCTTTGAAGCGCCGCTGCACCCGGATGGCGTTATCGGCGGTCATGAATATTTTTAGTTCGGCATGGGGGAAAACCACGGTACCGATGTCGCGGCCGTCCATTACAATGCCTTTCCGGGCACCCATTTTCCGTTGCTGGGCCACGGCGAAATCGCGTACTTCCTTAATGGAAGCCACATCGCTTACTTTTTCGGCCACCACAAGGTCGCGGATCACGTATTCCACATTTTCGTCATTCAGGAACATTTCGCTCTGGGCGCTTTGTTCGTTGAAACGGAAATCCAGGTGAATATTTTGCAGGGCCTCTACCACCTGTACGGGACTGGTCCAGTCGATATGGTTCCTCAGAAAATACAGGGTAACGGCCCGGTACATCGCGCCACTGTCTATATAAACGTAGTTCAGTTCCTTCGCCAGCTGCTTGGCGAGTGTACTTTTTCCGCAGGAGGACCAGCCATCGATGGTTACTATGATCTTTTTCGAGGGAACCACAACAAAAAATTTAGCTGTTTATTGAAAAAACAGTAGGATGTAAATCAAAATCGTATTTCTTCCCGGAATACCGTGCCGGAAAGAAATACGATTGAACGAAACATTTTTTATCAGAACCAGCCTCTGCCTGCTCCGATTTCGCGGAACGGCCAGGGAATGGAAATCAGGATCACCAGCAATGCCAGTCCATAGAACAGCAGGGAACGCTTGTGCTTCACTTCGTCGGCGATATTCTTCTTCGCGAAGGATTTGCCTACGTGCACCAGCGCGATGGCGATGATCATGCTGATGAAGTGCTCCACCGCGAAGAAACGCATGGTGGGGTTCTTCATTACACCAGCCATGCCTTCGGCCTTGATGTGCACCAGCCCCCAACTATCGCCCACGGCCCAAAGGTACAATCCGATCAATAACATAATATCGCAGGAAATCATCAGGAAAAGCCCGGTTTTCTTATCACCTGGCGTGAACGCTTTTTTACCGGAGATACCTGCGATACTTCTGAGGATGGCGATGACCAGCAAAAGAAGGATCACCCAGCGTAAAAAACTATGCAAATGGAGCATTCCTGTGTACATGCGTGTAATTTTAAAGAGTTGAAAATTATTAAGATAGAACGCGTAATTTGTTGATTGAAATGCAAATATACCTTTTCTGCATTTTGTTCGTTTAATACTGGAATGTTTAATTTCAGTTTTCGGGCCCGCAATAAATTTTGAAGCAGATGAAGTTCAGTTACGCCGCATATGTTATCCTGATGACCTCTTTTTTTGCGGGAAGTTCCTGCCAGCACAATGGTTCCGCCGGAGGACAACAGCAGGAGGAACAACCGGAACAGAATACGATCAGCCGTTTGAAAGCTGAAATCCGTTCTTATCCTGATTCTCTCCCCCTCCGTATGCAACTCGCGGCCCGCTTACGGCGCCAGGGCGAATTGAGGCCAGCACTCCGCCAAACGGACACCATCCTGCAAAAAGATTCCCTCAACCCCGCGCTGCACCTTTTTAAAGGAGAACTGTTGCTGGAACTGAAAGATACCACCGCAGGCATCCTCGCTTACGAAACCGCTTACAGGATAGAACCTGCTTCCGAAACGCCTTTTAGCCTGGCTTACCTGTATGCCGTTACAGGAAACTCCAAAGCGCTGGAACTGTCTGATACACTGATCGCACGCATGAGCCGGCAAAACCCCAAAGGAGACCCCTACTACATTAAAGGCATATACCATCTTCAAAAAGGCAATCAGCCGGAGGCGCTCCGTTCCTTCAACCAAAGCATCAATATCGACCATACTTTCATGGAGTCTTACACGGAAAAGGGGCGATTGTTGTTCAACCAGAAAAATTACCGCGACGCGCTTAAAGTGTTCCAACTGGCTGCCACCGTTTCCAACAGCTATCCCGATGCTTATTATTGGCAGGGCAAATGCCTCGAAGAAATGGGAGAAAAAACCACCGCGGCCAACCAATATAAAAAAGCGATAGGACTCGATCCGGACTATAAAGCCGCACGTGAAGCGTTGCAGAAACTCGCCGACTGATTATATTGCAGCGAATTATCTCCAAAAACTGATACAATGCCGATCATCGCTCCCTCCCTGCTTGCCGCCAATTTCCTGCGTTTACAGGAAACCTGCGACATGCTGAACGCTTCAGAAGCAGACTGGTTCCACCTCGACGTAATGGACGGGCGATTTGTGCCGAACATCAGTTTCGGCCTGCCCGTGATTGAACAGATCAGGACCACCACCCAAAAAACCTGTGACGTTCACCTGATGATCGAGGAACCGGGTTTATACGCTGAGGCGTTCAAAAAAGCAGGCGCGGATATATTAACGGTACACATTGAAGCCTGTCCGCACCTCCACCGGAACATTCAACAGATACGGCAACTGGGTATGAAACCCGGTATCGCTGTTAACCCGCATACCCCCATTCACCTGCTTACCGATATCATCAACGATGTGGATGTGGTTTGCCTGATGAGTGTGAATCCTGGTTTTGGCGGGCAACAATTCATTCCGCATACCTTAGAAAAGATCAGGCAACTTAAAAAACTGATCGAGGAACGCAAAGCCTCGGCGCTGATCGAAATTGACGGCGGCGTTACCGAAGACAACGCGGCACAAATACTGGGTGCCGGGGCAGACGTACTGGTAGCTGGCAGCACCGTTTTCAAATCGAAAGACCCAATGGCCACCATCGCCGCTTTAAAGAATACCCAACCCATTAGCTGAACCAACGCTGAATGCTATCCCCCACTATTTTCCGCTGCTTATTGATTTCTTTCCTCCTGCTTTCTTTAGGAAAAATAGCCGTCGCGCAAAACAAAACGGCTACCGTAAAAGGCATAATACTGAATGAGAATGATCATCCGCTGAGTGGCGCCTCGATTTCAATGCTGGGAAAGAACGGCGGATTGAATTCCAATGATTCCGGCCGGTTTGAATGGACCGTTCCCTCCAACAAAGCCTTTGCGCTGGTATTTACTTATACAGGATACAAGCCGCTTCAGAAGAATTTCATCCTGAATACCGGGGAGGTGGAAACGATCACCATTAAGCTTGAAAGGGAAACCAATACTTTAAAAGAAGTAGTGGTCACCAACAATGCCGACCGTTATCAACCGGGATTGGTGAGCATTAACCCTAAAAACGCGTTGATACTTCCTTCTACCACAGGCGGCATTGAAAGCCTTATCAAAATACTGGTAGGTTCCAACAATGAGCTGACCTCCCAATATTCCGTGCGGGGTGGCAATTATGATGAGAACCTTATCTATATCAACGATTTTGAAGTATACAGACCATACCTGGTGCGCAGCGGACAACAGGAAGGGTTGAGTTTCATTAACCCCGAACTTACACGCAGCGTACAATTTTACAATGGCGGTTTCCAAGCGAAATATGGCGATAAAATTTCTTCGGTACTCGATATAAAATACAAACAACCTTCGCGCAGCGGCGGATCCGCTTACATCTCCCTGCTGGAACAGGGACTGCACCTGGAAGGCGCCTCCAGGAACGGCAAACTCAGTTGGCTGGCCGGGGCCAGGAACAGAAGCAACCGCAACCTGCTGGCGAGCCAGGAAACACAGGGCAATTACGTACCTTCCTCTTCTGATGTGCAGGCTTTCCTGACGTATCGCCCCAACAACCGTTGGGAACTATCGGCCACGGGTATCCGCTCTGGAACAAAGTTTAGTCTGGAACCCACCTTCAGCCAGCAATCCACCTCGGTATTCAGTCCCTTCTACACCGCCAACATCGCCCTCGATATTTATTTTGAAGGAAAAGAAAAAGACCGGTACGCCACCAATATGCTCGGCATTTCCGCGGAGCGCATCGTGAACGATAAACTCCGGCTCAAATGGATGGCTTCTTATTTTCAGAACAAAGAAGAAGAATCCATCGACATTTCAGGCACCTATCTTTTTGGAGAAAGAGAATTCGATAAAAGCAAACCGGAATTTGGTTCCATCACCAATCCCCTTGGTGCCGGACTTTACCAGCAGTTCGCCCGGAACAGGCTCAACCTCCAGAACCTGCACCTCTCTCACAAAGGAGCGCTGGATGCAGGAAAACATTTCATCCAATGGGGACTTGGCCTTGAGCAATACAATATCTACGACAAACTGAATGAATGGGAGTTGCAGGATTCAGCAGGTTACTCCCTTCCCTACCAGCCCGGCGCGCTCACCCTGAACAAAGCGATCCGTTCCAATGCGGACCTGGATTTCATCAGACTGACCGGGTACCTTCAGGACAATCTTCTCCCTTCAGATTCAGGAAAATTTACTTTACAGGCAGGACTTCGCTTCAATTACAACGCACTCAATAAAGAACTGTTGCTGTCGCCACGACTGCAGGGCACGTTCAGGCCGGAATGGAAGAAGGACATTATTTTCCGTGCTTCACTCGGCGCTTACCACCAGCCTCCTTTTTACCGCGAACTCCGCAGACCCGATGGCAGCGTGAACCGCGACCTGCTGGCACAGAAAAGCTGGCAGGTCAGCGCGGGAATGGATTACCAGTTTACCTGGAACGACCGTCCCTTCCGCCTTACCACCGAAGCATGGTACAAGAACCTGTACGATGTGGTTACCTACGACCAGGAGAACGTGAAGATCCGTTACGCAGGAGAGAACAACGCAAAAGCCTATGCCGCCGGATTTGAAACCCGCCTCTTCGGAGAGATCGTAAAAGACGCGGAAAGCTGGGTGAGCCTGGGTTTCATGCGCACAAGAGAGAACCTGGAAAACGATACTTATTACAACTACACACTGGATGAACAGAACAATCCAACCGACAGCACTTTGGTGAACGGAGGCTGGTTCAGGCGCCCTACCGACCGCTTCATCACCTTCGGCCTTTTCTTCCAGGACTACCTTTCCACCAACAAGAACTTCAAGGTGCACATTAACGCTATTTACGGCAGCAATATGCCCTTTAACTTACCCAATAGCGTGAAGTACAGAAACGCGCTCATCATTGAACCCTACATCCGCATGGACATGGGATTCAGCGCGCTTTTACTGGACACCGACGCCAGCAACAGGAGAAGCAAAAGCCCGTTCAGGAACTTCAAAAACATCTGGCTCAGCCTCGAGGTGTTCAACCTCATCGACAGGGCGAATACCATTTCTTACCAGATGGTGAAAGACTTTTCCAACAACGTTTTCTCCATTCCCAACCGGCTCACACCCCGGTTGCTGAACATCAAACTCGTGGGGCGCTGGTAAACGTTAAAAAACAGCATTACACAATTTCGGTTAAGAATTAAATAACAGTGCTTTACAGACATTTCTTTCAACATCCTGTTAATAACTAAAATTGCATCTAATAGTGTTCAAAAACTATATTTGGTTAGAAGCGTTATCAGTGTATGACCTTCATTGCTGAAGGCATATAAATTGCACTGAACCTTTGCAGCGCCAGTAATTGTGAACCAAAATTCGAACACCTTGACAGACACGATCATCAACCTCGAAACGGTGAACCCCATTGAATTCTTCGGGGTCAACAACGGAAAGCTGGACCTCCTGAAAAAGAAATTCCCACTACTCAAGATCCTCTCACGCGGCACACAGATCAAACTCAGCGGCGCCCCTGAACAAGTGGAAACCGCCAAAGAAAAGATCGACCTCATTGTGCAGTACCTCGAAAGAAACGGACACATGAGTGAGAATTATTTTGAACAGATCCTTGGTGGAGACGATGCCGAGACCGTTGACAATTTTGTAGAAAGAAATCCGAACGACATTTTAGTATTTGGTCCGAACGGAAAAACCGTACGCGCCCGGACGGCCAACCAGAAACGCATGGTAACCGCCTGCGATAAGAATGATATTGTATTCGCAATCGGACCCGCGGGTACCGGTAAAACATATACTGCCGTAGCCCTGGCCGTACGCGCCCTGAAAAACAAGGCCGTTAAAAAAATCATCCTCACACGTCCCGCGGTGGAAGCAGGCGAAAGCCTTGGTTTTTTACCCGGCGACCTGAAAGAAAAAATTGATCCGTATCTTCGTCCGCTATACGATGCGCTGGACGACATGATTCCCGCCGATAAACTTGGTTACTACATGAGTACCAGGACCATCGAAATTGCACCGCTGGCTTATATGCGCGGAAGAACGCTGGACAACGCCTTCATCATCCTCGATGAGGCGCAGAACTCCAACGAACTGCAATTGAAAATGTTCCTGACCCGTATAGGCGCCAACGCGAAAGCCATTATAACGGGAGACCCCACACAGGTGGACCTTCCCAAGAACCAGCGAAGCGGTCTGGATAAAGCCACCCGCATCCTGAAACACATTGATGGCATCGCGCATATTGAGCTGGACGAAGAAGACGTTGTAAGGCACAGACTGGTGAAAGCCATTATCCGCGCCTACGACAAAGACAAGGAACGTGAGGAAGCGTATCTGGAACAACGATCCCAGAACAGACATCAATCATAATTCAAATGTTGAAAAGTAAAAAACGCAGCCTGTTATTGTTCTTAACCACAGTAACAGGCTGTTGGCTTGCATGCAATTCCCACGACGACGCGCCAAAAAATGCAGAGAACGCCCTTGACGCCGGCAGAGAATTTGTGCGCGCCTCTTTAGATGGCAATTACAAGAAAGCCGCCTTTTTCCTCCTCGAAGACAGTACAAACCAGAACCTGCTCACCCGCTGGGAAGAGAGTTACCGCAACCTTTCCTCCGACGACCGGGAGGCTTTCCGCCGGGCCAGCATCACCATCAATTCAGAAGAAGAAGTAAGCGACTCCGTTTCCATCATCAACTTCTCGAACAGTTACAAAAAGAAACCCCAGGTATTAAAGGTCATCAAAAGAGACGGCACCTGGAAAGTGGATTTCAAGTACACGTTCTCCGGAAACCTGTAACGGATGTCCGCAAAGTATTATCTGCTTCAAACAATCCGGGTACTGCTGATCAGCGGCGCTACCGGTTCGCTCGTGGCATTTTTTCTTGTTTCGCTGGATATGGCCACCAATCTGCGCTGGCAACATCCGTGGCTGTTGTATTTGTTGCCTGTGGCCGGTTTGGGTATATGGTACCTGTACCATCATTACGGCAAAAACAGTGAGAAGGGGAATAACCTTTTGCTGAACGAAATTCAATCGCCCGATGCCGGCATTCCGAGGAGAATGGCCCCGCTGGTGTTGGCATCCACCCTCATCACTCATCTTTTTGGCGGTTCGGCCGGTCGCGAAGGAACCGCCGTCCAGATTGGCGGCAGCATGGCCGCTTCTTTTTTTCCGATTTTCAAGATTGGTCCCCAGGATAAAACATTGCTTATTTCAGCGGGCATGGCGGCTGGATTCGGCGCGGTTTTCGGAACGCCCGTTACAGGTGCCATCTTCGCACTTGAAGTAGTTTCCATCGGCAATATCCGCTACCGTTCACTCCTTTTCTGCATGATCGCGGGTTATGCCGGGCACCTCACCTGCATGGCCTGGGGTGTGCACCACACTTTATATAAGGTCCAAACCATCGCGGAAGCCGATCCCTACCTCACCGATCCCTTGCTTTGGGTAAAAGCCGTGGCGGCAGGTGTAGCTTTCGGTCTGGCAGGACGCTTGTTCGCCTGGTCGGTGCGCAACTGGAGCGCGGAAATGAAAAGAATTATGCCTAAACCCTGGCTGGTGCCAGTGGCGGGGGGCATTGTAATGGTAGCATTGGGCAGCCTGCCGGGAGCGGGTGATTACCTGGGGCTGGGCGTGCATACCAAAGATGGAACCGGAGTTTCTATCATCAACGCATTCCAGACTGGCGGAGCCGATACCTTCAGTTGGGCCATCAAACTGGCTTTCACGGCCATCACACTGGGTTCGGGCTTCAAAGGCGGTGAAGTGACCCCGTTATTTTTTATCGGGGCAACACTGGGCAATGTACTGGCCCCGGTATTGGGCGTTCCGGTAGACCTGTTCGCGGGTCTTGGGTTCATCGCTGTGTTCTGTGGCGCCACCAATACCCCCATCGCCTGTACCCTTATGGGCGCCGAATTGTTTGGCGGCGGGAACATCCTGTACTTCGCCACCGCTTGTGTGGCGGCTTACATGGTGAGCGGGCACAAAGGAATTTACAGTGCGCAAACCATTGCTGAACCAAAATCTATCCACAAATAATATAATTTTCACGCAAACGAGTGCATCAATAAAAGAGGAACACTACTTTTGCACCGCCTTAAGACCTTACTCAAAACAAAACATATATTAAGTAAAAAACAAATATGCATCAAGTGTTACACCCCTGGCACGGCGTTGAACCCGGTGACCAGGCCCCAAGAGTGGTAAATGTGATCATCGAGATACCCCAGGGCTCGAGAGCAAAATACGAGATCGACAAAGCAAGCGGCCTGCTGAAACTGGACCGTGTGATCTACTCTTCTTTCCACTACCCTGTGAACTACGGATTTATTCCCCAGACTTATGGTGACGATAAGGATCCGCTGGACATCCTCGTGTTCACGTCGCTCCCCGTGCAGCCCCTCACCCTCATGGAAGCCAAAGTGATCGGCGTAATGCAGATGATCGATGGCGGAGACGGAGACGATAAGATCATCGCGGTGGCATCTAACGATCCCAGTGTGAACCACTACAACAATATGGAAGAACTGCCCCCGCATTTCTTCAGTGAGCTGCGTCACTTCTTCGAAGAATACAAAAGGCTCGAGAACAAGACCGTAAAAGTGGAAGAATTCCAGGATAAGGCCACTGCGCTCAAAATTGTGAGCGATGCCATCAAGCTTTACCAGGAAAACTTCGGAAATAAAGAACAAAACGCTTAATTTCGCCAAAATTTTAAACGTATGGAAGAAAAAAAATCAACCGGTAAATATTGGGTTTACTTCTTTTTATCGCTTGCTTTGATGGCAGGTATGTGGTTCCTCCTTCCTGAATATTCTTCCCTCTCCCTCGCGTTTGTGGTCACCGCATTCGTGAAGGCCATGGATATGATGTAAGCTTTTTTCAAATATTGGATAAAGGCCGCCTGTATGGTGGCCTTTTTTTATGGGTTAAAACACCTATTTTTTTGCAATGGTCATTGAGATAGTTTTGTGTTTATGAAAGACATTTCTTTATTAAACAGGCACACTGGCGCTCACTATGATTATCCTTCAAAAAGGGTACATTTGGATAAACGTAGTTTCATGAGCGGAAAAATTATCCATATCGACCCGGAGATCCTTGGCGGCACGCCGGTATTCTTCGGCACAAGGGTACCGATTAAGAACCTGTTTGACTACCTCGAAACAGGTGATTCCATCGAAACCTTCCTGAACGATTTTGAAGGGGTACAAAAAGAGCAGGTGATCAAATTATTGGAGATGTCTCAAAAACTTATTGAAACATCTACAAACATCCTGAATGAAAATTTTGCTTGATGAATGTGTAACCAGAAAACTGAAACCTTTCCTGGCTGAATATGAAGTGTACACCGTTGCGGAATGCGGGTGGAGCGGAATCAAGAATGGTAAATTGATGGGATTGTGCAGGGATCATGCTTATGATGTACTGATTACGATCGATAAAAACCTGATCTTTCAGCAACACTTAAAAGATTTTCCAGTTTGTATCGTGGTGCTGAATACTACTACAAGTAAATTGGAGGAATTAAGGGCGTTCCTTCCGGCGTTGAAATCAATGCTGCCATTACTCGAGCCGTCCAAAGCTTATATCGTTAATTCGTCTTAATACCGGCGTTCCGGATTACGCAACGGAAGTAAAGTTGAATAAAAACACCAGGCCTTGCATACGTCCAATACCTACTCAAAAACATATTCCGGCAGCACCCTGCGCAATAACCGCAATTTATGTGTGCGCTCGCCGGTGGTACTGCTGATGATTCCTTCGTGGTGGATCAAATCCACCCGCACTTCTCCTGATGCGTGGATAATTTGTCCGTCGCCGAGTAACAACCCCACGTGCGTGATTTTTCCTTCTTCGTTGTCGAAGAAAGCCAGGTCGCCGCAACGGGTCTCTTCGAGGAAGCCGATTTCTTTTCCCTGCCCTGCCTGCATTGACGCATCCCTGAGCAATGGCACCCCCATTAATTTGAACACCTGTTGTACGAAACCGCTGCAGTCTGCGCCGAAAACGGATTTTCCGCCCCACAGGTAACCGGTGTGAAGAAACTGGAACGCGAGCCCTTTCAGGATTACATCTTCACGAAGTGTTTCAGACCGGCGCCACAAAATCCCTTTATACAACAACTGAAGTTTGCCCCACGAAAAACCTTCGGGATGAAATCCGGGCAGGGACGCGCCAAGCGGAATGCGCACCGGCTCGCCGTTCAACATCACATCGTTCACCCAATCGCCCGCAAATGCTTCGCTTTCCTGCTCAAACAATGATGCATCTATAGCATGAAGCTGCGCTTGCTGGCACCAGCCTTCATAACCATCAAAACGCAACTGCACTTTCACCCATCCCCCCGGTTCATTTTCGAGTATGCGGCACCGTTCCCCAAACAGGAGCTGGCTCACCATTTCAGCACGATGCGAAGCGGTGGCGCGCAAAGGGGCGACTGGCACAATGCAGATGGCAACAGAAAATTGTTCCTCCGAAAAAAGAGTTTGCATAATAAAATATTGATGTGCCGATTTTTATGGAAATTTACCAAGAATCCATCAAACAGGAAACCTTAGCGGCACGTGGCGATCAAATCATTTGAAGACATTACCGACCAGGAACTGCTGAACCGGTTCCGCCACCAGCAGAACAATGAGTGGCTGGGCGTCCTGTTCGAACGGTACACCATGCTGCTGTTCGGCGTTTGCATGAAGTACCTGAAAGATGAAGACGAAGCACGCGATGCCGTACAACAGGTATTTCTGAAAGCACTCACCGAACTGCAGAAGTATGAAGTGAGCTACTTCAAATCCTGGGTGTACATGATCGCGAAGAACCATTGCCTGATGCAACTGAGGGGAAAACCGCAGAAGACGGAACTGCACGAGCACACGCTTTCTTCCGAATCAGAAATACCAGTGGAAGAAATCCTGGAACACGAATGGCAACTGAACCTGATGGAATCGGTGATCCCCCTGCTGAACCCGGAGCAACAACGGTGCATCAAACTGTTCTACCTGGAAAAAAAATCCTACCAGCAGATATGCGCTGAAACCGGTTTTTCGATGTTGCAGGTGAAGAGCCATATCCAGAACGGAAAACGCAACCTCCGCATCCTTATGGAACGTAAAATGAAGCGACCATCATGAACGAACAATCACCATACGAACAAGGAAACGGCCCCATCGATGAAAAGATGCTGCTCAAATTCCTGCGCGGTGAACTGAACGAACAGGAAGCCGCGGAAATGGAAGCGAGGATGGCAGCGTCCGACTTCGAGAAAGACGCGCTGGAAGGCCTGTCGCTGGTTTCTCCTGCTACGCCCATCGCCGACCATGTGCAGCAAATCAACCTACACCTGGAAACGCAGTTGAAAAAAAAGAACCGGGGCAGGAAGAAAAGAAAAATCTCCCTCCGATGGATTTATCTTGCACTCATCGTATTGCTGGGCCTGATCGTGATCGCTTATACCGTGCTGCACCTCCATTACCGTCAATAGATCGTTTTTCCGGGAAGATGTTTCCAGTCCTCGAAGACCAATGTGGCGGAAGGCACTGGTAAATGAATCAGTGGCACCTTTCTTAACTCAGTTGGCAGTTCCAGTTCATTGTAAATAAATGAGTCGTCGAAACCAATGGCCGCCGCATCGTGGCGCGTGTTCGCATAAAATACTTTTGATGGCCTTGCCCAATACAATGCCCCCAGGCACATCGGACAGGGTTCGCAGCTGGCATATACTTCACAACCATCCAGCTGAAAATGATCCAGGAACCTGCAGGCGTCCCTGATGGCCACCACTTCGGCATGCGCGGTAGGATCTTTGTGCGCTGCCACATTGTTCCAACCGCGGCCCACCACTTCATCTCCTTTTACGATCACGCAGCCGAAAGGGCCGCCATATCCACCTTCCATTCCTTTCCGTGAAAGGGCTATGGCCATTTGCATGAAATGTAGTTCACGTCCGGTCATTTCTTTTTCTTTTTAGTCTTTGCGCCAGGTAAAATAGCCGTTACTTTCTCCTTCAGATCGGTGATCTTTTCGCTGGCGGCTTCGGCAATTTCAGCAGTCTTTTCTTTTACATCATCCCAAACCTGTGCAGCTTTTTCCTTTACTGTTTCGGCTGCCGCGGCGGCTTTTTCAGCAATCGACACTTCTTTTTTCATTGCCGGCTTGCGTACTTTCGCTGGGGTTTGTTTTGCAACGGGCCGGGCTTTTGTGGCAACAGTTTTGACCTTTTTAGGCGCTGTTTTTTTCGCCGGAACAGTCTTAACCGCTGCTTTTTTTAAAGGTGTTGCTTTCGTGGCAGCCTTTGTTTTTTTAACCGGTGACTTCACCAATTTTTTAACGGGTTTACCAGCGGTCTTTTTAACAGCGGCTTTCGTTGTTTTAACTGGCGCAACGGCTTTTTTAACGGTCTTTCTGACCGCCTTTTTCACGGAAGTTTTGGGAGTAGATGGCATAAACTTGTTTTGTAGTAAATGAATAAGGCCCTTATAAATTTACTGCATTACAAAACCATGCCGAAGCAAATTACCCACTATTTAAGCGGATACCACAAATTAAGCAGGTAACGGTACGCTTCAAAAGAATGGTGTACGAACACATTCTTCCCGGTAAAAACATACTGGTTAAAATAAGCGGAATCCGGCTGAAGAATGATGGGCACACCCGCTGTCTGGTAATTACTTTCGTGAGCGTAGGCAGGTTCTTCCATCTGCGGCATTGATTTTTTCACCTGTTTAAATACCGTTTTTCCCAGGTATTTCCGGAATCTTTTCACTGACTTACTGGAAGAGCGCTCCATCTTATTGTAGACATGATTGCCGTAGGCCCTCACCAGGAAAGGCTGCTTTTTCAGTGCCCCTTTTACATCTTTAAAGGGATTCACTTCATTAAAATCGCGTACGGTCTGGAGGGAGAAGGGCGTTTCGGGTACCCAATCCACTGCGTTCACGATCCTGAAACCCCATCCGTTCCGGGTAATAAAATCAAAATCGTAGGCGTAATACTGGTTGCCAGGTTTAGGCGCCGCGCTGCAATACGTTTTGAACCGGATGTCTTTGGGAAGCAATTCGGGCTCCAGGTATTCAAAGAAAGACCGCACCATATAACTCAACGCGCCACCCTGACTATGGCCGATAATGATGAATTCCTTCACGCCTTTCTGGTAAAGTTTTTTTACTTCCGCCAACATCGAAGGCGCCATATCCGCAAGCCCGGTGAGCCAGCCCACATGCACCATGGCGCGTGGATTCGCGGAAAGCCTGTACTGAAAATTAACGGAGTCCGATACTTTAATAGTACCGGTTGCCGGCACCATGGCCGCATAGAAGTTTTCGAGCCAGGAAGGCGTTTTTCCAATGGTGCCACGGATGGAAATGATCCCGGTTTTATTTTGAAAGGTCCACATTTCCCATTTATTGTAAAGTCCGGACACCTTTGAAGAATACACCCTTCGGTATTCGTTCCCTGGTCTGATCTTGGGTCCCGGCGTCAGTGAATCATAAAAATGCGCTCCGAGATTGAGCGCGTTCACATATTCCTTCGGATCAAATCCCGACTGAAGGATTTGAGCGGAAACTGAAAGCGAAACAATACACGAGAAAAGGATCAGCAGGATGCGGACTGAAAAACGCATGATTTTACTTTTTAATATTCAATCAATTAACTTAAGTAAAGTTGCTCATATTTCCAAAGAATGTGCATTTCATAGACCTGTCCAATATGAATTTTATATTAACAAATTGCGGACTGGAGTGCGGCAAGGGAGATGGCTGTACCTTTCCGGCGTAAAAAATGCATTATGGCTCAGATCTACGTTCACTCCCACCACGGCAACGAAGTATTCGAATTACAGAATGGCAACGGCACGGAAGTGTCTATCGTTTATAATCCTGCCCTGGCTACCCTCCGTGTAACGAGCCACGATGAGCAACGGATGTTTATTGTTGAGGAAGAAGAAAGCCTGCTTCAGAAGAAGCTGATCCTCAAAAATGAATATGGGGTAAAAATTGGACAAATGGGGAATGAGAAATGGCATATCGGCCGCGGTCACATTGATATTGAACAGGAACGCTTCTTTTACAAATGGCAGAAATCTCCCGCAACTGAACTCATCATTTACCAGGATTCTCTTTCCAATCCGTTATTACGTTCAGCCTTAAACGCCGATCAGGCTTCATCTCTGGAGCAGTTGCACCGCAGGTCGGGCGCTGGTCAGTGCCTGTTGATGGCGCTCTGCTGGCACCTCTTCCTTCCCGTATCCAGGGAGCACAGTCTCTCACACGCCGTATAGGTAATAATTTAATGTAATGTATTGAAGGTATTGGCGTTATCTTTGAATAACGACCATTAATACCTCGCATGGAAAAGACAAAACGACCAATTTACAGGCGCATACTTCGTGGGCTGGCATGGCTGTTTGGCATAGTGGTCGTGTTACTGGTGTTGCTGACCCTGATCCTGCAAACCCCATGGGCACAGGGAAAAATCAAAAACATCGCGGTAAGTTATCTTGAAAAGACACTCAAGACAAACATTGAAATAGGCTCTATCCGAATCAACTGGTTGTACAACCTGGAATTATCGGGTATAAGAGTGGATGACCAACAGCAGAAAACACTGCTCTACATCGGCGAACTGGAAGCCTCCTACCGCCTGCTGGACCTGTTAAGTAATCAACTGACCATACACAGCGTAGAAGTGGATAGTTTATACGCCAACGCATACAGGCCCGTAAATACCGACCAGTTCAATTTCAGTTTTATTATTGATGCCTTCTCCGATAGCAGCGCCGCTCCGGCTGATACTTCATCGGCGGGAAGTGCCATGCGGTTCGATATCGGGAAACTTACGTTGAACAAACTGAACCTCACGTTCAATGACGCTTTCGGCGGACAATATTATATGCTGAAAGGGAACAGCATAAAAACGAAGATCAGATCCCTGGACCTAGAAAAACAACGCTATGATGTAGATTACTTGGAATCATTGGGATTGAACGGGGTCGTAAAATTCAGCGCTTCCAGAGATACCACCGTTGTTGAAGCGGTTGCCACACAAGGCAGTTCCCCACTTCCCGAAGTAAGCATCGGCAAAATCAGTCTCAAACAAACAACATTTATATTCGACGACGGGCCCGGTGGCATCAAAACACAAACTTACGCCGGGTTACTCCGGATAGACCGGTCCAACCTGAAGCTTGATGATAACCGGTTAATGGTAAAACAAGTATTGCTCCACGACCACCATACCGGCGTGGTAATGGGCCCTTCTGCTGAACCCCAGGCACCAGTCGCCTCCGTAGATGCAGATACCTCCGCGCCATTCCGGTTTTATGTGGAGCAACTCTCCCTGGCCAGGAACCAGTTCAGCTATAACGACAACAATACACCAGCGGCACCCGCGGGTATTGACTTTGCCCATCTTTTGCTGAGCGACCTGAATACCTCCATTGAAAAGATCAGCTATAACGGCGAAGAATATACGGCGTCCATCCGCAATATGACTGCCGGCGAACGCTCCGGCCTGCAATTAAAAGCATTGGAAGGCGATATCGTTTACGGCGATAAAGGCATCTCCTGGAAGAACGGTCGACTGCAGACCAACCGCAACCAGATCAATGCTGATCTCTATGCCAAATATGATTCCATCGGCCAGTTCACCAGCCATCCCCAGCTTGTGTCCATCGCCGCAGCGGTATCGAACACCTCCATCGTTTTGGATGACATGCTTTATTTTTCTCCTGAACTGGGAAAGAATGAATACGTGCGGCCGCTACTGGGCAAAACGTTCAAATTAAATACTACCCTGAAAGGCAAACTGAATAACCTGGATATTCCTTCGCTTACGCTGAACGAAGGGAAAACAAGCCTGAATGCCTCCGCCAAAGTAACCGGCCTTCCCGACGCTGAAAAAATGAAGATCGATCTCCGGCTCAAACAATTTTCGTCCACAAGAGAAGGCTTGCTGAGCTGGCTCCCGAAAGATTTATTGCCCGATAACATTCAGTTGCCTGAAACCTTTTCCCTCAGCGGTACCTACAATGGTACGCTAAGCAATATGCGCACTGATCTTCAACTGAAAACAAGTAGCGGCAATATCTCTATTAAAGGAAAACTGGAAAACATCACCGACCAACGCAATGCACGGTACGATATGGCGGTTTCCACCAACACGCTTGACCTGGGCTATCTCCTGAAAAATCCAGCCCTCGGCAAAACAACGGTGCAGGTTACCGCCAAAGGAAAAGGGTTAGACCCCAATACCGCCAATGCTGTATTTCAGGGTAACATCGCTTCGCTGGAAGCGAACGGCTATACCTATTCGAAAATGAAACTGAATGGTAGTTTACAAAACAAACTACTGAAAACGGCCCTGGATTCAGAAGATCCAAACCTTCAAACCAAATTAACGCTGGAGTACAGCCTTGACAGCACACGTCCCAGTCTTAAATCGAATATTGAAGCGTTTTTTGTTGACCTTAAAAAACTTGGCTTCACCCGGGAAGAACTTACCCTTAAAGGAAAGATAGACGCGGACCTTGCCAGCGCGGACCCCGATCATCCCGAAGGCGATATCACCATCCACGAAGTACAATTCGGCAGGAACGGCGAACTGTACCCGCTCGATAGTATTCGCATTGAGGCAACGCGGTTCGCTGATAGTCAACGCATCCGGGTGAATGCACCCTTTCTTCAGCTGGACCTGTCTGGAAAATATGGTCTTACCCAACTGGCCACACAAACGGGTGATATGATCCAAAGGTACCTCAGCGACAGACCGGATACTATTCCATTCCCACAAAACCCTCAGCAGGCAAGGCTTTCAGGTGTCATCTCTTATCCGAAGATCGCAGCTACCTTTGTTCCGGAATGGAAGTCGATGACGCCCATGCCCTTCAATGGCTTCATCAATACAGCCGATGCCACCCTCAATTTTGAGACCGCTACCAGACAAATACGGTATGGCAACTTCATCTTCGATTCCCTGCGCATTGACCTGGAAGGCAACAAAGACAGCATGAACTACTTTGCGGGTATCAGAAGGTTGATCAGCAGTGATTTCCCTTTGTTCAAAACCCAAGTGAGCGGAGGCATTTCCCAAAATACCATCAGTTGGGCCGTAAGTACAGACGACCGTGAGGAAAAAGAGCGGTACAGGTTAGCCGGTAGTCTGCAATCAGCCGGCACACGTAAAATATTACAATTGCAACCGGGCATTCTACTGAACGGCGCCAACTGGAACGTAAACCCCGAGAACCAGGTTGTATTTGAGGATGGCGGTCTTGCAGGTGGTGCGCTGGAACTGTCGCACCAGGGCCAGTCCATCACCGTAACAACCGGGGCGGGCGGGAAACCCGTTGAAATGCGTTTCAACAACTTCCCCATCGAAGCGCTTACGGCCATTATCGAAAAGGATACCACACTGGCAGAAGGTTACCTGAACGGAAGCGTCATTGTACCCGAACTGAAACCCTTCTCTTTTAACGCCGATATCCGGATCGATAGCCTGAAAGGATTGGGTTACCCCGTAGGTCAGTTGACCGCGCAGCTCAACAGCAAAGAAGCAGGTATTTACAATGTAAACGCGAACCTGGGCAGCAACGGAAACAATGTGGACATCGACGGATGGTACAACGCGAACGACAGCGGCAGCATGAACCTGGACGTAAAGCTATCCCCCATCAATATACGCAGCTTGCAACCCGTAATGACCAGCTTCCTGGATTCAATGAGGGGATTTATTAATGGGAATATCAGCGTAAAAGGAACGCCCTCCAAACCAATCATCAGGGGCAACCTGAACACACGTAACGCAAGCCTGGTATATAAGGCATACAACACATACGTGAACATGCCGAACGAAAGCATCATCTTCGATGAGCAGGGCATCCTCCTGAATGAATTCGTGCTGGCCGACAGCGCCCGTAACGAAGCTGTGGTCTCCGGAAGAATCCTCACCACGGATTACAGTAAGTTCCGTTTCAACCTGAAACTGGATGCCAGCAATTTCAGGGCGGTGAACGAACGCAGTAGCCCCGACCAATGGATTTACGGACCCGCCGCCATAGATGCCGCCCTCACCGTGAAAGGCGACCTGGATCTGCCCGTAATTGAAGGACAGGTGAAAGTAAGGGACGAGTCCAAACTTACCGTTATCATTAAAGAAGAAGACCCCGGGCTGGAAGACCGGAAAGGCATTATCGCTTTTGTAAACAGAAACGCGCCATTGGATTCCACCCTCATCCGCAACCAGGTAAAAAAAGACTCTTTGGAAGAGGATAAAGTTACGGGGATACAACTCAGTGTAAACACCGAAATCACCCCGACCTCTTCCCTCACCATCGTGCTGGATGAAATGAACGGGGACTTCCTCCAGGTGAATGGTACCGCCAGTCTCAACACCACCATCGACCCCAGCGGGAAAACAAGTATGACGGGCAGGTATGAAGTGGATGAAGGCAAATACCAGCTTTCCCTAAACCAACTCATCAAAAGGAATTTCGATATCGTGAAAGGTGGTACCATCATCTGGAACGGCGCCCCTACCGAAGCCACTTTGGACCTGAGCGCGGTGTACCGCCTGAACACCACTGCCTACACGCTGATCCAGGATGTGGTAAGCAATACCAACACCGCCGCGGTTCGCCAAAGACTTCCCTTTGAAGTGTACCTTAATATAGATGGAGAAATGCTCCAGCCGGAAATCTCCTTTAAACTTGATATGCCGGAGCAGGAACGGAACGCGTTCGGAGGAGTGGTGTATACCAGACTGAAACAAATTAACCAGGATCCTTCGGAACTGAACAAACAGGTGATGGGATTGCTGGTGCTGAACAACTTCATCGCAGACAACCCCTTCTCCAGCCTGGAAAGCAGTCTTTCAGGCGACCTCGCCTCCACGGCCCGGCGTACCGCGGGTAAGATCGTGGGCCAGCAACTCAACAACCTGCTGGGCGACGTTATTAAAGGCGTGGACCTGAATTTCGACCTGGAATCGCAGGACGATTATTCCAGCGGCAACAAGAATACACAAACCGATCTGAACATCAGCGCGTCCAAAAACCTGTTCAATGACCGCACCACCGTAACTGTTGGCAGCAGCATTGGCGTGGAAGGCGCACAAAATGCCAGTAACCTGGCGGGAGATATTTCCATTGAATACAAACTGTCGAGAGACGGCCGCTACCGGGTGAAACTTTACCGCCGTAACAACGATGATGTGGTGATACAGGGACAGTTCGTGGAAACCGGCGTCAGCTTTATCCTGTTTATGGACTACAATAACTTCAGGGAAATTCTCCAGCGCACACGGCAGGAAAAGATCATCCGGAGAAGAGACGAGGAGGACGACAAACAATAACGCATGACAAGGATCTTATACTACATACCATTCCTATTACTACTCGCCTCGTGCAGCAACCTGAAAAAGCTGCCCGCAGGTGATAAATTATACACAGGCGCCACCCTGAAATTCACCGATGATCCCAAGGGAAAAAAACTGTTGAGAACGGAATTAGAGGGCCTGATCCGGCCCGTACCCAACCGGAAAATACTGGGTATGCGCATCCCACTCAGTTTGTACAACCTGGCAAAGCCCCCGAAAGGAAAGGGACTGAACTACCTGCTCCGCGAAAAATGGGGAGAGCCACCGGTGCTGTTGAGCAAACTGCGGGCGGGCTATACCGCTGCGGTGCTCAGGAACCACTTGCAGAACAATGGCTTCTTCAATGCCACCACACTTTTTGAGACCATAGAAACTGAAAAAACCGCCAGAGCCGTTTATACCGTTCATGCCGGAGAAGCGTATCACATCAACAAAGTTGTACTTCCTGAAGACAGTTCCATGGTGGCTTCCATCATCCGGACCTATAGAAACGAGTCCGTATTAAAACCTGGGGAGCGGTTCAGTCTGGATAAAATAAAGGAGGAGCGCGACCGCATTGACCTGGCCCTGAAAGAAGAAGGATTCTTCTACTTTAACCCGGAATACCTGTTGGTGGAAGTAGATTCTTCTTTAAAAGGAAAAGTGGACCTCTATGTTACCGTTAAGCCTGAAACACCGGGTCTTGCGCGCCAGCCCTACCACATCAAAGAAGTGACCATTTACCCGAATTATTCGCTGGAGAAAGACTCGCTTATCCAGGAAGACAAAGTTCGTCCATACAAGGAATTCAGTCTGGTAGATGACGACAGCCTTTTCCGCCCCATCGTATTCGACCGGTCCGTGTTCCTCAAGCAGGACTCCATTTACCGGCGCTCTTCCCATAACATCACGTTGCGGCGCCTGGTTAGTTTAGGCAGTTTCAAATTCATCCGGGCAGCTTTTGAACGGGTACCAGGTCAGCCCTTGCTGAACGCTACACTTTTCCTGACGCCCTACCCCAAAAGAACGATCCAACTGGAACTGAACGGCAACAGTAAATCAAATAACTTCATTGGTTCGGAAGTATCGCTGCGCATGATCAACCGCAACCTGATGCGCGGGGCGGAGAAGTTGGACATCAGTCTGGGCGGCGGTTTCGAGAACCAGGTTGGCGGCGGTGCCACACAATTATCGACGAGATCACTTACACTGAACGGTGAAGTGGGACTCAGTTTTCCGCGCTTCATATCCCCTTTCAGAATCATCAACCCCAGAACGCCGTTCGTACCCAACACACGCATGGCGGTAGGTTACGAGATATTGAAAAGAACGGGCCTGTACACCCTGAAAGCTGTTCGCGGAAACTATGGCTACAACTGGAAACAGAACAATTTTTGGGAACATATATTCCTTCCGTTGAACTTCAATTACGTTTTGCCCTCGAATATTACGCCTGAGTTTGAAGCCATTCTTTCCCAGGACCTCGCGCTGCGGCAGTCTTTCGAAAAACAATTCATTATCGGGTCCACCTACACCTTGCGTTTCAGCAACCAGGCCGAGACCAAAAGATGGAACACCAGCTTCGCGGACTTTAATATCGACCTCTCCGGCAACGCGTTGGGCCTGCTCACAAAGGAAAGAAACGCATCAGGCCAGAAACAACTGCTGGGCAATCCGTTCTCTCAATATGTCCGGTTCACCGCAGACCTCCGCAATTACTGGAAACTGAGTGAAGGCGCCACCTGGGCCAACAGGTTCTTACTTGGCTACGGCTTTTCATATGGCAACTCGGAAGTAATGCCATTCGTAAAGCAATACTTTATCGGGGGAAGCAACAGCATCCGGGCTTTCAGGGCAAGAACACTGGGACCGGGCAGCTACCATTCCACCAGCAGCCAATTGCTCGCAAGCGAAGCCGGCGATGTGAAGCTGGAAATGAGTACTGAACTACGGGCCAAACTATTCAGCGTAGTGAACGGCGCCATTTTCGCCGATGCCGGCAACATCTGGTTCCGAAAAGAGAACGCGCAAAAACCCGGCAGCGGCCTGGAGGACTGGACCAAAGAGATAGCCGTTGGCGCCGGTGCAGGTCTCCGGTTCGATGCCTCCATACTGGTAGTACGATTCGACCTGGCTTTCCCCCTGCGCAAACCCTGGTATCCCGAAGGAAACAGGTGGGTACTGGACGAGATCAGTTTTGGCGACAAGCAATGGCGGAAGGAAAACATGGTGCTGAACATAGCGATCGGGTATCCGTTTTAACACCTATTGTACAAAAAGCCCGGTAGAAATTATATACCTTTGCCCCCGCAAATCAGGAATGCTTTGCCCCCATTTTAAACAAGCCGCAAACAGGTAATATGAGTAAAGTTAAAGTAGGTCTGGTGCAGATGAGTTGTGTAGCAGACAAGCAGGCCAATCTTGAAAAAGCCATGCAGAAAGTACGTGAAGCCGCTCAACAGGGTGCGCAGATCGTTTGCCTGCAGGAACTTTTCACCTCGCTGTATTTCTGCGACGTGGAAGATTACGACAACTTCAAACTGGCGGAACCCATTCCCGGACCGTCCACTGATGCGTTGCAAAAACTCGCGGGAGAACTGGGTGTGGTCATCATCGCCTCGCTCTTTGAGAAACGTGCGCAGGGACTTTACCATAATACCACCGCCGTGCTGGATGCCGATGGCAGCTACCTGGGTAAATACAGGAAGATGCACATCCCGGATGATCCTGCTTATTACGAGAAGTTCTACTTTACACCCGGCGACCTGGGTTATAAAGTATTCAATACCAAATTCGCCAAGATTGGCGTGCTGATCTGCTGGGACCAATGGTACCCGGAAGCCTCCCGCATTACGGCACTCATGGGTGCCGAGATCCTCTTCTACCCCACCGCCATTGGCTGGGCCACTTCGCAGGATGAAGCCACCAATGTGGAGCAGTACAATGCCTGGCAAACCATTCAACGCAGTCACGCCGTGGCCAACGGTGTACACGTGGTGAGTGTGAACAGAACCGGTCTGGAGCAGGATGGGGCGATGAAATTCTGGGGCGGCTCCTTCGTGGCCAATCCATTCGGCAGCGTATTGTACCAGGCTTCCCATGAAGCAGAGGAAATAAAAGTGATGGAACTGGACCTGGAAAAAACCGACCGGTACCGCACCCACTGGCCCTTCCTCCGCGACCGCCGCATCGACTCCTACCAGCCCATCACCAAAAGGCTGATAGATGAAGATTAACCTGACCGGACCACACTGAACCCTATTTTAAAGAACAATAAGCGCACGGAAGATGACCCCGAAAGAACTTGGCTACTATTTCCCCGCCGAATTCGCCCCGCACACCGCCACCTGGCTCAGCTGGCCCCACAAAGAAGCCTCCTGGCCCGGAAAGATAGACGCGATCTACCCTTACTACGCGCAGTTTATCGCCAAACTGGCCGAAAGTGAACTGGTGCGCATCAACGTGAGCGATGCGAAAATGGAAGCCTTCGCCCTGTCGTATATCGAAAAAGCAGGTGCCGATCTTTCAAAGGTTTCGTTTTACCATTTCCCCACCAACGATGCCTGGTGCAGGGACCACGGCCCCGCCTTCCTGATCAATCCCCATGCGGAACATAAAAAAGCGATCGTGGATTGGGGATACAATGCCTGGGGTGGAAAATATCCGCCATTCGACCTTGACGATGTAATCCCCACGAAAATAGCTGAGCATTTCAACCTGCCCGTTTTCCATCCCGATATAGTGATGGAAGGTGGTTCAGTGGAATTCAACGGGGCAGGAACAATCCTCACCTCCACGGCCTGTTTGCTGAATCCTAACAGGAACCCGCACCTGAACCAGGAACAGGTGGAAACTTACCTCCGCGATTATTATGGCGCAGAACAAATTCTCTGGGTGGACGAAGGAATCGTGGGCGATGATACCGATGGCCATATTGACGATACCATCCGTTTTGTGAATGAAGATACCGTGCTTACCGTAGTGGAAACAGATCAAAACGATGAGAACTACGCGTTGCTGCAGCACAACCTGAGTCAACTCAAAAAAATGCGTCTGCTGAACGGCAAGCAACTGAACATCATTGAATTACCGATGCCCGAAGCGGTGGTGTACGATGACCAGCGTCTACCTGCTTCCTATGCCAATTTTTATATCGCGAACAAGTCGGTGATCGTTCCCACCTACAGCAGCAAGATGGACGATAAAGCATTGCAGCTCATCCAGGAAGCATTTCCTTCACGAGAAGTGGTGGGCATTGATTCCACCGAGATCATCTGGGGATTGGGAAGTTTTCATTGTCTGAGCCAGCAGGAACCGGAGGTGTAATGAGCTACTTGTAAATCTCCGTCACCACCTTCCCATCCTTCACATATCCTCTGTACATCCCGGCGGTATTAAAAGGCATGGCAATATTACCATTCTTATCCACGGCGATCAGCCCGCCATCGCCGCCGAGTTGGGGCAGTTTGTGATGGATCATTTCATTGGCGGCATTGGAAAGTGGCATCTTTCCATACTCCATCATATCACTGATTGATTTAGCCATCACCAGGCGGATAAAGTATTCGCCCCAGCCGGTGCAACTGATGGCGCAGGTGGTATTGTTGGCGTAAGTGCCGGCTCCGATGATGGGTGCATCGCCTACCCTGCCGTATTTTTTGTTGGTCATGCCCCCTGTGGAAGTTGCCGCGGCCAGGTTACCGTGAAGGTCCAGGGCAACGGCACCTACCGTTCCATATTTATGGTCGCGGTTGCCGGGTTGAAGTACAGCTGCCTCCTGCTTTTCGTTGTGATCGAGTGTAGTTTTGAGTGAATCTTCCTTTTTCAATCGCTGTAATCCTTTCCAGCGGGATTCAGTATAGAAATAAGACGGAGCCACAATTTCCAGTTTCTTTTCCGCGGCAAATGTTTCCGCCCCTTTTCCCGTGAGCATTACATGGGGGCTTTGTTCCATTACCGCGCGTGCCGCTGTGATCGGGTTCTTAATGGTGGTAACGCCAGCCACTGAACCTGCCGATAATGTTTTCCCATCCATGATGGCGGCATCCAGTTCGTTGCGGCCATCGTTGGTGAATACCGCTCCTTTACCCGCATTGAAAAGGGGATTATCTTCCATCACCCGCACCGCGGCTTCCACGGCATCCAATGCGTTGCCGCCGTTTTTCAGAATGGTTTCACCCGCGGCCAAAGCTGCTTTCAATGCGGCATGGTACGCGGCTTCCGCCTCCGGCGTCATTGAACTTTTCAGGATGGTGCCGGCGCCACCATGGATCACCAACACATAACGGGGAGAAGAGGCTGTTTGGGCAAAAGCGATAGTAGGGAAAGCGAATAGTAGCAATAGCAGTATTCTCATTGGTGCAGGTTTTCTACCGCAAGCTACCCAAAAACCCCATTCAAAGTTTCTGTTAAATTAAAAGGGATGAAATACTTCCTATCTCTTTGGTATTGAATTTGCCACGTAGGTTTGTTTACCTATTTTTACACATCAATCGAGGTAATTTCCTGAAGCGCTTTTTTACTTTCCTGCTGCGGACCTTCCTGGTTCTGATTCTCCTGCTGATCCTGGCCTGGGGACTTGTACAAACCACTCCTGTCCAGAACTGGCTCGTCGGCAAAGTGACGCACCGCCTTTCCAAAGACCTGAAGACGAATGTTTCCATCAAAAAAGTGGATTTCGCCCTTTTCAACAGGATGTTACTGGAAGGTACACTGATTGAGGACCTGAACCGGGATACCCTCCTATATGCCGGAACACTTAAAGTAAACATCACCGACTGGTTTTTCGTAAGAAGCAATATAGAACTGAAATACATCGGACTGGATGACGCGAGCATTTACCTCCACCGGAAAGACAGTACCTGGAACTACCAGTTCATCGCCAACTATTTCGGCTCCGCGCCTTCCACAAAAACAAAAAAGAAAAAGAACATACAACTGGATATCCGCGAGATAGACCTCACCAATACCACCATCATCCAAAGGGATGAATGGCGCGGGGAAGACCTCACCGCAAGGCTCGCTTCCATGGAAATGAATGCCAGGGAAATCAGCTTCGCGAAGCGCATCATCGACATCAACTCGCTCATTCTCCGCAACCCATTCTTCAGCGTTTACCAATACGACGGGCTCCGTCCCGACAGCCTCAGGCCGAAAAGAAACGATGCTGTGGCTATGAACAGCGATGAACTCCAATGGAACCCCGATAACTGGTTGATTAAAGTCGCCAACCTCGGATTGCGGGAAGGGCAATTCAAACACGACCTCCGCACAGAACGCGGCGTGTACGCCTCTTTCGATCCCAACCACATCCATTTCACCACCATCAGCGGACGGTTCAGGAATTTCAAATGGGAGCAGGATACCATTTCAGGAAAGGCGGCCCTTCATTTTGAAGAAAGATCGGGGTTTACAGTAGATACATTAAGAGCTGATATTAAGTTCTTTCCCAAAGGCATGTTCTTCAGCAACCTGGACATCAGGACCCCGAAAAGCAGGCTAAAGAACTACTTCGCCATGGAGTACGAAAACTTCAACGACGATATGATCGACTTCGAAAGAAGGGTTCGTTTAACCGGTAATTTTGAAGATGCCGTGATCGATAGCGACGATATCGCCTTCTTCGCCCCGGAATTAAAGTCGTGGAAGAAGAAACTTAAAGTATCGGGAAATGTTTCGGGCAGAATAGAAAACCTTAAAGGACGCAACCTTCTCGTTGAAGCAGGCAAAAACACTTCACTTAACGGGGACCTCACCATTTCAGGATTGCCTTACATCGAAAGAACCTATATTGATTTCAAAGCAAGGGATTTCCGTACCACTTCGGAAGACGCCATGCTGATCGTTCCACAACTGCGCACCATCACACAACCGAATATACAATCCATAGAATGGCTGCAGTTCCAGGGTAACTTCACCGGGTTTATAAGGGATTTCGTAACCTATGGTACCATTCGCACCAACCTGGGTTCCATCACTTCCGACGTAAACATGAAATTGCCGGAGAACAGTATGGCACGGTATTCCGGCAACCTCAGCGCGAATAGTTTCCATATCGGAAAGTTCCTTAATGTGCCGCAGCTTGGAACAATCAGTTTCTCTTCCAAACTGAAAGGAACAGATTTTGAACTTAAAAACATCAACGCCGACCTCGATGCGAAAATCCAATCGCTCGAAGCTAATGGGTACACTTATACGGATATCGCCGCGAAAGGAACGCTCAGCAGGAAAAAGTTCAACGGATGGATACAATCGCTGGACAGTAACCTCGTGTTCCACCTCAACGGACTGGTGGATTTCAGCAACAAGATACCCCGGTTCGATTTTGATGCGCTCGTACAAAAAGCCGACCTCAAAAAACTCGGATTCTCCCGAAAACCTTTCGATTTTACTGGTTCGTTCGCCCTCAATTTTGAAGGAGACGATATCGACAACTTCCTCGGAGAAGCACGCATCTACAATGCGTCCGCCTATGTTTCCGGTAAAAGGATATCTTTCGACTCCCTCAACCTCAGTTCAAGAATCATTGACGACTACAAAACGCTTGTACTCAAAAGCAATGAACTGGATGCCGCCATCGTGGGCAAATACTCCGTGCGCGATATGCCCGCGGCCGTGTCTCAATTCCTGAGCATCTATTACCCCAGCTATGTGAAAACGCCCAAACGCCTGAGCACCGACGAAGATTTTAGCTTCGTGGTGAAAACAAAAAGCGTGGATGAATACATCTCCTTACTTGACCTCGGCATTTCAGGGTTCGACAACAGCGCTTTCAGCGGAAGAATCAATTCGGCACAAAACATCTTCACCCTCGATGCCGATATTCCTTCCTTCAACATCGGAGATGTCGGTTTTTCAGGATTGGTATTGAAAGGAAACGGCGACCTCAACGCATTGAACCTGCACACCGTAATAGGCAATACCGTGGTGAACGATAGTTTGTATTTCCCCGAAACCAGCATCACCATCGCTTCCAGGAACGATACGTCCAATATCGCGATAAAAGCCACGGCCAACCAGACTTTCAATACCGCGAACATCAGCGCCAAAGTGATCACGTTATCCGATGGCGTACAAATCGTATTCAACGCGTCCAACTTTGACATCAACGGGAAAACATGGGCGATCGACCGGAACGGGGAACTGATCCTCCGGAAAAACCAGCTCAACTCCAGTAACCTGCGCATCTACCAGGACCTGCAGGAGATCACGGTATCCACTGAACCTTCCGATATCGGTTATACCAACGACCTTCGCGTTGATCTGGCCAACATCAATATCGGCGACTTCGCCCCTTTCTTTATCACCAGCAACAGGCTGGAAGGCATCCTGCATGGTACGGTACGCGTAGCGGATCCCTTCGGGAAACTTTCCGCCGAAACGGACCTCAACATAGAACAATTCAGACTGGATAACGACTCCATCGGAAACATCCGCGGAAACGCCAACTACATGCTGCAATCAGGCAAGGTCAACTTCCTCGCGGAAGCGGATAATAAAGATTATACATTCGACATATCCGGTTCCGTAAATACAAAAGATACCACGCAGCAGGAGATCGATATACTGGCGGATGTACGCAACACCCGGGTAAACCTGCTGCAGCAATACCTGACCGGCATCTTCAGTAAAATCGAAGGCAAGGCAACGGGCAAACTCAGGATCAGGGGATCAGGCGATAACCTGGTGTATACCGGTCCCGTTACCTTAACCAACGCCATGCTGAAAGTGGACTATACCCAGGTAGAATACCGGCTGCCCACCACCACGATCCAGTTCACCGAAGAAGGGATTGATTTTGGAAAATTTGTGGTGTACGACCGCTTCGGCGATTCAGCCCGTGGCTCCGGAAGTCTGGCCCATAACAATTTCAGCGATATGCGGTTCAACCTGAACCTCAGCGCGAACCGTCTCGAACTGCTGAACACCTTCGCCGCCAACAACCCACAGTTTTACGGTCAGGCGCGCGGCAGGGCTACCATGAGCATCACCGGACCCGAATCGGATATCCGCATGACGCTCCGTGCAGAACCCACCGACTCCTCGCATATTTTCATTCCTTCTTCCAGCACCCGCGAAGGCGGCAGCGCCGATTTCATCGTTTGGAAAGTGTATGGGCGTGAGATGAACGCCAACGATGCGATGAAGAAAGAATCCAACTTTACCCTGGACATGGACGTGACCGCGAACAACCTGCTTTCCATCGATATGATCCTTGACGATCTTACCGGCGACGTGATCAAAGCCACGGGCAAAGGTATCGTGAACTTCCACATCGGCACGAGAGATCGATTTACCATGAACGGTCGCTACGAGATTGACCGGGGCGAATACAATTTCAGTTTCCAGACATTGGTACGGAAACCATTTACCCTTCGTCCGGGCGCGGGCAATTATATCCAGTGGAACGGGGATCCATATGAAGCGGATATTAAGATTGATGCGGAATACACCGCGCAGAACGTGCGCTTCAGCGACCTGATCTCCTCGCAGAACTCGGCGCTTCTCGGCGACCCCAATATCCGGAAATACCGGGGTGACGTGTATGTGATCGCTGAACTGAGGGGAAGTCTGAACCGCCCGGATATCCGCTTCAACTTCGACTTCCCCACCAACATGCCCTTCCGCAACGACCTGGCTTTCACCCAGGCCCTCGAACTGATTAAACAGGATAACCAGGAACTGAACAAACAGGTGACCTACCTCGTGGTGTTCAACAGTTTCGCGCCCTTCTCTTCCAACAACGTGGACGTGGGCGCCTCCTTCGTGGAAGGTGTGGTGGTAAATACCATTTCGGGTATTTTCTCCAATACGCTCAGCAAGGAATTCAATTCCGTATTGCAAAAAATCTTCAAGGATGAAACATTGAAGGTGAACATATCTACCAGTTTTTACAACGGTAGTAACATCATATTGGAGAACTCCTCGTCTTCCGGTCGCTCGGGCCTGGTGATAGACCGGAGTAATTTCAACCTCTCCGTGGGTAAAAGTATTCTGAACGACAGGCTCACATTCACTTTCGGGAGTGAACTGGATTTCGGGCTGAGTACCATGCAGCAGGCACAGTTGAATTTTCAGTTCCTCCCGGATCTGAACGCGGAATGGAAGATTACGCCGGACGGCAGGGTGCGGGCTACATTCTTTACAAGGAACAGTTATGATTTTTATGTGGGCAGGCAGCGGAATCGTTCCGGGGCGAGTATTTCGGTGAGAAAGGAGTTTGAGACGCTGGGGGATTTGTTGCGGAAGCGGAAGGATAGCAGTGGGGTGAAGTAAGTTTTATTGCTGAAGTTTTTTTTATTTCTCGCGATTGCATCGTACCTCGCAATGCAGCGACGCAACGCCTTGATTTTGTGTGTAGATGACATTGAATTCACGGACTGATTTAATAAGATTTGATAATGAAAATGCCCCGGTTTTGTACGGGGCATTTTCTATACTATTATATATTCTTTTGAATTAACTATTCCCTGATACGACGGGGTTTTGGGGCATACCATTCAGAATTTCATGGCCCATTTTGTCCCGTTTTGTGGTAAGGTATTTTTCGTTGTGGGGGTTGGGGCAGGATTCGATGGGTACTGTTTCTACGATTTCGAGGCCGTAACCAATGAGGCCCGTGCGTTTTTTTGGATTGTTGCTCATCAGTTTGATGCGACTGATGCCGAGGTGGCGGAGGATTTGTGCGCCAACGCCATAATCGCGTTGATCGGTCTGGAAGCCGAGGTGGAGGTTCGCTTCCACGGTATCCATGCCCTGCTCCTGGAGTTTGTATGCTTTCAGTTTGTTCAGCAAGCCAATGCCGCGGCCTTCCTGATTCATGTACAGGATAGCGCCTTTGCCTTCGGATTCCACCATTTGCATGGCTTTGTGTAATTGTTCACCGCAATCGCAGCGGAGGGAACTGAGGATATCGCCGGTGAAGCAGGAAGAGTGTACGCGCACGAGGACGGGCTCATCTTTTGCCCAGGAGCCTTTGATAAGCGCCATATGTTCGTTGCTGGTATGGCGTTCCTGGAAAGCGACCAGTTGAAAATTACCATACTGCGTGGGCATCTCCACGCGCACGATCTCTTCGATGAGCGAGTCGGATTTCAGGCGGTATTCGATCAGGTCCTTGATGGAGATGATTTTGAGGTCGAATTGTTTGGCGAGCACTTCCAGTTCGGGAAGGCGGGCCATAGAGCCATCATCGTTCATGATTTCCACGAGTACGCCCGCGGGTTCGAATCCGGCGAGCCTTGCCAGGTCGATGGTGGCTTCGGTATGGCCGGTTCTGCGGAGTACACCGCCGGTTTTGGCGCGGAGCGGGAATATATGTCCGGGGCGGCCGAGGTCGCCGGGTTTTGTATCGGGATCGATGAGGGAGAGAATGGTTTTGGAGCGGTCGTGGGCGGATATGCCCGTTGTACAGCCGTGACCGAGCAGGTCAACGGAAACGGTGAATGCCGTTTCGTGGAGGGAAGTATTGCTGTTCACCATCATTTCCAGTCCCAGTTCAGTGCAGCGTTCCTCTGTGATTGGGGCGCAAATCAGTCCGCGACCGTATTTACTCATGAAATTGATCACTTCGGGGGTGGCGTGGCGGGCGGCGATCACGAAATCCCCTTCATTTTCACGGTCTTCATCATCTACCACGATCACCATTTTTCCGTTCCTGATATCGGCTATGGCACTTTCTATACTGTCTAACATCTTTTATCGGGATTAAAGTGCAAATGTAACGATTAAAGACGGGCAAAAGTTGAGCGGCTTCTTTAGGGCAGGGTTTACCATGAATTTCCTGTTAACATGCAGCATCTGGGTATTTTTCATGTCCTAATAATTTGTTAACAAATCCTAAAAAAGCCTTTAACATATTTCTTCATCTTTGCACAGTAAAACACATACATTATGCTTATTAAGAGAATTTTGTACCTACTTGCCCTGTTGGTACTACCGGCGGCTATGTTCGCGCAGGTGACCACCAGTAGTATGAGTGGTTCCGTAAAAGCCAAAAATGGAGAGGCGCTTGTTGGCGCAACGGTAAAAGCCACCCACGTTCCTACAGGCTCAGTCTACACGACAACCACGAGGACAGGCGGACGCTATGACCTGGCGAATATCAACCCAGGTGGTCCTTACATTATTGAAATTTCTTACGTTGGCTATGAAAAACTTGTTAAAAGTGATATTCAGTTATCACTAGGTGAAACTTCCAAGCAGGATGCAACGCTCTCTAATGAAGGCTCCCAGTTAAGTGAAGTTATTGTTTCTAGTAGCAGGAGAAACCCGCAGGGGGCCAAGGGGGGGGCAGAAACAAACATAGGCAAAGACAAAATGGCCAACCTCCCAACAGTAGGAAGAAATATCGCTGACTATTTAAGGTATGTCCCTCAAACCAAAATCACCAATGATGGCGGCATTTCAATTGCTGGCCAGAATAACCGGTTCAACAGTTTTTACATTGACGGTGCGGTTAACAATGATGTATTCGGACTTGCTGCATCTGGAACCAATGGAGGCCAGGCCGGTATTGCACCGATTTCAATTGACGCCATTGACCAGTTTCAGGTGGTACTTTCACCCTACGACGCTTCGCTTGGCAACTTTACCGGGGGCGGCATCAACGCGATCACCAGAAGCGGTACAAATAAATACGAAGGTTCCGTATACTATTTTTTTAGGAATCAGAACCTATCCGGCAAAACACCTGGGATTGACAAGAGCCAGGCTGTAAAGCTTTCCAATTTCAGTAATAAAACTTATGGCTTCCGTGTTGGTGGCCCCATTATTGAAAACAAGCTCTTTTTCTTCCTCAACGGAGAAGTACAACGCGATGAAAGACCGCAACCTTTCAATTTTGACAACTATGAAGGTTCATTAACTCAGTCAGATCTGACCAACCTTACCAATGTCCTGAAAAACACTTATGGTTATGATCCGGGAGGCTACCTGGATAACCCGGAAAAAGTAACGGCAGACAGGATAGTGGCTAAAGTTGACTGGAATATAAATGCCATACACAGGCTCAGCGCGTCCTATAGGATGAATAAAGGCGAGCGGCTCAATACCAGCAGAAGCACCAATCAGAACATTAATTTCTACAATAATGGCTACGCCTTTCCAACGCTTTCAAATTCCGGAACATTGGAGTTGAACTCCCGTCTGAAAGCGGGCAAAAGCAACCGACTCCTTCTCACCTTTACCAATGTTGAAGATGACAGAGGAGCAATGGGCAATCCATTTCCACGCGTCCGCATAAGAGACGGCTCATCTAATCTGTACTTTGGAACCGAAGAATTTTCTACCGGTAATTTGTTGAAGCAAAACAACTACGCGCTCTTCGATGTGTTCAAATTATATGCAGGAAGCCACAGTATATCTATAGGAACAGACAATGAATTCAGCAAGTCTTATAATGTTTTCATTCGTCAAAACTATGGCTCATACGATTTCCCAAATCTTTCAGCATTTCTTAACGGAGGTTCTGCAACCACCTATAACCGTTCTTACTCGCTAGTAGACGACGTAACTGGAGACAATTCTGAAAACGCAGCGGCCAAGTTCAACACTGCACGTCTTGCATTTTTTGTGAACGATGAAATTAAAGTTTCAGACAACTTCACTTTGAATCTTGGTGTACGGGCAGACAAGGCTTATTTTCTCACCACAGCGAAAACTGACAAGTTCTTCAATGATACCGCCCTTGGTGCCATTTCACAATATTATGATCTTAAGGGAGCGCGCTCTGGACAAATCAACAACCCTAAACTGTCGATCAATCCAAGAATTGGATTCGTTTACAAGATTAATGAGGAAGATATCACGATTAGAGGAGGTCTCGGGATGTTTACAGGAAGAGTTCCTTTGGTTTGGCCGGGAGCAATTTACAATAATAACGGAGTAGTTATCGGCGGAATAAATGCTAGTAACGTAGCTTTCCGTCCTGACCCTTTTGATCAATATGTAGCTTCCGACTTTGGACAAACCCTCAATATCCCTTCCGGAGAGGTGAATATTATTTCTGAGGACTTTAGAATGAATAAAGTATTCAGAACATCATTGGCAGTTGACAAAAATCTTGGTAAGGGCTGGAAGTTTACCATAGAGGGAATTTTCACCAAAAACATCAATGAAATTGACTACAAAAGTGTAAACATACTTGCGCCAACTGGAACAAGCGTGGGTGCAGACCAAAGAAATGTTTATCCATTAAGTGGAAGTTTCACGGCCAGAATCCCTATGCGCTCTAATGGCTCCAATCCTTATACTGGTGTATATCTCCTTTCAAACAATGATGGCAAAAAGGGTTATGCATATAATTTCACAGCATCCATAGACAAGTCATTTAAAAACGGATTCGCCCTTAATGCTAACTATTCCTATGGAAGTTCAACCGTGCTGAATGAAGGTACCAGCTCCCAGAACAGTTCGCAATGGAGATATATGGAAACTGTCAATGGCAGAAACTTTATAACATTAAGCAGAAGCGATTTCGACCAGGGCCATAGAATCAACGCTTTCGTTTCCAAGAAATTCAGCTATGCAATGAATAGGCTTGCCACAACAATTTCCCTGGTATATAATGGGCAAAGCGGTTCTCCTTACAGTTATGTAATGTCCAGAGGCATGGTGAGAGACCTGGACAACGCTGAAGATAATGACCTGATTTATGTTCCCAGAAATGCTTCAGAGATCACGTTCCTTCAAAACGGAACCCTTACGCCTCAACAGCAATGGGAACTTTTTAATGCCTTTATCGATGGCGACAAATACCTTAGCAAGCGAAGGGGGCAATACGCAGAAAGAAACGGAGCAAGACTCCCCTTTACCCATGTAGTGGACCTGAAACTACAACAGGATTTTAATATTAAACTTGCCGGAAGAACTTACCAACTGCAAGTAACTTACGATGTATTTAACTTCACCAACATGATTAATCGTAAGTGGGGAACCGTGTACTTTGCGAACAATGACAATTATCAACTCCTCCAGTTTGACAGCTATGCAAGCGCTTCGAACCTCACACCAAGATTTAAATTTACGCCTCCTACCAATAACAGACCTTATACAATTAGCGATGGCGTTTTCAATTCATCCAGGTGGACAAGTCAACTTGGATTCAGAATAACATTCTAAATTCTTTTTTACAAAATAAAACGGGCGAATCGCAATTGTGATTCGCCCGTTTTATTTTGTAAAAAATTTTCAAGCTCCGAATCCTATTTCACCACTCCAAAAATACCGGCCACGCCGCTCCCCAGGTTTCCGCATCATGCTTCCCTCCTTCAATTTCCAAATACCTCACCTGTTCATCCCCATATCCTTTCTCCTTCAAAATTTTTATCAGGTCAAGCGTATCATCAATGGAATCGATCACGCCGTTGTTGTTGCGGTCCGCCGCTTCATCTTCCGTTCCGCATTCGAAAAAGAAACGCATCCAGGGGAAATAAGGAAGGGACTTCACATAGTTATGGATGATGCGGTTATTTTCATCTGCATAATGTTCATGGTCCAGCGCTAGGTTCCGCCACCAGAGTGAGCCGGAGAAAACAGCGGCACAGGAGAATTCATGGGGGTGGTTCAACACGATATCCAAAGCGCTTAATCCACCAAGGGAGAACCCAGCGAATATTTTTTCACGGAAAGCCGGAATGCGGTATTGCATGCGTATCCAGGGCAACAATTCCTCCATTACAAAACGCGCGTACAGTCTGGCTTTAGCGCCACGGCCCAGGTAATCCTTTTCGTTTATAGTACCGTACTCCATTAACCTTTCTTTGCCCGCGTGAATACCCACACAAAAAACAGGCACATTGGCTTCTTCGGAATGGTAAGTTGAAAGTGTGGACGGGAACCCTGCATCGTGTAACAGTTGTCCATCGTTTACGAGAATAAGGCGGTATTCTTCCCTTATATCTCCAGGTGCGGGATACCAGCATTCCACCTTTACCTCGCGGTTCAGGTGCAATGAACTAAGCAGTGTGGTATGGTGGTACATTTCTTTCGCAGCAATAACAGACATCCTTCCGGTTTATTCTTCGAAACATACATACGGCCGGTAATTGCCGTGCATGATCCTTTCATTAATGTAAACGCCAAATGTAGGAATTCTGCCGTAAAAAAGATATATTTGGTAGCACCTCAAATACACTGCATGCAAGAGGAATTTCACCGCTGGTACTCCCCAAATCTGGAACGCGAAATGGAAATGCTGGTCTTTGGAACGGCAGGAATTCCCGTATTGCTCTTTCCCACTTCCATGGGAAAATATTACGAAGCAAAAGACAGGCACCTGATACAGGCGGCATCCTGGTTCCTGGAGCAGGGCAAGATGAAAATTTACTGCCCGGACAGTTTCGACAGTTTCGCCTGGTACAACAAACAGGCGCATCCCGGCGAAAGGGCCTGGAACCAGCACCGTTATGATACCATGCTGAAAGACGAGATCGTTCCGAGAATGCAGCAGGAAACGGGACACCAACGCATCATTGCCGCAGGATGCAGTTTCGGGGGATACCATGCTCTCAACTTCGGATTCAGGCACCCATATATTGTGAGCTACATCTTCTCCATGAGCGGCGTATTCAACATCAAAGGAAGACTGGATGGCTATTTCGACGACCATGTCTATTTTAATAATCCGGTTGACTTCGTGCCCGATGCCAACCACCCTGATATCTGGAGGCTCGGCATCGTGCTGGGCACGGGAGAAAATGATATATGTCGTCCCTACAATGAGGAAATGAGCAATATATTACTGAAGAAAAGAGTGAACCACTGGCTGGATATACGTCCCGAAGCGGTCCACGACTGGCCCTTATGGCTGAACATGTTTCCCCATTATCTATCATTGGTGAAATAACCATTCTTATAAAGCACAACTCTTACACCAACAACATTTGTATGAAGAAAATAGGTATCCTTTTCGGTAAAGAAAGAAGTTTTCCCGAAGCGTTCATCGAACGCATCAACAGCAGGGGCATTGCGGGCATTATAGCCGAACCCGTGGTAATCGATAAAGTGATGCAGGGAGAACCCTCCGGCTACGCCGTGATAATCGACCGGATATCGCAGGATGTCCCGTTCTACCGCGCTTACCTGAAGAACGCGGCGCTGTGTGGTACGGCGGTGATCAACAACCCGTTCTGGTGGAGCGCCGACGAAAAATTCTTCAACAACTGCCTGGCCACAAAAATCGAGGTTCCCGTTCCAAAAACAGTGATCCTACCTTCCCGGGAGTTACCTACGGATACATCAGAAGCATCTTTCTCCAACCTTTCTTATCCCATGGACTGGCCGTCCATCTTTTCCTATGTTGGGTTTCCTGCTTATATGAAACCTTTTGCCGGCGGGGGCTGGAAAAGTGTGTACCGGCTCACGGGACCGGAAGACTTTTTTGAAAAACATGGCGAGACGGGTCAGCTCGTGATGTTGTTACAAGAGGAAATCGTTTTCGAAGAGTACTACCGCTGCTATTGTATTGGCGGCAAATATGTGCGTATCATGCCCTATGAACCCCGCAATCCCTTTCACCTGCGGTATGTCGCGGATTTTTCGCCTTCGGCTGAACGGCTCCGGGAAATGGAGGAGATCGTGTTGCGCATCAACCAGTACCTGGGCTACGATTTTAATACCGTGGAACTTGCCGTTCGCAACGGCGTTCCTTATGCGATAGATTTTTGTAATCCCGCTCCGGATGCCGATATTCACAGCGTGGGAGCGGAGAATTTTGAATGGGTGGTGGAAACCGTCGCCACTTTTGCCATTGAAAAAGCGCTGGCGCAGGTGGATGGAAAGGATAACCTGACCTGGGGCGAATACATCCGCAGAAGTTCACACCAGCAAACGCTGCGCTAACAAGCAATCAAACGAAGCATGGCCAACATCAACTACAAGCATTTCACGCTGGGCGTGGAAGAAGAATACATGGTACTCGACCCCGAAACCCGGGAGCTCAGGAGCCATGAACAAAAGATTGTGCAGGAAGGACAGAAAGTGATCAAAGATAAAGTGAAGGCCGAAATGCACCAGGCCGTGGTGGAAGTAGGCACCGATATCTGCCAGGACATCGATGAGGCTTTCAAAGACGTGGCACTGCTACGCAAAACACTCTCGGGCATCGCAGGTGATCTGGGTTACGCCATAGGCGCCTCAGGCACCCACCCTTTCTCGCACTGGGAGCGCCAACTTATTACCGACCACGCCCGTTACCACGAGATCGTGAACGAAATGCAGGAAGCCGCCCGCAGCAACCTCATTTTCGGCCTCCACGTGCATGTGGGCATGCAAACCCGGGAAATGGCCATCCACATCGCCAACAGCGCCCGGTATTTCCTGCCGCACGTTTACGCACTCAGCACCAACTCCCCTTTCTGGGAAGGAAGGCTCACCGGTTTCAAATCTTTCCGCACCAAGGTATTCGACAAATTCCCCCGCACCGGCATCCCGGATTATTTCGAAAGCATCGAAGAATACGACAACTACATCAAGCTGTTGGTAAAAACCAATTGCATTGACAACGCCAAGAAGATCTGGTGGGACCTCCGTGTACACCCCTTCTTTGATACCGTTGAGTTCCGTATCTGCGATGTGCCCATGACCATCTCTGAAACCATCGCCATCACGGCGCTGTTCCAGTGCATCTGCGCGAAGCTTTACAAACTCCGGATGGAAAACCTCAACTTCATCATCTACAAACGCGCCTTTATCAACGAGAACAAATGGCGCGCCAGCAGGTACGGCATCGATGGCCGGCTCATCGATTTCGGCAAGGAAGAAGAAGTTAACACCCGCGCCCTCATCTACGAACTCCTGGATTTCGTGGATGATGTCGCAGATCACCTCGGTTGCAGACACGCCATCTCATACATACATACCATGCTCGACCGCGGCACCGGTGCCGACAGGCAACTGAAGGTATATGAAGAGAGTGGTGGCAACCTGATCCAGGTGGTAGACTATATCAGGGATCAGTTCCTCGAGGATGTGTAGCAGGCAAAGTTAGGCACGTAAAATCAATCTTTCAACATTCATCCACCCGTATTATCACGTTATCCCGTACCGTTTTTTAACGGAACCCTATCTTTCGCCCGGCCATCAATTGATAAATTTCAGCTATATTTGCCGCATGTTCGGTGCGAAGAGAAATATCCGTGTGGCCATACTTGACCTGTATGAGGGCCAACCCAATGAAGGGATGCGCTGCATTCGGGAAATCCTGCAACAATTCGGAGCATTACATCAGCTCAACCTTGTTTGGGATGAGTATGACGTTCGTTTGCGCCACCAGGTGCCCGATACTTCTTACGACCTTTACATTTCTTCAGGAGGTCCAGGCAGCCCGTTGGATACGGAGGGCAGCGCCTGGGAAGCCGCATATTTCAATTGGTTCGCGGACATGCAGGCATGGAACGCCAATAGCAGCCTTCCGCCTAAAAAAGTCTTTTTCATCTGCCATTCCTTCCAATTAATATGCAGGCACCTGCAACTTGCGAACGTATGCAGGAGGAAATCCACTGCATTCGGCATCTTCCCGGTCCACCTGATGGAGGCAGGCATTGGAGAACCAGTATTTGAAGGCTTGCAGGATCCTTTTTATGTAGTGGACAGCAGGGATTTCCAGGTGATCGAGCCCGATGCCTTGCGCATGGAAAAAACCGGCGCAAGTATATTGGCGATAGAGAAAGAACGCCCCCATGTAGCATTAGAAAGAGCCATCATGGCCATACGTTTCAACGAACACATGATCGGGACGCAATTCCACCCGGAAGCTGATGCAGTAGGCATGACCATGTACCTGCAAAGGGAGGACAAAAAAAAGACCATTATCGAGAACCATGGCTTTGAGAAATGGCAAAGCATGATCGAACAACTGAACGATCCGGATAAAATTCTTTGGACCTATTCCAATGTGCTTCCGAACTTCCTACAGGACGCGGTTTTCGGTTCCGCTCAAATGGCGGCTCAGCCCGGAAGTTTGTCCTGATCCTGTTCCACCATCGCCACACTTCCACCCACCCAGGTCTTGTCTTTATTGTACCGCGTACCAATCATTTTTCCTTTGCTCAATCGTGCCAGGTTGATCGCCAGTTGCGGTCTTGCAGCCCCTTCGGGCCACAAATACATCAGCCTGATCTCCGCCTTTGCCGCGCCATCAGGCGTTTCAATCACATCCGCATAATTCACTTTCGATTGCAGTATCCAGTTTTCAGGATCTTTAATAGCAGTAATATCTTCCATCGTTACATCGATCACCACGCCCTGACCAGCAAACGAGAACAAAGGTTTGAGTACATAATTTTCCAGGTCGGCGGGCAGTTCTTTCCATTCATGCAGGAACCTGGTTTCCGGAATATATTCATGTTTCAATAACGGAAGGGTAAACTTGCTCAACCGGTAGAACCAGTTGGGATGCGGCACCCATTCCACGTTCCAGGGTTTTGAAAAATCCAGCGCGCGATCCAGGATATCTTTTCTTCCCTTCAACTCATCGGATATAACACGGTTGTATATGCGCTTTATTTGTATTTTTCGGCCATTCAATTCATAATACAGGTCATTCCTCTCTGAAAAAACTTCTGTAATACAAACCGGTTGAATACCCAGGTACTGTGTGGTACAATAAAAATCGATGCGGGTTTTTTGTTCGTGTGGCTTAATTTCCAGCAACACCACTTCTTCAGGCGCATGCGCCCCCACAATTGTTTCTTTCAGCAATTGCAGAAAACTTTCTTTGGAATGTCCACCCATAAACTGGCTGTACCCCTCCGGCATCCATAAGTATTCCTTCATCAATTCAGGGAACATCACCTGGAAACCAAAAAGCGAGGGGAATCCCTGCATTTCAATCAACATGGGCACCAGTTCCCCGGAAGCATTCCTGCATATCCCGAAATCAAAGGCGAGGCAATGACAATGCGCTGTTTCTCCCGGGGTCCATTCTTCAGCGGGAACCGCTCTTGCCGTAGCCTCCATAAACCCGGGCTTCATCATACTGTCAATTATATACGCACAGGTCTCTTCCATTTTCCGGGAGAAATCACGCGGTATAAACACGGGCGTTTCGGCGATCCGGAACTCCACCACACCAGGGTATTTTTCTTCCAGAGCGGCCAGGAAAGAACGGTATCCCTCCGTTGTAAACAGCTGATTGTATTGTTTTCTGATGGACTCAATCATCGTGTTGGCTTGTTGACTTGAAGGTATTGATTTTTTTGTCCCGAAAATATTGATACCTTTGCCCCATGCGAAAATGGATCGCTTTTTTCCTTATCGGGATATGTGTATCCACCCAAACGGAGTTTCATCAGTTGTTGAAACTTCCCGTATTGGTGCAGCATTTTATGGAGCATCGTGAAAAAGATCCCTCCACTTCTCTTCTCGCTTTTCTGAAAGAACACTATTCCGCTTTTGACGAGCAGGATGCGGATTATGACCGCGATATGCAGTTGCCGTTCAAAACGCACGATTGCGTAAACGCCGCGGTTGTATTTTATAACCCCGCACCTTCGTTCGATATTATTTCTATTCCTTCTTTTGAAGCAATTGCTTCTTTTCCGATTACAAGGGAAACATCGCTCCCCACTACTACGACGGGGAATATCTGGCAGCCTCCGCGGGTGTAGCGAGTTGTTTGGTTGTAATTCATTTTTTAATTTTTCACGCAAAGACGCACTGCTTCGTTCCTCGCAGGAGCAGAGACGCAAGGAGCTGTTTGTTTTATTTGTACAGCTTCAATGCAGAAAGCAGTTCAGTGTATTGAACGTTTATAGACCTACGGTCAGCAAAGACAACGAGCTTGCACAATCAAGTGATTGCCAACTCAGCTATGCTTTGCGTCTCCGCTCCGCGAGGTACGAAGCGGTCCGTCTTTGCGTGAACCGAATCATTCCCGATGCTTCACGCTATCATTTCCTTCTCCGTAAGGAACAAACTCATTGTAGGCATTCTTCTGCTCGGCCTTATTAGTTTCGGCAGTTATTCCGTTACGCAACTGCCTATTGACGCGGTTCCAGATATCACCAACAACCAGGTTCAGGTAATCACGGTGGCCCCTTCGCTGGCGGCTCCTGAAGTTGAACGACTGATCACTTTTCCTGTAGAACAGGCCAACGCGAACATCAGCGGACTGGTAGAGATCCGCTCTTTTTCAAGGTTCGGCCTTTCCGTTGTAACCATTGTTTTTGAAGACGACGTGGATGTGTATTGGGCCCGGCAGCAAGTGAGCGAACGCCTGATCCAGGTGCAGAACGATATTCCCGCGGGTGCCGGTACACCACAGCTGGGGCCGATCACAACAGGACTCGGAGAAATATACCAGTATGTGCTCCGGCCCGAAAAAGGGTACGAAGATAAATACGATGCCATGGAACTCCGCACCATGCAGGACTGGATCGTACGGCGTCAACTCCTGGGTACACCCGGCGTAGCAGATGTAAGCAGTTTCGGCGGTTTTCTGAAACAATACGAGGTAAACGTGCAGGCCGATAAGCTGAAAAGCATAGGGCTTACACTTTCAGATGTATTCGCCGCGCTGGAAAAAAGCAACCAGAACACAGGTGGCGCATACATCGAAAAAAGCAGCGGCGTACTTTTCATCCGCAGTGAAGGGCTGGCACAAAGCATTGCGGACCTGGAACAGATCGCGGTAAAATCCACCATGAATGGAACACCTGTGCTCCTGCGTGATGTGGCCACTATCGGGATTGGGCATGCCACGCGGTATGGTGCACTCACTTTCAACGACCAGGGTGAAGTAGCCGGCGCGGTGGTCATGATGCTGAAAGGCGCCAATTCTTCCAGTGTGGTGAAAGCCGTGAAAGAAAAGATCGAAAGCATCAAAAAGACCCTGCCCGAAGGCGTTACCATAGAGCCTTTCCTGGACCGGAGTAAAATGGTGAACAACGCCATTGGCACGGTAGAGAAGAACCTGCTGGAAGGTGCGCTGATCGTGGTTTTCATACTTGTATTGTTCCTGGGCAACCTCAGGGCCGGACTGGTGGTGGCTTCTGTAATTCCCTTATCCATGCTATTCGCCATCATCTGCATGAACATGTTCGGTGTTTCCGGGAACCTGATGAGTCTGGGCGCATTGGATTTCGGCCTCATTGTAGACGGAGCCGTGATCATCGTGGAAGCGGTGATGCACCGCCTCCGGCACAGCAAAGCGTTCGCGGGCGCCTCACGCATTACGCAGGAAGAGATGAACACGGAAGTGAGTGCTGCCGCCGGAAAAATGATGAACGCCGCCGTATTCGGGCAGATCATTATCCTCATTGTTTACCTGCCTATTCTTTCACTGAAAGGTATTGAGGGAAAAATGTTCAAGCCCATGGCCCAAACGGTTTCCTTCGCCATTATCGGGGCATTCCTGCTTTCCGTTACTTACGTACCCATGATGAGCAGCCTTGTGCTGAGTAAAAAAATTACGCACCACGACACCTGGGCCGACAAGATGATGCACTGGCTGGAACAACGCTACAAGCCTGTCCTGGCCCGTGCGCTGGGTATCCCACGTTGGATCATGGGCATCTCCCTTGCGCTGTTTGCCGGAAGTATATTCCTGCTCACGCGATTGGGCGGAGAGTTTATCCCTCAACTTGAAGAGGGTGATTTTGCCGTGGAAACCCGGATGCTTACCGGCACATCGCTCACCACCGGCGTCGAATATGTTCAACAGGCGGCACGTATTCTGAAAGACAGTTTCCCGGAAGTGGAAAAAGTAGTCACCAAACTGGGCTCCGGAGAAATCCCCACCGATCCCATGCCCATGGACTGGGGCGATATGATGGTGATCCTGAAAGACAAAGATGAGTGGACCACAGCTGAAAATTTTGATGCACTCGCCGAAAAAATGGGCGATGCTCTGAAAGATGTTCCGGGCATCAACGTAGGCTTCATGTTCCCCGTACAAATGCGTTTCAATGAACTGATGACGGGTGCCCGGCAGGATGTGGTGTGTAAGATATTCGGGGAAAATATGGATACGCTTGCGCACTACGCCGGTAAACTCGGTAACCTGGCTGGAAATATTGAAGGCGCAAAGGACCTGTATGTGGAGAAAGTGGCCGGTCTGCCTCAGATCGTAATAGATTTTAACAGAGCGGCGCTTGCCCGGTACGGCTTACAGATCGAAGACGTGAACACCGTAATCAACACCGCATTCGCGGGTGCATCCGCCGGATTATTGTACGAAGGAGAAAGACGGTTCAACCTGGTGGTGCGACTTGGCGCGGAACAAAGAAAGTCGCTGAAAGATGTGCAACAATTGTTAATTCAAACACCCGGTGGTATGCAGATTCCACTGAACCAGGTAGCGGATGTGGCGATTAAGGAAGGCCCATCACAAATACAACGTGAAGATGCTAAGCGAAGAATCACGGTGGGCTTCAATGTACGTGGGCGCGACGTACAATCTATTGTGGAAGAATTACAAAAGAAAACCACGGCAGGCCTTTCACTTCCTCCTGGTTACTACATCACTTACGGCGGCCAGTTCGAGAACCTGGTGGAGGCGCAGAAGCGTTTATCCATTGCCGTTCCAGTAGCCTTATTGCTGATCTTCCTGCTGCTCTACTTCGCGTTCCGATCCATCAGGCAGGCACTGCTTATATTTTCTGCAATCCCATTGTCAGCCATTGGTGGCGTGTTCGCGTTGGGTATGCGCGGAATGCCGTTCAGCATTTCAGCGGGCGTGGGTTTTATCGCGCTGTTTGGGGTGGCGGTACTCAACGGCATCGTGTTGATTACAGAATTCAACCGCCTCCGGCGGGAAGGTATGGAAGACCTGAGATCAATCGTGCTGAAAGGAACGAGGATCAGGTTGCGCCCGGTATTGATGACGGCCGCTGTAGCTTCCTTAGGATTTCTCCCGATGGCGCTCAGCAATGGCGCAGGAGCGGAAGTGCAGCGCCCATTGGCCACCGTGGTGATCGGTGGGCTGGTTACCGCCACGCTGCTCACTTTGCTTGTACTGCCTATATTATATGTTTGGTCGGAACAAAGAAAAATACGTAAAAATCAGACCATGAAACCACTTTCCATGATACTGCTGCTTTGCGCATCCACGGGGCTTTTTGCGCAGGAAAACACTTCGTTGCCGGAAATCCTGCAACAGGCAAATGCGAACAACCCGTTTCTTAAGAGCGGACAAAGCAATATCAATTACAGGAAACAGCTTGAAAAAACCGGCTTCAACCCCGACAAAACAAATATTTCAGGAGAATATGGCAACATCAACTCCGCATTTACTGATAACCGTTTCGGTGTAAGCCAGACCATTCACTGGCCAGGTGTTTATTCAAAACAGAAAGCATTACTGAAAACAGAAACCGCTTCAGCCGAAGCCATGTTTCATGTTCAGGAAGCCAATATCGACCTTCAGGTAAGGAACACCTATGTTGAGTACCTGTACTGGTCTGAAAAAAAGACCTTGCTGGAAGAAGCCGCAAACTTGTACAAAGGCGCTTTTGAAAGAGAAAAAACAAGGCTGGAAGCGGGAGCAGCAGGAGCAATGGGCACCTATAGCGCTGAGCAATTGCTATTACTGAATACGAATGCGGTGCAGGAAGCGCTCACGGAAAAGAACATACGTGTGGAGCAACTGAGGTTTCTTGCTGGAAACACCAAACTTGTTCCGGAAACAAAAACACTGCTTGGCTTTACAGGTTCACCATTGCCGGATAGCTCGATATCTGCCGTTCACCCGCTGCTGCTCCCATTTACAACGCAGGTAAAATCGGCGGAACAAGCCGCTCAACTGGCCAGAATGCAACAGTATCCCGACTTCACCATTGGTTATTATAACACGTCTATCCGGGGATGGCAACAAACCGATGTGAATACTGAACAATATTTTGATGGCAGCAGAAGATTTTCCACGGTACAGGCAGGCATCCTCGTTCCTTTACTTGGCAGATCGAGGTCAAAGAGTGCAGCCGCGGCACAGATCAAAACATTGGAAGCACAACAACAATTAGAAGCACAAACACTTCAATTGCAACAGGCGGTCAACGAAGAAACCGCTCGTTACCAAAGACTTTATCAGCAACTGAGCGTTTACCAACAGACCATCCTGCCGAACGCAGCTACCACAATACAACTCGCCACGCAACAACTTGACAACGGGGACATCAGTTACCTGGAATGGAACCTGGTGGTGCGGCAAGCCATGGAAGCAAAGATAGCATGGCTCGACACCCAGCTTCAATCCGCTAAAAGCGCCAACAACCTGCTTTATTTAACCGGACAAAACAACTAACATGAAACACTTTATATATCCGTTCATCATCGCCGCAACGCTGGTCGCCTGCAAACCAGATTCAAGTGAAAAAACCGCTGAACCCGCCGCGGAAAATACGGTGGAAGCCAATAGTATTTCACTGACACAGAACCAGGTAAAAAATGCAGGAATAGTATCTGAAACACTGGGAAGCGGAACGTTATCCGACGAATTAAAAGTAAACGGGATCGTAGAAGTACCCCCTCAAAACCTGGTATCCGTGAGCTTCCCGCTTGGCGGCTACCTTTCTTCCACGGAATTACTCCCGGGCATGCAAATACGTAAAGGACAAACCATCGCCTGGATGGAAGACCCGGCCTACATCCAATTGCAGCAAGACTACCTCGTGGCCGCCTCCAGGATCACTTACCTTGAAAAAACATACAAGCGCCAGCAAGCCCTCAACGCCTCCAAAGCAAACAGCGATCAATCGCTGGAGCAGGCGGAATCGGAATACAAAGCGCAGCGTATCCAGTGGCATGGACTGCGGGAAAAACTGAGACTGCTCGGTTTGAACCCGGACCGCCTTTCTGAAACAACGATTACACGGAAAGTGGCCATACATGCGCCTATCAACGGATTCGTCTCTAAAGTGAACGTGAACATCGGCAAATACGTGAACCCGACAGATGTGCTTTTTGAACTGGTGAATCCTGATGATATCCATGCGGCGCTCACCGTCTTTGAAAAAGATATTCCAGCCTTGAAGATCGGTCAGAAAGTGGCCCTCACCCTTAGTGACCGTCCCAATGAAGTGCATCCTGCCGAGATCATTCTGATCAGCCGTAACCTGGATGAAAACAGAAGCGTGGTGGTGCATTGTCATTTTGAGAAAGAAGATCATTCCCTGTTGCCTGGTATGTTCCTCAACGCGCGCATTGCGGTCTCAGATACATCGGGGATCATCGTTCCGGAAGAAGCGGTGGTCCGCTTCGGCAACGACGAATGTATTTTCACCGACAATGGCAATGGCAATTATTCCATGGTAACGGTGAAAAGAACTGCAACGCAGGATGGCAAAATACTGGTGGCTCCTTCAGAAAATATCACAGGAAAAAAGATTGTCGTAAAGAACGCTTACGCGTTGCTCTCGAAACTGAAAAACACCGAGGAGGAAGAGTAGGAAAAAACTTAACGCGCCGAAAGAAAAACACCGCGGGGAAGGGGGAATTACCTAGCGGTGGCACCGGGTCCTGCAAACACGCAGCAAACCTGCAAAAAACGGCAATAGGTTATAAATAGAAAAAAACGGAAAGGAACGCGTGAAAACACGGTACCCGGTAGCACCGGGTACCGTGTTTTCCTCATGCTTCGGTATCTCCGGGGCTTTCACCCCGGCTCCTAAGAACCACTTCCCCAACGGAAGGTATCTACCTTCACGCCAGCCAGGTCGAGAACCCTGTCCACCACCGTGGCGGCTACTTCTTCGATGGTTTTCGGTACGCTGTAAAAAGATGGGGTTGCCGGGCATATGATGCCTCCGGCTAAAGTGATGGTTTCCATATTGCGGATGTGCACCAGGTTATAAGGCGTTTCACGCGCCACGCATATTAGTTTGCGGCGTTCTTTCAACACCACATCCGCTGCCCGGGTGATCAGGTCGTTGGAGATGCCGTTGGCGATCCGTCCCAATGTGCCCATGGAACACGGAACGATGATCATGGTGTTGAACTGCCCGGAGCCGGAGGCGAAGGGCGCGTTGAAATCGTGCTGTTCATAGAAGGAGAAGGAATATTTTTTGAAAGATGCGTCCCCCAGTTCGGTTTCCCAGACCTGGCGCGCGTTGGGTGTCATTACCACCGCAACGGCATCGGGACGGGGCTGTGCTTTTTCCAGTTTGTCCAGCAAAACTTTCGCATATACGGAACCGCTTGCCCCGGTTATGGCCACCACAATTTTATTCATGAGTTGATCGTAACTTTAAACCAAACAACAAAAATAAGATGCAAAAGGTTATGGTGTGGGTTTTACTGGCTTTGCTAGCCGGCTGTGCCCCACGAAGTGCGGTACAGAAAGAGACAATGAACTGGAAAACACTTCCTGAAGTGGAAGCGCTGAAAAAGGAAGACCCAAGGCCCGTACTAGCCGACCTGTACACGACCTGGTGCGGCTGGTGCAAGGTGATGGACAAAAACACCTACAGTAACCCGGCAGTGATAAAATACCTTACCGAGAAGTTCCACGCCATAAAAGTGAATGCGGAAACCAGAGAGAACCTGGTATGGAACGGCAAATCCTACCCGGTGGACCAGGCATCCAAAACCAGCCGCCTGGCCATCGAATGGACCAACGGACGCCTCTCCTATCCTACCACCATCATTATTCCACCGGGGGAAGCGCCGCAGGCGATCCCCGGCTACCTCACACCCGCAGAATTCGAGCCCATCGTAAAATATTTCGGCGAAGGCGCTTACAAACGCATGAGTTTCCCGGATTTCCAGAAGCAGTTCAAACCTTCATGGAACTGAACATCATTGAAAAACAAACGTTTGCGTATTGACCTGAATCAAGAATGTGAAAGAAGTGTAAAAAAAGTGGCGGAGTACAACCAGTGTTAGAACAATGATGTCTTATATTTGAGTTTTCATAGGATAAGGTTTAATGGTTAATGGTATTTGATTAGTGCATCCCGCCGCAAGGCGGGATCTTTTTTTCGCTCCTTTCCTACATTCCATCCCTTCTATTCAAAATATCCTGCAATTACTTTCATCAGTTCATCTGACCATACTTTATACATCGTTCCTGATGGATGCAGTTTATCTTCTACCACCATCGCTTCCAAAGCCCCTTTTTCCCTGTAAATCCCGGTTATATCAACATATCCCGCACCGTATTCTCCAGCCATCCTGCTGTTTATTGCATTGTAAACATCCAGTTCGGACGCTATTTTTTCCTGGTCGCGTTCCGCCGCAAACGGGGTTACGCCCCAGTCCGGGATACTGATGACCACTATTTTACCCCCTTTATCTTTTGCCAGATCGAGAAGTTGTTTCAACTCATATTCATACGCATCAATAGGCAAGCCACGGTACTGGTTGTTTACTCCGATCAATAATGTTATAAGATCGTACCTCGGTTGAAGGGTATGTTTTTCCAGCCTCGCCAGCAATTCGCCGGTGGTCCAGCCGGTTTTAGCGATAATCTCCGGAGCATCAAACAGCAGTCCTCTTGCACGCAGCATTTCCAGCGTCTGGTAAGGATAACTTTCAAACAGGGGAACACCTTCGCCAATGGTGTACGAGTCGCCAAGGGCAAGCCAGTTATAACGCATGTGGCATATTTTTCAATACTTCATAAAAACGATACACATCATTGAAAGAGCAATACAGTGGTGCAGGCGCCAGTCGTATCACACCAGGCTCCCGGTAATCGCAAATGATGCCCTGCTGCATCATTTGTGTATGAATGGCTTTACCGTTTTCCGGAAAATAGAGGGAAAGTTGCGCCCCGCGCCATTCTTGCTCCTTCGGTGTGATGATCTCGAAAGGCATGGAAGACTGTCCCAAAAGATATTCGAGGTATGCGGTAAGTTCCAGACTTTTCGCACGCAGCTTTTCAATACCCGCAACTTTAAAATGTTCCAGCGAAGCTTTGAGACTCACCATATTAAAAACCTGCGCGGTACTGATTTGCCAGCCGGAAGCGCCTTTTTTAGGTACAAAACCCTTTTCCATTTTAAAACGGGTACGTTCATCGTTTCCCCACCAACCTGCTGCACGCGGGAAACCGGGATCATTCCCATGTTTTTCGTGCACAAAAAGTCCCCCAACGGCACCTGGTCCGCCATTCAGGTATTTGTAGGAACACCATACCGCGAAGTCCACGTTCCAGTTGTGTAACTGCATAGGGATATTCCCCGCCACATGCGCCAGGTCCCAGCCGGCAAAGGCGCCCTGCCGCTGCGCTGCCGCGGTGATCGTTGCTATATCGTATAGTTGTCCGGTGTAATAGTTGATGCCGCCCATCAGCAACAAAGCCAGTTCATCACCATGTGTTTCAATTGTCGCTAAAATATCTTCCGTACGCAATAGTTTTTCTCCGGAGCGTGGGTGGATTTCAATAATGGTGGTATCGGGATCAAGGTGGTGCAAACGCGCCACGGTTTCCAGTGCATATTGGTCGGAAGGAAAAGCGCCTGCTTCCATCATGATCTTGTTTCGCTTCCCGGAGGGCCGGTAAAAGCTTTGCAACATCAGGTGCAGGTTTACCGTAAGCGTATTCATAACGGTTACTTCATCCTTGTGGCATCCCATCATACCGGCGAGCGTCTCCGAAAACTGTTCATGGTAAAACAACCATGGATTTTTTGCGTGGAAATAACCTTCCACGGCGAGTTGCTGCCAATCGTTCAGTTCCTGCTGAATGGCCGCAGATACTTTCCTGGCTTGTAATCCGAGCGAGTTGCCACAGAAATAAATGGCATCGGCGCCATTGTGTTGGGGGAAAAGAAATTCCTTTTTGAAAGCAGCGAGTTGATCTGCCGCATCCAGTTGAGCGGCACATTCCCGCGTAGGGGCAAATGGTGTTTTCATGCAGGCAATTTACTTATATCACTTAATTGCAGGGCAAGAAATGTACGAACCCTTATTTCCGCCTTTCATTCAAACAAATATTGCCCGCCATCACTAATTTGCTTACATTGAGAGCGGATGAAAATTTGCCTGCTATGCCTATCGATCAATTCCGCTCACCCGATTATTTCGCGTTGGATGAACTTTTTACGGAGGAACAAAAACTGATCCGTGAAACGGTTCGTAATTATGTGAAGAAAGAGATATCGCCTGTAATTGAAGCATACGCGCAAAAGGCCGAATTCCCGGAATTTATTGTACCGCAACTGGGTGCGTTGGGCTGCTTTGGCCCCACGATACCGGAAGTGTATGGCGGTGGCGGACTCGACCATATCAGCTACGGACTGATGATGCAGGAACTGGAAAGAGGCGACAGTGGCGTTCGTTCCACCGCTTCCGTTCAGGGTTCACTAGTAATGTATCCCATTTTCGCGTACGGCTCTGAAGAACAGAAGAGGAAATACCTCCCGAAACTTGCTTCGGGGGAATGGCTGGGTTGCTTTGGCTTAACGGAACCCGATCATGGTAGCGATCCGGGGGGTATGCTGTCGCATTTTTCGGAAGAAGGCGATCATTATATACTGAATGGTTCAAAAATGTGGATCAGCAATGCCCCTTATGCGCAGGTGGCCGTTGTTTGGGCAAAAGATGATGCGGGTGAAATTCGTGGGCTGATCCTCGAACGGGGCATGCCCGGCTTCACCACCCCGCATACCACCGGTAAATGGAGCCTTCGCGCCAGCGCAACGGGTGAACTGGTATTCGACAATGTGCCCGTTCCAAAAGAAAACCTGTTGCCGGGGGTTAAAGGATTGAAAGGACCATTGGGTTGCCTTACCAAAGCGCGCTATGGGATTGCCTGGGGGGCCGTGGGCGCCGCGATGGATTGTTACCACACCGCTTTGCAATACAGCCTGGAACGTGTTCAATTCGGAAAGCCCATCGCCAGCTTTCAGCTTCAACAAAAAAAACTGGCCGAGATGCTTACGGAAATCACGAAGGCACAGTTGATGAACTGGCGGCTCGGCACCCTGATGGACAATGGTTCCGCCACGCCGCAACAGGTATCCATGGCGAAAAGAAACGCCTGCGAAATAGCCGCCAACATTGCGCGTGAGGCCAGACAGATCTTAGGTGGCATGGGCATTACAGGCGAATACACGGTAATGCGCCATATCATGAACCTGGAAAGCGTGATCACCTACGAAGGCACCCACGATATCCACCTGCTCATAACGGGTATGGACATCACAGGGATCAACGCCTTCAAGTGAGGATTCATACAATTCATGCACATAATTCCACCACTTATCAACCTCCTTTGTAAAACCGGTACGTTAAAACCAAAATTATCTACCTTTATCCTGCAACTCTCCAAGGAAATTAATGGTCTAACTTTAAAAGATGATGTTATGGAACCACGGATGAAAACTTTCCTGGTAGGCTTTATGGGATCAGGCAAATCATATTGGGGGGCGAAGCTGGCGGAATACCTGAATGTTCCTTTTTACGACCTCGACGAGGTAATCGTTGAAAAAGAAGGTCGCTCCATCGAAAGCATTTTCGCGGAAGAAGGAGAAGAATACTTCAGGATCGTGGAAAAGAACACCCTGTACGATATTACTGAACGGGCCGACTCAACAGAAGGTTTTGTTGTTTCCTGCGGCGGCGGAACGCCCTGCTTTTTCAACAACATCGAGTACATGAAAAAACATGGAAAGGTGGTCTGGATCAACCCGCCCATCGATATCCTCTGGCAAAGGCTGCTGCGGGAGAAAAACAAGCGCCCGCTGCTCCGGGAGATCAGTGACGATGACCTCAGGCACTATATCCAGCGCAAACTCGGTGAACGAAAAATGTATTATGAAAAGGCTGATCTCGTGATCAACGAAGAAGCCATCAGTGTAGAATTATTCCTGGAAACCGCAGACCATGCATAAAACCTTTCTTACCCTGGCCTCTTTGCTGGGCGCCCTCTCCGTTGCCCTAGGCGCCTTCGGCGCACATGGATTGAAAAAAATTGTTCCGGCTGAAACCGTAAGTACGTTTCAAACCGGCGTGCAATACCAGTTCTACCACACATTCGCGCTCTTCCTGGCCGCCATTCTATACAAAGAATTTCCGACCAACAACATTGTGTGGGCTGGATATGCGTTCATCGCAGGTATCCTTCTTTTTTCGGGCTCATTGTATGTGCTCACTTTCCTGCACGATACCCAATCGGTAGGACTGAAACGCATCGGCATCATCACCCCTATCGGTGGATTGTTTTTCATCGCAGGATGGGTGTTGCTGGCGATGGGGCTGAAGAAGTAATTCAAAATTCAACATCCAACATTCAAAATTACAACGGCAGCGTCAACCGCGTTACCGTTCCATCTCTCCGTTGAATATCGTATTGGCCCGAGATGCTGTTCATGCGGCGTTTCATGTTCACCAGTCCGTTGCCGAACTGGCGGAGTTTATCCATATCGATGCCCACGCCATTGTCGTGGATTTGTACCACGAGTATATTTGAATTGATGCTGATCTGCATGTCTACCTTCGTGCACTGTGCATGTTTGATGATATTGTGCAGTGATTCTTTCACACAAAGGAAGATGTTCCTTCTTTTTTCTCCGGTAATTTCCTGTTGCGGCAAACTAACGGGCGTGGAAATATGGCAATCAATTTCGGAGCCTTCAAAATATTCCAGTGAATAGCTTCTGATATACGCCACCAGGTTCTCGAGCGTGTCGTGTGAACTGTTCATACTCCAGATGATGGCGTTCATTTTATTCAACAGTTCGTTGGCTGAAGCGGAAATCTTTTCCACTTCCGGCAAAGGGTTCTCCCGCAATTTGTTTTTGGCCAGTTCACTGAGCAGGCGGATGGCCGTCATACCACTGCCCAGTTCATCGTGCATATCGGTGGAAATCCGGTTTCTTTCTTCCTGTTGCGCCACATATACCGCCATCTGTTTTTCCAGTTCCTTGCGTTCGTTTTCCAGTCGTAGTTTTTCCCTTTCGCGCGTTCGCTGGATCAGTTCTTTCCTGTTCTTATAACTCAATCCCGCCAGGAAGCAGATCAGTTCTATCACCAGTCCCAGTTCATAATAAAACAACGATTGGTTGAATACTTTAGGAACTCCTTTGAAATTGATCCTGAATATGATCATCAGCAAAGAGAAAGCGGCGAATACGATCAGCACGATGTTTCCCCATACCAGGTAACGCATGAGTTTATCTTTCACCCGCAAACCATAAAGAATAAAGAAAACGCCTACGCCAAGCAGGATATATTTGATCCCGTTCTCGATATTGAATTCCATTTCATAATTATCCATCCTGAAATGCGCGTAAGAGAAAAGGAACAGCGACACCAGGATCACGGCCTGCGCGGTGGTGAGCACACGGTACATCAAAGGATACTTTTCCTTCGATTGCAGGAACTGGTTCAGGAACATCAGGTAAAACAGGATACCACAGCCCTGGATGATAAAATCGAGGTAGCCCTCAAAGAAATAGTTGAAGGGATGAGAGAAATTATAGAAATAGGTTTTGAGGAACATGAGCAGCCCCATACAAAACGTGTAAATCGCATACGAAAGGAACTCCGGGTTAAAAGTTTGCACGTAATTTGTAAGGGAGTACAGCACCATTAAAAGCAGCAACCCGGAAAACAGGTAACCGAACATGTTGAGGTCGCCACCCTGCTGCCTGGAAAGCGTGATGAGCACGGGTACATAGTGACTGGCCACGAGTTTGGGATCCAGGGTATTGATGGAGGTACGCACAGCCTGTAACCGTACCACATAGGTGATGGCGGTATCGGCGGGAATGGTGATGCGCCTGAATCCTTCGCGGTGAGAATCAGGTGCACGGCGGGAAGCGGTATCCGGGATAGGAATGAGGTTTCCGTTGGAACCGGCCTGCAATACTTCGATCTTTTTGTAATAAAGACTTGGAAAGAAATACACCCGTTCGCTGGTATCGGCATGGTTGCGGAGCGTGAATTTCAGGTACACATCACGGTCAACATATTTGGGTGGAAGAACGGTATTCTTCAGGAAATTTTTCCTGGGTACGAATGGGATATTCTGAATAGAAGGGATCGGTTCTTCCTGCCGTGGATGCGTATAAAAAGCAGTATAGTCTTCTATGTAAGAAGCGGTCCGGATGTTCTGAACAGAAATGGTATCTGTTTTTTCGATAGCTTGAGCCCGGCCTTGTTGCATAAAAAAAACGAATACTGCCGGCAACAACAAACCGGTCAGTGGAACCCTTAAAGAACAATAAGAAAAAATGCGAATCAAATACTCCATGGGTAAGCGCGGGAATATGGTGGCTCAAATGATGCGGAAAAATACTATTAACTTATAATATGTGAAAAGAAAGTTTTGACGACCGGTATGTACGGCTGTTCAAACCTTCTTTTATCTTTGTTGCTATGGCCAGTAAAGTGAGGAAATCGAAATACAAGGCACCTGATCCCGATCAGCTTACCCCCGAGAAGGAACCCGAGGTAAAAATGAAAGAAGTGGCGAAAGACGAGCGCACCCGGAAAATACTGGGAGCCTTCTGTTTGCTTGTCGCCTTTTTCCTGTTCTTCGCCTTTTCATCGTACCTGTTTACCTGGGAAGTGGACCAGGACCAGGTTTTCCGTGAAGGTGCCGGGATTCTGATGCCCAACGACCTGAAGATCGCGAACCTGCTGGGCGCACTGGGCGCTTACATCTCCCATATTTTCTTTTACAAAGGCTTTGGCATCGCCTCCTACCTTTTCTGTACCTTCTTTTTTATGCTGGGGGTGAACCTTCTGTTTGAACGCCAGGTATTTTCACTGAAGCGGAACATCCGTTATGTGATCACCGGCTTACTGGTCCTGAGTGTGCTGGCGGCATTTATCGGTCAATCCTTTGCGTTTCCCTGGGGCGGCGCCGTAGGTGATATGGTGTGCAACTGGCTGAACGCCCTCATTGGAAAAACCGGTACAGCCGCGGTGATTCTGCTGGCGGCATTTTGTTATGTGGTTTGGCGCTTCAATCCACGTTTCGCCTGGCCCGAAAAGAAACTGGCGGCTCCGGCTGCTGTTCCGGTTGCCGTGCCGGAATCGGAAGAAACCGAAGTGGAAAAAGAAATACCCGTGGTTGCACCAGTAGTGCCGTCTGGCAACCAGTTGAAAGGGAAAGGGGGCATCGTGGTGATTCCGCCCAAAATGGAAGAACCCGTTGAAATACCACTTACCCTGATAGAAAAAGAAATGCCTGCGGAAGAACCCGTTCCTGCATTTGAAATACTACATGAAGAAGAACCTGAAGAGGAGATTTTAGAAGAAGCATTGGAGGAAGAACCGGAAGCAGAAGATGAACTCGTTCCTTTCGAGCCTGATCCTGAAGAAGAGATTCCCACCCTCCACCTGCACCAGCAGGGATTGAGAAAGCCTGATCCGTTAAACGACCTGGCCCTGGAAATCAAATCCGCGCCGGAACCCGATCCAGAAACGGAAGAAAACCCTGTTGCCCACCTCGCGCCTTACGAACCAACGCTGGATTTGCGCGATTACAAATACCCGCACCTCGAATTGCTGGAGGCGCACGGCAGTGAAAAGATTATCCAGGATCCGGCGGAGCTGGAAGCGAACAAGAACCAGATCATCAATACCCTGAAGAATTACGATATCAATATCCAGAAGATATCGGCCACCGTGGGACCTACGGTTACGCTTTATGAGATCGTTCCGGCGGCGGGAGTCCGCATCTCCCGTATCAAGAACCTGGAAGACGATATCGCATTGAGTCTGGCCGCGCTAGGTATCCGCATCATCGCGCCTATTCCCGGCAAAGGTACCATCGGTATCGAAGTGCCGAACGTGAAAAAAACAGTGGTGAGCATGAAAACATTGCTCGCCTCAGAAAAGTTCCAACACAACGCATTCAGCTTACCCATCGCGGTGGGAAAAAAGATCGACAACGAAAACTTCATCGTCGACCTCGCCTCCATGCCCCACTTGTTGATGGCGGGTGCTACGGGACAGGGTAAATCCGTTGGACTAAACGCGATCCTGGTTTCCCTTCTTTATAAAAAACATCCATCCCAGTTGAAGCTGGTGCTGGTGGATCCGAAGAAAGTGGAACTGAGTGTATACCGGATGATCGAAAAACATTTCCTTGCAAAATTACCCGGCGAAGAAGAGGCCATCATCACCGATACCAAGAAAGTAATATCCACGCTAAACGCGCTCTGTATTGAAATGGACAACCGCTACGACCTGCTGAAGGAAGCCGGTTGCCGCAACATCAAGGAATACAACGAAAAATTCGTTAAACGCAAACTCAATCCACAGAAAGGGCACCAGTTCCTGCCGTTCATTGTATTGGTGGTGGACGAATTCGCCGACCTGATCATGACCGCCGGCAAGGAAGTGGAGATGCCCATCGCCCGCCTGGCGCAATTGGCACGTGCCGTAGGTATTCACCTTATCATCGCCACACAGCGTCCTTCGGTGAACATCATCACGGGTACCATCAAGGCCAACTTCCCGGCACGGATTGCTTTCAAGGTTTCTTCCAAAATAGATTCCCGCACCATCCTCGATGCCGGTGGCGCGGAGCAACTGATCGGTAAAGGCGATATGCTCATTTCCTACAACGGCGAAATCACCCGTTTACAATGTGCTTTCGTGGATACCCCGGAAGTAGACAAAATAACGGAGTTCATCGGCGACCAGCGCGGTTATCCCCAGGCCTTCCTCCTCCCCGAATATGTGGATGAGAAAGAAATGGACGCGAAAGACTTCCAACTGGGTGGCGACCGCGACGAACTTTTCGAAGATGCCGCCCGCTTAATCGTGGCCAACCAGATGGGCTCCACCTCGCTCATACAACGCAGGATGAAACTGGGCTACAACCGTGCCGGCCGCTTGATGGACCAACTGGAGGCCGCAGGTATTGTTGGCCCTGGCGTAGGCTCCAAAGCGCGCGAAGTGCTGATCAAAACCGAATACGAACTGGAACAGTTCCTGGAAGAATCCCGTTAGCATTATGTTAAGATATAAGCGATAGCTAAACCCAGCATTATTATTGGCGTCTTAGAATCAAGTAGCATTATGCTACTTTTGCGGCGTATTTTCGCAATTGAATACCCTGAATATTTTAAGATGAAAAGAATAGCTACATTATCGCTTCTGTTAGCATTAACCGCAGGAAGTTTCGCCCAGAATGGCGCGGCGAAGAACGATCCCTCCGCCAAAGTGGTACTGGATAAGGTATCCGCTAAGTTTAAAACATACAAATCTGTTCAGGCCAGCTTCACCCTCCAGGTGGAAAACGCCTCCGGAAAAGTATTAGGCACTAAAAAAGGTACCGTCGCCATGAAAGGTTCCAAATACCACGTGAACCTCACCGACCAGGAAATTTTCTGCGACGGCAAAAACATCTGGACCTATGATCCCTCCGCCAACGAAGTGCAGATTTCCAAAGTTGATCCCGCGGCAAATATGATCACACCCCAGAAATTGTTCTCCAACTTCTACGATAAAGATTTCCTCTACAAAATGAACGGCGAGAAAAAACAAGGCGCCAAAACACTCCAGGAAATCGAACTTACTCCCGTAGACAAAAGCAAGCCCTTTCATAAGGTACTGGTATGGGTAGATAAAGCCACACAAACGATTTACAGCACCAAAGTGATGGAAAAAAGCGGGAACAGGTTCACTTACACGGTTTCTTCCTTGAATGGAGCCGCTGCTGTTCCTGATGCGCAATTTGTGTTTAATGCAGCGAAGTATCCGGGAGTGGAAGTGATTGATTTGAGGTAAGGTTTCTCGCACAGCTTCATATCTCGGAGGAGCAAATGTCTGTTGAAATGCTAAGTAATACGGGATATTTTCACGCGAAGACGCAAAGGGGCAAGGACGCAAAGAGAGCACTATTTTTATAACGCCGGTTGATTTATAAGAACAACTATAATTGAAAAGGTTAGCATACAATCAAATGCATGCTAACCTTTTCAATTATAACGCCAATAAACGCTATGCCAACTCCCCTACGCCTTGCGTCCTTGCCCCTTTGCGTCGTTGCGTGAAAGAAAAACTACTTATTATTAAACAGCGTGAAAAACACACTTCCCATCAACACACTATTCTTGAAATCCGGATCAATACGCTGTGAATTAAAATCACCCACTTTAGAAAGCCCGGCGATATAACGAATACCAACCCCGAAGCCACTGGCACCGTGGTAACCCAGTCCTACTGCACCGGAAAGATCAAGGTTCTTCGCGAAAGTGTTGATGGGTGTATTATCTGTATTCTCCGTTAACTTAAACCCAACCTGCGGACCAGCTTCAACATAAAATCCTCCATTGGAACGCACTCTTGCCATCACCGGCACATTGATATAAGATACTTTATAGTCCTGCAGACCGTTACCATCATCAATTTTAGCGCCCTGCGAAGAGAAGAGCACTTCCGGGCCTAAAGAGAAATTATTTCCCAGTTTGAAGTTCAGCATACCGCCGATGTGAAAGCCTACCAGCGCTTCCTTATCAATCTGCCTGAAATTACCTGTGTAATTGCTGACGTTCACGCCGCCTTTCACGCCCAGTTGAAAAGTTTGAGCGTAACCCGCTCCGCCCATAAGGAGGCACAATGCCGTGAGTACCTTTTTCATTTTGATCGGTTTAAAGTGTTCATAAATTCTGTAACAACATTTTCCGTCAAAACGTTATAAAAATCATACCACGGCGCTGTAGCTGCGGATGTACCCGGCCATTTCCTGCTGGTACTGAGCGGCCACGGTACGTGCTTCTTCCGCGAAATCCTCTCCGTGACCGGCATAAATAATGGCCCGCGATGCGTTGACGAGAATGCCCACATCTTTGTTCATTGCCTTTTCTGAAATTTCACGCAAACTTCCGCCCTGAGCACCCACGCCAGGCACCAGGAAGAAATGATCGGGCACAATATTGCGGATGTTTTCAAATTCCGAAGCCTGCGTGGCGCCTACCACAAACATCAGGTTATTCGGGGAACCCCATCCTGACGCCGTTCTCAGCACTTTTTCATACAAACGTTCTCCGTCAGTTTGCAGGAGTTCGAAATCAGCTGCGCCCAGGTTAGAGGTAAGCCCTAAAAGGATGGTCCATTTGTCGCGGTATTCGAGGAAAGGCAATACGGAATCGCTGCCCATATAAGGGGCCACCGTTACCGAATGGAACGGGTAAGCCTCAAAGAATGTCTTGGCATATTGCGCAGACGTGTTGCCAATATCTCCCCTTTTGGCATCGGCAATGGTAAAATGTGTATCGGGAATATAATTGATGGTACGTTCCAGCGACTCCCATCCTTTCATGCCGCGGCTTTCGTAAAAAGCAGTATTGATTTTATACGAAACACATAAATCCTTTGTAGCGTCGATGATCCTGCGGTTGAATTCAAACACGGGATCCGCGTAAGAAAGCAGGTGTTTCGGAATCTTGGTGATATCAGTATCCAATCCTACACAGAGGTAAGATTTCTTTGCGCGTATCTGCGCGACCAGCTCATTTCTGTTCATAATATTTTGGACCCGTTCATTACGGGAAAAGTTCAAGAATTTACACCACTTCCACCTTCCTTGTAGGGGCAACACTCGCGTTGCGGATAGCGATCTGCCTTACGGCATTTCCGGCGAAATCGAAGATGGCTTTACGGGCGATCTCGTTTTCCCCCACAGCGGCGGGCACCCCCTTATCACCACCTTCACGGATGCTCTCCACGATGGGGATTTGTCCCAGGAAAGGAAGGTCATATTCTTCCGCGAGCCGCTTGCCGCCTTCTTTTCCGAAGATGTAATATTTATTTTCAGGAAGTTCGGCGGGTGTGAAATAACTCATGTTCTCCACGAGTCCGATGATGGGTACTTTGATTTGCGCCTGGCCGAACATGGCGATGCCTTTTTTGGCGTCGGCGAGGGCCACATCCTGCGGCGTGGTTACCACTACTACTCCCGTAACAGGTACGGTTTGAAGAATGGTGAGGTGAATGTCTCCTGTACCCGGAGGCATGTCGATTACAAGGTAATCCAATTCATCCCAGAACACATCCGTAATGAACTGTTTGATGGCGCTGCTGGCCATTGGTCCGCGCCATACCACCGCGTTCTTATCGTCAACAAGCAACCCGATACTCATCAGTTTAATACCATACTTCTCCAAAGGCTGGATCATGCCTTTTCCATTGATATCGCGCATCAATGGCCTTTCGCCCCGTACCCCAAACATGATGGGTATGCTGGGACCGTAAATATCGGCATCCATCAGTCCAACTTTGGCGCCGCCCTGGCTCAATGCGAGGGCCAGGTTGGAAGAAACGGTAGACTTTCCAACACCGCCTTTGCCGGACACCACCGCAATGATGTTTTTCACCTTTGGCAACACCTGCTGGTTGGCCGCACGTTGTGAACTGGTATTTGAAGTGAAATTCACGGTTACCTGAGCCTGCTTGTTCACCAGGATCTGAACGGCGTTCACGCAAGCGTTCCGGATCATGTCCTTCATTGGACAGGCCGGCGTGGTAAGCACCACTGTAAATGACACTTTATCCTCTTCAATCTCAATATCTTTCACCATATTCAGCGTAACGATATCCTGCCCGAGGTCGGGTTCCTGCACATTCTTCAACGCGTCTAATACTTGCTGCTGCGTCATCCCAAAACATTTTGTTAAAAAAAGAATAGTTCTGCAAAATTAACCCTTTCCCACGTGAATTTGTTGATTCATTCAGACCGATTTAGGTACTGACTACTTATCTTTGAAAGGATGAAGAAAATTTTACGATACCTCCTTATTGCTGCCCTATTTCTTCCCGCAGCGGCCCAGGCACAGTTTGAAACGTTCAAGGATTCCGTTGTACAATTGTACGGTGTGGTAATGACCGCCGACAGCCTGAAAGCCATTCCCGCCGTAAGCGTTATCGTAAAAGGGCGCAACCAGGGTACCTTCACCAACGACCAGGGTGTTTTCTCGATTGTGGTACTGAAAGGTGACATCATTGAATTCTCGCACGTTTCGTACAAGGCCAAACTGGCCGAAATTCCCAAAAACCTGGAAGGCAACGAACAAAGCCTCATCCAGCTGATGGTGGAAGACACCACCTACCTGCCAGTTACCATCATCAAACCCAAGCCTACCCGGGAACAGTTTGAACGGGATTTCGTGAACCTGAAAGTGGACGATGACGACCTTGAGATCGCACGCCAGAATACGGAAGCCGCCAAATTGCGCGTACTCGCCCGTACGCTGCCCGCCGATGCCGGAGAAGGGATGAACTACTCCATGAAGAAAGCCAACCAGCAATTGTATTACCGCGGACAAAACCCTCCCATGAACATCATGAACCCGTTCGCCTGGAACGAATTCATCAAAGCCTGGAAACGCGGCGACTTCAAAAGCAAAAAATAACAACGTTCTCACAACCAGCCTTCTTTTCTTACCAGCATACGGCGGCCCTTATATTCGTGAAATGTAATAACTTCCCGCTTCTAACCTAAAATACGTTTGCTGATATGAAGAACATCGCCGTTATCGGAGCTGGCACCATGGGAAATGGCATCGCCCATGTATTCGCACAAAATGGATTTTCCGTTCACCTGATTGATGTAAGCGCACCCCAACTGGAAAAAGCTGTGTCCACCATCGCCGCCAATATGGACAGGCAGATCGCCAAATCACAACTTACAACCGAAGAAAAAGAAGCCGCGCTCGCAAGAATCACCACTTTTACCAGTATCGCCAACGGTACAGCCGGCATTGACCTTGCTGTGGAAGCAGCTACTGAACTCACCTCCCTTAAACTGGACATCTTCAGGGAACTGGACCAGCACGCGCCGGAAAACGCCATACTGGCCAGTAATACCTCCTCTATTTCCATTACAAAAATCGCCTCGGTAACAAAACGCCCTGAGAAAGTGATCGGGATGCATTTTATGAATCCTGTTCCGGTCATGAAACTCGTGGAAGTCATCAACGGCTACGCGACTTCATCCGATGTAACCAATAGCATCCTTGCACTGAGTGAAAAACTGGGTAAAATACCGGCGCTGGCCAACGATTACCCTGGATTTGTAGCCAACCGTATCCTGATGCCGATGATCAACGAGGCTATTCACACCTTACATGAAAGCGTGGCTACTGTTGAATCGATTGACACGATTATGAAACTGGGCATGGCGCACCCGATGGGACCGCTTCAACTGGCTGATTTTATCGGGCTGGATGTATGTCTTTCCATACTGAATGTGCTGCACAACGGATTCGGACAACCGAAATACGCACCTTCTCCATTGCTGGTGAATATGGTAACCGCTGGTAAATTGGGGATAAAATCCGGAGAAGGATTTTACGAATACACGAAGGGAAGCAAAGAATTGAAAGTGAGTAAGTATTTTCTCCGCTAAGATCAGCTCAACGGGAGCGCCAGCAATGGCGCTTCTATTATACCTGAAACTTTTTCTGAAATACTACCGGAAAAAATCTTCTCGAACCATTTGCGCTCATGCACGAACATAATGGCGTAAGCGCCTTCCTGCGCGGAAGTGTATTGCGCGATGTTTTCGGCGAGGGTAAGATCATCCATCAGTCTCACCACGCCTGAAATCACAACATTGGAACCTGGTGCAGGCGTTACAGCCGAATCTTCTTCCACCTCCGGAACGGCACTGAACTCAATCACTTCAACAGGCGTATGCAGGAACGCCGCCCATTGTTCCAGCGCAGGCAGCAAACTGGACAGGTTTTTCAACTCCACATTGGCGATTCCTTTTGTCAGCGGCGCAGGCGCCCAATGCGGAGGAACGGCCAGTATAGGAAAAATAGCATGTGTAATGAGTGAGGAAGTATTGCTGCCCAGTAATTTATCGGCCAATCCACTCCAGCCATGCGTGCCCATTACGGCTAATGTGGGTTTGGTATCCAGCAGGTAACTGATGATACCACCTGAAACGAGCGTGGATTCTTTTATGGTGATAGTGATTCCTGCACCGGAATTACCTTTATGCTCCTTTACAACCGCTTCAAGCTGCCCACGAAGCCGGGCTTCGTCAATACTTTCTGTTCCCCAGCTTTTAGGATACTCCCTGGCCACGTTCATATTCGTGATGTGCAACAACTCCACGGAGGAACCTGTGGTATCTGCCAGGAAAAAAGCCTGCTGAAGCGCCCTGATGGCGTTTTCGGAGAAATCGAAAGGGACGAGTATACTGCTCATGGTGAATCAATTGGGTCTACAAAAGAAAGGAATTTCCCGCTAATTCAGCGAAAGCATTTATACACGCATATAAGCGTTTATTCTACACATCAGCCTACGGGTTGCCGGTACTTTTACAGTGAGCAGAAAACAACAGCTTTTTTTACGAAACCCCAAACCTTGTCATGCAAAACAAGATTATAATAAATAATGAAGTAAGCCTACTTCACCCGCAGGATTATGGCATTGCCTGTCTTTGCGTGGTATCGGCCACCTATCATAAATACATCGCTATTCCGTTGTTGCGGCAACTGCAAGTCACTGCAAGCAATGGAACGAATTTGGACGACATAGCGCGGACCGCCGGAAAAAGCGGATTCAAAACAGATATACGGCATTTGAATGCCAGACACCTCCGACCTGTGCACTTTCCGGCCATTGCACAGGTAATGTCCGGAGTTACTATTCGCTATGTAGTTTTGTATGGAATAAGATGGAAGAAAGTCTCCCTGATGGAACCTCCCGAAAAGGTTATTCGCCGGGAAAACATAGCGCACTTTGAAAGACGTTGGACAGGCGTGATTTTACAATTACGACCAATTCCTGAAAGCAATAAACGCTGGGGGCTGTTCGCCATCCAAACTTATTTGAAAGCGTTTTGGTTCCGCCTGCAGTTCTATAAATATAGAAACGATGTTCAAAGCATCCGTGATGATGTAAGGAGAAGAAGAGAATGAAGAAAGATGGATAGAAAAATTATTTAACCGGCGCAATGTCCACATGCCTCAGCTCGCTGATGCGGTAGAGCACTTCATCAAGCCTGTTCCGGGGTACCCCGATGGTAAGTTGGCAAAAAAGCTGCATCTCCTGTGCGATCACGGAACATTGCGATTGCTTTACGACCATCATCACTTCATTCATGAGGGTATAATCGAAGTGGAGGACATACTTTATTTCTACAGGTTTCTGAACGATCGGCGTAACCTGCAAAGCAAGGGACGTCGCTGTTTTATAGGCGTTGATGAGCCCGGGCACGCCCAGTAGCGTACCCCCGAAATACCTTACCACCACCACGAGGGTATTGGTAAGCTGCTTGCTGTCGATCTGGCCGAGGATCGGTCTTCCGGCAGAGCCTGATGGCTCTCCGTCATCGGCTACGCGGAATTGTGTGCCGTCTAAGCCAAGCCGGTATGCAAAACAATGGTGCACCGCTTTAGGATGTTCTTTTTTCAACTCACCCAGGCGCAGCTTTACATCAGCCACCTCCTGAACCGGGTAGGCATAGGCGAGGAACTTGCTGCCCCTGTCTTTAAATTCAGCCGTGGAGGGCTGCTCAATGGTGAAATAATAGTCCTGCTGCATGATGATGGGCGGCAAATATCCGAATTATTCTTTATGCGGGGAAATAAGGCGGATCAGGGACGCCGGAATACAGTTACGGTGTCGGAACCCATACGTTGGGTGTCCAGGTGTACCAGCTTACCCGGAACAGGTGCTTTAATACCCTGGTTCACAGTAAGGGTTTCATTCGTAATGATTCTGACTTCATCGTACAAATCCGCTTCCAGGAAGGAAGTAAGCGTTTTCGCGCCTCCCTCCACCAATACGCTTTGGATATTTTGCTCGTAAAGAAGCCTGCAAACTTCGGTTGCCAATGGCCGTGAGGCATCCGCTTTCAGCCAGGTGATGTTGCCAACGGTTCTTTCAGCTTGGTGATTGATGATAATTGAAGGTGCTGCATTGTTATAAATATGAGCCTTATCCGGCACTTCCAGCGCAGGATCCATTAGTATTCTTACCGGAGCCGATCCTTGCCAGTAGCGGTTATCGAGCCTGGGATTATCTTCCAGCGCGGTGTTTTTTCCAACCAAAATGGCCGCTTCTTCAGAACGCCATTTGTGCACCAGCCGGTTGGTAAATTGGTTGGAAATAAGCAATCGTTCCCCGGGTGTCCCGATGATGCCGTTGGCAGTCTGGGCCCACTTTAAAACGATGTAAGGACGCTGTTGGGTGTTGAAAGTAAAGAACCTGCGGTTGAGCCACCAGCCTTCTTCTTCAAGCAGTCCGGTGGTCACTTCAATACCGGCCGTTCTTAGTTTGCCTATCCCTTTCCCATCCACATCGGGAAAAGGATCGCGGTTGGCGATTACTACCCGTTTTACATGTTCGCGGACCAGCAGGTCCGCGCAGGGAGGGGTTTTGCCAAAATGTGCACAGGGCTCCAGAGACACATACATTGTGGCGTAGGGGATGAGTGGGCGATCTGCTTCTTTCACAGCATTGATCGCGTTCACTTCCGCATGCGCGGCACCGTATTTACGATGAAAACCCTCTCCTATGATGCGGTCGTCATGCACCAATACCGCGCCAACAATAGGATTGGGCGCTACTTCACCCAAAGCCGCTTCCGCCAGTTGAAAACACCTGCGCATGTAAACTTCATCCCTCATGTTTCAAAGATACCAACTCCCTCCTATTCACCGAAACATCCTAACTTTGCCACGCTATGACCATCCAGCAACAATTCCACGAACTTCGGAAAAAACTTGAGACGCGTTACGACAACCGGGAAGCAGGCAATATCGCGGATATGGTGATGGAAAACATCACCGGCCAATCAAGAAGTGAGCGTATGATGCTGGCCCATGCTGAGCTTACGGCTCAGCAGGAGAACAACATCATTGAGATGGCGGAACGCTTACTGAAGGGCGTTCCGGTACAATATGTACTGGAAGAAGCCTGGTTTATGAACCGCCGTTTTTTCGTGAATCAGGATGTACTGATCCCAAGGCCCGAAACAGAAGAACTGGTGCACTGGATGATCGCGCACATCATAGAAGCTGATCCGGGAAAATCACTGCGTGTAATAGACATCGGTACTGGAAGCGGATGCATCCCTGTTTCCTTAAAACTCGAACTCCCCTGCCTGGAAGTTCACGCTTTAGATGTTTCCGAAGCCGCACTGAACATGGCCAAAAGAAATGCTTCGGCCCTGGGTGCGGAAATCGAATTTCACCATACTGACTTTACGGACCCGGAAAAATGGGAACCCTTCCATGGATTCGATATGATTATTTCCAATCCGCCCTATATTCCGCTGGAAGAAAAAAATGAGATGGAACCGCATGTGGTGGAACAGGAGCCCCACCTGGCCCTGTTTGTGCCCGACAATGATCCATACCTGTTCTACCGGCTGATCGCGGCTTTCGCTTCGCAGAAACTGGCGCCGGGCGGAACGGTATTTATGGAAATACACGCAGATGCCGGAGAGAATATCCGTCACCTCTTCAAACAGACGGGCTTCTCAGCAATAGAAGTAAAAAAAGATATGCAGGGGAAGGACCGGATGGTAAAAGCCAGGAAAACAGCGGTCTACTGAGCCCCATTCTTATCAACCGCCAGTACAGATTTGGCACCGAGCTCCCGCGCCACACGCATCACCGCCACCACATCTTCCACCGGAACCGATTTATCGGCGTTGATCACAATAGAAGGTTCCTGTGTTTCTTTCTGAATAATCGGCAACAGGGTTTCTTTCAGTTGTTCTATCGACACTTTTGTAGTACCAACATAGAATTGCTTATCCATATCTATTGATACCACCACTGTTTGCTTTGCCTTCGTATCGCTCTTCGCTTTCGGCTGGGAAAGCTTGATCACATTCGGGTTGGCCAGCGTGGACACAATCAGGAAAAACAGCAGCAGAATGAAAAGGATATCATTCAGCGGCCCTGTGTGCACTTCGGCTTCTTCCCTGTGTTTTCTGCGTAAATTCATTCGTGCTGTTTAATGTAATCAACGGGTAGGTTCCTGCAAAACGTCTATAAAATCGGCGCTGGCCACTTCCATTTTATTGGTCGCTTTATCGATCTGGGATGAAAGTATCCGGTAACCGATGTAAGCCGCCAGTCCAATGATCAGACCCGCCGCGGAAGAGATCATCTTCACATAAATACCGCCCGCAATGGTCGAAATCGTGTATTCTCCACTGGAAGCGATGCCGTAGAACAACTGGAACATCCCCACAATGGTACCCAGAAACCCGAACAGCGGGGCGATATACCCGATCACGGAAAGGATGGCGATGTTTTTCTCCATCTTGTACAGCTCCAGGCGACCGATATTCTCCATACTTCTTTCAATCACATCAATCGGTTTACCAATGCGCTGGATACCTTTGTCGATGATGCGGGCTACAGAACTGTTTGTGTTCTTGGTCAGGCTCCTGGCGGCGGAAACATTTCCGGATACGATATGATCCCGGATGATGCTCATAAAGTTATCATCGCTCTTTGTTGCCTTGCTGATGAACAGCAAACGCTCTATGAACACATAGATGGCCACTGCCAGCAGAAGCGCCAGCGGAATCATCAATACACCACCTTTAGACAAAATATCGAACAAACTTTCATTGGTGGCAGGCGCGGTTGTAACAGCGTTATTCACCTGGCTGAGCGTATCAGCCGTTGTATTGGCGCCAGGCACCTGTAAAAGAAAAATATCCATTCAGTTCTTTTTAATGTTGGTCCGTAAAAGTAAAGATTCACCTCTATAAACGACCGGGACCCCCAAAAAATTTCCTAACATAATTGTTAAAAGGAGTTGAAAATCAGTTAAAACAACTCAAACTCCTTCATTGTATATTTGCGTATGCTGTACGATGTTGTAATTGCGGGAGGCGGGCCTATCGGACTCGCCTGCGGATTGGCCGCCAAAGCGGCCGGACTACAATACCTGATCCTGGAAAAAGGATGCCTGGTCAATTCGCTGTACAACTACCCGCTCAACATGACTTTTTTCTCTACTTCTGAAAAACTTGAGATCGGCGGTGTACCATTTGTATCCAACAACGCGAAGCCTACCCGCCCCGAAGCGCTGGAATATTACCGCAGGGTAGCCGTTTCCGCCAGACTGAACATTCAATTACGGGAAAAAGTAACGGGTATCCGGCAACAAAATGACCACCACATCGTAACAACCGAACACCATGCCTACCACACCAAAAACGTGGTGCTGGCAACAGGCTTCTACGATCTTCCTTATCAAATGCATGTTCCGGGTGAGGAACTTCCTAAAGTAACGCACTATTACAAGGACCCGCATTTCTATGCCCTTCAGCATGTATTGGTCGTGGGCGCGAACAACTCCGCCGTTGACGCAGCCCTGGAGACCTGGCGCAAAGGCGCTCAGGTTACCATGGTGATCCGGGAAGGCGAGATTGGTAAAAGAGTAAAATACTGGGCCAAGCCGGATATCGAGAACAGGATCGCTGAAGGTAGCATACGGGCTTTTTTCCACAGCACCATCGCTGAAATACAAGAAAAGAGCGTGGTGTTGAATACACCGGAAGGAAGTGTAGAAATCCCCAACGATTATGTGATCGCTATGACGGGTTACCAACCCGATTTTACCCTGTTACAACAAACGGGTATTACACTGAGTGATGATGAGGTGAAACAACCATCTTATAATCCTGCAACCATGGAAACGAATGTGCCGGGTATCTTCCTGGCGGGCGTGGTGTGCGGGGGATTAAACACCCATGTATGGTTCATTGAAAATTCAAGGGAACACGCAGATTTGATTGTGCGCGCCATTTTGCGGAAGGAAGATCAGCGCGGAGCACTGCTGTAAACATAGATTTCCACCCTGCGGTTGCGCTGTTTTTCGGCGGATCATTGGTTAATTGAAGCGCAAGAGGAAAATACTCACCCGAAATATTATTTTTTCCCAGGTTGTTTTTGAGCCAACCTTTTTGCTTCCTTTTCGAAATCACTCACAAAATCATGATCCTGGATAACCCTGAATTTTTCATATTATTTTTCAACAAGTTCCATGGCTACAGCGTGACTAACTTTACCGGCATCCTTTAATATCTGGTATTCATTAAACTGCAAAAAGGCATCCAGACGACTGATCCAGTCCGCCATTTTCATTGGTATTTGTCGGGAAGCCTGCAGTTCGGCAAAGTCCAGGTACATGGTTACAATTCTTTCAAGCTCTTTAATTTCCTTTTCAATAAGATAGTTTTTGGCAATTCCAATATCTGTTTTCAACACCTTTCCATCAGGGGCATTCTTCCAGGTGGTCAGGCCCATATTCGGTTTATCGGCGTTGGCACGTTCAGCAATAATTTGTGCTGCAGTTTTCCCGGATATGGCGAAATGCAACTTATTCTGTACCGTTTTGAAAAAAGTTTGGGTGAGCTCCGCATTTTTGTTGTAATCGCTACTGCACTGCTCGTAGATATCAGTGATTTTGAGGTAGAAGCGTCGTTCACTGGCACGTATCTCACGAATACGCGCTAAAAGTTCATCAAAATAATCTTTGCCAAAGTATTTACCTTGCTTAAGTCTCTCATCATCCAGTACAAACCCCTTAATAATGAACTCACGAAGCGTCTTGGTAGCCCATATGCGAAATTGTGTAGCTTGGTAACTGTTGACCCTATACCCTATTGCAATAATAGCATCGAGATTATAGTATGAAGTTTTGTATTTTTTCCCATCTGCAGCAGTTGTTTCCAAAATGGAAACAACTTCCTCCTCCTGCAATTCCCCAGTGTCAAAAATATTGGACAAATGCTTACTGATTGCCGGCACCTTTACACTAAACAACTCAGCCATGCGCTTTTGAGTGAGCCAAAAGGTTTCATCATTAAAGACAACTTCAATCTTCACATCCCCGGCAAGGGTGCTATAAAAGATGATTGGGAAATGTTGTTGAGCACTGTCCATAAATTAAAATTGCGCTAAAATACTAAATATTTTAGTTAACTATCAACTTTATAGGACAATCAAATGGACCTACGCTAAAACTACCGCCAGAAGACCACCAAAAAGAAACTATGGTTCCCAAAAGATTACCAGCAGCAGGCAGCCACGCATATCACGAAGGTTGTTTTTCTTCCCAAATCGCCGCCAGGTGCACAATCGTCTCCACACTTTTCTGCATATCCTGGATGCTCACATATTCATGCTTGCCATGAAAAGCCATCTCGCCGGTGAAGATATTCGGACAAGGCAATCCCATAAACGAAAGGCGTGAGCCATCCGTTCCGCCCCTGGCACTCATCGGTTTAACATCGATGCCGGCCCGGAGAATGGCCTCGATCGCATAAGCGGATACTTCAGGATGTTGTTGCACAATCTCTTTCATGTTCCGGTATTGCTCCTTCACCTCAAAAGAAGCGGTAGCGCCGGGGTATTGCGCCAAAGCCTTGTCAAGACACGCTTTCAGCACGGCTTCATGCTCCGCTAATTTCGCGGTAATAAAATCACGTACGATAAAACGCAGCGTAGCTTTCTCAGCGATACCATCAAAATGGATGGGATGAAAAAATCCTTCCCTTCCTTCTGTCAGTTCAGGTGCAAGTCCATCTTTCGGTAACGCAGACAGGAAAGCGCCCGCGACTTTCAGCGCGTTCACCAGTTTATCTTTCGCGTAACCGGGATGTGCACTCACCCCGTGAATGGTGATGGTAACACCATCGGCGGAAAAAGTCTCATCTTCATAAGCCCCGCGTTCTCCTGCATCCAGCGTATAACCGAAGTCGGCACCCAGTTTTTGGAGGTCCACTTTATCCACGCCACGCCCTACTTCTTCGTCTGGCGTAAACAACAAACGGATTTTCCCGTGTTTCACCTGGGGATGCGTTACCAGATAATGCGCCATATCCATGATGATGGCCACACCCGCTTTGTCGTCAGCGCCCAGCAAAGTGGTGCCGGAAGCGGTAATAATATCTTCCCCTTTTTTCTCTTTCAGATAAGGATGCGCCTCCGGACTGATCACCTGTGTGGAATCATCCGGCAGTACGATATCGCCGCCATCATAATTCCAGTGGATCAAAGGTTTCACATTGGCGCCGGTACAATCGGGGGCAGTATCCATGTGCGCGCAAAAACAGATGACGGGCACCTGCTTTTCTGTATTGGAAGGAATAGTCGCATATACATATCCGTGAGTATCCATTTCAGCATCTTCAATTCCCATTTCCTTTAGTTGCTGTACAAGTACGGCACCAAGGTCCTTTTGTTTTTCGGTAGAGGGGAAAGAAGAAGAAAACGGATCACTTTGCGTATCTATCTGCACGTAATGGAGGAACCGTTCGGCAACGGTAAAATGATAAGAGGAGAACATAGGTCAACAGGAAAAATGAAATAAAAAAAGGAGAATGATTCCGGAACCGCTTTACGCCATGCGGCGCCAGTTCCCCAAACCATTCTCCCCGGAAAAAATATTAAGGCGTGATAATCAGGGATCCGCCAACGATTTCCACCAGTTCGAGGTCGAACACGAGGTCCTGACCTGCGAGGGGGTGGTTGGCATCCAGTACCACTACTTCTTCTTTTACTTCTTTGATCACAACGGGGATCACTTGTCCGCCACCGTTGGTCATGTTCAAACGCATTCCAGCCTCGGGATTCATATCGGGCGGGAACTGGTTCAGCGGGTATTCCACCAGCATATCCGGATTGGCGGGACCATAAGCTTCATCTACCGGAATTTCGATAGTCTTTTTCTCTCCTACAGCCATTCCCATCACACCATTATCGAAACCGGCGATCACCATTCCGCTGCCTACTTCAAACTCCAGTGGCTCGCGGCCTTCTGAAGAATCGAATGTAGTACCATCTGTGAGGCGGCCATGGTAATGCACTTTAACCTTGTCGCCATTTTTTACTTGTTGCATGCTAAAAATTTATATTAAACAGGCAGGCAAGGTAACACCATTTCTCCGTTTTTAGGGAAGATTTGAGTTAATTTTGGCTACACCAGATGAATTTCCCGTTATGTCAAGAGCCATATTCCTTTGCTTAGCCTGCTGCTTTTTTTTAACCGCATCGCTGCATTCCTGTCGTGTTTCCGCCCAGCCAGCCATCCTTGCGGCCGCCGAAACTCCTGAAAAATACCTGCACCTGCTGAAAAACAAGCGGATAGGTATTTTCGCCAACCATACCGCCACGGTGGGAAAAGAACACCTGGTGGATGTGTTGAAAAGGAACAATATAAATATAGTCGCCATTTTCGCGCCGGAACACGGTTTCAGGGGAGATATGGACGCGGGCCAGAAATTCGATACCGCTATTGATCCCCAGACCGGCATCAAAATAGTTTCTTTGTACGGAAAGAAAAGAAGGCCCGAAGCGGCTGATCTGAAAGACATTGATATAATGGTGTTCGATATCCAGGATGTTGGTGTCCGTTTTTACACCTATATCTCATCGTTGGAAGAATATATGCTTTCGGCCATCGAGTTCGATAAACCACTGGTGATACTGGACCGCCCCAACCCAAATGGTTTTTATGTGGATGGACCCGTACTGGAAAAGCCCTTTCGCTCCTTTATTGGCATGCAGCCTGTTCCTGTTGTGTATGGCATGACGATCGGAGAATATGGCAAAATGCTGCTCGGAGAAAAATGGCTGGACTCCTCTATTCTATCTAAAAAGAAGAAGAATTTTTCGCTTACCGTTGTGCCTTGCAGCGGCTATACCCATCAGAGCAAATACAAGCTTCCCGTTGCCCCCTCCCCCAACCTGCCGGATATGACTTCCATTTACCTGTATCCCTCCACCTGCTTTTTTGAAGGTACGGCGCTGAATGAAGGTCGTGGTACAGATAAGGCATTCCAGGTTTTCGGGCATCCCGATCTGCCCAAAACCATGTACGCTTACACCCCCGTGAGTCGCCCGGGTGCCGCCAATCCTAAGTTACTGAACCAGCTTTGTTATGGTTGGAACCTGAGCGGAACACCCGAATCGGCATTGCAGAAAATAAATGGACAGCTTCAGCTGAAATGGCTGCTGGAAGCCTACAGGCTGTTCCCGGAGAAAAAAGATTTCTTCCTGAAATCTTCCACGCTCAACCCGGCCCCCACCGGTTTGTTTTTCAACAAACTTGCCGGAAACGCGGCTTTAATGGCGCAAATAAAAAATGGCACTTCAGAAGCCGCCATCCGGAAATCATGGCAACCCGCACTGGATAAATTCAAATCCATCCGCAAAAAGTACCTGATCTATCCCTGACCAACATGCCGGAAAACCGTTCCCGCAACTTAGCTTTGTGGTATGAGTCTGGTACCGCAACAACTGGTTCACGCGCTGAGAAATTTGGATGGATTTGATGAAAATGCTTTCCTGGAGGCCCATGCCGAAGGAAAGCCCCCTGTATCCATCCGGCTGAACCCATTAAAACCTTTTCCGGAAACACTTGCGCCAGCACCTTTCGGGGAACGGGTTCCCTGGTGTGAAAATGGTTATTACCTCCACGAAAGACCCGCGTTTATATTCGACCCTTTGCTGCACGGTGGCGCGTATTATGTACAGGAAGCCTCTTCCATGTTTGTTTCCCATGCCCTGAAAACGTGTGGCGCGGAAGCCCCCGGACTGAAAGTACTTGATCTCTGCGCGGCTCCGGGAGGGAAATCCACCCTTATTCAATCCATCCTCGCTGAAAATAGTTTACTGGTCAGCAATGAAGTGATCAAAAGCAGGGCCGCCATACTGGAAGAGAACCTCACAAAATGGGGTGGCGCCAATACAGTAGTAAGCAACAATGATCCGCGCGATTTCCAGAAACTGCAAGGCTTTTTTGACGGTATTGTTGTGGATGCCCCCTGCTCGGGATCAGGCTTGTTCCGCAAAGATCCCGCGGCGATTGATGAATGGAGCGAGCAGAACGTTGCCCTCTGCAGCCAGCGCCAGCAAAGAATTCTGGCGGATGTATGGCCCGCTTTGAAAGAAGGCGGATTCCTTATTTACTCCACTTGTTCCTATTCCATCGAAGAGAATGAACACATCACCGACTGGATGTTGGAAGAACTTGGGGGCGAATCTGTACCATTGGATATTCCTGACAACTGGGGCATCATGGCGGTGCAATCCCCGTTAAAAAACGGATATGGATACCGTTTTTTTCCTGATCGGATAAAAGGAGAAGGTTTCTATCTTTGTTGCATCACCAAAACAACCGGTTCAGCAAAGCCATCAAGAACACATACCGGCAGGAAAACCACCTCAGTTCCCGCACAGGTATATCAACAGGTGGCAACTTTGCTCGATAAGGATTTCCGGTTCTCTCTACTACCCGTAGGACAGCAGTACGCCGTGTTGCCTGCAGGTATGGAAGAAGAGATCGCACTACTACAATCGGCCCTCTACCTGAAGAAAGCAGGTGTATTGGCAGGTATGCCCTCCCGGAAAGAGTGGATACCTGAACATGCACTTGCCCTGAGCCCGTCGTTAAGACATGACGTCCCGGAATGGGAACTGACATTGCAGGAAGCATTGACCTACCTCAGGAAGGAAGACATGCAGGCCACGGCTCCCTTCACGGGATGGGGTATTGTGAAGTATGGCGGGGTGCCGCTGGGCTGGATAAAAGCGCTATCCAACAGAGTGAATAATTATTACCCTGCAGCATGGCGTATTCTTAAAAAAGCCGATGGCCGCTATTGAGGTATGATATTTGCGCGGTTGCGCTGAGCAGCGCAAAGAAAATTTTAATATACCGTAAAGAACGACTAAGCCCCTGAAGAGCACGAAAGGGTATTTTAGAAAGAACTTAAACATAATTTGCCCATCTTTGCAGGGCATAAAGTTGAACCGTATGAGGAGAAAAATGATCGTTTTTGGACTTGCCTTATTGTTTGCCGCCAGCGTTTCCGCACAAAAGAACCTGGTACAGGGAAGTGGTACCGGTACATTGTACCTGAACCATACTGTAGCGGCCAAAGAAGGACTTTACAGCATCGGGAGAATGTACAATATCGCACCGAAAGATCTCGCGGCTTTCAACGGAATGCAGGCAACACAAGGACTTTCCATCGGACAGACCATCAAAATACCGCTGGCTTCTAATTTTTCACAGGACATCAACGCGGCCTCAAAACCAGGCGCCGTCCCCGTTTATTATACGGTGAAAGAAAAAGAAGGCATGTACCGGGTAAGCCTTAACCACAACAAAGTAACTTATGACGCGCTGAAAAAGTGGAACGGACTACCGGGAGAAACGCTTACAGTGGGGCAACCACTGATCATCGGCTATATTACAGGCGCAGGTGACGGTATGGCCGCCGCGAACAACAATGCTCCAGTAAAAACAGAACCTGTTACTACTAACCCCGTGAAGGAGGAAGTGGTGGTAAAAACAGAAGAGAAAAAGGAAACAGCACCGCCAGTAGTCAAAGAAGAGTCTAAACCCGTCGTAAAAGAAGAAACAAAGCCTGTGGTGAAAACACAGCCTGTTTATACACCCAAAGGCTCCAGCTATTTCCAACGTGCTTATGAAGATGAAATCCGCTCCGGCAGAACAGTAAAAACCACCACACTCAGTGGCGCCATCTTCAAAAGCACGAGCGGCTGGCAGGATGGTAAATTTTATATCCTGATGAACAGTGCGCAGCCCGGGACACTGGTGAAGATCACCAATATCGGTTCTAATAAAACAATCTACGCAAAAGTGCTGGGAGAAGTCCCTGACCTGCGCCAGAACAGTGGGTTGAGCTTCAGGCTCAGCAATGCGGCGGCCGCGGAACTGGGCGTAAAGGAAGACAGTAAATTCAACGTGGAAATCTCGCAATAACGCATCAGCCGCGGAAGCCTCTTAAAAAATCTTCCGTGGCCATTCTTTTTTTCCCTTCAGGCTGTAACAAAAGCGGATAAATGTAACCATCGCGTGTAGTGAAACGGAGCCAGGTTTTATGATCTGTGCTCCAATTGCCAGGTGTTTCGGCATGTTGCTTCAATTCATATCTGGATTTGTAAATCTTCATCGTTTTCTCCTGCAAAATCGTAAAAGCGCCGGGGAAAGGCGATAAACCTCTGATCTGGTCGTGGAGTTCCTTCGCGGAACGTTCCCAATCCAGCTTACAGGTTTCCGTGAATATTTTCGGCGCATGCTTCACCTCGGTTTCCGGAATATCAAACTGCTCCTGGGGAATACCCTCCAAACTTCCAGCGGCAATACCTTCCAGCGTTTTCACCAAGAGGGCCGCACCAATCTCTTTCATCCGGTCATGCACTTCTCCCGCTGTTTCTTCCGGTCCGATGGGAATAATTTCACGAAGTAATATGTTTCCTGTATCAATAGCATGTTGCAGGCGGAACGTGGTGACGCCCGTTTCTTTTTCACCATTCATCACGGCCCAGTTAATGGGAGCCGCGCCACGGTATTGCGGCAACAAAGAACCGTGCACATTGATGGTGCCCATCGGCGGCATGTTCCATACCACTTCGGGTAACATCCGGAAAGCGACCACTACCTGCACATCAGCTTTCAATGCGTGAAGTTCCTCGATGAATACCGGATCTTTCAACTTTACAGGTTGCAGTATATGTAACCCCTTTTCTTCCGCATATTGTTTTACCGCGCTCTGTGTGAGTTTCATCCCTCTCCCTGCGGGCTTATCCGGCGCAGTAACCACGCCTACGATGTTACAGCCCGCATTTAATAAAGCATTTAAGGAAGCGACGGCGAATTCGGGCGTGCCCATGAATACGATCCTGAGTTCTTGAAGCATGGGACAAAGGTAAGTTGTTCGGGAGTTTCTTTGGAGGTGATATTTATTGGAGTATGTTTTATAGTTTTTATTTCTCTCAATTGCTTCGTGCCTCGCAATGCGCTGTTTTGTTTCTCGCAACGTCGCTACGACGCAACGTAAACATCACTATATATCTTTCAGGGCGGCGACCAGTTCCTGCAATACTTTTTTCGCGTCGCCGAACAACATGGAGGTTTTCGGTTTGAAGAAGAGTTCGTTTTCAATTCCGGCGTAGCCCGGTTTCATGGAACGTTTGTTCACGATCACCTGTTTGGCGAGTTCGACTTCTAGAATAGGCATTCCATATATGGGAGAAGCAGGATCAGATTTCGCAGCAGGATTCACCACATCGTTGGCCCCCAGTACAAGCACCACATCGGTGCGGGGAAACAGTTCGTTGGCCGCTTCCATTTCAAGCAACTTTTCATAAGGAACATCCGCTTCCGCAAGTAATACATTCATGTGCCCGGGCATCCGTCCCGCAACAGGGTGAATAGCGTAGCCGACTTCCACACCTCTCGCAGACAATAATTTCTCCAGCTCATGGCAGGCATGTTGCGCCTGCGCCACCGCCAGACCGTAGCCCGGAACAATCATTACGCGCTCGGCATAATTCATCATCATCGCGGCATCGTTCAGCGATATCTCTTTATAGCTGCCCTGCTCTCCTGATTGAACGGCTTGTGCGCCAGTGGCCCCGAATGAGCCCAGCAATACATTTTTGAGGGAACGGTTCATCGCCCTGCACATCAGGATGGTGAGCAATGTTCCTGCGGCACCCACCAGTATTCCCCCGGTAAGCATGGCCTTATTTTCATATAGAAATCCACCGCAGGCCGCGGCAACACCTGTAAACGAATTCAGCAGGGAAATCACAACAGGCATATCCGCCCCGCCGATCGGCAACACGAAGAATACGCCATACAACAATGCTACGGCGAATAATCCATAGAATAACGCCGCGTTGGTTAGTAAATCTGATTCACTGTCAGCGCCAATAATCGAGGCGTTCCACCACAACAAAATGGCCATCAACACCATCACGCCCAACATCAGCAAACTCAGCGCCTGCTGCCCTTTGAAGCGGATGTCTTTTATTTTACCGCGCAATTTTCCCCATGCAATCATACTTCCGGCAAAAGATACAGAGCCGATTACCAGGCCCGCAACGATAATCCACAGCGAAACGGGCGTGATCTTATTGCTGTACAATACATCTCTCCATTCATCGGGCAGTGCTTCAAGCGTACCGGAAACCTGGATCGAAGCGCCCGCAATATTTACCATATCCTGGAGGTGCGCGAATTCTACCAGTGAAATCAACGCCGCGCAAGCCCCGCCCATGCCGTTAAAAAGACTCACCATTTCAGGCATCGCGGTCATCTGCACTTTTTTGGCGGCCATCCACCCGATCACGGAACCGATCAGCAGGCCGGAAAATATCCAGCCATAATTACCAAGCGTTTGTCCCTCTTCTTCGTACAAAAAGATCGTCGCAAGTATTGCTATGAACATGCCTGCTCCTGCAATCAGGTTGCCTTTTTTTGCAGTTTCAGGGTGAGAAAGCATCTTCAATCCCACGATGAAACTGATGGAAGCAAGGAGATAAGCCAGCATCAGCATTGAGTTTCCCATAATAATGTTTTTGTCCTTGCTATTAAATTCAGGATTGTTTCTTTTTCCGGAACATTTCCAGCATACGATCCGTTACCACAAAACCACCCACCACGTTCACCGTTCCGAGTATCACTGCCAGGAAACCAAGTATCAGCGCGGCATAATTATCCGGTGCCGCCTTGCCCATCACGATAATGGCACCGATGATCACCACGCCATGTATGGCATTCGCCCCACTCATTAATGGCGTATGCAGCACCGACGGCACACGACCAATCACTTCGATGCCCAGAAAAATCATGAGTATCACGATGTAAATCAGTTCCTGGTATATTACCATCCAGTTCAGGAAATTCGACATGGCTTGTATTATTTGGTCAACAATGTTTGTATTCTTTCATGCACCACCGCTCCGTTAAGGGTAATGCAGGTGCCTTTGATCAGTTCATCTTCAAAAGGGGCTTCCCATTTGCTGTTTTCTTTTTTAAACAGCGCAAAGAAATTAAGGAGGTTCTTGCCGTACAACCTGCTGGCGTCAAAAGGCATTTCTCCCGCAAGATTGGAATAACCGGCAATCGTAACGCCATGCACAACAAGCGTTTCATTGTTCTTTGTTTGCGCCGTATTGCCTCCTGTTGCAGCGGCCAGGTCCACGATCACCGAACCCTGTCGCATGGAACGGATCATCTCTTCTGTAACGAGAAGTGGTGCCGCCTTACCAGGTATCTGCGCGGTGGTAATCACCACATCGGCTTTCCGGATGCTTTCCGCGATGCGTTCCTGTTGTCTTCTTTTAAAATCTTCTGACTGCTCCACAGCGTAACCGCCTGCTAAAGACGCGTCCGCAGCACCTTCCACTTCCACGAATTTCGCACCCAGGCTCATTACTTCTTCTTTCACCGCGGGTCTCGTATCAAACACCTCCACCACGGCCCCCAATCTGCGACCGGTAGCAATGGCCTGCAATCCGGCCACACCTGCGCCAAGTATAAGCATTTTCGCGGGTGGAACGGATCCTGCCGCCGTCATCAGCATCGGGAAATAACGGGGATACAAATGCGCCGCAAGTAATACCGCCCTGTACCCGGCGATATTGGCCTGGGAACTGAGTACATCCATACTTTGCGCACGCGTGGTGCGCGGCAGCATATCCATACTAAAAACAGTGGTATTTTTCTCCGCGAGTTGCTGCATGGCATCGAAGCGGAACAAAGGTTGAAAAGTTCCGCAAAGCCATTTACCTGAAGGAATAGCTGAAAGATTGTTGGGAAGATGGATAGATAATAACAGATCGGCTTCTTCCAGAACAGTTTGCCTGCTGGCGACCCTGGCCCCGGCCTGCGCATATCCCTCATCGGGAGCAGCCCCTGCAAGACCCGCCTTTTCTTCCACCAGCACTTCTGCTCCGCCCGCAATCAGTTGCTTGACCGCCTCGGGCAGCATAGACACTCTTTTTTCTCCGTCGTTTTCCTTCAGGATACCAATTTTCATCCCCGGCATATTTGATTGTTTCCTGCCGGATACACCGGCTTCGGTTCGGGATAGAAGTTACATCTTTTTATGGATTCGTGTTCCTGATTTCAGGAAGAAAATTGAAAGATCAGTACCGGATGGTAAAGTGTTGTTTCACCAGGAACCCGGGGCGGAAAAATACAAAACCGAGGAAGAAAAGATCAATGCTCAGCATTACCGCAGAATGTTGTTTGATCTCTTCCCAGGCTTCTTCCATTTCCCGGCTCCAATGGATATCATCAAATATCATCACGGAATGGCCGGACATATTCGGAAGTAACTGCTGAAAATAGCGTAACGTGGGTTCTTTCCTGTGGTTACCGTCGATATAAACAAAATCGTAAGCCTCCTGCGGCGGCAGGAGCGCGGGAAGCACTTCATCAAAGTTCCCAGTGAGCTGCGCTACATTGCGCAAGCCCAGCGCCTGAAAACTCCGTGCGGCCGCGGCTGCGATGGCAGGAGCGCCCTCAATGGTGGTAACGGTCCCCCCTAAACGCGCCAAAGCCAGGTACGAGGTGGTGATGCCAAGGGAAGTGCCTAGTTCCAGCATATGGTCGGCTCCATAATGGTTGGCCACCCGGAACAGCAATTGCGCCAGTTTCCGCGATTTGGCCGCATTCCTGACAATAGACGCTACGGTTCTGCGGGTGGTATTTCCTGAAATACTTCCGGCTCCCATATCCACAATCTCAAGCGCTTCCTGGTCGGCCTTCAGTGCGTCCCTCAATTGTTCCACCTGCGTATAAGCATAATAGTGACGCTTATCGTTCAATACGGCGGTCACGAAATCGTAAACAAAGGGGGAATGAATGCCGTGCCCCTTACCATTTGAAGCGGAGAGGTAATACTGAATATATTTTTTTGCGAGTGCGGGGGCGGAATACATGGTATCAGGTTCTATCCCAGGTTTGGAAACGAAAATCGTATTCGTTTTTTGCATCGGCTTTTCTGGGCTCATCGGCCACCAGTTTCCATTCGCCAGGGGAGAGTGCCGGGAAAAAAGCATCCGCTTCGGGCGCAACCTGCACGCGGGTGAGATAAACCCGATCAGCGAAAGGCAGTGACTGCCTATATATTTCAGCGCCTCCGATAATGAATACTTCTTTACAATCGGCATCCGCGGCAAGCGCCAGGGCTTCTTCCAGGGATGAAGCTACCTGTACGCCCTCTGATGCCCAGTCCTGCTGCCGGGTAATCACGATGTTGATGCGCCCGTTCAGGGGCTTTCCCACCGAATCGAAGGTTTTTCTACCCATTACCACGGGCATGGCCCAGGTAAGGTGTTTAAAAAACTTCAGATCAGCCGAGAGCTTCCATATAAGTTCGTTGTTGCGGCCAATGGCATTGTTTTCAGCGGCGGCCACTACAAGTGATACACGCATTCCATGTTTCTCCATAACTATCATACAGCCACCGGCGCTTTAATGGCGGGATGTGGCTGGTAATTTTCGAGGGTAAAATCTTCGAACCGGAAGCTGAACAGGTCCTTCACCTCAGGATTCAGTTTCATTTGTGGCAGCGGGTTCGGGGTACGGCTCAGTTGCAGCTTAGCCTGTTCCAGGTGATTACTGTACAGGTGCACATCGCCAAAGCTGTGGACAAAATCGCCGGGCTCCATATCACAAACCTGCGCCATCATCATGGTGAGTAACGCATAAGAGGCAATATTAAAAGGAACGCCAAGGAAAACATCCGCGCTGCGCTGGTACAACTGGCAGCTGAGTTTGGGTTTTCCCCCGTTTTTTGCCGGGGCTACATAGAACTGGAAAAGCGCGTGGCAGGGCATCAGCGCCATTTCGGGCAATTCCGCCACGTTCCAGGCCGAAACGATCATCCTCCGGGAGTCGGGATTATTTTTGAGTTGGTGCAGCACATCCTTGATTTGGTCGGATGTTTTGCCATCCGCCCCGGTCCAGCTTCTCCATTGCTTTCCATACACGGGACCGAGGTCACCTTCCGCGTTGGCCCACTCATCCCAGATGCTTACACCATGCTCCTTCAGGTAGGCGATATTGGTTTCTCCTTTCAGGAACCAGAGCAGTTCGTGGATGATGCTTTTCAGGTGAAGTTTTTTGGTGGTCACCAGAGGAAAGCCTTCGGAAAGATCGAAACGCATCTGGTAGCCGAAACAACTCAATGTTCCGGTGCCAGTTCTGTCAGACTTTTCCGCGCCATGGTCGAGGATGTGTTGAACAAGCTGAAGGTATTGCTGCATGGTGCAAATATAGAGAGATGGGAAGAATTTGGTTAAAAGAAATCCCCACCATCGGGATACCAATAGTGGGGAAAAACAACTTTTCACACCAGGGAAAAGCACCAGTTTGCCGGGAGAAAAACACGGTTACCCGCCAGAGAAAACAACGTCGGTGGCACCGGGTACCCGCCATGTTCCGTTTTCCAGCCCTCCCAGGCACTTTATTCGCTCAGCAACGGCTTATTCCGGTAAACGGGAACCGGTGTAAACACCGTGGATGCTCCGGCCGCCAGCCAGTCCATGAACTTTTTCGCGTTTTCCACCTCATGCGGTTTACCACCCGGCGCGGAAACAGCCTCTTTTATGGCCGACAATGCACCGGACTTATCGTCCAGTTTGTAAAAAACAAAAGCCTGGGCGTAAGCCTTTTCAAATGCAGGAATTTCCTTATCTGTAAGCACTTGGAGGAACGGGGACCATTTTTCCGCAGAAAGTTTACTGTTACTGAGTTGTGCCACAGCCGTAACCTTATCTTCCCAATCATAATGACCACTGGAAACCATAAATTCCGCGAGCCCCTTCATGTCCTGGCCTGATTTAAAATAGCTTTCCATGAAAATTTTGTGGAAACGCCTCCATTCTTTTTCAGTAAATACGGGCTTCGCCGCCAGCACCAATGCATCAAAACCTGCCCGGTTGCCTTTTGCGCCCATTGTTGTGGCCTTCTTCCCTACAATATCGATGAGTTTGTTTCTTACCGGCATCCGGCCATACTTTACAGCCAGTTCCTGTGCATGTTCCAGGAAAAAAGCACTGTACTTTTCGTTCAGGGACATTCTCGACATTACAAGAAACGCATGCTCCGACTGAAGGTCTTTTTGCTGCTCCAGAAAGGCCATCGCAGCGCTAGGATCCGCTTTTTTCTGACGATCCAGGTAAGGGCCGGCATAAAATGCCGGGTAATTTTCCATAGCGCCGTTCACGCTGTACGCGAGGAATTTTTTCTTTTTGTTGTGCGCTACCGCAGCCGTAGCCAATGTTTGGAATCTTTCCGCAGCAGTATATCCACTGAACACATCCAGGGCTTTCCCATCGGGAGAAAGAAACAGGTAGGTGGGAAATCCACCTGCGGCGTACCGTACACACAATTCTTTTCCGTCTTCTTCTTTCATCACATCAGTTTTATAGCTGATGAACCCTTCGTTGATGAACTTACTGATGGCGGGGTCTACAAAAGTGGTTTTATCCATCTGGGCACAAGGCATGCAGCCTTCAAAATACAGGTCCACGAAAAGCAGTTTATTCTCCTTTTTTGCCAGTGCCACGACCTCGTCCCAGGAACCGGTTTTGAACTCAACTCCTTGCGCAGTGGCAATAAAGGCGATCGGAATAGATAAAAAAGCCAGCAATAGTTTCTTCATACGTTCGCAATTTGATTGAAATGAGTATTTCTTTCAATGACGAACAATTGAAGCCGATTACCCCAGGATAACGGGTTTATTTCTTCATGCCGAACAGCCGGTTGACATACTCCTGCACGACATCCCCGTTCCAGTTTTTGAGTCTGCCCCGCTGCACCACCAGGCCATTGGCATCGGGCCGGTCGAGGTAATAATAAAAGGTGAAACCGGCATCGCGGTACTTCCAGCCATTGATCTGACCGAAGCGCAGGTCGTTAAAAACGAGGGTATCATTTTGCTTTTCAACGGTATACCATCCCTGCGAAAAAAGCCGGAGATTTTTCACTTCTTTTTGATTCCGAGCTTGTTGAAGCAACGGCTCATTTTTTGGGTAGAACCGGAACGGATCAGGTTGATCCTTGTCAAATACAGAGCGGTAATTCACGTAATAGCCGCTGTCGGTCTCCGCCAGGCTATAGTACATGAGGATATTAAAAGGCGTTGGCGTGCTGAAGAATTTCTTCACAGGAATTTGCTGTTCTGCGGCTGCCAATTGCACGGCTTCATCCACTTTGTGTTTGTGCCCCATGCTTACCAGGATATAACCTATGCACACGAACAAACTAATCCTTGCCCATCGTTGCCTTTTGAACTCGGGGCTTCTCTTCCACCACAACAATAACGTTGCGATAAGCGGAACAATCGTGAACAACGGATCAGCCACGTACAAAAGATTAAACGCCACCCTTTCGTTTGAAAACGGCAGCCACCAGGCGGTTCCATATACATTACAGGCATCCAGCAACAGGTGGATGGCCATTTCGAAGCCCCACAACATGGCCCATCGTTTATTGGTCATGGTGGTCTTCGGAAAAAGTTTCCGGCTGGCCCATACCAGGAAGGCCGTGCAAATGACCACAAAAAACCAGGAATGCGTGATGCCCCGGTGCGCAATGAGGTCGCTGGAAGCATCCAGGAAAGGAGACGCGACAAAGTCGATATCCGGCAAACTCTGGGCGGCGGCCCCGAACAACAGCGCTCTTTTCCCCAATTGTTTTCCGGCCACCAGTTCGCCTACGCAGGCACCCAGCACAATATGCGTTAGTGAATCCATACCCGTTAAAGGTAAAAGTTTTTGCGATTCTTTACTTTTGCCTTCCTTATGCTGACATCACGCAAATACCGCGGCTACCTGTTGGCCCTGGCGGCCACGGTTATATGGTCGGGGAACTTTATTGTGGCGAGAGGATTAAAAGACAATATTCCCCCGGTGAGTTTATCTGTGTTCCGGTGGGGAACCGCGGCGCTGGTGCTGCTGCCTTTCGCCTGGAAAGGACTTATTGCCGACTGGCCAATGATACGCAAACAACTGAAGTTACTTATACCAATCTCTTTTCTGGGGATCTCGGTATTCAATACATTATTGTACATGGCGGCGCATCATACTTCTGCGGTAAACATGTCGCTCATCGCCATATCGGGACCGTTATTCGTAGCGCTGCTCAATAAATTCATTTTCAGGGAAAAGTTTGGCGCACTGCGTTCAACCGGCTTTGTAGTAGTGATTGCCGGGTTGTTGCTGCTGATCACCAAAGGAGACCTGTCGGCCCTTACCAGCCTGCGTTTCAGCAAAGGCGACCTGCTGATGGCGGGTGGAGCCTTCCTGTTTTCATTCTACACTGTTCTGTTGAAACTGAAAAATCCCGGTATCCGCCCGGGATCGGTCCTGCTGTTCACTTTCCTGGCGGGAACAATCATGCTGCTTCCCTTCTGGGGCGTGGAAATGTATTATTATGAGCCTGAACTGCATTTCAATGGGGAAACACTGGGACAAATCGCGTACATCGGCATTGGCGCTTCGCTGCTTTCTTATTATTGCTGGAACAATGCCGTGGAACTGATCGGTTCCACCAATACGTCGGCGGTATATAACCTGTTGCCTTTATTCAGCGCCATCGCGGCAGCAGTTTTCCTGGGTGAAAAACTGCTGCCGGTTCAGGCCATTAGTGGTATCGTTATTTTAGCGGGACTTCTCCTAATTACTAGAGTTCGAAAGCCTTCCCGTTCACCATCACCTGCTGCGTAGCTTCATCGAATGTAGCTTTTGCGCCCATCCGGGCGGAAGCGTTTACCATAATGTTCGCGATGGAATGATAGTATCCGGCTTCTACAGGAGCGTTGGGCGTTTTCCGGGAGCGCACGCATTCCAGCCAGTTGCGCATATGCCCGGACGTGAGCATATCACCACCGGCGTTGGCGGCGGTTTCCACTTTCGTTTCCAGTTCAGTAAGTTTCAGGTTGGGCAGCAGGTTGGCTTCCATACCCATAGCCCGGGCATCTCCTGCCTGGAGGCCTCCCTTCGGGGAAATGGTATTCGTCATGAGGTTGAGTTCACCGCCATTGGAGTAATACACTTCTCCCACTCCGCCAACACTGTTGTGCATCCTTGACCTGAATACCACCTGGAAGCCCTGTTTGCCATCATCGGAGCCGTAATCAAATACGGCGGTGGTGGTATCCCAGTTGCGACGCCCGTCTTTCCATTGGTAAATCCCGCCATTGGCGACGACACTGCGCGGATGTTTGAGTCCGGAGAACCAGTGTACCGTATCAATCTGATGGCTCATCCATTGCCCGGGCATGCCCGAAGAATAAGGCCAGAAAAGGCGGTATTCAAGGTATTTGCGGGGATCAAAGTTTTCAAACGGACGGTTCAGGAGGAACCGCTTCCAATCAAGGTCCGCCTCCTTGCATTGCGCCACCAGTTCGGGGCGGCGCCATCTGCCGGGCTGGTTCACGTTCCATACCAGGTCAACCATGGTGATGTTCCCGAACTTACCGCTTTTAATGTATTCGTTGGCCGCGTGGTAGTTACCGCCACTCCGGCGTTGAGAGCCGATCTGCACTATTTTTTTACTCGCCTGAATCGCTTTCAGCGCGGCACGGTTGTCGCTCATCGTTTCCGCGAAAGGCTTCTCCACATAAGCGTCACACCCCGCTTTCACGGCCTCAATGGCGTGCAGTGCGTGCTGGAAGTCCGCTGTACTGATGATAACCGCATCCACCGACTTACTATTGTACAGCGCCTCGTTATTAACGAAAGGTTGAACTGCTTGTCCAGTGCGACTTTTGAGCCACTCCGTGCCTTCTTCGCGCCGAAGTTTCCAGATATCTGAAATAGCTACGATCTCCGCGTTGAAGGCGCCTTTATGGGCCTGGAACGAAGGGAACAGGGCATCTTTGAAACGATCGGAGAAACCGACCACGCCAACGCGCAACCGGTCGTTCGAACCAAGTATATTGTTATAACTTTTTGCGGAAAAACCGGGTAATCCCATCCATACCCCGGTGGCGGCCAAAGCGCCGTTCCTGATGAATTTTCTGCGTGAATCTTGCATAGCGAATCGTTTTGAGTGTTAAATTGTTTAGAGGGTTTTTATTTTGATGCTTCTGAAACGTACTTCATCGCCATGATCCTGAAGCAATATCCGGCCTTCTTTCGCCATGCCGAAATCCTTCCACTGGGCATATTTGCTCCTGGCCACCAGCCCGATGAAATATTGGCTGCCCCGCTCATAATGCAACACACGTACACCGTTCAGCCAGTGCTCCACACGGTTATCGGGATACACCACTACCATCCCCTTGTTCCATTCACCAACAGGTTTAATGGCATTGGGATGTTTGTAAGAAGGAATAAGATCGTACAAGGAAGCGATGGTCCGGTTTCCTGCAGCGCCCATTTTAGCATCGGGGTGAACGGCATCGTCCAGCACCTGGAACTCAAGACCAATCGCGGAGCCGGCATTGTTTTCAGATTCCGTTACGAAATATTTCACACCGCTGTTGGCGCCTTTCGATAATTTAAAATCGAATTCAAGCACGAAGGCGCTGAACTTTTTTTCAGTAACGATGTCTCCGCCGTTGGTAGATTCACCACCATTGGAAGACAGCACCACGAGTTCGCCATTCTCAATTTTCCAGCCTTTTTCAGGGAAAGTATTTTTATATGCACCCTTCCAGCCTTTGGTGGAAACACCGTCCCACAGTAAGGTATAACCGCTTTTCTTTTCTTCTGCTGAAAGATTATTGGGCAGCATGTTCACGACCTTCATCTTGCCGTCGTATGCTGTAGGTTTTACGTTTTTTGTCTGAATGCGTACATTCTTCCAGCGAATCTTCCTTCCGGCTTCTTTTTCATTGCCGATAGAATGCACCTGCAAAGCGATGAAGCCTTTATTATTGGCGTCATCAATCACATAAGCGGCGGGTTTTCCATTCAGGAAAGTGCGCAGCGTATTGCCTACGAACTCGATCCTGTAATGGTTCCATGCACCCAGTTTAAACAGTTTTTTGGAAGAAGGGTTGAGTTCCATAGGGTACAACCAGCCCCTGCGCGACTCATCATACACGCCGCCGCTCCAGCCGCGTTCAGAAGGATCCACTTCCACCTGGTAGCCGTGTACGCGCCCATCGAGGTAATCGGGCTTCGACAAACTACGGACCTGGATGCCACTGTTCGCGGCACTGTCCATCCACATATCCAGTTCAAGAATAAAGTCTCCGTATTCTTTTTCCGTTACAAGAAAGGAGTTGGGCGTTTTGGGAACGGTAATCCCGGTGATGGTGCCATTTTCTACCACATACTGCGCTTTGCCGCCCAGTTGTTTCCATCCTGACAAATCTTTTCCGTTAAACAAGGGTGTAAATGCCGCATTCTGAGCCTGCGACCCGGCCGCGCCCACCAGGAAAGTCGCGGCAACTAGTAAGTTCTTCAACATATAGCAAACGATTTTAGGTAGGAAAGTACAGAAAAATAAAACGCCGCCCCCCTTCAAACGTTTGATGGTTGTTTTATCGCGATTTTTTTTTGTAATTTTAAAAGCGTGAGGATAACCCACCCGATATTTAGAGTTATCCTTGTTTTATCTTGAAGAGGGCGCCTTGAAACGCCCTCTCTTTTGTTTATGGCATCAAGGCGTAGGTAGCGAATGAAGCAAGCCAGTGTTCCCCTGCATAATCTCCGGAAGCCACATTGGGCAACGCCGCTTCCAGGTGCTTTTCCGCCAGTCTCTTCAGTGGAAGCCCTTCCTGCACCGGCAATTTCTCCGCAATGGCGTTCAGGCACCAGGAACGGCTCAGGTTAAGCCCATCAAGATGCACGAGTTTGCCATCTGTACGGTCGTTCACGATCGCTATTTTTAATACGGCAGCGGGATCCGTGAATAATTGGGGAAGAAACTGCTTCAGCCAGGGCCGGTAAGCGGAAGCCGGCATCAGCTTCGACATCAACCGCGCTTCTTCCAGGGATGGACTTAAAAAATCGTAACCGCCCGGTTCATATACAATCGGCGCATTTACATCATTTCCATAGAAACGGAAAGCCGCTTTACTGATGGACTGCTGGAGCGCAGTATCTTTCACGGTTTCCGCATAGTCCCAGGTAAGGTTGAGTCCGAACGCGAGATTGGTATGCTCCCCCACCCTGATCGGATAAGCCAGTCGTGAAAGAAAACTGATCCAAGCCGAAGCAAAATGTTTGCTCAACGGCTCAAGGTTCGTGGCCAGTTGTTGCGCCCAGGGATCGTTCCACAGCACGAGTTCGCGGTGCAGTTGCAGGAACCAGGCCCAGCCATAGATGCGTTCAAAACTGGCATTCTCACCACTGAACAACTGCAATTCCTTTTCTATATTTTCTTTTGACAGATGTTCAGAGAGTTGCTGCTTAATGGTAACGGCCTGCGGAATGGAAGGGAAATGCCGAAGCATCTTCACCAACACCCAATGACCATGCACACTGGAGTGCCAATCGAAACACCCGAAGAATGCGGGATGGTAATTTTTGGGCGCGGTCACCTGCGTTTCATTCCCAAATACAATACCCGTTTTATAAGGATATTCCTTGTTCAGGCATTTCAGCGGAAGCGAAGCGAAGAAGGCTGCGCCTGCATCTGTGAGCCTGATTTTACCGTTTGATTTAGTCGTAAACTGCTGCGCGGACAGATACTGCATGCAGCACAAGGTTAGCAACAACAAAAAAAGTTTGCGCATGAAAGGTGTTTGCCCGCTAAGATACAACGAATTTCAGCTGACCAGACTTATCACCGCTATAAAATAGCAAGTACGAAGCGTGCGATTCTTCCCGATGTTCTACCTTCGCCACCAGATCCGAACTTTATTACATGATGAAGGCAACGCTACGCTATCTGCGGCATATCCTTATTTCCCAACAATTCGTGCTGGCTTTGCTGGCCGTTATTGTAGCTGCCTGGGTGTATCCTTCATGGGGCGCGACAACCGGTGCGAAAGCGCTTGATACCGCCGGCTTCTGGGGTGTATGTCTCACCTTTTTCCTGTACGGTCTCAAACTGAGCCCGGAGCAATGGAAAGCAGGCATGCGCAACACGAGACTGCACCTGTTGATTCAAACGGCAACATTCTTACTGTTCCCGTTACTGGCCTTGCTGGTAAAACCGTTTTTCGGTTCAGCGCAGCACGACTTATGGCTCGCCATCTTTTTTTTATGCGCACTCCCTTCCACGGTATCATCTTCAGTGGTGATGGTTTCCATAGCGGGCGGTAATGTACCCGGCGCCATATTGAATGCAGGTGTTTCCAGTCTGGCCGGGATTGTGCTTACCCCTTTGTGGATGTCGCTCTTCCTTTCGCAGGATGGAGATTTCGATTCAGGAGCCATCTTTTTAAAGTTGGGGTACCAGGTGGTATTACCGGTGATACTGGGACAGATCCTGCACAAATCCTGGGGCGGATGGGCTAAAAAGAATGCCCGGTTCCTTAAATGGAGCGACCAGGGTGTGATCCTGCTTATTGTTTACGCATCATTCTGTGAATCTTTCTACCACAGAGCCTTCAGCGATCTGCCCACAGCACATGTGCTCTACCTGATGCTGGGCATGGCTTTACTTTTCTGGGCCATCTACTTACTAACGGGAATGGTAGCCCGAAAAATAAACCTCGATCAGAAAGATACGATTACCGCGCAGTTCTGCGCTTCGAAAAAGTCACTGGTACACGGGACGGTAATGAGCAGTGTGTTGTTCCAGGATTCTGCTCATGCTGGCCTGTTCCTCCTGCCCGTTATGATGTACCATGCGCTCCAACTGATTTCGGCGGGCTATCTTGCACAGAAGGCGGCGGCTCAGGATGCAAAGGAACCATAACCGGAAAGGAGCACCACCTCCAGCAACATTTTGGGAGAAGCAGCCATGTTCCATCCTTTTTCGCCGGAACGCATATCAATGGAGGTGCGGATCTTTTTCAACGCGATACCTACCTGGTTTTCCACTGTTTTAACGGACAATCCTAATTGCGCCGCGATTTCCCGGTGTGAAAGCCCATGATCCCGGCTAAGGATGAATATCTCCCTGCATTTGTCGGGGAGTTGGTTTACGGCGTGGGCGATGATGGCTTTCAGTTCCCTGATCTCTAAGGCCTCTTCAATGGAATCGCTGGTAGGTTCTGCATGTTTCAGGCGTACTTCTTCAAAAAAACTATCGCGTACTTTCCCGGAACGGATATAGTTCGCGGCCTTGAATTTAATGGCGCCGTGCAGGTATGCTTTTACGTGGGAGATATTTGCGGTTGCCCGGTGTGTCCACAACCAAAGGAATACATCCTGCACAAGATCGGTGGCTGCGGCTTCTTCTTTCAGGATGTTCCAGGCGAAACGGTACATGCTTTGCCAGTGGCGGTGGTACAATTCTTCGAACGCGGCCACATCGCCGGAGGCAAGGGGTACCAGGAGCTGTTCGTCGGAGTATGCATCGTAATTGCCCAATCCTTCCATATCTGGCCTGTAATTTATTAAAAACCCACGACATGCGGGCGCTTAATTCATTACAGGCCAGACACTAAAAGGAACAGAAAAATTAAGATGATTTACGGGCCATTTCAATCATTTCACTCAGTTCTTCCACGGCGGCATCGTTTCCACCGGAGAAGCCACTCATTTTAAAACGGATGTTCCCGTTTCCATCAATTACAAACTTGGCGGGAATACTGTTTACCTTGTAAGCATCCGCTACGGCAGACGCTTTTGTTTCGGGGTGGCGGGGATCGAATACCACGTGAAAACGGTATTTGTTTTCTGTGATGAACTTATTCACTTCAGCCTCATAGTCGGCCACATTCTCCCAGGTATCCACGAACAGGAAATGTACGTTCTCATCCTTCGCATATTTATCCACTGCCACCTGCATGGCTGGGAAGGAGCGTTTGCAGGGGCCGCACCAGGTTGCCCAGAAATCGAGTACCACCACCTTTCCTTTGTAATCTGCCAGCGACACCTGCTTACCGGAAGCATCCTTCAGTGTAAATGGCGCCGCCGGTTCTTTAATGAGTTGTTTGGAAAGTTGCGTTCTTAACTTTTCGAGGAACTGCTTTTTCATGTCGGCCTGGTATTTTTCGAAACCCGCATCCGTACCATTCAGTTGAACGTACATGGCTTTCAGTTCTGCCTTCATTTTATCATCACCCTGTCCTTCCGCGATGGTGGTTTCCAACGCTTTAAAAGCTTCCAGGTTTCTGCCCAGTCCTTTCATAATCCGCGCCTTGGCAGCACTTAGTCCGGTACGTGTTGTACGGCTGTTTTCTTCTGCCAGCGTGAGGTACTTCAGCGCCTCCGTATAATTTTTCTGCGCCAGCATGATTTCAGCATATGTCATGCAATAGCCGGGATAGCCCACTGCCGCGAAAGCCGCGCCGGGTTCATCTTTTCTTTTATCCAGAAACGCTTCCGTGGCGGCGATGGCCTTTTTAAATAAAGGAAGCGCAGCGGTGGTATCCCCGGCCCTTAACAAAAAAACACCTACGCCAGCAAAGCCTTCCCCTCTCCAGGGCGCGGTATAAAAATCATCGCTGTATTGCAGTGCCTTAGGAGTATTACCCGCCTGTGCGAAAGCAGTGGCCAGGGCCTGCTTTGCATAATCGTATTCAATTTTTTCGCTGCCGGCATTTTCGGGTGGAAACTTTTTCAGCCAGGCCTTGTAAAGGGCTTCCTTTTTCAGGAGATCTTTTTCATCGTATATTTTACCAACACCGGCACTTCTCGCGGTTGATCCGTTGGGAAACTTCTTCACCATCACTTTTTGCAAGGAATCGGAAACGGAGCCTTTCTTCATTTGATAGAACCCATTGCGGGCAACGTTCCATATTCTTTCGTCTTTCGACTTTAGCAAACCGTACAATTCTTTCTGTAACAGTTGAAGGGTATCGGGGTTGCTGGAACGGGCCATGACAGTGTATTTCCTGTTTAAACTATCGGCCAGGGTTCCTTGTGCTTTCACGGCTGTGCCGGCTAGTAAAACCGTGCCTGAGAAAAAGATTTTAGCAAGTGTAGTCATAGATCTTTGATTAACAGTTAAAACAGGGCGCATCATGTTTCAGACACGCCCTGTGTTTATTTTATTGCGGTACTTTATAAGCCGCATCTATTATTTTTCCGAACCCCGTAAAAACATGGGAGTATGCTTCAAGGTCTCCGGTAAGCGTGGTGGGGAAATAATATAACCTACCCTGTGTTCCATCCCAGGTGCCTACTAATACCCTTGAACCTGTACCACCGGGAATTGATTTCTGGTATTTCATGAAAGTAACCTGCTCCATAGCGGGCAAAGTATATGCCACTGTAGTGGTGTTAGATGTGGTCTCGTACTTCCGGATCACGTTATCGCCACTGTAATAGATATGGGGCGTAAGCGTAGCGCTGGTTGCCGCTTTCATTGAAAGAATACCGGGCGCGTTCATCTGAACCTTACCCAGCGTTGCAGGGTTTGCCGTAGTGGTAAAACGGAGCAGATAAGGTAACCCGTCGCCACCTTTCATCACCGCGTTGTAATTGCGCACCACACTCGCTGAATCCATAAAGAGCATTTCCATGCCCACGTTATTCATATCAAATTCAGTACTTGCGGTAGAAGGGAAGGCCACAAGACTGGTACCACCCACACTCCAAAAGCGTTTCCCCCTATTATCATACACCACCGCCGTGTAAGTTGTTCCTCCCACTATATATGGAGCAAGATTATAATTAAGGTTGCCGCTTTGTCCGGGCGTAACCGTAGCGGCGCCCCATTTCTTCACGCCGGGAAAACCACCCACCAGGTTGGAATGCACAAGCCCGTTGTTGATGGCCACCCCAAGAGTGGCGTACAGGGAACCGGGACTCCCTTCCCCTATCCAGGTAACACGTTGCGGATTCATGACAGAAGGGGGTGTAAAGAAAACCGTACTGAGGTCAAACTTCTTCACCATTGTCACATAGTTGTACTCCTGACTGCCACTTTCCGCTAAGATATACATCCTGTTTCCGGCGGTTGAAATATCATCCGTAAGGCCGAAGCTGGTAAGTTCCAGTTTACGGGGTTTAACCAGCGGGGTGGTATTTACTTTTGTATATACGCCATGTTCCACCGTCTGATTAGGGAAAATGAAAGAAAGGTCGCCCAAACCGCCCTTATCTTCCAGCACCAGCCATCCTTGCCCGTATATGTTGTTAACGGTAATGTTATAAGAAAGGAAGGCTGAAGTTCCCGCTACAGTATCTGTCGCCGTAAGCGTTACACGATAACTGTTCCCCAATATGAAGGGTGGTTTGATGGGCGCTTTTAACTGAAGGGAAAAACCTAATGTATCGAAAGGCACCACTCCAGACTGGGTGGCCGAATTATCATACGCCTTCCACACAAACTTAAATTTAGACATATCCGCACCAGTGGATTGTGAGAGCGTAGGCTTAAGTTTCAGTGTATCTCCAAACAGAATAACAATTCTGCCTGCGGCTGCGGTATCCGATAATTTAAGTTCATTGATCCTGAGTACCGCCTCGGTTGAATCATCTTTGTAACAGCCGGCCAGTGTGCACCATAAGGCGGCCATAAAGAATATATTTATATGAATCCGATGTTTCATTACAATTGATTTAATGATTAAGGGAAGAACACGATATTATTGTTCTCATCGTACAAATAGCCATTGAGCGCCTCGTATTCCAACAACGCGAGTTTAGCGGTTTGCACCAGAAAACGCTGGTCTTGCGGCAAGGGGTAACTGTTCCAGCTTGTTTTGCCGGTAGCCTGGATCAGGAACCTGAACTTCACCTCGGAATACGCGCCAAAAAGCCCCAGCCATACTGACTCCCAGTTGGTAGGTTTCACCAGCCTATCGGTAATGCTTACTTTATAATGTAACCGGTCGTACCTGTAAGACAATCCCGGGTTATCGGGAAAACCAGGTTTAAAATCAGCGGACTCCTGCACGGAGAACATCACCGATACAATGCTATCCTTCAAGCCGGGTCTCCTGTACAAATAAACCGGAATCCTTGTTTCATAAGCATTCGCGGGCATTACCAGCGGCCCCAGTTTATAATGGTATCCTGCCACGGCCCTTCCGCTATCCGCTACAATGTTGATGACCCGTTCTTTCGGTACGGCGGAGCCCATAATTCTCATCCAGAGGTACACAGTGTCCGTCATTTCCGCATCCGGCAAAGCGCTGAAACTAAAATCAATACTATCGGCATCGCTTTGAGAACCGCGTACACTTTTATAGAAATACACGCGCGGATCCTCCTCATACATCAGCCTTTCGTCCTTGGAGCAGGATATGGCCAGCACAACAACCGCCAGGAGAAAGCATATTTTAATTAACTGTTTCATTGATGTGTTTTTGTTATTTACCGAATTCTATCTCCGCGTTGGGCAGCGGAAAAACGTACTTCGTTGGATTCATAGGATTGCCTACACCGTCGGGTATGGTAACGGTATTCCTTCTTTTGTAATAGAACCAGAGTTGGCCCTCCCCTACGAACTCTTTGCGGTATTCTTTGAGCAACTCCGCATTGAGCTGATCGGCGGTTCCGGTTGTGGCCAATTCTGGAAGCAGCCTGGCTTTCCGCACTTCGTTCAGGTAAGTGTACCCATCGGCAGTAGCGGGTGCCGCTTCCGCGGCGATGTAATACATTTCAGGAAGACGAAGCACAGGTATTAGTCTTTGCTTCACATTGTTCACGTTATCGGAATAGTACTTTTTGGAATAAATAACGCCATCATTTAAACGGAACCACATATTTTGCGGCGCATCAAATCTGCGCACATCAGTGCCATAACCTGGCACCGAACTTTCATACATGTTGTTCAATTTCGTAAGCGTAGTGAAGAGATCGGCCGCTTCGCCCCCCGTGGTGGAAGTATTTTTCAGAAAGATATCCGCATATACTTTAAGATTGGAAACATTGACGGAAAAAATATGTTCCCTGCTGAAAGTAAGGTCCGACGCTACATTGGTGGCATCCGCATTGATCTCGGTTGAAAGGATGAACCTGAACTTTCCGCTGTCTATCACCTTCTTAGCATATTCCAGGGCAAGCGCTTTTTCATTCCGGTACAGGTACAATCTGGCCAGCAAGCCCTTCACCGCCCAACTGTTCAGGTGGTTCTGCCTGTACATGGTTAGCAGTTCCAGCGATGTTGCGCCCTGATTGGTGGCGATCTGGTCAATTTCCGGATAGACTGATAATATTTCATCCGCGGCCTTCAGGTCGGCAATACACTTATCCAGCACAGCATTCATGGTAAGCTTCGCCTGTGGCTCCACCGTAAAGTCTTCCAGGTATGGGATTGCGGGCACCTGTGCGTTTGCGCCTTCCAGGTAAGCCGGGGCGTACATTCTGAGCAAATCAAAATGCAGCATCCCCCTGATGGCCAGCGCCTCTCCTTTTATGATCGCGTAGGCCTGCTCCGTTAACACCGACTTCTTTCCATCCACATTTTTAAGGATGAGGTTAGCCTGCGCGATAGCCCGGTACTGGGTTCTCCAGATACTCTCGGTAATTGCCGGAACATTTGTGGGCAGGGTGGCGAGGTAGTTGTAACGGGCAATCTGTCCGTACACATTGTTTGTACTGCTGCTTTTGTTTTCATACCGCTGGGCCAGCACATCCAGGAAAGAATAAGAAAGGTTTTTCCCGTAGCTCCCTGTATCGGCGAGTAGCTGGTATACACCAAACAAGGCTTCAGTAAATCCCTGCTGACTGCTGAACTGTTCTTCTTCCCGGATCTGTGTACGCGGGTTCACATCCAGCCATTTTTTGCAGGAACTGAGTCCCGGCAAAGCCAGTGATGCAAGAGTTATGATGATGAATTGACGTAAACGCATTTTAAACTGTTTCTTTGGTTAGAAAGTGGTTTGGAACTGCAGCGTAAAGTTTCTGCTGAAAGGATAATCGAGCCCGCGCTCCCGGCGGATACTTGATTTCCAGAACAACTCGTTGCTGAACAGGGTTACCCTGGTATTTTCCAGCCTGAAGCGTTTATTGAACGCGTCTGAAAAACGATAGTACAACGAAGCACTTTCGCAACTGAGGAAGTTGTCGTCCTGTACAAAACGTGATGTGGCGTATGTTCTTTCATTTATGGCATACCCACCCTGGTCCAACAGTCCTTTAAAGAACGCCAGGTCTCCGGGTTGTTTCCATCTTTCCTCCGCCACGCGCCTGTCTACATTATATATCCCCACATTTACGTTCTCGACCCTATCAATCAGGGTTTGGTTATAAGCCTGACCGCCCAGTCTGAACCGGAAGTACAGGTTCATTCCTATTCCTTTCTTTTCAAAATTGGTTCCGAATGTGCCTTCAATATCCGCTCTTGTATCGCCAACGATCACCTGGTTCAGCGGAGAATAAACGGAAGTGATCTTTCCGTCACGGGTAAGAAACAGTTCATCTCCTGTAGACGGGTCTATTCCAAGTGATTTTACCGCCCAGATGGCTGTAGTGCTTTGCCCTTCAGCATAGCGGACGATGGGTGTGGTAGATCTTGTAGTATCCGCGCGTTTGTTCATAGCCTGGATGGTATTGGAAACACGTTCAATGGTATTGGTAACACGGAACAGGTTCGCGAATACCGACCAGTTGTCGCGGCCACGATTGCTTCTGAAGATATTGTACCTGAAATTTGCTTCAAACCCTTTACTCAACACGTCTCCCATATTGTCATTGTAAAAATCGAAGCCTGAAGAAGGCGCGGTGGAAACGCGGGCCACGCTCCCTTTAGTTTTTTCGATGAAATAATTCGCGGTGATATCCAGCTTATCAAACAGCGTGATGTCTGCCCCGAAGTTGCTCTTCTGTGTGCGCTGCCAAACGAGAGCGCTGTTTCCGAAACCGAGGAGATAAGTTCCAATTATACCCCGGTAGTCGCGGTCCGTATAATACTGTCCCGTAGTAATGCCCAGGTAACTGGCAAAATTCTGGGAACCGGTGTAACCAAAGGAGTACCGCAATTTTAAGCGGTTGATATAATTCAGCCCGGACAATAATTTTTCATTGTGCAGGTTCCAGCCTATGCCCGAAGACCAAAACGGTGCGAAGCGTTTATCTGAACCAAATTGGGAAGAACCATCGAGCCTGTAAGAAAGGTCCAGCAGGTAACGGTTATCATAAGCGTAACTGAAATTGGACAGCAGGCCGCCCAGGCGGGAAAGACTTTCCGTTCCAACAGGCTTGGAACCGTCCGGGAACCTGTTGCCCAGCGTAAGCTGGTCCAGTCTGGCGTTAGGAAACCCCTCCACAGTAAACGACTCCGTGTTCGACTTTACCTCCTGCACGTTTAAACCGAGGGTCGCGAAGATCATGTGGTCATCGAATCGCTTGTTGATATCACCGGTGAGCATACCTTCAAGACTTGTTCTCTTACCATAGGTTTTTGAATACGAACCTTTTTTGAACGTTGAAACGGACACGAAGGAGGTGTGCTGCGCCGGAAGGAATTTATCGTATTCATCATATTGCTCCTGGTACGACAATCGACCCGTAACACGCAACCACTGCAACGCCTGCCATTGGGTAAAGAAATTATTGGTCATATTCCTGTAAGTGGTGCGGTCCACGATATTAAGCGAAGCATTGTACATGGGATTTACGGCCCTTCCAACCCCCTGATTGTCGAGGTTATCATACAAATCGAAGTTCGTGAGCCGAAGTCCCGTGCGCGGATCAACAATTGTTTCCAGGTATACTTTCTGTGTACCATCTTCATTTACCGGAGACCAGTAAGGATTGAGCCGGGTGTATTGGCGGAAACTTCCATAAGGGGAGTTGTTCGCCTGGTTGTAACTTAAAGTGAGATCGTTGCGGAACTGGAAGTTCTTGATGCGGTAAGAAAGAAATGAACTCCCCATAATGTTTCTCCGGTCGGAACCTTTCATAACCCCGTTCTTTTGATCATAGGTAATGTTTACGCCATACAACATGGAATTGGAGCCGCCTTCCAGGTAAATATTATGTTTGGTACCCACACCGGAGCGCAGTGGTTTGGCGATCCAGTCGGTGTTCACGCCTTTGTTGATCTCCGCAAGCCTGTACGCGTAAATGATATCCACTTCTTCCTGGCGGAAGTTGAAAACGTTCCTGTAAAAGCCCGCCTGTTTTTCAATGTCCAGTTTCTCTCTCGCGTCCAGCAGGTTGTATCCTGTAAGGTCGGGTGCTTCCACCACAAGACTGGCATTGTAGGTAAAGCGGAGTTCACCTTCTTTGGGCCGGATGGTTTCAATTACGATTACCCCGTTGGCCGCGCGCGAACCATAGATGGAAGTAGCGGCGGCATCTTTAAGGATATCCACCCTGGCGATGCGGTTCATATCGAGATCATTGATCCGTTGAAGCGGCACCTCAAACCCGTCCAGGATAAACAATGGGGTATTTGCACTATTGGTATAATTGAATGGGTTCTCCTGCCCCTGACGGCCGATATCATTCAGGCTGTTGCCTCCGCGAAGCGTTACTTCGGGCAGGGCGTTCGGGTTGGAGCCCAGGTTAATATTCTGGGGTATCTGGAAAGATGGATCCAGCGATTTTAAAGCGGTGAGCACATTGCTGTTCGTTACTTTACCCAGGTCCTCGGAAGTAAAAGAACTTGCCGCCCCCGTGTAGTTCTGTTTGTTGCGGGAGAACACACCAGTGATCACCAGTTCTTTCATGGAAGCAGGACTCGCTTCCAGGCGCACGGTTACCACATCACCATCTTTCACTTCAATTTCTTTGGGCAGGTAACTCACAAAAGAAACAACAAGTACTGATCCTTTATCGGCAGTAATGGAGAAACGACCTGCAGCGTCAGTAGAAACGCCTTTCTTCATGCCTTTGATCACCACACTGGCGCCGATAACGGGTTCCCCGGTTTTATCGTCCAGCACCCTTCCTTCCACGGTAATCTGTGGTGTATTGATGGTGGCATGAAATTCTTTCGAGGCGATTTCCGCTTCTTTGATCACAATCACTTTTCCGACGATCCTGTAAGACAATCCGGTTCCATCAAGACTTTCCTGGATGGCCGCTCTGAAATTCACGTCAGAGAGGTTAAGGTCTTTCTTCGGAGCATTCTTCAAGAGTTTACTATCGGCCCAGAAATCGTAGCCGGTCTGCCGTTTAATTTCCCGGAAAACATTTTCGAGCGACATGCCTTTTTGTTTGATGGACACGTTCTGCGAAAAGGTTTTGGCGGAAACCTGCATGCATACTGCGAATAAAAAAATTGCTGTAAACTTCATCGCCAGCACAATTTTGGTAGCTGTTTGTGTGCGGAGCCATTTTCCTGGTTGAATGGAGAAGGTCCTTTTACATAACAGTGTTTTGGTTAATAGCCCCCCGGGTCGCTTTGTGGGGGAAGCGTTTAAATTCATAACTTCGTTGAGTTTGGGTTGAATAATACCAAGCCGCAATAGCGGAATACAAGCTTTGTCCGATAATCCGGATTCTGTTCCGGGATCGGCGGGCCGCCTGAACTTTACGCCGCTCCGGTTGCCCCCGGGGCGGTTTCTTTTTCAGAACGCCATGGAAAAATTTTAGAAGGTTAAGGCTTTGCTTTAAGGTTTGGCAGTTAACTTATATTATCCTGCAAGCAACGATCAGATCAGGTTTATTGGTTCTTGACCGTTAGAAGGTGTCCATTGAAATCTGCCTGAATACCGTTCACTTTCAGTATTTCAAGCAGGTCGGAAAGTTTTGTACTCCTCGACAGGTCCACCGTATATTTTTTATCGCTGATGTTCCCTTCATACGCCACATCCACATTGTACCAGCGGGCGAGTTCGCGCATGATGGATTTGAAATCCGTATCATTAAAAAAGAAGCGTCCGTTTTTCCAGGCCATTACTTCCTCCGTGTTCACATTGGAAACAACGGTTACGAATTTTTGATCCCAGGTGCGGGTTTGCTGGCCCGGCTTCATGAGGAAAGTACCTTTTTTGAAATTTACTTTTACGGAACCTTCAAGCAATGTGGTGGCATTTACGGGTTCATCTTCATACATATCGATATTGAAATGTGTACCCAACACTTCTATTTCATAATCTTTCGTCTGCACTTTAAAAGGGGTGCCGGCTTTGGCCACTTCAAAATAAGCTTCTCCTTCTATGGCCACTTTTCTATCCTTATTATCGGCGAAGAAAACCGGGAAACGTATGCTGGAAGATGCGTTCAGCCAAACATTGGTGCCGTCGGGCAGGAGCAACCGGTATTTTCCACCGCGTGGTGTGGTAATGGTATTCTCCGGAATATCTTTAACAGGTGCGGCCGGTAAGAGCGCGGCATCGTACTGGTAAGAAAGCACCCCGTTGTTATTGGTGATGCGTACGTTGCCCATGGTGGCCACGCCGCTTGACAACGCCGAATCAAGGGATACAATGGAGCCGTCCGCAAGTGTAAGTGTTGCGATGTCTCCGGCCGGGTTTGCATCGTGCACCGCCGGAACTTCCGCCACCAGCGCAGCTCGTTCAGTAACATCTTTACGTGAAAAGCCATACCATGTGCCTGCTACTACGGCCAGCACCACAGCGGCCGCGGCCCAGCGCATCCAGTTCAACTTCAGCGTGCGTACAGGATTAATGTGCCCGCGAAGTTCCCGCGACAGCCTTTCTCCTGCCCGCTCCTCGCCCGGCGCTGCCGCTTCCGAAGCATAAAAGCCTGCGCATACCTGGTTGTAGCGCGCTAACTCCTCATCGGTAGCCGTGCCATCCGTAACTTTCGCCGCCAACTGACTGATTTCGTCCCTGTTCATATCCTTTATGGCACCCCAACGCTTTCCATCCCCCAAACCGGTTGTTATTTTTTTACTATTTTTTTAACTGAACAACAACCAGGCAAGCACAAGGGTAACCAGAATATTGAACAACTGCGCGCCGAGAAAGGCGAGCATAGGTTTCCGGTTACCTTCAGTAAACAAGTCGCGGAACCTTGTTTCCAGTCCTATGCCGGTAAATGCCAACGCGAACCACCAGCCCTGTAATTGTTTCACCGGTTCTTTTACCGCTGACACCACAGTGGGCGACAACAGGAAAGAAAAGAGCAATGAGGCGCCCACAAAGCCGATCACGAATTTCGGGAACCGCTCCCAGATCACTTTCAACGTGGGCTTACCTTCGTCCAACTTGTCGGCCCTGCCTTTATAACTCCAGTACACGGATATCGCGAAAGCCGCCAGCCCAAGGAGTACATTCTGCGAAAACTTCACGATGGTACTGATCTTCAGCGCATCCTCCCCTACCAATGTTCCAGACGCCACTACCGCGCCGGTGGTATCAATGCTTCCACCGAGCCAGGCACCCGTCACTTCCTGTGAAAGTCCCATCCAATGGGCCAGGTAGGGCATGCCGATCATCATCGGGATCGCGGTGATCAGCACCAGTGATATCACATAAGAAAGCTTTTTGTGGTCACCCCTGATGGCACCCGCAGTGGCTATCGCAGCTGAAACACCGCAAATAGATACGGCACTGGAGATCATGATGCCCATCTCCTCATCAATCTTTAGTTTGCGGCAAAGCCAGAATGCGAAGTACCATACCGATACCACAACTGCCAGCGCCTGCAAGAGACCCAGTCCGCCTGCTTTCAGCACATCCGAAAAAATGATGGAAGTGCCCAGCATCACCACGCCGGTTTTCACCCAAAGCTCCGTAAACAGGCCGTTTTTCAACCAGGCAGGCACTTTGAAGCAATTACCGATAGCCAGACCAATCAACAAACTGAATATCACCGCTTCCAGGTTAAAAGATTTCATGGTTTTGTTCCCCGCGAGCAAAAGCGCCACCACGGTAAGTCCAAACACAATAATGATGGACCTCACCGCTCCAACAACCGGCTTTCCAAGCAGTACCGCGAAAAGAATGGCCATCGCCACAAAGACCACCAGAAAAACGCCCAGTTGCATCCATAGAACAGGATCGGTGAGTAATCCTGATAAACCGGTTGCATCTTTCCAGCCGAATGCCGGCGAAGCCGGCCTGAAGCCAATCAATACCGCCGCAATGAGCGCGAGTCCTCCCACCACGGCCACCCAGTCTTCAGCTAATGTCTTCTTAACAGTATCCATACTTATCCGTTTGAACAGCTAATGTACTTAAATCGCCAGCTTTGCACCCACTGTGTACACCAACCACTTTGAATGCGATAAAACCAACACTAAATAGTCCACAAAAATAGTAGACAAATTTAGGAAAGAAAAGACCAACCTTTAAAATTAATTTCCGATTGGTCCTTTCTTCACCAGAAGTTCACCAGAAGACATATCCGGCCTTTACCTTATGGTCAGATGCCTTTCGAGGCATTGTAAAGCATATACCAATCCTGGATGTCCAGTTGCACGCTAAACGCGTTCGCTATGTTCCTGATCCTGTCTTCATCGGAAGTACCAATCAACGGAAGTGCGCCGAGCTTCACCAACCAGGCCACTGCTATGGATTCGATGTTGGCGTTATACTTCTCTCCCAGTTCGGCCAATACTTTCCTTACCCTTACCGCCTGTTCATCCGTTCCATCCTGGATCCAACCATCCGCGAGCGGCGATGTGGCCATAGGCCGCATATAGCGTTGTTTGATATAATCCACCTGGCCGTTATCAAGGGCATTGGTATGCAGCAGGTTCAGTTCGATGTGGTTGGTAACGATGGGAATCCGGGAATAAGCGGCCAGCAACTGGTGCTGGAACACCGAGAAGTTTGACACACCGATATTCTTGACTTTCCCGGATGTTTTCAAGCGTTCCAGCGCAAGTGCGGTCTCTTCCAGGTTGGAAAGCTGGTCCAACTGGTCGAGCAGAAAAATATCGAGGTACTCCGTATTCAATTTTCGAAGGGAAGCTTCCACGCTTTCATTGATCCGAGACGCCGAAGTATTCACATGCGCCACTTTTATTTCGGGCCGTGAGGCATGGGGAAGCAGTGTGCCGCATTTGGAGAACAGTACCACATCCTCTCTTTTGAACGACTTCCGTTTCATCACTTCACCGAACATTTCCTCGCAACGGTAATCACCATATACTTCCGCATGGTCGAATGTGTTGATGCCCAGTTCGAGGCACAGGCCCACTACTCTTTCCATTTCAGTGATACCATTGCCTGAAAGATTGCTCCATCTCCAGAAGCTGTAGATCGCCGGCGACACTTTCGGCCCTGAGTCGCTTACATATACTTTCTCCATATTCATCTGTTTTTTAACGCTTTACAATTATCGTTCATTTCAGACGAAATTGCAAGAATTAAATCGTGCGCACCCTTCACTTTTAAATGCGCGCCCGATTCTTTGCCCCACCCACTTACCATACTACTTCATTCATCCCATCAACCACCGTTGTCAGGTTCCGATCCTTACCGTATCAATCAGCCGGATCGTACGGCCAATGTTTTCGTATTCCGTTAGCCGGACAGCCCGCAGCATCATGGCGGATAATGTACCCGGTTGAATAATCTTTTTCCCCACACCCAACACCATACTGTCCATGGTCTGAATATGTTTCACCTGCATTTCATTGTTCAGTTGCGCCAGCAACACTGCGTTGGCCCAGGCGGTTTTTCTTGCCACGCCGATGCTGAAATTCAAAACGTCCTGTTGCTGCCTGTTGCTGATGCGTTTGATCCAACGCATGGGGAACCACACCTGTTCCAGGCAGTACTGCACATCATCTACCAGTGAGGCGATCATATCGTTGATGCGGTTGAAGTCTTTTTCCAGCGCATGTATCTTTTCTCCCGGCGCCACAATGGCCGCAGCCACCGCAAGGTCGAGGTTAATGTGCGTATTGATGCCCAACAGCAGGTGCTGAATCACTGTTAGGTTCTTATCCGCACACCCATCCAAGGCCAGCTTCCAGGATATGGAGCAGGGCATTTTCGCGCCATACTGCCTCCAGGCATCCAGGTAGCGCTGCGCGAACACCACATCCAGTTGCTCCATGCGTGGCCCATCTTCAAACGCGCCCTTCGCGATTCCTTCTCCCACGGCCATGGTCATCCGCTTGTACAATGCCGCGAAATACCCGGCTCTGTTACCGGCTCCGGCACATTGCTGCATGATGGTGTGAAGGTAGTTCACTACTTCGGCGATGGTGGTTGGCTGCATCAGGAAGGCTTTGCACAATATTAGGCGAATTTCAGGGAAGAAATCATGGCTCCGTTGTTTTACCGGAACGGGAACCGTGTTTTAACATGCGCCGCATCCGTTAAAAACTTGTCTCTATCTGTTGCCATTTTCCAAAGGATTCCAAAAAGGATACATTTGCGGATACTTAAATAGCAAGATGCAGCAGGATTACCTTTTAAAAGCGCCCCGTATTTTCACCGGTGAAAGCTGGCTGGAACACCATGCCATTGAAATAAAAAACAACATTATTCAGGATATCATTCCTTTTGATCCTTCCGAAACCGATTCCAGGTACAACGATTGTTTTATAGCACCCGCGTTCATTGACGCGCAGCTTTACGGCGCTAAAGGCAGGCTTTTTTCAGCCTACCCTTCAACGGACGCTTTGGAAAAACTCAGCGCCTCCAACCTGGAGGGCGGAACGGCCTGGTGCCTGCCTACCGTAGCCACAAACAGCCCGGAAGCAGTGTACGCCTGTATTGATGCCGTTCGCGACTACTGCACCCATGGCGGACGCGGCATTCTTGGCATTCACCTGGAAGGCCCATGGCTGAACCCAATAAAACGAGGCGCGCACATTGAAGCGTTCATTCATCCGCCATCAGTAACCGAAGTGGCCGGTTTACTGGAATATGGGAAAGATGTGATCAGGATGGTAACGCTGGCACCAGAAGTATGTTCCGATGAGGTGATCCATCAGTTGTTGGCGGCGAACATCGTGGTATCTGCCGGGCATAGCAACGCGACTTACAACGAAGCGATAAAAGGTTTTGAAAACGGCATCACTGCCGTGACGCATCTTTTTAACGCCATGAGTCCGTTGCAGCACCGTGAGCCTGGTCTGGCGGGTGCAACCATGGATCATCATTCAGTTATGGCCAGTATTATCCCTGATGGGGAGCATGTTTTTTACCCGGCGCTCCGCATCGCGAAAAAAGCGATGGGCGAAAGACTGTTCGTGATTACGGATGCCGTAACCGATACTGATTCCGGCCCCTATCAACATTATTTTGCCGGCAACAAATATGAAGCGGATGGCATTCTGAGTGGCTCAAGCCTGACGATGGCAGGGGCAGTCGCCAACCTGGTTACCCACGCATCTATTGAGTTAGACGAAGCTTTGCGCATGTGCAGTCTTTATCCGGCGCGGGCGCTCCGGCTGGAAGAACGGTTCGGTAGAATCGCACCTGGATTCGAAGCCGCACTGGTGGTCCTGAACAGCGCATTGGAAGTGGTGGAGGTACTGCGATAAATTTCTTAATTTCAATCAAAAAAAGAGAAACCGGATGCCTAAGCTAGTGATCTCCTTTGAATGGAAAGGGAAAAATGAAACCGCCGATGTACTGAGCAATACCAACGGACCACTGAATATATTTCATGTGTATTTCACCAACCCGTTGCTTACGGAAAAGTACGGCAACCTGGTGGTGGAAAAGAACAATGATTATTATACGGACATAACGGATAAGGAGCATGTCGTGCCCGTGGAGTTGATTGACTTAGTGTGTTTGGCCTTGCGTGACGCGGTGGAGGAGTGAATACGAAACAAAAAAGCCGGAATTTTCGTTACCGGCTTTCTAAAGCTTGTGGAGAATAGCGGGGTCGAACCGCCATCAATCAAATTTATGATTAATATTAAAAATCAATATTTTACGAATAGTCTTTTCTTAATTTAGAACTTGAATAATCAGAATTTGTTCCCGGTTTTGTTCCGGCTTTAAATTTCGTTTAGAATCCTCTCCATATCCTTATTGCTAAGCTTCAATGTTCTCATTATTTGCTTAACAATAAACTCTGGTACTGGAGATACATGGTTTTGTAATGTAATTGGACGTAAAAGATCACTTCTACACCATTTGTCGTGACCGCTTTGATTCCGAATCATTTTGCATCCTTGATTCTCAAGGATTTTATTCATCGTTTTTAAGTCTACGTTTCTTGAACTGAATGCCATTGCTAAGCGAAGTCAGGTATTTCAACATCCATTCTTTTAACACTGTAATTTTTAGTATTTACAATATCATGCAGGTATTCATTTTTTTTGATTAACTCAGTTAACTCAGGTGCAATATATGGCTTGGTTTTCTTCTTTATTTTCCAACCATGAGCGATCAAATCTTTATGTAAAGTATTTTTATTAAGACCGTATTCGATATAATTTTGAAGGCTGACAGCAAGAGAATTGTGAGCTTCTTGCTCAGATTTACCATATCCCGACAAATCAAGCACGGGAATATATGCAATATGGTAATCGTCCTCAATAAAAGCCATTACAGGTAGGTTTACAGTAACGGTAGTATTTTTAGACTTCATACTACCTTGAAGATTACCTTGCTTGATAGATTGTTTCATTTTGTTGGGCATAACTGAAAAATTGATTCTCAGTTTTGGTTGGGGGGCTTTGAATACTATAACACAAGAATAGTAAATCTGTTCTGAATACTGTACAAAGAAATGATAATTTTAATAACAAAAAATTAAATAATACATAATATATTTAAAATCAAATTTATATATATATCATTAGCTGATTGCTTAAACATTCAAGCTTGATTCATGGAAAATTGCCACAAAACTTTATTTTCATTGATCTGAAAAAATTTCCATGATTTTGGAGGTGCAGGTAATAATACGCCCATATTGTTATGCCCCCATGTTTAATCCTTTATATACTGACCCAAACTACATAGAAAATCGCTTGATCGTACCCTTCACAGTAGCGACAGTAAAATTATTTTCGTTAATTAATATTTCGAACGAGTCATAGTTGGAATTAAAAAATTCAATTTTAATAAACCCTTCATCCTCACGCGCAGATTTTCTCACGATACCGATTATCGCTTCTTTATTAATGCTAAGCAGATAAACCTGCCCATACTTTATCTGCTTTTCCTTAGGATTTTCAAAAAGTTTGCAGATAAGTATGTCGCCACTTTCAAACCTGGGAAACATTGAATCTCCCCAAGCTGTCACAGCAAAGTCTCCTTTCATTCCGGGAGCCGAAATCATCATAAAATCATAAAAATTTCGATCAATAATAAAATCTAACACTTCCTTTCCAGCACCCAATTCAGAAATTAAGTAATGGTCAGAAACTGTGAAAAAAGGAATGACGTAATCAGGGGTCTGTATTGTGGAGTTGAGAAGCGAAGAAAGCGATGAGTTTTCCAAGACATAAAAATGCTTGCACATATTGTAGAGAGTGATATCCTCTATTTGAAATTGGTGATCGATCTTAAAGAAATTCTGAATATCATAAAGCCCCTGTTCAATAAATGATTTGAGAAGATCAATTTCCGTTCTATTGTTAAAAAGAAAAACAGAAAGCTTTTCGCTACTTTCCCATTCCTGAAAGATGTCGACTGCTAACTTTCTTTCACGTAAACGAATGACGTTTGCAACCAACTCAACAGCCAAATTAAGCACCTCAAGAAATGCCTCTCTTAGTCGTATTATTTCCCTATTTCCAGCATTGACAGTATCCTTAAAGCTGAGGATTTCAGACGTTCCGCTAAGCAAACCATAGTTATTTTCCCTATACTCGAAAAGTATTTGAGACACTTCTATGGCTTTACCTTGAGAATAAAGCCTTGATACAATTTTAAGAAGAGTAATATAATTTTCATCAACATCGAATTTCTCAGGCAATAGCCCCCCTACAACTTCCTTTTTTTCAAAAAGTTTATGAGCTTGTCTATTATCAAGATAATTATAAAGTGTCTTCCGACTGACTCCAAGCAAAGTAGCCATGCTTTCCATAGTATAGCCAAGTGATGATATTTTTTCTTGGAAAGAACTGCGATCCATATAGATTTTATTTTATAATAAAAAATAAAAATACTAACACTATGTTTATAACTTTAATTTATATTTCGTGACCTTACACGTAAAAATTGTGAATCTTTAAAGTATCTTCGATTTATTAAACAAACTGGTTACATTTTTAGTCTTTGAATTATCAAAAGATGGACAAAATTACACAAAATGAACTGCTCAAACGGGAAATTTTAAAAATCAGGACGGATGTGACCTCTAATGACAAAAAGGCCGCATGTAAGGAACTTGGCTTTTCAAAAGCTACGGTTTCATTATATCTAGGCAGAGCGAAAGGTACGCCCGATGTTCGTGATAATGATACAGCTGCCTCCTTAATTGTATTCTTCAAAAAGTGTATCCAAAGGCGTAATCAGGTTATAAATAAGTGACCTCACAAATTCACGATATAAAATCTTTTAGACAATTGCGCAAACAATTGCAGCCGATCTTAAAGGAAGATGCAAATCTTCTTTTGGAAAGGATTGAGGAAGCTATCGGGGCCAGTCCTCTACTGGCCCCTCAACTTCCGAAAAAAAGAAAACCTACTCATAAAGAGCGGGTATTAAAATACTTGATACCGAAATAAATAATTACATATAAGCTCACGGTATCGTGGGAATTGCTCCGAAGCCCCTATTCATGGGGGCTTCTTAAAATCTTTTGCATAAAAAAGCCCGTGTCGGGGGACACAAGGCAATTATCTAAAGCTTCAAAACAAAGGTATGAAAAAACAATTGGAAACAAAAGAGCGCGAACAACATAAAGCGCTTCTAATCGAAATGTTTGGGCTTGCGGAGGTAGTATTCAACTTAGAGGAAAGCCCTTTCGCAATACAGACCGGCTTACTCCCGGAAATGGTAAGCGTCTTTTTTGCAAGCGACCATTTCGCCAATCTTCCGGATCAAAGGCGGGAAGTTCTTGCTTCGCAGATACCATCCCTATTCGCGCTATTCGATGGCATCGTAAAGGTTGAAAATACAATTGTAGATGATCATCAATTGGCAAAAGCAAGTGAAATAATGCAATCCTTAACCCTTGCCTAACAATCAAACCCAAAACCATGAGAGATCAGAATAATATAAACCCAATCTTGTCGCACTGCTCCAAATGTACTCGAAAATGCCCTTTTACGGCCCTCGCACAGTGGGCGCGAGCAGCCTGCCTATTCCTTCCAGTGAATATCATACACTCGGGGCTAGAAGTGAATTTCAACAAAACACGGAATGAACGAGTTGATCCAGTTTCCGCATTGATTGAAATCCAGGTTGGAACCAATCTACATAACCACCTTAATTAACTCTTATGGGAAGTACGATAAGGACAAAGAAGGAAGGCCTCGATTATCTGATAAGCGCCTTCACCCTGCCAGAAGGAACCAAGATATCAAGCCGGTTTTATAACTGCATTTTCTTAAAAACGCCACCTCATCAAGCTGAAAATGTAGCATCACAGGCTAACGAATTCATAAAAAGGAATCGGCTAAGCATAAGCGCAACGGCGCTAAAATTTGGGACCAGGGACTTTGTGGATATTAAATAACCTACAAAAGAATTCTATGGCACGTCTTCAAAATCTGGAAGCTATCCGCGAACAGGTCCGGCAAACACAGCGGGACCTAACAAAACTCACGTATGCTGATCTGCCGACAATCACAGATAGCGAATTAATGATCCTAGTGGATGCATACAGACTATCAAAGCAAACAGACAGCACCATCGATCAAATTATTGAGAATCTGGAAAAGATAAAATCGTCAAAATTCATTCACGCCTTATCACCAAAGAACCCATGACATTGTACCAGTTGGAGGTCGAACTCCTGAATTACTTTTTCGTACAGCCTATTCATTCAAAAAAGCAGGATAATGGCTAAAGATGCATTTTGGTTCAAGCATGACAGTAACGCCCGTAATGATCAAAAGGTGATGGCCATGCGCTCCGTGTACAAAGCCGAGGGTTACGGGTGGTACTGGATGCTCGTGGAAACCATGCGAGATGCAAACGCATTCCGTTTGCAATGCGATGGTAAATACTGGGCATATACGATTGCTGAAATTTTGGGAACAACGCATGAGATTGCCGCAAAATTTGTGGAGGATTGTATAAAAGAATTTGAGCTTTTTGAATCAGATGGTGCGTTTTTCTGGTCCAACCGACTACATCGCGACATGGAGGAAAAGGAGGCTAAATCATTGAAAGCCAAAGAATCTGCTGATAAAAGATGGAAAGGTGGACAAAGAGACGATACGAACGTAATGCGAACGCATAGCGAAGGCAATGCGATAGCAATGCTAAAAGAAGAGAAAAGAAGAGAAAAGAATACTACCTCCTTACCTCCTTCGGAGGATGATGTGCCTGAAATTTTTGATCAAGGCAAAACCGAAAATAAACTTCAAGGAAAGCCTGATAATGGGTTTGAAACGTTTTGGAAAGCCTACAACAAATCCCAAGCTAAACCAAAAGCCGAAAAGCTTTGGAACAATCTGAGCAAAGCGGACCGCGAAAAAATCATGCAGCATGTCCCGCTGTACGTACAGGCGCAACCCGACAAGCAATTCCGTAAAAATCCAGACACCTACCTGAGAAATCGCTCCTGGGAGGACGAAATCATCCCCAGAATGAACAATCCACCGGAAGGGAAAATGGCGGTGTTTTACGTCCCAGGAATGAATCATACGGGCAAAATACCTGCAAACGAGTGGCCAGAATTTTTCAGAACAAATCCCGCAGTACAATTCAAGGGATATGAGTAGCATCAACTGGGAAAAGCACGGAATTGACATATCCGCGGTGCGCGGCGGAAAGGGCTTTTGCCCAAAGTGTCACACCGAGAGGAAAAATAAGCGGGACCGGTCTCTATCCGTTAACCGGGAAACAGGCCTGTTCAACTGCCACAACTGCGGGCATAAAGGATGCGCAATGGAAAAAGAATTTCAGAAGAAAGAATACACAAAGCCGATACCGCGCCTCCAAAAGGTCTCTGACGCGATGGTTAATTGGTTCGAAACACGGGGAATATCGAACAACACCCTACTACGGGCAAAGGTTACCGAAGCCAAAGAATTCATACCGCAGGTAGGCCAGGAAAGGAATTCCATTTGCTTCAACTACTTCCGCGATGGTGAACTAGTGAACATAAAATTCCGGGACGGACAGAAGAATTTTAAACTTTCGGCTGGCGCGGAATTGATTTTTTACAATGCAGATGCCATTTCAGGAACTGATACAGCTATTATCGTTGAAGGGGAAATAGATTGCCTTACGTTGATCGAGTGCGGGATATATAACGCCGTTTCCGTGCCAAATGGTGCCAGCAAAGGAAGTATGCAGCTCCCCTATCTGGACAATTGCATAGATCTGTTTGAAGGAAAAAAGAAAATTATTGTTTGCACGGACAATGACGAGCCAGGCCTCGCGCTTAGGTCGGAACTATGCCGGAGGTTGGGGCCGGATATCTGTGAGATCATAGTTTATCCTGAAGGCTGCAAGGACATTAACGATGTACTCGTAAAATTCGGGAAGGATGAGGTTTGCAAGGTTATCGCTAACTCGAAGCCTTTGCCGATCGAGGGCATTGTAACCGTTGAAGATGTCCAGGATGAACTATTGAACGTTTATGACCACGGTTACCCCAAGGGCCACAAAATTGGCATCCAACCACTAGACGACCTTATCACCTGGCGTTTCGGTGAGTTCACAATCATTACCGGGACACCGGGCAGCGGAAAATCGACCTGGTTAAACAACGTTCTAATTCGCCTTTCTTCCATACACAATTGGCGGATAGCAATGTTTACCCCTGAGAAAAACCCTGTCCAACTCCTAATCGCTGAATTGTGCGAAATAAAAACCGGAAAGAAATTTTATAGTTACTCTCCAGATGGGAAAATGTCCCTTGGTGAGATGTTGGAGGCCGCCGAATTCGTAAATGAACATTTCAGGTTTATGAAAATCGATGCAATGGACGTAACTCTTTCCGGCATACTGGAGAAAGCAGCACAATTAGTTCGCCGCGATGGAATAAACGCGCTTGTTATCGATCCGTGGAACTACGTGGAGCATAAAGTTCCGCCGGGAAAGACGGAAACTCAATACATAAGCGAGGCTTTGACTGAAATATACCGATTCAAAGATAAATACAACATTCACATCTTCCTGATTGCACACCCAACGAAGATCAAGAAGCAATCGAATGGATTGTATGAGGTACCCTCCCTATATGATATCGCCGGCAGCGCCCACTTTTTCAACAAGGCAGACAACGGCGTTGTTGTTTACCGAAACTTTCAAACCGGGCTAACAGACATCCACATCCAAAAAATTCGATTCTTCTTTACCGGCAAACTTGGAGTGTGTTCCCTATCCTACACGATATCTAACAAAAGGTTTGACCACGAACAACCTAAGCCTTACCAACCCTTCCGCAGCCCGCTACCCGAGGAAAAAGAAGACTTATTTCAATAATTCAATAAAATCAGATGGAAATTCAATCAACAACGAACTACGAAAAATTTAAAATCGTAAAAAGCAATAGAGAGGTTAGTGACTCCCATGTAAAAAAAATTACAGAATCCATCCGCGAGCGCGACCTCCTTATGGCTAACCCAATTATTGTTAACGAGAAAATGGAGGTTATAGACGGGCAGCACAGGTTGGCTGCAGCCAAAGCACTAAAGCGGAAAATTTACTACATGGTAGTTGAGGGATTAACAGACAACGACATATCCAGACTGAACGCGAACAAATCAAACTGGGCCCTTCTTGACTATCTAAACTACTATTGCATCAAGGGTGAGCCGGAATACAAAAAATTAAGAAACTTCATTGTTAAGCATCCAAAATTTTCAATTACGGCGGCAGTACATATTTTATGTGAATACAGCCGGGGAATAACCCTTGATTTCAAAGAAGGGAAATTTGTAGTGGATGACGAGCAAAAGTCCAACGAAATTGTTGCACAGATTGAAGAACTTGGTCAATTTGGCAAGCATGTTTATGGCAACAACTTTCTAAGGGCATTCACGCAAATTTCAAGGGACCCGAAATATGACCACAAAAAGATGATCCACCAAATAAGCAAAAGTCCAAGGGAATTTGTACCCTGTGGGAAGCTATCGCAGTACTTTGATGTATTCAATGAAATCTTTAACAGAGATATTAGGCAGAACAACCGGGTTACTTTTAATTTGAAATAACATGGTAGAAAAACAACAGGCAGAGTTGGAAATCCAAAAGCTCAAAGAAGAACTCGAAACCCACAAATCGAGAATACGCGAAATCATATCCGCAATCGTTGAAATCAAGGCTTCAATTATTAAGAAAAATAGAGGGCGACAAATCATTCCCATAAAAACACGAGTGGGAATTTTCGAAATGATCCAAAATGGAAGAGATGGCAAATTATTGTCCCTTCGCGACATAGCTAAGCACTTCAACATTAGCCAATCCGCGATCTACAGATTAAGGCAGGTCGAAAAGCACCCATTAATGGTAGAATGGGTGGAAGCCGGAGGAGATGAATTTGATAAAGTAGGCTTTTCAAAATGGGTGGAAACCTGGAAACTGAAAACAGGGATTCATGAAGGGTAAAATAAACACATATAGGTGTGCTCATGGACATCTTACAGTAACAATTGACAGGCAAGAGCAAAAAACACCAACGGAGATTACCTGCACTCATCTTATGCAGAATCAGTTTCACCAGTGTAACGAAAGAGCGTTTTCATCAAACTACCGATGCGATCAAAATCTAAAACCGCAATTCGAATGGGTGAAATCTGCCGTCTTAGATACCCCGCTCCTATTGAAAATAAATTCACCAACCAGAAAAGTTGTAAAGAATGATGGATAATACACCAGAGAATTTCATACGCCGGAGGTCTGAGCTATTGGCGCAATTGAGCAATCTTGACCAAAGGCGCAACGCTGTACTCTCGGAACTCAAGATCATCCATGAGCATTTGAAGAAATACACCAAGGACAATACAGTCCGCTCGGGAGGGCCGGGGAGGCCAACGGTGGACCTTAAAACGAAGTACCTGGTCCAGCAGATGGCGAAACTAAGATCGCTTCATAACCCTGAAAAATTCGAATTAACAGTACACGAAATTGTGCAACGGTTTGGCGTAAGCGTGACATTTATTTATATACTCAGAAAGTCCAACGTAAACGTTTTGAAGAAAGAATGGGAAAGCATTGGATCCGCAGAATCTTTCCCAGAATGGAAGGCGCAATGGCTTCTCAACAACAATATCCCTGCTAAAATCACAAAAGACTACTTCCGATGAAAAAACACTATGCTGAACAGCATCTATCCAAAAGGCTTAAAGAATTACGGCACTCGGCCGGACTGACGCAATTGCAGGTTGCTGAGAAGTTGGGAATCGGGGTAAAGAGATATGCGGCCTGGGAAGAGGGACGGGCCGAGCCACCTATTGGGTATTTGGTGGAAATTTCAACTTTTTACAAAGTTTCTTTAGATTGTATTTTAATTTCCAAACAAACTATTACAATATGAAAAAAATAAGCGAATTGGTTTACGAATGGAAAAAAATCAGCTACATGGATGACATTTTAGCTGCTAAAAGAAAATCTAAGGCTCAAAAAATTGAGGAATTAAAATTGGCTGCGAAAAATGTCAAAAACATAAAGCATAGTGATGCAGACAAGTACATGGAGGCCGTATTGGATTTACAGAAAATGGAGGAGGAAAGCGAAAACAATTCAAAGAAGCAAGCAGAGATTGGTGAAAAGATAAAATTATTCTTTCCGGATCGATCGGTTAAAATATCCGGCATGGTTGACAATCCGGACAATTCAGAGTTTGCCATAACCCCAATAACATACGATGTTTTAATGGATGAAAACGGAGATTTGCATTTTGTTTTCTAAGCCTAAAATTTTTAGCTTCATAATCAATCCGTACCCCCTTACCTTTACTTCCGCAATTCCCACATTACCGTGAGCTGTTCATAAAACAGCATCACGATGATTTCAATTTCCACAAAAGACGCAGTTAAAAAACTCGGTTCGATCCGTAGCCGGCTAACGGAACGCCAGTTCAATACGGCAGTATCCAGGGCAATCAACGAATCCATTCTTCAAGGCCGTACAGAGGCCCGTAATTCAGTCAAATCACTGTACAACATACCTCAACGCTACATTGGCGGGATCAACGTTTTTAAAGCCAATTCTTTCAGTTTAATAGGGAAGATATACGCGAGTTCAAAGCCCATCCCAATGGATGCGTTCTCCCCTAAATTTGAAACAGGCACGAGGACACTTTCCATATCCAAGAGAGGGGAACAAAGGGAGCGAACGCGAAAGCGGGCGAAGAATAATCCCGGTAAGGGGGTATCTGTGGCTGTCCTTAAAGGTAAACGGGAGGTAGTACCATATGCCTTCCTCATCCCAGGAGCGAAACCCAGGGTATTTGCAAGGGGTGAATACCGTACAGGCAGTGCCTACGGTTTCGTTACTCGTAACAAGCGGGTCAAGAAGTCAGGAAGTGACACACCCATAAAGCCCCTCATCTCGGTAACAGTGCATGCGGCTGTGATCAACAGACAATCCATTCAAAGAATAGCAAGAAGGGTTAACAATGTGTTCCCGGCAAGCGTGGAGCGCAACGTTCGCGTACTCCTTAACCGGGTGGGGCCATAGGCATTGACTGCAGGAGGTGGGCGTAATAGGTTCTCCCTCAGCACTTTACAATGCGGTTACGCCGAGCCGCAAAATATCATCACACATAGAAAAAATTCAAGTACGCAAAAAACAGAGTTGGTACGCACTGTACGCAATATTAAACCCATAAAGATGAATCAAGATTTAAGTGCCGTACCAACGGCTGAGTTGGAAAAGGAGTTGGAAAAAAGGGATGACCGGCGGGATCAGCGTTGCCCCACTTGCTCGGGGAGGTGGGGAACGTATAAAGGAATTTCGAAAGGCCTGTTTGGAAATTGCTTTCAGGAGGATCATTGTTTGGGGTGCCGCCAGGCGGTTCAAAACTGCGTCTGTTAATGGGAAAACAAAGCGGAGAAATATCTATCCGGGCATTCGCAACCGAGTTGGGCGTATCAGAAGGTGCAGTGCGGAAGGCGGTTAAAGCTGGGAAGCTGGGAAACGGTGTAAATCCTGCCACTGGAAAAATCATTCCGGAATTGGCGCGAAAAACCACCTGGGCCATTCAACAGGGAGTTGTGAAAGCAAAACCTGGAGTAAGCCGGGTAAAGGTTGCCGAAAAAATTACGAAGGCCGGGAAACGGGGGGGTACGGTTAAGCCGGTAGTTGCAAGGGAGCAGGTAGTTCCAGTTTCCGAAAAATATGAAGAAGAAGAAGAAGCGCAAGCGCTGTTGAATGAACTCGGAAATGAGGAAGGAACTAGCATAAAGGACTTGCTGAATAAAATATCGGTCCGGGCTGATATGGGTATGGAAGCGGCCGTGAAGTATCAGGAGGTGGTGAACCTTGCCAGTAGCAAAATGAAACTTCAACAACAGGCAGGTTTATTAATCTCGAAAGACAAAGCAAACCAGGCGTTTTATGCAGTCGGATCGGAACTGAAAAAAGCAATTATGAATGTACCGCAAAGAGTTGTTAGGAATATTCAACATGCGCCAACTGAGGTAGAGGGTATATCCATTTTAACCGCGGCGCTCAATGAAATTCTCTTGGAGTTCAGTAACCTAAAACAGGAGATTATCTGATGTTCGAAGCTGTTACCGATATTGACCTTTCTTTAATTAGCGGATTTTTGGATGCCATAAGGCCCGATCCATCCATGACGGTATCCGAATGGGCTGACGCAAAAGGCATTTTGCCACAAACCTCCGCCGAAGCAGGTAAATACAAAGTCGAAAGGACCCCATACCTCCGGGAGATAATGGATAAACTTTCCGTTACGGACCCCGCACAACGAATTATTGTAAAAAAAGGATCGCAACTCGGGTTTACTGAAGCCGGTAATAATTGGGTTGGCTATTGTATTGATCTTGCTCCTGCCCCATTCATATTTATCATGCCCACAGATACCATGATGAAAGATACTTCCAAACTCAGAATCGAACCCATGATCAAGGGCATACCAGATTTGAGGGTAAAAGTCTCTGAGAGCAAATCAAAGGATGGTGGAAATACAATATTGAACAAACAATTTGCAGGTGGTTTTCTTAAAATGATCGGGGCAAACTCACCCGTAGGGCTTTCTTCTTATGCCGCGCGAAACATATATGGGGATGAAATCGACCGGTACCCGATCAGCGTGGGTAACGAGGGTTCCGTTGTTGACTTGGCTAAAACGCGGACCGCTACATTCGGAAGCAGGCGTAAAATTTACCTTACCAGTTCTCCAAAATTGAAGGGAACCAGCCAGATCGACAACGAATTTCAGAAAACGGGCCAACGCTATTACAATGTACCCTGCCCATCGTGCGGGTATTTTCAGGTTCTTGAATTTGAACAGTTACGTTATACTCCTGGTAAGTACACAGATGCGAAGTACGAATGTTCGAAATGCAAAACGCTTATTGAGGAATACCACAAAACCGCAATGCTCAGCCGAGGCAAGTGGGTTCCTAAATTTCCAGACAAAGAGGATGGGTTCACCTTTGGATATCACATAAGCGCAATGTATTCACCCTATGGAATGTACTCGTGGAGTGAAATGGCCTTGGATTATGAAGAAAGCAGAAATGATGTACCAAAGCAAATTACGTTTGTCAACACCAAGCTTGGCGAATGTTACGAACCAGAGCATGGAGAAAAAATTGATCATGAAGCTTTGTATGAGCGAGCAGAAGATTATCCGGAAAATAGCCCCTGGGCTTCCGTTGCTTTTATTACGGCGGGAGTGGATGTTCAAAAGGACAGGTTAGAAGGTGAGATTGTCGGATGGATAAAGGGGAAAACCTCCCAAAGCATAGAATATTTTCAGATTATCGGCGACACTTCTCAGGATGAAGTATGGAGAGAGTTATCCCAAATCGTAAATAGAACATGGGTACGCCAAGGAGATAATGTAGTAATGCCATTGCGGTTAATGGCGGTGGATACCGGCTATAATACCCAAAGAGTTTATCAGTTTGTTCAGCAGCATAGCCTTTCAAAAGTGGTTCCAATAAAAGGGGATGAACGATTGAAAATGATGTTCAGCGCCCCCAAAGCGGTTGATGTTTTGAAAGGTGGCCAGGTGGCCGGCAAAGTAAAAGTTTACCGGCTTGGTGTAAGCCTTATAAAGTCTGAAATCTATGGCTTTCTCAAACTCCGGATAAGCAATGATCCCGACAACCCAGAAGGTGGTGTTGTGCCTGAAGGCTATTGCCACTTTCCCAAAAGAGAATACACTTATTTCCGTGGGCTTACGGCCGAAGAGGAACAGGTTGTTGAAAATAACCGTGGATTTTCTCAATACCAATGGGTGAAGAAGTATAAACGAAACGAGCCACTTGATTGCCGGGTATATGCGCGCGGCGCGGCCGCTATTGTTGGCATGGATCGTTGGACACCCGAACGATGGTTAGAGGAAGCCAGCCAGTATGAGCCGGAGAAGGTTCAACCAATACCCCAAAAGCCCGAACCCGAACCACAGGCAGGAGGTTTTTGGGACGATCAAGACGAAAGATTACGAAATTTTTAAACATAGAGTATGCAGACAATGAAAAAGCCAAAAGCGATATTGATAGCTCCCAACAATCGGGAGATAATTCAATGCGTGATGAAATCGGCGTGCCAATATTTTGAACTGGAAGATGAAGCACTGATAAAAAATAAGGCAACCGCTAGAGTACGACACCTTTGCTTTTACATCATACACAAAAATGCCATGGGCGTTTGTGATAAAACTATCGGGTATTTTTTTAAACGTGGGAGAACCGCCGTTCGATATGGTATTGATCTGATGGATTCTCACAAAAATACTTATAGGCAAACTTTAGAAGACCTAAACGGTATAATGTCAATTGCCAATACCTTCGAAAAAAAATACGTATGGCATTTACAGCCGATCAGCTCAGTGCGCTAAATGAAGCCATCTCGCAGGGGGCAATGCGGGTAAAATATGCTGACAAAGAAGTCGAATACCGGACTCTTAATGAAATGTTGCGCCTTCGTGACCTGATGGAGAAAGAACTTGGTACAAAAAAAACCGGGATTCACTTTTCGTTTGCTCAGTTTTCAACCGGATTAAATAATGGCAATTGTGAAAAATGAAAAGAAATTTTGTTGATAAGTTCGTATCATTTGTAAATCCCGCAGCGGGGCTTTCCCGCTTGAAAGCCAGGGCGCAAATGACAGTTGCTGAAAGGCATTTGTCGGAGTTTGAAGAGGCCGAGCGCCGGAGATATGATGCCGCCAGTAAAAGCAGATTAAATAATGAATGGTTTTCTGGTGAAGTCAGCGTGAACACTGAAATTCTTAGCGCCTTGGCTATGCTAAGGAACCGAAGCCGTGATCTCTGCCGTAATAATGGGTATGCGATTCAGGGCGTACGAATGATAAAAAACAACGTTGTTGGTACAGGAATAATCCCCACACCCAGGGCTGAAGGGATTAGCAAGTCCCAGTTGAAAAAGCTGAAAACCGCGTGGGAAGATTGGGCAAGCGTAACGGAATGTGATTTTGACGGCATGAGTACCTTTTACGGAATTCAAAGCCTCGTAATGAAAACGGTTGTTGAAAGTGGCGAGTGCATTATTCGCAGGGTTTACGGTAATAGCAAACAAGAGATTCCGCTTAAACTTCAAATTCTTGAAGGCGATTTTATTGATGGAAGCAAACATGATGGTACGTGGCAAAGCGATGATACCATGCTTTTTTATGGCATCAAAATTCACCGAGACGGAACCAGGTTAGGGTATTGGATTTACAAAAGCCACCCCAACGAATTCGGGTTGGATTCGGAATTTGTTCCAGCAAAAGATATTGTTCACGTTTATGAGGTTGAGCGGCCCGGACAAATACGTGGTGTTCCTTTCAGTTCCTCGGTAATGGGCAAACTGAAGGATCTGGGAGATTTTGAATATGCTGAGCTTGTAAGGATGAAGATTGCGGCATCATTTTCAGTGTTCATTACTGAAGATGCTATCAATGACGGCTCACCGGCTGCCAGCCCGAATAAGGACCGGTTAACCAAGATCCAACCGGGAATGATCGCTCATCTTACCCCTGGCCAGCAAATCCAAACGGCACAGCCTCCTAACGTTGAAGGCGGCGAGGGGTTTGTAAAAAACAACCTTCGTTCAGTTTCCGCTGGTTTTGGCACATCATACGAAGGCCTAACCAACGATTACAGCAATGTAAATTTTAGTAGCGGAAGGATGGGGCGAATGGAGTTTCAGGGACAAGTGGAACACCTTCAGTACAATTTGATGATCCCGCGGTTTTGTAACAAAATCTTTCCCTGGTTTTTGGAAGCGTGCAGACTTAAAGGCATTATTTCCTTTGAGGGGAAAGTTCGTGTTTCCTGGACTGCACCCCGTAAACAAATGATTGATCCTTATAAGGAAATTCAGGCCATAAAAGAAAAACTAAGGGCCGGTTTGGCAAGTTGGACCGATGTTGTAAAAGAGTTTGGTTACGTCCCAGACGAGTTGTTGGAAGAAATAAAAAATGATAAAGAAATGTGGGACAAATTAGGACTTGCACCAACTATTGATCCCAGATTCGATTCAAACAGGCCACTGGAAAAGCCAGATCAGTTAATGGAGGAAGATCAAAAATAATGCAGCCCCGTAAGGGGCTTTTTTGTTTCGTGCCTATAACGTGCCGAAATCTTGCCTACTAATCAATTTCACGTAACAATACTTTTGAATCTATTAATACCAGTCGGATCAATGTCTTTACAACAAAGAGTTTCACAAGGGCTACCAAAGATGCAGGGGCGAGGGTTGTTCCAGCCAAGCACCTATAATGAAGCGGACAATACGATTGAGGTTGTATTCGCAACGGAAACCCCTGTTAAGCGCAGCAAATGGGGTGAAAGTTTTATTGAAATTCTGGATTGCTCCAAACGTAGCGTACAGCTCCAAAGGTTGAATCAAGGCGGCCCCGTTGTAGATTCTCACAATACATGGAGCATGGACTCCCAATTCGCAGTTGTTGAACGTGCCTGGGTTGACGAAAGCACACGGGAATGCAGAGCGCTTATTCGATTCTCCAAAACTGAGGGGGACAAGGAAAAGGTTGAAAAGATTAAAGATGGCATCATTCGTAATGTTTCCGTTGGTTATATCATTCACGAGGCTGAAGTAACGGACGGCGAAGAAAATAAACTGCCGGAGTTACGTGCTACTGACTGGGAACCTCATGAAATTTCATTCTTACCAATGCAGGCCGATATGAACAGCGGAACCAGGGCAGCGGAAGAAAATGTAAATGAAATAAAAATTACAAACGTAAAAGCAAGTAAAATGTCAGAAACAAAAGCTGCACTCACCGCAGAACGGAAACGCAGTGCTGAAATTTTTAAAGCATGTCGCGCCGCGGATCTCAGTGATGAATACGCTCAGGAGCTGCTTGACGGCGAAATGAGTATCGAGGAGTGCCGTGCGGCAATTCTTGCCAAAAAATCGGATACCCTTCCTGCAAACACAAAAGAGGTGGGGGAAAAAGCGGTGAAAGAAGAACGTACCCGTATTTCAGAAATTCATAAAGCCGTGAGAACCTTGGGCCTGCCTGTTGAGTTTGGTGAAAAGCTTGTGGAAGATGGTGTTTCCTTGGACAATGCCAGGGCAGCCATTATTGATGAGAAAGCCAAATCCAATACGGCAGCCCCTTCCCTTCACACCGGGTTCAAACCCGGAGAAGATGAAGCGGACAAAAAGGCTCGCGGCATGGTTGCAAACCTGTTAATTCGTTCCGGGTTCGAAGATACCGAGCGAGTGAAAGCGGGTGATCCCGGCGAATTCCGGGGAATGAGCCTGATTGATACCGCAAAAGAATGCTTGATCCTCGCGGGTCATAGTGTACGGGGTATGAGCCACATGGAGATCGCCTCCGAAGCGCTAAAAATGCACTCCCGGGGTGCGGGAGGTCAGTCATCTGCCGATTTCCCCAACATCCTGGCCAATGTAATGAATAAAAGCCTCCGGGCCGATTATCAATTGCAGGAGAAATCATTTGTTCCATGGACAAGGAAAACTCCTGCAACTGACTTCCGGGAAATGTTACGTTCTCAACTCAATGATTTCAAATTGAGCCAGGTCAAGGAGGGCGGAGAATATTCCTACGCCACAGTTGGCGATTCCGGAGAAAAGTACAAAGTAGGCAAGTTTGGAAAAATCATCAACATTGACTGGGAAGCCGTTATGAACGATGATTTGAACGCCTTCAGCAGGCTACCACAAAAGGCCGCTGCCGCTGTTGCTCAAATGCAGGCCGATGGAATCTACGGCATTCTCACCGCGTCTCACCTGATGTCTGACAGCGCCGAACTTTTTGTTGCAGGTCACGGCAACCTTACCTCATCCGGAACAGCAATCTCCGTAGCATCCCTGGGTGTGGGCCGGGAACTGATGCGCAAACAAACTGCACCAGGTGGAAGTAACCTGAACATCGCCCCAAAATATTTGATTGTTGGACCGGAAAATGAAGCGTTGGCGCTGCAATACACTTCAGCGAATTATGTATCCGCTAAATCCAGCGATATCAACGTATGGGCCGGTATGCTCACTGCAATTGTTGATGCGCGCATTACAGGCAAGCAGTGGTTTTTGGCCGCTGACCCCCGTTCCATCGATACTATCGAGTACGCCACCATCGATGGAGAAGAGCTGTACACCGAAAGCAAGTACAGTTTTGAAAAGGATGCGTTCCAATACAAAATCCGTAGCGTATTCGGCGCTAAAGCGATTGACTGGAGAGGATTGTATAAAAACGCCGGGGCGTAACCACATTCAGTAAACCAATAAAAGTCACTACCCCCTAAAACGGGGATAAATAAAGGAAGTATGAATAACGCAGTAGCACCAGGAAACACCGTTGAAATTGTTGCTCCTTCAGGCGGGCTTACAAGCGGTCAGCCGTTACTGGTTGGCGGCATGGTAGGTATCAGCCACAGCAAATATGCTGAGGGAGAAACAGCGGTCATTGATCTGGAAGGAGCTTACACGGTTCCGAAAGCCGGTGGCGCGGCTTGGGCCACAGGTGATAAATTGTATTGGGATGATACCAACAAGGTATTCACCAAAACAGCTACATCAAACACTCTTGCCGGATATGCCTGGGCAGTGGCAGCCAGCGGTGCGGCTTCCGGTGTCATTATTTTAAGGCAATAGTAGGCGCATACCGTATGAATATTTTCGACAGCATGCATCGTACGGCACAAAAAGCCATAACCAAAACAATGGGGTATATGGCCCAATGGATGCCGCTGACTGGTGGGGATGAGATTACGGGAAGTGTGCTTTATAACGAGCCGACACGTAAACAGGAAATTTCCGAACAGGATTTTGAAACCTTTCAACCGTGGATGGAATATTTGGAGGGCGAATTTCCTGGCCTATTGGAAAGTGTAAGGAACAACAATCCGGAAACGGTGGTGATAAACGGTAGAACGTTCGTCACACTTAAAAACGGGAGTAAAAAGTATGATGGGAAAACCATCATTATCAACCTCGAAGAACAAATATGAACTTATATCCCTCACAACAAAGCATCGTTCAAAAGCTCCAAAGTGATTTCACCGGGGCGGGTACGAGCTTTGTTGCAAGGGATTTGCCGGATAGTCCGGGAGAGGTTCTTAGAGGTGTTGCCAACCCCGTTGTTTATGTTGCATATACAGGAAGTATTTCCGAACCTCCCTTAACTACAAATACAATAGCCCAGCGCAGGAAAGTAACATTTGCCGTTGAATGTATTGCGCGAACGCTTTACGGGGAAAACGGAATGAATGCCGTTCGAGATATCGTTGAACAATCAATTGTAGGATTCAAACCATCAAACTGTCAGCGGCTTTACCTGAAGAAAGACAATGTGACCCAATCGGAAAACGGGGAAGCATGGGTTCATGTCTATGAATTCGAGTGTGATACAATATTGGTTCAAAAGGAAGAATCAGATCCCATAATCGTTCCATCATTCAAAGAACTCGTACACCCTGAATAAATCAAGATGAAAAATTTTAAATACATAGGCCAGCAGCAACATAATTCCACCATTGAAGTGAAAAAAGAAGGTAGAATAGTTCACGAAGATTTAAGACTATCCCCTGGAAAGTCCTATATGTTGAACGAGGATCACCCGGTTGTTAAAAGCCTCATTGCTACCGGCCTATTGGTAGATCAAGCCCCCGGAGTATCGGGAAAACAAAAAGCAATCACCGAAAAAAGATAAATAATGGCAGCAGATTTTTTACATGGGGTTGAAACCATTGAAGTTGAGGTTGGCGGCCAGACAATAAGAGTAGTTAAATCTTCGGTTGTGGCATTGCTTGGCATTGCTCCCATTGGAGCCAAGAACCAACTTGTTTTGTGTTCCAATCAAAGGGATGATGCCCAATTCGGGAAAGCGCTGCCGGGGTTCAATATACCCAAGGCCTTACAAATCATTCGATCCATAGCCGGTAGTGCGCCGGTATTGGTGGTTAATACCTTTGATACCACAGCCAACACCGAGCAAGTTACAGCGGAGGAGCAAACAGTTGTTGCCGGTCGCCTTAAACTTGCGCACCCCCCAATCGGGGCCGTTACAATAAAGCTGGTGGACGGCACCACCGATGCACCCATAGTGTTAGGAACCGATTATACATTGGATGAATTCGGCAACTTCCAGGCAATCAGCAGCGAAATTGAAAACGCAACTGTCTACAAATTCTCCTACAAAAAATTGGATGCGGAAACGGTTACCCCCACTCAGCTCATTGGCGGCGTTGATGGCAGTAATGTAAGGACCGGTCTGGCTTTGTTCGACCTGGCCTATAATACCTTCGGCTTTAAAGCAAAGGTGTTCATTTCGCCGAATTACAGCAGCCTTTCGGCTATCTCAACCGCTTTTTCAACTGCAGCCCAGAAAAACAGGGGAATTTACCTTCTCGATGCGCCTTTTGGAACCACGATTGCCGGAGCGATTGCCGGGCGCGGACCATCGGGCGGCTTGGTTTTCAACACCTCGGATGAAAGAGCGTATTTGCTTTATCCATACCTGAAAACCTTTGATGATTACTCACAAGCCGATGCCGCATTTCCATATTCTGCATTCATGGCCGGGGTGATCATTCGCACCGACAATGATTTGGGTTACTGGTTTTCTCCATCCAACAAAGAAATTACCGGAGTAACTGGTTCCGAAAGAATTATTGAATGGAGTATCAATGATCCGGATTGCGAAGCGAACCAGTTAAACGCGGTTGGCATCGCAACAATTGCGGCCGGCTATGGAACCGGTATTCGTACATGGGGCAACCGAAACGCTTCCTTCCCCAATTCGACCAGCGTTAAAAATTTCGTAGCCATTCGGAGGACTGATGATATGGTGATCGAAAGCATGGAATTGGCTTCTATCAATTTCGTGGATTTGCCGCTTTCACAGGCTATGATCGACACGATAAGAGAGGCAGGCAATGCCCTTTTGAGAACTGAGATTCAAAGGGGAGCAGTTTTACCTGGGAGTAGTGTGAACTATAATCCCGAAGATAACAGCGCTTCGGATCTGGCTTCCGGTAAAGTAACCTTCGAAAGGGTTTACATGGTGCCGCCGCCGCTGGAGCGTATCACGTACCGGGATGTATTAGATATCAGTTTGCTTAATCAATTCAACTAATAAAAATGGCAGGAATAAATATCAATCGGTTATCAAACGCCAACGTTTACAGCAACGGTAACAGCCTTTTGGGTAAGGTAGAAGAAATACAACTTCCAGCCGTAAAAGCAAAAATCGTTGATGTGAAAGCCCTTGGGTTGATCATGGATGTGGAAGTACCAAGTGGGTTTGAGAAAATGACCGGCAAGATGAAATGGAATGCCGTTTATGGGGAATTGATTGAAGAGTTCGGCAGCCCTTTCAATACAAAACAAATTCAGGTCCGGGGTAACCTGGAGGTATATGATACTACCGGCAGAACGAGTGAAACAGCGGTCGTTGCATACCTCACCATTCGGTTTAAGGATGTGCTACCGGCCATTACCTTAAAAATGAATGACAATCCCGAGCAAGAGAGCGAATACAGTTGCTCCTATTATCGCCTTGAAATCGGCGGTGTAAAGTACCTGGAGATTGACGCTTTTGCCAATACTTTCTTCGTGAAAGACAAGGACCAATTGAAAGAATACAAAAAGAACCTTGGCTTTTAATCGGTGAGGACTTTGGTTGGGTTGGATGGTTAAATCGGGCTGGCTGTTGATTCGGCCAGCCTTTCTTTTAAATAACAAAAAAACCAATAATGGAACAAGAAAACATCACGAACGAGGACGTTAAAATCGCAGAACAAATGAAAATCTATCCCACAACGCCCAACGAAAACGGCGATTTTTTCGAATCGTTGGAAGATGAAGAAATGGGCATCCAAACTCATAGCTATGAGAACGGCTCAAAAGTGAAAAAATGCAAACTGCCAGCGTCCGGGTTTGATGTTGTAGTTCGGCAATTGCGGGGTAAAGATTCAAAAATGATTACCCGGTTTACCAATGGCGATGCTGAAAAATATCAAATGGCAGCAATGACGATCGCCACAACGGTAAACGGGAAAAACGAAACCATGGAGTTTTATGAAGAACTATACATGAAAGATTTTGCCACAATTATGGCCATGGTTGGCGATCTAAATTTTTAGTTGGCCGTGATGCCATTGCGTACGTAGCAAAGTATTACGGCATTAGCCCGCTGGAGGTGGAGGAGTGGCTTACATCTCAAATACACGAATATCACAATGAGGCGGTGAAAATGGAAAAAGAGAAGGCCAATCAAATGAAATCAGCGTATTAGGTGGATAAGAGTTTAAAAATAGCGCTTATACTTTCTGCAACCGACCGTGCCTCAGCAGTGATCGGCCGGGCAATGGCGAACGCGGAAAGGAGAGCGAAAAGTTTGGAACGGGCAGGTAAGACCATGAGCGACATGGGCGATAAAAGCCTAGTTGCTGGCGCTGCCATGTCTGCCGGTCTGCTTGGTACACTGAAGGCGGCCGCCGATGTTGAGCGGATGCAAATTGCCCTTCGCACATCATTCAAAGGAAGCGAGGAGGAGGCAAACCGAGCTTTTGGAATTATCAATAAATTCGCTGCCGCTACTCCATACGGACTTCAAGAAGTAATGACCGGGTTCATTAAGTTGAAAAACATGGGCCTTGATCCGTCCATGGAAGCGCTTAATGCCTACGGAAATACAGCTTCGGCAATGGGAAAATCCCTTAACGATATGGTTGAGGCAGTAGCCGATGCAGCTACCGGCGAATTCGAAAGGTTAAAAGAATTCGGTATTAAAGCCAGCAGCCAAGGGAAATTCGTAACATTCACATTCCAAGGAGTAAAAACAACAGTTCGTAAAGAATCGGCTGCAATCGAGCAGTACCTAAAAAAAGTTGGCAATGTAAATTTTGCCGGAGGTATTGATGCGCAAAGTAAAAGTTTGTATGGTCAGTTCTCAACGACAGTGGACGGCGCTCGTATGGTCGCTGCTTCGCTTGGGAAAATCCTAATTCCTCCTGTAAACGAACTGTTTAAAAGAATTGGACCTGTACTTGAAAGGATTCAAAAATGGATTGACGCGAACCCTAAACTTTCCCGCCAAATAATGATGACCGCCTCAGCCGTTGCAATCGCCCTTCTTGGATTTGGGGCTGTTATGAAAGTTATTGGATTTGTGCTTTCAGGATTTTCAACGGCTTTGAGATTGGGAAGTATGTTTATGCGCGGCTTCAGCATGGCCATTACTTTCGGAGGTAAAGCCGCGGCGCTTGCGGTACGAGGTTTCCAAGCCGCACGGTTCGCCATGTTCGCCCTTCAATACGGATTAAAATTCACAATCATCCCAGCTTTACAGGCCGCGGGATCCGCTATTCTTAAATTTGGTACTACCCTCCTTGCCAGCCCTATAACCTGGTACATTGCGGCAGCGGTTGCGCTGGGGGCAGCGGTGTATTTCATCATTAAGAATTGGGATAAGATCAAGGCCTTTTTCGGCAGGCTTTGGGAAAGTGTAAAACAGTCATTCTCAAGGTTCTGGAATTGGGCGAAACAAATGTTCCTTAATTATACACCACACGGGTTAATCATAAAACATTGGGATAAGATCGGACCAATGTTCGTTCGAGTGTGGAACAATGTAAAAGCGGTTTTTACCGGTGTTTGGAACTGGATAAAAGGACTGGGTAAAATGTTTTTCGATGCGGGGAAAAATATTGTGAATTCTATTTGGAACGGCATGAAGGCATTGGCGATGAAACCAGTAGAAATGATCAAAAATATAGTTGGAAAAATCAGGAAATTCCTGCCCTTCTCCCCTGCCAAAGAGGGTCCGCTAAAAGATATTCATCGGATTCGTCTTGTTGAGACTATCGCCCAAAGTATAACCCCTAAACCTCTATTAACGGCCTTCAGCAAAGTGACCGGAGCGCTATTTGGGCAAATGTCACGGCCTATGCCGGTTGTTGCAGGCGTAGGAGGATCGAGTGGCGGTGCTGTATTCAATTTGACAATTAATTTAAGCGGTAGCGCTTCTCAGGCAGACGGGGAAATGGTTGCATCCAGTATAAAAAATCAAATGGAAAAATGGTGGAATGAAAAACAGAGACAGCAGGCCCGAACTTCATTTTCATAAAAAGATTTTATGTTTTTTGCACAGTTAGGTACAACGGAATACAAAGGGGCGTTTACATTCAATTCCTATTCGGAAGATGAGGAGGCGATTATTGTTGAACACCCTCTAATTGGCAGAAAGGCGAGACTGCAACAGGGGGCAACCGGCTTGCGCACGATTGCGATTTCTCTTTTCTTGCACCAGGAATATTGCAATGTTGAAGCCGAAATAAAAAAATTACGGGCATCAAAAGATTCGTTTGAAATTCTCCCTTTGTTGTGGGGAAATGGAGCGGTTGAAGGCGAATTCATAATTGCTTCAATTGGTATAAGTAAGGCTCAGATGGACGATACAGGCAATACCATTTCTTCCTTGGTTAATATTTCATTAAAAGAAAATGTTGTTGACGACAAACGCGACCAGCAGCAGCAGCAAGCTAAAAAGGACGCACTTGCAGTTGGCAACAAAAAAACACCATCCAAAAGCAATAGGATTAATCCCTCGACTTGCAGCAAACAGTCGATTGATATTATAAGCGTAATTAAGGCAAACTCTGGCAGGGTTGATACAATCTCCAGACAGTACACCAACAACCCAGCATTAAACAGCAAATTGATGTCCCATTTGAAAATAATCTCGAACAGCGCCCAAATGTTGGTTGACGCGACAAACAACTCCGGAAGCTGCCTTTTCAATAATACAAATATCCGTGGAACGGCTACAAACGTAAAGAACAGAGCAGATTCGCTGAAGGCCATTGTTCATGCCAACGCAGGTGGATATGGGAGTGGCTTATTCACTCCAGACATCACTGGAGTTAAAACCGGAAATACCACGTTACAATCGGCAGTTCGCGCGCTTGATTCTGCAGCAAACACAATACGCCAATCCTCAATCACAAGAAAATGACCACAATCGAGTATATAACAAAGCCAGGCGACAGGTGGGATTTGATCGCATTTAAAGCCTACGGCACAGTTGCTGATGTGACACTAGAAGATGGGAGGAGGGAGAACGCAATTGGATTGATCATTAGGAGCAACCCGGAATTGCCAATTGAAAGTATTTTATTAGATGGGCTTCTTTTGCAATTACCGGTAATCCCAAGCGGTACCGTACAAACGGAAAAGGAAAGTTTGCCACCCTGGAAAAGATAATCAATGAATCTACCTAAGCCAGAATATTCGATAATTTACAACCAGCGAGATATAAGCATGGATATTTCTGAACAGGTTTTAGGGATATCATATACTGATAAAGTTGCCGGGGAAAGTGATACTATTGAAATTTCTGTTGAAGATACTGACGGGCGATGGCAGAATGATTGGTACCCTAAAAAGGGTGATACAATTCAGGCTTTCATAAGGGAGAATAACCGGCAACTGGATTGTGGCGTTTTTGAAATTGACGAAACGGCTTTATCCTCTTCCACCGGAGGGGACATTTTCACCATTCGTGGACTTGCCGCTGGTATTAAGGCTCCGGTTAGAACAAAAAAATCATATGCCCACCATAATAAAAGTCTCCGGGAAATAGCCAATACAATTGCGGCGGAATCTGGCCTGACATTGTTGGGAGTGGTGCCAGATATCACATTGGGGGTTTCAAACCAATACAGGGAAACTGCCGTTGGCTACTTAAACCGGATTGGATCGGAATACGGCTGCGTTTTCTCAATCCGGGGGGATAAGCTGGTTTTCACCCATTACCTGGAAATTGAGAATTCAAACTCCGTACTTTCAATACCAAAATCTAAAAGCATAACGGTAAATCTTACAGACCAGACGAACAAAACATTTAAGGCCGCAAGGGTACGCCATAATAAACCAAACGATAAGGAGGTACAAGAATTTACCTCAACTGAACAAAATCCAACGGGAAGTTCAGATACGTTGGAAATAAGAGTAAAGGCTGAAAACAGGCAACAAGCAGAGGCGAAGGCAAAGTATGCCCTTTCAAAGAATAACACTAAAACGGTTTCGGGAGATGTTAACATGCCAGGAAACATTCTTTTAGTAAGCGGTTCAAATTTTGAGTTAACTGGCTTCGGTTTCATGAGCGGCATTTTTCATATTATAGAATCTACCCATACAATTGACCGATCCGGCGCTTATACAACATCAGCAACAATTAAACGCGTTAAAACAATTGATTCCACAAAATTCAAATCCGTGTAATGAAAAACTTTAAAACAGGTATTATTTCCGAAGCAAAGCCAGGATTTGCAAAAGTCTATTTTGAGGAAGATGAAATTGTAACCACCTGGTGGCCGATAGTTGTAAAAACGAGCATGAAGGACTTTGAAAGTTGGCCGCTGAATGTAAAGGAGCATGTAGTGTGCCTCACGGATGAGCATTGCGAGGAGGGGGTTATTATTGGGTGTATTCACAGTAAACCAGAGCCTCCAGATCCGGGGGCCGGCGCAGGCAAATTCAGAAAGGTTTTCGAAGATGGAACCGTACTGGAATACGAAAAAGGGGCGCATAAATTAACCGCAGATGTTAAAGGTCCGGTTTCTATAAAATCAACGGCAAAAGCCGAGCTTGAAGCCGTTATTATAGAGTGTTCCGCCTCAGCATCTGTCAAGGTGGCTGCGCCTGTCATAAACCTTGACGGGAACGTATCCATTTCAGGAACGCTGGCGGTAGCTGGCGCACTTTCCGCAGCAGGAATAACTGCAACCGGCGGTTCAGCTATTTCCGCAACCGGGAATATAGAAACCACCGGCGAATTAAAAGGCGGATCAGTTAAAGCGGGACTTATAGACTTGGCGACCCATAAACATCCAGGAGTACAAACAGGTTCGGGTCAAACGGGCGTTGCTATCCCATAGAGTGCCTAAACATTGCCTAATTAATCCATTTCATATCCACGTTTTTTGTAGTTCAACAACGGAGATAATCCTTTGGCTACACTTTCACAGATACGATCATCTATTTGGAGTTTAAGCGCTACCGGTGGCGGTGGAATCGCTGAAGGTATTGCAGCAATCCGTCAGGCTATCGATATCATTATAAGAACGACAAAAGGAACGGACCCATTACGCCCCCTTTTCGGAAGTAATGTTTATTTGTATGTTGACGCACCAGCAACCAATATCCCCCAGATCAAGGCGGCTATACTGGATGCGATACAAACATGGGAGCCCAGAGTGATTATTACCAGCCTTCAACACCGTCTTGAAGTTTCGCATCTTTTTATCGATGTAGGATACAGATTAACAGATAGCACCATAGCAGATTTATTGACTGTTACAATTGGTGCTGGCGGGGTAAGCACTGGCGTTTCCCCAAGGCGTTTGATCTTGCAGGGTTTAATACCTGAAAATCCGTCTGGCTTTCAATACCTGGTTGATCTCACGTTGGATGGGGTGCCAATTCTTCCGTTAGTTCCGGAAAGTGGTTTCCCCTCAATAAATGAAATGTATTTGTGGATAAAAGAGAATTGGGGCAATTATGGCCAGTGGTACCAAACGGTGGAAAAAATTATTGGGTACATCACTCCACCTTACAAAGGTGGATCACTTTCAATAAGCCTTCTGGAAATTATGAAATTCTATGGCGGTATTCCAGGGCTTCCTATAGAATTCAAATATTTAGTAACAATTACTATTGATGGAACTGAATATGAAAGTGATGTGGATTTATTCAACCCGGAGGAAATCAGGCAATGGGCAGAGAATACACTTGGAGAGTTTGGCTCATGGAAATTAGAAAATATGCCCGGGAGTTTCAACGATGATTTTAATGAGGATTTCGAACTTTTCAGGCAAACGCTAGCCCTGTACACTACTGAGGCGGAGAATGTAATTATCGCAATTTCAACCATAGAAATATAATGGCAGATCAGCTCCCATCAATTTTTGAGGAAGCCGTACAAAACAGGCTTACCAGAATACAGCAAAGGTTGGAAGTAAACCTCGGCCGGCCACTTGCTCCTGGAGATGTAGAAATGCTCATTGCAAATTCATTTGTATATGAAATGCAGCTTCAGGCAATTGCCGGGAACGAGGCTTTCAGGCAAAGCATGGTGAAATATTCCGTTGGCGCTTCTTTGGAAAACCTTGGGGAGCTTGTAGGTGTAAAGCGGCTTCCGTCAGCCGGTGCGGAAACTACAATTCAATTCACCTTAACAGACGGACATTTACCCATACAAATACCACAAGGAACGAGAGTTCAAAGCGAGGATGGCGTTGTAGTTTTTACAACCAATAATGCGGTGGATGTGCCAATCGGAATAAACACGGTTGTGGTTACCGCCCTATGCCAAACCGCAGGCGTAATTGGAAATGGGTATGAGCCGGGAAAGGTTTCGATTATTCTGGATCCTGTGGCTTTTGTTTCCACGGCGCAGAACACTACGGTCACTTCAGGAGGCAACAACTCTGAAAGTGATGATCAATTAAGAGAACGTATCAAATTGGCACCATCCAGTTTTAGCGTTGCAGGACCGCGTGGGGCGTATGAGTTTTTCGCAAAATCTGCTCATCCTTCAATTGTTGATGTTGCGGTGATCACTACACAGCCGGGTGAGGTAACAATTTATCCCCTTTGTGATGGAGGGGTTCTTCCCTCCACTGAAATCCTGGCTTCAATTTTATCAATTTGTGATGATGAAAAGGTGAGACCCCAAAACGATACTGTTTTGGTGGATGAGCCAATCGTTGTGGAATACGAAATTGAAGTTCAACTCACAACCTACACCGGCGCGATAAATTCGGAGGTGGAATCAATCGTAAACCAAAACCTTGAAACGTTCCGGCAGGAACGAAATAACCGGCTCGGAATGGATGTTGTGCGTAATCAAATCAATGGATTGTGCATGATCAAAGACAAGGTATATAACGCAACGATCGTTTCACCTGCTTCGGATATTGTGGCAGATGAAAAAACGTATCCGAAATGTACCGGCATTTCTGTAACCATAACCGGAAGTAACGATGGCTAATGAAGTCCTGGCAGATAGCATTTCTCATCAACCCGAATTTCAAGGGTGGTACCGAACAATAAAAGACACGGTAGCCGATCTTGATTTGGGCAGGTTGTTGGTATATATAATCGATACGGTTGATAGCAGTGCGATCCCCGCCCTTGCCGAGCAATTTAATGTGTTGGGGTACAAAGGGATGAAGCTGGCCCAGAATGAGCAGGAACAGAGGGAAATCATAAAGAGGTCCATTGAGTTGCACAGATACAAGGGAACAGAATGGGCGATTAAGGAGGCATTAAAAAGTATTGGCTTTGACGATGTACAGTTAATCAAAACCGGGTTCGATCATTGGGCAAAATTCGGTTTGGAAATAACAAATAGCACCAGGGCGATTTCAGATAATGCTTTCACAGACATTACCCAAATGGTGAAGGAATATAAAAGGGCCGTATGTGTGTTAGATAGTATTTCATTGACGATTTCGGTAGAGGATGTGATCGATATCAGCGAGGATGAAGCAATAGCGAACCCGGCCATTGTCCTGGAGGATTTGATTGAGATGAGTGGTACCCTCAGATATGACGGAGAAGGTATGTATGACGGAGACTATGACCACAGCGGCGATAGCGATGTGGTGATTATTGAAGAAGCATAAAATTTTATCATGGTACTTGAAAATGGTTTACTGAACGCGAAAAGGTTACTTGCCGGAAATGCTTCTGGCCAGGAGTACACAAAAATTGTTGTAGGTACAAGTAATACTCCTGTTTCAGGAGCCGATACCACAATAACAGGCGCTTTTGAAAAGGATATTACAACCGTGGACTACCTCGATGGGTTTGTTCAATTCAACACACTATTACTGGCCGGAGATCCTGCAATGGTTATCCGTGAAATCGGGCTGAAAAACGCCGATGGTGTCTTGTGCCACAGAAAGGTCATTCCGGACGTAAACAAGGTTGCCGGAGTGAACTATAACATAAGCTATAAAATTAAAGTCCAATGATACCATACGACGATCTGGATGAATTTACCGAATCGGATATTTACGATACGAGTGATTTGGTACTTGGCGGTGAAACTGGAGTGAGTAATACCCCATTAAAGGCACTTTTCAACAGAACAGAATACTTGCGCAGGCGAATGGGTGGTATTGAAGACGTTAAACAAATAACTGGCTCATACACTCACGATGTTGCTGATTTCGGAAAGGCGTTCGTTTTTAGTTTGATGGACAACGCCACATTTACGCTTCCGGATGTAGCATTGCTGAGGCCCGGAATGCTCGTCCCCATCATTACAACCTATACGGCGATTAAAGCCCTTACGGTCCAAGGGGCTGGTCAGGTAATTAATGATGGCGCGGGAAATGTGTCTCAAATGTATATGCACGGTTCAGAGCGCCTAGTATTGATGGCCGCGGTAGATCACTGGGAAGTTTACTCAGCCCATGGAAATTTCCACAACGCGGGTGAAATATTCGGAGGCATGAAGGTAATGCGCAATACTGCAGTCCTTAACGGCAGTTTGTTCAATCGTGCTGATATGCCAAGGCTCCGGGATTTTGGATTATCCTTAGGAACCTCGATAGTTTCAGATACCACATGGCTCAGCGACCCGGGTGGGCAACCAGTTTACCGTGGCTGCTTTTCATCAGGCAATGGCTCAACAACCATGCGTCTGCCAGATCAAAGGGGATTATTTGACCGATACCTTGATCTTGGGCGTGGAATAGACTTTTCGCGGCTGCACGACGCTGCCGGCGGCTTCGCCCTTGACGAATTCCGCCAGCACAACCATACCCCTACAAATGATGGCAATGGCACAAACTATGGACTGTTGGGTAGGTCTATTCCAGGTGCAAAGAAAACCCCAGATGGACACGATACAACCGGGGGCGGCACGGAGCCTAATGTTGCTGATGCTCCTAAACAAATGATCAACGCCGGAGGAAGTGAAACCAGACCGAAAAACGTAGGAAAATATCCATTAATAAGATTTTGATATGGCACTCGAAGATACCATTACAGAACTCAGAAACTTTGTCAACGCCAACGTTGTACAAAATGGCACCCGGAACATCAGTGGCCAACAGATGAACATAATTCTAAACTCAATTCTGAACATCATCCTTACTCTACCTGGCGGTGGCAGTTCCGGGTATGAATTTAAGGCCGGGTATATGTTCGATATCAATTCAGAAGGAATAACAGTAACCGGTGACAATGTGCAATCAGACGATTGGATCGGATGGGATATTGTGCTTTTCTTTATCGGGTATGGCCCATTAAACAACGGCCCAGGTTTAACAGATGACCTTATAGCATCTTTTTCTTACGAAAAAGAAACTGGGATAATAACATTCCCACCAGAAAGCCCAATATTAGGACAATTTAAGTTTGAAAATCAACCATTCTACATTCAATTCAACCCGAAGATGATAACCACTATGATCCCACCGCTGTAAAACCAGCTTCAAATATTGGCATTCACTCAACCAACAACAACCAATCACCATGGAACTAACGCCAATAGAAAAGGAAAGGAACGCGATAATTGAAAGATGGTACAAGAGCCCAACTTTTGACAGGATTGTGAAGTCGCTAAAGTCCAGGTCTAAACTCATAAGAGACACACAAACATTCGATGATGCGAAAAACGAAATTTTTCTTCGGCTGCTAAATGCAAGCATCGATAAGCTTCGCGAAATGGATGCTTCTGACTTCTGGAAGGGGTATCTGAATAACAGCATGTTGTCCATGTCAAAAGAAGGATCATTAATTTTGCGAAAAGTGATCGGAAAAGAAGCCAGATCATTAGAATGGATCGATGAGATTCATGGTGATGCCTTCATTGATATTGAAGACCTGAATACTGATGATAAAGAAGAATTGCTAAACATCTGCAAGGACGAAATTTCAAAGCTATCTTATCTTGAAAGGGAGTGCATAATGGCCCAGTCCGTTGCTATTGAGGAAGGTGGGACACTTCAGTGCCTGCGTAACAACGGTATAAGAATAACAATTCCGGAGCTGAGATCAATACTGGGAAAAGCGAGAGAAGAACTCCAAAGCAGCCTTTTGGCCAGAAGGGTAATAATCAAAAAGATTCCCTACGTCAGGAAAATGCAGAAACAAAAGCTCCATCATGAAACCATGTTATCCCCGAGTGTAGTTGCAAGGCATTTATATGAAATTTCAACGCTTTTTGAGGCTCCTTTACAACAGGCATGGTCCTTTCCAAAAAAATGTCTGCACGTAATTGTGAACAACGACTTCTGTTGTTCAATTCGAGGTATAGAAGAAATTTTACTTTACAAGTATGATAGTTTTACTCCTCACTCAATTGGTGCGCACCTCGGGAAAAAAATCGCTTCTGGTATAATTACAACAAGGGTTTCCAGCGAAAGGAATAGTATTGAATACTGCTTGACCGAAAATGCGAAAAAGGCAATCAAATTGTTAGAAAGGCATAAATCCCGCGACTGGTACAAGCCAGGGCTATTTTGGATTATATTTCTTCAAATCAGGAATGAAAACAAGTCTTCTGATGAGGTCGCAGAAAGACTAAGAATGCCTCATTTTATCGTTGAAGAATATTATGATCAGGCATGTGTTATAATTCAGGCTCTGATCAGTGATAAACACGCAGCCAGAAGATGGCAGCCATAAACTCCTATCTTCTTTTTATCGCTTGATTTTTAATAGATTCATTCAATTCGCTTTCATAAAAGTAGTATTTACCTCCCTTTTTATAACCCGGAATCCTGCCGTCTGCAACCATCCTTCTTACCGTTGCTACTGCTAGTCCACCCAACACTTTAGCTGCTTGCTTATCACTTATTGGATATTCCTGGCCAGATGTATTTGAGCCATTAAGCAGAATTTGCAACATAGAATGAATCTCTTGGATCAATTTTCTTTGCCGCATTAACTCGGCAGGAATCTCTTCAAATGTCAGCTTCTGCTCCATCTTAAAAGACATTTTAATGAAACGGTATTAAAAAAGATTCTTTTGAATCTTTTGCGTCCTTACAGCATCGGCAATAATTGACAATAAAGTAAGGATGTAAACTATCAATATTATAGAGCATGTGTCCGGCCTTCACATCGCATTCAATTATACCTGCGTTTCTCGCCTGTCTTAGTTTTTCACCACTCCATCCAGTAACCATGGTAACGAATGAAACAGGAACCCAAGACGCTTTTTTGGTGTGTCGGTAGTATGGATCGTGGCGCATAGCATTTAAACGATAAGTTATTAGTACCCGTTGGAATTACGACAATCTTGTTCGTTAACTTTGAGCATTTTCGATTTTCAATTCAATAGTTCGTTCCAAACCAGACAATGACCTTTCGACTTCATTAATAGCTGAAGAAAACTTGTTTGAATCTTTTATTTCCCAAATTTCTTGCAGCAAATCCTGAACTTGAAATCTGATTCTTTTAAGAACTTCAATATCATTTTCAACAAGAACTTTGCTTCGTAATTCTGTATGCTTACGATCAAACTCTCGTAATCTGAATTCAGTACTTTCGTCCATAGTAAGATTTTATATTAACCGTATTTATCCCTATCGACTAATTATTTACACCATCAATTTTATCTTCGCTCACACCCAATTGCTTGGCCATAAGTTCTGTGAGCATCGCTGTCTTTTCGGTATTGCGTTGAATACTCCTGCTTCTACTCGCGGAAGAAATTATTAAGTACAAAATCACGATGCTACCAATAGCTGAAGCAAGAATAAAGAGGAGTTCTTGGATTTCTTTCATGTCTAAGGTTTAAATGTTGATTTAGGAGTTTGGTAATATCAATATACAATTTTATATAATACAAATAAACTCTCAATCAGCGTCACTGATCCGGAACATTAAATCTACGGTGTGGTAAATACCAACACCATATTGCTAATTTTTTTAGTATTTTAGCAGGCCAATCTGTATAAAATGATCGAGCCAAGTGACATCCGAATAACCAACTATTTGAAACTGAATGGCAAACCAGTAAAGTTGAGCGCTGAACTCATGGAGCAAATCCGGGAGATACAGCATGAGTTGGGGCCGATTCCCATTACACCGCCACACCTCAGTTTGCTTGGATTCGTGTACTCCGGTGGGAATTATTACAAGTCTTGTGGGTCAGTAAAGGTTTGGGTGCTGAAATTGAAAGGTGATCGGTTTCGTGTAACGATTGAAAATTCTCCCTGGAACCGGGTCATCGATTATATCCATGAGCTGCAAAACATTTGGTATAACCTCTTCCAGGATGAGCTCTTCCGTCCAGCGCCTTCGCCGGTAGTGCAGATGCCGATTCATGAACATAATGAACCGCTCTATGCTCAATGGCAAAAAGAACTACAGCGTATTAAAGATGAAGAGCGAAAGCTGAACGGCAACAGAAGCAAATACCAATGGCAGCGCCTTCCATCCCCCACCTTCCGTGAATTCAAGGAGAAATACTTAAATTCATCCAAAAAGTAACATGGAAGTCATATTCAATACGCCCGAAGGCGAAAAGATAATTCTGGACATCCCCTGCCCTCCAACTGAAGGAAGTATTTTGAATTTCCCGGAAAGAACTTTCCGATCGGCGGCGCCGGTTTGGGAGTTTAACCAGGAAGGCTTTGCGTTTGTAAACATTTACATGACCGATGTTGAAGCGGAATAGATATGTGTTATGATGTTTCATTTAAAGCGAAGGCCAGCGACTTGCTGAAAGATTTTTCTGGCTCTTACATGCACGAGCCGGACAACAATTTCGGTCCGGTCGATCATGTGCAAGGAGTTGCTGTGTTTCCAAAGTACCCAATAGTTTTTTCTCCCAGGGAACAGCCACCTTTTCAAATTCGAAAGATGGAATGGGGTGTGATTGCTTATTGGGAAAAAGAAGAGCCACCCTTTACAAGAAGAAATGGAATGCTGAACGCCAGGGCCGAAAGAATCTTGGACGACCAGAAGAGCTACTGGCACAAGATCAGGAACCGGCGCTGTCTGATACCGGTTACAGGCATATTTGAGCATCGGAGAGTGACCAACTTAAAGAACAAGGTTCCGTATCATGTGAAGCCGAAGGATCAGGATATCTTCTATCTTCCCGGCCTTTATTCGGTTGCAAAGCTTCCAGACAAGACAACCGGGGAAATCGTTGAGCGATTTACTTACACCCTTATTACGCGCGGTGCAAACGACCTGATGGCATTGATTCATAATGACGGCGAAAACGCTGGCAGGATGCCGCTGTTTCTTCCGAAAACCTATTCAGATGCCTGGCTGAAAGATGAACTTCCGGATGATGAATACCGCGCAATCTTGGGTTATGAGATTCCATCGGAAGAACTCGATTACCGAACCGTTTACACTATCAGGAGCGCCAAAGGTCGGCCAGACGGAATGGATAAGACGGCGGTATGGGACTGGGAGAATCGATTTTGAATTAATGGACATCTTCAAATTTTAGGTTGGCGAGTCCGGAAATTAAGCAAATATCTAGTAAATATCTACCATGGGAAACTGTTGGCGCACATACAATCAGAAACACTTCCATGAAGTATTAGATACCACAATGGTGGAAATGTGCATTTTGAAACCATCCATCGTTATTCAATACTTAAGACAGGCTGCCCGGGGCAAGTGCTTTAAACTTAAACTTAAGAGATAGTGTGATGTGGTCTATGATTTCATCAATTTGCGATTTTCGAATAGGAAGGTTATCAAAAAAAGCGGAGGCTAAAAATTCGGGAGGTGGTATCCTTCGCATATTTTTTCGATATAATTCTTCGTCTATTTCCGTATCTGCATTTTCTAATTTGAAGTTTCTGATAAACCCTTTAAAGTATTCATCATCACCTATGCTTTTGGAATCCCAATCTTCAAACTGTATATAGGTGTGCGAATCCAGGAAACCCATAATCACGGAAATGCAAAAGCCAACACAAGTCATTCTTTCTGGAAATCCTTCCTTCGAGTACCATTTACCATCGGAATCATAATATGATCCGGCAAAAAAGTAACCCTGCTCAGGATTTGCAGTTTCGGAAATCATTAAACAATGAATTCGGAATGTTTCTACTTCGTCACTTAAAATAATTGATAGAGGCTTGTGAAAATACCAAGATGATAAATTCGGGCTTTTGAAGTCAACGGTATTGCCGTCAAAATGTAAAATATAATACGTTGCTTCAAAGCAGATCAAGATGCCAGCGTGAAATGCTGAACCATTTTCGTCAAGTTTAACTGCTGCTGCAACGTAATTGTCCGGCAGATTTTCCTGATTGAAGTATACTAAACTTTTATCAATCTCTTCAAAAGAAAGCATGGAGTCAGTTGGCTTTGGTTTATTTTATTGAATGTCCGAGTTTCTTTTCAAGCTTTTCCTTTATTTCTTCTCGTAATTCTGCAATTTTAGGATGCTGCTTAAATGATTTAGTAATCAACAAAGAAGTTCGAAGATCACTTACATTCCAATAGTCATTATTTAGAAGCCTTAATATTTTCGCGAGTAACCCAAAATTGCCATCGTCAAGACAAATCCTTATTTGGGCAAAAATCTGTCGAAGACGATCTTCACCTCTAGCTAAAGTTAGCTGTTGAAAGAACAAACGTAGATCGTTATAAATATTCTCTTCGGCATATACATCGGCAATTTGATAATGATATTTACCATCACTCTCTTGATACCCCCATGCTGAAATAAAAACATCCGAATATAGAAATTTGATATAATTAGCTGCAAAACGTTCTTCAAAGTGAAATGCCAACTCCTTATGGTCCGACCGCCTAGTAATATGAAAGTTAGGTTTGGTTTTTCCTCCTATCGCATACATTCTTCCTGTCTCAAAAAATAGCTGCCATTTTTTCTCTTTTCTTTTACTTCGCCTTGCTCGGAAAATATCCTTATTCTTCAATTCTCCAAGGATTGAAGTTGTAATATCATTCTTACAGAAGTTTACTTCATATTCTACACCGTTTGCTGCAATGATCTCATGAATTGCGTTCCACGAATTAAAAATACTGGGATTAGAAAGTGATCCATTTGAAACAACCTTTTGAAAATCATCCTGAAGTTTAATAACTTGATCTTCTGTTACTTCAGTTGAAACGCATGCAGATCCCTTCGTTATCTTTATTCTCACTTCATCATTGGCAATTGAATTTTCAATAATACATTTAAGAGATTCAACAAACGTAATGAACGTGCCAACAGTACCTATAGAAAGATTTTCTAAGTCAATATCGACGCCATTTGCATCTTTTTTGATCTTTAGCTCCAATCTATTATTTGACATTGACGAATAGGAATTTGCGACAATATAATACAAAACCCGGGAACTCACAACTTACTTATTTGCCTAGACCAAATCCATAAAAGTTTCACAATATCGGCATCTTCCTCTTCACCAACTCCTTCATCACTTCCAAATGTTCAGTCACATAAGTCTCCGTTTGTTTGCTGTCCGTATGCCCCATTTGCTGGCGTGGAAGTTCCAGAAGCTTGTCAACCCCTTCCCTTCTCTGGAGGCGTATCATATCATCTCCGGATAGTTTTTTAAGACTGTACTGGTTAACGTCCATTCCGAGCCCACCTTTCTCAACAGGATCCTTTACGATCTTCTTCCAGTAGTTTGAAGGGGTATTGGGGTGCATCCGCGTTGGCCCAGGCAAGAAGCTACCATATTTGTTCCGGGTCGAAAAAATGTACCATTCCGGATCGTACTTATGGAGGTTCATTTCCATAAGTAGATCAAGGACCCAATCCGGAATTGCAACTTCCCTCTCGTATTTCGTTTTCGTACTTCCTTCATCGTCTGGAATCAGGCGGAAGACCTGTTCCAACTGATGCAGGTTCTTAACCTTTAGGGCGGTTATTTCCTTTGGCCGGATGGTACAGCCGTACAATACCGAGATAAACCGGTAATAGGGTCTGTGTTCGGTTTTGATGCGGTTTACAATTACCAGGCGCTGATCCTGAGTTGGCGGCCGGTGGCAGACGGTTTTGATTTCGTCCTTAGTCTTAATCTTATCGATGGGGTTATACTCCAATACCTCCCACTCTACCAGTTCGCTCAATAGAGAAGAAAGGAACCGCCGGTATTTATTATAGCCTTTGGAAGAGAACTTCCGGAGTTCAATAACTTTGTCCAGTAAAATTTTATAATGCGCTCGCTTCAACAAAGCCACCGGTTCGTTTATCAGATGGCAGGCCGATGCCGCTTGCTTCACTCCTTTGATCACTGAAGTAAAATCAAGTTTCGTTTTCCTTGCCCAATCAACGGATTTCTTTTTAAAAGCAAAATCGAGGGCTTTAGAAAACGTCATTTTGCTCAATTCGGCCAATTCTTCTTCGTGGGCATTTTTTAGCGGGTAGGATTTCGTAATTGGATTCCATCCGCTTTCAAGTAAGATTTCACGAGCTTGCCGAAGAGCCTTGAATTCTGCTTCCTTTTCTTTTGGGTTTTTGATTCGGTTCAGACCTTCTGAAAACTTAAATGGTTTGTACTTTCCAGTTTCTATGTCCAGAAATCTGAAGAATACAAACCATTCACCATTTTTACACTTACAAATTGTAGGTGTTGAGTAGAGCTTTTTTTGCCTTGTCATAATCAATCTTTTTGTTCCGGGTTTTGTTCCGAATTAAGATTGACAATTGCGCAAACATTGACTTGGCGGGCCTTTCGGCAATTCTTGGTGGAGAATAGCGGGGTCGAACCGCTGACCTCTTGCATGCCATGCAAGCGCTCTACCAACTGAGCTAATTCCCCGTTTTTGGGATGGCAAAGATAGGTGAGTGAATTAAATTTCCAAAAAGTTTTTCCACTGTTTTCTATTATTCTTTACCTCATACTATAAGGCCAAAAACTAAAAGGGTCCCGCCTTCCGACAGAACCCTTATTTATTTCTAAACAATCTTATTACTCTCCCCAAATCTCTTCTTTCCCTGCCAGCCACTGCTTCACATTGTCCGTGGTCACTGATTTCGGACGCTCCAGCGGGAAAGCCAGCGCGCGTGCCCAGATCAGGTTCGCCAACACACCCAGTGCGCGGCTCACACCAAACAGCACGGTGTAAAATTCATATTCCACCATACCATAGTGTACCAACAAGGCACCACTGTGCGCATCCACATTGGGCCATGGATTTTTTACTTTACCCAGTCCCTTCAGGATATCGGGCACCACATCATAAACGCGCCAAACCGTATTCACCAGTTCATCGTCGGGCATATGTTGTTTACCGAAGGCCATCTGGGCGGTGAAGCGGGGATCTGTTTTGCGGAGTACGGCATGGCCATAACCCGGCACTACTTTTCCTTCGCTCAGTGTTTTCTTTACGTAGTCCGCGATCTGTTCTTTTGAAGGGAGGTCCACACCCAGTGCTTCTCTCATTTCAAAGATCCATTTGATCACTTCCTGGTTGGCGAGTCCGTGGAGGGGACCTGCGAGTCCGTTCATGCCAGCGGCGAAACTCAGGTAGGGATCGCTGAGCGCGGAGCCTACCAGGTGCGTCGTGTGCGCGGAAACGTTACCTGCTTCGTGGTCGGCGTGAATGGTCATATAAAGCCGCATCAACTCCTTGAAACTTTCGTTGCTGTAGCCCATCATATGGGCGAAGTTCCCGGCCCAGTCGAGCAGACCGTTGGGTTGAATATGGTCTCCGTTGCGGTATTTTCTTCTGTAAATATATGCTGCAACACGTGGCAGACGCGCGATCAGGTCCATCGAATCATCGAAAGCGGCATCCCAGTATTCTTTTTTGTTCATCCCCGCCGCATACCTTTTGGCGAAAGAGCTTTCGGTTTGCAGCGCCATGATCGCGGTAACGAACTGCGTCATGGGGTGTGAACTTACGGGCAGCGCTTCGATGGCCGCGAAAACGTGGTTGGGCACGTGCGATCTTCTTTGCAGCAAAGAAGTAACATACTGTGCATCGGCCTCCGTAGGGAGTTCGCCAATCAGCATGAGGTAGAAAAGTCCTTCGGGAAGCGGTTCGTTCCCACCTGGCGCTTTGGGTAATTTCTCCTGTAATTCCGGGATGGAATAGCCCCTGAAACGAATGCCTTCATTGGCATCCAGCAAACTTGTTTCACTCACCAAACCCGTGATCCCGCGCATTCCCTGGTAAATCTGGGAGAGGGTAACCTCCCCTATCTTTTTGGATCCGTGCTCTTTTAAAATTTCCTTGATCTCTACTCCTAAAGCATCCGCCTTAAGCTTGAACCGGTCTTTTAATTCACCCATGACAAACAGATTTATTCAATCGATAAAAATAAGTAAAGTCGCCTTACAGAACAAAAAATACCTGGAGGTGAGGGTGAGCGCTGACTTATTTAGGGGCTTTTTTGTACAACCAGTAGGCGATTCCTGCAAATATAATATTTGGCAGCCAGGCTGCCAGCAATGGCGGAAAATTTCCTTTGATGGAGAACACGGTCGAAAACCGGTCCATCAGGATGAAGGTGGCCGCGGTTACAATCCCAAAAGCCAGGTGGATACCACTTCCGCCCCTGATCTTACGGGAAGCCACCACCGCCCCGATAATGGACAGAATCAAAACCGCTACAGGCGTGGCATCGCGTCGGTAACGCTCTACTTTCAGTGTATTGAGCCCCTCGGCGCCACGGAGTTCCTCGCGTTCGATGAAGCGGGACAATTCGGGGGAACTCAGTTTATCCTTCAGGTATTCATCTTTCCGTAATTCAGACGGCACAAAGTTCAGTCTGATGCGCATATTCGGCACCATCTTCACTTCTTCCTTCGTCCCGTTTATCTTTCTTTCTATCGCGTTTTCAAGCGTCCAGTTCTTTTTAGCGGTATCCCAGAACACCCTTTCCGCGCGCACATTGTATACGACCTTGTCGTTTTTGATCTGCTGAAGAAAGAAACTCCCGGCCGATTTGGAGGTGGTATCGTAAGAGCGGATACCCACGTAGGTGATGGAATCCACGCGCATGTAATAGTTCTGGTAATTCCCCCCACCCTGGCGGTAACTGCTGTTCCCATCGATATACCTGATCTGGAAATCGGAACGTATTTCCTGCGCCTTGGGGATGATGAACATATTCGATATCCATAATATGCCCGCGAGGATACAGCCCCCCATAATAAAGGGCCTCAACATGCGGTTGAAGGTGATGCCTCCCGCCAGGATAGCGATAATTTCCGAACGTAACGCCAGTTTGGAGGTGAAGAAGATCACCGATATAAACACGATAAGCGGGAAGATCAGGGCCACGATATGCGGCACGAAGCCGAAGTAATATTTCGTGATGATGTCCGGCGTAGAAAGCCCCGACCGCACGAAATCATCCGCCTTCTCCGACGTATCCACCACCACGGAGATGACCGTTATCAGCAATATGGTGAAGAAGAAAGTGACCAGAAACCTTTTCAGGATGTACCAGTCGAGAATCTTCATGAGGCGAATCTTATTGCTTCGGGCCACTTTTTAAATTTTGAATGTTGAATTTTGAATGGCAGATGATTTGATAAATATGGCGTCCAAAATTCATCATTCAACATCCAAAATCCAAAATTATCTAAAGTCTTGTCTTCAGTTTAACAACCATTTCCGTTTTCCAACTGCTGAAATCCCCGACCAGTATGTGTTTGCGGGCTTCGGTAACCAGGTGAAGGTAAAAGGCAAGGTTCTGGATACTGGCAATTTGCAGGGCCAGCAATTCGTTGGCCACAAAAAGGTGCCGCAGGTACGCCTTCGTATAATAATTACTGGTAGCGCAATCTATTCCGGCATCAATTACCGAGAAGTCATCGGCCCATTTCTTGTTTTTGATATTGATCACTCCTTCAGAAGTAAACAACATACCATTCCTGCCGTTGCGGGTGGGCATCACACAATCGAACATGTCCACACCCAGGGCAATATTCTCCAGGATATTCCAGGGTGTACCTACGCCCATCAGGTACCGGGGCTTGTCTTCAGGAAGATTTTCGCAGCAGAGCGCGCACATTTCGTACATCATTTCTTCCGGTTCCCCCACGGAGAGTCCGCCTATCGCGTTGCCCACGGCGCCTTTGGAAGCGATGTACTGTGAAGAGGTTTTGCGCAAATCTTTGTATGTACCGCCCTGCACGATGGGGAAGAGATTTTGCGAATACCCGTATTTATCGGGTGTTTCGGCCAGCCGCGTAAAACAGCGATCGAGCCAGCGGTGGGTGAGCTCCATCGATTTTTTCGCATAGCCGTATTCACTGGGGTAAGGCGGGCATTCATCGAAAGCCATAATGATATCGGCCCCGATGGTGCGTTGGATGTCCATCACATTCTCCGGGGTGAACAGGTGTTTTGACCCATCAATATGCGATTGAAACACCACACCTTCCTCTTTTATTTTCCGGTTGGCGGCCAGGGAAAATACCTGGTACCCACCGGAATCGGTCAGTATCGGGTGGCGCCATCCGTTAAAACGGTGCAGTCCGCCGGCTTTTTCCAGCACGTCCAATCCCGGTCTAAGGTATAAATGATACGTGTTCCCCAATATGATCTGCGCCTTTACTTCCTGCTCCAGTTGCTGCTGGTTCACGGCTTTCACGCTGCCCACCGTGCCCACGGGCATAAAAATGGGCGTCTGGATCACACCATGATCGGTAACCATTTCCCCGGCCCGGGCTTTCGACATATTATCCTTTCCCGCTATACTGAATGCCAATGATGCCATGCTATATACATTTTTTTTACCTTCGCAGCCATGACGCAACTACCCTGGAGGGAAGCACTACTCGCCCTCTTCGCCCTGACAACCGTAGTTCAGGTGGTTTACTATTTGTATTTCTTCCGGCGACTGGCCTGGTACCGGCCGCTGGAGAAACAACATTCCCAGCAACATCCTGTTTCGGTGATCATCTGCGCACGCGATGAAGCCGCAAATTTAACTAAAAATCTTCCGGGCGTACTATTTCAGCAATATCCTTCCACCAACGAAGTGATATTGGTGAACGATAACTCCAACGATGAGTCGCGGTACCTGCTGGCGGAATTGCAGAAAACATTCAAAAAAATGAATGTAATAGAACTGCACCAGGAAGCCAAACTGATTGCCGGAAAGAAGTACCCGCTCTCCATCGGCATCAAAGAAGCGAAACACGAAATACTCCTGCTTACGGATGCCGATTGCGTGCCCGCAAGCGAGCACTGGATGCAGAAAATGCAGGATGCCTACGACGAAAGCACCGAAATCGTACTCGGTTATGGCGCTTACCATAAAAAACCCGGATTACTCAACAAACTCATCCGCTTCGAGACACTCCACGCGGCCATGCAATACTTCTCCTTCGCCCTGGCAGGGAAGCCTTATATGGGCGTGGGCCGGAACCTTTCGTATAAAAAACAACTCTTCTTCAAGAATAAGGGTTTTTCCTCCATCAACCATATCCCGGGCGGAGACGACGACCTTTTCATCAATAAAGTAGCGAACAGTTCCAATACACGCATCATCATTGAACCGGACACCTTCACGCTTTCCGAGCCGAAGAAAACCTGGAAGGAATGGTTCGCCCAAAAAACACGCCACTATTCCACCGCCAGGTACTATAAACCAACGCACCGTTTCCTTTTGGGCGGGTACGCGGCGGCGCATTTTCTTTTCTATCCCTTACTGGCCGTGGCCATCATCTTCTCCGACTGGCGCATCGCACTCGGCCTCCTGGGCATCAAACTCATCACGCAAGGCATCGTGTATTATAAATGCGCGAAGAAACTCCAGGAGAACGACCTGTTCGCATGGTTCTGGTTGTTCGACCTCTGGATGTTCTTTTATTATTGCATCTTTGCACCAGCATTATGGAAAAAGCCCCGTCAAAACTGGAACTGATCCTTCAGTATTTCGCCGATTTCACCCCGGAACAGATCGCGCAGTTCGCCGCGCTGGAAGCCTTGTACACCGATTGGAACAGTAAGATCAACGTAATTTCCAGAAAAGATATTGATAGTTTGTACGAAAAACACGTTTTGCATTCCCTCGCCATTGCCGCCGTAGCGGAATTCAAACCCGGCATGGAAGTGATCGATATCGGCACGGGTGGCGGTTTCCCCGGGATTCCCCTCGCGATTTTTTTCCCGGAAACAAAGTTCCATCTCGTAGACAGCATCAACAAAAAACTGAACGTGGTCCGCGCCGTGGCAGAAGCCATCAACCTCCAGAATGTAACCACGCAACATACCCGCACGGAAGACATCAAAGGAAGGAAATTCCATTTCGCAGTTTCCAGGGCCGTGGCCCCACTGAAGGACCTCTGGCGCTGGGCAGGACCGCTGCTCCGCAAAGGCGGCGAACCCGAAAACCCTTACGGACTCATCTGCCTCAAAGGAGGCGACCTGCACCAGGAAATCTCCGAAAGTGGCTGCAGGCCGCAGCTTACAGAAGTGTACGATCTTTTCCAGGAAGATTATTTCAAAGAGAAATACGTGGTGCGCGTGAACAAGTAAGGTTCTTAAAAAAATCTTAACGTTTTGTCAATGCTTTCAAAAACAAAGCGGCTTTCTGTAATTTAGCCACGCGTCATTTATTTCAACCAGCACTCACCACTTTTAACCGGCTTGTCCGGCAATCAGCAATTTTAACCAAACTGTAGAAGCATCATGTTGATACATCGGTGGATGGTCATTATTTTATTACTCACAGGTTTCTGCCTCATGAAGCGGCAGAACATGATCTGTGTGACCAATCCCCTCGACGCTATCGGACATGTGGTGCTGAAGAAAGACCTTGATTCAGATGCTTCCGTTAGTTGCGCCGGCCTTGAAGCGCCCGACCAGGAAGAAGCCGTTCTGCAAAGAACCACGCCCCGCGTTGATCCCATCGTTATCGTTAAGGAAGATATAGCATCAGACTGTTCTTCCCTCCATCATTTCACCACATGGAATGGCGAACACGTTTCTCCCGCTCACCACGATTATCTTTTCCGGCTCAAACCCTTTTGATAAACATGAATTGCGTGCCATAAACACACTATTCCTATTTATCAAAAAATACTTCAAATGAAATACGATTTTCGTTTGGCACTGTGCGCGTTCTCCATTGCGGGATGCACAGCCAACTCAGCAGTTCCCACTACCCAATCGAAACCTGAACTCCCGGTGATTACCGTGGTTCAGAAAGATACTATGCTCGAAACCCGTTATGTGGCCGATATCGAAGCCGTTCAAAATGTGGAAATACGCGCTAAAGTATCCGGGTTTCTCGATAAAATTTTAATTGATGAAGGCCGTGAAGTAAAGAAAGGACAAATCCTCTTCAAACTGAACGATGAAGAATACAAAGCGAATCTCGCTTCCGCCAAAGCCCTGCTCTCTAACGCGATGGCAGAAGAAAAAGGCGCTGAACTCGAAGTAAAACGAGTGAAATTACTGGTAGACAAAAAAGTCATTTCCAAAACAGAACTCGAACTGGCCGAAGCGCGGCTCACCGCGGCACACGCTAAAGTGAACGAAGCCCGGTCCAACGAATCGAATGCCGCGCTGAAACTCTCTTACACCAACATCCGTGCGCCTTTCGATGGGATCATCAACCGCATTCCGCTGAAGGCTGGTAGTCTCGTAAATGAGGGCGCACTCCTCACCACCGTATCCGATGTAAGGGCCATCTACGCCTATTTTAATGTATCGGAGAACGAATACCTCCGCTACCGCAACAAAGAAGACAAAGAAAACGACCAGGTGGAACTGATTCTCTCCAATGGTGAAACCTACACCCACAAAGGAAAGATAGAAACCATTGAAGGTGAGTTTGATGAAACCACCGGCTCCATCGCTTTCCGCGCACGTTTTCCTAATCCCGGAAAGTTGTTGCGGCACGGCGCTTCAGGCAAAGTAAGACTCACCAACAAGATTGAAGACGCCCTCATGGTGCCGCAGAAATCCACTTTCGATATCCAGGATAAAAACTTCGTATTCGTCCTGAACAAAGAGAACAAAGTGAAGATGCGGCACTTCAAACCAAAGACCCGCGTAGCCGATTACTACATTGTGCAGGAAGGGCTTGAAAAAGGCGACCGCATTGTGTACGAAGGCATGCAGGATTTGCGCGATGGCGCCATTATTACACCGAAAGAGACCAGCGCAGCACTCTAGCATTACATTCATGTAAACCATCCGAAAATTCCTCTGCGGAGGAAGCGGGCATGTTTTTGTCCGGCCGTTCATAAAACTGAAATAATTCAATCCTAAAGCTGTTGAAATGATCGAAACATTCATCAGGAGGCCGGTGCTTTCACTGGTGATCTCCATCGTCATCACATTACTCGGTGCACTGGCGCTGTTCACCTTGCCGGTGACGCAGTTCCCGGACATTGTGCCGCCATCTGTTGTGGTGACCGCCAAATACACCGGCGCGAACGCTGAAGTGTGCGCCAAGGCCGTGGCCACCCCGCTGGAACGCGCCATCAACGGTGTTCCCGGCATGACCTATATGTCGTCCGTAACCAGCAACAACGGCACCACCCTGATACAGGTGTTTTTTAAAGTTGGGACCGACCCCGACGTAGCGGCCGTGAACGTGCAAAACCGCGTTACCACCGTGCTGGATGAACTGCCGGAAGAAGTGATCAAAGCCGGTGTAACCACGGAAAAAGAAGTGAACAGTATGCTCATGTACCTGAACGTAATGAGCACCGATACGGCCACCGATGAACAGTTTATCTACAACTTTACCGACATCAACGTATTGCAGGAGCTGAAACGTATTGATGGCGTGGGTTTCGTGGAGATCATGGGCCAGAAGGAATACGCCATGCGGGTTTGGCTGAACCCGGAGCGCATGCTCGCCTACAAGGTTTCCGCCGATGAGGTAACCGAAGCGTTGCGGGCGCAGAACATAGAAGCGGCACCTGGGAAAACCGGAGAAAGTTCCGGTCGTAATGCCCAATCTTTTCAATATGTATTGAAATACACCGGAAAGTTTTTTGAACCGGAGCAGTACGCCAATATCGTGATCCGTTCCGGAGACGATGGCTCCTTTCTGAAACTGAAGGATGTGGCCGAAGTGGAGTTTGGTTCCATGACCTACAGTATGGTATCGAAAACAGATGGTCGCCCCTCCGCTTCCATCATGATCAAACAAAGGCCCGGGTCCAACGCCCGGGATGTGATCGCGGCCATCAAGGAACGGATGGCTGAGTTGAAGGAACGCTCCTTTCCCCCGGGCATGGATTTTAACGTAAACTATGATGTATCCCGTTTCCTCGACGCATCGATTCACGAAGTGGTGAAAACATTGATAGAAGCGTTTCTACTTGTATTCATCGTCGTGTTCATCTTCCTTCAGGATTTCAGAAGTACGCTTATCCCAGCATTGGCCGTACCCGTAGCGCTCATCGGCACACTGGCCTTCATGCAGTTGATGGGCTTCTCCATTAACCTGCTCACCTTGTTCGCGCTGGTACTGGCGATTGGTATTGTGGTGGACAACGCGATCGTGGTGGTGGAGGCGGTCCATGTAAAGATGACCGAAGAAAAACTTCCGGCGATGGAAGCCACGGTTTCCGCCATGAAAGAGATCAGCGGGGCCATCGTGGCCATCACCCTGGTGATGTCGGCGGTATTTATACCGGTGGCATTCTTATCCGGCCCGGTTGGTGTTTTCTACCGGCAGTTCTCCCTCACCCTCGCCATAGCCATTGTTATCTCGGGCATCAACGCGCTTACCCTAACCCCGGCACTCTGTGCGCTGATGCTTAAACACAGCCACAGTACAGGAAAAAAGAACCTGTTGCAACGTTTCTTTTCTTCCTTCAACAAAGGTTACGATGCTACCGCCAACGGTTACATGAAATTATTGGGCAAGATCGCGGGCAGAAGGATGGTAACGATCGTGTTGCTGCTTGTTTTCTGTGGCGCGACCTGGAGTGTTTCGAAAATTCTTCCCTCAGGCTTTATTCCCACGGAAGACCAGGGCATGATTTACGTGAACGTAACTACGCCACCCGGTTCCACCGTTGAACGTACCGAAGCCGTACTGGATGGTATTCAGCGGGAAGCGGCCAAACTTGGCGCGACGGAATCCGTTTCCACACTCGCGGGCTTCAGTCTGGTGAACGATGTAGCCGGCGCCTCTTACGGCATGGGCATGATTAACCTGAAGATGTGGGAAGAAAGAACCTCCTCGGTCCAGGAAATCATTGATTCCCTGATCGCCGCTACCCGGCACATCACCGACGCACGCATCGAATTCTTTCCCCCGCCCACCGTTCCCGGCTTCGGCAACTCCAGCGGATTTGAATTGAGGGTGATCGACAGAACCGGTACCGGCGACCTGCAAAAAACCGCGGCGGTCACCAATGGCTTCATCTCCGCGCTGAAAAAGGACCCGGCCATCGGCTCCGCCTTCACCAGCTTCGATCCCAACTTCCCGCAGTATATGATCCATGTTGACCAGGAAATGGCCGCACAAAAAGGCGTTACGATAGACAACGCCATGAGCACCCTGCAAACTTTGCTCGGCAGTTATTACGCCACGAACTTCATCCGCTTCGGACAGATGTATAAAGTGATGGTACAGGCTTACCCGCAATACCGCACCAAGCCGGAAGACATCCTTCAGCTTTATGTGCGCAGCAGCAGCGGAGAAATGGTTCCTTATTCCAGTTTCATCAAACTGGAACGTGTATACGGACCGGAGCAACTCACCCGCTACAACATGTACACCTCCGCCATGATTAATGGTGATGCCGCACCCGGTTCAAGCAGCGGCGACGCCATTAAGGCGATAGAAAAAGTAGCGGAGAAAGAACTCCCGAGGGGCTTCGGTTTTGAATGGAGCGGCATGACGCGCGAACAGATTCTTTCCGGCAACCAGGCCGTTTACATCTTCCTGATCTGTATCGTGTTCGTGTACCTGTTGCTGGCTGCTCAGTACGAAAGTTTCCTGCTGCCGCTGCCCGTGCTGCTCTCGTTGCCCGCGGGCATCTTCGGCGCGTTCGCCACACTTTACCTGGCAGGACTGGAAAACAATATTTATGCGCAGGTGGCCCTCGTGATGCTGATCGGACTGTTGGGAAAGAACGCCATCCTGATCGTGGAGTTCGCCGTACTCAAGAGGAAACAGGGCATGCCGGTACTGGAAGCGGTGAAAGAAGGCGCTTTCGCACGTTTGCGTCCTATACTCATGACCTCCTTCGCCTTTATTGCGGGATTGATCCCCTTGTGTATCGCCAGCGGCGCGGGCGCCATGGGCAACCGTTCTATTGGTACCGCCGCAGCAGGCGGCATGCTGATCGGCACCTTGTTCGGCGTACTGATCATTCCCGGACTTATCTATCTCTTCAGTTCTAAAAAAGAAAAAAATGCAGCTTAACAAGATATTACTTGTCTCCGCAATCGCCATCGCCGGAGGATGCGCCGTGCCGAAAAAACAACTTTCTCCGGAACTCTCCGCTTTACCGGATACCTTCCACCATGCGGCAGACAACGACTCATTGCAGGTAAGCCTTCCCGTTAGAACAACACTGTTTACCGATACGGTATTGCTCGCCCTGATAGATACCGCGTTACAACAAAACGCAGACATGTTGATAGCGGTACAGAAACTGAACCTCAGCGCAACGGAACTCTACCGCCGGAAAGCCGCCTTTCTTCCCAGCCTGGAAGCCACAGCCAGCGCGGGCATTACGAGATACGGCGATTATACGATAGACGGTGTCGGCAATTTCGACACCAATCTTTCAGGCAACATCAACGAGAAACAACGGACACCGGACCCATTAGTGCCGGATTATTTCGTCGGGTTCCGGAGCAATTGGGAACTCGACATCTGGGGTAAACTGAAAACCCTTAAAACCGCGGCCTCTTACCAGTACTTATCCGACCAGGCCGCGCAACAGATGGTAAAAACCGAACTGGTGGCACAAGTAGCGTCGTTGTATTACGAACTGCTTGCGAAAGACAATGAACGCGCCATCCTGGAAAAGAATATTCAACTCCAGGAAACCGCGTTGGAAATCATCCGTACCCAAAAAACCGGCGGACGCGCCACAGAGCTTGCCGTACAACAGTTCCAGGCGCAGTTGCTGCGTACACAGGGCGCGGTATTTCTCACCAATCAGGAAATCACCGCACTGGAAAACCAGCTCTGCTTCCTGCTGGGAAAATATCCCGAGCGGATTAAACGTGGTACACCATTGAACCTCCAGCAAATGCCCGGCACACTGAATGTGGGCATCCCCGCTCAATTACTGAAAAACCGTCCTGATATACGCAGAGAAGAATTAAAAATGAAAGCCGTCACCGCGGGTACGGAAGCGGCAAGACTTTCCTTCAAACCTTCCTTCCTGATCACGCCTTATGCAGGATTGAACAGTTTTAAAGCAGGCTTGCTTTTCAGTCCTGAATCAGCCGCACTCGGCATCCTCGGTAACATCAGCGCACCATTGCTGAACCAGCGGGCGCTGAAGGCGAACCACCGCGAAGCCGCAACACAGGCAGCCATCAGTTTCCAGGAATACAGGAAAACAGTATTGAATGCCGTACAGGAGGTGAGTTCCGGACTCAATGCCATTCAGAATATCACCAAAGCCTACCAATACAAAGAGCAGGAATTTAATGTGCTGAACAATGGCGTATCCACCGCGAACGACCTGTTCCTCAGCGGGTACGCCAATTACCTTGAAGTAATCACCGCACAAAGAACCGTACTGGAAACCGAACTGGAACTGAGCAGGCAGAAAAAAGAACTGCTGCTTTCACAAGTGAAGCTGTACCGTGCATTAGGAGGAAATTAAACAGCAAGAATAAATACCACAAAGCGGTTATTGTCTATATTCACAAATTATAGAACATTTGCATATTGTGTAACGTGGAAAAGACCCTGGAAAATTAAATGAAGATCAATGTATGTATCGTGGATGATAACAAGGACATCCGACAGGCGCTGGAAGAAGTGATCAAATTATCAGACGATTATGTTTGCATCGGTTCTTACGCTTCCTGTGAAGAAGCGCTGGATGGAATTCCTGATGTACATCCTCATGTAGTGTTAATGGACATCAACCTGGGAACGGGCAGCGGCATAGATTGTGTCCGCAAACTCAAACCCCAGGTACCGGACATTCTTTATATGATGTGTACGGTGTATGAAGAAGATGAAAAGATCTTCGAGGCGCTGAGCGCGGGCGCCAATGGTTATATTCTCAAAAAAACCGCCCCGGACAAATTACTGGAAGCCATCCGCGAATTGCATGAAGGTGGTGCCCCCATGAGCAGCCAGATCGCAAGAAAAGTAGTGGCGGCCTTCCAGGCCAAATCCCTGGCCGACAGCCAGGCGGATACGCTCGGCATGTTGTCTAACCGGGAAAAGGAAATACTGGAACTCCTCGCGAAAGGCATGTTGTACAAAGAGATCGCCGCCGAACTGTTCATCAGCCAGGAAACGGTGCGTAAACATGTGTACCATATTTACGAAAAGCTTCACGTCAACAACCGGATCGAAGCCATCAATAAGTTCTTCGGAAGGTAAAAACTACCGTAAATGGGTAGTTTAAATGCCCTCAGAAGGCAAAAGCATAGTTGAATAGGGCAAAATATACCACTTAGTGGTATTGTACAGGTGAGGTTACCCACCTACTTTTGTAGGGCACTCAACACTAAGGCTAATCAAATACCATTTACATAAATGGCAAGAAGTTGGCATTAATCATTAACCTTACCACGTTCTTTTCAACGAGAACAATTTTGAAGACCATCCTTCGGGGTGGTCTTCCCATTACGAGAAGCCACAGGCTTCGAAGTAATCTCCCATCGGCTAAACAGTTCATCCTTTGAAAGATGCACCGTGTAGTCGATGGGAGACTCCTTCGGGGCTTCGCCCCTCGGAGTTATCTCCCCGAGGTGTTGTTCGTGGGGTTGATGTCGGCCATTCGTTTGGATGGATCGATTTCAACGGATGCCACTTCACTTAATTTTTTACTGATCGTGAATGTGTATTTGGGATGCGTCCATTTCCAGGCTTCGTGGGTGGTGCGGGGCAGCGCCGGCTGCTCATTCGGTTTTTCACCGAACATCAGGTAGAGCGGAATATAGTGTTGTTCCTTAGAGCCATCTTTATAGGTCACTTCCACGTCAATGGGCATGGGCATTTGCCCGATACGGGCGAGACGCACGGTAGCTTTACCAGCGGATTCCCATACGCTATCGATGGCGTAATCAATGGTTTTGGTGCTGTTCACCCAGTATTGGCGGTACCAATCCAGTTGCAGGCCACTCACCTTTTCGGCTATGCGCATAAAATCATTGATGTTGGGATGTTTGAACGCCCACTGCCTGTAATATTCCAGCAGGATTTTATCACGCGCTTCAGCACCGGTGATGTAACCAAGCTGGCTCAGGAATACCTCTCCTTTTGAGTAGGAAGCAATGCTGTAGGAAATATTTGTATTGTAATGGTCCGCATGGGTGGTCAGTGGTTCTTCCAGTCCGCTTTTCGCGAGCATGAAATAGCTGTTGTAGGCACCTGCGTGGTACAAAGGCAGTTCCGTATCGGCGGCGGTCTTTTTCGGACCGGTGCTTACGGTTCCCTGCTGCGGTTTTTCACTCGTGCGTGATTTATAATATTCCGATACCAGGCTTTCGGCATAACTGGTAAAACCTTCGTCCATCCAGGGATACAGCGATTCGTTGGTACCCATCAGCATCTGGTACCAGGTATGCATCCACTCATGGAAAACGGTACCCAGTCCGGGGCCTTTCAGCAGGGTGCTCATGGGGTATTCCATACCACCATCGCCACCTTGTATAAACGAATATTGCTTGTAAGGGTATTTCCCGAAATGCTGTTCAATGAACGGAAGCACTTGCGCGGCGGCATCGTTGATCTTCTTCCAGGCTTCATCCTGCGAAGGATTTGAAGGCTTGTACAGCGTAAATAGACTGGGCCCGCCGGGCATATCTTTTCTCAGTACTTTATAAGTTGGGTCAGCGGCCCACATAAAATCGTGCACATTGGGTGCGGTGAAATGCCATGTATGTGTTTTACCGGAGGCTTTAGGTACTTTCACCCCTTTATCTTCATAACCGAAGCCAATTTCATTGGCATTTACAAGGTATCCGGTTCCACCGATCACATAAGATTTATCGATGGTGATCTTCACATCAAAATCGCCCCACACACCATAGAATTCACGGGCGATATAAGGTGTGGGATGCCAGCCTTCATAATCATATTCACACATTTTAGGATACCACTGCGCCATGCTGAAGCGTATACCCTCCGCATTGTCGCGTCCGCTTCTCCTCACCTGCACGGGCACCTGCGCTTCGAAATTCATATCGAATGTAACATTTGAATTGGGCAGGATGGGCTGATCGAGGATCACTTCCAGTATGGTTTCGCGCAGCTTCACTTCCTGCGGCCTGCCGTTCATGGAAAGGGAGATGATTTTCTGGTACCCGATCTCTTCCGGCTTCAGGTTGCTGATGCGGTCGCGCACCCGTCCGTCCCAGTCGGGACGGCCATTGATCAGTGTTTTACCCAGTTCCTGACTGCGCACGTCCATCATACTGTTGGGCTGAAACGCATTCCAGTAGAGGTGGTAGAACACTTTAAAAAGTGTATCCGGGGAATTGTTCCAGTACTGCAGCTTTTGTTTCCCGGTAAATTTGTTGGCAGCGGCATCCACGTTGATGTCCATGTCATATTTCACACGTTGCTGCCAGCGGGAAGGCTGGGCTGATGCTGTAGTAACCAACAGCAGAAAGATGGGAAGCAGGTGTAGTTTTCGCATATGTTAGGTTGAAATTCAAAATCCTACAAAGTAATATTGTCCTTCAGCAAGCGACCTTCGCTGCTGAACAAAAGGTTCTTTCTTTGAATATCGCTTTTTATGGCCTGCACACGGTACTGAATTTTATCACCGGGCAGCATGATTTTATGAACGGTTCCCATTTCCCACTCGGCATACTTGCTTTTTTCATATCCTTCAATCACACCAGCAGGAAGGTCTTCGGCGGGCAATTGCCTTTCGGTATTCAGCCATTCTCCCTTACCGTTGAAACGCGCTTCGTACGTGATATTATCTTCTTCATAACGGGCCATGAAAGAAGTCAGTTTGTCGCTCCATTCCACGTTGGTCGCGGAGGGGTATTTTGACTTGAAGGCTTCCGTAACGGCCGCCGGCACTTTACGCACCTGGGCCGAAACACTATTTACAAGGAACACTGTTCCCATCACTACACCTAAAGCGATCATTCTTAATTTCATACGAGTTGTTTTTGAACAAAGTGCAAATATCAATCCCGGAACTGAAAAGGAAATCCTAAATTCCTGCCACCACAATCACGATCTCTCCTTTTACTGTTTTCTGCCGGAAATGATCGGCCACTTCTTTTAAAGTACCCCGCGCATTTTCTTCGAACTTTTTAGTGAGTTCACGGGAAACACAGCAGGCACGGTCGGCCCCGAAATATTCCGCGAGTTGATCTAGGGTTTTCACCAACCGCACCGGTGACTCGTAGAACACCATTGTCCTTTCTTCTTTCGCCAGTTCAGTCAGCAAAGTATGCCTGCCTTTTTTAAGGGGAAGAAAACCTTCAAAGCAAAACCGGTTAATGGGCAATCCACTGTTCACCAGAGCGGGCACAAAAGCGGTAGCGCCGGGTAAACATTCTACTGGTACACCTTCCTGCACGCAGGCACGAACGAGGAGAAACGCCGGATCGGAAATCCCTGGTGTACCCGCGTCTGTAAGCAGGGCCATCACTTTACCGGCCTTCATTTGTTCGGTGAGGTGTTGAAATACCCGGTGTTCGTTGTGCTGGTGGTAGGCGGTGAGCGGTTTCTGAATGCTGTAATGCTGCAGCAAAACGGAAGACGTGCGGGTATCCTCCGCAAGGATAAGATCGGCCGATTTCAATGTCTCCACCGCACGAAAAGTAATATCGGCCAGGTTCCCGATGGGGGAAGGAACGAGAAAAAGTTTACCGGAGGCTGTACTTTCGTTCAATGTGTTTGGTTTAAACGGAAAATGTTGAATACCCTGGCAGCAGTACCCTGGTATTCAACATCTCAGTATTTTTATCCTTAGTTCACTGATATCTCGAAGTATTCCATCACCTGGTTGGCCAGCAGCTTCTTAGCGGCGGTTTCAGCGATGGCTTTCGCGGCGGCTTCATCGGCCGCTTCTATCTGAAGGGTAATGTTCTTGCCGATCCGTACATCAGCCACTTCCTTAATACCGAGGTTTTCCAATCCGCCCATTACGGCTTTTCCCTGGGGGTCCAGCAATTCTTTCAGCGGCATCACTTTTACCTGAACTGTGTAGGTCATGATCCTGTTATTTGTTGGTTGTTTTAAAAGAGGCCAAAGATAAGACAATGTAGGCGATAAATACGAACGGCACCGCCAGCCAGCTGAGGAAAACACCGGCCACGGCCGCAATCAGGACCAAAAGGTATTTCGACGCGTTGTTCTTCCAACTGTAATCCCTGAACTTCATGGCCATGAGTGGCAGTGTGGACACCATCAGCCAGGAAACCAGGATACATACCGCATACAACACCCATTTGTTCAACAATATCTCGTTGATCCCATACGGATTATACAGCAAGATCAGGGGAAAGGAGGCGATCACCAGTCCCGCCGCAGGTGCGGGGCATCCTTTAAACCCATAAGACTGCGAAGGGTCGATGTTGAAGCGGGCCAGCCTGTAAGCCGCGGCGGCTGGAACCAATAAGGCGGGCAACAGCCAGGCCACACTCACCTCGATGCCATCCACTTCCCGGAGGAAAGTCATGCGCAGCATCTGGTAAAGGATCATCCCCGGAGCCACGCCAAAACTCACCACATCCGCAAGGGAATCGAGTTGTTTGCCCATCTCAGATTCAGCTTTGAACAGCCTGGCCACGAACCCATCCAGGAAATCGATCACCGCCGCAATGCCGATGAACACACTTCCCCACCATATTTTTTCCGGCAGATTGATGATTACACTCGTTCCATCATACAAAGAAGCGAGGTTCTCCCCGGGTTGCAGGATGCAGATGATGGCCACGCAGCCGAAAACCAGGTTGAGCAGGGTAAATATGTTCGGGATTTGTTTCATGTTGTTTGTGCTGATTTGAATGCTGAATTATTTCTTCTTCATCAACGCCTCAATATCTTCGGCTTTAATGGGAATATTCTTCATCAGGTCAACATTGCCTTTTTTGGTGATCCAGACGTTGTTCTCCAAACGCACGCCCATTTGTTCTTCCTCAATATAAATACCGGGCTCAATGGTAAACACCATGCCTTCGGTAATGGGATCGGTTTTCGTGCCCACATCGTGCACATCAATGCCGAGATGGTGGGAAATGCCGTGGTAAAGGTATTTTCGGTAGGCCCTGTTGTTGGGGTCTTCATTCTTCACCTCTTGCTTAGTGAGCAACCCGATCTTCTGGAAAACTTTCGTGGCCTCCTCTCCTACCTTGTCCTGGTAGGCCAGTACGGAGATGCCGGGCACCAATATGCTTTTCGCATAGTCATGCAGGTGAAGACACGCGTTGTACACTTCTTTCTGGCGTTTTGAAAACTTGCCGTTCACGGGCACGGTGCGGGTAAGGTCCGCGCAATAGCCGCCGTATTCAGCGCCAAAGTCCATCAGCACCATTTCACCATCCTTACATTCCTGGTTGTTGAATACATAATGCAGTATCCGCGCACGGTCGCCGCTGGCAATGATGCTGTTGTAAGCCGGGCGGGTGGCGCGTTGCGTGAGGAAGGAGTGCCATATTTCGGCTTCAATTTCGTATTCCATCACACCGGGACGGATGAATTGCAGCAATCTTCTGAAAGTATGTTCGGTAATATCAATCGCTTGCTGCATCACCACCACTTCTTCCTTGCTTTTGATGGCGCGGAGATCGCGCAGGATCGGTGCGCTGCGCAGGTACTGGTGCAGGGGATATTTGCGTTTCATGTCTTCGATGAAACGGTAATCACGTACGGGAACGATGGTCGATTTACGGTCGTGCTCGTTGGTATTGAGGTATATTTTATCGGCGAGGTGTATCCAGCCGATGAGCAATGCTTCCAGGGTGTCCAGCCAAACGATGGTAGTAATACCCGATATAGCTGTGGCTTCGTTGGTGCGGAGCCTTTTTCCATCCCATTTCTCTTTCAGTTCATTCGGACGAACCAATACCAGTACTTCCCTGTATTTGGGGTCGGGGTTATCGGGGTAAAGAATCACCATTGAATCTTCCTGGGTAATACCTGAAAGCCAGAAAAGATCGGAGTTCTGTTTAAAAGTATGTTGCGCGTCGGCATTGGTCGGCAATTCATCATTGCTGTTGAAGATCGCAATGGCATTTTTTTCCATTCTTTTCACAAAGCGCTTCCTGTTCTGAACGAATATAGCCGGATCTAAAGGGAGGTATTTCATATCGTAGCTTTTGAAGGTGGCAAGATAGGGATTTTGGATTTTGAATGTTGAATTTGGGATGGGGGATTTTAGTATGGATGGGGGGAGCAATTGCTTGTGCGGACGAAATGGAGGATAGTCTTGCCGCATTGGGTAGCTGTACGATCCAAAGGATGGAATTGGTAAATCAATCAGATGGGTTGGTGGAATTCCCATAAAAACGCTGCACCGGGATAGGTAGATTTATTTAGGTGAACGGGAAGATTTAGCGGGCATTCAAAGGAATCCGGTTTCATTTCTAAAATCATCAGCAAAGCCTCTGTTTTAGAGAATATTCAAAAATAAAGGCATTAAAACTATTTAAAATAAACAAAACCCATTTTAATTGCCACTTGATTAGATAAATTTTAATATTTAGTTTTGTAACAAACAAATGCGATTGCTTCATGTCAGTACCAACCTTTACGATCCCTGCGGAGAAATTAACGCAGCTGGGATTGCGTTTTTCAGACAACATCCACTACCAGCTTACGCCCGAAGAACTGGTTCAGGACACGCTCCGTATTGGAGAAGGTGAATTGAACGATACCGGCGCACTGGTGATCAAAACCGGGAAATTCACCGGCCGCTCGCCCAAAGACAAATTCATTGTAAAAGATGAACTCACCGCTAAAACGGTAGACTGGAACGATTTCAACATCCCCCTGGAGCCACTGTATTTCGACCGCATCTTCGATTCCATCATGGCTTACATGAACCGCCTGCCTGAAATGTGGGTACGCGATTGCTACGCCTGTGCCGATCCCCGTTACCGCCTTAACATCCGCGTGGTAAACGAAAAGCCCTGGATCAACCTGTTTGCGCACAACATGTTCCTTCGCCCCGAAGAAGAGGAACTGGAAACCTTCCGGCCCGACTGGCACATCATTTCCGCGCCGGGACTAAAACTCGATCCCGTAAAATGTGGTACCCGCCAGGAGAACGCGGCCGTGGTCAGTTTCCGTCATAAAATGATTCTGATCGCAGGAACAGGCTACACGGGCGAAACCAAGAAAGGCATCTTCACCATCCTCAACTATATTCTTCCGCTGGAGCAAAAAGTGCTGAGCATGCACTGCTCCGCGAACATGGGTGAAGCAGGCGATACGGCCATCTTCTTCGGACTGAGCGGTACCGGCAAAACCACCTTGAGCGCCGATCCCAACCGGAAATTGATTGGCGACGATGAACATGGCTGGACCAACGATGGTGTTTTTAATTTTGAAGGCGGATGCTACGCGAAGTGTATTGATCTTTCCGAAGAGAAAGAGCCCGAAATATTCCACGCCATCAAACCAGGTGCGCTGGTAGAGAACGTTCGTTTCTTTGAAGGCACCAACCGCATCAATTTCGCGGATGGCTCCATTACAGAGAATACACGCGTTTCGTATCCGCTGGATTTCATCAGCAACGCATTGGAACCCAGTATCGGCGGTATGCCGAAGAACATCTTCTTCCTCACCTGCGATGCGTATGGTGTACTTCCACCCATTTCCAAATTATCTCCGGGACAAGCTATGTACCAGTTCATCAGCGGATATACCGCTAAAGTTGCCGGCACTGAAACAGGCATCACTGAGCCTAAGTCCACATTCAGCGCATGTTTCGGAGCACCGTTCCTTCCCTTGCATCCGGGCAGATACGCGGAAATGCTGGGCGAAAAAATGAAGGAACACAAAGTAAAAGTTTGGCTGATCAATACCGGCTGGACCGGAGGCGCGTTTGGAACGGGATCACGCATGAAGTTGTCTTATACCCGTGCCATGATCACCGCCGCGCTGGAAGGCAAACTGGATGATACCGCATTTACCATTGATCCTGTATTTGGGGTAGCCGTGCCGGTAAGTTGTCCGGGTGTACCACAAAACATACTGATACCTAGGCAAACATGGGCCAGTGCTGAGGCCTACGATGCGCAGGCGCGTAACCTGGCACAGCAGTTCGTTAAAAACTTTGAAAAATATGCCGCGGGCGTTTCAAAAGAAATTTTAATGGCCGGGCCTAAGATATAATCAGAATTAATTCCGTAGTTTTAAATTGATTGCGGAAGTTTTTGCTTTCACAGTCGCTTGCATGTTTTGTTTTGAGGCTCCCTCGGTTCCCCGGGGGAGTTCTTTTTTAGAACAGGCCGTACAGTTGTCCGTCGATGCGGTTGATGATCTCACCAAGGTGCTCTTCGCTTTCCGCGAACTTGTTCTTATCTACATCTATCACCAGCAACGGACCTTCTTTATAATCTTCGATCCATTTATTGTAATAATCGTTCAGGCGTTTGAGGTAGTCGAGGCGGATGTTCTCTTCGTATTCCCTGCCGCGTTTCTGTATCTGCGCCACCAGTGTGGGCACCGAAGCCTGCAGGTAGATGAGCAGGTCGGGGGGTTGCACCATAGACTTGAGGTTCTGAAAGAAAAGAAAGTAGTTGTCGAAATCGCGTTTGCTCATCAGCCCCATTTCGTGGAGGTTGGGTGCGAAGATGTGTGCGTCTTCGTATATAGTTCTGTCCTGAATAATTGTTTCCGTTCCACGTTGGATATCGAGCAACTGACGCAGCCTGCTGTTAAGGAAATAAATCTGGAGGTTGAAACTCCAGCGGGGCATCTCTTCGTAAAAATCGTTGAGGTACGGGTTGTGTTCCACATCTTCAAACTGCGGGATCCATTTGTAATGCTTGCTCAGCATTTCGGTGAGGGTGGTTTTGCCCGCGCCTATGTTTCCTGCAACTGCAATGTGTTTGGGTTTTTTCAGCTTTGCCATAATGGTAACGGTGTGAGGGACACAAAATAAGAAATAATATGTTGTTGCGTGGGAAGGATCAGAAGTATTTAAGGCCCATATGCTCCCTCACCAGCGCCAGCGTTGCTCCGGCGCTTTTCCGCGCTTTTTCCGCCCCTGTTTGCATTACCTCGGCCAGGTATTTTTCATCGGCATAAATGGCCGCGGCCTTTTCTCTGATGGGCGCTATAAAAGCCACCATATCTTCCGCCATCTGCTTTTTCATATCACCGTACCGGATGGTGCAGTTGTTGTAATCCGCTTCAAACTGGTCCACGGTCTCTTTTTTAGAAACGAGGCGCATCAGTTGGAAGAGGTTTTCAATATAGTCAGGCTTATCACTGTTCGGTTCGGTTGGCCCGGAGTCGCTTTTTGCTTTCATCACTTTTTTGCGGATCAGTTCATCATCATCGGCGAGGTAAAGCGTGGCCATCTGGTTTTCGCTTTTGCTCATCTTGCCGGCGCCATCCAGGCTGGGTACTTTCACCAGACTTTCTCCGAAGTTGAATGCAACGGGTTCAGGAAAAACATCACCATAACGGTGGTTAAAACGCTGGGCGAAGTTGCGGGCCATTTCAAGGTGTTGCTCCTGGTCTTTACCAACGGGCACCTTAAAGGCACGGTGCACGAGGATATCCGCGGCCATCAATACCGGATACGTCAGCAAACCCGCGTTCACGTTCTGCGGTTGTAACCGCACCTTATCTTTAAAAGTAGTTGTTTTTTCCAGCTCGCCTTTATAAGCGAGCATGTTCAACAGCATATAGAGTTCGGCGATCTCCGGCACATGACTTTGCACGTACAGGCATGCTTTTTCAGGATCGAGTCCACACGCGATGTTCTCCGCGAGTACGCGCAGCACACTGTTGCGCAGCTCTTTCGTGTCCGGATGAGTGGTAAGTGCATGCCAGTCGGCTACAAAAAAATAGCAATCGAAATCATCCTGCATGCGCACGTAGTTGCGCATGGCGCCGAAATAGTTTCCCAGGTGCAGGAAACCCGTGGAGCGTATACCGCTCAATACAACCTCTTTCTGCATAGGGCGCGAAGATACTGATTCATCATTTCAATTCCCAAACAAGGGCGCTGGCGCCCAGCACGGCGGCATCGGATTCTTTCAGTTCAGAGATGATGAGTTTTACCTTATTGCGGAAGATGGGCAGCAGGTCTTCTTCCATGTATTTGCGTACCGGTTTCAGCAACAGGTCGCCGGCCTTGGTAAGGCCCCCGAACAGGATCACCGCTTCGGGACTGGAGAACATCACGAAATTGGCGAGCGCTCTTCCAAGTATCTCACCGGTAAAGGCGTATACATCGTTAGCGATTTTGTCTCCTTTAACGGCAGCTTCGTATACAAGGCGGGCATCAATCTCTTCGGGTTTATAGGCCCGGAGCAGACTATCTTCTTCGGGACGGTTTTCGAGGAATTCCCTGGCGGTAACCGTAACGCCGGTGGCGGAGGTATAGGCTTCAAGAGAGCCGTGCGCCCCTGTTCCCCAGTGTTTTCTTCCCCCGGGAATAATGATGGTATGTCCCAGTTCTCCCGCGAACCCATCGTGCCCGTAAATCAGGTGGCCGTTGGCCACGATACCGCTTCCTACGCCTGTTCCGAGGGTAATCATGATAAAATCCTTCATGCCCCTGGCGGCTCCGTACATCATTTCTCCCACGGCGGCGGCGTTGGCATCGTTGGTGAGCGCGGCGGGTAAGGCGAACTTCTTCGTGACGATGTCGGCCATATGAATTTTCCCTTTCCACACCAGGTTGGGCGCATCTTCAATGGTTCCGGTATAATAATTCCCGTTGGGCGCGCCGATACCGATTCCACGGAAGGCGGCAATCCCCCCGGCCTCATCAATGGCGGGCAGCAGCGCCTCATACAATTCATCAATAAAAGCTTCCGGCGTACCGTGTTTGCGCGAAGAGATCACGCCTCTGTATAATATTTCACCGCGGTGGTTCACGATACCATACTTCGTGGTCGTGCCCCCGATATCTATCCCGATGCCCAGTTGCGGATTGATTGTACTCATACGAACTATTGAAAATGCGTTGAAAACGCATAGTTATTACAGAATTCCTTTCTTCCCAAAAAAAATCACCTTAATGTCCTTTTCCACTTACGGATGGCGCGTTGGCGGCATCGTAATCGATCCCCTGCGTCTTCAGGATGCCCTTCACTTTCCAGGCGTAGAAAGCCAGGTAAAGGAAACATGCCGCCCCCACAAGATACGACCATTTGATCCCCAGAATAGCGTCATCGGCCACCACACCCTGCAACACACTGATGAAGCCGCCACCCATGATCATCATAATAAGGAAACTACTGCCCTGGTTGGTATGTTTGCCGAGACCAGCCACGGCCAGCGTGAAGATGCAGGGCCAGAGCGTACTGCAGAACAAACCTACGCTTATAAACGCATACACGCTTACCATCCCGCCCGTGAGCATGCCCACGAACAATGCAATGGTGCCCATGATCGAGAAAAGCAGCAGCATGCGCGCCGGATTGCCCTTGCTTAAAATATCCCCGGCAATCATAGCGAGGATCACGAAACCGTATACATAAAAGCTGGATACATCGTGTTTGGCGATGGTATTCACCAGCAGGAAAATGGCGAATGCCAGGTAAGGCATGAAGAAACCCAGGATTTTTTTGGTACCCGCACTTACATCGAAAGCACCAACGGCTCCCGTCCAGCGGCCAATCATCAAACTGGCCCAATACAGGGAGATGAAGGGCGCGTTCATGTCATCTGTGAAAGGCAATGCGCCGGGAAGGTTGAGCGATTTCAATACATATTTCCCATCGAGTACAGCAATCTGCTGACGCAGGTATTCCGGCAGGTTGCTGGCCGTGGCCACTTCCACGCCTACGTACACGAAGATGGCGATCATGCCCATCCAGAGCTGGGGGTAACCGATAGCTGATTTCTTATGCAGGATTTTTTCGTCGTTGATGGCTTCATCTTCCGCCACTTCTTCCAGGTCAATCTTATTGGGGATGGAAGAGAGCTTAAAGAAGACGGCCACCAGTATAAATGCCGCACCGAGTATCAGGTAGGGCACTTTTACACTTTCTATGCTGGCCTCCGTATTGGCGCCGGTCACACTGCCGAAGATGGCGAAACTCACCAGCAGCGGTCCGATGGTGGTACCGAAATTGTTCACCCCTCCGGCCATGGTGAGACGCTGGGAGCCTGTTTTCGGATCACCGATCACAATGGCGAGCGGGTTGGCCGCGATCTGTTGCAGGGAGAAACCGAGCGCTACTACAAAAAGCCCGGTAATCATCAGCGCAAAAGAGGAATTATTGGCCGCGGGATAAAACAACAATGTTCCGATCGCCGAAATGATCAGGCCGATCGCGATACCGTTTTTATACCCTACTTTATTCAGAAAATCACCACCCATCGCCTTGGAAATACCCAGGTAAATAATTGATCCAACGGTATAAGCCACGTAGAACGCGAAGGCCACCAACTGGCTCTGCCATTGCTCCAGGTTGAACTTACTTTTGAAAACGGGGATGAGAATATCGTTGCTGGCGGCCACGAAGCCCCAGAAAAAAAATACGGAAATCAGGGTTCCGAACTGTGACCATTTTGTTGGAGCGTTCATACGCAAGCTTTTGTTGGTTGGTTGAATTTGGTTGATATTTGAGTTTTCGTTGCCGCGAAGTTAAGCGTTGTACCGCATCGTTTTGTAACGTTCGCGTGCGCAATTTGGGAAAATTCATCCCAATTAACTTCAATATTTACAATCCGTTAGGAATTACACTTTCTACACCTGAAGCGTTTCCCGCTCCCATGGCGGGTTGCAAGACAATCGTTTGTGGGATTTTGCAGGTTTTGACCGGAAAATGCGGATTCTTGTTTATGTTCGGGAAAATTTTCGAAATCAATGTCAACTATTACTTCAACTGCTCCCGTTTCCATGACGGGTGAGAAGAAAAGCAATTTGCTGCCGATGCTGATGATCGGCGCCTTGTTTTTCATTTTCGGATTTGTAACCTGGGCCAACAGCACGCTGATCCCCTTCCTTAAGCTGGCCTGCGGCCTGGAATCCGACTTACAGGCGTTCCTGGTTACCTTCGCCTCTTACATGGCTTATTTTTTCCTGGCGCTGCCTTCTTCCTGGCTGCTCAAAAAAATGGGATTCAAGAATGGCATCGTAGTGGGCCTTCTGATCCTCGCGCTGGGCTCACTGATCTTCCTGCCCGCCGCCGATTCCCGCGCATTCGGTATGTTTCTGACCGGACTTTTCGTACAGGGCGCGGCATTGTCCCTGCTACAAACCGCCTCTAACCCATACATCAGCATTATCGGCCCCATTGAAAGCGCGGCCAAAAGGATCAGTATCATGGGACTGTGCAACAAATTCGCCGGCATGATCGTGCCAATCGTGATGGGCACCTTGTTCCTTAAAAATTCTGAAGCGATAGAAGCCAAGATCAATAATGCCGCCACTACGGTTGCGGAAAGAGAAGCGCTGCTGAACGAAGTGGTTGGTCGCGTAAACACCCCCTATATTGTACTCGCGATACTGTTCGCGGCCTTTGCATTAGTGGTAAAACTTTCCAAACTCCCCGAAATCAATGTGGATGCCGAAGAACCGGTTGATCCAACCGCTGCCGTAAAAACTACCAAAACCAGCATATTCCAGTTTCCACACCTTTTTCTCGGCGCATTCTGCATATTCGTATATGTGGCCGCTGAAGTGATGGCGGGAGATATTATCGGCACGTACGGAAAAGAACTCGGCATCAGCGCCGACATCGCCAAGTACTTTACCACCCTCACTTTGGGCGGTATGATGGCCGGTTATGCCATAGGCATTGTAACCATTCCGAAATACATTACACAACAGGCTGCCTTGCGCATCTGCGCCATCCTCGGCATCATTTTCACCATTGGCGCCTTTCTTACCAGCGGTTATACTTCCGTGATATTCGTGGCTTTGCTGGGACTCGCCAACTCCCTGATGTGGCCCGCCATTTTCCCGCTGGGCATCAAAGATCTCGGCAGGTTCACCAAAACAGGATCAGCCATTATGGTAATGGGTATCGCAGGTGGCGCCATCTGGCCGCTGCTGTATGGTTTCCTGAAAGATGAAGCCGGTGTAAATTTTCAACTGGCTTTCTTTATAAGTATTCTCCCCTGCTATTTGTATATACTATACTTTGCTGTGAAAGGGCATAAGATCAGAAAGTAGTTCACCGCATTCCAGCAAACAATCAGACTACCCGTTGCGCCGTAGCGTCGTTGCGACAGATTTCTTCAAATACTTTTCTCGCAACGACGCTACGGCGCAACGCTTTTTGAAGGGAGCACTTACTGAGTGGTTAATGTCTCCATCACATAAAACACCGCGGGACACACCGTTGTATTCTTCAGCGTTAACGCAGGACGTTTCACCAATACATCTTCATCCGTATATGGATACCTGGCGCAATCCGAAGGACGATCTTCATAAATCGAACAGGCATTATCATCGCCAATGAACGGGCACGGACTGCTTTTCACCACATAATCCCCATCTTCATCCAAACGAAGGTAGGTATCGATGAATGCAGATTCCTTCATACGGAGGCGTTTTGAAATCCTCTTGATGTCCGGAGTCTTAAAGCGGGGAGAATAATTTCTGCAGCAGCGGGCGCAAGCGAGACAATTGATTTTACTGAAAGCCTCCTCGTGCAGATCGGGCAGTTCCTTCATCACCTTTTTCACATTCGCACGTTGCAGCCATTGCTTGTAACGTTTCGCATGTTCAGCCGCCGTTTTCTCCCAGGAGGCAGGCAAAGGATATGGATGCTCCTGCGCCATCTACAACAGGTTTTCGGAAGTAAAACTTAACGGGAGCAAACTGCCGGCACTTTCAATCACGATCACCTCCCCTTCCATGCCACCCAATATCAGTTTGATGGGATGTTTGCGGCGTTGTTCAAACTCCTGTAAAGACTGCCGGCAAATACCACAGGGAGAGATGGGCCGGTTGCTTTCGCCATTGTTGTTGAAATAGCTGATAGCAATGGCCTCAATGGCAACATTGGGATACAATGAAGTAGCGGCCGAAAGCAATACCCGTTCAGCACACAGTCCAACGGGAAACGAGGCGTTTTCCTGATTCGACCCTGCCACCACTTCCCCATTGGCAAGCAATGCCATAGCACCTACCTGGAACCGTGAGTAGGGCGCGTAAGCCTGGTCGGTTACTTCCCGCGCCTCGTTCAGCAACCACGCGTAGCGCTCCGGCAATTCGTTGGCGGAGCTGTAAACGGTGTAGGTGAATTCCTGTTTTTTTTGCTGCACGGCGCGGTTTTATATTGAATCCGGAAGAAAATTATTTGATGCTCCTGAATAACCTGTTCCAACGGGGACCATTCTCCCAACTGAACCAGATCAAGGAAGCCTTACCCACAATATGGTCCTCCGGCACAAATCCCCAGTACCTTGAATCGGCTGAGTTGTGGCGGTTATCCCCCATCATCCAGTAATAATTCATGTTGAAGGTATAGGAAGATGCGGGTTGGTTATTGATGTAAATCTGCCCATTGCGCATATCAATGGACTGTCCCTCGTATACGCGGATTGCTCTTTCATAGATGCTGTAATTCTGCGCGTTCAACGGCATCGCGGTTCCTTTCTTCGGAAGGATCACCGGGCCGAAATCGTCCTGGCTCCAGTTGTGCAGGGTATCGAACGGGAAGATGTAACCGCCCTCATCCTTCGCCACCTGTATGCTGGTAACGGCACCGCTTTTCTCCAGTTTCGCCTTTGCTTCCGCGGTGAGCAACATCCTGAAAAGACCGGGCTGCTCCAGTTTCGTAAACTCTGAAGCATCGTTCATGTCCACATCGTATTCACTTTGCATCACTTCCTCATCCAAAGGCTGCCCCTTCGTTTGCACGTAATAAGGCATTTCAGAATGGATGGGCACATCGTTCACTTTTCCATTCACCCATACCACGCCGTTCTTTATTTCAAGCGTATCTCCCGCAATGGCCACACAGCGTTTAATGAAGTTCTCTCTTTTATCTACGGGGCGCACCACCAGCGGAAAATCATCTTCCCGGCGGAATACTTCCTCCCTGCCGATTTGCCGCACCACATCATAATACGTGATGGCGGATTGGAACTCATCTTTATTGATCACAGTATCACCTACGGGGAAATTGAATACCACCACATCGTTCCTTTTTACCGGGCTTTCGAACCAACGGATATAAGGGAGTTTTATCCATTCGAGGTAGGACTTACCTTTGGTAACGGGCATGGTATGGTGCACGAAAGGCATGGCCAGTGGCGTATTGGGAATACGGGGACCATAAGCCGTTTTGCTCACAAAAAGAAAATCGTTCACCAATAAAGTTTTTTCCATGGAAGGCGTGGGAATGGTATACGCTTCAAAAATAAACGTACGGATAAGCGTGGCTGCTACAATTGCGAAAACACCCGCATCCACCCATTCCCGTGTGGTCGATTTCTTATACAGCTTTACCTTTTCGGGACCGATAAAACGCGCATGTTGATTGGTGCCGATCACATTCATATACAAACCCAGTGTAAGCACAATGAGCGCGTGTTCCCAAAAGGCAAACCGGCCATAGGCTTTCACAAATTCAATATAGATACCGAAGGTAATGAACCAGCCCACTACCGGGATCAGTTGCCAGTACACCCAGTGTTTCTGCCGTCCCGCCACCTGGAGCATCGTGTAGGTATTGTAGAAAGGAACGAAAGCTTTCCAACCTTTCTCCCCCGCTTTTTCAAACATCTTTGACACCCCGAAAGCCGGCAGCAACCAGATCAGCAGCGAAATAAAAATAATGACCAGCAAATGATCAATAGCCATGAGTATTCTATTTTTGAATCGTACAAAAGTACCATATTAAACCCGGTAGTACTATTCCGGCGCACAAAGTTTTCTTAAAAATGCACCGAAAATGTACAAAATTTGTATAAAGGTGCTGCATGCATAGTTTTACCATTCGCGACATAGAAAACCTCACCGGCATAAAAGCGCATACCCTGCGTATTTGGGAACAGCGGTATGGCCTGTGTCCTGCCCGGCGCCGCGACAGCAATCACAGGTTCTACGATAACGACGACCTGAAACGCATCCTGCGGGTGAACGTGCTGTATAAGCAGGGCTTCAAGATATCAAGGATCGCGGCTATGGAAGACGAGGAAATATTGGGCGCCATCAGTCGGCTCAATGGATCGGACCAATACGAATCGGTGATCAACCAACTTATCGAATGCAGTATAGACTTTGAAGAAACCCGGTTCAACATGATCGTGCACCGGGTGATCGCGCACATGGGGCTGGAAAAATCATTGCGATATGTGTTGTTTCCCTTCCTCGAACGGATTGGACTGCTTTGGCTGACGAACCATGTAATCCCGGCGCAGGAACATTTTGTGAGCTACCTGATCCAAAAGAAGATCATCACCGCTATAGATGGACTGGACCAGCCCACGCCAAAGGAAAACACCAATGTATTGTTGTTTACACCCGAAGGTGAAGAACATGAAATACCGTTATTACTCACCCATTACCTCCTGAAAAAAAACGGCATCCCTTCGGTGTATTTCGGGAAGAATGTTTCGGTGGAATCACTGAAAACATATTGCGAGCAGAAAAAGATCAGCCATCTTTACCTGCATGTGCTGACCCATTTTTCAGAAGGAAGCCTGGAAGAATACCTCCGGAAATTGTGCGCCACATTCCCGGATATACAAATCGTGATGGCAGGTGAACCGGCAACCCAAATAGACTTTTCACTTCCGAACCTCAGAACGATTTCCAGGGAAGAGATTCCGGTGTTCGCGGGGAACCCCGGAATCTGACCGATTATTTAACGGGGAGAAACATAACTTTTCACATCCTCTTCCGTGATGGTTTTGCCCGAAAGAATGATCAGGCGTTCCACCACATTGCGGAGTTCCCTGATGTTGCCGGACCAATTGTACTCCTGCAACCCTTTGATGGCGCCTTCATCGATAGACTTTTTAGAAATGCCGTAATCTACACAAATATCGGCCAGGAAACGGTCTACCAGCAACGGAATATCAGGCCTTCTTTCATTCAAAGAAGGCACATGAATCAATATCACACTCAGCCGGTGGTATAGGTCGAGGCGGAAGTTTTTATCTTCCACTTCCTTCAGCAAATCCTTATTGGTAGCGGCGATCACGCGCACATCCACGCTGATGTCTTTATCGGCGCCTACCCTCGTAATTTTTCCTTCCTGGAGGGCACGGAGCACTTTAGCCTGGGCGCTGAGGCTCATGTCCCCAATTTCATCGAGGAATAAAGTTCCGCCGTTGGCCTGTTCGAATTTTCCGATTCGCTGTTTGATGGCGGACGTGAAGGAACCTTTTTCGTGGCCGAACAATTCGCTTTCGATAAGTTCGGTTGGGATGGCCGCGCAGTTTACTTCCACCAGCGGGCCGGTGGCGCGGTTACTCTTCTCATGTATCCAGCGGGCCACGAGTTCTTTTCCCACACCGTTTTCTCCGGTAATGAGCACACGTGCCTCGGTGGGCGCCACTTTTTCGATGGTATCTTTAATTTTCCTGATCGGTTCAGATTCCCCGATCATCTCCTGCACCTTGCTTACCTTTCTTTTCAGCACTTTGGTTTCCGTAACCAGCGAGGTTTTATCGAGGGCGTTCCTGATGGTAATCAGCAACCGGTTCAGGTCCGGTGGTTTGGAGATATAATCGAAAGCCCCTTTTTTAACGGCTTCCACAGCGGTTTCGATGGTTCCGTGTCCGGAGATCATGATCACGGGCACATCCGCATTGATCTCTCCGGCTTTGTCGAGGAATTCGATCCCGTCCATTTTCGGCATTTTGATGTCACAAAGCACTACATCGTAAGTTTTCTCCTTGAACAGCCGGAGTCCTTCTTCGCCGTCGGCGGCTTCATCGATCTTATACCCTTCATAGGAAAGAATTTCACCCAGCGTTTTACGGATCGCCTTTTCGTCGTCGATGATCAAAATGCTTGACATATTGGTAGTTTAGTGGTTTCCCGCACCGTTTCGGGAGGGATTATACTGTAAATTAATCGTTTATTCTCCAAATTGGAGAAGGTTGCTTTGCGTTTTCAAAAAAAGTGCCAGGTATTGGTGGCACCGCTGTAGCGGCAGCTCCGTGTCTGGTGAAAACACCGAACGCACATCGGGGAAAATCCCGCTTGCCCAGGGTGTTTTTACATTCCCGCCGAACCTGTATTTCCCCTATTGCACGAGCCGGACCGGATGCTTAATTTTAAACAACAAAATCCAATTCTATGCAAACAAGCAATGCCCTTGAACAAGAACACCATCCTTCGGGCTGGACCATGTTCTCACGACTCTTCGTGCTGGCCGCCGCCATGATGGCCCTTAGTTACGGACTCATCATGAGCACCCTGACCGTTCATAAATGGCTAACGCAATAGCGTTTACCATGTAACGTGAACGCCTGTTTCAATGCTGCGCCGCGGAGCAGCGTTGTAATACCTTCTCCCTACGGCGTTCAGGTCGTTACCCAGGCTGTATTTTTCATCCAGCAGGTTGTCGCCAGAAACAAAAAAGACAATATCGGTTCTTTTTATGGGCAGCGTTTTCTCCAAACGCGCCTGTACCAGGAAATAGGGCGCGGCACGTTCATTGCCCGCGTCATTCAATGGAATGGCGGCACAATGGTAGCCGTTCAGGAAAAAACGCCATTGCCCCGGTACATTCAGGTTAACGCCTGAAGAAATAGTATGCGCAGGAATCCCGGTCACTTTGTTTCCTGAAAAATCATCGTTACCCGTTTTGTAATCGAGGAAACGGAAATCGTACCACGACACACTTCCCCACCAGTTCAGTGCATTCCGCTCCGCGCTTCCCTTTACCAGGACGGCATCCCATTCCAGTTCAAGTCCCTGCTGTTTTGTTTCACCGGCATTCACGAAATACTCTCCGCCATTCGCGGCGATTCTTCTAACAATGGTTTCCTGTAGTCCGAACCTGAACACATTCGCGGCAATCCGGACATTTTCTTTCCGGTTCCTGAAACGAATCCCCAACTCCCGGTTCCAGCCGTATTCCGGCTGAAGCTCCATGCGCAGACTGCCATCTGATGGCCGCACTTCTGCCGTGCTCGGAGCGGAAAACCCTTTGCCCAGCACAGCATATAAAGACCATTGCGAAGCAATGCTCCGTTGGATGGAGAGCCGTGGCAGCAATTGGGGATCATTATTTTTAGTTTGGAAGCGTGGGTCCGTTTCCGTTAATCTTTTCACTCCATAACCCTGGAAATTGTAACTAAGCCCAGCCTGGAGGTTCCAGTTTTTTCTCCATTGGAAAACACCCTGCACAAAGGGAAACAGGTACCAGGTACGCAAACGGTCATCATACATCATTGTTCCCTTTTCACCACTGTTGTTTTCGAAATTCGCCACCTGAGCTGCCAGGTAGCCGTATTCCGCACCGCCTTCAAGTTGCATTACCGTTTCACCTGCACTCCTTTTAAACACCGATTGGTACCTGCCTGTAAAACCAGGCTCTTCTCTTTCTTCAAAATTCGTAATGAACGGATTTCTGAAATTCGTGTAAGCCGTTGTAAGTCCCAACTGATGCTCCCACTCTGCGGAAGGGGCATAACGTACAGCCGCACCCGCAAAAACAGTTTTATTATAGATGCCGGCATCCTGTTCCACTGCGCCCGGAACCACTGCAGTGGCGGGCCTTGCCGCTTTAGGGTTGGCTTCAAACTGTGCGGAGGTAAGTCCACCTGGCGTTTGATAGTACATATCGCTGGCCAGCAACAACCAGTTTGTTTTCCATTTCCCTTGTTCGTGCACACCCTGCAATTGAATATTCGTCCTCCGCATCCTGCTGTGTTCACGGTATCCATCGGCCTGCCGGTGTTGTGCCATCACCTTAAAGCCATGGTTTCCTTTATGGAACTCCTTTCCTGCCCCTATTGAAAAACTGCCATAACTACCGCCCGTTACAGTGGCGTAGCCGGATTCATTTCGCATTTTGTCTTCCATCAGCACCACACCACCAGTGCCGGATCCATACAAACTTCCTCCCGGTCCTTTCAACACTTCCATGCCACTGAGTGAATTTCTGTCGATCAGGTTGAAATAAGTATTTCCTCCGGCATCCGTAAACGGAAGCCCGTTCCAGTACATTTTAATATTACGCACACCAAACGGGGAGCGCAACAAACTTCCGCGGATAGAGAGCCTGTAACTGCCGGGGGTCCGTTCTTCCATCCTCACGCCGGCCACGGCATTCATGACGGGAACCAATGATGGCACTCCGAACCGCGCCTTCGTTTCTTCATTGATTACTGAAACGGTCGCGGGCAAGGAAAAAGCCGGTTGTAAAAGATTGAACGCACGAACCTCAATATGTTCAAGGAGTTTTACTGAATCCTTTTGAGCGAATGCGTGGTAAAAAAAAGACAGCAGGAGAACGCAGAAAAAAGTTTTTTTCATGGAGCCAAAGATATAACGATTCCAATGCAATGTTCGGGCCTTACTATTCAACTACTTCAGCAGGAGAAACAACCTCTCCCAAACATTTTGCGACATTAAAAAAGCCCCTTATTCAGGGGCCTTTCATTTATTTCTTCATATACATTACTTCTTTCACCAGCTTCACTGTTCTTGGTACGTCCGGGAGGTAACCGGCCACCAGGTTGGGCGCGTAGTGCATCGGTGCATCGGCGCAGGTGATGCGGCGGATCGGTGCATCGAGGTAGTCGAATCCTTCTTTCTGAATGCGGTAGGCGATTTCAGAAGAAACGGAAGCAAAGGGCCACTGTTCTTCTACAATCACCAGGCGGTTGGTTTTCTTCACGCTCTCGAGTATGGTGAACCAGTCGAGCGGACGAATGGTACGCAGGTCGATCACTTCAGCACTGATGCCTTCTTTTTCCAGTTCGGCAGCGGCAGCCAGGGCCACCTTCATCATTTTATTGAAAGAAACGATCGTAACATCTTTACCGGCCTTTTTGATATCAGCCTTTCCGATGGGAATCAGGTATTCTTCATCAGGAATTTCACCTTTATCGCCGTAAGCCTGCTCGGCTTCCATAAACATCACGGGATCTTCATCGCGGATGGCGGCTTTCATCAAACCTTTCGCATCATAAGGCGTAGCCACGGAGATCACTTTCAAACCTGGGATATTCGCGTACAACGCTTCGAAAGCGGTGGAGTGCTGTGCACCCAGTTGTCCGGCGGAACCGTTAGGTCCACGGAAAACAATGGGGCAACCTACCTGCCCGCCACTCATAGCCAGCATTTTTGAAGCTGTATTGAGGATCTGGTCCAGCGCCAGCACGGCGAAGTTCCAGGTCATGAATTCCACGATCGGGCGAAGACCGTTCTGTGCGGCGCCCACGCCAACCGCGGCAAAACCGAGTTCAGAGATCGGTGTATCGATCACCCTTTTAGGACCAAATTCAGCCAGCATACCCTGGCTTACTTTATAAGCTCCATTGTATTCAGCTACTTCTTCTCCCATCAGGAACACCCGCTCATCTCTTCTCATTTCCTCACTCATCGCCTCGCGCAAAGCTTCCCGTAAAGTGACAGTTCTCATGAATCTTCAGCGTTATATGTGTTAATTAAAGTCGCAAAAATATTGGTAAAGCACCAAACCCCCAAAAGTTGTTAGGATGCCCTGCCGAAAACCTTTTTCAGCAGCTCCGTGGTACGTGCCAGCGGATCTCGGCGGATTTTCTGCTCTTCCAGCGAAACCTGGTGGAAAATACCATTCAGCGCACGTTCTGTTACATAGCCGGAAAGATCCGGATTGATTTTCGTGGTTGAAAACTTATTATAAGTATTAAAAACATCACCCCAGTATTTTGTAGCGTTTACCTTGTTCAGCGAACTTTCAATCACGGGTTTAAACGCTGCCGTAAGCGCTGCCGTAGTTTTCCCTTTCAGGTAATTGGTAGCGGCAAAATCACCTCCCTTTAAGATGCCCATCGCATCCTGGATAGACATCTGCAAAATGGCACCCCGGAAAATCGGGGCCGCTTTGGTGGCCGCATCTTCGGCCGCACGGTTGAGGGACAGCACCGCTTTATCCACCAGCGACGACATCCCCAGATCACGCAGTGTTTTCTCTACTTTCTGCGCCTCCTCCGGCAACAATATTTTAACGGCGGCATTTTTAAAGAACCCATCGGTAGCCGACAACAGATTGCCAGAGTTCTCCGCCCCGATGGTAAGCGCCTGCTTCAACCCGGCTGTTATCTCCTGCGTGGTAAGTCCGCCCGAACTTTTCTCCATTTCAGTGAGAATCTGCTGGGCCGTTTCACAACGGATGCTCACCAGGGAAAGGATACTGAATAAAAGGATCATTCTTTTCATCCAGCAAATGTAGAGAAAAGAACATACAGCGGTGGCACCAACGTTGTTTTCCGGATAGCAACGCCGTGTTTACACTGAAAATCAACCGGTACTAACACCATTGCTATAAAAATCCGGTGGATTCCCCCGACTTTTGTGTGGTAAAAAATGCGGCAATTATGCAGACAAGTATTTGGGAGGATGAAGTTTTTTTCAAGCGGCAGCATGTGGTAATTATTGGTGGTGGACTGAATGGTTTGTGGGCGGGCTGGCACCTTAAACAGATGTCGCCATCTTTGGAAATTACCATTGTGGAACGTGGAGATATCCCGACAGGTGCGAGCACACGCAATGCCGGTTTCGCCTGTTTTGGCAGCGCGGGAGAACTGGTGGCCGATATCGCGACTATGGGTGCTGAAAAAGTATGGCAACTGGCGGAAATGCGTTATAAGGGACTCCAATTGATAAGGAATACATTTGCGGCAGAAGAAATCGACTTTCAATTGCTAGGCGGCTATGAACTCTTCGACCGTACACAGAGAGAACGCGCGGAACAGATAATTGAACTCCTCCCGGAGCTGAACAGGAACCTGGCCGTATTTACCGGCAATAACGAGGTTTTTTCTTCCAGGCCAGAACAAACGGCACATTTTGGATTTAATAAGATCAGCCATCTTATATATAATCCTTTGGAAGGACAGTTGCACTCGGGGAAATTGGTGGCGGGATTGCTTAAAAGAGTATTGGGCGCGGGGGTACGCGTACTCAATGGATTCGAAACCATCCGCATGGAAGCATCTTCCGGTAGTACAACTTTATTTGCATCCAACGGGCGTTCCATTGCCGGGGAAAAGGTACTCATCTGCAACAATGCCTTTGCCGGTGAACTTATCCCTGAACTGGATGTGATCCCGGCCCGGGGCCAGGTATTGCTTACTGCGCCGGTGGAAAACCTGCCAATAAAAGGTTGTTTCCATTTCGATGAAGGGTATTACTATTTCCGGAACCTGGGCGACAGGTTATTGCTGGGCGGTGCACGCAATAGCGACTTTCGGGGAGAGGAAACGACTGAAATGGAAACCAGCGCCGTTATTCAGAGCAGGCTTGAATCGTTCCTGCAAGAGGTACTTTTACCCGGTGAAACACCTGAGATCACACACCGCTGGGCGGGCATTATGGGAATGGGATCTGAGAAAACGCCCATCATCCGTGAGGTGAGTAAAGGTGTGTTTTGTTGTGTCCGTATGAGTGGCATGGGTGTGGCGCTGGCGCCGGTTGCCGCAAAAAAAGCGGCGGAACTATTGAGTTCCGCCTGATACTTACAACCACAATATGTTACAGATCGTTCGTTAAGATCGGTTTGGGCTATGGCAGGTGGCATTGTGAAAATTACGCCAACAAAATCTTTTACATTTTCACGAACTTCTCGCGCCACTCGCCGGCATTGCCTTTCAGTTGAACAAAGTAAATGCCTGGTTTGAATTGTGAAGTGCTGATGGTAGTGACCGTCTGGGAGATTTGCTGTTGGAAGATTTGCTGCCCCATGTGGTTAAATACCTGAAGCGTGGTATATGCAGGCACCTCAGACTTCAGGTCCAGTGTGAGCTTTCCCTGAACGGGGTTCGGGAAAAGCCTGATGCTTGGCGTTGCCTGCGGTTCAGTGCTGGTTTCGGGCAAAGGCGCCTTTGCTATCCCTTCGGAACGGGCGGCATCAGATTGCGTTAATGCGTACATATATCCTCCGGGCTTGAAATTGCTGCGCATGGCTGCACGCTGGCCGGCGGTGAAAGTGTACATACAGGCATCATCGGTAAAGTCCATGAAGTTCATGTACATATCACCGTGAGACGTGGTACCGCAACTGAAAATCTCGCCGGACGGGCAGCCACGGCTTCCCTTCTGTTGAGGAGGGGTATCGGCTATACCGTCGTCACCGCACCAGTAATCACCCCAAAGGTGCTTGAGACCGAGCCAGTGTCCAAGTTCGTGTACGAGGGTTCTACCTTTATTGTATGCGCCGGACACATAGGGTGCCGTGCCGAAAACTTTATAATCGATCACCACACCATCACGATTAGCGGGACCACCGGGGAAACTGGCGTAGCCCATCAGGTTGAGATCAAGGTCGCAGACCCAGATATTCAGGTACTTCGAGGCATCCCAGGCATCCGCGCCGGAGGATGTGGTAAACTTCACCTGGTCATCGTCTTTGAAATAACGCTTAGTGGTTTTAATGCGGTTGATGCCGGAGGTTGAAAAGCCCTGGGGATCTTTTTTGGCGAGTTCAAAGCGTACGCCCGCTCCGGCTGCCAATGGTTTAAAATAAGCGGGAATCTTTTGTAGGTCGGTGGTTTGGCCATTGAAATCCTTATTCAGGGCATCCAGCTGCGACTGAATTTGTTGGAGCGAAATATTTTGCTCGTTGCTGAAATACACAACATGAATCACCACCGGGATGGTGATGGTTGCCGTATCGGGGGTATTATAATTTGCATCATCCGTACTTTCCGACTGCACGCGCGCTTGTTGTTCGTGCGGAAATTTACTTTTGATCGTCTCTGCGTATTCTCCGCTTACGCATTGCCGTTGGGCCGCGAGTGGCAGAAAATAAGTGCAGAAAACCAGCACTAATAGAAAACGTGTCATGATAGCTTCTTTTGTGGTTGAGGCTGGTCATCACGGATTGGGCACTGATTTTCTATACGAATATTGGAGAATGAGCGGTACAGGATTTTACGCACGGCACAAAATGGCCATGAGACTATTTAAATAGGGACGAAGTATTAAATTTTAAAAGAGGTAGAATTTTCGGAGGAAAGTGGATTACGGTAAGCTGGTATGCAATTATGCGACCAGGGCATTTCAGGGGATTGGTGTGGAGATAAGCGAAGTAAAAAAAATACAAATTCCCCGAACTACAAAGCTTTTGCTAAAAATTTTATATCAAAAACTTATTAAGAATTAATAATCAACAAATTATGATAAAAAGACTTGAGGAACGATTTTCCCATCTTCTACACCAATGTATTCATTTCAAATCCTAACCCTATTTTTGACTCCATAATTTCAACTGATGAAGAAAGTTATCCTTTGCTCGATTATAGCCGTCACGCTCGGAACTGCCTGCAACAACGCTTCACCCGACACGCCTGCTGACCAGCAGGCTGACCCTGTAACGAGTAGTGCACCCATGGCCATGACCTATTCTATCGTTAATATTCTTCCGCACGACTCTACCGCTTTCACGCAAGGCCTGTACTGGTACAAAGGAAAATTGTATGAAGGAACCGGAGCACCTGAACCATACCGGTACACCAGTTCCCTCCGGATACTTGATCCCGCAACAGGTAAGCTTGAAAAAAAACTTGAACAGGGAAAAGACTTCTTTGGGGAAGGCATCACCATCCTCAACAATAAACTTTACCAACTCACCTGGCAGAACCGTAAAGTATATGTTTACGATCCCGAAACGTTCAAAAAAACAGCGGAATTTGACTGGAATGGAGAAGGATGGGGCATTACAAGCGATGGCGAAAAACTATTGATCAGTGACGGTTCCAACAATATTTCCGTGACAAACCCCGAAACAATGCGGGTGGAAAGGATCATTGGCGTATACGACAACAACGGTCCGGTGGGCAGAATTAACGAACTGGAATATATTGACGGCTACCTCTATGCCAACCAGTGGGAAACGGATTATATCCTGAAGATTGACTTATCGGACGGGAAAGTAGTGGGCAGGGCCGATTTCTCAGGACTCCTGGCGCGCAACACAAAAGAAAATGTGCAACTGGAAAAATACAGACAGGGCAGCGCCGTGCTGAATGGGATCGCTTATGACAGCACTTCGAAAAACCTGTACATCACCGGGAAATTGTGGCCGAATATCTTTGAAATAAAATGGCAGTAAATTTACTGCTTGCTGAACCTGTAAATAAGTGAACTGCATTTTTCGGGCCTGAACACCGTTTTCAGATTCGACCATAATCCAACGAAGAAAGCTTTTACGATACTTCCCTTCCTGTATTGCTCACTCAACATGGAAACATAGAAGCTATCGTACCACATGGGTCTGATGCCTGTCGCGCTGAAGCCATGGCTTTTCATCAGCATGTCAACAGAAAGCGGTGAGAAATGATACAGGTGCCGGGGTACATCCCAGGCGGCCCAGAAACCGCCGTAATGTTCAGCATCAGCCGAAGTGTAGTTCGGCACAGCGATCAGCAGTTTACCCCCGGGCTTCAGGAGGCGCCGGAATGATGCCGCATAACCTTGCAGATCGTGCACATGCTCGAGTACGTGCCATAAAGTAATAACATCATAAGTAGCAGTTGGGAGCGCATCCATCTTTTCAGGTGAAAATATCTCCTGCCCTGTTTTTTCAGTGGCCAGGGTTCGGGCGCCGGGGTCCGGTTCAAGTCCTTCCACCTTCCATCCGTCCGCTTTCATGGCTGCCAGAAAACTTCCGGTACCGCAACCTATATCCAACAGCGTTCCTTTTCTTCCTCCGCACCATGTATTGATCATATTCACTTTCCCCTTAATGGTCCGCCTTTTTACCATCTGGTACACTTTGTTCACCAACCCCTCCTTTGTGTCGGAATGGGAAACATAATGCGTAGCGGCATAAAACGGGCCTATTTCCTGCGCGGGCGGGGCGTCCTGCGTGAAACGAAGCGTACATGTAGCACACATCCACACCGGAAAAACGGCACCCGATATGGAATGATCCTTCACATCTGTGATAAAGCTGATATCGGTGGAATGACATGCCGGGCATGAAGTATGGTGAACGGGAATAAAAGACATGTTTATGGGAAGATCAACTGACGGTTACCGGTAAAGCTACCGGCACCTGCATTAAAAATATGGTATCCTAGAAAGAGCAGGCCTATGATGGCGAGCAGAAGCACGTACCAGCCCCAATGCAACGGTTTTCTTTCCGTTTCTCCGAAAAGCCTCTCCTGCATTTCTCCGGTATCCGTTTCCTCATCACCTACCAGCATCGCATACTGACGATCTTTACGGATGATGCGGTTCGCCCCCACCGGTCCTAAGGCCGAACCGGAGTAATGGTATGGAATCAGGATCGTTTCGCTGATGGAGTTACCCGCGGAAAGCACACCCACCCCCTGCCAGTCTACGGCCTTACCGCTTTTCAGTTGCTGCCGCATTTCGAACAGGCAGGTATTGAACTGCTGGATGGCTTCCAGTTCAGAAATATCCAGTTTCCTCGCGATATAATCGAACAGTTCCTTTTGTGTGGGTGGCTGTTCGTCTGTCATCTGAATTTCGGGAACAGGCGGAAAAAGCTGCTGGTGCACAGCATCATAGCGGGCCGTGCCTGAAAGCAGCCGGAAATGCCCTACACCCGGCAGGAACAATGATTTACGTTGAATGAGATAAGTATAGAGTATCTGAAGCATCTATCTTTGGATGGGGCTCAAAGATAGGCAATTCATCGGTCTACGAATAATTTGGTGGAAACGGAAGTTCCTCCGGAAACGGAAGTGGCTTTCAGGATGTACATGCCGCGCTGGATAGTGTTGTTCAGTTGCAGCCTGGAGAAACCATTAGGCGTTTTAATATTGCTTTGCTGAACGGCTTTTCCATCAAGACTGAAGATTTGTATGTTCCAGTCTTTTGAAGAATGGCTCCTGAGGTCTATACCCACATGGTCACGTGCCGGGTTGGGAAAAACATCAATCGCGTAGAAGTCACGCTGCCATTCGATTCTTTTTACTGGTGAATATTTTTTCTCACCACCGGCTTCCACCTGAACGATCCTGAAATACAAAGCATGTTCTTTACCCGAAGCACGCTTGCCTGAATACTTGTAACCAGCCATACCCTGAGTTGTGCCGAGTCCGGTAAGACTTCCGTCTATTGAAAAATTCTTTCCATCCAGGCTTTTTTCAATGAGGTATTTCCTTCCAGGCATCTCTTCTGAAACATTCCAAAACAAACCATATTTTTCATCATCAATCTTCAGTGCGCTGAAGTTAATGACATCATCTGAAAGGATAACCTGAGAGCAGTAATTGTAGGTGATCTCAAAAGTGGTGGATAAGGACGAATAAGTAGTGATTACGTTAGGGTTACCATACGGATTATAAGTACTGGTTTCCAGTTCAAACAAAATATTACCGCTTCCCTGGTAGTACCCGCCGCCATCTATTTCATCAATTACGGGTTCCCCTGTCCATACATCTCCCATTGACCCGCTTCTGAAATCAGTTCCACTGCCCGGAACGCCATCGCTGGGCTGAAGCTGATAGTTGGGGGTTCTTTCCAAAATTGCATTATCAAATGAAATGGGTATATCAGGACTGGTAATGAAATCCTCCTTTTGAGCGCCCACCCGGTAAAATACCGATGTAGGATTGGGGTTTTCCATTTGGTAATTGAAGTCGTGCAGCGTAACGAATGTGCGGACATGTGCATTTAAAAATGTACCTGTGAGACCGAATTTGGGAACCGAGAATTGATGAAACTCGGTGCCGAAAGCATTGGTAACGGTATGCGTATAAGTAACAGAATTGGGCGTGTACCCACTCTGGCATTGGGACACAGCATCCCTTGAAATAAAAGAAGTCAACAGCATTCCTGCTGCCAGGTACAAATTACGCTTCATCGGACCGGATGGTTTAGACTTTTCAGGTATTGGAAATGGACAATTAACAGACGTAAAGTTAGCACAGGTATTTTTCTCTACCTGTTACATTTATGCAGAATAAGAGTTTTTACCTAAACCACCTTCGTGTTTTAACCGAAAAAAACTGCCATTGCTCCGGTCCCTTCTTAAAAATACCCAATCAATTTACCGCTCATGTATTGGTCACTTATTCCCGCCCTTTATCCCAAATCGTTTTAACAGTTTGTTCATAAAGGCCAATTTTGGTATTAGGTTACCGAACACACACAAACACATAGTCATGAAAAAACTTTTGCTGGCGGCCCTTTCAACGGGATTCGTCTACTTATCCTATGCACAGGAGAAGAACGCTTCCGTTTCGGGAAGTGTGGTGAACAACGAAAAGCTACCTGTTGTTTCCGCTTCTGTTCAACTCCTCCGTGCTTCCGATTCTGCACTCGTAAAAACCGCACTCAGTAATTCAACCGGAAAATTTGAGATTGGTGGTTTTCAGCCGGGCAATTATTTTCTATCTGTCTCGGCTGTGGGTTTTTCTACCCGGTTTTCAGAAAAAACCAACTTGCGGGCAGGGGAAAATACCGTTCCCGTTATCAGTCTTTCTCCCGCCGCGGCCACGCTGGGCGGTGTAACGGTGGTAGGTAAAAGGCCACTGATTGAAAACAAGATTGATAAAACAGTGGTGAATGTGGATGCCTCCATTACCAATGCGGGCACCACTGCGATGGATGTGCTGGAAAAATCTCCGGGCGTTATGGTGGACAAAGACGGCAACATCAGCCTGAAAGGAAAACAGGGCGTAATGGTGATGATCGACAACAAACCCACTTACCTGAGCGCGCAGGATCTCGCCAATATGCTCCGAAACATGTCGGCCAACCAGCTTGACCAGGTGGAGATCATGACACAACCTTCCGCACGTTACGACGCTTCAGGAAATTCCGGCATCATCAACATCAAAACCAAAAAGAACAAACAAAAAGGTTTCAACGGAAACTTCACCACCAGTTATATTCAGGGCGTTCAACCCAAAAACACCAATAGTTTACAGGCCAATTACCGCACGGGCAAACTGAACATATTCGGCAACTACGGCTTCAACTACTGGGAAGGCTTCAATGAACTGGAACTGAACCGGACCTTCCGCACCAACGGAACCATTTCCTCCATTTTCGATCAGAACAGCTTCATCAAATTCTACAGCAGGAACCATAGTTTGCGCGGTGGAATAGATTTTTACGCCGACAAAAGAACCACGTTCGGACTGGGCTTTAACGGCACCATCGACCGAAGAAGTAATGATGTGAACAGCAATACCGACCTCATGGATGCCTATGAGAACATCGAATCCCGGAACGTGGCCCTCACCTCTAACAGAGACAAGTGGCGCAATGGCGGTATCAACCTCAACTTCAGAAGAATCCTCAACGATAAGGGCAGAGAACTGACTGCGGACCTGGACTACATTACATACGATACCAAAAGCAGTCAGCAATCAACGAATACACTTTATGACCTTGATGGAGATGTAATTGATAATCCCGGCACCATTGTGCCCAACCCCTATATTCTCCGGGGAGAAGTGCCGTCTCAGATCAACATATACAGCGGAAGAGTCGACTATATTCATCCACTGAAAAAGAACGGCAAACTGGAAGCCGGCTGGAAAAGCAGTTATGTGGAAACAGATAATAATTCGCCCTACGAATTCCTTGAAAACGGAGAATGGAAACCGGACGCCCGTTCCAACCACTTCATTTATAAAGAAAACATCAACGCACTTTACGCCAACTATAGGGCACAGTTCAAAAAACTGGGCGTACAGGCAGGCCTCCGGATGGAAAACACCATCGCGAACGGGCACCAGGTGGTGAAAAATGAGAAATTCAAAAGAAACTACACTGAATTCTTCCCTACCGCCTACCTCAGTTATGCGGCTTCTGAAAAAAGTCAGTTAGGGTTGTCTATCGGCAGAAGGATAGAACGTCCCAATTACCAGGATATGAACCCCTTCCAGCGGATACTCGACCAGTTCACGTACCAGGAAGGCAACCCCTACCTCCGGCCCCAGTTCAGCAAAAACGTGGAACTCAGTTACAACTACAAAGGCGAATGGAACTTCAATCTGAATTACACCAGTACAAACGACATCATAAACGAAATCCTGCGTCAGGACGACGCGGCGAAAGTAACCTACCAGACCAAAGAAAACATCGCTTCCAGCCGGAACCTCGGGCTTTCCGTGAGTTACAACAAACAACTGCTGAAATGGTGGACCACCAGCGTATTCGCCAATGGCTTCTACAATAAATTCGCAGGCACGGTGAACAATGCCGAACTGGAAGCCGATCTTTTCGCCTACATGGTGAACGTGAACAACATGTTCCGCTTTAACAAAGGCTGGGGCGCGGAAGTAAGCGGATTCTACCGCTCCAAATCGCTGGAAGGCGGCATTATCGTGGCCAGGCCCATGGGCGTGGTGAACTTCGGCGCATCCAAACAAATACTGAATAACAAGGGTACCCTTCGCCTGAACCTCCGCGATCCTTTCTGGATCCAGCGTTTCCGGGGATATACCCGGTTCGATAACCTGGACCTGAAAATCAACAACCGCTGGGACAACCGCCGTGTGGCCGTCACATTTTCCTACCGGTTTGGAAAAGGACAGCAGGCACCGCAACGCAGGAAAACCGGCAGCGCTTCCGATGAGCAAAAACGCGTGGGCAGCGAAGGACAGCAGTAGCCGGAAAACCTTACCTTCGCACAAAACAGTTCGTATGCCCTCATTCGATATCGTGAGCAAAGTAGATGTTCAAACACTCGACAACGCCATCAATACCACGGTGAAGGAACTCAGCAACAGGTTCGATTTTAAAGGATCGCACCTCGTGATCGACCTCAACAAAAAGGATTTTAAAGTGAACCTGGAAGCTGATAGCGACATGAAAATGAAGCAGATCATCGATGTTATGATCAGCCGGTCCATGAAGCAGGGCCTGTCCGCTGAAATCTACGACCTCAGTAAAGAACCCTACCCCAGCGGTAAGGTGACCAAACAAGAAGTTCCGGTGCGCAACGGATTAAAACAGGAAGATTCCAAGAAAATCGTTAAATTGATCAAAGATTCAGGCCTGAAAGTACAGGCAGCCATCATGGACGATATCGTTCGGGTGACCGGGAAAAAGATCGATGACCTCCAGGAAGTGATTCAGGCTTCCAAAAGCTGGAACATCGGCATTCCCCTGCAATACATCAACATGAAGAGCTAGGCAAAAAAACGTTGTATAAACAATGAAAATTAGCTATTTTTGCATCCTGTTATAACCCAACTTGGCAAAATCCAAGTGCAAATAATTGAAAATCATGAAACAAGGTATCCATCCTTCTAATTACAGGCTCGTAGTTTTTAAAGACATGAGTAACGGTACGGCTTTTCTTTGCCGTTCAGCAGCGAATTCAAAAGAAACCATTCAGTGGGAAGACGGTAACGAGTATCCTGTGATCAAACTGGAGATCTCCAATACATCGCACCCCTTCTACACAGGTAAGAATGTACTGGTGGATACCGCAGGTCGTATCGACAAATTCAAAAAACGTTACGCAAAGAAAGACTAGTCTTTCTTTCTCATATTTTTTTGTTTTTCATGGCTATACTTTCCCTCTCGTCTCTACGGGAGGGATTTTTTTATGATACCTTTTATCATTTATTGCGCTAAATTTTAACGGCAAATAATTACCTTTCAATCATGGAAGTAAACGATCAGCTTATCGATAAACTGGCCCATCTTTCAAGGCTGGAATTCGGGGAAGAAGAAAAAAACACCATACGCGACGATCTCAAAAAGATGATCGCTTTCGTGGAAAAACTGAATGAACTGGACACCACCGGCGTGGCGCCTTTGCTCCACATGAGCCCGGAAGTGAACGTATTGCGCGAAGATAAAGTGCAGGGCTCCATCCCCCGTGAACTCGGCCTGAAGAACGCGCCTACACACGACAACCAGTATTTCAAGGTTCCCAAAGTTATCAAAAACCCTTCCGAAGCATAATCACCTAAACACTTACTCCTATGCAGGGCATCATTCACCTGGAAAACATCCAAAAAAGTTATTTCATGGGAACGCAGGCCATCCCGGTACTGAAAGGGATTGACCTCGATATCTTCAAGAACGAATACGTGGCGCTGATGGGGCCCTCCGGCTCCGGCAAAAGCACCCTGATGAATATTCTCGGTTGTCTCGATACGCCAACCGGAGGAAAATATGTACTGAATGGCCACGATGTAAGCAAGATGATCGACGACGACCTGGCCGCCGTGCGCAACCGGGAAATCGGCTTTGTTTTCCAGCAGTTCAACCTCCTGCCCAGACTTACCGCGGCCGAAAACGTGGCGCTGCCACTGGTGTACGCCGGTGTCGCCAAAAAAGAACGTACGGAAAGAGCGATGGATGTACTGCAAAAAGTAGGGTTGGCGGAAAGAAGCCACCACAAACCCAACGAACTCAGTGGCGGACAGTGTCAGCGGGTTGCCATCGCACGCGCGCTGATCAACAATCCTTCCTTGATTCTGGCGGATGAGCCCACGGGAAACCTGGACTCCCGCACTTCAGACGAGATCATGGCAATCTTTGGCGCCATCCAGTCCGCAGGAAACACCGTAGTACTCGTAACACACGAAGAAGACATCGCCATGCACGCCAAGCGCATCGTACGCCTTAAAGACGGTGTAGTGGAAAGCGATAAAATGAATGCCGACACATTCGCTGTACAACATTAATTTTGGATGTTGAATGCTGGATTTTGAATTAACATTGAAACCCGATTCAACATTCAACAGCTAAAATTCAACATTCGGATGAAGATTTACACCAAAACAGGAGATGCCGGCAAAACCTCACTTATCGGGGGAACGAAAGTTCCTAAAAGCCATATCAGGATTGAAACCTATGGCACGGTGGATGAACTGAACTCCTACATTGGACTACTGAACGATCACCTCACAGATACCCACACACGAAGCATTCTACGCATCATACAGGACCGTCTTTTCACCGTAGGCGCATCGCTGGCCTGCGACCCGGAGAAGGAAACGAAGATGCGTATCCCTGATCTTAAAGAAGAGGATATTCACCTGCTGGAACAGGAAATGGACCAGATGAATGAACAACTGCCGGCGATGAAATTCTTTATCCTTCCCGGTGGACATCCAGCGGTTTCCACTGCGCACATCGCCCGTTGTGTGTGTAGGAGAGCGGAAAGATTATGCGTTCAATTGCAACAGGAAGATATGTTTATTGAGCCCATCGTGCTGAAATACATGAACCGTTTGAGCGATTACCTGTTCGTTGTGGCTCGGTATACTGGTATGCTACTGCAGGTGGAAGAAATTCCCTGGCGACCGGCAGTGCGTTAAGGCGCCATGAGTCCGTCTTTCATGTGCAGTACCCGGTCGCTCATCTGGGCAAGTTCCTCGTTATGGGTCACCACAAGGAAGGTCTGGTTGAACTCATTTTTCAGATCGAAGAACAAATGGTGCAATTCCCTAGCATTGGCTGAATCGAGGTTTCCCGTGGGCTCGTCGGCAAAAACGATCGCCGGGTTGTTGATGAGGGCTCTGGCTACGGCAACCCGTTGCTGCTCGCCGCCGGACAATGCCGCGGGCTTGTTCTCCAGCCGGTGCCCCAATCCGAGTTTCTCCAACAGCGATTTCGCCCTGGCCTCCACTTCTTTTTTGCTTTTATCCTTAAAGATCCAGCCAGGGATGCACACGTTTTCCAATGCGGAGAACTCGGGGAGCAGATGGTGGAACTGGAAAACGAACCCGATGTGGCGGTTCCTGAAATCGGACAGTTTTTTGCCCTTAAGCTGGTCTATCCGTTGCCCTTCCAGGTAAATTTCGCCTTCATCCGCTTTATCCAGGGTGCCCAGAATATGGAGCAACGTACTTTTTCCGGCACCTGAAGACCCAACAATGCTGGCGATCTCCCCCTGCCGGATATCGATATCCACTCCTTTCAGAACCAATAAATCTCCAAATGAACGTTTAATGTTTCGGGCGCTGAGCATGCAACGAAATTAAGGGTTCCCGCATCAAAAAATAAAATGGGAATGCACATTTGCCCGTTTAAATGTGGAAAACACCGGTTTTAGGAAAACACTAATACCGTTCTTTCAACATTTGATTTGGATATTTCGTTGTAAAAATTACATTTGCCAAAAATTAAACAATCAGTGATATGTTCTGGACACTTGAACTAGCATCGTATCTTGAAGACGCACCCTGGCCGGCCACAAAGGACGAACTGATCGATTACGCCATCAGAAGCGGCGCCCCCATTGAGGTGGTAGAGAACCTGCAGGAACTGGAAGACGAAGGCGAGATCTATGAAGGGATCGATGATATATGGCCCGACTATCCTTCCCAGGAAGACTTTTTCTTCAACGAGGACGAGTATTAGGATTTTGAATGTTGAATGATGGATGTTGGATTATTGATCCTGCACCCCGTTGTTCTGTTTTTATCAATAAGCGTATGTACATGTTTGATACAGGTATATACGCTTATTATTTTTTTGTTTGGGGGATTGATTTTGGATGATGGAGTGAAGGGAGAACTAGAATCGCCATGTTCAATACAGCTGCTACAGCCTTGACTATATGCTTGCCTGGTTAATATCCAAGCTGAAAATTTGTGAAGCTGAGGCAAAAAAAATGGATTCTGAATTGAGTTTCCCCATCCAAAATCCATCGTTCAAAAATTAAAAATTCCTTACTCTACCCCAAGCTTCTGCATTACTTCATTGCTCACGCCGGTATTGGAATAGCCACCGTCGTGGAACAGGTTCTGCATCGTAACCATCTTTGTAAGATCGGAGAAGAGTGTAATACAGTAGTTCGCGCAATCTTCAGCGGTGGCGTTGCCCAGGGGGGCTATCGCATTGGCATAATCGTAGAAATCGCCAAACCCTTTGATACCGGTGCCGGCAGTTGTTTTTGTGGGCGACTGGGATACGGTATTGATACGCACTTTCTTTTCCAGGCCATAATGATAGCCGAAGCTACGGGCGATGGATTCCAGCATGGCTTTGATATCGGCCATATCGGTATAGAACGGGAAGGTACGTTGCGCGGCCATATAAGTAAGGGCCACCACGCTTCCCCATTCGCTGATCGCGTCCAGTTTACGGGCAACGCTCAGCATTTTATGGAACGAAAGGGCCGACACATCGATTCCTTTCAGGAAATAATCATAATTAGATTCAGTGTAGGGCACATTTTTACGGATGTTCACACTCATGCCGATGGAGTGCAGTACAAAGTCGATTTTGCCACCCAGCACTTCCTGGGATTGGGTGAAAAGCGTGGTCAATTCCTCTACATTGGTAGCATCAGCGGGAATGATCTGGGAACCGGTTTTTTCGGCCAGTTTTTTAATTTCTCCCATCCGCATGGCGATAGGCGCGTTGGTGAGCACGAAAGTGGCACCTTCTTCGTGTGCTTTTTCGGCTACTTTCCAGGCTATTGAGTTTTCATCTAACGCGCCGGTGATGATACCGCGCTTCCCCTTTAAAAGGTTGTATCCCATATTGTTTACTTTAAATTCAGGCCGTAAAAATAGCTATATCGGGGGAAATACCGTTAAGAATTCACCAATTCCCTTGCGTTTTCAAGCGCTGCGGCCGTAGGTGTTTCTCCGCTCAGCATCTGCGCGATGGCGTTTACCCTTTCTTCTTCTCCCAAAAGCCGGATATTGGTCCGCACCTTGTTGTTCCGGGTTTCCTTGTAAACAAAGTAATGCGCATGGGCCTTACCCGCGATCTGCGGTTGGTGGGTTATGCAGAGCACCTGCCTTTGGGTGGCCAGTTTCCGGAGAATTACCCCAACCTGTTTGGCGGCTTCTCCTGAAATACCGGTATCGATCTCGTCGAAAATCATCGTAGGCAGGTCCATTGATCCGGCCACCAATGATTTGATGCACAGCATCAGCCGGCTCAACTCACCACCCGAAGCCACTTTGCGCACGGGTTCAAAGCGACCACTTTTATTGGCATCAAAGAGAAATTCCACCTGGTCCATACCTTGCGGTTCGGGTTCGCACGGCGTTAAGCTCAGTTTCAGCAGGGCATTGGGCATACCTACCTGCGTGAGTAAAGTATTTACTTCTTTCGTAAACGGACCTGCGGCCTCCTGCCTTTTTTCGGACAGTTTCTTCCCGGTTCCCCGCAAAGCCGATTCTTCTTTCGCGGCCTTTATTTCGAGGGCGGTGATGCGGTCGCCATTTTCTGAAGAAGCCTGCAACTTCTTCTCCAGTTCTTCTTTTATGGCAATCAAGTCCGCGGTCGTGTTCACGCCATGTTTCTTCTGAAGCCTGTAGCCCGCCGCCAGCCTTTCATTGAGGAAAGCCAACCGCTGCGGATCGTGTTTAATATGGTCCTGAAGCCGGTCGAATTCCCCGGCAATATCCTGTAACTCCACATGCACTGATTGTAACCGCTCTACGAGCTCCTTCAATGGCGCATATCCATCGCTGTAAGTCTGCACCTGTTGCAGCATCTGCTTCAGTTGCTGCACGATGGGCTGTTCGGACTCCGACAAATTATAACAAACAGCAGCCAGTGCGCCTTGTAACTGTTCTGCCTGGGAAAGCATCTTTAGTTCCGCTTCCGTTTCTTCCAATTCATCGGCACGGAAATTCATTTCATCCAGTTCGTTGAACTGGAACTGGTGGTAATCAAGGTCGCGGTTGAACTGTTCCTGTTCTTTGCGTAGTCTGTTCAGTTCGCGGAGCGTTGCCTGCCACTCCGCGTATTGGGCCATATAAGCGTCTTTAAGAACACCATTTCCTGCCACCGCATCCAGCACGGACCTTTGGAAGTCTACCTTGCCAATATCAAGCGTATCGAATTGCCGGTGAAGATCAACCATCATCGCGCTTAATGTGCGCAGTTGTTCCAGCGAAACGGGTGTATCGTTGATGAAGGCGCGTGATTTTCCCGCGGTACTGATCTCGCGGCGGATGATCAGTTCATCGGAAGGATCGAGGTCGCCGTTCTCCAGGAACGCCGCCACATCTTTCCTGCCCCCCGTCAGGAAGATGCCTTCCACTACACATTTCTGTTCCCGGTTCTGCAAATAAGACGTATCGGCCCTTTCACCCAAAATCAGGGAAAGCGCGCCCATTAGGATGGATTTACCCGCCCCGGTTTCCCCGGTGATGATATTGAGTTGGGGAGAAAAACCGATGGACAGTTCATCTATGATGGCGTAGTTACGGATATTAAGTTTGAGCAGCATACGCACAAATATAAGTCGTTGAGAAGGTATGTTGGAGGGGATGGGTGAAAAAACGGAGCCCCTTTCTGCAGGAGAGGGGTTGGGGTGAGGCCCAAAAGAAAAGCCCTTCACAACGGAAGGGCCTTCAACATATTAAAACCGCAACAGGTATTAAACTTCAACGGAATCGTTCAGATCGGAATCAACCAGGATACGACCGCAGTTTTCACAAACGATGATCTTTTTGTGCTGACGGATCTCACTCTGGCGCTGAGGGGGGATCGCGTTGTAGCAACCGCCACAGGCATCGCGGAGAACTGGTACAACGGCGAGGCCATTGCGGTAGTTCTTGCGGATACGATCGTAAGAATGCAGTAAGCGGGGATCTACCTTTTCACGGGCAGCATTGGAAGAAGTGGAGAACGCGGTCTCTTCCTTTTCTGTGCTGGCGATGATTTTATCGAGTTCCTCTTTTTTGTGCTTGAGGGTATTTTCTTTGTTGGCGATCTGTTTTTTCGCGGCTTCCAGCAGGCGTGCTTTATCGGCCACCTCTTCGTTGGCGTCGCGGATGTGTTTTTCAGCCAGCTTCATTTCCAGTTGCTGCATTTCGATCTCTTTATTGATCGCTTCAAACTCACGGCTGTTCTTCACATTAGCACTCTGCTTTTCGTATTTCTGGATCAGCGCGTCGGCTTCGGTAATGGCGTTCTTCTTGGTGTTGATGAACTCCTGGATACCGTTGATTTCCTCTTCGATACGGTTCTGGCGCGCATGAAGGCCCTGCACTTCATCTTCCAGGTCGCTTACTTCCATCGGAAGTTCACCTTTCAAAATCTTGATTTCGTCCAGTTTGGACTCAATCTTCTGCAGTGTGATCAGCGAGGCTAATTTTTCCTCAACGGAGAATTCTTTAACTGTAGCCATATTATATATAATATTGAATCGGGTTTGTTATGACGTCCGATTTAAGGACGGCAAAGTTAGGAAATTTTTTCAGCAAAATTTCATATAGCAATTCTACGGTAAATTGTTCACTTTCAAAATGCCCGATATCCGCGATCACCATTTGCCCTTCCGCTCCGAAAAATTCATGGTATTTCACATCAGCGGTTATATAAAAATCCACTCCTTGACGTAATGCATTGGAAATCAAAAAACTACCTGCGCCACCACAAACGGCTACGCGACGTACCTCACGGTTCCTGAGCGGCGTGTGCCGTAAGGCTGTTAGTCCAAAGGATTTTTTAATCCGTGCCAGAAATTCCTGTTCCGCAACCGGCTGGGTGAGCTCCCCCACAATTCCGGCGCCATTTTCAGGATGCTGGTTTTCAAGGCGTACCACCTCGTAAGCAACTTCCTCATAAGGATGCGCGGCGCGAAGCGCCTTTAAAACGGCCCCCTCCTTCCAGGATTCAAACAGCACTTCAAGCTTATGCTCCTGCTCCAGGTGGCGCGCCCCCTTTTCTCCAAGGAATGGGTTTGCACCATCCATTGCCCGGAAGGTACCTTCGCCCGGGGCCTGAAAACTGCATTCATCGTATAATCCGATGGTTCCCGCCCCGGCGTTGAATAAGGCAACCCGTACCTGCTCCAGGTGACTTGCCGGAACATAAGTATATAATTTCCGGAGCAACCCGTTCATCGGCTGTAGCACCTTCTGTTTCTCTAACCCCATTTTATCGGCCATCCGGCCACTCACGCCGTTGATCCTGTTGTCGATATTCGTATGAATGGCGTAAAGTGCAATATCGTTCCGGATCGCTTTTATAACCGTTCTTTCCACATGATTCCTCCCGGTCAGTTTCTTCAGTCCTTTGAAAATGACCGGGTGGTGCGCCACCACCATATTACAACCGCGGGCAATGGCCTCATCCAGTACCGCTTCAGTAACATCTAAGGTAACCAGTACGCCGGTACAAATGGTTTCCCCGTTGCCTGTAAGCAGCCCGGAATTGTCCCATTCTTCCTGCAATGCCGGAGGCGCTATGATTTCCAGCCAATCCGATATATCTTTAATACGTGTAGCCATATCTTCCGCCCTTTTAAACTTCCGTTCAAATCTAAATAAAGAAATTACGCCCGTTCATCCAAAATTTTGCCACATTGCTGCAATTTAAAATATCTTTCCCGTCAACCAATGATACATCTTTCACTAAAATGCAAAGCAACCGAATGAAAAAATTCTATCGCCTGTTACTGGCAGGTGCACTGCTTGCCGGCATTACCGGCAACGCTCAAACGAAAAAACAGTTAAAGCCCGAAGATTACGGCAAATGGCAAAGCCTGGGCGCCACCGCTATTTCCAACAATGGCGCATGGCTCGCCTGGCAGATGATGGTGCAGAAGGACAATGACAGTCTGTTCCTCGAGAACCTGCTCACCAAAAAGAAATACGCCATCGCTTTCGCTTCAGGACCGGTATTTTCCGGCGACAATCAATGGATCGCTTACAGGGTTGGCGTATCCTACAAAGAATCGGAAAAGCTGGAAGAACAAAAAAAGCCGGTAGAATACAGTACGGGCTACATGAACCTGGTTACAGGCAGGCAGTATTCCATCAAAAATGCGGGCAGGTTTTCATTCAGTGAAAATGGGAAGTTCCTGGCCATTACCCTCGATCCGGCCAAAGGTAACACGGAAAAAGGAAGCATCCTGTTGCTCCGGAACCTGACTGACAGCACCACACGAACCATCGGGAACGTTACGGCATCCGCTTTCAATAAAAAAGGAGATTTCCTCGCTTATGTTATTGAAGGCGCCAACGACGCGGCCAACAGCGTGGAACTTTTTAACCTGAACACTTATGCGCTGAAAGTGCTGGCCAGCGACACCTGCAGGTTCAGCCAGCTGACCTGGCAAAAAAACGGGGATGCACTTTGTTTCATGAAAACCGTTAAATCACCGGACCATGAAGAAGAAACCGGTGTGATCTACACGTATACGAATGTATACAAAACACCTGCACTCACCCTGCTTTCGAACAGCGATCTTGCAGGTCTTCCAAAAGACATGCGTATTGTGCCTACGGCGAATATCGGGTTAAGCGAAGATATTACCAGTGTATTCTTCGGATTGAACAAGTGGACCGAAAAACCCAAAAAGGATACGGCAAAGAAAGCGCCCGCCGCAAAAGATTCCACCAGGAAAGATTCCGCAGCCCTGGTAAAGGCAGCGCCTAAAAAGGATTCCTCGCTGAAAAACCCTTCCGGACTTGATATCTGGCATTGGAAAGATGAAGAAATCCAACCCCGCCAGAAACTCACCTACAACCAGGATAAAAACGCCAACTTCCTCGGTGTTTACAACTTCGATAAAAAGAACTTCATCCAGGTGGCCGACAGTGTTTTTCCCCGTGCATCCATTGGCGGAAAACAAAAGATCGCAGTGGTGATGAACGACACTAAATACAAACCGGCATTCAAAGAAGATTACGCCGATTTTCACCTCGTAGACCTGAAAACCGGTACTCGAAAGTTACTGGGAGAAAAGAAACTTGCCGGATATTACACAGGCTTCAACTCCTCACCTGATGGAAAATACCTCACCTATTTCGCCGATCAGAACTGGTGGGTATACGATGTGCAGCAAAACCAGCACAGGAACCTGAGTGGTGGTATAAAAACTGATTTCTGGAATACCAAAGACGACCATCCCGCTACTAAACCGCCTTTCGGTATGGCAGGCTGGACAAAAGGTGACAAAGACCTGCTGGTGTACGATGAATACAATATCTACGCACTTCAGGCCGATGGCAAAAAAACAAGGAAACTGACCAGCGGCGAAAAAGACGAAATCGTTTTCCGCATAGTGCGCACCGATGCTGAAAATGAATATTTCGATGAAACAAAACCCATCATACTCTCCGCGTATGGCGATAAAACAAAGCGCAGCGGTTTCTACCAACTGAACAAAGGTCAGGTGCAGGAACTCGTATATGCAGATAAAGCCATGGGCAGGCTTACCAAAGCAAAAGACGCTGACGTATACGCCTACCTGCAGCAAACCTTCAGCGAATCACCTTCCGTAGTGGCCGTGAATGGCGACTGGAAGAAATCCACTGTAGTGGCCACGACCAACCCGCAACAGAAAGATTATGCCTGGGGTAAAAGCGAACTGGTGAACTTCACCAATAAGAAAGGTCAGCAACTCCAGGGCGCCCTCTTCTACCCTGCCGATTACCAGCCCGGAAAAAAATATCCGATGGTGGTGTACATCTATGAGATACTGTCCAACACCCTGCATGGCTATACTTCTCCCAACGAGAGAAGCGCATACAATACCACCAACTTCACGACCAACGGTTATTTCATTTTCCGCCCGGATATCGTTTACGACATCAACGAACCCGGTATGTCGGCCGTGAACTGTGTGGTGCCGGCTGTGGAAGAAGTTTTAAAAACAGGCATGATCGATGAAAACAAAGTTGGTTTAATGGGGCACAGCTGGGGGGCTTACCAAACCTCCTTCATCATCACCCAGACGAATCTCTTCAAAGCGGCCATTGCCGGCGCGCCTTTAACGGACCTGATCAGTATGTCGATGAGTATTTACTGGAACAGCGGTGTTCCGGATCAGAAAATATTCGAGACCTCACAAGGCCGTTTCGATGGTCCCTGGTACGACAGGATGGAAGAGCATATCCGCAACTCTCCCATGTTCCAGGCGAAGAACATCAATACACCGCTGATGGTTGCTTTCGGAGACAAGGACGGCGCTGTTGACTGGCACCAGGGCATTGAAATGTACGGCACCCTGCGCAGAATGCAGAAGCCACACATCATGCTGGTATATGCCGACGAAAACCATGGCCTGGCCAAAAAAGAGAACCAGATTGATTACCAGAAAAGGCAATTTGAATTCTTCGACCATTACCTGCTAGGCAAGCCCGCTCCGAAATGGATTGAAGAAGGCGTGAAATACTCGGAAAAAATGAAGAAGTAGGTTCTACTGCACCACTTTCTCCAACCTTAACAACCGCCCTTCGGCGTCTACACCTTCCACCACTATCCGGAAACGGGTGGTCACATCGTTGTTGTAGAACCGGATGGCGGTTTTTCTTTCCTTCGCTCCCACCAAAATATAAGGCTGCCAAAGGATGGTGGAACGAAAATCTCCATAAGGATTGGCTTCGGGATCGAGTTCGTAATCCGGGCTATAGAATTGTTTGAGTTGGTTGTACCCCGCCATCGTTGTTTTCTCCAGTCCGGGAACAGAAGAATTACCATCTCCTCCTCTTTTGGTAAAGATGGCGATCGCACCGTTCGCGCCACCACCTGCTCCGCCGAAGAACGGAGGACGGAATACTTTTACCAGCGCAATGTCTGTAACAGGAATACCTGAAAGCATCTGCGCATCCACCGGCATCTGGTCGAGGAAAAGAGAGGGTGCCCCACCCCGGTAGGAAAGCGACACATTTCCACCCATACCTGAAACCTGTAAACCGGCTACTCTACCCTGCAGGAACTGGAAGATGTCCATCATTCCCATTGGCGGTTCGTTGATAAAATCGAAACTGGTGGCATTATCGGAAGAGAACAAACCCGTTGCGTACTTTTCATCAATCATCTGGAGCGGTGATTTCTTGCGGGCACGAACAATTACTTCATCCAGCACACCTTTCTGGCCATATAACCTGTCGAAAATATTCTTCCTGTTCAAAGCCAGGTTTCGCATGGCGGTATCCTCCAGGAAGTAGGCATTCTTCTCCGCGAGCGGGGGAAGCGCCGTCATAAGAGAAGGCACGGAAGGACTAAGGCGCAACAGCACATCTTTGGCGTCGCCTTTCGATTTGTTCAACTGGTAATAAACATTCACGGTATCAAAGAACACCATGCCGGGCATTTTAAAAGTACCCGTGATATCTGTCATGGCCGTGAGTATCTGTTTGGAAGAATCCTTTCCCGCCATAATGAGCATCAGTTCCTGGTTGGGCAGTGATTTTCTACCGGAGGCGGTGGAAACATCTCCTTTTAACGTGAGGTATTGTTCAGGTTTCACGCGGATCGGTGGATAGAATCCTTTGGCCATCACTTCCCAGTTGTATTTCCGCCATCCCTGTGTGAGGAGCAATAGATCCAAAGCTTTCCTGGTGGAATCGTAGGGCTTCGACAAATACCATCCCGGATTGTACACCCTTCCTTTCAGTTCTCCTGTAAGCTGGAACCTGGTGAGCAGGTTTTCTTCCAACTCAGTTCCAGGTACCCGATCTGCATCGGTGATGGAAAGGGAGAGATTTCCGGCGGCACCTTCGGGCAAATTCAGTTCCCAGACATTGAGTCCTCTGGGTTTAACGGACGTCGTATCATGCTTCAGCGTGAGCAAGGGGAGCGCCGTTGAGTCATCTTTTACAAAACAAATTCTTTCCGCTACCGGCTTCCAGTTGTCGGCGAATACGGTAAGCACCAACACGCCGGTGGGCAAGCCTTTCAGGGGTATGCGGCCACTGATGCCTTCCGACAGTTTTCCGACCTGCGCGATGGCCTTGTACACCAACTGCTGGTTCATATAAGCGGCCACGGTAATATTCGGCATCAGCGTTTTGAACATGGGGGCCGATTGCAACTGGAACAGCAACTGCTGCGAAGTTTGCTGCACCCTTAACGACACAGTGTTGTTGGTGGCGGGAGGAAGCGGGAAACGTTTTGTTTTACCCTCGGCCTCCACAATGGCCGTATACGTTTTCCCTTCCTGGGGCACCATCAGAAAGTTCCCCATTCCATCGTGGACAGATTGAAAGTCGGTGATAGCTTCTTCTGTACCTTCTTCCACCACTTTTCCCTTCACCTGCACGGGCATACCATTTGATCCGCGCACAATGAAAGCCATATTGTTCACCACGCCGGCTACCCAGTTGCCGCCTTCGGGCAACATTTTAAATCCGAAATCGAACTGCACACCTTCAGGCTTTGCATTGCCCGTTTCCACCACCACGATGTTCTTACGGAAAAAAAATGCCGTATCGTTGTTCATCATCCAGGGCGTGTATGCACGAAACTGGTACACGCCAGCTTTCAGATCCTTTAGTGAAAAAAAACCTGCCGCGCTTCCTTCCAGCACGGGCCACAATGTGCGGGCCACCAGTTTTCCTGAAGCATCGGCCAGATCGGCGAGCAAGGTGGTACTCAGTACAGAAGGAATCCCGTTCTGCATGATATAGGCTTTGAACCAGGCCGTATCGTTGGAAACAAAATGTGACTTATCGGTTTGCACGTACACCACTTCTTCCGGGTAATCCCTGCTCAGCCGGTTCAGCATGGAATCAATATCCTGGGCGCCGGCAACAAGGGAAACACATACACACAGCAATGCCAGTAAGCTTTTTCGTAAGGTCATCTGTTCATCTTTTAGATATGGAAAGTTATAACAAGTTCAGGGAATTCTTATTCAAGATCAACAAAAAGGGTTAAAACACGGTATTGCTTATCATGATGACAACCTATTGCTTAAATTGCCCGTCATTCCCGGTGTGTGTCGCGACCTCTGAAAGCTATTCATCCTTTTGCTGTCGGCTCTTACATTGTAGTAAGATGGTGGTCGGTCAGCGCCGGGCGATCTGTTTTACAGTCGCCCGTTTTTTATTTTGCGCTGGAATTAGCGTTAAACAACCGAAATTCGCCGCAAACTTTCACAAATGTCCCCATCCGAAACTTACAGCAGCCTTGTTCAGAAAATGCAGGAAGTAGCCGACCTCCGTTATGCCTCCGCCGTTTTACAATGGGACCAGGAAACCTATATGCCACCAGCAGGCGCCGCCACCAGGGCCAGGCAGGTAGCCACACTCACGGAACTGGCGCATGCTAAATTCGTTTCTCCTGAAATACATGACCTGCTGGAAGAACTGGGAGAAGGGCATGGCCTTGAAGCGGACCAGCAACACAACCTCCGTCTGATCAGAGAAGATGTAACCAAGAGCCGTAAACTCCCCGGGAGTTTTGTGCGCCAGATGAGTGAAACCATCTCTAAAAGCTTTAACCAGTGGATGAGCGCGCGTAAAGAAAACAACTTCTCGCTTTTCGCGGCTCCATTGGCGGAAGTGGTGGAACTCAAAAAACAGGAAGCTGACCTCCTCGGCTACGAAGGCCACCGTTATAATGCTTTGCTGAACGATTATGAAAAAGGCGCTACCGTTACTATGCTTGACGCCGCTTTCCATCAATTAAAACAACCGCTGCGGGAACTGATAGCACGCATCGGCAGCGCGCCGCAGGTGGACAATGGGTTTCTGCATAAAAATTATCCCAAACAGGAACAGTGGGATTATGGCATGAACCTTTTGAAAGAAATGAACTACGACCTGGAAGCTGGCCGGCAGGATATCGCGGAACATCCCTTCAGCATCAATTTCTCTGCAAGAGATGTGCGCATCACCACACGCGTGGATGAGCACGACCTTGGCAATATGGTATGGAGCACCATTCATGAACTGGGCCACGCCCTTTATGAACAGGGGCTGCCGGAAGACCAGTATGGACTGCCCCTGGGAGAAGCGGCTTCACTCAGTATCCATGAATCCCAGTCGAGGATGTGGGAGAACAACGTTGCCCGGGGCCTCAGCTTCTGGAAACACCAGTACCCCCGTTTGCAACAAGCTTTTCCCCAACAACTGGCGGGCGTTGATCTTCCCCATTTCTACAAAGGCATCAACCAGGTGAAACCCTCTTTTATCAGAACGGAAGCCGATGAACTCACCTACCATTTTCATGTGATGATCCGGTACGAACTTGAAAAGGAATTGATTGGCGGTAACCTTGCGGTGAAAGACATTCCGGCCTTCTGGAACGAACAATATAAGAACTGGCTCGGCGTTATAGTGGAGAACGACCGTAACGGCTGTTTACAGGATGTGCACTGGAGCCATGGCAGCTTCGGATACTTTCCTACTTACAGTCTCGGAAGTTTGTATGCCGCACAGTTCTATAAAAAAGCCACGCAAGACATTCCGCAACTGGAAGCAAACCTGGCACAGGGGAATACACTTCCGTTACTGGAATGGCTGAGAACAAACATTCACAGGCACGGCAGGAAATACACCAGCAATGAGCTTTGTACGCTGGTTACGGGAGAGCCTTTGAACAGCGCGCATTTCATGGAATATGTGACCGGTAAATATGCATCCATATACCTATTGACCTAACCCGTTTTGCCTATGCGCAAATTCTTTACCCCACAAGTGGCACTTGCCGCGCTTATTATCTGCATCATTCATTCCCACTGCGTTAAAAAGAAAGTGGAAGCAAAGGTGAACGACATTGTGGTAAAAGCCATGATTTCAGGCAAATGGTACATCGTGCGTTTCGAAGAGCAGGGCGCGGAAACAACCGGCAGCTATGCGCCGTACGAGTTCAAATTTAATGAAGACGGTTCCGTGCAGGGCATTGCCGGAGGTGAAACCATTGAAGGTACCTGGGAAGGAGATTTCCTGAACAAAAAAATCGCCGCCAGTTTCCCGGACGGATCGGTTCCGCTGGAGAACATCACGGGCGAATGGAAGATCACCGATAACAACTGGACCAATGTGCACGCGGCAGCCGGAAATCCCGACCGCAAAATGCACCTTAAAAAGAAATAACCGGGCATTTTGAAGTAACTTGAACCCGAACTCCACCCGCCCGCAGCATGAAACACGTGCTAACCGCACTTCTATTTTTTCTGCCCGGTATGTTGTTGGCCCAACTGAAAGCCGATTTCAGCGCCAACATCACATCGGGATGTAATCCTATTGTGGTAGAGTTCACCAATCAATCTACGGGAGCGGTCAGCTACCTGTGGAACCTCGGGAACAATACGGTTACCACACAACAAAATCCGAAAGTAAGTTATACCGATACCGGCTGGATCACGGTAAAACTGGTCATCACGGCCGCCAACGGCCAGAAGGACTCTATCGTCAAGAACCAGTACATCCGCGTGAACGCTTCGCCGAAGGTGAATTTCACCGCATCGGCCACCACCGGCTGCTTTCCTTTGCGCGCGCAATTTTTCGATGCCAGTACACCAGAAGCCGGCACCATCAGCACCTGGCTCTGGGACTTTGGAGATGGCACCACCTCCGATCAAAAGAACCCCGAACATGTGTACACCAGGGCGGGGAATTTTAATGTAACGCTCCAGGTCACCAACAGTGAAGGTTGCAAGAGCACTTTTTCAAAACCGAATTATATCCGTCTTTCCGACGGTGTAAAGGCCGACTTCACCTTTAGCGCACCCAGCAGTTGTAAGCCGCCAACCGCCATTCAGTTTACCAACACATCATCCGGAACAGGCAGCAGAACATACACCTGGCATTTTGGTGACGGCAATACCAGCACCGGAATGAACCCGGCCTACTCCTATACAAAAGCGGGTACTTATACCGTAATGCTGGTGGCCCTGAACGACAAAGGATGCAGGGATACCATGAAGCAGGAGAACGCCATTACCATTGGTACAGTGAAAGCCGATTTCAGCATGGCCGCTACCGCCTGTCAACGCAACCTGGTTCAATTCAGCAACACATCTTCTCCCGCACCATACAGCGCGTTCTGGGAGTTCAGCGATGGCGGAACGGCTTATGGCCTGAATGCATCGCACCGCTTTGCCAATGCAGGAAAACATACCGTTAAGCTCACCAGCTACTTCGGCGCCTGCCAGGATGTGGTAACCAAAGAAATCGAGGTACTGCCCACGCCGCGCCCGGATTTCAGTACAAGCGACTCCTCCGCCTGTTCCGTACCATTCCCCGTTACGTTCAACAACCTGAGTTCCGGCAATCCCGCCAGCTACTTCTGGCGTTTCGATGATGGCGGTACAAGTACGTCGGCAAATCCGAACCACACGTACAATACTACCGGATACTTCAGTCCAACACTCGTAGTGGTTGGGGCAAACGGCTGCCGGGATTCCGTTGAAAAAAGATACCTGATACAGATTGTTCGTCCCAATATTGGCTTCTACAACGCTTACGCGGAAGGATGCGCTCCACTTACTTATCGCCCCATCCCTTATGTAATGAACACTTCGGAAACCGTTGTTAAATACGAATGGTATTTCGGAGACGGGGGCTATTCTTCCCAGCAAACCCCGAACTACACCTATACCACAGCGGGCGTATACAATGTAAAACTTGTGATCACCACTGCAGGCGGATGTAAGGACTCCGTTACATACGCGGCCACCGTGAGAGTAGGCGGCAAAAGCGGGAGAGATTTTTCGGCCACGCCACTGAACGGCTGCGCAAACGATCCGGTAATTTTTACACAAACGGGGAACGGCAGTAATTCGGACCTCTGGCTATTCGGAGATGGCGCTTCCGTATCCGGCGTTGGCGCCACGCACCAATACAGTGACACCGGAAAATTCACCGTAAAGCTGGTTACTTACAACAACGGTTGCAGGGATACCATCACGAAAGAAAATTACATCTTCATCAAACCGCCCATCGCCAGGTTCTTTACCAATGCTGTAAACTGCAATGCGCCATTTGACAGAAGCTTTACCGATCAATCGATAGAACCGCTCACCTGGAACTGGGATTTCGGAGACAATACCAGTTCCACTTCCCCGTCGCCTGCTCATACATATGCGAAGAACGGCGTGTACAATGTAACCCTCACCGTTACCAACGGCGGATGCACCAACCGGTACACACAGACTGTCTCGATAGAAGTGTTTACGCCCGACCTTTCCATCGCCACAGCGGAAGCCTGTAAAAATACTATGGTGGTGTATACGCCATCAGGCGTAAGCACCATTACCAGTGCGCCGTATGTTTACTGGGAATTTACCAATGTGGGTAAAGGTTACACATATTACTCCGCGTCCTTCAGCAACACCCCGTTAAATATGGCTTTACCTGAAGCGGGGAAATACAATATTACGATGCGCGTTACAAACCAATATGGTTGTACTTACACGGTAAACAAACCACAGGCAGTTGAAATATTCGGGCCCACGGCCAGATTCACCCCTTCCAAATACCGGCCCTGCCTTAACGAGACATTCACCCTAAACGATCAGTCCTTTTCAGATGGGAAAAACCCTGTCACCCAATGGATCTGGCAATATGATCCCACTGATGCGGACACGCTCGCCGCGCCTCCCTTTCAACACGCTTACAGTTCGGGCGGCGCCAAATTCCCCATGCTCACGGTAACGGACAGTCGCGGATGCAAACACAGTGAATCAGGCGCCTACATGTTCGTACCCACTCCGAAAGCATCTTTCTTCGCCTCCGCGACGGAAAGCTGCGACAACAAACCTATCCGGTTTACCAACAACTCTTCCGCGGACCTCCCTACTTACAGTTGGGATTTCGGCAATGGATCAACCTCGAACGCCTACGAACCCACCACACAATACGAAGGTGATGGTATCTATACCGTGCGTCTCGCCATCAGGGATTATTATGGTTGCACCGATACATTGGTTCAGGAAAAATCGGTCACCATCGCCAATCCGGTAGCGGCTTTCACGATCAGCGACAGCGTCAGCACCTGCCCACCGCTGCTCGTCAATTTTACGAATACCTCTTCCAACTTCACTTCCATGATATGGGATTTTGGCGATAACAGTCCGCTGAGCCCGCTTCCCGCCCCCGCGCATTTTTACAATACCCCGGATTCCTTCCTGGCGAAGATTTACATCAATTCTATTGGCGGCTGCGCCGATACGGCCACGAGGGCCATCGTGGTAAGAGGTCCGCGTGGCACCATGCAGTACAACGGCATTACGGGTTGCGTGCCCGTAAAACTGAACCTGGAGGCGGTCACCAACGATAAAGTGAGTTTTATATGGGATTACAATGATGGTATAACAGAGAATACAACGGCCAAAACCACGGAACACATTTATGAACTGGCGGGAACATACTTTCCGAAACTGATATTGGTGGACGCAGATGGCTGCAAGATTCCCATTGAAGGAACCGATGCGGTGGAAGTGAAAGGTGTGAAAGCTAATTTCGGCATGTCGGACACCACCTTTTGTGACATTGGCACAGTTCAGCTTTATGATTCCAGCAAAGGGAACGACCTGGTCACAAAATACACCTGGCGGCTGGGCGAGGGCACCTCTAAAAACGGTCAGAACGTTTCGCATACTTACACACAAACCGGCAGGTATCCCGTAAAACTGGTAATTGAAACGGCTACCGGATGCAGTGATTCACTTGAAACTACTGCGCCGGTAGTGGTGGCACCGAGTCCGGAGATTAGTTTTTCGGGAATGATGGAGGCCTGTGAACCAGCCCTGCTGCAGTTTACCGGGAACATCCTCCGGAACGACACCTCCACGCTCACCTGGAAATGGGCGTTTGGAAACGGGCAGGAAGCCACCGGCATCAGTTCCGGTCCGGTACATTACGCCACGGCCAACAATTACCTGGTAATACTCACGGCCAGCACCGGATTTGGCTGTTCACACAGTTATTCAACGAACGCGGTGGTGCATCCTACTCCTCCCATTAATGCGGGCACCAATTCAGTGATCTGCCTGGGAGAAAATTTCACCCTTCAACCCACCGGCGGCGCCAGATATGTATGGACCCCGCACCCAGACCTTCCCTGTACTGATTGTGATGCACCAACCGTTGCACCCATTTCGGACCGGAAATATTTCGTAACAGGCTATAGCAGCTTCGGTTGCAGTGCCACCGATTCCATAGAACTCAGGGTAAAACAACCTTTCACCATCAGCTTCAGTTCGGCCGACACACTTTGTGCCGGAGCATCCGTAAGGCTTTTCGCCAGTGGCGCGGAACTTTATTCCTGGACGCCGGCCACTTCCATCAGCAATACCTCCACCCCGAATCCTACCGTAAATCCATCGGTTACCACCACGTACCAGGTAATTGGAAGGGACGACAACAATTGTTTTACAGATACAGGAAACGTAACGGTTACCGTGTACCCCATTCCTGTTGTACTGGCCGGTACAGACATCACCATACCTGTTGGCTCCGGCGCAAACATCAGCGCTTCCTTTTCGGCTGATGTCACCAATATCCGATGGGTGCCGGCCACAGGACTGAGTTGCGCTGATTGCCCCGCTCCATTCGCCAGCCCGAAAAACACCACCACTTACCGGGTTACAGGCAGCAACCCCGGCGCCTGTGCCACCAGTGATGAAGTTACCGTACATGTGGTGTGTAACGATGGAAACCTGTTTTTGCCCAATACCTTCTCTCCCAACGGCGATAACATGAACGATATCCTCTATCCACGGGGAAAGGGCATTTACGGCATCCGTTCCTTCCGGATATATGACCGCTGGGGACAGCAGATTTTTGAGCAGCGAAATTTTTTAGCCAACGAACCCAACAAAGGCTGGAACGGGACGTTTAAGGGTAAATTACTTGATCCGAACGTATTCGTTTATACACTGGAAGTAGTTTGCGAAAACAACCAGGTGCTTCTTTTTAAAGGAAATATCACCCTGGTGCGTTAAACGGAATAGTTTTTGCACAGTGCTTCCTGCTACCAAACAAACCACTATTGTACCCGCTTCATTATACCCGGCTGCTGCTCACCCTGTTCGTATGCCTGGCCTTTAAGGCCGCTGGCGCGCAGGTGCCCGTAGCACAGTTTACCGCCAACGTTACCCAGGGCTGCGCACCGTTATCAGTAAGATTTACGGATCAATCCACAGGATCACCACAATTCTGGAACTGGGATTTCGGAAACGGGCAATTGTCCAATCTCCAGAACCCCACCGTTAATTTTTCGACACCCGGAACCTATACGGTAACGCTGGTGGTACGCAACCAGGATGGCGTGGATGGGGAAACGAAAACAGGCTATATCACTGTTAATCCTTCGCCTGTCGCCGCATTTGAGGCCAACCTTACGGAGGGCTGTCTTGGCAGCACCATCAGGTTTACCGACCGCTCCACCGATGCCGGAGGTACCATAACGGCCTGGAGCTGGGATTTCGGCGACGGAACCACCTCCACCCAACGCAATCCCAGTAAACAATACACCGCGAACGGCTTTTACACGGTAACCCTTACCGTAACCAGCAGCACCGGCTGCCGGAGAACCGTATCACGCGGAAGATATATTCGCATCCTTTCAGGTATAACAAACGCGTTCAGACACGCACAGGATAGTGTTTGCCGTGCTCCCTTCCCCGTGCGCTTCACCAATGAGAGCGCAGGCCCGGGCACCCTTTCTTACAACTGGAATTTCGGCAACGGAACAACCAGTACCGACAAGGACCCCACCGCCAATTTTTCAGCGCCGGGCACTTATAATATTACGCTTGTAACCACCAGTGCTTTAGGCTGTAGTGAAACATTAACCCGTTCCATCACCGTCACTGGCGCCAACCCGGCTATTTCCGCAGGCACCGTTGCCTGTATCGAAACACCATTTCCCTTTACCAACAACAGCAGCCCTGCCCCGGTTTCAAGCACCTGGGATTTTGGAGACGGTAATACCTCAACCGCAACATCTCCCAGTCATACCTACAATACAGCCGGAACTTACCAGGTAAAACTTGTTACAGACTTTGGCTTCTGCAAAGATTCAGTTACGCGTGCGCTGACCGTGACGCCCCGTCCCGCGGTTAACTTCTCCGCTTCGGGCAGAACTGGCTGTGCAGCGCCGCTCACCACCAATTTCACGGCAAACGCACCAGGCGCGGTTTCCTGGAACTGGGATTTCGGAGATGGCAACAGCTCCAACCTCGCCAACCCATCGCATACTTACAGCACGGCAGGCAATTATAATGTTAGCCTCACCATCACCAACGCTAATGGTTGCACTAATACAATCAGGCAAGACAACTATATTCGGATTCGTCAACCCCAGATAAATACAGCTAGTTTGCAAGGAGCGGGATGCGCCCCCTATACTTACACCCCCACGCCCGTTGTGAACACGGTTGTTCCCGTCACATCCTGGCTTTGGGACTTTGGAGACGGCACCACCAGCAATGTGCAAAACCCCACCCATGTTTACACGAATACCGGCAATTACACCGTTATACTTACCGTTAGCGGGCCAGGATGCAATACTACCGTTACCGCGACCAATGCTGTGCGCGTAGGCAGTTCGCCAGGCACGGCTTTCACCAGCTCGGCTACCCAAAGCTGTGTAGGTTCCGGCATTCAATTCACCAATACCTCCGCTCAAAGTGACGCCTGGGAATGGGACTTCGGAGATGGCAATACATCCACGGAGGAAAATCCCGCTCATTCTTACGCGGAACCAGGAACTTATACCATCCGGTTTGTTGCCATCAACAATGGTTGCAGGCAGGAGATCACCAATACAAATTATATTACGGTATTACCACCATTAGCAAGGTTTGATTTTGCAGTGCAATGCCCTGATTTCAGGGAAGTGGTATTTACGAACAACTCCCTCATTGATAATACACAAACAGTCTCCTACCTCTGGGAGTTTGGTGATGCTACGGCCTCCACTTCCACTAATCCAAATCCATCCTTCATTTTCCCGGCTGTTGGTTCTTATAATGTGGCCCTCACAGTAACAAACGGCACCTGTTCCCACCGGATTCAACGTGAAGTGATCATTACCTCACAATCCGCTGATGTTTCCGTTTCCAACAACAACGCCTGTAAACATGAACGTATTACCGTGAGCGCCATCAACAGCGACCCGACACTGATACGCTCCTACGAATGGCGCATCAACGGAGGTACGCCTTTCGCCGGAGGCAGAAGTTTTGATACAAGTTTCGCGAATAATGGCAACTATACGATCAGCCTTACCATTACAGATATCAACGGGTGCGTTACCAGTCTCGGCACTCCGGTTTCCATTGCAGTAACGGGCCCGGTACCCGGACTCAGCGCCAGCAATACAGGCGCCTGCGTTAACGGCGACATCACACTGAACAGCACCGCCACCTCTTCCAATGGCATCAGCCGGTACAGGTGGGATTTTGGCGATGGAAACATTATTGACAACAGCACCGCATCTGTTGTACACCGCTATGCCAATTCCGGCAACTATCTTCCCTCCCTCACGATAGCGGACACACGTGGCTGTACCGATACCGCTTTCATTCCCGTAGCCCTTCAGATTACCAGTCCGAAGGCGGGATTTGACATTTCTGATACATTGTTTTGTCCAACGCTTCCCGTTCAGTTCACCGATACATCTTCCGGGTACAACCTCAGCTACCGTTGGGATTTCGGGAATGGCAATACATCCGCCGAACAAAATCCAACTCAGGAATTCAGAGGCGGAGACACCACTTACACCATCTTCCTTGAAGTGACCGACGGTTATGGCTGCGTGGATTCCATCCGGAAAGAAAACCTGATACGCATTGTTAATCCCGTAGCCGCATTCATGGTTTCAGACAGTCTTTTCCTGTGCGCGCCCGCTGAAGTGCAGTTTACCAATCAAAGCGCGGGATATGAAGCGCTGCTTTGGGATTTCAACAACGACAATACTTCCACGCTGGAGAACCCGAACCAGTTCTTCAACAACATTGGAGTATATAACGTGAAGTTGTATGCGTATGGCTTCGGCGGATGTGTGGATTCCGCGGTACAGGCCATCCGTTTCCCTGATCCCGGCACCACTGTTATGAATTATTCTCCCATAACCGCATGCAATGAAATCACCACGAATTTTACTATTTCACCCATAGAAGGATTGTCATACAATTTCTTATTCGGCGATGGACAGGATACTACCGGTGCTACTTCTTTTTCGCACCGTTACGGCTCTCCCGGCACCTATGCGCCCCGTATCACCTATACGGACAGAATGGGCTGCATCGCCAGCGTAGGCGGACCATCCACGATCCGCGTGAGCGGCGCTATCGTTGCTTTCGCGAAGGATCGAAAAGAATTCTGCGACAACGGTGCGGTAAGCTTCACCAATTATACCATCCCGCTTGCGGCAGATCCGATCAATTCCATCAACTGGAACTTCGGAGATGGCGGTACCAGTACGGACCAAAATCCTAATTATCAATTCAACCATCCCGGCACGTTCCCCGTTACGCTGAACGTGTCTACACAGGCAGGATGTACCAGTACTTTCAGCGATACCATCCGTGTTTACCGCACGCCTTCGCCCATCATCAATACATTACCGGGGATATGTGTGTTTGATACATTAGATATCAATGGATCACTCGCTTTCGCAGATACTTCCATCACCTGGAGATGGAGCATTGGCAATGGCATGAACTTAACGGGACCTGAACACCGCGTTGTGTTCAATTCACCAGGAACCATCACGGCAAATCTTAGTGCCGCCAACCTGTTGAATTGTACGGGCAGCACCAGCGCTACCATTGAAGTATATCCCTTGCCCGAAATCCAGGTACCCACAAATATTACCGTTCCTTCCGGCGGCTCGGCGCCACTGCAACTTTCTTACAGCCAGGAGGTCACCTCCTGGACCTGGACGCCGTCTACGGCGCTGAGTTGCACCAACTGCGCCCAACCAATCGCCAATCCGCAGTTCAATACCGTGTACACTGTTGCGGTGGTAGACCAGAACGGTTGCCGCAATACGGCTGAGGTGCCCGTTACCGTTATATGCAATACCTTGAATTTCTTTATTCCCAATACTTTCAGTCCGAATAAAGATGGCATGAACGATGTATTTTATCCCAGGGGAAAAGGTATTGAACGCATCGCTTCCATGCGCGTATTCAACCGCTGGGGACAAATCATGTTCGAAAAGAGGAACTTCGGGGCCAACGATCCGGCAATGGGCTGGGACGGCAATTTCCAGGGAAAACCCGCATCAAGCGACACTTATGTGTACGTAGTTGAACTCATTTGTGAAAACGCCACTATAATTCCTTATAAAGGAAACGTAACTTTAATCCGGTAATCAAAGATATGAGACCAGCATTGCTGAAATACCTGTTCATCTTATTACTTCTCCGGGGAGGTATTTCGTATGCGCAAGACATCCATTTTTCACAGTTCTTCGAAGCGCCATTACTCCGGAACCCTTCATTGGCCGGTATCTTCAATGGCGATATCAGGGTGCAGGGCGTTTACCGCGACCAGTGGAACAGCTTCACCAACGCGTACCGCAGCGGTTCTTTCAACATGGAATACAAACAACCAATCGGCAGGCAGGACGATTTTATTACGATGGGCCTCCAAACCGTGTACGATAAGGCAGGCAGTGTGGCACTCACTACCACCCAGATTCTTCCCGCGCTGAATTACCATAAATCACTGAACAGCGACAGGAACATGTACCTCTCGCTGGGATTCATGGGCGGGCTCGTGCAGAAAAGACTGGACCGTTCCCGCGTTACAACGAATAACCAGTACGATGGAAACGGCTACAACCCTTCCCTCCCCGACGGAGAATATTTCACGGATTTCAAACAAAATTACTGGGATGGAAGTGTGGGCATGAGTTTTAACTCGAACCTCAGTTCGAATGAGGACAACACTTTTTTTATAGGTGCCGCTTACCACCACTTTAACCGCCCGCTCAACTCGTTCTACAAGGATCCTACCATTGGGCTGGAACCGAAATGGGTGTTCAGTTCTGGCGTGAAACTTGCCATCAACGAATACTCCTTTTTCAACCTTCAGGGCGATTATTCCCAGCAGGCTGGCAGCCAGGAAGTGGTTGCCGGTGCATTATACGGGCATAAGCTGGGAGATTTTCCTGACGATCCGCAATACATCATCTATGCCGGTGCGTTCCTGCGCTGGCGCGACGCCCTGATACCGGTGGTGAAGATCGATTTCAGGCCAATGTCCGTAGCCATCAGCTATGATGTGAACGTTTCACAACTCAAAACCGCCAGCATGGGCAGGGGCGGCGTGGAGCTTTCCGTTTCCTATATGGGCTTCCTGGACAGGTTCAATACGACCAGAGACGCCGTGCGCTGCCCGAGGTTCTAACGGGTATCCGTTAAAATACCGTCCTTAAAATGGTGATTTCACCGAATTATCCTCAACAAACATGCTTTACCTTTGTTGGAGTAGACCGCTGCCATCTGGCACCGGATTAGTTTATTCAAAAATATAATCAAATATGGCAATTCAGACAGGACAACCAGCACCGGCGATCAGTTTGTACGATACGGATAAAAACAAAGTAAACCTTGCCGACCTGAAAGGAAACAATGTAGTGATCGTTTTCTTCCCGCTCGCATTTACAAGCGTTTGCACCGCCGAATTGTGCAGTATCCGTGACAGTATCTCCACCTATAATTCCGCGGACGCTAAGGTATTGGGCATATCAGTGGATTCCGTATTCACACTGGGCAAATTCAAGGAAGAACAGCAACTCAACTTCCCTTTGCTCAGCGACTTTAACAAAGAAGCATCCAAAGCATTCGACGTATTGTATGAAACCTTCCCGGCATTTGAAATGGCTGGTGTAAGTAAGAGAGCCGCTTTTGTGATCGATAAAGAAGGTGTGATCAGGTATGCTGAGGTTTGTCCAACGCCTGGCGACCTTCCTGATTTTAATGCGATCCAGGAAACGCTTGCGAAACTGAACTAACAATAAAACCTTGGCGGTAATATAATTTATGGCGCATAGTTTTGATATTTATCCATGGAATGCGCTATTTGTAAACCCTGCGGAGCTCATAAAGTGATCCCGCAGGGTTTATTGGCCACTAGGATTATAGCAGCTTTCGATGTAATTTATCATTCTTGAGCACATGATGCCCAGACCTGGAATAAAGCTGGAATAAAGAACATTACACCTGCACAAGGAATGAGCAATACCCAAATCCGGCATGAAGCGGTAAGTATATTATTGTATCCTGCCGGTATTTTCGCTTTTTTTTAAGGGTTTCTGTTTGTAAATTTGAAAGAACGTATTATTTTGGCAACACATCCGAACCATATTTGAAGAAATTCTACTTTATATTATCGCTTTTACTGGTTTTCACAACACAGAGTTTTTCCCAGGAGAAAAAATCAGGCACCGGGCACGATGAGGCACCGTCTAAGATGGTACGCTTCTACCCTAACCCCGCCACTTCTGATATTAATTTCGATTTCACCAAAGGATACGACAACTCCTACACTTTCCAGATTTACAATATGATGGGCAAAAAAGTGCATGAAATCAGTAAGGTTACGCCGCGTAACAACGTGAACCTCAACAATTTCTTCCGTGGGATTTACATTTTCCAATTGAAAGATAAAAACGGAAGGGTCCTGGAAAGCGGGAAATTTCAGGTGGCGAAATAATGGAAATGACGAATGTTGGATATCGAAAGATGAATGATAGACATTCCTTCAAAAAATTCAACATCCAATATTCAACCTCCAAAATTCCTACCGCACTTCTACAATCAAAAACTTCAGGTAATTCGTATTCTCCATGCCCCAGATGATTGGGTGATCAGAGGCCTGCGCCTGGAAAGTGACCTGCCTTAGTTTCTTACGGGCATCTTTGGCGGCCATTTCGATGGTTTGGAGAAAGAGGTCGGGTTGCACCAGGTTGGTACAGGAAGCCGTAACGAGGAAACCACCAGGTTTTACCAGTTTCATGCCCCGCAGGTTAATTTCCTTGTAACCGGTGATGGCTTTTTGAATATTTTCCCGGCTCTTGGTGAACGCAGGCGGATCGAGCATCACCACATCGTACTGGCGACCTTCTTTTGCCCAGAGTTTCAACACATCGAAGGCGTTTACTGCATCAAACTTACACACATCCTGCAGGTTGTTCAGTTCCGCATTCTTCCGGGCCTGCGCCACCGCATTTTCAGAAATATCCAGTCCCAGAACAGATTTTGCGCCGTAATGGGCGGCATGAAGGGAAAAGGTTCCGGTATAGCAGAACGCTTCCAGCACATCTGCATCCCTGACAATATTTCGGATGGCGCGGCGGTTGTCCTGCTGATCCAGGAAGTAGCCGGTTTTCTGTCCGTTGAGAATATCGACATGGAATTTGAGCCCGTTTTCGTTGATCACGATATTCGTATCGAACTCTGGGGAAAGAAAACCCTTCTGCTGCGGCATTCCTTCCAGTTCGCGCACCGGCACGTCGTTTCTTTCAAAAATACCCTTGGGGGAGAAAATCCGGTTCAATGCCGAGACGATGGCCGGTTTCCAGAGGTCCATTCCCAGGGAAAGGGTCTGGATCACAAAATAATCGTTGAATTTATCGACAATAAGGGCCGGGAGGAAATCCGCTTCCCCGAAAACCAGGCGACAATTCTCCTCATAGCCCAGTTTTTTCTTGTAGTTCCAGCAATCGAGCAATCTGTTGTAGAAAAACGCCTCGTTGATCTCTTCTTTGGGATCACGGGTTAAAAGTCTTGCCACAATCTGACTCTGCGGGTTGGCATACCCTCTTCCCACAAATTTTTTATCGTGAAAATATACTTCAACCGTTGCGCCGGGTTCAATATCTCCGTCTACTTCATTTACTTCATTGGCGAATATCCAGGGGTGCCCGTTAGCGATCCGGGTAGTGATCTTTCTTTTGAGAAACAGTTTTGTCATGCCGCGAAGATACAGATACCCCGCCAATTTGTCTTTCCTTCTCCCATTGGCAAAACTTTTGACAGTTGTACCTTTGCAAGAATTTTCAGGCCAGGCCTGAACGAACACCTGCTATAATCTGGAAGAAATATGGAAGAAAAACAACAAGAGAACCACGTTCCTGACACTGAAATGGACATTAACGCGGATGCCGATGTAAGCGGAACGGCCCACCTGACCGAACCTGTTGCCGAAGGCAGTGAACTGGAAAAGCTGAAAGCCGAAGTAGAAGAATTGAAAGACAAATACCTGCGCCAGGCAGCGGAGTTTGATAATTTCAGGAGAAGGACCGCTAAAGAAAGGATTGAGCTGATGCAGACCGCCGGCAAGGAAGTGATCTCCGAAATGCTGGAAGTGCTGGACGATTGCGACCGTGCCCAACAGCAGTTCGCCAGCCAGCAGGACGCGGAATCCCTGAAACAGGGCATCGGCCTTATTTTTACCAAACTAAGGAACAAACTGACCGCCAAAGGACTGAAACCCATGGAAACAAAAGGTACCGACTTCGATGCTGACAAGCACGAAGCCATTACCGAAATACCCGCCCCCACCCCCGAGATGCAGGGAAAAGTGATTGATGAAGTGGAAAAAGGTTATTACCTGAACGACAAGATCATCCGCTTTGCCAAAGTGGTGGTTGGAAAATAATTAAAGCTGAAAAAACTGTATGGCAAAGAGAGATTACTACGAAGTACTCGGTGTATCTAAAGGCGCCTCCGCGGATGAGATCAAAAAGGCATACCGCAAGGTAGCCATGCAATACCACCCCGACCGGAACCCAGGTGATAAAGAGGCCGAAGAAAAATTCAAAGAGGCCGCGGAAGCCTATGAAGTATTGAGCGACAACGATAAGAAAGCGCAATACGACCGCTTCGGCCATGCCGGCATGAGCGGAAACGGACGCGGTGGCTTCAGTGGTGGACACGGCATGAACATGGACGACATCTTCAGTCAGTTCGGCGACATCTTCGGCGAAGACATGTTCGGCAGTTTCTTTGGTGGAGGCGGCGGAGGAAGAAGAAGTCGTGGCACCGGCACCCGCGGCAGTAATCTCCGGATCAAACTTAAACTCACTTACGAAGAGATCGCGAAAGGGGTCACCAAGAACATCAAAGTTAAAAAATACGTTTTCTGTACCACCTGCGGTGGCAGCGGCGCCAAAGACAAAAGCAGTGTGCAAACCTGCAATACCTGCGGCGGTAGTGGCCAGGTGCGTAAAGTAACCAGCACTTTCCTCGGCCAGATGCAAACCGTAACTACCTGCCCTACCTGTAACGGTGAAGGCACCAGCATCACCGCCAAATGCGGCAGCTGTAAAGGGGAAGGAAGAGTGTACGGAGAAGAAACCGTTAGCATCGATATCCCCGCCGGCGTTCAGGAAGGCATGCAACTGAGCATGAGCGGCAAAGGCAACGCAGGCGAAAGAGGCGGCGCACCCGGCGACCTCATCATCCTCATCGAAGAGGAAACACATAAAGACCTGCAACGCGATGGGCTCAATGTGGCCTGTGAATTATATATATCCTTCCCTGAAGCGGTTTTCGGCACACAGGTGGAAGTTCCCACCATCGATGGCAGGGCAAAAATCAAAATACCCGCGGGAACACAAAGCGGAAAAATATTCCGGCTCAAAGGAAAAGGGTTCCCCGCAGTGAACTCCTACGAAAAAGGAGACCAGCTCATTCACGTGAATGTGTGGACGCCACAAAATGTTTCGGCTGAAGAAAAAGCGGCTATCGAGAAGATGAGTGCATCACCTAATTTTCAGCCTAAGCCGGACAAATCGGAGAAGACTTTCTTTGATAAGGTGAAGGAGATGTTTTCGTAATGTTTTCACAGAGAGATTTTCACGCAATTGCTTTGTGCTGCGCACTGCGCAACGCAAGGAAGCAAGGACGCAAAGTGTTAATTAGATGGGAAAAGTTTCTATTGCGCAGGTGTTTTGCGAGATGAGAAAAATAGCTGAACTGTTGCTGTTTGGAGGATATTTTTCCGCAACGGCCGACGCAACGTTAGCAGTTGATTTAATTTCCTGATCAAAATATATAGTAAGGGTGTGCCTTTTCGCAAGGCACACCCTTATATTTTAGGTAATTCGGGGTGCAACAATCGCAACTATAAAACAAATACTGAGCAAGCCAGCGATTAATCAGTACTCGGTGTCGCCGCACCTGCGAGGTAAGAAGCAGTGCGAGAAAACAATAACGAAACCATATATT